>CABQXY010000010.1:0-239851 GCA_902468245.1 uncultured Porphyromonadaceae bacterium | reverse complement strand
TTCCATAAGATCTCGGTCAAAATTTATCCGCCTCTCTTGGCCTTTTTAAGATAAATTTTCCACTCTCTTATTTTGCTGCTGCAAACTTAGAGCTTTTTTCGTATAACAGCTTAACGTCAAATCAGGAATGGATGCGACATGAGAAAGAATTATGGAGAAATATCTGAAGTATTTCGTGCTGATGCTTGCCACGGTACTGAGCCTCAGCCTGGCGTCCTGCGGAGGCGGAGATGATGAAGAGCCGGACCAGCCGGGAAAACCGAGCACTACGGATGTTGTCAGCGGTTCAGCATCAGAGAATTATGGAGTCCTTTTATTGTCAGGTGTCTATGATGGGCCACATTTTAAATGGGGTAATGATAAACTATACCTAATAAATCATAACGGCCAATATTCGTATGTTAAAATGATTTCCGTTGGCACTGTGTCAAAATTAAATGATATTAAGACGGTTCCAGCCGAAGGATGGGGTACAACGCCACCATTAGTCAATAATGGAGGATATATCATAACGTATACATATCAAGGAAAAGCATACTATATACGGTTGTTTATAACATTCAATGTTTCGGCAGCCGGAGATTTAGTAGGTATCAATTACCAATTCCAACATTTCACCCCGGCTCAGTAACACGCATACCAACAGGCTCGAAAGCCTGTTGCCGATAACCTATCAACTCACAATAGACGGTGCCGCGACAAGTGGTACCTCGGAGAGGTTGTTTCTCATTAACCCCACGATGGGCGGCGACAGCGACAGCTGGCACCGGCCTTCGTGGGGAGTATACCAGGCGTGGCACAGCTTGGTCGGAGACCATGCCGCTCGCCTTAAGCTAACTAATCCACTATCATATCGGGATGCCACGTAAGACCGGCGTCCTCAACTAACCGTTTCAATTCTTCTTCATAATCTTCCGCTCCGTGATGGTGCTCCTGCTGGCTGTTGATATATTCGATTACGGTCCCACTATCTTTTTCTGCAAGCGTTGCAGCGTAATACTCGCGACTCCAACCGTCAAAAAGCGGGTATCTGTCGCGTTGTTCTTTCATCCATAAACTGCTGCGTCGTTTTATCTCGCCCACCAACGGCGCCAATGCCATCATGGAATGAAGGTCGATTAATAGATGCACGTGATTCTCAATGCCTCCGATGCGGATCAGTCGACTAACCTGCCCCTGTACTTTGTAATCTTTGATTATACCAAGGATGACCATATAGAGATCCTTGCGGAATTCGTCAGTGATGGATGGCACACGTTTATGTGTGCCGAATACAATATGATATAATGCTCTAACTTTGCTCATAAGGCAAAAGTAACTATAAAATCCGACATAGCCAAAAACGTCATACTAACAGTACAGCGGCATGGTCTCCGACCAAGCTGTGACGCACCAGGTTCCCACCCCACGAAGGCTGTCAGGACGCTATGCGCCCCTCCACCCATCGTGGGGTTAATGAGAAACAACCTCTCCGAGGTAACAAGCTGATACGCAGTGCTGTCTATCGGTGTTAATGAGAAACAACTTCTCCGAGTAACAGGAGGTCATGCTGGCAAGCTGGTTACCTCGGAGAGGTTGTTTTTCATTAACCCCACGATGGGCGGGTCAACGATAGCTGACACCGTCCTTCGTGGGGTGGGAACCTGATGCGTCATAGCTTGGTCGGAGACCATGCCGCTCGCCTGCCGTTTAATGTCTATGCGGGGTACATTTGCTCATTTCTTTGTCATGTCGGTAAAAAGAAGTAATTTTGCAGTAAATATTAGAGTGAAATATAAAGATGAGGATACTGATAGTGGCGGCAATGGACAAGGAGAAATCGTTGCTGCTGAATCTGATGAATGAATATGCCACGGAGGATTGCGAGGGCATATCCGTGAATCGCGGCGAAATAAAAGGTCATGACATACTGCTGGCCAAATGCGGCATCGGCAAAGTCAATTCCGCGCTTGTGACTTCCAAACTGATAGACAGATATAAGCCGGAACTGGTAATCAACAGCGGCGTGGCCGGCGGTGCCGACGCTTCGGTGAAAGTCGGGACTGTCCTGGCCGTTGACGGTGCCGGTTACCATGACGTTTGGTGCGGGCCAGGTACTCAGCCGGGCGAGGCAGACGGTTTCCCGTTGCTGTTCCGTCCGTACGAGAAAGGAATGGAAATCATCAAGACGCTGCAAGACGAGGGCGAGCAGATACAGACCGGCATCATAGCCACAGGCGACAAATTCATCACCACACCTGAGGAAATCGCCGCCATCAAGGCCGTTTATCCCGAGGCCAAGGCGTGCGACATGGAGTCCGCCTCGATAGCCCAGGCGTGTGCATGGGCCAAGGTGCCGTTCATGGTTATCCGCGTGGTGAGCGACACCCCCGGAGCCGCCGACAATCTGTCGCAGTACCAGAACTTCTGGTCGGAGGCCCCTGAAAAGACATTTCACGTACTGAACCAACTGCTGGAGCGGCTGTAACTGAGGGCAAGATACAATGAAGATAGCGATACATCGTCAGCAGATCAAGAGCTCGATGTTGCCGGTGGCCATCATAGTCGGCGCTCTGTTCTATAAATGGATCGGGTATCTGTCGTTTCTGTCACCGTATCTGATCTTTGCTATGCTGTTCGTTACCTACTGCCGCCTGAAGCCGAAGGAATTCAAGCCACACCGCAGTCAAGTGCTGGAACTCACGATACAACTCGGTCTGGCGGCGGCCATCTATCTGGCTATCCTGCCGTTCAGCCACACCGTGGCCGAAGGCGTGTTCATCTGCGTGTTCATACCCACGGCCACGGCCGCGCCGGTCATCACATCGATGCTGGGCGGCAGCATATCGTATGTGGCCACGTATTCGCTGATTTGCAACACAGTCATAGCATTCGCAGGTTCGGCGGTATTAGCGTTAGTAGGAGATTATACCGCATTCGGGTTCTGGGAATCCACCTGGCTGATAATGTGCAAGGTGTTTCCGTTGCTGATACTGCCCATGGTATGTGCCTTTATGCTTCGGTATATATGGCCGCAGGCGCACCGGGTGATTGAGAAGTCGCAGCAGCTGTCATTCTATATGTGGGTGGTGGCGTTGATACTGATAGTGGGCAACTGCGTCGGCTTTGTGATACTGCACTGGGATGAGAGTCAGCTGATGTCACTGATATGGATGGTGGCCGGTGCATTGGGCGTATGCCTGCTGCAGTTTGTCGTGGGCCGGAAGTTAGGCGAATATATGATGAGGAGAATGCGGAGCCGCGGCGAGACCGTAGACAAAGACCTGCGCGTAAGCTGTGCGCAGAGTCTGATGCAGAAAAACACGGTCCTGGCTATCTGGCTGGCCATGGCCTACATGACGCCGCTGGCATCCGTGGCACCCGCCGCCTACATAGCCTGGCAGAACATCCTGAACTCCTGGCAGCTGTTCAGACATGAAAGTAAGAATGTAAATAAGACCGCATAATGAGTCATACAAGAGAAGAAAAACTGCAGGCGTTCGACAAGGTGCTGGACGTGCTGGAGACACTGAGGGTGAAATGCCCGTGGGACCGCAAGCAGACCAACGAGTCGCTGCGACCCAACACCATAGAGGAGACTTACGAGCTGTGCGACGCGCTGATGGCAGAGGACAACGCCAACATCTGCAAGGAACTCGGCGACGTGCTGCTGCATGTGGTGTTCTATTCCAAGATAGGCGAGGAGAAGGAAGCCTTCGACTTTGCCGACGTGTGCACCAAGCTGACTGACAAGCTGATATACCGTCACCCGCACATATACGGCAACGTGCAGGCCGATACCGCCGAGGCTGTGATTGGCAATTGGGAGAAGCTGAAACAGAGTGAGAAAGACGGCAACAAGACCGTACTTGGCGGTGTGCCCAAGGCGTTGCCCGCTTTGATCAAGGCAGAGCGTATCCAGGAGAAGGCCGCCAATGTAGGCTTCGACTGGGAGAAGCGCGAGGACGTGTGGGCAAAGGTTAAGGAGGAAGTGTCCGAGGTCGAGGCCGAGATTGAAGGCAAGGACGCCAAGAGATTGGAAGCAGAGTTCGGTGACCTGTTGTTTGCCGTGATCAATGCAGCGAGGCTCTACGGCGTCAAGCCCGAGAACGCGCTGGAGCATACCAACCGCAAGTTCATCGACCGGTTCAACTACATCGAGGCCGGCGCCAAGGCGCAGGGTAAGAAGGTGAGCGACCTGACGCTTGCCGAGATGGATGCGCTGTGGGACGAGTATAAGACAAAGAACGAGAACCGATAACAGTCCGGATATATGATACTGTGCATAACCGAGAAACCGAGCGTAGGCCGTGACATAGCGCGGATATTGGGCGCCACGGCGTCGCGCGGAGGGTACATGGAGGGCAACGGATATTGCGTGACATGGACTTTCGGCCACTTATGCACTCTGAAGGATCCGGGCGACTATACCGAGGGCTGGAAACGATGGGCGCTGAGCCCGCTGCCGATGATACCGCCCAAGTTCGGCATCAAGGTGATGGACGATCCAGGCATACAGCAGCAGTTCAACGTTATAAAGAACCTGATAGGACAGTGTGACGAGATAGTGAACTGCGGCGATGCCGGCCAGGAGGGTGAGGTGATACAGCGCTGGGTGATGCAGAAGGCGGAATGCAACAAACCTATCAAGCGACTGTGGGTCAGTTCGCTTACAGATGATGCCGTGCGCGAGGGATTCCGAAACCTGCGCGAGCACAAAGAGCTGGATTCGCTCTATACCGCCGGTATCTGCAGAGCGATAGGCGACTGGATATTGGGCATCAACGCCACACGTCTGTATTCGCTTAAGTACGGTCAGGACAGACAGATACTCTCCGTGGGGCGTGTGCAGACACCTACACTGGCATTGGTGGTGCAGCGCCAGCAGGAGATAGAAAACTTCGTGCCCAAGGACACTTGGGAACTCAAGACCAAATACCGCGACGTGCTTTTCTCTGCCCAGGTCAAGGCATTCGACGAGGAGGCCAAGGGGCAGGCATTGCTTGAGGAAGTGAAGCAGCATCCCTTCGTGGTGGAGGATATACAGAAGAAGAAAGGCAAGGAAGCGCCGCCCAAGCTGTTCGATCTGACATCCCTTCAGGTAGAGGCCAACAAGAAATACAGCATGAGCGCCGACAGCACGCTCAAGACCATCCAGAGCCTCTATGAGAAGAAACTGACCACCTATCCGCGTGTCGACACAACATATCTGACCGACGACATGTATCCCAAAATAGGTGGTATCATGCGGAGCCTGAAGCCGTACGCCGGACTGACGGCAGAGATATTGGGAGGAAAGATACGCAAGAGCAAGAAGGTGTTCGACAATTCCAAGGTGACCGACCACCACGCCATCATACCCACCGGGCAGACGTTGCCTCCCGACCAGACGCTGGACGAGAAGCGCGTGTTCCATCTGATAGCGCAGCGGTTTATCAGCGCGTTCTATCCTGACTGCACGTTCGAGCAGACCGTGGTGACCGGAAAGGCCGGCAAAACCGGATTCAAGACCACGGGAAAAGTGATACTCGACCCGGGATGGCGCAAGGTCTACGCCAAGGATCAGAAGAATACCAACGAACAATCGCAGGACGACGACGACCGAATTCTTCCTGAATTTGTTAAAGGAGAAAGCGGACCCCACGAACCGCAGCTGGCCAAACGCACGTCCAAGCCCCCGAAGTATTACACCGAGGGAACGCTGTTGAAGGCTATGGAGACGGCAGGATCGAACGTGGACGACGAGGAATTGCGCGAGGCCCTGAAGGCCAACGGTATAGGGCGCCCTTCCACCCGTGCGGCCATCATAGAGACCCTTTACAAGCGCGGATATATCCGTCAGGAACGTAAGTCGCTGCGCGCCACCGAAGCCGGCATCCAGCTGATAGGACTAATAAGGGAGGAACTGCTGAAAAGCGCCAAGCTGACCGGCATCTGGGAGGGGAGGCTACGTGCCATAGAGGCCGGAAACTACAGCGCCGCCGAATTCATAGACCAGCTGAAGCAGATGATCTATGAGATAACGCGCAGCGTGATGAGCGACAATTCAAACCGTCGGATTGTGGCCGAACAGCCGACGGACGGCAAGAAAGAGACCAAACAAAAGAAAAGCGCAAAAAAGAAATAGAACATGCACAGCAATTTATGGCAATATATCGTGGTGCTTCTGATATTGGCAGGCATCGTGGTGTGGATACTGGTGAATCTGTTCAGCAAAAAGCGACGCAAACGGATGGGTAATTGCTGTGGCTGTTCCCTGTCGGAAGTGTGCGAAAGCAGGAAATTGGAAAGGCGGGATGCGACGGAGGGGAGAAATGCGAATGCGAAAAGAATCCCGGCTAACTTATAAAAATAATTAATAAAATTAACAGTTTATAGGAAACTACTCGTATAATTCGTGAAATATTTGTATATTTGCGGTTTAAAATGGACATGGCACTATCGAAAGTGATACCTAACGAGACGGTCAAGAGGTTGCGCCAACTTCTTGACGGCAGTCATAATATACTGATAACCTGTCATGTACGCCCCGACGGAGATGCTGTCGGCAGCAGCTTCGGCTGGTACCATACGCTGAAGGCGATGGGCAAGGACGTGAATGTGATATTGCCCGACCGTATGCCAAAGTCACTGGAATTCCTTCCGTCGACCAAGGATGCGGTGATTTATACGCAGCACAAGGAATATGCCGACCGTCTGATGGCGGAGGCCGACCTGGTGCTGTGCTGCGATTTCAACGCATGGAGCCGCCTGGGCAATCTGGGAACGGCCATGAGTGAAAGCCCCGCCGCCAAGGTGCTGATAGACCATCATCAGAAGCCGCAGATAGAGGGCGCGCTGCAGATTTCGTATCCCGAAATGTCGTCGACGTGCGAGTTGGCGTTCCGGCTGATATGCGACTTAGGCTGGTATCTTGATATGCCCAGGGATGCGGCCCAGTGCCTGCTGACCGGCCTGATTACCGATACTCAGAACTTTACGGTAAACTGCAGTGATCCGGAAGTCTATCAGGTCATGATAAAGCTGCTGGAGAAAGGCGCCGATAAGTCCCAGATAATGTGGGAGGCCGTAAAGCTCACCACATATCAGGCCATGAAGCTGAACGCTTTCGCCATATCGGAGCGGATGGAGATATTCCCCAAGTACCGGGGCGCTGTGGTGTACCTGACGAAAGAGGACCTGGACAGGTTCGATTATCAGAAGGGCGATACCGAGGGACTGGTGAACGAGCCGTTGCGAATCCGAGGCGTGGTGTATTCCATATTTCTGCGCGAGGATGACGACTGCATCAAGGTGTCGATGCGCAGCCGCTATGACTTTCCTGTCAGCGACCTATGCGAGGACTTGGGCGGCGGTGGTCACAGAATGGCGGCCGGTGCCGAATTCGAGGGTACTATGGACGAATGCCGCAAGGCTATAATGAACGAGATGGAGAAATACGCGCATCTCGTGCCGAAAAACATTGACAAACTGGAATTGAAATGAAATTGAAAAATATAATATCTATGCTTGGAATCGGCCTCATGATGATGGGGGCGATGAGCTGCAGCAAGACCAAATCGTATTCGGAACTGCTGCGTGATGAAGAACGTGCCGTAAACTGGTATCTCGCACAGAACGAGGTGGAAGTGCGGCTCCCGGAGGATTCCGTGTTCAAGACAGGCGAGGACGCACCGTTCTACAAGATGGACGGTCAGGGCAACGTGTATATGCGCGTCATCAACCCGGGCGACAAGGACTATCGTGCCAAGACCGGCGACCGTGTGTACTTCAAGTATATGCGCCAGAACATATCGGACCTGAAGGCCGGTCTCATCACCAAGGACGATTGGATCGGAAATTCCGAGAATATGGCGACGGGAAGCACATACTTCGTACTTGACGACATCTCGTTGCCATCGTCGGCGACATACGGCACGGGAATACAGATTCCCATGAAGTGGCTGGGATATTACAGCGAGGTTGAGCTTATCATCAAGTCGGTGGAAGGCTGGCAGGATCAGGCGGACGTGATACCGGTAGTGTACCGTGTTCGTTATTTCCCGGCTGAATATTAATCCGTAAGGAAATTCCGGATAGAAACAACAAGCAATTCTACAGCAGAAAAACAGAGCATTATGTCATTGATCAAATCAATATCGGGTATACGTGGGACAATAGGAGGACCGGCCGGTGATGGACTGTCGGGCGTGGATGTCGTGAAGTTTACGGCGGCATACGCATCCTTTATCCGTAAGAACTGCGGCGACAACAATGTGATAGTAGTAGGCCGCGACGGACGGTTGTCGGGCGAAATGGTGTCGAAACTGGTAGTGGGCACACTGATGTCGATGGGTTTCGATGTAATCAACATCGGTCTGGCATCGACTCCTACGACAGAGCTGGCCGTGACGGGCGAAAAGGCTGCCGGCGGCATCATCATAACCGCAAGCCACAACCCCGTGCAATGGAATGCCCTGAAACTGCTGAACAGCAACGGCGAGTTCCTGACCGACCGCGAGGGTAAGGAGGTGATACGCATAGCCGACGAGGATGATTATGAATTCGCTCCGGTAATGGAACTGGGTCACGAATACCATGTGGACACATGGAACCGCAATCACATCGCACAGGTTCTGGACCTGGATTTAGTTGATGTGGAGGCGATAAAGAAAGCCAACTTCAAAGTAGCCCTGGACGCCATCAACTCGGTGGGGGGCATCGTGATGCCTCAGTTGCTGAAGGCTCTGGGGGTAACGGATATAGTGGAACTGAACTGCGATTGCACCGGTAAGTTCGCCCACACTCCCGAGCCTATACCCGAGAATCTGACCGACATAGCGGCTCTGGTCAAGGAATCGGGTGCTGACGTAGGTTTCGTGGTAGACCCTGACGTTGACCGTCTGGCCATCGTGATGGAAAACGGCGAGATGTTCATAGAGGAGAACACTCTCATAGCCATTTCCGACTACGTGCTGGAGCATACTCCCGGCTCGACGGTGTCTAATCTTAGCTCGTCGCGCGGACTCCGCGACGTGACCCGGAAGCATGGCTGCGAATACAATGCCGCCGCAGTGGGCGAGGTGAACGTGGTGACCAAGATGAAGGAGACCGGCGCCGTGATTGGCGGCGAAGGCAACGGTGGCGTGATCTATCCCGCCATCCACTATGGCCGTGATGCATTGGTAGGCGTGGCTCTGTTCCTTACGCTGATGGCCAAGAGCGGCAGGAAAGTCACCGAAATCAAGGCTGCATTGCCGCAGTATGCCATTGCCAAGAACAAGATACAGCTCACTCCCGAACTTGATGTAGACGCTATCTTAGACGAAGTGAAGGTGCGTTTCAAGAACGAGGAGATCACAGACATAGACGGCGTTAAGATTGACTTCCCGGACAGCTGGGTACATCTGCGCAAGTCGAACACCGAGCCTATCATCCGTATATACAGCGAAGCCGCGACTATGGAACAGGCTGATGCTCTGGCAGACGAAATCAAGAAGATCATCAAGGAAATAACAGAGAATAATGCTTAAGAAGTTCTTTTTAAATACGCTTTCATCGTTTGTCGGAGCATGGCTGGCCCTGGTGCTGGTCGTGGTGTCGTCAATGATACTGCTGTTCGGAATGATAGGGAGCGGCATCGCTTCGGAAATGGGCGATGTGGAGCAGCTTAAGTCCAAGAGCATCCTTACCATCGACCTGAGCGGCGCAATAAGCGAACGGGAATCGGCAACGACTCCCGACATCACGTCGCTGGTTCAGGGAGATCTGAGCAAACCTCAGAATCTTAACATGATAGTCGAGGCCCTGGCCGAGGCAGCGCGCAACCGCGACATATCGGCCGTGTATCTGAAGTGTGGCGCGCTGGAGGCAAGTCCCGCGGCTTGCTACACTATCCGCCAGGCCGTGCTGAAGTATAAGGAAAGCAAAAAGCCGGTGTATGCGTACGCCGATACCTATACAATGGGAACGTATCTGATTGCATCCGCCGCCGACCGCGTGTACATGAATCCACAGGGCATGATGGAGATGCAGGGTATGTCGTCGACCGTACTGTACTATAAGGATCTACTCGACAAACTCGGCGTAGAGTTCCAGGTGGTGAAGGTCGGCACGTTCAAGTCGGCCGTAGAGCCTTACATAATGAACAGCATGAGCCATCCGGCCCGCGCGCAGATGGATACATTGCTCGGAAACATGTGGGGTGTGGTTAAAAAGAATATCAGCGAGACCCGTAAGGGGGTGAACCCTGAGGAAATAGACTCGCTGGTATCGAAGGCATATATCACATTCGCTCCTGCGAAAACTTCTGTTGAGGCCGGATTGGTGGATTCTCTGGTATACGAACGTACCATCAATGCCAAGTTCGCCGCACTGACAGGTCAGGATGTTGACGATGTGAATTTCGTAAGTCCCGGCACGCTTGTGAAGCAGGTCCCATGGTCCACCGCATACGGCAGCAAGAACCGTATAGCGGTGCT
This sequence comes from uncultured Porphyromonadaceae bacterium, assembly GCA_902468245.1. Taxonomy (GTDB): domain Bacteria; phylum Bacteroidota; class Bacteroidia; order Bacteroidales; family Muribaculaceae; genus Lepagella. The sequence goes on along the minus strand of CABQXY010000010.1, from coordinate 229,412 downwards.
GTATGCCGTGGGAGAGATAAACGATGTAAGCCAGGAAGGCATAAATTACCATAATCTTGTTCCGATTATAACGGAACTGGCCGATGACGACAATGTCAAGGGAATGGTGCTTCGGGTCAATTCTCCGGGAGGGTCTGCTTTCGGCAGCGACCAGATTGGCGAGGCCCTGGATTATTTCCAGTCAAAGGGTAAGCCCCTGGCCGTATCAATGGGTGCATACGCCGCATCGGGTGGCTACTGGATCTCGGCGTGTGCCGACAAAATCTTCGCAAATCCGCTGACAATAACCGGTTCGATAGGAATATTCGGCCTGATTCCCAACGTCAAGGGTCTGGCCGATAAGCTCGGCGTCAATCCGCAGACAGTATCCACCAATCCCAACGCACAGTTCCCGAGTCTGACAGAAAGTATGACTGACGAGATGAAGGGCGTGATGCAGCAGTATGTGAACCGTGGCTACGAGGACTTCGTGGGGCGTGTTGCCAAGGGTCGAAAGATGAGCGTTTCGGCCGTGAAGCGTATAGCCGAGGGCCGCGTCTGGGATGCAATTTCCGCAAAGCGCATCGGACTTGTTGACTCCATCGGCAGTCTGAACGATGCCATCGAATGGGTGGCTTCAAGGGCAAAGATATTGGACAAATACAATGTGGCCGCTTATCCTGAGTACAAACCGTCGTTCTGGGACATGCTGCCCTCCAACCTGTCGTCGATGACGGCAATGCGCCGGATGCTCGAGCCGAAGCCGGAGGAGATGATGATAATGAAGATGCGCGAGCTGCTGCGTCGCGAACGGATTCAGGCGCGGATGGCCGACATCAAGATTGAATTCACAGGCAAGTAACCAATATAAGTAACCACAAGTTGAACTAAACCCGGAAACACACCCGATGCCGTCACGCAATCAGATTATATCATGGCTATTGAAACCCGTATCATGGATATACGGGTGCGTGATGAGTGTGCGCAACTGGATGTTCGACAACAAGCTGCTGCCTGTCGTGGAATACGACGTGCCGGTGGTGAGCGTGGGCAATATCACGGTGGGAGGTACCGGCAAGACGCCGCACGTGGAGTATATCATCAACGAGCTGTGCATGACATACAACATAGCCGTCCTGTCGCGAGGTTACAAGCGTAAGACCAAGGGCTTCCTGCTGGCCAATTCAACCAGCACGCCCGACAGCGTGGGTGACGAGCCGTTGCAGATATACCATAAGTTCGGCAATCAGGTCAAGGTGGCCGTCTGCGAGAATCGCCGGCACGGCATCTCGGAACTGCTGCGTCAGTTCCCGGACATACAGCTGATACTGCTTGACGACGCGTTCCAGCACCGGTTTGTCAAGCCGAAGGTGTCGATATTGCTGTCGGATTATAACCGGCCCATCTACCGCGACCATCTGCTGCCGTTGGGACGTCTCCGCGAAAACTGGAAGCAGGTGGAACGCGCCGACATGGTGGTGGTGACAAAGTGCCCCGCACAGGTATCGCCCATAGACGTGCGTCTGATATGCAAGGAATTGGGTGGTGACCATGCAACCAAAGGCCTGAATCCGAGACCTTACCAGAGTCTCTTTTTCTCGCAGGTGGTATATGGGGGGCTGCTGCCGGTGTTCCCGGACGACAAGCCGTATCACGTCACTTTGGGCAGCCTCACGGAGCGAGACACGGTACTGCTTCTGACCGGGATAGCCAATCCACGCGGATTCGTCCGGTATTTCAGAAACTATCCCTTCAAGGTCGTGGTGTGTCATTATCCCGACCATCATGATTTCCAGCGCAAGGACATAGAGAACATCAAGAAGAAGTTCGATTCGCTAACCGGCGAGCGCAAGATGATAGTCACCACCGAAAAGGATGCGGTCAGACTGGCATATAACCCATACGTGCCAACAAAATTGAAGCCTCTGACGTTTTACCTACCGATAGCGGTGCAGATGATGCCCAAGCAGGACGGCAGCGACTTCATACGCGACCTGAAAGCACGCATTGAAGCATAAAGTACGGAATAACAGAATTACAAAATTTAGACATATTAATTGGGCAGCGATGTCCAAATCATAAATCAATACGATGGAAAAGACATATTTGGAAAAAATCAGCGAGACCGCGGAATATATTCGCGCAGAAGTAGGTGAGCTTCCCGCAATCGGAGTGATTCTCGGCACGGGACTTGGCGACCTGGTGAACTATATAGAGATAAAGAAGGAGATAGATTACCACACCATTCCCAACATGCCGGTTTCTACGGTGGAGGGACATAGTGGCAAACTCATATTCGGTAACCTCGGCGGCAAATATATCGTGGCCATGCAGGGACGTTTCCACTACTACGAGGGCTACGACATGAAGGAAGTTACCTTCCCCGTGCGTGTCATGAAGGCTCTGGGCGTAGAGACGCTGTTTGTCAGCAACGCATCGGGCGGCATGAACAAGGAGTTCAAGGTGGGCGACGTGATGGTGATCACCGACCACATCAACCTGTTCCCCGAAAACCCGCTGCGCGGCAAGAATTATGAGGAATTAGGCACTCGTTTCCCGGCGATGACGGAGGCATACAGTCATGCGTTGATAGACATGGCTGACGCTATCGCAGCCGAAGACAACATACGGCTGATGCACGGTGTATACGTCGGCACTCCCGGCCCGACATTCGAGACACCCGCAGAGTATGAGTATTTCCGCGTAATAGGAGGCGATGCAGTCGGTATGTCTACGGTACCTGAGGTAATTGTGGCCAACCATGCCGGAATGAAGGTGTTCGGCGTGTCGGTTATCACCGACCTGGGCGGCAAGGATATACGCGAAGTCCCGACGCATGAGGAAGTGCAGAAGGCAGCCGTCAAGGCTCAGCCCGTGATGACGCACATCATTCAGAAGATGCTGGAGCGTCTGTAATATAGAGTATAAGTACATATCTAAAAGATATGTGACAGTCAATTTCTTACACATAACATAATGAGTAAAGAAAGAGAGATAGCTGAGGTCGGTGAGTTTGGACTCATCGACCTTTTGACAAAGGATTTTCCGCTGCGCAACGAGTCAAGCCGAAAGGGCGTTGGCGACGATGCGGCGGTGCTGTCCTACGGTGACAAGGAAGTGCTGGTCACGACTGACCTTTTGCTGGAAGGCATTCACTTCGACCTGCGTTATGTGCCGTTGAAGCATTTAGGCTATAAGGCCGCGATAGTGAATTTCAGCGACATCTACGCCATGATGGGCACGCCCAAGCAGATTGTAGTGAGCCTCGGCGTGTCGAGCCGTTTTACCGTTGACCATATCGAGGAACTGTATTCCGGCATCCGCCTGGCCTGTGACCTGTATGGCGTTGACCTGGTCGGAGGCGACACATCAGCCTCCGTTACGGGTCTGGTAATAAGCGTGACGTGCATCGGCGAGGGAAAGAAGGACGAGATAGTGTACCGCGACGGCGCCAAGCCCAATGACCTGATATGTGTCAGCGGCGACCTCGGGGCAGCCTATATGGGACTGCAGTTGCTGGAGCGCGAGAACCGCGTGGCAGCCGAGCGCAAGACGCAAGAGCCGTTTCAGCCCGACTTCGCCGGTAAGGAATACATTCTGGAACGCCAGCTGAAGCCTGAGGCACGCAAGGACATAGTACAGATGCTGAAGGACAAGGACATTCATCCCACGTCCATGATGGATGTGAGCGATGGCCTGTCGTCCGAACTGCTGCATATATGTAAGGCATCGGGTGTCGGTTGTCGCGTTTACGAGGACAGGATTCCAATCGACTATCAGACAGCATGCATGGCCGAAGAATTCAACATGAACATGGTGACTGCTGCCATGAACGGCGGCGAGGATTATGAGCTGCTGTTCACGGTGCCTCTGACCGACAACGAGAAGGTCGAGAAACTGGAAGGCGTGAAGGTGATAGGTTATGTCACCGACAAGGACCTTGGTGCCGCCATGATAACACGCGACGGCCAGGAGATGCCCATACGCGCCCAGGGCTGGAATGCATTCACCAAGTAAGCAAAGACGATATCCGAAGTGAATAACAAGGGACTGGAATATATCAACAAGCGGTTGCCGGCGGAGTGGGAACGCTGTGGTCGGATACTTATGTCCTGGCCGCATATCGATACCGACTGGGCCGATGTGATTGAGGAGGCGCGCGAGCAGTTTGCCCGCCTCACGGCAGCGTTCGTATCGAACGGCGATAAGGTGCTGATGCTTACGGCCAATCAGCATGAGACCATGACGTTCCTGATGAAATGGTTTGATCGGAATGGTTTTGAAGTGAGTCTGCTGGACAATGTGGAATGCCTGTATTATGTATGCAACGATACGTGGACACGCGATTACGGTCCCTTGTCGGTCATTAATGAGGACAATGGCGACGTGCTGACGCTGGACTTCGGCTTCAACGCATGGGGCCTGAAGTTTGCCGCCGGCAAGGACAATCAGGCTACGGCCTTCATGGCACAGCACGATGTGATTCCGCAGGAAGGGTATGTTGACTGCCGCGACTTCATCCTTGAAGGGGGATCGGTGGAGACAGACGGAAAGGGTACGTTGCTCACCACGTCGGAATGCCTGCTTAATCCCAACCGTAATCCGACATACACGCGAAGCGAGATCGAGGATATATTACACAAGCGTTTGGGCTTCATCCGGTTCCTGTGGCTGGAGCACGGGCATATAGAGGGTGACGACACCGATTCGCATATCGACACATTGGCACGACTTGCCCCGGGAGATGTGATATATTATTGCGGCCCGGGAGAGGAAATGAACGAGTCGTTGGTTAAGATGCGTGATGAACTGAAAGCTTTGCGTACTGCCGACGGACAGCCTTACCATCTTGTGGAACTGCCATTACCCGACGCCATATATGATGAGGAAGGTAATCGTCTGGCAGCTACATACGCCAATTATCTGGTGACGGAGAAAGCCGTATATGTGCCGATATATAAGCAGCCGCTTAAGGACGAGATGGCGGTAATGATGCTGTCGGTGGCATATCATGACCGCAAGATAGTGCCGGTGGACTGCACTACGTTGATAAAACAGGGAGGATCGCTGCACTGCAGCACAATGCAATTGTTGCAGCGTTAAACATACAGATCCAATTGTTATGACGACAAACAGAAAGATTAAAGTAGGAATAGTACAGCATTCGTTCACAGCCGATGTGGAGTCCAACCGCGCCCGCAATCTGACGGCTATAGAGAGTCTTGCCTCCGAGGGGGCACAGCTGATAGTGCTGTCCGAACTGCACGACTCGCTGTATTTCTGCCAGACGGAGGATGTGGAGAACTTCGCGCTGGCCGAGGAGATTCCCAGCGACTTCACCGAGTTTTACGCCAACGTGGCCATGACCAACAACGTCGTGCTGGTAACGAGTGTGTTCGAGCGTCGCGCTCCGGGACTGTATCATAACACGGCATTGGTGTTCGACACCAACGGCGAGATGGCCGGCAAGTATCGCAAGATGCATATACCTGATGACCCCGGTTTCTACGAGAAATTCTATTTCGCACCCGGAGACCTAGGTTTCGAACCGATACAGACTTCATTGGGACGTCTCGGCGTATTGGTTTGCTGGGACCAGTGGTATCCCGAGGCCGCGCGCCTGATGGCCATGCGTGGAGCAGAAATGCTGATTTATCCCACGGCGATAGGGTGGAATCCCGATGACACCGACGATGAGAAAGCGCGTCAGCGCGAGGCGTGGATCACCGTGCAGCGCGGTCATGCCGTCGCAAACGGACTGCCCGTGGTGTCGGTGAACCGCAACGGGTTCGAGGAGGATCCGTCGGGCCAGACATCGGGCATTGACTTCTGGGGCAGCAGTTTCGTGGCCGGTCCGCAGGGGGAGATACTGTTTATGGCGCCCGACAACGAAGCCTGCGAACATGTGGTGGACGTTGACATGCAACGCTGCGAGAACGTGCGCCAGTGGTGGCCGTTCTTCCGCGACCGCCGCATCGACCATTACGGTCCGCTGACCCGGCGATGGCTGACTGATTAGTTTAAAAAGTTAAGAGAGTTAAAAAAGTTAAGATAATAGTGGCGGCATAGGTGAGTCAACACATTAATCTTAACTTTTTAAACTTTATCAACTTTATCAACTATTTACGGTAACCTGCGAGGATTACGTATAGGATTACCGGGACACCGACAATCGGGGTGAGGGCGTTGAGGGGGATAACATTGCTTTGCGGTATCACGGAGAGACAGTTACATCCCAAGGCCACGATGGCGCCTACAAGCATGGTGGCCGGCATAAGCACCCAGTGATTGTCGGTGCGTGTCATCAGCCGCGCTATGTGCGGCATTGCCAGTCCTATGAACGATATAGGGCCGCAGAAGGCAGTTACAACCGCCGTCAGCAGACCGGTGACAATGAGCAGCCATGTCTTGACATGCTCCACGCGTATACCTAAATTCAAAGCGTAATTGTCGCCCAATAGCAGGATGTTGAGGGGCTTGGCCATCAGCATGGCGCCAAGCAGTCCGAGGATTATCAGAATGGACAGCATCGGAAGCTGTTGCAGCGATACCTGTGCGAACGATCCCATTCCCCATATTACATATCCCTGCAGACTCTGTTCGTTGGTCAGCGAAGACAGCAACGTGACTACCGACGAAGTGAGATAGCCCGTCATGATGCCCACGATCAGAAGCATCAGATTGTTACGGACACGCAGCGATATTAGTGTCAGTAATCCGGTAATGGCAAGGCTGCCGATGGAGGCGGCAACTATTATGGCCGCATAGCCGCCGATGCTCGAACTGCCGATGGATATGGTGCCTCCCAATGCCAGCATGACCAAAGCCACGCCTAAACTTGCTCCGGAACTGATACCGAGAATGGAGGGTCCCGCCAACGGGTTGCGGAAGGCTGTCTGAAGCATAAGTCCCGTTACCGCCAATGCCGCGCCACCCAACAGTGCCGTCACGGCCTGGGGCATACGGTTTTCGAATATGATATAGGATGTGATGCTGTCACGGTCGTTGCCCTTAAGCGCGTTCCACACCTCGGACGCGTCGATGTGCACAGCCCCGAAAAAGAGGTTGGCCAGGAACATCGCCGCAACGCACAGAATAAGCAGCGCGAATATTAGTTTCTTGGATAGATTCACTTAAGTTGCTGATAGTAACGTTTATGAATTTTGATTCCCTGCAGCGAGGGATGCAGAATCAGTGCCATATCGGCCAATATCCACTGCGGATGGAATGCCGCGTCATCGAACACACCGCTGTATCTGGTGTTCGATCCCCATACGTTGCCATCCTTGAACGCTTTGAAGCGAGAATAGTTCTTGTCCTCCTTACCCCACTGTTCCAGCGTCTTGGGTGTGTCTGAAAAATATCTGACAAACCAGACGTCGGCATCCGCAGCCTTGTATATCACCTCTTCGGGTGCGAGTTTCGCACTGCCGGAATCGTTGTAGTCATCGAAAGGATTGTAACCGGCCGCATCGCGTATCAGCGTACCCGTAGCCGAGCGTGACGTAGGAACGTTCCAGACGCCGCTATATGCTCCGTCGAACAGAACCTTAGGGAGATTACTGCACAAAGCCGTCTTGAAGACGATGTCGTTGTATTCCTTTTCGGTCCTGGCAAACAGGCTGTCCGCTTCCGCTCCTTTGCCTACAAGTCGTCCGTACAGCTTCATCCATTCCGCACGTCCAAGGGGATAAGGTTCAAGATAATCGGCCGCCTCAAGTACTGGAATGTTCATGTTGGCCAGCTTGCCGTGGGTGTCGCCGTTTTCCATGGGCGACAGTACGATAAGGTCGGGACGAAGTTTCATGATGGCTTCGATGTTGGGCTGATAGCTGAGGCCGCAATCCTGAATTTGTTTCTGAGCCACACGCAGGCCGGCCACGGAATCGGTGATGTATTCGGAATCACATACACCTCCCACACGGTCTAATGCTCCTAACTCGTGAAGCAGCGAGACGTGTATGTTATAGTAAACCAAAGCATTTTTGACCGGTGTATGGATTACCTTGCGCGACTGCGTATCGATGCCTTCGGGAACGTCCTTGCCCTCGTTCAGCAGAATGTACTGCGCCAGCATCCGTGTGGTATCCCACGGGTTGCGGATGTCCACCAACGAATAGCCGTCGCCGTCCACGATGGTCAGGTTTTCCGCATGGGTCATAATGTCTTTCCCTTGTGCCGATTCACCGGATTTATGAGCGCAGGAGGATGCCAGAACGATAATCCCAAGAGTAAATATGCAATGCTTCAGTTTATCAACCATAATTTCAAGAGAGAAGCGGAGGGTGCGCTGGCGCGAGTGGGCCTGCGCCCCCTCCGTTAATTATATATTATAAGGTTTCCGTTCAATACTTGTCGAAGAAGATGGCAGCAGGGCCTACGCCGATGTCATATTTCTTGACGAACTTACCGTCAAGGGTGTACTCATTGACATAGCCGGGAGCGGTGTACGAAGGATACTTACCGTCCATGATATAGGAGGATATGAACATCTTGCCGCCGATGCGGTCGATGGCGATGTTGTTGGGATAGTCCACCTGCTGGATTCTCCATTCCTGGTTCGTGCCCTTCGCGATGTCATAATAGCCGTATGTTACCTTAACATCATCAGTAAACGGTGCGTTTACATAATAGACCTTGTCCTCATCCACAGCCATGATAGAGGCTTCGGCAATCTCCTTGAATTCCAGGCCTTCAACCTTGTAGATTTTGGAGGGAATGTCCTGATAGTTACCTTTGGCCAGCAGGTAAAGGCCGTCTTTGTTGGCCTGGAACTCCGCGGGGTTCTCAGGCACTGTCATGGTAGCGGTAACGGTGAAGGAGTCGATGTCTATCACGCTGGCTGTGGTGCCATAGTCGGGATAGTTCTGACCGTCGGAGTTAGGCACATATATCTTATTGTTGTAAATGCCGATAACTTCCGGATTAGGACCTACCTGTACGCTCTTGTCAATCTGCATTGTGGTGGTGTCCAGACGGGCTACGAAGCCATCATACATGGCCACATATACCTTGCCGCCGTTTGCCACCATGGAGCGGGGCTGCGAGCCTTGCTTCGTCCCTTTGAGGCGCAGACAGCCGATCTCCTTGTTGGTGTATTTGTCCAGGATGAAGATGCACTGTGACTCATATACGCCGATATATACTTTCGATCCGTAGCATACGCCGCATTGGGGAGTATCACCCAGCGACTTGCCATTGGCCGCCTTGAATATATTGTTGGCCATCGTGCCGGTGTTATAGTCCAGCGAGTAGAGGCCACCTTCGATGCCGCCACCGTAGTAATTTCCCTGGTTCAGGAAGTATGCGCCGGCCGAATACTTCGGCTGATCGGGGTTGGGCTCGTAGTCGTGCTTGTTGTCGCTGTCGCACGATGTCAGGGCTGACATGGCTGCCACAACAAGCGCAGCCGATAGGAATTGCTTTAACATAATCTTTCTTGGTGTTTGTTGTAATTGATTTATTATTATATTGTTATAATGTGAATCTTATTGATACGCTCCATGACCTGCCGGGCATGGGATAACGTGCCACAATCTCATAGCGCGCGTCGAAGGCATTGATCAGGTCGGCACGCAGCTGAAGCTCGTGGCGGTGAAACCTGAAGGTATGGTATGCGGCGAAGCCGAATTCCATGTATCCGTGCAGGCGCGTGCCCGGGAGATTGTTGGTGGTGGAGTAACGCGCCGAGCAACCGTATGAATGAGCTACGAGCGACACCCAGGGATTCTCCCACGCCACGGAGAACGCTCCCGAATGGACCGGAGTGTAGGGCAACTGTTTGTTCCAGTCCAGCTTGTCGCGCGAGGTCTTGCTGAGAGCCTTCTGCCAGCTGTAGTTGCCGTTGATTATGATGCTCTGACGCGCATATACAGGGAATTCGGCGTTGAGCGACAGGTCGATGCCGTACGCCTCCACGCGGCCGAGGTTGGTCATGGTCCATACGAACATATTGTAAGGCACGGCCACAATCTTGTTCTTGACGCGGTTGAAGTATCCGTCCACCGTCACGTTCAGGTTGCTGATCCAGCCTTGCGGCTTCAGGTTATAGGTCACGCCGGCGTTGAACTGGTCGGTTATTTCGGGATTCAGGTTGATAGACCCGAAATGGTCGAAATACAGTTCGTTGAAAGTCGGCATCCGGAATATACCCTTATAGTTGAGGCGTATGAAAAAATTCTGATTCATCCAGGGCTGGAATGATACGCCCGCCGACGGCGTGAGTCTGGTGTGGCTGATTTTCTTCTCGCCGTCGCCGGGAAAGTCCCGGTATATGGAAAGAAGGGCGCGGGCTGTGGCCGTAAACCAGCCGTAATGGTATTTGGCGTTGAGACCCTGAAGAATGGAGTTGCGGTGAGGGCGGCTGTGCTGCTTCAGGTTGCTGTGCAGATCGTTGTAGAAATAGTCGAACGCATACGACAGCGACAGACCCGATACAGGCACGCACAGCAGCGTGGCCGTGCCGTATGCCTCGCGTTGAATATAGCGGTTGTCGAGCACGCCGCCCGGATATTTGCCGTCGCGGTCGGTATATCGGTTCTTGCTCCAGTTGAATTTACCCAACACATTGAGCGAGAATATTTTTGACAGGCGGGTGCGGTATTGCGCCTGACCGAACATATTCACGTCCTTAAGCGCCTCGTGGCTCTCGTTATTGTACAGAATGGCCGGACCGGGCAGATGGCGGAACGAATCGAAGTAGTAGTACTTTACGTTGAGCGTGGAGGCCGAGTTAGGTTTCCACTGGAAGTTGGCCTCGATGTGTCCGTTGTCGATGTCGGAGTTGCTGCGACGTTCTTTCACGGTCTCGCTGCCGTTGGGGATTGAGAATGTGTAATTGTTGTTGCTGTGGATGTAGTCGCCCGTTAACAGCCACGCCATATTGTCGCCGATGCCCGAACCGACTCTGATATAGGGGGAGACGTATCCGAATGCTCCGGCAGTCAGTTTGGCGGTGAGATTTAGCTTGCGGTCACCCATCACCGGATTCCACGATGAAATCATGATAGACGATGAGGCCGCCGCCGTACGTGCCGGCACGAAGATATCCTCGTTGTCGCCTATCACCATCGAGATGTCACTGATGTTGTCGAGCGAATATCTGGAGAGGTCTATCTGTCCGGACTGTGTATCGCCGAGTTGCGCGCCGTCGTAGCTGACGCCGGTGTGCTGCGGACCGAGGCCGCGTATGGATACTGTCTTCAGACCTCCTGCACCGCCGTAATCACGGAGTATGACGCCCGGCATACGGTGAATGGCATCGGATATGCCCGTGATGCCCATCTTGTCGAGGTCCCGGTTGGCTATCGTGTGCGTAGGGGCTACCGAGACAACTTCTTTCGGTGCTTTGGCAGAGGAGACTTCAAGTGTCTGAAGGGTGACCGACGCGCTGTCAGGCTGCTGGCCGGCGGTAATCGGGCCGGAGACCATAAGAAGCAGCGCTATCGCCGATATGTGTCTGATTAAATGTGAATAATTTTCCATCCGCGTAGAAAATTGTCATCTTCCAAGGTCGGACTGTAACCGTAGCGGGACTGTCCGGGACTTTCACCCGGTTCATAAAGGAAGACGAATTATTCTGTATCTGATATAATATCTATTATCCGGTATCTAATATTTAATATTAATATCTAATATTTAATATCTGTTTAGTCGTCGTTGATTTCCTCCTGCACTATGTAGGAGTTCCTTAACATTTTGATCAACATGAACATCACATGGTTCGTTGCCGATTCAATCACTTGGTTTCTGTCACCCTTGAACTGAATCAGCTCCGATACGGTGGTGTCGTTATATCTTACGGCCATCCACACCGTGCCTACAGGCTTGAACTTTGTACCTCCTTCGGGGCCGGCGATGCCAGACGTGGCCATCGCACAGTCAGCCCTCATCAGCGATGCGGCTCCACGGGCCATGTCCTCGACCACCTGTTTGCTGACGGCACCGAAGCGCGACAGATTGTTTCGGCTTACCTTCAGCACATTGGCCTTCACCTCGTTGCTGTAGCTTACGACACTTCCTAAGAAGTAGGCCGACGATCCGGGAATCTGCGTAATCTTGTGTGCGATGTTGCCGCCGGTGCAACTCTCGGCGCAGGCCACGGTCAGCTCGCGCTCCTTAAGCAGCTGACCTAATACCTCCGGCATGGTCAGGTCCTGTGTCGACACGAATTCCTCGTTGAACAGATCCATGAGCTGCTGCTGGAACCGGTTCATCTTGAACCGCAGAAGTTCCACGGCGTGGTGTGAGCCTGTCAGCAGAATCCTGGTGACAAGATTCAGTGTCGTGGTGACCATGCTGACAAAATCAGGGAGCTGGCTCCTGAAGTGTTTGATGATGTCGGCAAGTTCCTCCTCGGTGTAGCCGTATATGGTGACGCAACGGGTCTCGGTATGGAGATCTTTCTCCGTGCCGGGATCCTTGTCGGGAGTGTCGTTCGGGATTTTCATAGGGCGATATCAAACGGTGACGCGCGCGAAGGGAGGGAGTGCGAGCGAGCTGTAATCGTGGTTAAGGTATTTGAAATAACCGGCCATTGCCACCATCGCGGCATTGTCGGTGGTGAACTGGCGAGGTGGAATCCATGCGGTGACGTTCATGTCGCGGCACAGGTCGGCCACAGCCTGGCGTATGCCGCCGTTGGCCGATACGCCGCCACCTATGGCCACATGCTTCACGCCTGTCTCGCGGATCGCCGCCTTCAGTTTGGAGAGTAATATATCGATGATGGTCTTCTGCAGAGAGGCACACAGGTCGGCCTTGTTGTTCTCCACGAAGTCCGGATCATTCTTCACATTGTCGCGCAGGGTATAGAGGAACGATGTCTTCAATCCGCTGAACGAGTAATCGAAGCCCGGCATGTTCGGCTTGGCGAACTTGAAACGCTTAGGGTCACCCTCCTGGGCGAGACGGTCTATATGCGGGCCGCCGGGATAGGGGAGGCCCATCACCTTGGCGCATTTATCGAAAGCCTCGCCGGCCGCGTCGTCGATGGTCTTACCGATGATGTTCATCTGGTAGGGCGATTCCACAACGACTAATTGTGAGTTACCGCCCGAAATCAGCAGACAGAGGTAAGGGAATTCCGGCACCGGGTCGTCGGCATTGTTGCGGATGAAGTGCGATAGCACGTGGCCGTGCAGATGGTTCACGTCAAGCAACGGGATGTCGAGCGCAATGGCCAGACCTTTGGCAAACGAGGTGCCCACGTGCAGCGAGCCGAGCAGACCGGGACCGCGCGTATAGGCTATGGCGCTGAGGTCGTGCTTGTCCACGCCGGCCTGACGCAACGCGTCGGACACCACCGGCACGATGTTCTGCTGGTGTGCCCGCGACGCGAGTTCCGGCACGACGCCGCCGTAACTCTCATGCACTTTCTGGCTCGCTATGACATTGCTGCGCAATATCCCGTCGACTATCACCGCCGCCGAGGTATCGTCGCACGACGACTCGATGCCCAGTATCACCGTAGGTTTCTCTTTACCCATCATACCGCAAAATTACCATTTTTTTCGCTGTTATCCAAAAATAACAATTTAATAATGCCCAAAGAATAGTGAAAGAATAGTGAAGAATAGTGAAGTGATAAATCATTTGAATTTATATCGAATTTGCAAATTTGCGAATTTATATTTAACTTTGCGACGTATAAAAGGTTTCAACATGACAGTAACATTTGAATATGAGTACTTAAGGATACTGTATGAGGATGGGAAAAGTCCTGACAAGAAGCACCGTTTTCAGCCGGATATAATTAGGCGATATCAGAAAGCGATAAAATTCTTGAAAAATGCTTCGTGCATCGAAGCATTATGGCCCATCCGTTCTTTGCAATACGAGGTGCTTACAGGTGATAAGGCAGGGTTGTCGTCGGTAAGGGTAAATGATCAATATAGAGTCGAATTTACCGTAACACTTAATGACGCAGAACCAATATTGACCATCTGCAATGTTACTGAATTATCAAATCATTATAAATAAAAGTTATGGAAATCAAAGTAGAAGGTGTTTCTCCAGATATGATTGCGAATAATTTGAATTCAAGTATAGCGATTCATCCCGGGGAGATGATAAAGGATGAAATAGAGTACAGAGGCATATCACAGAAAGCTTTAGCAGCCGAGATCGGGTTGCCGGCATCCGTGTTGAATGAGGTTCTAAACGGCAAGCGTGCGGTGACTACAGAGTATGCGCTTCTGCTTGAAGCAGCCCTTGGCATCGAGGCTGACTTATGGCTCAGACTTCAGGCGGAATACAATAAACAGATTGCCAAATCAAACCCATCCTTCATGGCTCGTCTGGAGAAGATACGGCAGGTAGCCGCCTTTCTTTAATAAACCTCTGATATAATATATTTGATGTTGGTGTAGTTTTAGGCTGAATTTGTGAGATTGGTTAAATTGTATTAACTTTGTGGAAAATATCTAACAAGTTGAGAATATGAGATTTCTAAAAGAGTTTTTGACTGCGCTGTTGGTGATGGCATTCTCGATGGCGATGTCGGCGAAAGTCAATGTGACAAACGGCGACTATAAGTTAGCCGAGGTAACAGGGAATAACATTAACATCCGTTCGGGAGCGGGCACAGAGTATCCGATAGCCTATCAGTATGTAGGCTTTTCGTATGACGTGAATACCGGCACAGAGAGCGCGACTAAGGAAAATGTGCCACCTGCCGAAAAAGGCACGAGATACTGGGTTTCCGATGCAGGCGACTGGTGGGAGATATATTCGGAAACAGCCGCGTCTCACAAAGACTCCAGACAGTTCATCTCTAAAAAATATTGTCAGCTTGTAGAAACCGATCCTTTTGACGTGGAATCCATTACCGAGCCTCAGGTATATGTGTATTCCCAGAAATGGCCTGGATATGAGGGAGAGATAATAGACAGCAATATCGTAATGACCATATATCCCGGCGGTAATGCCGTGTCCCAATATTGGTCGGATTATGGCAGTGAAATTGCTTTTGGTAATATAAATGACGATAACACTGCCTTTGCAAACATGCTGCAGACAGTATTCAACACGGATATTAAGGAAGGCAATCCTAACGCATATCTTGATTTAGATGTTGCTTTCGATGATGAGGAATATACTGCATGTCTCGTCGACTCCATCGGCAAAAACAACATGAAGTCCTTTAAATGGAAAGGGCGAAATATCAAATATATAGATCTGTCGGACGTGACACTTGATAAGTGGAATTCAATTCTGGGGAAGCTTAAGGCTTCGGATAAATTTGATCAATTACTGCATAATCCATTTGTCGGGGAATATTATGTCACCCGAGACGATTTGGACAAATTCGTACGCATAAAATAAATTAAATCTGTGCATATCTGTCAGATCTGTGGATGCCTGGGCATCAAAAAGTTCTGTGACTTGAAATCAATTTCCCAACAGGATGCGTGGCGCCGACACGTGCCGAAGGCTCGTCCCTACTCTGCAGACGCAATTCGTTGCAAAATGCACATTAGGAATTTGGCCCAAGTTTGATACGCGGCACGGAGTGCCCACGCTACTATGCCATGTATGATGGGCATCGGGATGCTAAGTTTTTCAATGTGAGAAAAAATTAGTAATTTTGCGGTATGACAGCCGTGAGGAATGTCTATCGTGTAGCACGCAGTATATTGTTCGCCGCCATTCTTACAGTGGGGGCTATCATTGTGTTGCTTTATGTGGCGCTGTCGGTGCCTCCGGTGCAGAAAATGATCCGTAATGAGGCGGAGAAACAGTTGACACAATTGTTCAAAGCTCCTGTCACGATAGGCGATGTCTCCATAATGCCGTTCAACGAGCTGCAACTCAACGATGTGGAGATCCGCACTCCTGACAATCAAAAGTGCCTATCAGTCAAGAACCTCGGCGCCGGGGTGGCCTTCTGGAAACTACTGATATCTCAGAAAATAGAAATCACTTACGCCGAAATCATCGGCCTTGACGCGGGCATAACACAGGCTAAAGAGGGCGCGCCGCTGAACATCCAGTTCATAATCGATGCTTTTAAGCCGAAGAAACCCAAAGCGGAACCCACGAAGTTCGACCTTGTGCTGCATAACATCGTGATCCGTAAGTCGAATGTGAGATTCGACCGTCTGTGGCAACCCGTCAGGGAGCAGAATGTGTTGGACCCCAATCATCTGAAGATAAGCAATCTGCGCGCCGACATATCGATGCCCAGGCTTAAGAATGACGACTATGTGGTGAACCTCAGACGCCTCAGTTTCAGGGAGAAGTCGGGACTATATGTAGACGGTGTGTCGTTTTTCGCCAGCGTGACTCCGCAGGAAATAGAACTGCGTAATTTCCGCCTCGACCTGTCGGATGCAAAGGTGCGCGTCAACAACCAGAAACTCCCCATCTCCGGATTCAAGAACATTGTCAACGACATTAAGAATGCCGACCTTGATGTAGTCGTCAATATCGACAACCTGCATCCGGGCGAGCTTGCTTTTTTATTGCCGAGACTCGATCAGATTTCGGGTAAGTATGACATTGACGTTCATGTCGATGGTTCGGTCAACAGGTTCAGAGTCGAGAATCTGTCTGTGACAGACAATAACGGTAATGCCGACATAAATTTCAGAGGCAATGTGTCAGGTCTTGCAACACCTAAGGCACTCGAACTCATAGCCGATGACCTGGAAGTGGAAGCTGATGGCGGTTACATAGCGCAATTGCTTGATGCCGTGGGTGTAAATACAGGACAAGCCTCAGAAATATTGTCGAAGGCAGGACAAATCTTGGTGAAGGGCGACGGCGGCGTTTCGCTTGCCAGGTCGGGCGGTGTGTTCCGGGGGCTTGTGTCCACAGATCAGGGATTGATAAACTTAGACGTGAATGGCAATCTGCATGACAAGACTATAAACGGCAAGTTTAAGATAGACACCGAGGGCTTCGACCTCGGTTCGCTCATGGCAACGCAGCCTGTCGGCCAGGTCAAGGCCAGGGCAGAAGGAGAAATTGGCCTGACACTCAATGACCTGCAGCGTAGCAACGGTGATGTGAAGGTAGAGGCTCCGTCGGTGTTTGTCAACGGCCAGGAACTGACCGACATATTCGTCACATTGCAGAAGCAGGGCAAGCAGACCGACCTGCAGGCGCAGGTGTCGGGCTTGGTGGCCAATGGCGAGGTTATGGCCAGCTGTACTCTTGACGGCCCGGCATCCACATGGGACGTGACGGGCAATGACCTGAGACTGGACTGCAACGCATTCGGTATATTGCCGAAACAGGCCGCTGTGTTTCAAGTGGCGTCGCTCGACGTGAAAGCTACCGGTAACAACGAAGACAATGTCACAGGATTTGCCCGCATATCGGACATAAATTATACTCCAGCAAAGGGAAATACATTGGTGCTGTCGTATCTTAATCTTGATGTCAGCAACATCAATGAAATCAGGCGCATAGACCTGGCGAGCGATGTATTGGACGGTAGGGTGCAGGGGCATTTCGCGTTCAAGGACCTGCCGGTGGTCGCCACCGATATGCTGTCCAGGGCATTGCCGGCATATATCAAGGCACCGGCCAGGCAGTCAGTCAACGCCAATAGCCTTAATTACGACTTAACCGTCAAGTCAGACGCCAAGATATACGAAGCGCTTAACCTTAAGGTGCGTCCGGGTGTGCCCGCGCGTCTATACGGCACCATCGACAACGACCGGATGAACGTGAATGTGTCCGCTCCGTATCTGATTCAAGGCGAAAGCAAGCTGATAAAGAACGTGAGTGTAGCCGCCGAATCGACCGTTGCAAACGGCCTGACGGTAAAGGTAGGTGCCGACTATCCCATAAAGACACAGTATGTGCATCTTGACGTTGACGGCCATGCGCTGAACGACCGGGTGTCCGGTCTGTTGGCGTGGAAAGGGGAGAGCGGCAAGGAGAACGGTACCATCGACCTCGGACTGAACATTGTAAGCAACGAACAGGGCAAGAAGGACCTGGACATTGCCATAAACCCAAGCGAGATAGTTATCAACAGCGAGACGTGGCGTATGTCTCCGGCCACTGTACGGTTCAGCGACAAGCGATTGACGGTGGACAATCTGAGCCTTAATCACGGCGACCAATATCTGACCATTCAGGGCGCGGCATCCGATTCGCCTGACGACGAACTGGTGGCCAACCTGCGGGATATAGACCTGTCGTACATATTCAACACGCTGAACATCAACTATGTGACATTCGGCGGCCGTGCCACGGGTCAGGCGGTGGCCTCGAATCTGTTCAGCGGAGCGCCGTTGGCCGAGACGCGCGGCCTACATGTGAAGAATTTCAGTTACAACGGCGCCGACGTGGGCGATGCCGACCTGTTGGGATACTGGGACAACACCAGCAAGGCCGTAGGCATCGGCGCGGATATACAAGGGGGCACCAAAGACGTGTACACCAAGGTGGACGGCAAGATATTCGTGACGCAGGATTCGCTGCGCATCAATTTCGACGCCCACAAGATAAACTTAGCGCTGATACAACCGTTCCTCAGCAATGTGATGGAAAAAGTGGAAGGCGCCGGATCGGCCGACCTTACGCTGTACGGCAATTTCAAGAGGATACGCCTGACAGGCAAGGCATTCGCCGACACCGCCGCCATCAAGATAGGATACACCAACGTGACGTACTACGGCTCGGATTCGGTACTGTTTGACGAAGACAAGATAGTGATTCCCGGCTTCCGTATCAGGGACCGTTACGGAAACGGCGGGGTGCTGGCCGGAACGGTAAGCCACGAGTACTTTCACGACGCCAAGATAGACCTGAATCTGAAGGATATCCGTCGTATGCTGTGCTATGACATGACTTCCGCATCAGGTCAGGCCTGGTGGGGCAGAATTTTCGCCTCCGGGTCGGGCCGAATATCCGGTTATCCGGGCTATACACTTGTAAGTTTCGATGCAACGACCGAGCCGAATTCCAATTTTACATTCTCGTTGGAGAAGACACAGACGGCAGAAGAATACGACTTCCTGACATTCACCGACAGTCATAAGAAGGTCGAGACCGAGATAACGGAACAGGAGGAGTTCGAGACCAAGTTCAAGAAGCCGGCGCAGGAAGAGGAGGAGGCCGGAATCTTCGAGATGGACCTGTCCGTCGCCCTTACGCCGTCGCTGAAGATGAATGTGATAATGGATCCCGCCGCCGGCGACAAGATAACGGCCACAGGTTCGGGAGCCATGCGCCTTAATTACAACACATTTAACGACAACGTCGAATTGTTCGGGCGATATGCCATCAACGACGGCAGCTACCGTTTCACGTTCCAGGACATCATAATCCGCGACTTCAAGATAAAGGAGGGTAGCAGCATCTCGTTCAACGGCGACGCCATGAAAGGCATCCTCGATCTGACGGCAGGATACAGGGTAAACACGAATCTGTCGGATCTTGACAAAAGTTTCGCCACCGACCGCGACCTGAACCGCAGTTCCGTGCCGGTGGAGGCGTTGCTGAAGGTTACCGGCGAGTTGCAGCATCCGGAGCTGGCTTTCGACATAGCGCTGCCTACCGTGACCGGCGATGTGGAGCGTAAGGTGCGCAGCATCGTGTCGTCGGAGGAGATGATGCAGCAGCAGGTGCTGTACCTGTTGGCGCTTAACAGATTCTACACCCCCCAGTTCTCGGGCACATCCGACGGCGAGTTGGTGTCGATGGCGTCGTCCACGCTGTCGTCGCAGATATCCAACGTAGTGTCGCAGCTGACCGACAAGGTATCGCTCAATCCGTCGTTCAAGTCCGGCCGCAACGACTTCTCGGACATGGAGGTGGACTTGGCGCTGTCGTCCCAATTGTTTGACAACAGGCTTATAATCAACGGCAACCTCGGTTACCGCGACCGCAGTGTGTCGCAGACCACGTTTATCGGCGACTTTGACCTGGAGTATCTGCTCACCAAGGACGGCAAGCTGCGGCTCAAGGCATACAATCATTTCAATGACGCGTATTATTATTTGAAATCGGCGCTCACCACACAGGGCGTGGGCATCATTTTCCGCAAGGACTTTGACGACGCATTCAAGTTTCTTCGCAAAAAGAAGAAGATAAATGGGCTAAAAACCGATTCCGTGCGTTGAATAATTAGTTAAGAGAGTTGAAAAAGTGGAAAAGTTGAGAGGAATGTGCAGACTTGCCGATGACGGTACTATCAGCTTAACTTTATAAACTTTGTAAACTTTATAAACTTAGAAAACGATATGGATATTCCATTCAATATAAATATTGACAATATAGCGAGCTATCTGGGCATCAAGAGGCAGAAGAAGATAGGGATAGCCTTGGGCGGCGGCGGCGCGAAGGGATTCTCGCACATCGGCGTGCTTATGGCTATGCAGGAGTTCGGGCTGAAGCCGCAGATTATCTCGGGCGTGTCGGCCGGGTCCATAGCCGGTGTGCTGTATGCCTCCGGACTCTCGCCCATGGACATCAAGGAATGTTTCATGGAGTCGGGCAATTTCGGCGACTTCACCGAATGGTCTATCCCCAAGGCCGGGATATTCAAGCTAAACAAGTTCGCCAAGCTGCTGGATTCGTGGCTTCCGGTCAAAAACATAGAAGAATTGAAGATTCCCACGATAGTTTGTGCCACCAATCTGTCGCGCGGCACACAGGTAGGCTGGCGCAAGGGAGAGATTGTACCGCGTGTGCTGGCCTCATGCAGCGTGCCGGTGATATTCAACCCCATCAAGATAGATGGGGAGTATTACGTGGACGGCGGCGTGCTGCACAATCTGCCGGCTTGGGCCATACGTAAGGAATGCGACGTGCTGTTCGGTTCCAACTGTTCGCCTCTGGATCGAAAGTACCGCTACCGCAATTCGATACTCGATATCGCGGCAAGGGCCTTTTCGCTGTCTATGAAGGCCAACGTGATTCACGACATGGAGATATGCGACTATGTCATAAAGCCATTGGAAATAGTGGAGACCAAGCTGTTCGACCTAAAGGCCCTGAACCGCAACATAAACATAGGATACGAAGCCACCTGCCGGATACTGAGCGAGATAAGCAGAAGCGGGGCAGTAAAATAGGATGCCTGAACGACTTGACAACCGAACAAAATCCATCAACAATAAACAACAACGAACAACCGAGCATAGAAACAGAACGATGAAAGAGAAGCCAATAGTTTACCAGATGTTTCCGCGCATCATGACCAACATGGAGTCGGAATGCGTGGCCGACGGCAGCTACGAGCAGAACGGCAGCGGCAAGTTCAATGAACTTACCGAAAAGACATTGAAGTCCATCCGCAGCCTCGGTGTGACCCATGTATGGTACACCGGCGTGATAGAGATGGCCACCAAGACCGCTTTCCCCGGCATACCGGCCGACAACCCCAATGTGGTGAAAGGACAGGCCGGGTCGCCCTACGCAATAAAGGATTATTACGACGTGTCGCCGGCCTTGGCCCAGGATGTGGACAGGCGTATGGATGAATTCCAGGCACTGGTGGACCGCACTCACGACGCAGGACTGAAGGTGCTGCTGGACTTCGTGCCAAACCATACCGCACGTGTCTATCATTCGGACGTGGCTCCCGACGGCATCGACGACTTCGGAGCGCACGACAACATAGGCATGTTCTTCACGCCCGACAACAATTATTACTATATCACCAACCAGCAGTTCGCCCCCGGTTTTGACCTCGGTGCCGAAGGCGATACTCCATACGTGGAGTTTCCCGCCAAAGCTACCGGCAACGACTGCTTCACAGCCTTCTGCGGCAAAACAGACTGGTACGAGACCGTGAAGCTGAACTACGGTTTCGATCCATGGGAGCATAAGGGATATTACGATCCTGTCCCGGACACATGGCTGCGTATGCTTCATATACTGCGATTCTGGGCCTCGAAGGGGATAGACGGTTTCCGCTGCGACATGGTGTTCATGGTGCCTGTCGAGTTCTGGCATTGGGCCATACCGCAGGTGAAGGCCGATTATCCCGGCCTGATATTCATAGGCGAGATATATGACGTGAGCCTGTATCACACATTCCTGAATTATTGCGGTTTCGATTATCTGTACGACAAGGTGAACCTGTACGACACGCTTGTAGGCATAGAGCGCCACAACGTGTCGGCGGCTCAGCTCACCGGGTGCTGGCAGACCGTAGACGGCATCGGCGACCGTATGCTCAACTTCCTGGAGAACCACGACGAGGTGCGTTTCGCCAGCCCGGCGTTTGCCGGCGACCCCATGAAGGTAGTGCCGCACTTAGTGGTGAGCGCCATGATGAGCAAGGGTCCGTTCATGATATATTACGGCCAGGAACTCGGCGAGCCGGCCCGCGACAACGAGGGATTTGCCGGCGACAACAACCGCACCACCATATTCGACTACTGGAGCCTCGACACGTTGCGCCGTTGGTACAACAACGGTCTGTGCAACACCGCGCGCCTGACCGCGCACGAGAAATGGCTGCGCAATCTGTACAAACGCGTGTTGACTCTGTGCAACAAGAGCGACGCCGTGCGCGAGGGTGCATTCTTCGACCTGATGTACGTCAACCTTCAGCAGCCGGACTTCGATCCGCACCGCCTGTTCGCCTTCGTGCGCTACACCGACACCGAGGTGCTGCTGTTCGTGGCTAACTTCGCCGATCAGTCCAAGACGCTGCGTCTCAACGTGCCCGACCTGTGCTACGACATGGCCGGAATAGCCGAGGGAGACTATAAGGTGGAGGACCTGCTGTGGAAGCAGCCGCACGTATTCACCATGCAACGCGGACAGCAGGCAGTGCTGGAGGTCGGACCTCACGACGCGTTGATATTGCCGCTAAAAAAGGTGAAGCCGGCAAAGAACGCAAAATAAAATTAATGTTAATATAACATTTCATTTGCATTAATAACGGATTATCTTTAATTTTGTAGCATAAAACCGGCGCCTTAACAAAGAAGGCGCGAGGAACAAAATAACATCATACCCCATGAGCAATTCTCTACCGCCGATCAAGGTATTTGCAGGGTCGTCGTCCAAGTATCTTGGCGAGAGCATCTGCAAGGAACTCGGCATTGAATTAGGCAAAATGAACAGAGAGCGTTTTGCCGACGGTGAATTTGAAGTGTCGTTCGAGGAGTCGATACGAGGCAGTGAAGTGTATCTTGTACAGTCCACGTTTCCGACGGCAGATAATCTGATGGAACTGTTGCTGATGATAGACGCGGCCAAACGTGCGTCGGCAGCATCGATCATCGCTGTGGTGCCTTACTTCGGCTGGGCGCGTCAGGACCGCAAGGACAAACCAAGAGTGTCCATCGCCGCCAAGCTGGTGGCCGACCTGCTCAGCGTGGCAGGCATCGACCGGCTCATCACCATGGACCTCCATGCCGACCAGATCCAGGGATTCTTCGACGTTCCAGTCGATCACCTCTATGCAAGCTCCATCTTCATCCCCTACATCGAGAGCCTGCACCTGAAGGATATGGTAATAGCCTCGCCCGACGTAGGCGGAGCAAAGCGTGCCAACTCGTATGCCAAGTACTTTGACGTGCCCTTAGTGCTGTGCCACAAGACTCGCGCCAAGGCCAACGTGGTGGAGAAGATGACCGTCATCGGCGACGTAGAGGGCAAGAACGTGGTGCTGATCGACGATATCGTAGACACCGCCGGCACCATCACCAAGGCTTCCGACCTGCTGCTGACCTACGGCGCCAAGTCCGTACGCGCCCTCTGCAGCCACGGCGTGATGTCTGACCCCGCTACCGAGCGTGTGCTGAACTGCGGTATCGAGGAACTGGTATTGACCGATTCGATCCCATATATCAAGGAGAACCCCAAGGCAACCATTCTGCCAGTGGCCAAGCTGTTTGCCGACACAATCCGTCGCATACACAACAACCAGTCGATCTCCAGTCAGTACTTATTCAAATAATAAAGTCATAAACCGACAACTTTAACAATCATAATATTATGAGCAAACCGTATGTAGTAGGTATAGACATAGGCGCCACCAACACGGTGTTCGGCATTGTCGATGCCCGTGGCCAGGTAGTGGCCAGTGATTCAATCAAGACCCAGAAGCACACCAATTTCGACGATTATGTAGCCGAGCTGCACGAAGGTCTGAGCCGCCTTATCAAAGTAAACGAACTGGAGGATCAGATTCAGGGAATCGGTATCGGTGCGCCTAACGGCAACTATTACACCGGTGAGATCCAGAATCCGCCGAACCTGCCCTGGGGTCCTGAGATTCCGCTGGCCAAGAACGTGAGCAAGGCATTCAACGGCATCCCCGTGGCTGTCACCAACGACGCCAATGCAGCCGCTCTCGGCGAGATGACATACGGCGCAGCCCGTGGTATGAAGGACTTCATCATGATTACCCTCGGCACGGGTGTCGGATCGGGTATCGTGATCAACGGTCAGCTGGTTTACGGCTCGGACGGATTCGCAGGCGAGCTCGGTCACGTCATCGTGAAGCGTAACAACGGCCGCGTATGCGGATGCGGACGCACCGGATGTCTCGAGGCTTATTGCTCGGCTACCGGCGTGGCACGCACAGCACGTGAGTTCATCGAGGTGCGTCAGGAACCCTCGCTGCTCCGCAACCTCGACATCGACGCCATCACATCCAAGGATGTGTACGACGCCGCTATCGCCGGCGACAAGCTGGCAAAGGAGATATTCACGTATACCGGAACCATCTTGGGCGAGGCCATGGCCGACATGGTGGCCTTCTCCAGCCCGCAGGCCATTATCCTGTTCGGCGGTCTGGCCAAGAGCGGCGACCTGCTGATGACTCCTCTGCGCGAAGCCTTCAACAAGAATATTCTGAATATTTTCAAGGGCCATACCAAGCTTCTTATTTCGGAACTCAAGGACAGCGACGCAGCCGTGTTAGGCGCATCCGCACTGGGATGGGAGGCCAAGTACCGCTACGAGGCGCCGGCAGCCGATGCCGCCGCCACAGCAGCAGCCAACATTGCCTCCGCTGCCGCAGCAGCAACAGTCACCTCTGCTTCCGCTTCCGCCGACACAGAGAAATAAGTCAGTATGCCTACATAATAAAAGAGTGCAGCCATAGGACTGCACTCTTTTATTATGCGTTCATTTGTGAGTTAAAATAAGGAGAGTTCCTTATAGAGCTGGTGGACGGGGAGACCCATGACGTTGTAGAACGAGCCGTGGATGGATTCGACAGCCACGCAGCCTATCCATTCCTGGATGCCGTAGGCGCCGGCCTTGTCCAGCGGCATATAGTTTTCTACGTAATAACGTGCTTCTTCTTCGGAGATATGACCGAATTTGACATCTGTAATCGTAGTGAACGATATGCGGCGCTCTACTGTCATGAGGCAGACGCCACTCACGACCTGATGGGTATGGTCGGACAGTGAGAGCAACATTTCCACAGCTTCGTCGGTGTTCCTGGGTTTGCCGATTACGCGGTCTCCCAGCACCACGACGGTATCGGCGGTAATAATCAGTTCGTTGGAACGCAGCATCGAGATATAGGCGTCCGCCTTCTTGTTGGCGATATATGCGGCCACCTCGAGACGGGGAAGGTCTTCGGGATACGATTCGTCGATGCCGCCGATGGATGCGACGTTAAACTGTACGCGAAGTTGCGACAGCAGTTCGCGACGGCGTGGCGACTTGCTCGCCAGCAATACATGATATTTACTTAGATTATCCAGCATGAACTAATTTTTACTATAATTAAGATTCCGGCAATGATTCATGTCCACCGGGTCGTAAAGCGTCGTTACCAGCCGAAGGCCTCGGCATCGTTCATCCACAATCCCTTGGCTTTCAGCACCTGCTCAACCACATCGCGAACGCAACCGTAGCCTCCGCCGATCTGCGAGATATAGTCACAGGTCATCTTCACCTCGTATGCAGCATCGTGGGGACAGCACGAGAGGCCGGCGGCACGCAGGCATTTCAGGTCGGGAATGTCGTCGCCCATATATATAACCTCCTCGGGTTTGAGAGAGTTTGCCGACATCCATTCCTGAAATACATTGATCTTGGTGGCCACACCCTGGTATATTTCCTTGATGCCGAGCTTGGAATAACGTTGCTGTACGCCGGGTGTGTTTCCTCCGGTTATGATTGATATGATCAGTCCTCTCTTGACTGCCAACTGCAAGGCATATCCGTCCTTGATGTTGACCATGCGCACCGGTTGGCCGTCAGTGCCCATAGGTATGGTTGAAGGGGAGAGAACTCCGTCCACATCGAGGGCAATGCCGCGTATTTTCGTTAAATCGTAATTTATACCGCTCATATAGAGTGTGTTTATAATTTATTCGGGATAGGAATTTTCGATGGAAGCCGTCAATGTCTTATATATGTCGTGAAGCTGCGCATCGCCCTCCAGCATACTGAGATGACTATGGATAGTGGGCGCGTCATGGCGTATTGCAGGGCCGGTCTGGACTTCGTGCGGGGAATTAGCCAGCGCCTTGCGTGTGGTCTCCCGAATCAGCGCGTGCATCATGCTGAAGTCAAGACCGTTTTCCTTTAACCATTTTTCTGACAATGCCCACAGATGGTTCGCAAAATTACATGCTAATACCGAACCTATATGCAGTTTACGGCGCTTTTCGGAATCGGCATAATGGACATGGTCGGAGAACAAGCCGGCCAATTCCATCAGCACATCAGAGACACGGGCATCCGAGCCTTCGATGAACATCGGAATCTCGGCATAATTCAGATCCACATCCTTAGAGAACGTCTGCATCGGGTAGAATACACCGTAAGGGACATCGAGACCTGAAAGCACATCCATCGGAGTGGTGCCGGAAGTATGCGCCACAATCGGATTATACTTGGCGCGTATGTGCGATGCAAGATTTTCAGCGACTTCCGGCAGTGCCGCATCCGACACACTGATAAGTATGATGTCCTCTGTGCCGGTCAGTTCGGCGAGTGTATGGGGATTAACCACAGTCACATTCACCTTGCCGCTCAGTGCACGTGTCAGGTGGGTGCCGACGTTACCACGCCCTATTATCGCTACATTTTTTTTGTCCGTAATCATAATGCAAAGTTAAAACATTGCGGGGTATTTTGCAACCAGCGATTTGTCGTCGTGACGAATCAATATCGATCCCATGGTGTGACGCAGGTTGAGTTCCACGCAGGGATGCAAGGTCCCGGCACCGGTCACCAGCATATCGATGCCGATGGGACCGTCATAATCCGTGCCAATTACGGTCTGTAATGCGTGACGCTGCCTATCTATTACTTCAGAAGTCAGGACTCCGATTATGTTCCAGAGCGCGAGTTGATCGGCGTCTATGTTGCGGTGATATTTGCCACGGCCTGACGCCTCGAACACCGAGACGCCGAGAAAATTTGCTTTTCCGTCATGCATGTACCACTCGGTGGCGCAGTCAAGAGCTTTGTCATATATAGGCTCGACCATCACCGAACCCTGTGAACGAATGATGCCGCGCATCCAGGGCTCGACGTGCATAGGCTTGAGGTCGTCGGTGCGCATCACGCCGCGGCCTGAGCTGCTCCAGGGGGCTTTGAGGAAGATATGGGGGTGTTCGTGATAATAAGCCACGGCGCTGTCATAATCGCTGAATTCCAAAGGCAGTGTTACGCCATGCGTACCGTAAGCTGTTAGAAAGCAGATTGTAGTGCGGCGATGTGCCAGGTGCCTGAGCCGTGTTATCCGTTCCTCGGATGGAATGCCTTGCAACCTCGGACAGTTGGCGTTTAGGAAACATGCAATCTGTGCGTTCCAACCCCAGGGAGAAGCAGCGTACAGCGACCAGTCAACATCCATACCGGGAGTGAGCAGCGTGAATGCCGAGGGCCTGTCCGGCTGCGGATCGACGCCATCCATGAGCAGGATGGCGTCGTCGTGGCCGGCATACATCTCGGGCAGACGGGCTTTGGACATGCGCAGTTTCCTGACAGATCCCGGCAGCGTATAGTAAGGCGAGCCGGAAGCCAGGGCATATTCCGTTTCGGGGTTGTATATGTGGAGCAGCGGGGTATGCATCAGCCGTAAAAAATGCCGCGGTCACGATGACAGCGGCATATCTGTACTGTTATATCTGAGATTAGTCGTCAAGAAGTGAACGCTCTTTCAGCGGATTGGAGAAATAGAGTTTATGTTCTATATATTCCTGGGTGGCGATGAGCGTGGGCTTCGGCAGCTTCTCGTAGAAGCGTGAGATCTCGATCTGCTCGCGGTTCTCGGACACCTCCTCGAGGTTGTCGGTCGAGGCGAACTCCTGAAGCTTCTTCTCAAGTTCTTTCTTCAGGTCGGCCGCGATCTGATTGGCACGCTTGCCAATGACGCATACAGTCTCGTACACATTGCCCGTCTGTTCGGCCATGGCGATCATGTCGCGTGTGACCGTGTTAAGCGGTGCGTTCGTTTTCTTATAATCCATAAGTTCTATTATGATTTATGAGTATTCGTATCGGGGGTTATTTGGAGGCGTATTTTTCTGCTATCTTCAGAATGGTCTCAGCCTCTTTCATATTCTTGGAGTCGGGGTAATTGTTGGAGAACGAGTAATACTCGTCTATTACGTCGCGGTATCGGTCGGCCATTTTCTCGGCCACGCTCTGGCGGGCCTCCTGAAACTTGGACTTGAGGATAAGGAATTCAAAGTCCTCCTTATATTTGGAGAACGGATAAGTCTTGAGCGCATTCTCCGACACGATGATGGCCGAGCGGTAGTTGTTGCCCATGAAGTTTCCGAGGTTGTAATACAGCTGGGCGTTCTGCAGCTCTTTGAGCGTAAGCTTGTCCTGCATCTCGAAGATGGCCTCGCGGGCTTCGGGCACCTTCTCGCTTTTGGGGAAGAACTCAAGGAAATCCTTCAGTTCCTCTATGGCCTTTATGGTATATGTCTGGTCCAGCTGCGGATCGGGAGAATCGAGATAATAGCCGTATCCGGAATAGAAGCGCGCAAGCTCGGCGTACTGGCCTTTGGGATAACGGTTGTAATACGTCTTGAAATAAAGGGCCGAGTTCTCGTAATCCTGATTGTTATAGCATGACATGGCAAGCAGGAACAGGGCCTCCTCGCCGTGGGCGGTGCCACGCAAGGGTGTATAGATTTCGCCCAGCAACTGATATGCCTGCATGTATTTCTTGTTTTCGTACGCCTTCTTGGCGTATTCAAACTTATATTCAGGGTCGCGGCTCTTCATCACCTTGGTGAACTCAGTGCACGAACTCATGACGATGGCCAGCGTGGCCACCAGCGGAAGGGTCTTCAAAAACTTGCGCATTTCCAATTGGTCGCTTTGAAATGCAAAGTTAGTAAAAATATCCGGAATATTAAAATGTTTCGGCGTAAAATTTGATGATATTGTGAAAGTATGCGTTTTATACGCGTTTTTTACACTCCAACTATATGAAAATTAAAGAAAAATTACTAATTTTGGGATTGAATATCTTAATGTCGGTCCTGCGGGACTGCGTAAAACCACTATAGTTGAAACGCACGGAAGAAGACCATTCATACAGCTGGGGCAGCGGTTTCATAGACCGTCACCCGGTAATGGCAAACATACTGATAATAGTGATTGTCTCCCTGTTAGGCATCTACGGGGCGTACGTGGCTATGGCTCTGTTCACCAAGCACGGCAGCACCATGCGAGTGCCGGGTGTGGAGAACATGTCGTACACCGAAGCCGTCAAGAAGCTGCACGACGCAGGCCTGAAGGTGGACATCCGGGATTCGCTGTATCGTGAGGACGTGCGTCCCGGGTTTGTAATAGAGCAGTTTCCAAAGGCCAAGTCGGTGGTGAAGCCGGGCCGCAAGATATTCCTTTACATCAACGCCGTGCATCCCAAGGAGGTGATAATAGATGATGACAACCATCCCACGGAGTACGCGTTGAAAGGCGAATCGCATCGCTCGGCCATCGCAAGGCTTGAGGAATTGGGATTCAAGAACGTAAGGATAGTGAAAGTGTTGGGCAGCTACGACCGTGTCGTCAAGATA
Organism: uncultured Porphyromonadaceae bacterium; assembly: GCA_902468245.1. Taxonomy (GTDB): domain Bacteria; phylum Bacteroidota; class Bacteroidia; order Bacteroidales; family Muribaculaceae; genus Lepagella. The sequence goes on along the minus strand of CABQXY010000010.1, from coordinate 199,497 downwards.
CTGGCCAACGGGCGTCCTGTGCGCAAGATGCAGAAAATCCCCGTGAACTGCTCCATCGTGGTGGAGGTTTCGGACGGACGTCTGAATGACGTGCAGGATTCGCTGCAGAACGCGGAACTGCTTAATATATATGGAGACAGCCCTGTGGCATATCCCGAGGCGGAAGTCTACGGAAGCGAAGGAGCGGTTTCGGCCAGCCCCGTGTACGAGGAGTCGGCCGAGTCTCAGGAATCAGGAACAGGAAAGGAAGAAGAAGGACAGTACTTCTGATAAAACATACAGGATATTGGATCAGGACAAGATACAGGAAATACTTCCGGATACCGTGATGGCCGAGGGAGAGGTGGAAGCCGGCGCCGATTATGTGGATGCCGACGGCCGTGAACTTTATGAGCATTTCCGTTTCGTGGCCGACAAGGGCCAGCAGATGATCCGTGTCGATAAATTTCTGACCGATCGGCTGGAGCGCACTTCGCGCAACAGGGTGCAGCAGGCCGCGGACGCCGGCTGCGTGCTGGTGAACGGCAATCCGGTCAAGTCCAGCTACAAGGTCAAGCCCGACGACGTGGTGTCGGTGGTGATGGACAGGCCGCGCTATGATTTCGAGATTGTGGCCGAAGATATCCCCCTTGACATCGTGTACGAGGACCGTTATGTGCTGGTGGTGAACAAGCCGGCGGGACTTGTGGTGCATCCGGGCCACGGCAACTGGACCGGCACGCTGGTCAACGCGCTGGCCTGGCATTTCAGGGACACGCCTGATTATGACGTGAACGATCCGCGTCTGGGACTGGTGCACCGCATAGACAAGGATACCTCCGGACTGCTGGTGATAGCCAAGACGCCGGAGGCCAAGACCGATCTCGGGAAGCAGTTCTTCAACAAGACCACACGCCGCGAATATGTGGCGATGATATGGGGATCGATGCCCGAGCGTCAAGGCACGATAACGGGCAGCATAGCGCGCAATCCGCGCAACGCTCTGCAGATGGCCGTGATGTCGGACCCGTCGAAGGGAAAGCACGCGGTGACACATTACGAGGTGCTGGAGGATTTCGGATATGTCAGCATAGTGAAATGCGTGCTTGAAACCGGACGAACACACCAGATCAGGGTGCATTTCCAGCACAAGGGGCATCCGCTGTTCAACGACGAGCGTTATGGCGGCCACCGGGTGCTGAAAGGAACCCCGACCGCTAAATACAAACAATTCGTGGACAACTGTTTCGAGCTGTGTCCACGTCAGGCGCTGCATGCCAGGACTTTGGGATTCCGACATCCCGAAACGGGAAAGGAGATGGATTTCGAGGCTCCGTTGCCGCCTGATATGGAGAACTTATTTGAAAAGTGGAGACGTTTCAGAAGCGATACATGCTGATGATGAATCCAGCAAACTGAAACCGAGTCAATAATATTATGAGATACATCCGCTATGAGAATCACAGATAACACACCGCTTGAGAACCTGCCGGAATATGAGACATTGTCCGCGTGGGCCAAGAATGTCTGTCAGAATTCGGATATCTTTACTTTGGCCGATCTGATGGACACTCCGGAATCCGAGTTGCAGAAGATACGCAATTGCGGCAAACGAACATTGGAGGAACTTCAGAGCATCAAACTGAAGTATTCGGCCGTACCCGTCCACGAAGATGCAGATGCAGTGGCCCGGAACAACAGCCTTGTGTCCAACCCCGGGAATCTGGCCGGAACCATGTCTTGTATAGTAGCGGAATACAGAAGGAAACTGCCGGAGGACATAGTGCCGCTGTATGACCGCTATATGGATTATTTCCGTATGTCGCCTACCGAGATAATCAAGGACAAGCATAGTTACGTGGAGATAGTGCGCCGGTTCACATGGGATGAATTCAACAGACTGAAGCCTTATCTGCCCAAGCTCATAATCGAAGTCCTGACGGCCATGAATATGTGCGGCTATAAGTTTGACGATGTGTATGCCATCGCCCATGAATATGTGGATAATGCGGCATGTCATCTGGCTAAATCAATGCTGCTGAGTTTTCCCACCGTGGTGACCAATAACCTGGAGATAGAATATCAGCTGCATTTCAGCCAACTGCCCACCCGCACCCGTAACGTATTCAAGGACCTCTGCACTCTGGACGGATGTCTGCCGTACCTGTGCGGAGCCAGGCCTGTCGAGACCTACCGGTTCCCGGGATGCGGGGAGCGGTCGTATCATACGTTTCTGGAATTTCTGGACAAGGAGCGGAAGTTCCTGCACGAGGCATTGAGCGGAATGCGCTCCAACGGCAGTCCGGAATACTATCTGGAGTCGTATTGCCGCAAATACATGCACCTGTATCCGTTCCTGTCATACAGCGAACAGGCGCATTTAGGCGTAATCGAGATACTCGGCAAGGAGTTGCCGGCCATGAGCATCTGGCAGAAGTACGTGAACTGGAACTCCAAGACGACCGTATGCATGTTGCGTGATTTCTATGGTCTGAATTCCGAACGGAAATGCTACAGCGTGCAGGAACTGAGCAATAAATATAGTCTGACCAACGAACGCGTGCGTCAGATCACAATGTCCGGCCTGCCGGAAGACCCTGTGGTGTGTATGGTGCGCGACAGGGTGGCGCACTTATTCACCGAACCCATGGTCGGCAGCTGGGACAGCCGCTGGAATGAAATCAACACGCAGAATAACCTGAATTACACTCCACGCGAGATAATGGCGCTGATATGCAGCCAATTCCGATTACGGCGTTCTCACCACCGAAAGCGGAGTGTCGTTTATGGTGGACCGAAGCAAGCTCGGACTGATCAAGTTGCGTGGGGTGCTGAAAAAGATAGAGACGAGGTTCGCATTGCGCCGGTATGACAACGAGACCATCGAGCTGAGCCACTTCTTCAACACCGTGACCAAGCACAATCTGAGCGACGGCGAGATGAAAGAGATATGCGACGTGATGTCCACGTATCTGCTGAAACGTGACGGCGTGCAGACCAACAAGGACAATCAGCTGGTGTTCGAGCATAATTCGCTGGACCGCTCGCTGGCCATAGAACGGGTGCTGCGCGAGAAAGGCACCCCTATGTCCGTGGCCGAAATATTCGAGACCTACAACAACACGCATCCCTCCGAGAAGATCGATTCCCAAAGCTCGGTTCATTCCTACCTCTTGCGTAATGATAATGTGATCAGTATGGGCAAGCGTGGCCTGTACGCATTGAAGGAATGGCCTGATATCTATTCGGGGTGTCTGAAGGACCATATCCCCGAAGTGCTGGACAGGTACGACCGTCCCCTGACATTGTCGGAACTGACGGCCAGGGTCCGCGAGAATTTCCCTGACACAAACGAGAAGAGCGTGTCGACACTGATATACGCCAATCCCGACGGTCTGTACGAGGTATTCGTAGGCAACCTGGTGGGACTGGCCGGCAAGAATTATGACGACCGTGAGCTAAAGGTGCGCAAGGTGAAGCGACGCGAGACATTCAACGAACGCATGGACAACTTCATGAAATTCGTGGATGAGGAGGGCCGGTTGCCATACACCAATTCGAACGAGGAGGAGAGCTCGCTGGACCGCTGGCGCAAAAACATACAGTGCGGCAAGGTAGAGGCATCGGAAAGTCAGATCAATGTGCTGAACAAGTATCTGGAGGAATCGTCCGACCTGCCTCAGAACGGACAGGAACACATATTCCGCGAGAAATGCCGCATGGTGCGGAAACTGGCCGAGGAGACAGGCCGTCTGCCGCACAACCGCGAGAATCCCAACCTGTATGTATGGTTCTACAAGAGCCTGAAGCAGCGCGGCACATGGCACGACAACCGCGACATGTACTTCGAGGATCTGCTCGAATACCTGAAGGGACACCTGAACATGACGCTGCGCCAGAATCTCAATTTGGTGGATAAGTGATTTTTTAGTATCTTTGTCAAGAATATGGCCCTGTGCGGACCATCGATTGAGATGCCTTGCGTGTTGTTATCATGACGGCAGGCATTAAGACCGTACCCACAAGCCATTATACAGACGATAGATATGAATAATTCGGAATATGATTTCAGTGACATATCGCCGTACGACGATTCGCTGTTTCATGAAAAAATGGAGTCTTTGGTCAGGGACCCCGGATTTCTTCATGCCGTCAATTACGTGATGCCGGCCGAAGACATGCCGTCACTCCTTAACGAGCTCCATAACATAGACAATAAGCATGACTTCCAGACGCAGGTGATGTATCCGTTTCTGGAAATGCTGGCCAAGACCACTACAGCCGGAATATCCCTGGGGGGTGTCAAGTATTACAACCCGGGCCAGAACTATGCGTTCGTGACCAATCACCGTGACATAGTGCTGGACGCGTCGTTCCTGAATCTGGCATTCCTGCGCCATGACATACCCACGTCGGAGGTGGCCATAGGCAACAACCTGCTGGTGTTTGACTGGATCACGGATCTGGTGCGTCTCAACAAGTCGTTCATAGTGAAGCGCAACACGGGACTGCGCGAGGGACTGATGGCGGCCAGGAAACTGTCGGCCTACATACATTACGCCATACTTGAGAAGCACGAGAGCATCTGGATAGCGCAGCGCGAGGGCAGGGCCAAGGACAGCTCGGACAAGACGCAGGAGTCGCTGGTCAAGATGCTGGGCATAGCCGGCGAGGGAACGTTCCTGGAGCGGCTGAGGGAAATAAACATCATGCCGGTGTCCATCAGCTATGAGTTCGATCCGAACGACTACCTGAAGGCCAAGGAATTCCTGATGCGTCGCCGCAATCCGGATTTCAAGAAATCGCAGCGTGACGATCTGTTCAGCATGGAGACGGGGCTGCTGCAGTTCAAGGGAAGGGTGCATTTCCAGCTGACGCCGCGCCTCAACACCAAGATAGACCAGATAGGGGATTTCCCGGAGACCAATATCGCCGCCCGGTATGTGGGATGCCTGATAGACCAGGCCATACACCGCAGCTATGAGATATTCCCCATCAATTATGTGGCATTCGACATGCTGAACAACACCAGGCGTTTTGCCGGCAAATACACCGAGTCCGAACGTGCGGAGACCATCAACTATTTCAACAAGCAGCTGTCGAAGGTGGACCTGGCCGACGTGACGGAGGAAGAACACGAGTTCATGATGCAGATGATGCTGACCATGTATGCCAATCCGTTGAAGAATAAGCTGAAAACCTTATTGGGAGGCATGGAATAATTGGGAGGCATGGAATAAAACCGATGATATGAGACTGCCGCTGACGGGAATATTGATAATGGTGATACTGACGCTGATCATAGACGGCTACATCTATTATGACGTGCGGTCCATGAGCGGCAAGCCGAAGCGCAAGCGCAACGGATGGCTGTACATAGCCTCGTGTGTGCCTTGCTGGGCGTTGCTGGTAGTCGCGTTCAGTCTGCCGCTGCGTGACGAAGGACGCGATGTTATCCCCGTGATGTGGCTGCTGTTCACCTACCTTACCATTATCGCGGCCAAGACTGTGTATGTGCTCTGCTCTCTGATTGGCCGTCTATGCAATATCGGTTCGCGCCGGCTGTCGAATTACGGCGCCATGCTTGGAGTGCCGTTGGGATTGTTAGTGTGCGGAACGATGTGGTATGGAGTGATGTTCACGCGCCATAACATCGATGTAAAGAGTATCGATATAGCATCTGAAAAACTTCCTGCATCGTTCAATGGCTACCGCATAGTGCAGTTCAGCGACCTTCATACGGGGACGTGGGGCGGCGACACCGCTTTCGTGTCGAAACTGGTGGACAGTATCAATGCCTTGAGACCCGACGTGATAATGTTCACGGGAGATATAGTCAACCGCAAGACCTGTGAGTTGGAACCGTTCCGCGACGTCTTGAAGCGGCTGAAAGCTAAGGACGGCGTATATTCCGTATTGGGAAACCACGATTACGGCGATTATGTCGACTGGAGCTCAGCAAAGAGCAAAGCTGCGAACCTGCAGCAACTCAAGGACTGGCAAGGTGAGATGGGTTGGAGGCTTCTGAACAACAGCCATGAATTCATAAAACGGGGCAATGATTCCATCGCCGTGATCGGAGTGGAAAACTGGGGCGAACCGCCGTTCGGCCAATACGGCGATCTGGTTAAGGCATACAGGGGAAAAGGGGTAGGTCTGAAGGATGGAAACTTCAAGATACTGATGACACACAATCCCGAGCACTGGAATCAGGTTGTTAAGAAAAGCAGCAACATCGACCTGAGTCTGTCGGGACACACCCATGCCATGCAGATAGAGGCCGATATGTTCGGACAGCGATTCTCACCTGCGGCCTGGCGATACAAGTATTGGGGCGGCCTGTATGAAGACACCGGAGCCGACGGCACCCCGTCGCGGCTGTATGTCAACATCGGTGCCGGCGAAGTGGGAATGCCGATGCGCATAGGCGCAGTGCCGGAGCTGACGGTAATAACGCTCCGGAAAAAGTGACAGCCTGATGAACAGGGTGGTGATATCGTTGGGAAGCAATGTGGAGGACCGGATGTCGCGCGTGGCTGCGGCCATGACATGGATTCAGTCCATATTACGCTCCACGGCTTGTTCCGGTATATACGAGACCGACGACTTCCATCCCACGGGGCGGAAGTATTGCAATGCGGTGATGGCCGGAGACACGGCGTTGTCGCAAGGCGAGATAGATGCGGCGGCCGGACTGTATGAGCTGAATGCAGGCCGTGACGAATCGGCGCGACGACGCGGAGACGTACCCATAGACATCGACCTCGTGATATGGAACGGCACTGTGTTGAGGCCAAGGGACATGGAACGGGAATACTTTTTAAGGGGCTTCGGGGAACTTGGTACTGAAATATAGAGGTCGGAACAGTAGCAACAGATGAGTAGCGGTAAGGATTTAGGGACAAGGCAGGCTCGATGGATATATATAGTGACCGATCTGGCCACTACGTTCATTGCGTTCGTGCTGTTCAACATCTGCCGTTACTACATACTGTTGGCCGGACTGGAGGAATTCGAGAACGAGACATTCGCAGGCTTCATCTTTTCGCGCAAAATAATTCTTGAGGAAATATTCGTGCCGTTGGGAATGCTCGGGATATACTGGTTGTCGGGTTTTTACAACAAGCCGTTCATGAAGGCCCGGCTGAGCATCGCAACAAATTCTCTGTGGTCAGGCGCATTCAATACAGCCCTGATATTCATACTGTTCATACTGAACGACGCACCGGCCAAAAAGATTTATTATCTGCTGCTGGTATTGCTGTGGGCGTTGCTGTTCGTGTTTCTGTATGCGGGGCGTCTGATTGTGAATTCATATTGCATCCGGCGCGTCCGTAGCAATAGGAGAAAAAACGTACTGATAATCGGAAATTCGCAAAACAGCCGTGATGTGGCTGCACAGCTTCAGACTTCGAAACTGGAGGTGCCGGTACATATCATCGGTTATGTGGTGCTGGAGGGGGAGGACAGCGTGGCGGACGGTATGCGCGTGTGGCCTATGTCCCGGCTGATGGATGTGTGCCGTGAAATGAAGCCGGACCAGGTCATAATCGCCATGCAACGCTTTTCGGATGTAAAGGTGATGCACATACTTGACCGGCTGATAGTTCTTGACATACCTGTGAGGATAAATCCCGATACATTCTCGTTCGTTACATCGAGTATCCGCCAGGGCGACATAATGGGTCTGCCGTTTGTGGATCTTACGTCGCCGAGCATGAGCGAGTTCCAGAAGAATGTTAAGCGCACGTTCGACGTGGTGATGTCCATTGTGGTCATGACCGTGTTGAGTCCGCTTTATCTGGCCCTGTACCTGTGGGTACGGCTGTCATCGCCCGGAGGAGCCATATACAGTCAGGAGAGGGTAGGATTGCACCAGAAGCCCTTCAGGATGTATAAGTTCCGCTCCATGTATGTCGACGCGGAGAAGGCCGGACCGCAACTGTCGCATGACGGCGACAGCCGTATCACGCCCGCGGGACGCGTGATGCGCAAATACAGGCTTGACGAACTGCCCCAGTTCTGGAACGTGCTGAAAGGGGATATGTCGTTCGTAGGGCCCAGACCCGAACGGGAATACTTCATACGTCAGATCATGGAGAAAGCTCCGTACTACAGCCTCGTGTTCCGTACGGTGCCCGGCATCACCTCGTGGGGTATGGTGAAGTACGGATATGCCGAGAACATAGACCAGATGGTAGAGAGGCTGCGCTATGACCTGATATATATGAACAATATGTCGATATTGACGGACGTCAAGATAATGATATATACCATAAAGACGGTAGTGACCGGCGAAGGTAAATAGGATATGGCTTATAAGGAGACGCATAATAGATTTACGGACTGGTGGATGCGCGTGGTGATATGGCGCGAGCACCATGTCAAGGAGAAGACATTCGTGTTGATCCTTGCGTTGTTCGTGGGCATAGCCGGAGGATTTGCCGCCCAGCTGCTGAAGTTTCTGATACATCTGATAGCCACATGGCTGACGTCGCATTTCTCGACCACGAACGCCAATTATCTGTATCTGGTGTATCCTGTAGTCGGCATCCTGCTGACGGTTCTGTTCGTGAAGTATGTGGTGAAGGATAACATATCGCATGGCGTTACAAAGGTGCTGTATGCCATATCGCGCAATAAGTCGCGGCTGAAACGCAAGAACATGTATGCGTCACTGGTAGCGTCGTCCATCACCATCGGATTCGGCGGCTCGGTCGGTGCCGAGGGCCCTATTGTCTACACCGGCGCAGCCATCGGCTCGAACGTGGGTCAGGCGTTTCGTCTTAGTCCCAAGGTGCTGATGCTGTTGGTGGGTTGCGGAGCCGCCGCAGGTATAGCCGGAATATTCCGTGCGCCCATCGCCGGTATGCTTTTCACGCTTGAGGTGCTGATGATAGACCTGACAGGCGTTACGGTGATGCCGTTGCTGCTGTCGTCGATAGCCGGCGCTACGGTGGCATACGTGCTTGAGGGCTATAACGCCGAGTTCTTCTTCACGCAGTCGGAGGCGTTCGTGACCAACAAAATACCATATACCATCATATTGGGCGTGATCTGCGGCATGATATCGTACTATTTCACAAAGGTGATGTTCATGATGGAGAGTATGTTCCGCAAGATCAGGCAGCAGGGATGGCGAATTGTGGTAGGCGGTACGCTGATAGCCGGCATGGTGTTCCTGTTTCCGCCGCTGTATGGCGAAGGATACGGCACCATCAACAATCTGCTCGACGGCAATGTATCGGCTGTGATGAACGGAACGGTGTTCTATGTGGACCGTGACAATGTATGGTTCATCACGCTGTTTATCGCGGCCATAACACTGATGAAGGCATTCGCCACATCGGCCACCAACGGAGCCGGCGGTGTGGGCGGTACGTTCGCGCCCTCGCTGTTTGTGGGAGCGCTCACGGGCTTCCTGTTCGCCTACATATTCAATAACCTTGACCTCGGCGTGGAACTGTCGCAGAAGAATTTCACGCTGATGGGCATGGCCGGCGTTATGAGCGGCGTCATGCACGCTCCGCTGATGGCCATCTTCCTCACGGCCGAGATGACGGGAGGCTACGACCTGTTCCTGCCGTTGCTGATAGTTTCCACGCTGGCGTACATCACGATTCAGATATTCCTGCCATACAGCATCTACACCATGCGTCTGGCCAAGGCCGGCGACCTGCTGACTCACCAGAAGGATAAGGCCGTGCTGACGCTGATGAAGATGGACAAAGTTATAGAGCGCGATTTCAAGGCCGTGAAGCCCGACATGAACCTGAAGGAGGTGGTGGACGTGATCTCGGTATCTAAACGAAATCTCTATCCTGTGGTGGACGACGAGGGGTATCTGAAAGGGGTAGTATTGCTGGATGATATCCGCAACATCATGTTCCGCACGGACCTGTACAAGAAGATGCACGTGTCACGGTTCATGACCACGACGCCAGCCGTAATAGACGTAAACGAACCGATGGACAAGGTGATGAGCACCTTTGACAAGACCAATGCCTGGAACCTGCCCGTCACCGACAAAGGCAAGTACGTCGGCTTCGTCTCCAAATCCAAGATCTTCAACTCCTACCGCCAGGTGCTGAAGCACTTCCTCGATGACTAAATAAGAAGTGCGGCAAGTGGAGACTTGCCGCACTGAGAGTGATTCGTGCAGGATTCAAACCTGCAACCTTCTGATCCGTAGTCAGATGCTCTATTCAATTGAGCTAACGAACCAATCCGTTTATATTTTAGTGATTCGTGCAGGATTCAAACCTGCAACCTTCTGATCCGTAGTCAGATGCTCTATTCAATTGAGCTAACGAACCGTGCCATTCATTTCCGAATTGCGTTGCAAAATTACTGCTTTTTCCGGTAATATGCAAATATTTTAGACACTTTTTTCGATGCTGTTTTTGCTCCCGTTGCCTTAACTGTTCACAATGAATAATTTAATTATTAAAAATTGTGAGGAAGAAAAGATACACGAAAACGGCGGGTAGGGCCAATAACAGCGAATCGATGCGGTCGAGTATGCCGCCGTGGCCGGGAATCATCGTGCCGGTGTCCTTAAGATGCAGCGTGCGTTTCAGCTGGGATTCCACCAGGTCGCCGAACGTGCCGAAGATAGTTACGATGACAGCCATCAGAATCCATGCGACGAGACCGGCGTGCAGACGTGCCATGCCGAAGAATTCATTTCCTGCATAACAGAACAGGATGGAGAACGCCACGTTGAAGAGCAGGCCTCCGAAGAAGCCTTCCCACGACTTCTTGGGCGACACCCGCTCGAACAGTCTGTGCCTGCCAATCATGGATCCCACAAGGAATGCTCCGGTGTCGTTGATCCAAAGCATAAAGAACAGGGCCAGTATTATCATGGGACTCCACATCACCGATATGCACGACATCAGGAACATGGGAACAGTCACCCACATAAACATCAGCATGGAATGTGAGATAGAGGCCACGGGGCTGCTGACCGGGGCGTAAAGCTGCAATATGAAGCGGCTCATGACTGCAATGACGACTCCAATGGCGAGCGTAGGCTCCATAGGCGATAGCACCAGGCAGACACCCGCCAGGATGTCAATCATAGTCAGCGACGGTGCCCTGTCCTTGTTGCCGGCAATCTTGGAGAATTCAAGGTTTGCCAGCAGAATGAATACTGTTCCCAAGGCCGCCACGCCCCAGCGGCCTGATAATATCGCGCCAATTATTATGCCGCAATATACCAGGCCGGAGAGGGTGCGTATCAGTAATTTATGAAAGTCCATTATAATGTTTCAGATTCTACAGGATTTTCCTGCACGGGAGCGTCGGAGCTCTTGCCTTCCTTGATGAAGAAGACGCAGAACGAACCGATAATCAGCGATATGCCGGCTATCATTATCATCAGGTATTCCGGAGCGATCCGGTCGGGAGTGCTGAGCAGAGTCAGGATCCAGCCGCCCACCAGTGCCGCGATGATCTGCGGGATGCAGATGGTGCAGTTGAACAGTCCTAAGTATGCTCCGATATTACCGGAGTGCAGTGAATTCGTAAGTATGGTGAAGGGCCATGCAAGCATAGCCGCCCATGCGCAGCCTATCAGCAGGAAGGACACGAACAGCAGCCACGGGTTGGTGATGAATGCCGTCAGAATGAATCCCAATCCGCCGAGTATCAGCGACAGAGTGTAGGAGAACTTGCGGCTCCTGAAGCGGGGGAGGCATACGGCCCATACTACGGAGCCAAGTGCCTGCACGGCATAGAGGACGCCTACCCAGTTACCGGCATCGTTATATTGCTCGGACGAAGCGTCGAGAACGGTGCGCGTGATGTAATGCGTATCTGCTACGGAAGGAACATCGACAGTGAACGAGTCGCCGATGTCAAGGGTGCCGTCGGCCTTATGCTCCATGATTTCGGCTGTGGTCAGCTTAAAGGCTCCCTTGTTGGTGTCCAGGAAGTCTGAAACCTTCTTGCCGTGGTCAATGATGATGATGCTGTCGTTGGCAATGATGTATTTGGCCTGATAGTCACGGCCGTCTACGGCAACGCCCTGGAAACTCGTGGTCTCGGGTGTGTCGAACGCATTGTGCGCCACTGTGTTGGTGGTATAAGTCCACATGAACAGGAAAGCGAACCAGCAGAAGAACTGCACCAGACCCACGGTCCAGAACGTGGAGGGAGCGTGACGCAGCAGCGAGATGATGTTGGCGCTCTTTTCTTTCTTCTCGGCGTTCTCTACCACTCCGTTGTATTCGTTATAAACCTTGGGGGGCCATTCCTTGATCTTTACCAGCGAATATAACACGCACAGCATCAGCACGGCGGCGCCTATATAGAACGACCAAATAACGGTATCGGGTACAACGCCTGCCTCTGCGGTGTTCTTGATTCCGAGCCACACCAGCAGGAAGGGGAGAATGAATCCTACGATGGACCCGGCGTTGCAGAGGAACGACTGAATGGAATATGCCAATCCTTTCTGTTTTTCGTTCACCATGTCGCCCACCAGCATCTTGAACGGCTGCATAGCCATATTGATGGAGGTATCGAGCAACATCAGGGCCACAAGTCCGAACAGGATGGCGCTTGAGACGGTAAACCGGAACGAACCGGCGTTAGGCAGCAGGCACATCACGATGACGGCGATGGTGGCACCTAAAATCAGATAGGGGAGACGACGGCCCACCTTGGTCCAGGTACGGTCCGAAAGCATCCCGACGATAGGTTGCACCAGCAGTCCCATCAACGGGGGTAGAATCCAGAAATAACTTAAATCATGAGGGTCGGCGCCGATGGTGGTGAATATACGCGACACGTTGGCGCTCTGAAGGGCGTAGGCAATCTGGACTCCGAAGAATCCGAACGACAGATCCCATAACTTCCAGAAACTTAAATCGGGTTTCCTCTTCATGGTATTGAAACAATTATTTATTAGGTTGTATATTATCGTATAGCCATTTGATCTCCTCGTTCCAGATGTCGGGGTTGGGAGTCTCGAGAATCAGGGGCATATTGTCGAAGCGCGGGTCGTTGACCAGGCGGATGAAGAATTCGCGACCAAGGGACCCGTCGCCGATAGAGGCGTGACGGTCTATGTGCGATCCGAGGGTGCGCAGATTGTCGTTCAGATGCAGTGCCATCAGATACTTGGCTCCGATTATGTCGTCAAAATCCCGCCAGGTCTTATTGTATCCTTCGGGCGAATAGAGGTCGTAGCCGGCGGAATGCGAATGGCAAGTGTCCACGCATACACCGATGCGGCTCTTGTCCTCCACCTTGTCGATGATATGGGCCAGGTGTTCGAAACGCCAACCTAAGTTGGAGCCTTGTCCGGCAGTGGACTCAAGAACGGCCGTCACTCCTGACGTCTTGTCCAGGGTGATGTTGATGCTTTCGGCTATCAGGTTCAGACATTCGTCCTCAGGCATCTGGTTCAGATGCGAGCCGGGATGGAAGTTGAGCAGTTTCAGTCCCAACAGCTCGGCGCGGTGCATCTCGTCGTAGAATGACTTGCGCGACAGAGCCAGCTTTTTCTCGTCCGGGCTGCCGAGATTGATAAGAAAGTTATCGTGAGGCAATATTACGTCGGGCGTGTAACCGAACTTCTCGCAATTCCGCTTGAAGTCGTCGATGGTGGCCGTAGACGGCTCCTTGGATACCCATCTGTTGCTGGAACCGGTGAAAAGGGCGAATGCCTTGGCTCCGATTTCGTGTGCCGCGATGGGTGTGTTCTGTACGCCGCCTGCCGCACTGACGTGTGCTCCGATATATTTCATTTCTTTTAAATGGTCTCTTTTTAGTCCAAACACAAAATTAATGATTATTTTTGATAATACGGCAAATAAACTTTAATTTTGTGTCACAAACCTTAGATAAAACATCAATATGAGAATATCGCGCAATAAGATGGCATTATACGGCAATCTTCATACGGTTAAGATGCGGAGGCGTCATGGACTCTTTACTGCGGAAGGTGCAAAGGCTGTGGAGGATTTGAGCCGGTATTTTCAGATTGACGCCTTGATATTGAGGGAAGGGACTGAAGTGGCGTCTGAATTGCGCGTAGAGGCCCCGGCCGTCTATGAGGTTACGGAAGGCGAGATGAAGAAACTGTCGGAGTTCACGACGCCGTCGGATGTGATGGGTGTGTTCAGAATTCCGGAGCATTCGGTACCTGAGCCTGACGGTTCAAAGCTATATGTGATGCTTGACGGGGTGCGCGACCCGGGTAATCTCGGCACCATAATCCGCACATGCCATTGGTTCGGCGTTTTCGACATATACGCATCATACGATACGGTAGACTGTTACAATCCTAAGGTAGTCCAGGCCACAATGGGATCGTTGGGTGCGGTAAGGGTAAGCTATTGCAACCTGAAGGAAATGATAGAATCTCATCGGGACATGCCTGTCTACGGCACTCTGCTTAACGGTGAAAATCTGTTTGAGTCACATCCCGAACCACGAGGATTCATCGTGATGGGCAACGAAGGGAAGGGAATAACCGAAGAAATGAAACAGATGTTGACTAAGGCATACACCATACCGCCTGCTACCGGCAATCACGGCGAGTCGTTGAATGTGGCCATAGCAACGGCAATCGTACTGGCGAGGATAACCAATCAGTAATTGGTAATTAGAAATTGGTAATTAGCAAGTAGGGATTAGTAATTAGTAATTAGTAATTAGCGATTAGCATTAGGCCTTGGGGAAGGAAGCATCGAGCTTAGCCGAAGCGGTGGCCACCTGATTTCAGGGCCGGCATAAAGGCGTCCTCATAGTGCTCAAGCGTGAAATCCTGCTGATTGCCTGTCAACGTGATGATGTCAAACCGGTATTGGTACAGTTGGTCCAGCCTGCGCAGATATATGTCGGCGCCGGCGGTGATTTTGGCACGTTTCTTTCTGTCCACGGCTTCAACTGGATCCTGATATTCCCCGCACCTGGCTTTGACCTCGACGAAAACTATCTCCTGGTTCTTCTGGGCTACGATGTCAATCTCAATTTTGTTGAATTTCAGATTACGTTCCAGAATCGTATATCCCTGTTTGCGGAGATATTCGGCTGCCCGATCTTCAGCAAAGGCACCCCAATCTCTGTTCAGGGTGCCTTTGCGTTTATTTGAATTTTCCTGCTGATTCATAGGAATCATATTTTATGGCTGATTCATAAGAATCATTGTGGAAGGTTCTTACATAGCCTTGAACGACATATCAAGCGACTTGACGCTGTGGGTCAACGCGCCCACGGAGATGAAGTCCACACCTGCCTCGCCGTATTGGCGCAGGTTCTTAAGCGTTATGCCGCCCGATGACTCGGTCTCTACGGCGCTGTTCACCAACTTCACGGCCTCCTTGGTCAGTTCGGGGGTGAAGTTGTCGAACATGATACGGTCCACGCCGCCATGTTCCAGCACGCGACGGATATCGTCCAGGCTGCGCACCTCTACCTCAATCTTCAGGTCCTTGCCGTTGTCCTTGCAATACTGACGGGCACGGTCAATGGCTTTCTCTATGCCGCCGGCAAAGTCTATGTGGTTGTCCTTGATCAGAATCATGTCGAACAGGCCGATGCGGTGGTTCTTGCCGCCACCCATAGCCACGGCATCCTTCTCTAAAATACGCATGCCCGGGGTGGTCTTGCGGGTGTCGAGCACCTTGGTGTGCAGACCTTTCAGCTCGTTCTGATATGTGGCTGTCATCGTGGCGACGCCGCTCATGCGCTGCATTATGTTGAGCATGGTGCGCTCTGCCGTCAGCAACGACCGTACGGGACCTTCGGCTATGAAGGCTATGTCACCGGGCTTTACTTCCGAGCCATCTTTGATGAACACTTCCATCTTTATGCTCGGATCCACTTTGTGCAGTACCTTTTCGGCCATCTCCACGCCGGCCAGTACACCGGGTTCCTTAATAATCAGTCTCGATTTGCCCATTTCGTCAGCCGGAATGGTCGAGAGGGTGGTATGGTCGCCGTCGCCTATATCCTCGGCAAACGCCAGGTCGAGAAGATCGTCTACGAGTTCGTCTCTTGTCTTCATTTCTTTATCTGAATGTATGAGAACCTTCAAAAAGGATTTCTCTTAACTTTTTAAACTTTATAAATTTTTTGAACTATTTGATGCCGTCACGTTCCAGCAGCGCGTCGTTGGTAGGCTGCTTGCCACGGAACTCCACGTAGAGTTCCATCGGGTCCTTGGTGTCGCCGCTCTGCAGCATCTTCAGGAACCTGTCTGCCGTCTTGCGGTCGAACACGCCGTTCTCCTTGAATGCGGCGAATGCATCGGCATCGAGAGCCTCCGACCATTTGTAACCGTAATATCCGGCGGCATAGCCTCCCGAGAAAATGTGGGAGAACGCCGAGGAGATAAGGTTCTCGGGTACGGCGTCAAAGATGCGGACGGGATCCAGAGCCTTTTCCTCGAAGTCCTTGACAGACGACGAAGCGAGCAGCGGTTCCTCGATTGTGTGGTAAGCCATATCGAGGTATCCGAATCCAAGCTGACGCATGGTGGCGTATGCGGCGCCGAACTGCGACGACTTGATCAGCTTGTCTATAAGAGCCTGAGGCATCTTCTTTCCGGTCTTGTAGTGCTTGGCGAATGTGTCAAGGAACTCCTTACGGGTCAGATAGTTCTCGTTGAACTGCGAGAATAGTTCCACGAAGTCATGGTCAACATTGGTGCCTGCCAGCGAGTTGTACTTAGCCTGGCTTGAGAGGCCGTGAAGGGCGTGTCCGAACTCGTGAAGGAAAGTCTCTACCTCGTCGGTGTTGAGCAGCACGGGGTCGTTGCCAACGGGCTTCGAGAAGTTGCATACTATCGAGATCAGCGGAATTATGCGGTTGCCGTTGTCGTCCTTGGATTCGGAGCGGAACTCGGTCATCCATGCGCCGGGACGCTTTGTGTCGCGGTAGAAGAAGTCGGTGTAGAGGATGCCGAGCAGTTTTTTGTCGCGGTCGTAAACCTCGAATACCTTGACATCGGGATGATATTTGTCAATCTTGGTGTTCTCCTTGAAAGTGTAGCCGTACAGTTTTGTGGCGAGTCCGAGCACGCCCTTTATGGTGTTGTTCAGCTCAAAATATGGCTTCATGTCCTCCTCGTTGAAGGCATAGCGGTCGTTCTTCAATTTATTGAACCAGAAGGAATAATCCCAGGGCATGAGCTTGAAATCGGCGCCCTTGGTCTGGCGTGCGTAGTCCTGCAGCTCGTTTATTTCCTTGCGCATCGGCTCGGTGTAATCCTTGTTCAGACCGCTCAGGAATTCCATTACGGCCTCGGGAGTCTTGGCCATGGTGTTCTGCAGCTGATACTCGGCGAAGTTCTTTTTGCCCATCAGTTGGGCAATCTGCAGGCGGATATTGGCGATGTCCTTCAGTATAAGCGTGTTGTCGTTGGGGCCGGCAGTGTTGGTTGATCCGCTCAGGTTGTACAGCTTATGACGCAGGTCGCGGTTGGTGCTGTACATCAAGAAGGGCGCGTAGCTGGGACGGTATATTGTCACCAGGTAAAGGGAACCGTCGTCGGCTTTGCCTTCGGCCTTCAGAGCATCGGCGGCGGCAGAACGGTAAGCGGTCTTGATGGACTCGGGAATGCCTCCGAGCTGATCTTCGGTGAGCCACATACGACGCGAGGGATCCTTCATCTCGTTGGTGACGTTCTGCGAGAATTTCACGTTAAGGTCGCTGAGCGTGGACTGCAGACGGCGCAGTTTCTCGCGGTCGGCCTCCTTCAGGTCGGCGCCGGAAGTCAGGAACTCGGTGTATGTCTTGTGAATGAGACGACGGTCCTCGGGAGTGAGCGACGTATCCTTATCGGCATTGTCATGCACGAACTTGATACGTTCCCACAGCTTTTTGTTCAGCATGATGTCGGTGCTGTGCTGCGACAGGAAAGGAGTGACGTATGTGTATGCTTCCATGATGTCGTCGGTGCCGTTGGCCGACTCTATGTTGCTCAGTGTCAGGATAGCCCGGTTCAGCACCTCGCCGCTGCGGTCCAGGGCAACGATGGTGTTCTCGAACGTAGGGTTGCTGCGCTGGTTGGTGATGGCGTCTATTTCCTGATTCTGCAGTTTTATGCCTTCCATCACGGCCTCCTGCATCTCCTTGGCCGTGAGTTTGCTGAACGGCATGGTGCCGTACAGATCGGTGGTACCCGTTATGAGAGGATTGGCCGCTGTGGCCGGAATATCTGTAAGTGCCATGAGTGTCAAGGCTAAAAATAATAATGTTTTCTTCATTATGTCAGAAATTAATTCCTATTTGCAGTCGTGCGTATGTAATGGCCTTCATGTCGAGGCCTGTCAGCTCGCGGTGGTTCTTGTCGAAGAATCTGCTGCATGCCGAGACGATGATATAGCTTTTGGCGTGGCGGGATTGGGTCAGGTTGATGCCGCAACCCAATGCGGAGATGATGTCGCCGTGGGTCTTGGAACCCTTGAGCGTGGTGAATGAATATCCCGCCTGAAGGTTGAGGAAGCAAAGCGAGGGTTTCTTGCGGAACGACGTGCGCATCACGAAGTAGACGGGCAGGAAGTTATTGCCCGAATCGATGCCGCGCTGAAACCCGACGCCGACGCCCACGACCTTGAAAACCGCATTTTTGTAGCCGAAATTCACATCGAGGTCGAATGTGGACATATTGTGGGCCGTCATGTCTATCGACGAACCGAATTCAGCCCCCCACGTGAAATGCGACTTGCCCAGGTCTATCGATTTGTCCGGGAAAAGGCTTTCCGTGGTATGCTTCCGCTTGTCGGGGATGTTGACTAACGCGCCCGTATCGAAATACTGTTCCTGTTCCGCTGCCGAATCGTTTCTGACCGTAATGGTGCCGTTATCCTTGACCTTGTAGGTGATTACCTCGGCATTGGCTGTCGGAACCGTAGCTCCAAACAACAAGCCTATGGCAAGGAATATGTTGTGAAGTATATTCTTTGTCATAGGCTTCAGGTTAGTGGTTGATGTATGATTACAGCAGGCATTACTCGCCTAAATATGATTTCAGCAGTTTGCTTTTCTGACCTTTGAGCCGGCGGATGGCCTTCTCCTTGATCTGGCGTACGCGTTCGCGTGTCAGGTCGAACTTGGCTCCGATTTCCTCCAGAGTCATTTCCTGGCATCCGATGCCGAAGAACATCTTCAGAATTTCACGTTCGCGGTCATAAAGCTGTTTGAGGGCACGGTCCACTTCCTTGGAAAGCGATTCCTTGTTCAGGTCGGCGTCAGCCATGGGGGAGTCGTCGTTGGTGAGCACGTCGAGCAGCGAATTGTCCTCGCCCTCAACGAAAGGAGCATCCACCGAAATGGGACGGCCGCTGACCTGAATGGCGTCGGAGATTTTGTCGACCGACATATCAAGGCGTTCTGCCAGCTCCTCGGTCGAGGGCCGACGCTCGTTTTCCTGCTCGAAGCGGGCCATCTCCTTGGTTATCTTGTTCAGCGAACCTACCTGATTCAGGGGCAGGCGCACTATACGCGACTGCTCGGCCAGTGCCTGTAGAATGGATTGACGTATCCACCATACGGCATACGAAATGAATTTAAAGCCACGCGTTTCGTCAAACTTCTGAGCGGCGCGTATCAGGCCCAGATTGCCTTCGTTGATCAGGTCGGGAAGGCTGAGACCTTGATTCTGATACTGTTTAGCTACGGAAACGACAAAACGAAGATTCGCTTTAATCAGCTTATCGAGCGCTGCCTGATCTCCCTTCTTGATTCTTTGTGCCAGTTCTACCTCTTCGCTTACCGAAATAAGCTCCTCACGACCAATCTCCTGAAGATACTTGTCAAGTGAAGCGCTCTCGCGATTGGTAATTGACTTGGTTATCTTGAGTTGTCTCATATATCTATTATTGCAGCCCGTCTTCTATACCTTATTGCATAGTGAGCCTATAATTTATAACACACAATTGTTATAAATATTTTCTAAAAAGAGATTTTTTTTATTTAAGTGAAAAAAGTGTCGGAATTTTTCACGGAAATCAGGTCATAATCTTGAAAATAAGTTCCTGTAAGAGATCGTATTCGTTGCCGAATGAACCGATGCCCTTGTTCTTGGCATCGAACTCGCGCAGGTGATGAATGGCATTGACAGCCTTGGCAGGTGAATAGGTTCTCAATCCTGTTTTGTAATCACCCAATGAATAGGCGTTCTTAGCCTCCAGAGCAACCATAAGGCTGGAATCGTCTTTGCTTGGAAGGAAATGCGCCACCGTCAGTTTCGCGAAATAATTGAACAGCACCGACCCCGTCACGATAGTGGGATTGTTCTTGGGATTGTTGCGGAAATACTTGATTATGGCGCAGCACTTGGGATAATCGCGGCTTATTACGGCTTTCAGCAGCTCCCAGTTGTTGTAGTCTTTCGATATTCCCACGTTCTTCTCGACGTCTTCGGGCGAGATACGTCCTTTTCCGCCTTTGATCTGAATCAGTTTGCCAAGCTCTCCGAACAGCTTGCTCAGAGGTGCGCCGATATATTCGCACAGCATGGACACGGCCTTGTCGTCGATGCTGATCTTATGTTGCTGGCAGTAATCCTTCACGTACGCCGGCAACTGATAGTCGCGCGGCGATTCGGATTTGAAGACAATGCCCTCGCTTTTGGCGGCGGCTTTCTGCAGGTTGGCAGTGGCTGCCGTCTTTTCGCCCGTGAACGTTATGACCAGCACTGTGGTCATGTTGGGATTGGCCACATACTGCACGAACTTGTCCAGCTCGTTCTTGGCATTGGCCATAGCCTGCGATTCCTTAAGGATCACCAGCTTGCGGTCGGCCATGACGGGAAACTGCTGGGCGCAGTTCACAACCGATTCCGCAACGGTCTGGCTGCCGTAATAAAGGTTGTAGTTAAAATCGCGGTCCTCCGGGGCCACGACGCGCTTTTCCAGCTCGGCCACAATCAGGTCGATAAAATACGTTTCCTGACCTACAAGCACATAGACAGGATTGATTTTACCGGCACGTATGTCGGCTATTATTTTTCTATAATCAGTTGCCGCTGCCATTGGGAATGCGTCTATTTGAGTATATGATGAACAATATGGTCAGGAGAGTGGAGAATATGAACCACCAGGGGATGCCTGATGTGTCGGTGATGTATTGTTCGAAATCGAACGAAGTGCCGTTGCGCCGGTTGATCCATTCGGTCACGACCACTATGGAATTGTTGATGCCGTGCAGCAGAGCCGGAGCCCAGATGGAACGGGTGCGCCAGTAGACATAGCCGAACATGGCGCCCAACAGCAGTCGCGGCACGAAACCGAAGAACTGGAAATGCACGAAGCTGAAGATTGCGGCCGCCGACCATATCGCCACAGCGGGGGAGAGACGTGACGCCATCATCATACGCTGGATGCCGGCACGGAAAAACATCTCCTCGGCCAGTCCGGTGAACAGCCCTATTATAAGGATGTTGACTATCAGACCTCCTACGGTTGTAGTGCTCATAATTGCCGCCGTAGCGTCGGCTCCTGCATTCTCCCAGTCGCGCAGGGTCTGCTCAAGCCCCTTCATGCTGTCGGGAAACGAAATGCCTGCATTGTAATATATTATCTGAGCCATTGCCGGATAGGCTATGACATACAGCACTAACATCCATACCAGCGACCTGAGGGTGAGACTGCGGTCCATACCCATCATGTTCCATGGTCGTGCGGATGTCATAAGCCTGGACAGCATGGTGGGGAATATGAACACAAACAGACCCTGGACCACCGAAATCGTCAGAATGGAACATCGTCGGTCCGGACATAAGGAATTGACTACATTCTGCGTCATTCCCATCAAAAGGAACATCACCACGAAGGAGAGTGCGAAAACTCCCCATCGTGATGATGCGTCAAATATCTTCATTTTCAAATTATCCGTAATTTTCAGGGACAGCCGCTTAATCAAGATGCAGCAGTTCCAGAATCTTGTCTCCGGCCAGGGAGAGACCCGAAGCGTCCTTGCCGCCGGCCTGTGCGAAGAAAGGCTGACCGCCGCCGCCGCCCTTGATGCACTTGGCGGCTTCGCGTACAATCTGTCCGGCGTTGTAACCCTGCTTTACGATATCATCGCTGAGAGCCACGGTGAGCATCGGCTTGTCGTTCGACACGTTCAGGCCGATAAATACGGTAGATTCGGGGCTGAGCTTTCGGATATTGAACGCGATGTTCTTCACTACCTCGGGGAGACGGACGCCGGGCAGCATCACTACCTTTACGCCGTTCTTGATCTTGGCTCTCTCCAGCACTTCCTTGGTCAGCGCTGCGGTACGGTCCTCCATGAACTTGTTGACCTGTTTGCGCAGATCTGTATTCTCCTCGATGGATTTCTTGATAGCTGCAATCAGGTCGCAGGAGTTGCCCATCATTTCCTTGAGGTTCGTCATGGTGTCGAACATATCGTCGATGGCATTTTCGACGGCTACGCCGGTCACGGCCTCGATACGGCGGATGCCGGCGGCGATGGAGCTTTCGGAGATGACGCGCAGCATACCGATGTTGCCGGTGTTGGCCACGTGAGTGCCGCCGCACAGTTCGACGCTGTCGCCGAAACGGATCACGCGCACCTTATCGCCGTATTTCTCGCCGAACAGCGCCATGGCACCCATCTCGCGGGCCTCGGCTATGGGCACCTCGCGGGCCTCCTGCAGAGGCATGGCCTCACGGATGCGGCTGTTCACTATATGCTCTACCTTGCGTATTTCCTCGGGTGTCACCTTCTGGAAATGCGAGAAGTCGAAACGGAGGATGTCGGGAGTGACCAGCGATCCTTTCTGCTCCACGTGTGTGCCGAGCACTTCGCGCAGGGCCTCGTGCAGCAGATGGGTGGCGCTATGGTTGGCCGACGTGCGCTGACGCGCCTCGGTGTCTATCTTGGCGGTAAACTCAACGTTTACGTCTGCCGGCATCTTCTTGACCAGATGCACGGCCGTATTGTTCTCTTTCTTGGTATCGAATATCTCGGTCCTGGTACCGTCGGGAGCTATCAGCCAACCCTTGTCGCCTACCTGACCGCCCATCTCGCCATAGAACGGAGTGGACTCCAGCATTATCTGGTAATATTCCTTGTTCTTCTGCTTTACGTTGCGGTAGCGCAGAATGCGGGTCTTGACCTCAGTGTTGTCGTAACCAACGAATGTCTCGTTGCCGGGGTTGACCTCGATCCAGTCGGAATTCTCTACGGAAGCGGCGTTGCGGGCGCGGGCCTTCTGCTTGGCCATCTCGGCCTCAAAGCCCTCGATGTCTACGTCCATGCCGTTCTCGCGCAGAATCAGCTGCGTCAGGTCGAGCGGGAATCCGTAGGTGTCGTAGAGAGTGAAGGCGTCGGCGCCGCTTACCAGGGTCTTGCCCTCCTTGCGGGTCTTCTCCATGATGGAGTCGAGCAGCGAGATACCCTTGTCAAGCGTGCGGAGGAACGCTTCTTCCTCCTCCTTGATTACCTTCTTAATGAGATCGGACTGAGCGGGAAGCTCGGGATAAGCGTCGCCCATTTGAGCTATGAGAGTGTCGATGAGCAGATAGAGCAGCGGTTCCTTGCGGTCGAGGAACGTGTACACATAACGCACGGCACGGCGCAGGATGCGGCGGATCACATAGCCGGCCTTAGCGTTGCCGGGAAGCTGAGAGTCGGCGATGGAGAATGCTATGGTGCGCACGTGGTCGGCGGCTACGCGCATGGCCACGTCCATCTTCTCGTCCTCACCGTATTTCTTGCCTGTCAGCTCGGAGATCTTGTCGATCAGCGGAGTAAATATGTCGGTGTCGTAGTTCGACTGTTTGCCCTGCAGGGCCATGCAAAGTCGCTCGAAGCCCATGCCGGTATCTATCACCTTGGCGGGCAGCGGCTCCAGGTGACCGTCGGCCTTGCGGTTATACTGCATGAACACCAGGTTCCATATCTCGATTACCTGGGGATTGTCCTTGTTTACGAGCGAAGCGCCATCCACTTCCTCGCGCTCCTTGTCGCTGCGCAGGTCGATGTGAATTTCAGAACAGGGACCGCAGGGACCCGTGTCGCCCATTTCCCAGAAATTATCGTGACGGTTTCCGTTGATGATGTGGCTCTTGGGCAGGTGTGTCTCCCAGATGGCAGCGGCCTCGTCATCGCGCTCCAGACCTTCGGGAGCGTAGCCCTCGAATACGGTGGCGTACAGACGCTCGGGATTGAGTTTCAGAATGTCCACGAGATATTCCCAGGCGAAGTCGATGGCCTCTTTCTTGAAATAATCGCCGAACGACCAGTTGCCAAGCATCTCGAACATGGTGTGATGGTATGTGTCGTGACCCACTTCCTCAAGGTCGTTGTGCTTGCCCGACACGCGAAGGCACTTCTGGCTGTCGGCCATACGCTTCGACTCGGGGACGCGGTTGCCCAGTATAATATCCTTGAACTGGTTCATGCCCGCGTTGGTGAACATCAGGGTGGGGTCGTCTTTCAACACCATCGGTGCTGACGGAACTATCTTGTGACCGCGCTCGCGGTAAAACTGTTTGAACGATTCGCGAATTTCCTTAGAAGTCATTTTGCTGTTATTTTAACCTTGGGGAGAGTGTCTATAAGAATCCGAATTGCAAAATTAGTCATAATTTACTATTTTTGCAAGAACTTAAGAATATGAGCCGCAATCAATATTATAAGTATAATCCTGAAACCGACAATTTTGAGCGTGTCTTCCCGACCTTGAAGCGGCGGATGACGGCGGCGGTCCGCTATATATTGGTGTCGCTTGTGGTGTGCGCGTGCCTGTTCGTTATATATTTTTCGATATTCGATACTCCCGGCGAAAGACGCCTGAGAGAAGAAAACAGTTATCTGAAACAGCAGTACGAGATACTGAACCGCCGTCTGGACAACGCGCAGACCATGATAGAACATCTGCAGAACCGCGACGACAAGTTTTATCGTGTCATGCTGCAGATGGATCCGGTAGACCACACATGGCGCTATGCAGGTCTGAACAGCGACAAGCGCTATCGAGACCTTACGGGTATGAGCGACGGCGGCATAGTAAAGACCATGACGCAAAGCATGGATATGCTCGAACGCCAGATATACGCTCAATCTCTGTCGTTCGACCAAATCAAGGAGGAGGCGGTGAAGCAGAAGGACAAGATTTCGCACGTGCCCTCAATACTGCCCGTGACACTGAAGGACGTGACGATTTCAAGCGGTTACGGCAAACGGCGCGATCCTGTCAGCGGTGAGATAAAGCTTCATCCCGGCATTGACTTTGCGGCACGCGAGGGAACTCCGGTTTATGCCACGGCCAACGGCAAGGTCTCGACGGCACGGCGTGCCAACCAATACGGCAATATGGTAGCCATAGACCACGGCATGAACTATCAGACGAGATATATGCACCTGTCGCGCATTGAGGTGGAGAACGGCCAGGATGTGAAGCGGGGACAGATCATAGGCAGGGTTGGATCCACGGGTAAGTCGTCGGGACCGCACTTGCATTATGAGGTGAAGTTCCGCGGCGAACCGCAGAATCCCGCTAACTTCAATTTTATGGACATGACGCCCGAGGAATACGCCGACTTCGCGGCGAAGGCCGAGAGTGCCGGTGATGTGATGGAATGACAACTGGTTAGGTATGGAAGATCGGGAATTTGACAAGAAATATTATAAGATTCGGGACGTATCCGCCATGCTGGACGTCCCGACGTCCACGTTAAGGTACTGGGAAACGGAGTTCCCCGAATGCGCCCCGCGACGCAGCGCCGCCAATCAGCGATATTACACGCCTGAGAATATACGGTGCTTACAGATAATCCATTACCTGCTTAAAGTGAAGGGCCTGCGCATGGAGGCAGCCAAGGAGCAGCTGAAGGCCAACCGCGAGAACATATCGCGCAATATGGAGATAATCGAGAAGCTGACCGAGACCCGCAACGAGTTGCAACAGCTTTTGGACGCATTAAAGAAGCGCCGATAAATTGGAATTGTAATATCGCGGGTCGCCGGTGACATTTTCACCGATGAATGGCGGCAATTCGTATTGTATGCCCGATTCCGGCAGTTCGATTTCGGCTGTCACGAGTCCCGTCTTGCTCTCGAACTTGTCCACTTCCCACGTAAATCCGGCATACGGTACGATGTAACGGACCTTGTCTATGACAGGAGGCTCGCAAAGCGACAGCATTTCCTCGGCATCGCGCAGAGGAACCTCATACTCAAATTCCAGGCGGGTATCGCCCTGATTCTTACCTTTGACTGTTATAAACCCCTTGTCGTCGTATGTGCGGACGCGTACCGTGCGTTCAGGCACCCGCGACAGATACCCCTGACGGATATGGTGCGAAACGATGCTCATGCCGACATATCCGTTATCTTTTACCAGGTACTTATGTTCGATTTCCTTGCCCATAATGAATTCAAAATTAATAAATGATTCGGAATTATCGAAAAAAAGGAGTAAATTTGCTGTATAATCATTGAAATTATGATAGTAGATATAATACTTGCGGTGCTCTTAGCAGGCGCATTTGTCATCTGCATAGTGCTTTACCGTAATAATGTGGAATATAACAGGCAGACTGCGGAAGCTACGAAGAATGCCGATAGGCTGCAACTTGAGCTGGACAGCTATAAGGCTTCCGCTGAGCAGATACGTAGAAACGAGACGGAATCGGCGCAGATTAGGCTGAACGATTTGCGTAATTCCTACGAATCACAAATCCTGCAACTGAAGGAATCGCACGATTCGCAGACAAATGAGATGCGCAAGTCGTACGAGTCGCAGATAGGGGAGTTGAAAATCACGCATCAGGCTCAGTTGGAGCATGAGCGCGAAATGCTCGGCGAGAAGTTCAAGGCACTGGCCGCCGATGTGCTGCAGGCCAATTCAACTGTGCTCGACCGCAATTCGCGCATTTCATTAGAGGCCGTGCTGTCGCCGATGAAAACCAACCTTGAGGAATTCATCAAGAGTTATCGCGACACTTGCGACGGGGACAAGAAAGACCGCATGTCACTGCTGGCCGAAATACAGAACCTGCATAAACTGAACAGCGAAGTCAGCCGCGAGACGGGACGCCTCGCCACGGCTTTGAAAGGCAATACCGGCGTGCAGGGACGCTGGGGCGAGATGGTATTGGCCAACATCCTGGAGCATTCAGGCCTGCAGGAGGGGAGATGGTTCGTGACACAGGAATCCACTACCGTCGAAGGCGACCGGTTGCGTCCCGACGCCGTGATACATTGCCCCGGCAACCGCGACATAATCATTGACTCCAAGGTGTCGCTGACCGCATATCTGCAGATGCTGGAAGCCGATACCGAGGAGAAACGGGCACTGCTGGCCAAGGAACATCTCGCTTCGGTCGAAAACCATATCAAGACGCTGCGAAACAAGAACTATCAGAGCAAGATAGGAGCCAAGAAGGGGGATTTTGTGCTGATGTTCATGCCTCATGAGGGTGCTTATCTGACGGCGATGCACACCAACCCCGACCTGTGGATGAAGGCATACGACAGCCACGTGGTGATGGTATCGCCCACGCACTTGGTGACGGTACTGCACCTTGTGGAGCAGATGTGGCAGAGCGAGGACCAGACGGCCAACGCGGAGAAGATAGCCGAATGCGGCACAAAATTAGCCAACAGCATCGTGGCATTCCTTGAAGACCTGGATTCATTAGGCAAAGGCTTGAACAATGCCATGAACAGCTACAACAGCGCCGTGAAGCGCTTCTCGACAGGCAACAACAACGTCACCACGCTTGCCAACAGACTCAGCAAGCTTGGTTTGAAAGCCAAGAAGCAGATTCCGGCCCGATTCGTCACCGAATACGAGGAGCCGGACGACATCACCGCTCCCGGCGAACTCGTCGATTTTGAGCCAACCGGTTTTTGATTTAAAGCCTGTTGTCGTAATCGTATGAAGACAAAGGTGATAGAGACCAAATTGGTGCCGGAAGGGAAGGTGACGGCTATAACGTTGTTCGGGCTGGTGTTTACACGGGACCGCAAACGCATAACGCCGGATATACTGAACCATGAGCTGATTCATTGTCAGCAACAGCTGGAACTGCTTTATATTCCGTTCTTTATTCTATATGTCCTGGAATGGCTGATACATCTGTTAAAATACCGTGACTGGTGGAAGGCATACGACGCCATATCGTTCGAGAAGGAGGCGTATGCCAACGACTCAAACCATAATTACCTCGCACATCGAAAACCATACAGCTGGTTACGGTATTTTGGCAAAGTGCCGAAAATTTAGTAACTTTGCAGTGCGATTTATACAGAATCGCACAATATATGTCTGATATACAGAAAGAAAAATTCCATAATTGCCCTTTAGTCCATAATTGGGGCTATCTTGAAAATTGGAAGAGCACTGCTTCCCACACACTCTGAACGCACAGCGTAAGAGATAAACTCCGGTAGCAAAAATCGTCAAAATCCGGAGAGATTCCAATAAGTCTTACATTTAAATTACCATAATGAACAATCATCGATTGCTCACAGGGCTGCTTGTGGCATCCCTGTGGAGCGGCGGAGTGTGTGCTGTGACAGCAAACCGGCGGGTCGTTACAATGGAGGAACTGTTCCGTATCGCCGAAACAAACAGCGCCCAGCTACGTCCGTCGTTCACAGCAGAAGAAGTGGCCCGACAAGAAATCAGCGTGGCCCGAAGTAAATATCTTCCCGACATCGAGGCCAATCTGTCGTTCAGTTACATAGGCGACGGTTTTACCACGAAGCGAAATCTGGCCGACTGTCAGAAAGCAGAAATTCCACATTTCGGCAATAATCTCGGCATCAGCGTCTCACAGCCCGTCTATACCGGAGGAGCGTTGACCGCAGGAGTAGAACTGGCCAGACAGAAAGCGACCGCCGCCAATTATTCGACGGAATTGCAGAGAGACAATATCCGGCTGACATTGGCAGGATTCTATCTCGATATATACAAATATTGTAATCTTCGGGATGTAGTTCAGAGCAACATCGCACAGGCCAAAAAGGTGTTGGCGGAGATGAAGGCGCGATACGAACAGGGTATGGCGCTTCAGAACGACATAACGCGATATGAGCTCCTTGTGTCAAACCTTGAGCTGCAGCTCGTAAAAATCAATAATACGCTTACCATCCTGAACAGGAATCTTGTTGTCACGGCGGGAATGCCTGAAGAAACGGAGATAGTTCCGGATACCACAATTTTGGAGCGGGCGTTACCGAACGCCGGCGAGGAATGGTGGCGCGAAGCCGCCAGGAACGAGGCTCCAATCCTGAAGTTGGCGCGAACCAGTGTGGATATCAGCAGGACCGCCGAATCGTTGGTGCGCAGCGAGAGGCTGCCTAAGATTGGACTTAAAGCCGCGTGGAGTATGGATGGTCCCATACTTGTGGAGATACCTCCGATAGACCGGAACCTCAGTTACTGGTATGTCGGCGTTGGGATCAGCTACAACCTTTCGTCGCTGTACAAGAGCAACAAATCGTTGTCCAAAAGCCGTGTGGCTATTCGGGAGGCAATAGAGCGTCTTGAAGCAGCCAACGAAAACGTAGACCTCGAGGTTAATGCCGGTTATGTACGGTACATGGAGGCATACGAGGAATTGAATACCCAAAGCAAAAGTGTTGAACTGGCTGAACGAAACTACAACATCGTGGCGACACGCTATGCAGAAGGGATGGCGTTGATAACGGATATGCTCGATGCAGCCAACTCCAAGCTGGACGCGGAACAGTTGCTTGTGAACGCCCGCATCAACATAATACAGAATTATTACCGACTTTTATATACATCAGGAAAGATATGAAACAGCGAACCAGGAAAATAATATCATATATCGTTACAATAGTAGTGGTTGCCGCCGCAGCCCTATGGGTATGCGACAGATTCGTTCGCTTCGGCGACGTAGAATTCACCGACAACGCGCAGATTCAGCAGCAGATAGTGCCTGTGAACAGCCGGGTTCAGGGTTACATCAAGGAAATACGTTTCAGCGAGTACGCACCTGTGAAGCGTGGCGACACACTTGTGATAATCGACGACTCCGACATGCGTCTCCGTGTGGCACAGGCCCGTGCGGACTATCAGAACGCTTTGGCGGGACGCAATGTAGCGAATCAGACGGTAGGAGTGGCATCAGCCAATGTAGCTGTCAGCGAGGCGTCGATAGCCGAGGCCAAGGTGCTGATGGAGATGGCGGCAACAGATCTGGACCGCTACTCAAAACTGTTGGAGACGGAGGCCGTGACGCGTCAGCAGTATGATGCGGCCAAAACCGATTACGATGCCAAGAAGGCCCGTTACGAGATGCTGAAGCGTCAGCAGTCCGCCACGTTGTCGGTTGTGGCGGAGACACGACAGCGCATCAGTCAGAACGATGCAGGTATAGAACTGGCCAAGGCTTTGCTGGAAACCGCCGAACTGAATCTGTCATATTGCGTCATAACTGCTCCGTGCGACGGATACGCATCAAGGAAAGAGATTCAGGTAGGGCAACTGGTACAGCCGGGTCAGACGCTGCTCGATGTGGTGGATGCCGGCGATATGTGGATTACGGCCAATTACAAGGAGACTCAGCTGAAACATATAGAACCGGAAAGCGAGGTGAAGATAACGGTAGATGCCGTGCCGGATGTGAAGTATAACGGTAAGGTGGAATCAATATCCAAGGCTACGGGATCATCGCTTTCCATACTGCCGCAGGACAATTCAGCCGGAAATTTCGTAAAGGTGCGTCAGCGCGTTCCGGTCAGGATAGTGTTCACTTCAGACAACAATCCTGCTGAGATTAAGAAGTTGCGAGCCGGCATGAATGTGGAATGTGAGGTTAAGTATTGATTATGGCTGACTGGCACGCCCCGCAGGGGCAATTCGATATTCCTGACGTACCCGACTGGGTTCCGCGACGTCTGAAACCCTGGATATTCATATTCTTCGTACTGATCGTCCAGTTCTCAGGAGGTGTATATCTGGCCGCGGCCACTGATATGGTGGGCACCACGGCGCTGATGCAGGAAGACATACTGATGGCCGGCTATGCGTCGCTCATAGGTATGGCAATCAATTTCGCGGTAATGTTCCGCTTCAAGTTCCGTTTTTCGAACCGGACACAATTGCTTGCAGCCGGCATAGTCCTAATAGCGGCCAACATGATATGCGCTAATACAGATTCCGTGCCGGTTATGGTGGCTGTTTGTTTTGTGGCGGGATGGTTCAGGATGCAAGCCACATTTGCCTGCAATTCGACAATCCAGCTGTGGCTCACGCCGGTGCGCGACATGTCGATATTCTTTTGCTATGTCTATATTGTGGTGGACGGTGTAATCCAGCTCGGCGGCATAGCGACTATATATACGGCATTTTTCTCTCAATGGGAATATATGCAATGGATTATGATCGGTCTATTGGCTCTGATGATGGTGCTTGTATTGATATTGGTAAAGCCTGTTCATGCGCCGATGCATATACCGCTGTTGGGCATCGACTGGATCGGAGCGATATTATGGGCCGGATTCATGATGTGCTTCACTTTTATATGTGTCTACGGTAATTTCTATGACTGGTGGGATGCTCTGGAAATCAGGGGCGCGGCGTTTATCGGATTATTGTGCATGGTGATAAATCTATGGCGCGCATCGTTCCTGCGGCATCCTTACATATCATTTCAGGCCATGCGCAACGGTAATGTAATACGGGCCACAGCCGTGTATCTCGTATTCTTTACATTAGTCGCGACGGAGCACGTGTTCAAGTACAGTTATGCCGCAAACATACTCGGCTTTGACGAAACCAATCTGATTGACCTGAACTGGTATGTATTGGCCGGTATAGTCGTGGGCTGCGCCTTTACCTATTATACATTCGCGCTGCGCAAATGGAGATACAAGACCATGACCGCGATCGGGTTCGCTCTTGCGGCGGCTTATTTAGGCTATTTCTATTTCCTTATAGATTATGGCGTTGAGAAGGAGATGTTGTTCATACCGTTGTTCTTCCGGGGAGCCGCGTCGGTGATAATATCGATAGTGTTCCTGACATCGATAGTGCAGAGCGGATTGCCGTTTCAGGTGTTTCCGCAGGCCCTGACAATAAACGGGTTTACGGGCGCGGTGATGGGAGCGACCTTCGGACCTGCAATAGTAGGAGAGTTCCTGAGGCATACCATGGCCAAAAACGCCTCGCTGTTGGGATCGGTTGTCACTGATTTCAATCCCGAAACAGCGCACGTGCCACTGAGTGAGATGTTCGGATTGGTACAGACGCAGGCACTTGTGGTGTCCATGAAAGAGATATTCGGGTGGCTGCTGATAGTGGCCCTGTTGTCGCTGTTAATTATACTGTTGAGTTACAGCTTGCTGCGGCCTAATGCCATCTTCCCGAAGTGGAAGACGGTACGTCGCGTGCTCCGGCAAGTAGTCCGTATGGCTCCTGTTCGCAGTACTGCGAGGGGTTGATATCGCTGACCAGCCGGCCAATTCTCGACTTGCGGTCTTCTCTCCACAATCCTCTTTGAATGAAAGAAAAGTTAAACGAGGGCGTATCATTATGATACACCCTCGCATTTATTAGAGGTTTAGAAGATGCTTTAGATCGTCTTGCCGAGGTCATAGGCCTCCTGCATGTATTGCGACTGCTTCACTGCTGCCTTGCGACCCATGCCGATGGCTTTCACCATGCCGCGCTCCACTGGATCGGGGAGACACACCACGAATCCGCGGAATGCGAAGATGGCTGTCTCTGCTGTCGAGTCCTCGGCATCGGCACAGGCCGTGATGTAATAGAATTCCTTGCCGTTAAGGCCTTCGTGACGGTAACAACGGTCCATCAAAGCCTTCAGCTGGCCATCGATGTTCATGTAATAGACAGGGCTGGACAGTACGATTATGTCTGCCTTGACCATCTTGTCGATTATTTCGGGAGCCTGGTCGCCATCAGCGATGGAATCGGCTGAAAGCTCATGCTGCTCGTGGAAGAAATCTATCTTGTAATCGTCAAGGAAAATCTTTTCCACGGTTCCGCCGGCTTCCTGAGCGCCGCGCACGAATTCATCGCACAGCAGGTCGGTGTTGCCACCACGACGAGGACTGGCCGAAATGACGAGAACATTCTTCTCTGTCTTGTCGAGAGTGGATGTGCTCGACTGCTTGATGTTGTAGACAGGAAGATTCTGCGAGACGCCCTCTCCCTTGTTTTCGTTTTCGGTCGTCTTGTTGCAGGATACCGCGATGCTGCATAGGCACAGCGCACCGGCTGATAATGCCGCTATAGTCTTATTCATAACCGTATTGTTTAAGTTGTTAAATCCAAGTTAGGCGTTTCCAGATGTATTCCAAGGGGCCGTGGTTGTGACGGCCTACCCAGAATCGGCAGAAGATGTACTGCACGATGAATATGGCTACGCCTACAAAGACGCTTGGCGTGATGCCGAGCTGCAGATGCAGTCCCCAGTTATAGTAGAGAGCCGATCCGATGATGCCCTGTGTCACATAGTTGGTCATGCTCATCTTGCCGTAAGGAATGAGCCACGTAAGTGCCCGGCTCAGTCCTTTGGTCTTGTAGTAAGCGAAAAGGATGCCCGATACAAGTATGACCATGAACGAGAGGTTGGCCAGCGAAGACACAAGTATCAAAAGAGGTGTCTTGAGGTTGGGATTAGTGATATAATCTCCAGCCATGGCATTCAGGCCGTGAAGCGGGAAGAAGCATACTAAGGCTATGGCAAGAGCGCGGCCCCAGTATTTCAGGTTCTCTTTATGGAACCATCCCTGGCGCCCGATAAGCATACCGGCCATAAAGAGTCCGGCTGTCTGGAAAATACGGCCATGGTCCCAGGCCCAGGCAAGTGAGGCAAGCTGTCCTTCCCAAAGGTTGACCTTTACGGTAGACCAGAAGTCACCGCTGTTCTGCATTGCGAAAGTAGCTTCCCAGTAGGCTCCTGTATCAAGGCTCATAATCTGGTATGAATCCGAACATAATGAACGGACTATCTGATAAATGCATGAAGGTTGCAGCAGACATATAGCGGAAATGGCTACAATCCATTTTGTAGGCAGCTTGCAGGTCAGCACCAAAACAAAACCGATAAGTGAATACATCACAAGTATCTCGCCTGTAAAGAAAGCCGCGTTGAAATTGCCTATCAGGAACAGGATGACCAGACGCCAACTGAACCGCAGACGAAAATCCTTGCCGCGCATACGCTGGTTGTCATGCTGGATGAAGAAGCTGAAACCGAACAGCATGGCGAATATTGCGTACGCTTTGCCGCCGAACATAAAGAACAGGCCGTCCCAGATAGCCTTGTCGCAGAAATTCAGGAAATTGCTTTGCGACGAGGTGTCGGGAAAGGAATAGAAGTTGAAATGCTCGATGGAATGGAGCAGAATAATGGCCAGCACCGCGAAGCCGCGCAGCACGTCGGCGGCATCCACGCGCCGGTGCTTACGCACGGTCGCGTCAATATGCGTTTCGTTTGTAGTCATGATATGGTAGTCAGGTTATTTCCTACAAAGTTAATATGAATACCTTAACCAACCAAATAAGATTTTTCATCAATGCCTGATTCTCGGAGAAAGCTATATAAAAATGGCTCCAGCTTCGCTAACCGAGCAGGAGCCATTGTATCAATGAGCTTTTATTTCGTCTTGAGTAAGGTGAGAAAGTCGCGGAAGACGGGGAGCCATTGGGATTTGTACTGGTATGAATCGTGGAATCCCCATCCGTGGCCTCCGGCTGGAAATATATGCAGGGAGGCGGGAACTCCATGCCGTTGAAGGGCGGTGTAGTAATTCACGGCGTTGGCTACCGGCACGACGTTGTCGTCGCTGCAATGGAATATCAGGGCCTGTGGTGTGTCTTCGGTGACCTGCAGCTCGTTGGAATATTTCACTTCCAACTCTTTCGATGGATTCTCTCCCAACAGATTGGCTCTGGATCCCATGTGCGTATATTCAGGGTCCATCGTTATAACAGGGTAGAACAGAATCTGGAAATCGGGACGCGATTCCTTGTCGTAATGTGTGGCTACAGTCGACGCAAGATGTCCGCCGGCCGAGAATCCCATGACGCCAGTTTTATCTATGCCCCATTCCTTGGCATGTTCGCGCATGATCTTGATTGCCTTGCGCACATCGTCGCCCGGCACTTCCGATTGTCCGTGAGGCAGACGATAATCCACGACGGCGTATGTGACACCCAAGTTATTGAGTTCGCCGGCAAAATCGAAGCCTTCGTGATCCATCGCCTTCATGGCGTAACCGCCGCCGGGGCAGCCTACAACGGCCACTCCCGAACTCTTGTCGGCCGGATATACATACATCACGCCGGCATCCTTGTCGGTTCCCAACGTTATCTTGACCGGTTCTTTGGCAACCGATGTCAGATACACCATACCGACTGCTAAAACTGTCATCAAAAGCTTCCTATTCATAATATTAATAAGGTAAAATATGAAACAGATTATTTATAATCTTTTATGTAACACTCAAGAATTGGAATAAGGGATGGAATATCATTCTGAATCACATCCCACAGGACATCACTACTTATAGTATAATATCCGTGAACCAATATATGACGCATTCCTTCTATCTGACGCCAGGGCAATTCGGTGTGAATGCTTTTGTATTCGTTTGTAATCATGTAGGCGGCTTCTCCAATGATCTCCACCATTTTTGATAAACCATAAAACAATATGGTATCAGATTTAATATCGTCAAGGGTATACCTGGATTTCTTTGCTTCAAGCATTATTGCCATTTCAAGCATGTGCTGAAGTCTCCCCGAATCTTTAACTGATTCTCTCATAGATCAAAATTTTATCACGATCCACGCTATCTCGGGCAAACTTTTTAAGTCCCCTGTCTTCAACGAGATCAACCCTACAACCCAATAAATCAGAAAGATCCATAAGAATGCCTCCCATTTTGAATAAGGATACCAATCCATTGGAATTATCGTAATCTACAAGAATATCAATGTCACTTGAATCCGTTTCCTCTCCACGGGAGTATGATCCGAACAGCCATGCTTTTTTAATTGGCTGTTTAGACATAAAATCCTTTATTAAAGGTATCAGGGATTGTGCTCTCTTACTCAACATAAGCTGTTACAATGGCCATTTCATTGTTAAGGGCAAAGTTAATAAATTTCTTAGATAACGCAAAATGTATCTAATAGATTAATCAACAAATAAAAAGCGGTCACATTGATCAGGATAGAATCAATGTGGCCGTATAATATAATTCAAGGATATCAGTCGAGGGCGTCGTAGGCGGCGAGGGCCCGGGCGAAGCGGGCCTCAACGTCGGACAGGTCATAAAGGCCGTCGGCATTCTTCTGTAATCCCTTTAACGACAACGGATAAATCATGGGTGGATTATCCAGATTAAGCAACTCCATGTCGCGGAGCTGGTCGACGCTCTGATATACCAGATTGATGTCGGCATATTCCTTGCCGTCGGCTCCGAGGAATTTTTCAACCACGAGTTTGCAGCCTATAGGTGTCTTTTTCTCGATGGTGCCGGGAAGCTCATATTCCTCCACTCCAAGCGCTGAGGCAACGGAACCGATGTTGCTGTCGTGTCCTACCAGGAACGTGAACTTGCGGTTGGGAGAGCGGAGCTCATCGTACATATATTGAATCAGCGGATTGGCGACATTGGTCGCTACTATCGGCGCGGCAAAAAGCACATCCTGATATGTGTCCTTGATCTTGGCCAGCTGTTCAACATCCTTGCGACTGAGATCGTGACCGAATGTAGCGGCCAAAGTGTCGGGAGTCTCGTAATATTGCAGAATCATCGCATCGCTTGCGCCGTTATAGTCCTGAAGCGCCGACCCTTTCTTGAAATGCGGCTCCTGCCATTGTTCCAGAACAATCTCGGTGTCGTAGTTGTCCAGACCGGCCATTGCGGGATCTTTTTCTTTAGCCATAGGACTCTTGTCCATGTCGAGGGCCTTGTGCATCAGTTTATAGTTTGGGGTCAGTTTCTCGTTCACGCCCCGCATCCCTTTCTTGCCACCCATTGCATTCATCTGCCTTAAGGCTTCCTCCTTGAATTTAGGACCGGCCTTGGTGAGCTGCGGGTTGAACAGCGGATCCATCTGACTCGGGGAGAAACGGTGGTTTACCGTAATCCCTCCGACGGGCATGAATCCGGATGTGAAGTATTGTGCGGTGGCTATGCAACGTTGCATGGAGTTGGCTATGACGTTGACGTCGTTGGCTGTAGGAATACAGTTCTCGGGGAACAGTCCGGCGTCTACCGCCCAATTACGGAAATACTGTCCCATCATGGTTTCCAGGGCTCCGCCGCGGCTTGTAAGCTCGGATTTGCCAACACCCCATTTGTGCCATTTATGGGGCGTCATGCGGCCAAGCGCACTCTTGGAATCGGATAGGGGAGCGCGTATGTTGTGACGGCTCAGCACCACGGCCTCCTGCAACTTATACTTGTCTTTGAACTCCCGGCTACGCTGTGCCTGTGCCTGACATACGGTCGGTGCCGATAGAGCCGCGATCAGCGCCATACAGAGAAGTAATGTTCTGTTTTTCATATTCAGTTTTTTAAGGTCTTTCTTGATTTATTAACGTTTAAATCGGTTAGTGGTTTATCGACATTATAGCATCTTCATCGTCATATTCCCATATATTTGAAATAATTTGATTACCTTTGTAGCAGAAATATCCTGTTCTCCAACATTAACAGTCGATGACAACGAAAGAATTCGAAGCATATTTCCGTAAACTGTACCTGCCTTTGGGCATGTATGCCCTTCGTCTTGTAGGCGATGCCGATGTGGCGGAGGATTTGGTGCAGGATGCTTTCGTCAGGGTATGGCAGTATATCGAAGATGGTGGCGAGATTGATAATTTCCCATCATTCATATACAGATCGGTTCGAAATGGCTGCCTGTCATATTTGCACAACCGGCATGAGACTGTAAACGAAAGCGAGATTCCGGAGGCGGGCGAGGAGGAAATAGACACATCGATTCGTGACGCGCGGATATGGAGGGCTATTGATGATCTGCCGCGAAAATGCCGCGAAGTGTTCCTTATGAGCAAGCGTGACGGTCTTACCAACGAGGAAATAGCAGAGGAAATGGGTATCTCCATAAAAACGGTCAAGAATCAGATGACCAAGGCCTACGGTCGCTTGCGCGAGGCTTTGTCCGACAATCACAAACCATTCTTCCTGCCATTCCTGTAATTTTTTGATTTTTTTATGATCAGAGGATAGGACCTTTTCAGGATTGTTGCGTCTTATAGACGAACAAACCAATCATCAAATGAAAAGAATTCTTGTAATCTTACTTACAATCTTAACATTAGCGACGGCAGCTGAAGCACGTCAGCCCCAACGCGGCTATCGCGGATTCGTGGAATGGAGCAGCAGCGTGCGTAACGACAAAATACCGGGACTGGATATGGGCAATGGAAATGTGATTATGCATAATCACACCTCGTTCTATACAGGCTTAATGACCTCACATGGATATCAGATCAATCCGATGTTTTTTGTCGGTCTGGGACTTGGCGCGGAACGCGTAAATGATAATTATCATGAAAATTGGACGATTCCGGTGTTCCTACAGGGCCGTGTTGATTTGAAGTTCGGAAAGTTCACTCCGTTTGGCGATATACGCATCGGAGCTAATATGGCAGAAGGTACGGGGGTATATTTTTCACCGACTATCGGCTATCGGTTTAACTGGGGACGTAAGGTCGGTATTAACCTTGGTGTAGGTATGTCGCTGGCTGGTTATAAGATTGACATTTTTGATTTCGGTAAAACAGAATCAGGGTACACGGATTTAATACGTGTAGACAGAGAAAGTCATGTCCGTGCATTTTTTACATTCCGTTTAGGTATTGATTTCTAAACATTGACAAAATTCCAGATTATGGAGGATAAGGGAATTGGATTCGTAGCACGGCATTACAGGGAAGGGATGTTCTCTGTCAAGGATGGCTGGCGTCGTCTCGGCATCGGTATGTCTGTGCGAATGAGAAGATACAGAATCGCGGCGGCAGTGTCGGCTGTGGTGGTTTTGTCAGCCTCGGCAGCAATAATATATCATGAATATCGTGGGGAGTCTGAGCCACAACATGTCCAGACTGTTCAGACTGTGAATCCTATGGCAGAGGTCAAGGTAATTGACTTCGAGAATGCTCCGTTGCCCGAGGTTGTAAAGAAAATCGAATCTGTATATGGAGTGAAGGTTATGGGAATGCCTGAATCGCCCGAGCATTATGAGCTGTCTTTGCACTACGAAGGTACGCCGACGGATTTGATATCGACCATCAACGAGATTTTAGGAACACAGATGACCGTTACTGAAAAATGAGACTCTGGGTATTATCCATATTGCTATGCCTCGGTGCTGTATGTGCCGCGAAGAACGTCACGATAAGGGCCGTGAATCAGCCGGCGTCAGAGGTGTTCCGCAGCATTGTGAAACAGACGGGCAAGAACTTCGTGTATTCGTCCGATCTGCTGACCAACATGCGCGTTACGGTCAATGTAAAGGACAAGTCGTTGAAATACACCCTTTCGGCCATATTCGACGATACTAACATTGAATATAAGATAAAGGGAAAGAACATCATCCTAAAACGACGCCCGAAGCCTAAGGTAAATCGCAAGGCTCCCAAGCCGGCACCTGAGATTTCCGCTCCGACAATCCCAATTCAAGCCGATGTAGAACCGACCACGTTGAAGGAAGTGGTGGTGACATCACGGCTTGAGGCTCCTGCTGTGGAGACCGCCGAGATAGGCGCCAAGAAACTGACGGCACAGGAGATACTTAACACACCGACACTGTTCGGTGAAAGCGACGTTATCAAGGCGTTGATGATGCAGCCGGGCGTGACGGAAAGCACGGAGGCTATGGCCGGCATGAACGTGCATGGCGGAAATGCCGACGAGAACCTGTATATGCTGGACAACGTGCCGCTGTACCAGGTCAATCACTTCGGAGGCCTTTTCTCGGCCTTCAATGTCGAGACCATCAAGTACATCGACTTCTTCAAGTCATCGATTCCGGCGAAATATGACGGGCGTCTGTCGTCATATCTTGACGTGCGTACTAAGAACGGTTCGCAGTCAGGCCATCACGGAACGGTGAGAGTCGGTCTGACATCCGGAGCTTTCAATATTGACGGACCAATCGGCAAAAAGACTACATACAGCGTAGCCCTGCGCAATTCATGGTTCGACTTGTTGACTGTGCCTATTCTTGCAATAGGCAATGCAGCTAACGATGATAAGATTCGATTCAGATATTCTTTCTGTGACCTTAACGGCAAGGTGACCCATCGATTCAGCAGCAATGCTTCGGGATTCCTAAGCGTATATTTCGGCAATGATAATTTTATAGCAGGTTCGAAATATGGCAATAAGAAGGAAGATGATTATGAGAATACAAAGATAAATATGAATTGGGGCAACATTGTTGCTCAAGCCGGATTCAATTATCGGCTAAGTCCGCAGATGTCGGCGGAGTTTACGGCGGCATACACAAGATTCTTCTCAAGTATCAATAATAAAAATCATTACATAGACCGTATTGGCAATAACACGGAAGAACTGAAGTCGAAGGAGAAAAGCTCAAACAACATCAACGACTGTATCTTCCGAGGCGATTTTGATTGGAATCCTAATGACAGTCACCATGTCCGCTTCGGTGCGGGAGATACGTTACATTCCTTTCAGCCGGGGCACAATTACAGTCGTTATGATAATGGCATCTCTAAAGTGACATTGCGGGATACCACACGT
The DNA here is from genome assembly GCA_902468245.1 of uncultured Porphyromonadaceae bacterium. Taxonomy (GTDB): domain Bacteria; phylum Bacteroidota; class Bacteroidia; order Bacteroidales; family Muribaculaceae; genus Lepagella. The sequence goes on along the minus strand of CABQXY010000010.1, from coordinate 158,793 downwards.
TCATTAATGGCCAATGAAGCCAATCTTTATATAGAAGACGATTTCCTTATGTCTGATCATTTCCGAATGAATGCCGGAATACATGCGTCCCTGTTCAATATTAAGGGAAAGACTCATTTAGGCATCGGCCCTCGTCTGTCGGTAAGTTACAGGCCTACGGATAACTGGGCTGTCAAGGCGGCATACAGTCGGACTAACCAGTATGTGCATCAGTTATGCCAGACATATATGTCATTGCCAACCGACCGATGGGTGCCGATAACCGGGGAACTCAAGCCCGCAGTTGCCGACAAAGTAGCAGTGGGAGGCTATTGGCAATCAGCAGATGGTATGTTTACCGTTTCGGTAGAAGGGTATTACAAATGGATGCGCAATCTGGTGGATTATCGCGATGAATATTATCTTTATTCCGTAGAGGATGCGTGGAATTCACGGCTGTGTAACGGCAGGGGCACCGCCAAAGGAGTGGATATTAAATTCGAAAAGGTATCGGGACGCCTGACAGGACATATTTCCTACTCATTGGCATGGGCGGACCGTACGTTCCCGGAGAAGAACGGCGGACGTACTTTTCCGGCTCGCTTCGACCAACGGCATACCATCAACATTATGCTTAACTGGAACATAAACGACAAGGTATCGCTTAACGCGGCATGGACCGGACATTCGGGTAATAGATTCACATTGCTGCCACAGGTATGGGAATCTCCTGACTTCATTTCATTACCGTATAATGATGGTGACAATGACCCCCTGAAAGAACAAATCAATAATTATCGGTTGCCATTCTACCATCGTCTTGACTTGTCCTGTACGGTTCGCAACAAGCGAGGTTACTGGAGTTTCGGACTGTATAACGCATATTGTCATTTGAATACAGTTGCGATACGCCGTACGTATAACCGTAAAGGTATTCCTGTGTTCCAGAAAGTGAAATTCTTACCGATCATCCCCTCAATTTCATACACATGGCAATTCTAAAACAAATATTCATCATAATATTCGCATGCCTGGTGGCAGGTTGCACGGAAACCTTTGAACCGAAGATTGACACTGAGCCTGTGCTTTGCATCAATTCATTAATAACAGCCGGCCAGCCAATCGAGGTACAGGTGACGCATACATGGATGTTCAATGACGTCAAAGGAGACAGCATTCATGATGTGAAGGATGCTCGGGTATACATATATGCAAATGGTGAACAGGTAATGGAGGATTATATTCCTCAGGAGGGTGACAATATCCGGATTGTGGCCCGAAGCAACAAATATGGTGAAGCTGAAGCTTCGGTCTCGGTACCGCGCGCTGTGCCGATCTCCTTGGTTGAATTTACGCCTGAAATGACGTATTGGTATAAAGATTCTACTGAGGAAATGTTAGAAAGTGTGAATTTCAATTTGAAGGTTTTGTTGAAAATCGAAGATGTATATAGTACCGATGACCTGTTCCATTTAGGATTCAATTATTTATTCCCTCCTGGGGTTATAGGAGGGGATGGTGTTTATGATAGCTGGGAAGATACTGACAAACCCCGTGTAGCATTATATTTATGGAATTTAAATGGAAGTGCCGAGCCGTTGTTCAAAGAATGCCTGAGTCTGTCGGATTATACAGTAGGTGCGGACGATGAAGATCTCCCGCTGGTATTTTCCGACCGGCAATTCTCGTTAAATGAATATACGCTGACCCTACAGTTCGGATCCGGCATGTATAGAGTGGAGGCGCCGGAATTTGACTCGAATTTGTATGATTGCAAAGTGGAATTTTCTATTTCCACTATTTCGCGCAGTTTTTACGACCGTGCCATATATGTATGGCAGAGGGATGCCGGATGGATTGGAGATTTATCGGACATCGGCTTTGCCGAACCGATGTGGGGTTACAGCAACGTCTCGACCGGGGCCGGTGTGGTGGCTTCCCGTGCCGTTTCGACTATTACTGTCAGCTTCAAGGATTTTATCGAACAGACGCTACATGACGATAGACCCGGCGGGAAATGTCGGCGATGATGGCCGAGGCTTCGGCCTCGGTGCCGGCGAAGTCGCGGATCAGTACCGCAAGGGCATAGCTGCGGCCATCCCTGAGACGGAAATAGCCGACGTCGTTATATGCAACCAGTTCACCGGCTTCGTTCCGATAGCCGCTGCCGGTCTTGTGGGCGAACAGCCCGACGTCGGAGCCTTCGGTAACACTTCCGAGACGATCCTGTCCTGTCGTGACAGTAGACAGATATTTACGTATCGAGTCTTGATAATTCTTTCCGATGATAGAGCCCTCCATCACTTGTTTTATCAGCAAAGCGGCAGAAAGGGGAGTGGTGTAATTACAGTAACTTAATGCGTGGTCGGCTTTCATCTCGGCCTCGGAATATTGTATGCGGAATGTGGTGTCCTTGGCAATGGACCGGATATATGCATCTGTTTCTGTGGGAGAGACGATATGCCTGAACAGCAGATTGCTGGCGTTGTTGTCGCTCTTGGTCACGGCATATTCCAGCAGCTTGCTTACAGGAACGGTAAAGCGTTCGGCGGTATATTCCTTCAGCATCGGACTCCAGGTGTCGAGGTCGAGATCAACTCGAGTGATCGACAATAACGTGTCAAGCGAAATGCCGGACCTTTCCAACGTATTCGCCACGGCCAATGCTTCGTGCATCTTGAACACACTCATCATCGGATAGTGTACGCCATTGTTGACCGTGACGGTGTCCCCTTCGCTTACAAACGCCACGCCTACAGTACCGGGCCCCGAGTCTATGAACGCATATAATTCCTCCTGTAATGACACTCCCGAAGTCCGGGAATTATGACGGCATGAGATACCTGTTATCAGACAGATAGCGGATATAAGCCAAATCTGATATTTCATATTCAGATAGAGGCAATGGTGATAATCTGGGTTGAGGGTACGGAATCATTGGAATTTTCAGTGGAGGATGTGCAGCGGATAGGGGCGCTGAGTTCCAGAAGATCCATGATTTCGTTGATGTTCTCGCCTCGGAGTGTCATGCAGTATCTCGAGGCTGCTACCTTCGGGTCGGTAATATCGAAACGGACATCATATATCTGCTCCAGCCGATTGCATATTTCCTGAAGCGTGTCGTCGTCGAACAGCAGGACGCCGTTGCGCCACGAACAGTATTTCTCGGTGTCACATCCTTTCCTGATACTTACTTTCCCGTCGTGAAGCTTCAGATAATCGCCCGGAACCATTTCATAACGCCGGCCGTTACCGTCGATGCCTACGTTGACATTGCCGTTTACCAAAGTAACGGACGTGGTCCCCGTGCCGTATGAGTTTACATTGAATTCGGTGCCGGTCGCCAGGACATCGAGTCCCGAGGCATGCACTATGAAAGGATGCTTGGCGTCGGAGTGGACGTCAAAATATGCTTCGCCCTTAAGGTCAACGTCACGGTGTTTGGCTTCGAATTCCGCCGGATACTTCAGCGTGCTGTTTGCGTTGAGCCATACTACCGAGCCGTCAGGCAGCGTAGTTTTCATCGAGCAGCCGTATGTGGTGGATATCTCCCGAAGGGCATCCGGACGGTTGCCGGATACGACATACTTGTATACCACCAGCAGAATCAACGGCAGCAGCAGAACGGCGGCGATGCGCGACCACAGTTTCATGAATCCTTTGATCCATGACGAACTCTTTTTGCGAAGTCCCGATTTGACAAGTATTTTTTCCTCGGCATCCTGCAAATCTATACCGACGGCCTCAAACGACGGATTCAGCCCGTGCCAGATATCCTGGAGCTCGAAGAAATATTTCCGGTTATCATCGGATTCCTTGATCCAGTCTATCAGATAGGCGAGTTCCGGTTCGGAAACGTCCCCGGAGAAGTACCGGGCTATCAGAGTGTCTATGTCTATCGGGTTATTATTGTCTGTCATAATTTCGGGGATGTTTATAGGGAATCTTGGAAAAGGAGAAACAGAGGTATCAGGTATTTAAAGTCGCGCAAATTGTTTCTCAGGAATTTCATGGCCTTGCTGATACGGTTTTCGACAGTCCGGACCGATACATTCAGCCTCCCGGCTATTTCGGAATGTTTAAGTTTTTCATCGCGGCTTAACAACAGGGTCTCCCTGAGTACGGGATCCATTTGTGAAAGAGCGCTGTCGAAAGCATCGTTCAGTTCGGAGTAGAAGATATGTTCTTCCGGCGACAGCGACAGGAGCGCCATCTGGAGTTCGGACTGATACCTGGCCTTGACCTTATTATGCCTCAGATGGTTCAGGCATTGGTTCTGAACCTGAACCGTCAGGAACGAGCGTAACGAGGAATGAACCTCCAGCTGCCGGCGTTCCTGCCAGAGTTTCAGGTACACGTTCTGTACTATATCCTCGCAGGTAAGTCTGTCGGGGATGAACTGACCGGCGAACAAAACAAGATTGCTGTAATATTGTCGGAATATTCTGATGAAGGCCTCGTGACTGTCCAGTCGCAAGGCCGCCACAAGTAATTTCTCGTCTTTATATTCGTCACCTGGAATAGACATGGTTTTTGGAATGTTGGGTAAATCCTCCGGATTCGCCGCGAAGTTATAAAATAAAATCCTATCACACAATACATTCGGATAAAAAATTAAAGAAATAAAAAATTTATTAAAAAAGGTGTGTGGGAAATCGGGCTGATGGTGTCATTAAGATGTAGGCATATTCCTACAACCAGATTTTGTACCATGTAAAGACGTAAACACGCACGAAAGGTATTGATGCCATGTAAAGACACACAGGAAAAAATACCATGTAAGGACGCACGCCTGGTTCAAATCGAGACCAACAATAACAATAATAATAAGTATGGACGAACTAACAAAACGAACGCCCCGTCGGGAATTGCGTTACGGCATCAAGGCTCTAATATTGAGTTTCGTGATGCTGATGATAGCGTTCCCGTCGTATGCGAGAAATGGCAACATCACCATCAATGTAAGCGGTGTGCCTATGCAGACTGTCTTGAAAAAAATCGAGCAGCAGACCGACTATCGGTTCTTCTACAGCAAGGACGCCGTGAACGTCAGCTCCAAGGTGAGCCTTAACGTCAAGAACGAATCGCTGACGACTGTGCTTGACAAACTTTTCGACAGCAGCGGCATCAGCTATCGCATCAACAAGAAGCAGATAGTACTGACCAAAGGAGGCAAAGCCGAGCCGAAAGCGGGCAGCGCCACCGAAGCGAAGAACAAGAAGAAAGGCGAGACGGTGCATGTGACCGGATATGTGCGTGATGAGGCCGGAGAGCCGCTGATCGGAGTCACGGTAATGGACAAGGGTACCATGAAAGGAGCCACCACAGATGTTGACGGCAAGTATGAGATTGACGTTCCGGTCGGATCGAGCCTGAAATATTCGTACGTAGGCTATGATCCGGTTTCAAAAAAGGTGAACGGAGCCGGCGAGCTGGACGTCACCATGAGCGAAGGTGCCAATGTCCTTAACGAAGTGGTGGTGATCGGTTACGGCACCATGGACAAGAAGGAACTTACCTCCGCCATAAGCCATGTCGGCGAGAAGGACTTCCTGTCCGTAAGTACCCTTGATCCCAAGATGCTGATACAAGGCAAAGTGCCGGGTGTGTCCATAACCAATACCGGCGCGGGAGACCCGAACAACCAGGCCAGTATCCAGATCCGCGGCGTGTCCTCGCGTTCAGCAGGTCTGGGGCCGTTGATTGTAATCGACGGAGTGCCGGGCGGAGACCTTACGAATGTCAGTCCCAGCGACATCGCTTCGTTTGACATTCTGAAGGACGGCGCCGCATCGGCCATATATGGAACGCGCGGATCCAACGGAGTCGTCGTGGTTACGACCAAGAAGGGAGCGCGCGACGGAAAGACACACACATCATATTCCTGTACGCTGTCATGGGATGTAATGAAAAAGGAGCTGGACATGATGAGCGCGCAGGATTTTCGCGAGGTCCGTCTCGGCTGGGGAGACCCTGGAGTTGACATCGGCGGAAATGTCGACTGGCTTGACGCCGTGTCGCGCACGGGATTCACGATGAAACATACGCTCTCGGTAAGCGGCGGAAATGAAAGGAGCAACTATCGGGTGAGTGCCGACTATCGCGATGCGAACGGAATAGACCTGCGGTCGGGCAGGCGCGAGTATGGTGCGCGCGTCGGTGCATCATTCCACCAAGGGCGATCTGTTCACGATAGACCTCAATGTGGCGCCGCGCGTCATATCGCGCGACAATGCCGACTGGGGAGTGTTCAAGGACGCCATTGAGGCCAATCCGACCACCCCTCTGATGGATCCCAAGAATCCAGCTCAATATTATAATTTTTTCGGGCAGATAGCCGGCAGCAATCCTGTTGAGAGACAGAAACTGGAGAAAAGCCATGGCGACGACAGACTGCTGGACATGGACGGGTCACTGAAACTTAACCTGCTCCCGTTGTTTTACAGAAACGAGACGACCGGACAGAATCTTTCCACACAGATTATGTTTGCGAGTCATCATTACAGCAACGACAACACCTCGTTCGTTCCGTCTACCAGCACTGCATGTCTGAACAGCGGACACGAGGGCGTCGCTTCGCGCTCATACAATAAAAGTCATCAGTACATTCTGGAATGGCTTACAAATTACAGCGCATGTTTTGCGGACAAACACAATCTGAAGGCCATGATAGGATATTCCTATCAGTATTCGCAGACTTCCGGCTTTAATGCCGAGAACCGCGATTTCCCCAACGATGGTCTCGGTGCGGACAATCTCGGATCCGGACTATGGGCCAAGGAAGAAGACGAGGTGCTCATGGGCAGCTATAAGAACGATTCGAGGCTTATCTCTTTCTTCGGTCGATTGAGCTATGACTACGACGGCAAATATCTTGTCACCGCGTCCCTGCGTCATGAAGGTTCGTCAAAATTCGGCAAGAATCATAAATGGGGTAATTTCCCCGCCGTTTCCGTTGGATGGCGCATCTCGCAGGAAGAATTCATGAAGGACATCACATGGATTAACGACCTGAAGATAAGGGCCGACTATGGAGTCACCGGCAATCAGGATTTCGGCAGCTATCTGTCGATAAACACCATGAGCGGATTCGGATACTATTACTATAACGGAAAATATATCCAGGTGTGGGGACCCGGCAAGAACGTGAATCCCGACCTCCATTGGGAAAAGGGAAAGAACTGGAATATCGGTCTTGATTTCTCATTGCTCGACAATCGCATCTATGGCTCGCTGAACTATTTCAACCGCAGGCAGCAGGATCTGCTCGGCAATTACACGGTGTCGGTGCCACCGAACATCCATGGCGAGACATTTGTAAATGTGGGAACGATGAAAAACACGGGATTTGAATTCGACCTTAACTTCAATGCCGTTGAGACCAGGGATTTTTCATACAATTTCAGTGTGATCGGAAGCACGATGAGCAATAAGTTCGTGAAATTCAGCAATTCGGAATATGTCGGACAGGATTATTACAGCGTCTGCGAGACAGTGAATCCGTATCCCTACTATTACCTGCAACGCATCGAGAAGGGCAAGCCGATAGGCAATTTCTACATGTGGAAATATGCCGGCGTCGACCGCAACGGAGACTGGGTGGTATATGATAAGAACGGAGAAATGATCAGTGCGTCGATGGCTACTGAAGAAGACCGTCGTGTTGTCGGAAACGGAATGCCGAAATTCACCATGTCGACGACACATAACTTCCGCTACCGCAATTTCGATCTGTCGCTGTTCTTCCGCGGAGCTTTCGGTTTCCAGATTTTCAACATACATGATTTTTATTACGGCACCCGCAATTTCAACGGTAATATGCTGACAAAGGCATACGGCAAGAATTTCGACGTGTCGCCATACTCCGCTCCTGTTGTGAGTGACTATTTCCTTGAAAACGGCGACTATTTCAAGCTTGACATGATAACGCTGGGATATACGCTGCGCCTTCCCCAATGCCGTTTCATAGACAAGGTGAGGGTCTACGGCACTGTCAATAATGTGTTCACGCTCACAAAGTTCACCGGCGTCGATCCATCCACCTATCAGGTCAACGGCCTGCAGCCCGGAGCGCAGGGCGACCGGAGTTATTACCCCTCGACGCGTCAGTTCATCGTGGGTCTTCAGGTTGATTTCTAACAGCAAAAACAACTTAGACATGAAATTTCTGAAACATATCGTGATAGCCACTGCGTCAGTGCTGGTCCTGGGAGGTTGCACCAACCTCGACGAGACTCTCTACGACCAGGTGGGTTCGGAAAACTATTATAATACCAAGATGGATGTGGTCCGGGCCGTGTTCCGACCCTTTGAACATGCATACTGGAGTATATGTAACCGTCATATACTGAACGAGCTTCCCGCAGACCAGCTCATCACGCCTACCCGCGACGGCTGGTTTTATGACGGAGGATGCTGGGAACGCCTGCATTATCATACATGGACCGTAGACGACTTCGTCGAGGCCAGGGATGAATGGAACGGCTGTTTCCAGGGAGTCATGCAGTGTAATCTGGTAATCGAGGATTTGAGCCGGTTCACACCCGAGCAATTCGGTTTCAGCGAGGCTGAGTTCCACAATCTGACGGCTCAATGCCGCATACTCCGTGCGTGGTTCTACATAAGGCTGCTCGACGAGTTCCGCAATGTGCCGCTGGTCACGACCTTCAGTGACCGACCCAATAATCCCCAGGCCGCTCCAGAAGAAACATTCAGGTTCATAGAGAGTGAGCTGAAGGACAATATCGGACTGCTTATAAAGAAAAACGGTCTGGGCACCAACGCTCAGATTCAGGGCCAATGGACACAAGCCGCCGCCGCGTCTCTGCTGGTGCGTCTGTATCTGAATGCCGAAGTGTATACGGGACAGCCCCGATATGAGGATTGCGCCAAGGTAGCCCAGGATATCCTTGACAACAAGTATGGTGACTATGCCTTGGCCGACCGTTGGGATGCCGCCTTCGATTATGACAACGACAATTGCGACGAAGTGATCTTCGGATTCCCGGGTGCGAAGGGATATTCGCACTGGCATTACGATTACAACACCTACGGCTGGACGGTTCCAGCCAATGCGGCGTGGTTCCTGGACGACAACAAGTCCGGAATCCATCATAACTGCAAGTATGCCGCTTCGCCAAGCTATGACCTGGACGGCAATCTGTATGATTACGAGCTCGGAATGCCCGTACAGAACTTCAGAAAATATCCCGGCGACGAGCGTATGAAGTTCTATACCAATACCGGTGACAGCCGCCGCGAGGGTATGTTCCTCTACGGGTATCTTGAATATAAGGACAATTCCGGAAACATAACGCGTCTGCGTGCTCCCGAGCTTCCATACGACCTGTATATCCGCGATGCCGTCGGCAAGTTCCAGGGCCTTGATCCCGACAAATGGCCCGGCGACAAGACCAGCACGTTGCGTAACGGCGACCATAATTCCGGCTGGCATTTCGTGAAGTATCCTTTGTTGGCTGATGGCGATCCGAATCAGGTGGAGAGCGATTATACAGAGATTCGTCTCCCCGAGATCATCTATTCGCTGGCCGAATGCAAGATGCGTGCGGGCGACAAGACAGGAGCCGCGCGGCTGCTGAATACCGTAAGACGTCGCAATTATCCGGCCGAGAACCTCGATAACGTGCTGTACGCGCCCGAAGGAAAGGCGAAGTTCGACGAGAACGAGATGCTGGCCGAATGGGGCAGGGAATTCTTTGCCGAAAGCCGGCGACGGATAGACCTGGTGCGTTTCGGAAAATTCAATACCGGACGCTGGTGGGACAAGACTCCGGATGCCGACAGCCATACGGCGATATTCCCCATAGTCCGCTCCATTCTCAACTCCAACTCCCTGCTGGAGCAGAATCCGGGATACGGCAGATAATCGTGCTGAACAGGCCTCCCGGCATGCCGGGAAGAAGCCTGAAACAACTTCTCACTAATTAATCGACAAAGACTTATGAAGTTAAAGAATATATTCAGTTTACTGTCCGTACTCCTGCTCTTGACGCTCGGGGGCTGCGAGGGGGCGAAAGACCTGGTGATAATAGAAGAAGACCTTCCTATAAAGACATCGGTTCTTTATATGGTCGGGGATGCCACGCCCAAGGGATGGGACATAAATTCCCCTACGCCCCTCGTGGCATCGGAGGAGGACCCTCTTGTGTTTACGTGGGAGGGCAACATGAATGTCGGAGAAATGAAACTCTGCATCACTACCGGCAGCTGGAACGATCCGTTCATCCGTCCTCTGACGGGGGGAACGGAAATAGGCAAAGAGCCGATCAACGACGCGCCGTTCAAGATGACTGCCGGGGACCCGGACGACAAATGGAACATAGTGGAAGCCGGTGTGTACAGACTTGAGTTCGACATGCGACACCGCACCATGAGCACAGAGTATCTGCGCGAACCCGACGGACCCGAAATCACGCCTATCGAGACTGAAAACCTGTATCTTATCGGTGACGCGACACCTTCATGGTGGAACATAGACACGCCTACGCCTTGCGAAAGGATCTCGGACTTCATATTCGTTTATGAGGGCGGTCTGAACGAAGGGGCGCTGCAGGCACTGCTTACACCCGGCGACTGGGCTCCGGCTTTCATACTTCCGATCGAAGCCGACAGCAAGATCGGCAAATCGGGGAAAGACAAGGAAACCTTCAATTATTCCATTAACCACAACAATATGTGGCAGGTAGAGGATGCCGGACGTTACCGTCTGACCTTCGACCTCGAGCACTGGACCATATCTGCCGAATATCTGGGAGCCTACGCTCCGGAGAAGCTTTATATCGTGGGATCCGCCACGGCCGGAGGCTGGAGTCTCGACAATGCCACGGAGCTGACTCCGGTAGATGGAATCGACGGAGAATATACATGGACCGGATATCTTTCCAAGGGAACGTTCAAGGCCACGACGGTCAAGGACTTCGGCGCGCCGTTCTACCGGCCTTCGTCGCCTGATTGCCAGATTTCTGAAAACGGCATAACCGCGACCGATGTCGTATTGACATCCGAGCCGGACGACCAGTGGAATGTGGTAACTGCCGGCAACTACAAGATAGACATCAACACCAAGAAGATGACAATCTCGGCGGAATATCTGGGAGACCCCGGAAAGAGACCCATTGAAACGTCAACGCTTTATATCCTGGGTGACGCCACTCCCAACAGCTGGGACATCGGTGCTCCGACGCCGCTTGTGATGAAATCCGAACATGTCTTCGTATATGAGGGAAAACTCTTCCAGGGTGCCCTTCAGGCCACGGCGATGGCCGGAGACTGGAACGTTCCGTTCATTCTGCCTGTGGCAAATGGCTGCAAGATAAGCAAGACTGGTGTGGAAAGCGACGAGTTCGATTATCTCGTTGACCATACCAACATGTGGCAGGTGGAAGACCCGGGCAATTACCGTCTGACATTCGACCTCGAGAACTGGACCATAAGCGCCGAATATCTCGGCGAATGATACTCAAGAGGGTGTGTCAGGACCTTCATTTGATACACCCTCTTGAATACCTTCTCTAAACAACCTTTGAAAATCAAAACAGAAAACAAGTTAAAATGAAAATAAAATTAAAAATTATGAGCCTACTTGCATCCACGCTCGCCGCCGTGGCATTGACAGGGTGCGTCGAGAACATAGAGATGCGGCGTCCTCAGAAGTTTGAGTTGCCGGACCTGCCTCCCATCGAGGAGATACACAACTTCAAGGCTCCGCTGTACTGGAGTGTCTATGAATACTGCCACACCCAGTCGCAGAGTGGCGTGAAAAACGAGGACATGGACATTACCGCCGCTCAATGGGAGCAGATAACGGACTGGCTGGCCCGCGACCTGAAGCCTTACGGTTACGACATGGTATGCACCGACGGCTTCATATCGCAGAACTGTAAGGACGGATCGCCGTATATGACGCATTACGGTTCGATGTCCATAAAGGAACTTGTGGAGATGTGTAAGAAGAAGGGCCTGAAGGTCGGTATCTATGACAATCCCTTGTGGGTGCACGCTCCATGGGACACCAAGGTGCCTGATACCGAATATACCGTGGGCGACCTGCTCTGGGACCATAAGAGCGAGGTGCTGAATCCCGGTACGGAGGATATGTGGGGATTCCAATGGGTAGTGGCCAGCTATCCCGGCGCAAAGGAATACATAGACGGATTCTTCAAGCATTACGCTGAAATGGGAATCGAATATATCCGTGTCGATTTCCTGTCATGGTACGAGGACGGAAAGGACAGGAACATGGGGCCGATAGGCCGTGGCTACGGGCGTGAGTCGTATGTTCGCGCATTGTCGTACATAGCGGAGAATGCGAAGAAATACGGGATATTCATATCGCTTGTGATGCCTCATCTGTATTATGACGCCGAAATCGAGAAACTGTGCGGCAACATGGTGCGTATCGTGCAGGATACCGGCAACGGGGGCTGGTGGCACTATTCCGATTGCGAGAGAGGAAAATCGTGGACCACATGGCCGAACTGTATGAATATGTTTGACGGATTCGTGTATTGGTCCCATATCTCAGGGCGTGGCAAGGTATTGCTGGACGGCGACTTCATCCGTCTCAACACTTTCAACACCGATGCGGAGAAGGAATCGGTGGTGTCGCTGCAGCTTATGGCCGGCGGACCGGTCACAATAGCCGACCAGTACAATACCATCGGAGACAACACCCGATTCTATACCAATACTGAAATGCTGGCCCTGAATACCGATGGCTTTGTAGGCAAACCATTGAGCGACGAACTGAACAGCAAGGAAAGCCAGATCTGGTACGGACAGTTGTCGGACGGCAACTATGTGATAGGCCTGTTCAACCGCGATGACAACGCCATGTCGATCAGCGTGGATTTCAAGACACTCGGCATCGACGGCGAATGGAAAGTCCGTGACTTGTGGAAGCATGCTGATGAAGGTGTGGCAAAATCGTTGTCGGTCACACTTGCTCCTCATGGATGTAAAATAGTAAAACTCACCAAATAAATACATATAGATATGAGAAAAATTATCTTATCAATCATCATGGCCGTTGCAGGAAGCGCCATTGCTATGGCTGAGAACCCCGCAGAACTGTATATGATAGGAGGGGCAACCCAGGGTGGATGGTCCTGGAACGACGTGACCGTAATGCAGCCTGTCGAGGGACAGGCCGGAGTCTACTCCTATACAGGTGCGCTGAAAGCATTCGATTTCAAGATTTATCCCGAAAGGGATGATCAGTGGAGTGGCAAGGCAGCTTACCATCCGGAGACGGAAAACTGCGAGATCTCGAAAACCGGCGTGGCAAGCGATAAAATGGTGCTCACCAATGAGCAGGACTACAAATGGCTGGTAAAGGATGCAGGCGTGTATACGATAACCGTCAACATCGATGCAATGACAATCTCCGCGACTTATGTCGGAGAAAGTGAGCAGCCCAAGACATTATATCTGATCGGCGATCCGTGCGGATGGAGTATAGACAATCCGACGCCTTGTGAGTCAGAGGGAGACAACGTATATGTCTACACCGGCGAATTTCAGGCAGGTTGGATTTTCCAGGCCATGCGCGAGAAGGGAAACTGGATGGCGGATTTTATCGTCCCGACAGATGCCACGACTCTTGAAACCCCGTTAGGCAGTGTAACAGCGACAGTTAATATCCCTGAAGCCGGCCTGGAGAATAATGCATGCCAATCTTCATCGGACCACACCAAAGCCTGGTTCGTGGAGAAGACAGGAACCTACACCCTGAAGTTCGATCTCAATAGCATGACGCTTAATGTCTCGCCGACCGGTTCGACGGGCACCGTTGAACTCGTGGTCGACGAGAATGCTCCGGCTGAGTACTATAATCTGCAGGGTGTGCGCGTATATGATCCCGCCGGCGGATTGTATCTGGTACGTAAAGGTGGAAAAGTCTCGAAGGTCATGATAAAATAATCAGGAATGAGATTACTGACTATAATCGGGTTCTGTGCGTTAAACGTATGTCTGTGCGCACAGACTCATGCAAACAAACTTGAACACACCGCTCCGCAGGGCGGTGTGTCAAGTTATAAGACATCTGCGGGTTCCATCGTGCTGCCGAGGATTTATACCGACAACATGGTGCTGCAGCGCAATTCCGTGGTGACGATTCCCGGCATCGCCTCACCCGGGTCGAAGGTCGTACTGAAGGCGGACTGGCTGAGTGCTCCGGTTTCAGCCGTGACTGACGGAAACGGGAAATTCACGCTGAAACTTCCCACTCCGGACTGCGGGGGACCATACACCATCGTTGTGAATGACGGTCATGGCGAGAAGGTATTGCAGAACATACTGATAGGCGAAGTGTGGCTCTGCTCGGGACAGTCGAACATGGAGTTTCCTATACGAGGCGACTGGGCCCGCGTGGCGGATGCCGACAGGGTAGTGGCCGACATGGGGCGTCCGGCTTTAAGACTGCTCCAGATAAAGAACACTACATCGCTCACTCCTCTTGATGACGCAAGTGTGGAATATGGATGGGTGGAGTCTTCACCAGCGGCCGAATCATTTTCCGCAATCGGTTATCTGTACGGCAGAATGCTTCAGGATTCCCTCGAAGTGCCGGTAGGCGTGATCGACGCCACGTGGGGCGGCACGACCGTCGAGGCGTGGACTCCGCGCGAGGCTCTCAAGGGTGTGCCGGGATTCGAATATTATTATGAGCTGTCGGGAGGCAAGGACCGGGAGACCGCGCTGTCGGAGACGGAGGTAAGGCGAACTTATGAAGCCACGGGTGATAAAAGACCGGCTTATCCGTTCGACAAGTCAAGGATACAGTCCGGAAGGACATGGGGAAAGATGCCTGTGCCTTCTTTGTGGGAAGACAATGCGTTGCCCGGATTCGACGGAATCGTGGCGATGCAGTTTGAGCTAAATCTGCCTAAGGAAGCGGCAGGGAAAGATCTTTTGCTTTGTCTGGGAGCCGTAGACGACATGGACAGGACGTATTTCAATGGAATTCCCGTAGGAAGTTGCCATATTCATGACCTTGCGCGGGAATATAAGGTGGACGGCAGTCTGGTGAAGGCAGGAGGAAATGTCATTACGGTGGAAGTGGTGGACAATGGCGGGGGAGGCGGGATCTGGCGGTCTTCTTATGCCGTTGTTGACGGTAAAAGATATACTCTTGACGGAGAATGGAATTATACGGTGCTGTCCGATTTCTCGAAAACGGGAATGTCGTATGTCTCGCCTGAGTCGAACAATCATCCTATGGCACTGTATAACGCCATGATCAATCCGTTGACCACATTGCCTATAGCCGGGGTCATCTGGTACCAGGGCTGTCAGAACGTAGGACGCGACGCACAATACGAGGTATGTTTCAAGAACATGATACAAGGGTGGCGAAAGGCGTTTGATGATCCGGATATGCCGTTTTATTTCGTGCAGCTTGCCGGATTCCTTCAGCCGGTCGTGGTTCAGCCGGATTCGCAATGGGCACTCCTGAGATATGCCCAGTCAAAGGCCCTTGAATTGCCGAATACTGCTATGGCTACCGCCATTGATATCGGCAATCCCGTAGATATCCATCCGGTGAACAAGGCTGAGGTGGCACGAAGGCTTGCAATCATTGCATTGGACAGGTTATACGGCATGAAACAGATATGCGAGGCTCCTGCATGCACGTCTGTGGTCAACGACGGAAAAAGAGTGACATTGACCTTCAGCGGACCGGTCAAGGCTGTGGGTGGAGTGGCTACAGGGTTCATAATAGGAGACAGGACAGGAAGATGGGTATCGGGCTGTTCTAAAATGATTGACGACAAGACCATTTGTATTTCATCGCCATTGATAGCCGATCCGGTTGCAGTCCGTTATGACTGGGCGGATTATCCCGGAGGCAATCTCTACGGCGCGAACAATCTGCCCGTATTGCCGTTTGCTACCGATAAATAATTTAAATTCTACAACTACAACCATGATGTTAAAAATCAGGACAATATTCCTTCTCTCGTGTTTCTGTTGCATATCGATGGCGAATGCTGGTAAATCGCATGTAAAATCTCCCGACGGCCGCGTTTCGGTGGAATTCAGTCTGGACAGAAAAGGACGTCCATCATACTCGGTATCATACGGCAACAAGGAGATAATCCGTCCGTCGTGCATGGGATTCGTATTGTCTGACGGTACATCGCTGTCAGACGGATTTCGCATAAAAAAGATAAGTCGCGAGCAGTGCGACAGCCTGTGGACTCCCGTATGGGGAGAAAACGACTCCATACGCGAGAATTACAATGGAATGACCGTATCTCTTTCCAAGGACAAGACTCGGATGGACATAGAGTTCAGGGTGTTCAACGATGGCATGGGCTTCCGCTATGTGTTTCGGGAATATCCGTATCCGGTGTTGGTGCTGAAAGAGGAGGTGACGGAATTTGCCATGACCGGGAATCACACGGCATGGTGGATTCCCGAAGACTACGATTCCCAGGAATTCGAATACACGGAAAGCCGGTTGGATGAGATTGGCGCTCCCGGCGTACAGACCTCTCTGATGATGAAAGTCGACGACGGAATATATCTCAACCTTCACGAAGCGGCGCTTGTGGATTTCCCGGCTATGCACCTCCGGCTTGACAAACCGACGAAGGTGTTTCGGGCTCATCTTACGCCACGCCCCGACGGAACCGCAGCGGAGGTGACACTTCCGTTCCGTACACCCTGGCGCACTGTGACCGTCAGCGACAAGGCTACCGACATCCTTGCCTCAAACCTTACGCTGAACCTTAACGAACCGTGCAAGATAACGGATACATCCTGGATAAAGCCCGTGAAATTCATGGGAGTGTGGTGGGAGATGATTACCGGCAAAAGCAAATGGAGCTATACCGATGCCAATGACTTCGACCTGGCGACATTCGACTATGCGTCGGCCATACCCCACGGGCAGCACGGGGCAAACAACGAGAACGTGAGAAGATATATAGACTTCGCCTCGCGTCATGGATTCGACCAGCTTCTGGTGGAAGGATGGAATGTGGGATGGGAGGACTGGTACGGGAAAGAGAAGGATTTCGTGTTCGACTTCCTGACGCCATATCCTGACTTTGACATCGCGGGACTGAACGACTATGCGCACAAGAAAGGTATCAGGCTCATGATGCACCACGAGACTTCCGGATCGGTAGCCAATTACGAACGGCATCTCGACGCAGCCTACGACCTGATGCGGAAGTATGGTTACAACACGGTGAAAAGCGGATATGTCGGCAACATCCTGCCGAAAGGGGAATATCATTACAGTCAGAATATCGTGAACCATTATCTGAACGCGGTGAAGAAGGCGGCCGACCGTCGGATCATGGTGAACGCCCATGAGGCTGTTCGCCCTACGGGACTATGCCGCACGTGGCCCAACCTGATGGCGAATGAAAGCGCGATGGGGCAGGAATATGCCGAGATGTCGCCGCGGTATGTCACGATACTTCCGTTCACCCGTCTCAAGGGAGGTCCGATGGACTTCACGCCCGGCATATTCCGCATGGACATAACATCCTTCGCCCCAGGTTATCAGGGAAAGAAGAAGCGGGCCACCATCTCGAACCAGCTGGCGCTCTACCTGACGATGTACTCTCCGGTGCAGATGGCGGGTGACCTGCCGGAGCATTACGAACGTCATATAGACGCCTTTCAGTTCATCAAGGATGTGCCCGTGGACTGGAGCAGAAGCGTCTATCTTGACGCCGAACCGGGTGATTTCATCGTAGTGGCGCGCAAGGACAGGAACAGTTCAGACTGGTATGTCGGTGGAGTCACGAACGAGGATGCCCGTGAATATAGACTCGACTTCGGATTCCTTCCGGAAGGCAAGGTGTATGAATGTACGGTATATCGTGATGCGCCGGATAGCGACGGATTCACGAACCCGGAACGATATGAGATATTCGACACCCGGGTGACATCCGCTTCGGAATTGCCTTTGCGTATGGCCAGAGCGGGAGGATTCGCAGTGAGACTGCATCCGATACAGTAAGTTCTTAAATAAACGGGACGCCCACGGTTTTTAGTCCCTATTTCCCCAATGCAAACACAGTCATAAAAAAAGAGGAGACTGTGTCAAAAGTGAACCGCACCACAAAGTGTTATAACTAACTTTTGGGTGCGGTTCATTTTGACGCAGCCTCATTTTGTCATTGTTGATGGGTGGACTTATTTCATTTTCTAAAATCTAACCATGCTTGATTATCAATATTTTAGTGTCGCATGGTACAAATATGGGATTTCAAGTTCATGGGAATGACATCAGTTACTTTGTCGTTTTGAGTCTCATCTTGTTTCTTCCCATTCCTTTTTAACTCGCTCAACTTCCGCTATCAACTGCTGCTCTGTGGGAAGATATAGTTGATATTTAGATGCAACAATTGTGTTATTGTCCGAGGGAAGGGTCATCTTAACCAATGTGTCGTTTTTGGCAGTGCATAGTAATATGCCGATTGTGGGATTCTCCTCCGGTAATTTCTCAGTACGGTCGTAGTAATTGACGTACATCTGCAATTGTCCCAGATCCTGATGAGTTACCTCGCCTGTCTTTAACTCAAAAATCACGAACCGGCGAGCAAGACGGTTGTAAAAGACTAAGTCAATAAAAAACTCGTCATCTTCGAGTAATATCCTTTTTTGCCTGGCGACGAAAGTGAACCCATTTCCAAGTTCAAGAATAAATTCCTGAAGGTGATTGATTAACTCTGTTTCAAGGTCACTTTCGTAGTAATGTGCCTTCTTTCCCAAACCCAGGAATTCCAAAACCATTGGATCCTTAACTATTTCCTGCGGTTTTTCAGGCTTCTTCTCCTTCCTTGCCATGGCAAGAACCGACTCTTTGTCGTTGCTGAGAAGCAAGCGTTCATATAGCATTGAATTAATCTGACGCTTCATTTGACGTGCCGTCCAACAGTTGTGGATAGTTTCAAGTATGTAATATTCTCTCTTATCCTTGTCGGCAATGTCTAAAAGCCACTTATATTGCGACCAGTTCAATTGTGCATACAGTGTATGCACAATCGGAAACTCCAGATAAAATTTCTTACTATAATCCAACTGACGTTTACCAAATCCACTGCCAAACTCCGGTTCAAGTTCTTTCGCAAGATTTTTAATTAGACTCTTGCCATACTCGGCACGGGCTTGGCCGCCCTGTTCTTCCTCGACTATACGGCGACCTATTTGCCAGTACATCTGTACGCGACAAAAGTCAACTGAGCGGACAGCATTAGACCGAGATGTTTCAATAATCGAGCGTATTTCAGATACTAAATCTTTCATTTTTGTTATTTTGTAGCTTTCCCTTCCGGAAGTATGGTCGAAGCCCAGTTGGGAAGCTCCTCAACATAGCGCTTCATAAGATTTCCGTCGCTTAATCGAAATAAAAGCCGAGCTTCCGCATCCTCGATTGAGTTGTCATAGACGTAGAGACGGTCAACGTAAGGTGCCAATGCGATGCAGTTGGCAATGGACTTGTCATAACGGGAAATGATTTTCGGAATCGGT
Source organism: uncultured Porphyromonadaceae bacterium (assembly GCA_902468245.1). GTDB lineage: Bacteria > Bacteroidota > Bacteroidia > Bacteroidales > Muribaculaceae > Lepagella. The sequence continues at coordinate 139,296 of CABQXY010000010.1, read as the reverse complement.
ACGTCGTGGCCGCCATTCAGCACACGGTTCGCAACTCTTTTAGCATTGATTGTAGGAGATTCAGTGGATACGAAAAACAGACGAATGAAGAATCCGGCTTCCTTCGCTCGCAGAATGTAATCAACCTTATCGGCTGCAGACATCACAGTCTCGAAGATATGGCTCTTGCGTTCTGCAAGACATCGTTCGCGCCATTCGTTACAATAATTGGCAGCTTTGAGAACTGCCTCCTGATTATTCCAGTCGCCGAATACATCGCGCGCCACATTGTCGGGATTGATGTATTCCGAATCCTCCAGCCACTCATGATGCAGAATCTTGCAGGTCACGGATGTTTTGCCTGACCCATTGGGCCCGGCAATAACTATCAGCACCGGCTTATGCTCACTTGCCGCCATTGCGAAGCCTATTTAAAGTTTCTTCAACTCTTGCGCGAGCCTTATGCGTAGCAGCCTCAATTCCGGCCGCCACACGCTCTGCTGCCCGGCGGGTGCTTTCGCGGGCGTCTTCGGCAACCTCACGCATAATCTGGGCCATGCGCTCGTCGCCAGGCTCCTCCATCGACGTGAGTCGATAACTATTCATCTCAGATTCCGACATAATCTATAATATCTCCTTATTTTAACGCCAACTTTAATCGCGATAGTTCAGCGGCAAATGTCGGCCAAGCCTAATTTGCGTAGTTAAAGACAATAGAATCTAAGCAAAGTTAAACATTTTTATCATAATTTACAATGCGTCATTAGATTTATGTAACCATCTTTTTGATTTTGATTTTAATCTGTTTTAAAAGGAACACCCCATAAATACAGAAGCCACTTGATTACGTCTGCGACATTATCTACATCTACCGACGCTCCTTATGGCCTCAGAACACACTCGTCGTTTTGGCTTTGGTAAGAATGCAGTTTTATAAATTTATTCGTAACTTTGCAGTGTGAACTGCAAACTTCAGGACATAGCGAGAGCCGTGATATGTTCAATCATCGTAATCAACATGATGATTGTCGCCGGTTGTGAAATGAACGACCGGCATGACATGACTCTCGATCCGGTTCAGATGGACACTGTGTCTGAAAAACAACTGACCTCATATTCAACAGCTTCGCTGAGGGCGGCTGCGGATTCACTTTATGAGTTTCAGAACGGAAAGGACCGCGCCTGTATAATATACAAGATACTTACCACCCGTTATCTGAAAGCCCCGGAGGATGCGGAGACCGGCGTTCATGCCAATATGAAGCTCTGGAATCGACACACTTTCGATTTCAAGGATGTTTCCGGAGCCATGGAATATCTCAATGCCGCGGCGGATATATGCGAGACTCACAATATAGTTACCGCGGAAGTGCCATACGGATATGCCACAAGCTATCAGATTATGGGGAATCATACCCGGGAACAGGAACTCAATCAGAAGGCACTCAAGTACTATGAGGAGGCGTTTCCCAAAATCCGGGAAACAGGCGAGGCGGAACTGTACGACCGTATGGTGACCAACTATCTGACATTGCTCTATTCCTCTAACGAGCCAATGCGGCGCGGCGATGCCTTTATGGATCAATATGCAGCAAGTCTAAATACAAAGAAGTCCGACTCCATGTTTAACTTCAATCAGGAATTTTACAAGGGTCTGATAGCATTGCAGGAACGAAGGTTAAGACAGTCGGTAGCACATTTCCGGCACATGCGCGACTTTATCAACGGCCAGCAAAGCAAGCAGTTGTATTTAGCCATTCTTAATGAAGCCACGGCATTTCAGGAGAGTGGAATGGTTGCCGAGGCTTTGCGGGTTCTTGACAAAGCCGAACCTATTTTGGAGAAGACCGGGGACATCGACATCAAGGTATCGATGTATTACACCAAATATAAGTATTGGGAGATTCTTAAAGACACCGCCCGGCAGCAACAGTATTATATACTGTACTGCCAGATGCGCGACTCCCTGTTGTCGTACAACCAGATAACCGGCATACGTAAGGCGGAATACTCCCAGTCGATGACAAGGATGGGCCATCGGCTCTCGAATCTTGAATACAACGACAGGATTAAGACCGTGGTGATATGGACTACGGCCATAATAACGGTTTTGCTGATCGGGTTTATCTTTATTATCCGAAATAAGAACAAGCGGTTGCGTCAATCCAACCGATCGCTGTACGAGCAGAATCAGGCTGTGCTCATGGCCGAGAAAAGGGAACGGGAGGAACGCCGTCGTTATGCCGAATTGACAGAAGAAATAAAACAGGAGGATCCTGAATCGACCAAGTCCGAAGAAAAGTCAGGGAAGTACTCCAGCCGGAAGCTTAAGGGTGATACCAAAAATGAAATCCATGATATGATATTGAATGTCATGGAAATTAACCCTGAGATATTCAATTCGGACTTCTCACTGGCTCGCCTTAGTGAAATTTGCGGGTCACGTCCGGAATATGTGTCGCAAGTTATCAACGAATCATACGGGTGCAATTTTAACGAACTGGTAAATAAATACCGCATACGAGAAGCGTGCAGACGCATAGATGATAAGGGCAACTACGGTCAATTCACTCTGGCGGCGATTGCCTCCGGAGTGGGTATAGAGTCTGCTACAACATTCAGCAAATACTTTAAAAAGATCACGGGACTGACCCCATCGCAATATAAGAAGAATTCTGATGCCCAATCAGAAATATGCTGAGAAACAGTAATTGGACTTTTCTATTTTTCCATAATCAAGAACTTGAAAATTGTATAGGCGGCAAAATTTGCCGATTTGAGGCTCTTGAATTAATTTCGGCCCGACAAACAAAAACTATGTTTATGAGAAACGAATTACTTTACATCGCACTAACGGCTGCGCTGTATTGCGCACCTGCAATTGGCCAGGACCTTGTCTATGAAGGCATCAATTACTCCGTGGTCGAAGGAACGGAAGTAACGGCCAAAGGATTCTCGGGCGACAAGACTGAAGAACTGGTAATCCCGGCCACCTTCTCTGTCGACGGGACCGAGTATACGGTAACGGCCATTGCCGATGAGGCCTTCAAGTTTTGCAATCTGCGCTCGGCCAATCTGCCTGAGACGGTAAGAAGCATCGGTAACTCAGCCTTCGGTTTCAACATGCTGATGCGGCAATGCGACCTTCCGGCCGCTCTGACTTCGGTAGGAGACAACGCTTTCCAACGCTGCTTCTCCGCTCCCATGGCTCCTAAGGGATTGACATACGTCGGTAACGGAGCATTCAGGGAGTGCTCAAAAATTTCGGAAGTAACGCTTGCCGCGGATGCCGAAGTCAAGGAAAACGCGTTCATGTTCTGCACGGGCGTTAAATCGCTGGTATTGGAAGGTGCGCCTAAATCGGTCGGAGAATGCGCTTTCGCATTCACAAACCTGCAGGAGCTGACAGTCAAGAGTGCCGTTCCACCGGCATTCGTGCCTGAAGATGTGTTTACATACGGATCCAATGAAGACAGGGATCACGAGTGGACCCTTGATCTGGCTGACGTGGAGCTTAAAGTGCCGGCCGGTTCCGTAGAAACGTACAAGAAAGACCGTAACTGGAGCGTATTCACCAAGGTGTCTGAAATACAATCGGATGTCATTTCCGAATTTACAGTGGCTCCGTTCGATTACAAAGTGACGGCCGAAGGCGAAGTGACCGTCAAGGCATTCGACGGTACGGTGACATCTTGCGTGATTCCCGCCACCGTGGAATATTCAGGCCAGACGTTCGATGTCACCTCGATTTCCGACAATGTGTTCGCTAATTCCGCAATAACGGAAGTCTCGATTCCCGGAAGCGTAAAGACGATAGGGGAGAATTCATTCAACAACTGCGCCTCGCTTGCCGATGTGACGTTTGGAGAAGGCGTGGAGAACATCGGCAAATATGCGTTCAGCAACACTGCAATTACAACTCTGACATTACCCAAAGGGATGAAACAGGTGGGTTATGGAGCGTTCCTCAGTTGCCGCAACCTTTCTACGCTGACTTTGCCGGAGGGAATCTCGCTCGATGTTGTTACATTCTTCAACTGCTCGCTTCAGAAAATAACCCTCGAGGGAAAGCCCGGCACGCTCGGCAGCGAAAGCATGATTTCCCTGCAGCTGCGTGAAATCATCTTCCATACCACGGAAGTTCCCGAGATGTCACCAGCCGATGTATGGCTTATAAGCGACAAGAGATTCAATGACCAGGTCGTTCTGATAGTCGACAACGAGGAGATGGTCAACAAGTTCAAGGCCGTACCGGCATGGGATGTATTCAAGGCTATACTTCCTGAAGGTGCAGAATATGACGCAGCCGCACCCTATCTGCCACAGAATGCGCTTGCAACCATAGACGCAGTGGAGACATCCACAGGGCTTAAGGCTTTCGTACCGACTAAGGACAGCCTTCGTATGCTCGCCAACTTTGATTTCTCATGCATCCTCTGGAACGGTACACAGGGTATCCGGGTGAATGATTTCACTAACTCCATAACGTTCGATACATGGTGGAGTGAATTCGGAATCGGAGACTATGTGAACGGCTACATGATTGGAATGATGAATCCCGAAACTGACATATTCACATCAACCTCCAATTCGGTAGAGAATACGGAATGCAAGGACGAACTGGTACCCTTGACCGTGTCTGGCGAACAACTGGCAGAATCCACCGACAACACCTACCAGTATGCTTACATCACCATGAAGGGAGTCGTGACCAATACCGATTTCACTTCCGAGGACGGCAAGACATTCCGGCTTAGGGATGTCTATAACGAGAACTTAAAGTCCGCGACCCCATGCGACCATGCTCAGGTACGAGCCATATTCATGCGCGAGGACGGGGATTACGGTGTCGTGAATACCTTGATTGTCACGAATCCCGACGACTTCTATACGGAATACAGCGGCATAGGAAATATAACGGCCGGAAACCAAGACAGTGAAATATATTCGGTCACCGGAGTCCCGGTGGGAAAGGATATCAATGACCTGACTCCCGGTCTATATATCCGCGATGGTAAAAAATTCATAGTTCGCTGATCAAAATGATGAAAAGATTTTCAATTATAATGTTTATGGCTGTCTGCTCCGTACTTCTGTACGGGCAGCAGCCCTCCCGAATAAGCTGGAACTCGCCTGCCGATATGAAATCCATGGAGACCGAGGAGATACAGATTATCAGGGAAAAGGATTTGCCTGCAGGAGGTGAGAAGCGCACGTATCTGTCATCGTTCATATTCGCCAACATAAACGAGTATGGCGTGACATGGGCCAATGATGACAAACTTGCCATGTATATTTATTGGACCGATACCGATATGGCCTATGTACGCAACCTCTCCACCATGGGCGATGCCTGGGTGCCGGCATATATTGACGGAAATACACTCTGGGTGCCTAATGGAGCGAATATAATGGTGTCACATGAAGGCAAGCTTTACCAGCTGATCACCGCAGTGGTGAACATGAAGAAAAACACCATGGAAGCGCGTACCGGCATCAAGTTCACCATGAACGAGGACCGTTCGGAGATAGTGATGGAGCCAAGTCCCGACAATAACAATGTGCTCGGCTTCTATACCATGAATCTGGAAAGCGGTTCAATACTGCAGGCCTATTCCAAAATCTCGATGAAAGAACTGACGGATGAACCTGTCACACCTCCGTCGCAGGCAGAGTATAAGCGGTATACATATTCGACACTGTTAGGCGGATGGCGCGATTGGGAGAACGGCAGCTGGATGGCCTTTGACGATGATGACGTATATGTCCAGGGGCTTGAATGGATCAACCCCGAGGGTTGGGTGAAGGGCTCGCTGATGAACGACGGTTCAATACGTATTCCCTCCGACCAGTACATCGGCATCAACGGTAATTATCCGTTTTATTACTATGCCGGCATATATGAGGGGGATTTTGCCGATGAAACCGCCAAGGTGACTCCAAGAAGCGCATTCTTCCTGAATCATGACGAAACTACGGGAACATATTCGATGGAAGATAACGAGTGTTTTATTAGCGGCAAGGATAGAGTATGGGGATTTCCTGTGATAAATGGAAAGTTCACTCCGATTGATATAAAGGCCGGAACGCCTATGGCTGCAACCGACCTGACATGGGATTCCGAGTATAAACTCTTCCAGTTCATTATCCCGATGAAGGATAACGACGGCAATGCCCTTGATCCCTACCTGCTGACGTATTCAGTTTTCGTTAACGGTGATAAGCACACGTTCGACCCCGGAAATTCTCCCCTCTATGGAGAGACAATCGATAACATGCCTGCCACATCGGCCTATTACATTTATAGTTTCGATACCGACCTTATGTTCGGCCGCAATCCGGATAATGTATATGTCCTGATTGTCAAGACCGACAGCCGGATTCGGACATTGGGAGTACAATTGACTTACGATGTGCGTGGAGATGTACATACATCTGAAATGGCACAGATAGAAGTCGAGGATTCAGGTGTAGCCTTATTGCCCGAGACATCCCGCGTGCCCGTGGCATATTACGGTATGGACGGTATGCGCCTCACACATCCGGAAGGACTATGCATAGTCCGCTATTCGGATGGCTCAGTACAAAAAGCGATAATTTCCAACAATTCCAAATAGGAATTGCCAGATAATGAAACTCTAAATTCGCTGTTGTTTATATGTCAGAAAGCCAGTCTCCCGTGATCAGGAGGCTGGCTTTTTAATCTTGTCAATTATTGAGCGTGCTTCAATTCTGAGGTCTTGGTCCTGAGATTTTTAAAGTTCTCGTCTCTCAGAAATTGAACTGCTCGAGGGTGAGGGTGGCTACCTTCTCGATTTCGGGAACGAGGCGGCGGAAGTGGTCGGAGGCCATGTGGGCTTTCAGAGAGGCTTCGTCTTTCCAAGTCTCGTAGATTACCAGACGGTCGGTGTTGGTCAGAGATCCCAACAGGTCATAATCTATGCATCCGTCATCATGAAGCGACAGCTCAACAAGCTCGGTAGCCAATGCTATGGCTTTCTTTCTGTTTTCTTCGGTCTCGGCGATAAGGCCGCAATTAAGGCGTATCATGTATTTCGTAGTTTATAAAGTTTATATTGTTTACAAAGTGTAGAGAAAAGTGAACAATCTTGAAATAATTATGGCGTACGGCCATGTTTAAGACCATACGCCATAATTTATATCAGTTTATAATTCAGCTTATTATTTCACTTCCTCGAAGTCGACGTCCTCGGGACCGTTGTTGGGCTGCTGTCCGGCGTCAGGCTGTGCGCCTGCGTTGGGCTGAGCACCGGCTCCGGCTGCGTTCTGGGCATTGTAGATGTCCTGGGCGGCTGCCTGGAATGCATCGGTCACGGCCTTGACGGCGGAGTCGATGTCCTCAATCAGCTGCTGTTTGTGAACATCCTTCAGATGCTGTAGTGCGGATTCCACGGTAGCCTTCTTGTCGGCCGGAATCTTGTCGCCCAGTTCGGCGAGCTGCTTCTCGGTCTGGAAGATCACGCTGTCTGCGTGGTTGAGTTTGTCGGCACGCTCCTTGGCCTTCTTGTCGGCAGCTTCGTTGGCCTTAGCTTCGTCGCGCATACGCTGTATCTCGGAGTCGCTAAGACCGCTTGATGCCTCGATGCGGATGGACTGCTCCTTACCGGTAGCCTTATCCTTGGCCGTCACGTTGAGGATACCGTTGGCATCTACCTCAAACGTAACCTCAATCTGCGGAACACCACGGGGTGCGGGTGCGATACCGCCAAGGTTGAACTCGCCCAGCAGCTTGTCGTCGGCTGCCATAGGACGCTCGCCCTGAAGCACGCGGATGGTAACTTCCGGCTGGTTGTCGGCCGCTGTGGAGAATACCTCGCTCTTGCGGGTCGGGATTGTGGTGTTGGCGTCAATCAGCTTGGTCATCACGCCGCCCATAGTCTCGATACCGATTGACAGAGGCACGACGTCAAGCAGAAGCACGTCCTTCACGTCGCCGCTCAGAACGCCACCCTGGATTGCTGCGCCGATGGCCACAACCTCGTCGGGGTTAACGCCCTTGTTGGGTTCCTTGCCGAATATCTGCTTAACCTTGTCCTGGATAGCGGGGATACGTGTGGAACCGCCCACCAGGATAACCTCGTCGATGTCGGATGCGCTCATGCCTGCATCCTGCAGAGCCTTCTGGCAGGGACCTGCGACAGCGTCGATCAGGTTGGAAGCCAGCTGCTCGAACTTGGCACGTGTCAGAGTCTTTACCAGGTGCTTCGGGCCGGAAGCCGTAGCCGTGATGTAGGGGAGGTTGATCTCGGTCGAAGTGGAGCTTGAAAGCTCGATCTTTGCCTTCTCGGCAGCCTCCTTCAGACGCTGCATTGCCATAGGATCCTGACGGAGGTCAACGCCCTCGTCGTTCTTGAACTCGTCGGCAAGCCAGTCGATGATCACGTGGTCGAAATCGTCACCACCGAGGTGTGTGTCACCGTTGGTGGACTTAACCTCGAACACACCGTCGCCAAGCTCCAGGATGGAGATATCGAATGTACCGCCACCGAGGTCGAACACGGCTATCTTCTGCTCCGTGGTGGCCTTGTCCAGACCGTAAGCCAAAGCGGCTGCGGTAGGCTCGTTGATGATTCGCTTAACCTTCAGGCCGGCGATCTCACCGGCATCCTTGGTGGCCTGACGCTGTGAGTCGTCGAAGTATGCGGGTACCGTGATGATAGCCTCTGTGACGGGCTGGCCAAGATAATCCTCGGCGGTCTTCTTCATCTTCTGAAGAATCATGGCCGAAATCTCCTGCGGAGTATAGTCACGACCGTCGATGTCAACCTTAGGCATATCGTTCTGGCATACCACCTTGTAGGGTACGCGCTTGATCTCGTCCGTAACCTGGTCGCATTTCTCGCCCATGAAGCGTTTGATGGAGTATATGGTACGCGTCGGGTTGGTGATGGCCTGACGCTTTGCGGGATCGCCTACCTTGCGTTCGCCGCCGTCAACAAATGCCACTACCGACGGCGTGGTGTTGCGTCCTTCGTTGTTGGGTATGACAACAGGATCCTTGCCCTCGAGCACTGCCACGCATGAATTCGTGGTTCCTAAGTCTATACCAATAATCTTTCCCATGATTTCTATATTTTATTTGATTAATTTTCTATCGTTTTGTCCGGGTCTCTTTCCCGTTCGCTACTATATTAACAAATAAGATGCTAAAACGATTGAAATTGCTATAAATTTTTAAAAATCGGCGTAACGGGCTGAATGACAAATTGAAATAGTTTGCGAAACTTGAGAGTGAGAATGTGACAAAAGTGGCAAAAAAGTCAAAAAAACATCAAAATGCGGGCGAAATAGCGAATATCTGCCTAAAAATTCTTAACTTTGCATTCTGAATATATACGAAATCGCACAGCGGTGACGCAACAGCGGTTAGAAAGACACTTCAAACAGAATGAAACCATTACAGCAGAAGTTATCGGTATATGACGCGCCCCAGAAGGCCAAGGCCGCGGGCATATACCCTTATTTCCGGGCCATATCGAGCGAGCAGGACACCGAAGTAATAATGAATGGCAAGAAGGTGTTGATGTTCGGATCAAACAGCTATATGGGCCTGACCAACCATCCGAAAGTAATAGAGGCCGCGATAGAGGCTACTAAGAAGTATGGTACGGGAATGGCCGGCTCGCCGTTCCTGAACGGTACCCTGACAATACACAAGGATCTTGAGGCACGTCTGGCCGACTATGTAGGCAAGGAAGACGCAATGATATACTCCACAGGTTTCGGTGTTAACCTGGGAGTGGTGTCCACGCTGACAGGCCGTGAGGATTACATCATACTCGATGAGCAGGACCATGCGTCGATAATAGAAGGACGCCGTCTGTCGTTCTCCAATTATCTGAAGTATAAGCACAACGATATGGAGAGCCTGGAGAACCAGCTGAAACGGTGCGAGCCGGACAAGGTGAAGCTGATCGTGACGGACGGAGTGTTCTCCATGGAAGGCGATGTGGCAAATCTTCCCGAGATTGTCAGACTGGCCAAACAGTACAATGCATCGGTGATGGTGGACGAGGCCCATGGTCTCGGTGTGTTCGGCGAGGGTGGCCGGGGCACTTGCAACCATTTCGGAGTGACAGACGACGTGGACCTGATCATGGGCACGTTCAGCAAGTCGCTGGCATCCCTGGGCGGATTCATCGCCACGGATAAGGTCATAACCAACTTCCTGCGTCATCATTCGCGTTCATATATATTTACAGCCTCCATCACGCCGGCTTCAACTGCAGCCGTGAATGCAGCCCTGGACATCATCATTGCCGAGCCTGAGCGTCAGGAGCATCTGTGGAAGATCACCAACTACGCTCTGGAGCAGTTCCGTGCCATGGGATGTGAGATAGGCCACACATCCACGCCTATCATCCCGTTGTTCATCCGCGACGACTACAAGACATTCCACGTAACCAGTGACCTGCTGAAAGAGGGAGTGTTCGTCAATCCGGTAGTGACTCCGGCCGTAGCACCCCAGGACACACTGATACGCTATTCGCTGATGGCCACGCACACCGAGGAACAGGTGCAGCGTTCGCTTGAAGCCATAGAGAAAGTGTTCAGGAAATACGACCTGTTGAAAAAATAAGAGTCCATGGATTTCAGAATCGATGGAGTTGCGCCCGACAGCGCGGCACGTGCCGGCATGATCACCACTGCGCATGGTGAGGTGCCGACACCTATCTTTATGCCCGTAGGTACAGTGGGCAGCGTCAAGGGCGTGCACATGCACGAACTGAAGAACGACATCGACGCCAAGATAATCCTCGGCAATACATACCACCTATATCTTCGTCCGGGTCTGGACATTCTGCGTCAGGCCGGCGGACTGCACAAGTTCAACTGCTGGGACCGTCCCATATTGACCGACTCGGGAGGTTTTCAGGTGTTCTCTCTCACAGACATCCGAAAGCTGAAGGAAGAGGGTGTATGGTTCCGTAGTCACATAGACGGCAGCAAACATCTGTTTACCCCTGAAAATGTGGTTGATACCGAGCGTATAATCGGAGCCGACATCATGATGGCTCTCGACGAATGTTGTCCCGGCGATGCCGACCGCGATTATGCCGAGAAGTCGCTGCGTCTCACGCAACGATGGTTGGAACGCGGATGGAAGCGTTACAAGGAGACAGAGGGCCTGTATGGCTACGACCAGGCATATTTCCCGATAGTTCAGGGATGCACATACAAGGATCTGCGTCAGGACGCCGCCAAACATATAGCCGACCTTGGGGCAGACGGCAACGCCATAGGCGGACTGGCCGTAGGTGAGCCCACCGAGGTGATGTATGATATGATAGAGGTGGTTAACGACATCCTGCCTCAGGATAAGCCGCGCTATCTGATGGGCGTCGGAACCCCCGCCAATATTCTTGAAGCCATTGACCGAGGCGTGGATATGATGGACTGCGTGATGCCCACGCGCAACGGTCGCAACGGCATGATATTCACCCGTAACGGCATAATCAACCTGAAGAACAAGAAGTGGGAGAATGATTTCGGGCCGCTTGATCCCGGCGGTGCGTCGATAGTGGACGAAGAATACTCGCGCGCATATCTGCGGCATCTGTTCACGGCTCACGAACTGTTGGGAATGCAGATTGCGTCGATACATAATCTGGCGTTCTACCTCTGGCTGGTGCGCGAGGCCCGCAAGCATATCCTGACCGGCGACTTCAAGAGCTGGAAAGAGGAGATGGTCGTTAACGTGACAAGACGGTTATGAAGTGGGTCGAAGGTCTGAAACGCAAGCGCCGTTACCGCAAGCTGATGAAGTTGCGGAAAGGCGACGTACGCGACAAAAAGACCGACGGCAAATCCGGGAATTTGAATGCAAATTATCGCGGAATCCCTGGCCTTAAGATACTTGACGTATATATATTAAAGAAGTTTTTAGGAACATATTTCTTCGCCACGATATTGATATTGGCGGTGATAGCCATGTTCGCCATCACCGAGAAGCTCGACGCATTCCTGCGCGCGCCGCTCAAGGAGACGATATTCGATTACTTCATGTCGTTCCTTCCATACTTCGCGTTGCAGCTGGCTCCGCTTATCACATTTATTGCCGTCATATTCTTCACCACCAAGCTGGCTGATCATTCCGAGATTATCGCGATGCTATCCAGCGGCATCAGTTTCAACAGACTGATGCGTCCATATATGTATGGAGCGGCCGTTATCGCCGCATTGACTTTCGTGCTGAGCAACTATCTGATACCTCCTACCAACATACGGCAGATCAATTATTACAACAAGTATGTGAAGAACAAGGAGGTAAAGACCGGCACTGACATACAGCTGATGGCTCAGCCCGGCGTAGTGATGTACATAGGCAGATATGAGAATGCCAATAAAACGGCATATCGCTTCTCCCTCGACAAATTCCGCGACAAGGAATTGGTGTCGCGTATGACAGCGCAGCGTGCCACGTACGACACGACGCGGCAATACCACTGGACTCTGTACAGCTACATGATCCGCGACTTTGACGGCATGACCGAAAAGGTGACCCGTGGCTCGCAGAAAGACACACTGATACCGGTGGAGCCGCGCGACTTTCTGATTCAGGCCAACGACCAGGAAACCCTGACCACACCTCAGCTTACCGAGTTTATCGAAAAGCAGAAGAAACGCGGAGTGGCCAACATAGAGAGTTTCGAGATCGAGAAGGAACGGCGCTATGCTTCGACAGCGGCGGCTTTCATTCTGACCTTGATCGGACTGTCGCTGTCCGCCAAAAAGGTCAAGGGCGGCATGGGTATAAATATCGGAGTGGGCCTGGCGTTGAGTTTCAGCTATATACTGTTTTCATCACTGACAAGCCAGTTCGCGATTTCGGGTATGACCACACCATTCATAGCGATGGAGATTCCCAATGTCGTGTATCTGCTTATAGGACTTGGCCTATATTACCGTGCAAGCAAGTTCTGATGATACACTATTAGACTCGTCGCATCGTTTTTAATAATATAGAATAAGATTCGGAACTATGAATATCAACACCCGGATATTAGGCGCGATGATGACCTTGTGCATGTCGGTGGCAGCTATGTCACAGGCAGAAGGTGCGACCGTTCTGTTCCGGGGACAGAGTAATAAAGTCATCGAAGTCGAGGCACCGAAAAATACCGGTCTTGATCGCATATATGTGGCATACGATGCCTCGGAACTGACCCAGATGCGGCTTGAAGGCGCATCGAACGACTTGGCTGTCAGTAGATACAGCACTCTCGGAGGTGGATATGCCGAGCCCGTTCAGTTTCATTGGGACGGCAATACGGCCATTATAGACCGTCCGGAAGGGGAGATGGGTTATATCTTTACTGAAAACGGGCGCAACACATGTATATGGCTTGTGAATTATGCCATACAGCCGTTTTCGGTCTCGTCCGTGGAACTCGCGGACACACAGGATTGCACATCGACCAATCTTGCCGTGAGCGGTAATGGTCAGGCCATACATTATTTCACCATTGACGGACGCCGTGCCACACTCAGTCGTGAAATAGAGGTGAGTTATGACACCTGGACATGGGACGACACCGCGACCGAATATGTCACCGAGCATGTCGCCAAGAATCTTGAATTCCTGACCAATCCAGTCACGCTGACCACACCTTTGTATTGTTCCACCACTGTTACAGTCCGCGGCGACCGTTTCTTAGAGGAATGGGGAATGGCTCAGACCGCCGAGTCGTCAACACTTTATCCCAACGGCATCTCGGCCCGTACTACCGCCGTTCAGACCAACATTCCTGAGGAATCTGAAGACAGCGACCCTTCGAATGTTGTCAACGGCAGCACGGCTGAAGGCGGTCTCGGTGGTTCCGCACCGGCAGTGATTATGTTCACGGCATACGTTACGGAAGCCGTGATTCACGACGAGTGGCAGATGTCGGCCGACCCCGAATTTCAGACAATAGATTACCGTTGGAACGAACGCGAGGTGGAATATACGTTCGAGGACGAAGGCACGTATTACGTGCGTTACATAGGCAGTAACGCCGACGGATCGTGCGAGGTGTACGGAGATACGTATACCGTCTCGATAGGAGCATCCGAACTGCGTATACCCAACGCCTTTACGCCCAATGGCGACGGCGTGAACGACGTATGGAAGGTGGCTTACAGGTCGCTGCTTGATTTCAAGTGCACCATTTTCGACCGATACGGCAACAGGATATATCATTTCAGCGACCCCAACCAGGGGTGGGACGGAAAATACAAAGGCAAGACCGTCGGCCCCGGCGTTTATTACTATGTGATAGAAGCCAAGGGATCGGATGGCAAAAAATATAAAAAAGGAGGTGACATCAATATAGTGGGGTATAAGAACCGCAATGCCACTACCACTCCTGCAAATTAAGAGAACATGAAGAAACTGACCATTCTTACTGCTATACTTATGTTGGTGACAGCGTCGGCAATGTCATCGACATTGAGCAAAGTGACAGTAATGGGCAAGCCCTATTACAAATATCAGGTTAAAAAGGGCGACACGATGTATGGCGTCGCACGCCAGTTCGGATGGGACGAAAAGATAATCCAGCAGTCAAATCCGGGCGAGATGACTACATTACAGAAAGGCTCGATGCTGTATTACCCATGCGATTCCGAGGAAACGGTACAGAAAGAGGACTCGAACAATAATACTTCGACAGCAGGCAAGGATGGTGTGACGCACCGCATAGAGCGTGGCGAGACGCTAAGCTCAATAGCCCGCATGTATGGAATGACCGCCAAGGAACTGCAAATGCTGAATCCCGGCGCCGGCGATTACATCAAAGCCGGAGACCTCCTGGTGATCAGCAATCCTGAAACGACAAGTACCGGCGGCAACAGCGATGTCAGCTATCACAAGATACAGGCAGGCGAGACTCTTTACGGCATCGGCAAGAAATATAATGTGTCGGTCGAGGCCCTGTTAAAGAGCAATCCCGGTGTGTCTGAACGCAACTTCCGCGCCGGCGAGACTATCCGGATACCGGCTTCCGGAACCGGAATAGTGATGACTACGGAAACTGTCCGCGAGGATGTGTTGAAAGGATTCCGTGAACATAAAGTTAAAAAAGAGGAAACCTGGAATTCGATAGCGCGGAAATATGGCATCCCTGCCGATGTGCTTCGTGAGGCAAACAGCGGCGTTGAGCTGAAGAAAAACGTCTACGTAGGCGTTCCCATAATAGAAAGCGAGGAGGTGTCGCGCCAGGTGGTTGACGAGGATAAGCGTGAGATCCAGGAGATATACCAGGACATAAACGGTATCAACGACAGCACGGGATATAACGAGATACGCTTTGCAGTGGTGTCAGGCAGCCAGACGTCGCGCCGTGACCGCGAGATAATGCGCGGTGTGCTGATGGCCGTCGATAAGCTGAAAAACAGCGGCTCGAAAATAACACTGAAGATGCTGGAAGGCAATAACTCCGAAAGTGTTTTGGGCGAGCTTGACACATTCAATCCCACAATCGTGATGAGCACTGCCGAGACCGACTTCCCGGAATGGCTTGCCAAATATGGCAACGACAGCCGGGTGCCTGTCATCAACACCCTGGACGTGAAGAACGTGGACTTCCAGTCAAATCCGTATATGGTGCAGCTTATCACCACTCCAGACTATTTCAACGAGGAAGTGGCCAACTGGATATTCCAGAAGTATGGTTCATACTCGCTCGTGTTTACAGGAGAGAAAGATCCGAACGATGCGTTGGCCGAGTCGCTGCAGGGTATCTGGGATCCTTCCCGCGTACGTTCGCGCTCGGTGGAAGACCTGCGTTCGTTGCCTCTCAACGCACAGGGAAAGTATCTGCTGTACAGTTTCCCGACCAAGAAGGCCGATGTGGTGGAATTCCTCGATGCCGTCAACGATGCCAAGACCAAAACACCAGAGGCGGAGGTGACAGTGATAGGCCGTCCTAACTGGATTGTGTATGACGAGGCTTTATCCGAAAAATTCCATAATGCAGACGTCCAGATACCTGCCCGTTTCTATATGAGCAAGAGCGAACGGAACAATTCGGAGTTCAGTCTGCATTACCGTCAGCTGTTTAATGCGCCCGTTCCCAACACCTTCCCCGTGTATTCGGGTATCGGTTATGATACGGCACTGTATTTTCTCCAGGGACTTAGCGACAGCAAAGGCGACATAAACGCCATGGGACGTCCTGCCGGAATGGTTCAGAGTGAATTCGAGCTGGAGCGTCCCAGCAACTGGAGCGGTATAATGAACCGCGCGGTGTTCATGGTACGGTTCACGCCCTACGATTCAATCGAAAAAACTGTGGTGAAATGAAGAAGCATGTATTGATGATGCTCATGGCCATGCTGTCGGTGGCACCCGGAATAGGGCAGACTCATTACGAGGCACAGATGTCGCTTGGCGTGCATGGCGGCGTCAATCTGTCGCAGGTGATGTTCTCGCCGAGCATACGTCAGAAATTCCTGCCCGGCGCCAATGCCGGTATCAATTTCCGGTACACCGAGGAGAAGCACTTCGGATTCATAATAGAGGCAAACTTCGAGCAGCGCGGATGGGCCGAGAATTTCGATGATGCTCCCTTTTCATATTCACGCACCATCAATTATGTGCAGATACCTTTCATGTCGCACATCTATTTCGGTCGCCGGCATAAGTTCTTTATCAACCTGGGGCCGTCGGTAAGTTTCAAAACCGGAGATTCGGTGAAGTCTAATTTCGATTACTCGAATGTCGGTTCAGTGCCGGATTTCCCCGTACATACTTCGCAGCAATACGGCTATCCCACCAAGGGCGCCGTCGATTTCGGCATATCCGGGGGACTTGGAGGCGAACTGGGCATCACCCGCAGGCATTCCATCTATCTTGAGGCCCGGTATTACTTCGGAATCGCCAATGTATTGCCTGCCGGCCGTACCGACCACTTCAAATCGTCCAACCCGATGGCTCTCTCCATATCGTTGGGATATTGGTTCAGAATGAAATGACAAGCATTAACTCGTGGTAAAATATAACATAACGGACAAAAAAGCGTTAATTATACAGCCGTCGATATGACCATTGACAAGGAACACGGTTCGGAAGACGGCAGACCAATGAATACAGGAGCGTTGAAAACATTGATACATAGCAAACAACCCCACGCAACAGTCATCAGCACACCGGAGAAACTGAGAACTCCGGATCGACCGGAAGAACCGGCCATAAAGGCGCATAGGTCGTGGGTGTCGCGTAGCGTGAAGCGTGGTTGTGACATGGTTCTGTCGGCTTTGGCTTTGATTGCATCCTCTCCGATATGCGCCATTTGCGCTTTGGCAGTGAAACTACAGGACGGCGGTCCGGTCATTTTCAAACAGGAGCGTATAGGTCGTTACGGCAAGCCATTCTATATATATAAATTCCGCACCATGCGCGTAGACGCAGAAGCATTGGGGCCACAGCTCAGTTGCTCCAACGGCGAGATAGACGCGCGTCTGACCAAGGTAGGGCGATTCATACGCAATCACCATCTTGATGAAATCCCTCAGCTGTATAATATCCTGAAGGGAGATATGGCATTCATAGGATACAGGCCCGAGCGGAAATTCTTCATCGACCAGATAATGCGTCATGACAACCGGTACGAGCTGTTGTACCAGATACGTCCGGGTGCCACTTCGTACGCGACTTTATATAACGGTTACACCGACACGATGGAGAAGATGCTGAAGCGCCTGGAGTATGACCTGTACTATCTGGAGCACGGGTCTTTTTGGTTCGACTTCAGGATTCTGTTCAATACATTCTGCGCCATAGTGTTCGGTAAAAAATTCTGACCTTATGTCTGACACAGCAAGGGAATTTAGTGAGGCAATATCCGTATGTCGCGATATATTCGGTAAGAAACTTCAGGATTACGGCACTTCATGGCGTGTGATGCGGCCGATGAGTCTGACGGATCAGATATACATCAAGGCACGGCGCATACGCTCGCTTGAGGAGAAAGGGGAGAGTAACGCCGCCGTGCACGAAGGGATTGTCCCGGAGTTCATCGGAATCGTGAATTATTGCGCCATCGCGCTGATTCAGATGGAACTTGGCAGCGGAGATCCAATACCTGCCGAGGAGGCGCTGAGACTCTATGACAGGGAAATAGAACGCGCCACGTCGCTGATGACGAACAAGAATCATGATTACGACGAGGCCTGGCGCAATATGAGGGTCAGCAGTTTCACCGATATTATCCTCCAGAAACTGATGCGGACCAAGGAGATAGAGGGCCATGACGGCCGTACCATCATCAGCGAGGGTATCGACGCCAACTATATGGATATAATCAATTATGCAATCTTCGCCCTCATCAAGCTTAAACAATAATACACACAGGCATACGCTGATTGCTCTGGTGACATGGCTGTGCAGGATTGTCACCGGATGCGTGTTCGTATTCTCTGGTTTCGTCAAGGGAATAGACCCCTGGGGTACTGTCTACAAGATGGACGAATATCTTGTGGCTATGGGTATGCCCCTGTACGACAGTCTTATACTGGCAGGAGTGTTCGGACTCTGCGCGCTTGAGTTTCTGATTGGCATATATCTGATATTCGGATGCTATCGCAAGTCGGCGCCGATGTTGGCATTGCTGTTCATGTGCGTTATGCTCCCGTTGACGCTATGGATAGCGATAGCCGATCCGGTGGCGGATTGCGGATGCTTCGGCGACGCACTGGTAATATCCAATTGGGCCACTTTCTGGAAGAATGTGGCGATAACCTGCCTCATTATATGGCTTATCAAGTTCAACCGGCGGGTCCCGTGTATAATAACGCCGGCATTCCAGTGGATGGCATTCGTGGCCACGGTGCTGTACATGATCTGTATCTGCTGGTACGGATATAATATACAGCCCATGCTCGATTTCCGGCCTTTCGCCGTCGGAACCGATCTGGGCGCCGAGGTAGAGCAGAATGAAGAAAGCGAGGATACGACATTCCTGTTCACGTACACCAAGGACGGAGTCACAAAGGATTTCACGGCAGAGGAAGTGCCTGCCGATGACTCAGGCTGGACATTCGTAAGCCGCAAGGAGATCTTTCCCGAAGGCGTTAAAAACAAAGAGACAGGCCACGATTTCAGTGTGATGGACAGGGAAGGTAACGAAGAAGTCACATCCGAGGCCATAGATAGCGAAGGTAAGGAATTGCTGTTGCTGATCCCGTCGTTGGACCGGATATCCGCATCCACCACCTATAAGATCAACATGCTTCACGACTGGGCTACGGCAAATGATATCCGTTTTGTAGCCATTGTTGCGGCCCATACCGGCGACATAGCCGAGTGGG
Organism: uncultured Porphyromonadaceae bacterium; assembly: GCA_902468245.1. Classification (GTDB taxonomy): domain Bacteria; phylum Bacteroidota; class Bacteroidia; order Bacteroidales; family Muribaculaceae; genus Lepagella. Next base: position 120,006 of record CABQXY010000010.1, on the reverse strand, counting down.
AGGATATGAGCATGCCGGGTTACGACATATATACCGCTGACGATACAGCCATCAAGGAACTGGCCCGCGGCAATCCGGCTGTAGTGTATCTGAAGGATGGAGTCATTAAGTGGAAAACGAGTCTATATTCCATTAACGAAGACGAGTTTACGGCTGCTGAGGCCGGAAATAACGTCAACGCAGAGGTTGACTTACTTCCGTATGACGGCAAGCGTACTTTGATAAACTGGTCGCTGATATATGTGGCAGTGATGGCCATGCTGGTATGTATATCGTTCGTGCCGCGTCTCGCACGTCTGTTCCGCCCGTTGGAATATAAAGGCGAGAGACATAAAAAGGAACATGCCGGAAAGGATCCTTCCGACATGTCCGATAAATCCTGATGACGCAACATTAAGCGTCGATACGTCAATCAATAATACTTTTTCAGTTCCTCCTCCAGAGTTGCGGCGGGAGTTACGCCCGACGTGCGCCATTTCAGCTCGCCGTTCTTGAATATCATGAGCGTCGGCACTGAGCGCACCTGATATACGCGGGACAGTTCCTCGTTCTTGTCGATATCAATCTTTATGACTCGGGCATTGTCGCCTACATTCTTCGCAACATCCTCAAGCACCGGATGCATCATCTTGCAGGGACCGCACCATGTGGCATAGAAATCCACCAGCACCGGTGTGTCGGATGCGATAATCTCATTAAATTTTTCCATAATAATTTCTGTCTTTGACTTCTTGTAGAAATCCATTATCTCTACCATATATAACAACATTAGCACACATAAGTTGTAAAAACGGTGATTCATACGGTTTGTGAATCATTTTTTACGAATTGTTACCTGGATTTACGAATAGCTATACCTTGGTTTGCTCCTTTTTGATTAACTTTGGCCCACAATAACTTATACATCATGAGCATCAGAAGCATCTTTTTCGAAACCTCCAATTCGCCGCGTGCCTGCCTGAAATGGATTATAGTCATCGTGGCCGCATTAGTATTCGTGTTGTTATCATCAACATCGTACAATCTCAAGACTGACGGCCCGACAATCCAGTTGACGCGGCAGGCAGTAATGACCCAGCGGTTCGACCAGGATACCATAAAACAGGTGTTGCCTGCCGGCGACAGTATACGTGTGCTGGCCATCGACCAATCATCTTTCGGTCAGAAATGGCTGGTGCAGTCTTCGAAAGGGGAGCGCGGATGGATTGACGCCGCGCAATTGCCTCAAATCCGACAGGTGGTAACAAAGGGCAAATTCGAAGGAGATACCGTAACAATCTGCGGTACGGGTAGCGGAGCCACATCAAAATATGTATTCAAGAACAGAGCCGGCGAGGAGGATGACCGATCCACCAAGGATTTCGTACCTGTGCTGAAGAATTGGGACGATTACGCCTACAATAGCGACGGCGTCGTAGGAGTATGCTCCATGAAGAAATTCAAGTCAAAGACCGAAGGGAAGAATATGGTGGAAGTGGACAAGGCTTTAGGTTCGCCGATACAGGTGCACAGCACACCGCAGGGCTTCGAAGCAAGCTATTCGTGGAAGGTATTCGACCCCACCACGGGAACGATGCAGCTACCCACGGTTACATTTTCAAGCGATTCCATAGCAAACGGCGTGACTTATAGTGAATGGACATCGCGTGCATCTTCTTGGCTAAAACGCGTGCCTATGGCTTCAACCATCATCGACTGGCCGTTGACTTCGGTGATGGTGCGCGATTCACGTTACAACGCCATGAGCGATCCCTTAATGTCGGGTTGGAAACGTGCGGGAGCTTTGCTTATGATTCCGATTATTCTGCTGGCCGGGTTCATTATGATGTTCATGGCACAGACGCTTCCGGTACTGCTGATGGGTTGGTTGGTGAAGTTCGCGCCCGTGTTCGCATTCCTGTCAGACAGATGGCTGAAATTACTGATGGCCGTTGTGGCGGGTATATGCGCATATTGCTGGTGCGTGGTTATGATGGCCTGGGGGATGTTCCCGTTCTGGTGCGTGCTGATATGGTACATGACCTGGTATTGCTTCCTGCTTGCCTCAAGTCCGTTGTGCAAGCCTGCAAAGCTGCGTTGTCCCAAGTGCCACCGACTATATACTATCGACTTCGATCACAGGGTCTTTGAATATGATGAGATTAAGAAAGGTAAGGATATAGTGTTCAACAGGCTGCTGGGCACGCGCACTGAGAAATGGAAAGCATGGACGGAGGTGACAACTATCACTACTTATCGCGATGGCCACAAGACGGAAAAGACAACAAAGAAGGACGAGCACACGATGGCCCGCGATCATAACGAGTATGAGTTTATTGATTATGAGGTGACTTACCGGCTGGACCATTATCGCAATTACTTCAAATGCAGTAAATGCGATTATGTGGAGGAAAGCACTGATGTAGAATTCACGGAGCTTGACCGGAAGGTGGTGGGCAGCCATACGGAAGAAGGAGCCGGGAATGAGTATCGGTTGGACTGATAGATGTCGCTAAAGCTCCATACGAAAACAAAAGATGCGACAAGCACACATGAATACTGAAACAAAAGAGGCGATGTGCACGTGAATCGGTGCATATCGCCTTTTTAGATGTATGGTAAGGATGATTAGCGACGGTCACGCTTGTCAGCCTTCTTGGCATTTTTGTCAGCGTTGGCTATCTTACTGCTTTCAATGTTGAATCTCTTTCCGAACTTTTCATCCTTTCTGAACTTGTGGTGCTTGAAGTTGCCGCGTGCGGCGTGCTTCGGGCCTTTGTTGATGTAGTTCTGCTCCAGGAACCGGGTGTACTGCTCGGGAGTCAGGATCTTCTTGATGTCGGCAAGCTGCTGACGCTTCAGGTCCTGTACCTTGTTGCGCATATCCTTCTTCAGCGAGTCGTTGCGCTGTTTGTTCTGCTTGGCATCCCCACGCAGTGCCGAACGTTTCTCGCCATAATTCTTGCAGAGTGCCTGAAGCTGCTGCTTCTGGGTGTCCGTGAGGTTCAGTCCGTTGAAGCAGCTGAAGCCGTTGCACTGTGCGGGTCGTCCTTTATACTGACGGTTGCAGGGAATCTGTGCGCAGTCAGTTTGCGGACAGTTGGTCGGCTTACAGTTTACCTGTGCGCAGTTCTGAGGTGCGCAATTTGCGGATACGCCACAAGGGGTGGCGGTCTGTGCGTATGCGGATGCGATGCCGAATCCCAGCATACATGCAATTCCAATCATTGATTTCTTCATATTTCCCATTTTTTTACGTTTCGTAATTATAGACCGCGGTTTATGCCCAAAGGTTTAGACAGCTTTTAGCAAAATTATGTTAAGGACATTTTAAGAAGTTTTAATTTCAAAACATGCTCATTATATGGAAGTAGTGCTTCTTGCGATAGGAAAGACCAATATAAAGTTTGTTGACGAAGGCATCAAGGAATATGAGGGACGGTTACGGCGTTACATGACGTTCCGGACGGAATGGCTGCGAGATGTCAAGGGAGCGGGACAATTGGCCGAGGCGCGTCAGAAGGAATTGGAGGGCGAGGTCATACTTGCCAAGCTGCAGCCGTCGGACATGGTTATACTATTGGATGAACGCGGCAGGGAATTCACCTCGCGCGAATTTGCGGTGTGGATGGAGAAGCAGATGGCTTCAGGCCGCAAGCGCATAGTGTTTGTTATCGGCGGCCCATACGGATTCAGTCAGGCTGTATATGACAGAGCCGACGGCAAGGTGTCGATGTCAAAGATGACCTTCAACCACGAGATGATACGCCTGTTCTTTGCGGAACAGATGTATCGCGCCATGACCATACTGAGGGGAGAACCGTATCACCATGATTAGTGACGAGTGACGAGTTCAGAGGGAATTTGGGTTAAACCTGAAGTTTGTTTGTTATTCTAATATGTAATGTGAATGACATGGTATTATGATGAGAAGAATTCTGTTTGTATTTATATCTATAATAATAAGTGTGCAATGTCTGGCCGTGACTTTCCACAACGAGACGCTGCATTATGTAATCAGCTATAAGTGGGGACTGATACATAAGGATGCGGGCGATGCGACTTTGTCGCTGCGTCAGCGCGGGCAACACTATGACCTGATGCTTGCGGGCAAGACGAGCCCCTGGGCCGACAAGATTTATATGACGCGCGACACACTGTTGGGCACCATAAATAAGGCGGATCTTTCGCCCGTATCATATACCAAAATCACGCACGAGAAGGACCATCACGACCGTACGGAGATATCGTATACCAGGTTTCGAGGAGTCACCAAGGGTGAGACCGTCAAGTATAAGACCCGCAACGGAAAGACGACTGTTAAACGGCATAAGATAACCGGCACAGGTCCTGTGTTCGACATGCTTTCGATATTTTATTATCTGCGGACTCTGGATTATGACCGGTTGACTGAAAAACATTACGTATATAAGGCAACGGTCTTTTCCGGCTCACGCTCAGAGACGGTGACAATCCGTTGCGAAGGACGCAAAAAAATAAAGCTCCGCAACAAGCAGACGCGCGAAGCTTTCCATATCAGGTTCAAGTTCACTACAGGGGGCGGCACGAAGTCGAGCGATGACATCGATGCCTGGATTTCGACCGACAGCCGGCATATTCCGCTGTATCTGGTCGGCAAGCTGCCGGTGGGCGAAGTGAGAGCGTACTATGTAAATTAGTGAACTATAATGGATAATTGGAAGCGCGGGTTCAGTGAATCCGCGCTTCCAATTATCCATTATGTATTTTCAATTATGCGTTATTCATAACGCATGGAAACGATGTCCCAGTCCACGATGTTCCACAGTTGCTTCAGGTAATCGGCGCGGCGGTTCTGATAGTCCAGATAGTATGCATGCTCCCATACGTCGAACGTCAGGATAGGACGTAATCCTTCGGTCATGGGGTTGCCGGCGTTCGGACTCTGAGTGATGTGGAGGTTTCCGTTTTTGTCGGCGGAAAGCCATACCCATCCGGAACCGAACAGGGTGGCGCCCTTCTCCTCGAACTGACGCTTGAACTCGTCGAACGAACCGAAGGTCGCGTCTATCTTCTCGCGCAGTTTTCCTGTCGGTTCTTTCAGGCCTTCGGGCGAGAACTGGAAGAAATAGAATATGTGGTTCCAGGCCTGCGAGGCATTGTTGAAGATCTTGCCCTCGCTCTTCACGATTATGTCTTCAAGAGACATGTTCTCGAATTCCGTGCCTTCTATCAGAGCGTTGAGAGTGTTGATATAGTTGCTCTCATGTTTGCCGTAGTGATAATCGATCGTATTACGAGATATGTACGGCTGCAGGGCGTCTACCGCGTATGGCAGGCGTGGTTGACTGAATTTCATAATATCCTCTTAAGTTTAATCGAAAAAAACATATTACCGTAGGCCCCAAAAACAAGGCGCCTCACTGTGAGAACAAGTGAGACGCCCTATAGGTTCAACAGTGTCCGGAATCAATCAAAAACGGAATCCCAGTCCTTCCATACCGGCTGGTAGCCGCCGGCGGAGATAGCCTCGATTACTTCGGCCGGAGTGCGCTCGTCCGACACCTCGAACTGCTCCAGAGCCTCGGGCGTGCTGCAATATCCTCCTGGTTCCGTTTTGCTCCCGGCGCTTAGTGACGTCACACCTAACGGGAAGATATGATTGCGGTAGTCCGGTGCCTCGCGCGTGGAGAACGAGATGTCCACATCATGGTCAAAGATGCGGAACGCGCAGGTCAGTTTCACCAATTCGCGGTCGGAAATGATGCTCTTGGGCTGATAGCCACTCTCCGACGGACGCATACGCGGAAAATTGACCGAATAGCGCGAACGCCAGTACTTCTTCTGCAGATAGCGCAGATGCCGCGCCATCATCACCACATCGGGCTGCCAGTCCTCAAGACCGAGCAATACGCCGAGGCCTATCTTGTGCACTCCTGCGTCGCCCATGCGGTCATAACCGTTCAGACGCCATTCGTAGTGGCTTTTCATGCCCCAGGGATGATACTTCCTGTATGATTCCCTGTGGTATGTCTCCTGAAAGCAGACCACGCCGTTCAGTCCGGAGTGTGTCAGGCGTTCGTATTGCGACGAACGAAGCGGCATCACCTCGATGGTCATGTTGTGGAAATAGGGACGGCACACCTGCAATACATTCTCCAGATAATCGACACCGCACTTAGACGGCCATTCGCCGGTGACAATCAGTATGTTCTCGAACGGACCGAGCTTCTTGATTGCCTTGCATTCCGCCTCCACCTGCTCCATGGTCAGAATGGTGCGCGGCATTTTATTATCGAAGTTGAAACCGCAATACACGCACTTGTTGGTGCACGCATTGGTGACGTACATCGGAATATACAGCGACACCACGTTGCCGAACCGCTCACGGGTGAAGTGTCGGCTAAGCTGCGCCATTTCCTCCAGGTGCGCGTCGGCAGCGGGGGAGATCAGCACAGCGAATTCCTCCGGTGTCAGCTGCTTCACGTTACGCGCGGCCTTGGCCAGCACACGTCGCACGTCGGCGTCCGTAGCCTCACGAACCATGCGGAACGTATCGTCCCAGTCATAGTCGCCGATCACATCGGCGAATCCATGACCGAATATGGCATCGGGCGTCGGGTCGCTCGGAGCCTTGAACGAATTGATTTCTTTATCTGTCGTTACTGACATTTTCAGTTGTTTATAATCCATTTATTGTTCGCATTTGTCGGCGATGTCCTGCGATATACGCATGGCGCAGAAGTTGGGGCCGCACATGGTGCAGAAACGGTCGTTGGCATCGGGAGCCTCACGGCGCGACTGCAGGTAATATTCCTTGGCACGCTCCGGGTCGAGGCTCAGGTTGAACTGGTCCTTCCAGCGGAAGTCGTAGCGCGCCTTGGAAAGTGCGTCGTCGCGAACGGTTGCGCCGGGGAATCCCTTGGCGATGTCGGCGGCGTGGGCGGCGATCTTGTAAGTCACCACACCCTCGCGCACGTCCGACAGCGTGGGGAGCGACAGGTGCTCCTTGGGCGTCACATAGCATATCATGGCCGTTCCGAGTGCCGAGATGATGGCTGCTCCGATAGCCGATGTGATATGGTCGTATGCCGGGGCGATGTCGGTGGTAAGCGGGCCGAGTGTGTAGAAGGGAGCTTCGTGGCACGACTTGATCTCGCGGTCCATGTTCTCGGGAATCTTCTGCATCGGCACGTGTCCGGGACCTTCTATCAGCACCTGTACGTCGTGCTCCCATGCCTTGGCGCAGAGTTCGCCAAGCACATCAAGCTCAAGGAACTGTGCGCGGTCGTTGGCATCGTGGATGGAGCCGGGACGCATGCCGTCGCCGAGTGATACGGCTACATCGTACTTGTTCAGAATCTCGCAGATTTCGTCGAAGTGCTCGTACAGGAAGCTTTCCTGATTGTGCAGCACACACCACTGGGTCATGATGGAACCGCCACGCGACACGCAGCCTGTAAGACGCTCGCCTACCAGTGCGGCATGTTCCTTAAGCACTCCGGCATGGATGGTGAAGTAGTCCACGCCCTGCTCGGCCTGCTCGATGAGGGTGTCGCGGTATATCTCCCATGTCAGTTTGCTGACGTCGCCGTTCACCTTCTCAAGAGCCTGATAGATAGGCACTGTGCCCATCGGTACGGGACAGTTGCGGATAATCCATTCGCGCGTCTCGTGGATGTTGTCGCCGGTGCTGAGATCCATCAGCGTGTCGCCGCCCCAATAGCAGCTCCATACGGCCTTGGCCACTTCCTCCTCGATTCCCGACGAAAGGGCGGAGTTACCGATGTTGGTGTTCAGCTTGCAGCTGAATTTACGGCCTATAATCATAGGCTCGGCCTCCGGGTGGTTGATATTGGAGGAGATCACGGCGCGGCCGGCGGCTACTTCCTGACGCACGAATTCAGGTGTTATATAGCTCTTGATGCCACGAGTTTCGTTGTCAAGGTTCTCACGGATAGCCACATACTCCATTTCGGGAGTGATGATGCCTTTGCGGGCATAGTGCATCTGTGTGACACGGTGTCCTTCCTTGGCACGACGCGGCTTGTGGCTGACGGGGAAGCGGATGGCGTCCATGCTCCTGTCGTCGCGACGCATGCGGCCGTACTGGCTGGTGATGTCGTCAAGTTCCTCTGTGTCGTTGCGGTCGAGCACCCATTGTATGCGCTCGCGGGGAAGGCCCTTGTTGATGTCGGTCTTGATGTCCGGGTCGGTGTAGGGACCCGATGTGTCGTAGACCGTGATATCCTCGTTGGGATATTCCACACGCTTGCCGTTCTCAATCTTTACAGTGGGGTACTGATGGATCTTGCGCATGCCCACGCGGATATCGGGGCGTGAGCCCTGTACGTATATTTTCTCCGACTTAGGGTAGGAGGAGACGTCGATGTTTTCGATTTTCATAGAATGAAATAAGGTATTAATCGTTGAAGAATGCGGTTAATGAGCTTGTGGCCTGAGCGCTGGATGATACTGCGCCGAGTCCGGCCAGGAATGCCTGACGTCCGGCGTGTACGGCCTCGGCGAATGCCTGAGCCATCATGACGGGGTCGCCGGAAACGGCAATCGCGGTGTTCACCAGCACGGCATCAGCACCCATTTCCATAGCCTCGGCAGCATGTGAGGGAGCGCCGAGACCGGCGTCTACCACAACGGGAAGCTGCGACTGTTCGATGATGATTTCAAGCAAATCGCGTGTCACCAGGCCCTTGTTGGTGCCGATGGGAGCAGCAAGAGGCATCACGGCCGAAGCTCCGGCCTCCTCAAGAAGTTTGCACAGCACCGGATCTGCCTGAATGTAGGGGAGCACCACGAAGCCCTCCTTGGCCAGCTCGCGGGTGGCTTTCAGGGTCTCTATGGGATCCGGCATCAGATAACGGGGATCGGGGTGTATCTCAAGCTTGATGAAGTTGGTCTGGAATATCTCGCGGCTCATCTGTGCGGCCAGTATGGCCTCGTCGGCCGTACGCACGCCCGAAGTGTTGGGCAGAAGCTGGACATGCTCGCGGTTGATGTGGGTCATCATCTCGTCCGTGGCCTCGTTCATCATGTTGACGCGCTTCATGGCCACTGTAATCATCTGCGAACCTGAAGCCTTGACGGCATCAAGCATAACGTCCGGCGATGAAAACTTACCGGTTCCCACAAACAGACGCGACGTGAACTCGCGTCCCCCTATGGTCAATATATCATTATTCATTGCTTTATGTCTTTCAATATCCTTTACAATATCCGTTTAGTCCTACATAGTTTGCAAAGATACGAAATTATCGGTAAATAAAGAAATAAATATTGCCGTTGCTGTTCCTTGTGCACAATTACAAGTGCGGACGCGCCGTGGCACGTCCGCAAAATATAAAGTAACTGATACCTTAGAACAGTAATGCTATCAGAACAATAACGCTATCCGGTATACCACAAACGCCATGCACCATGCCAGCACGGTATTGTATATCAGTGAGAACAGACCGTATTTCCAGCTTCCGGATTCGCGTAAGATGGCGCTCATGGCGGCAATGCAGGGGAAATACAGCAGTACGAACACCATGAATGCCAATGCCGAAGCCGGAGTGAACGGGGTGTGGCCGGTAATAGGTGATGGCGTGCTGAGCCGTTGGCTCAAAGCCTCGGCATCATCGTCGCCCACATACAGCACACCCAGCGTGGATACAACAACTTCCTTGGCTGCGACACCGGCCAGCAGCGATACGCACGCTTTCCAGCCCTGGTCCATCGGGCGCATCACCGGCTCGATGAACTTGCCGACATGACCCAGGATGGAGTGGCTTTGCTGATATTCGTTCAGTACGATGCCGTCTATCTGCTCCTGATTCATGGTTTGCAACGTAGCCGCCGGCATCTCTGTCTTGACCTGTGCGGCGAATTCCGCAGGGACATCCTCAGCCTTATATCGCGGGAAGTAGGAGAGCGCCCAGATTATAATGGATGCAACAAGAATCAAGCCTCCCATCTTCTTCAGATACTGCTCGGCCTTGGCCCACATGTTGCGCATGGTAGCTTTGGCTGTAGGCATACGGTAAGGGGGAAGCTCCATTACAAACGGAGTCTCGTCGGCCTTGAACCAGAACTTACGTAGCAGTTTGGCCGTGATGACGGCCACCGCAATGCCTAAAAGATAAAGCCCGAAGAATACCCATGCCCCGTGATGAGGGAAGAAAGCACCGACCAGCAGCACATATATCGGGATACGGGCCGAACAGCTCATGAAAGGATTGATGAGTATGGTGATAAGCCGGCTCGATTTGCTTTCGATGATGCGTGTGGACATAATAGCCGGCACGTTGCATCCGAAGCCCATCACCAACGGTATGAACGACTTGCCGTGCAACCCCATGCGGTGCATCAGCTTGTCCATGATGAATGCAACCCGCGCCATATATCCCGAATCCTCCATAAACGAGATGAAGGCATAGAGTATCAATATATTGGGGAGGAATACTATCACACCTCCCACACCGCCTATGACTCCGTCGAGCAGCAGATCCTTGAGCGGGCCTTCCTGCATGTATCTGCCTACCAAAGACGATATCCACGACACAAGACTCTCAATCCATTCCATAGGATATGACCCCAGTTCGAAAGTGCACCAGAACATCAGCCACATAACCAGCAGGAAGATGGGGAATCCGAACAGCTTGTTGGTGACGAAGGCGTCGATAATCTTTGTGGCTTTCTCCTCGTGGGCCACATTGCCCTCCAGGGTTTCCTGCAAGGCCCCCTGCACGAAGCCATATTTCTCTGCTGAAACGGCTTCGGTTATGTCCTCGTTCGCATCTTTGTGAAGGGTGTCGTTGAGCTGTTCGCGCACCTTGACCCATTTGGGATAATCCGGATTCGATTTCAACGATTCGTCAATCTCCGGGTCTCCCTCCAGGAACTTGATGGCTATGAATCGGGGCGAGAAATGCTCGGTGACAGTATGGTCCTGCTTGAAATCGTGGTTAAGGGTCTTGACCGCCGCTTCGATAGATGGTCCGAGCGGTACGTGGATGTGACGCACATCTGAATTCTTCATCTCATAGACGTCGATGACGGTGTCAAGCAGCTTCTCGACTCCCCAGCCGGTCGATGCTATGGTGGGCACGATAGGCACGCCGAGCATCTTGCCGAGGGCCTCGTAATCCAGCTTGGCATCCGAACGCTTCAGCTCGTCGTACATGTTCAGGTCAATCACCATCGAGCGGTTCATGTCTATCAGCTCTGTGGTGAGATACATGTTGCGCTCCAGGTTGGATGCCACCACCACGTTGACAATGACGTCGGGCGTTTCCTCGCGCAGATAGCGCATCACATACAGTTCCTCGGGTGAATAAGCCGACAACGAATAAGTGCCGGGAAGGTCAACCACGTTGAACACATATCCCTTGTAACGCATGGTGCCTTCTTTGGCACCGACCGTGACGCCGGCGTAGTTGCCTACATGCTCGTGAGCACCGCTTACAAGATTGAACAGCGATGTCTTGCCGCAGTTCGGATTGCCTATCAGGGCGATGTTGATGATTTTGTCCTTGCGGGGAGTGGGGGCGGAGTCAGAGCCTTCATGTTCGGGCCTGTCTTCAGGCTGTTCCGTATTGTCGTCGTTTTCCCATTCGTCGACATCGCACACCTCAATCAGGTTTGCCTCGGCCCGGCGTAGAGACACCTCATAGTCCATCAACGAGAACTTGATGGGATCCTGCAACGGTGCGTTCAACACCATCGTGACCTTACGGCCCTTGACAAACCCCATTTCCATGACGCGCTTGCGGAAGGCGCCATGACCCAATATCTTGATTATTATTCCTGACTGGCCCGCGCGCAGATCGGAAAGTCTTATCGCTTTTCTGCACGTCTGAGCCTCCTGTAACCTTGACTGTGAATCCATTATAACCGCGTTCTTATGCAACCATACGGCGCGCGCGGCGCCTCAGGGCATTTTATCATGCAAAAATACCCAAAATTTCAACATTTGTCAAGACAGTATTGTTTGTTTACTCACTTTTGAGTATATGAACTCTTGTCAGATTTTGCCGAAAATCGCTTTCAGACGCAAGGTGATGACGCCGAAGATGGCCTCTCCGAAGATGGATGAATTCATCTTGCTGGTGCCTAAACGGCGATTTACGAAAATGATAGGCACCTCCACGATCCTGAACTTGCGGCGGTATGCGCGGAATTTCATCTCTATCTGGAAAGCGTAACCCTTGAACTGGATCTTGTCGAGGTCAAGCGCCTCAAGGACAGAGCGGCGGTAGCATACGAATCCTGCCGTGGCGTCACGCAGTTTCATGCGGGTTACGGTACGCACGTACATAGAAGCGAAATAGGACATCAGTACGCGCCCCATGGGCCAGTTCACCACATTTACGCCCGATACATAACGGGAGCCGATAGCCATGTCGGCGCCACGGTCCTTGCATTCGTGATACAGCCGGGTAAGGTCGTCGGGGTTATGCGAGAAGTCGGCATCCATTTCGATGACATACTCATAGCCGCGTTTCAACGCCCATTTGAATCCGTGGATGTAGGCAGTGCCGAGTCCCAGCTTCCCCTCGCGGGTCTCCATGAACACCCTGCCGGGATACTGCTGCATCTTGCTGCGCACGGCATCCTGCGTGCCGTCGGGCGACGCGTCGTCAATCACCAACACGTTGAAGCCGTCAGGCTTATCCATGACAGCGTCGATGATGTTCGAGATATTCTCTATTTCGTTATACGTGGGTATAATTACAAGTACGTCACTCATTGCAGCAAATATTTGCGGATATTTGTTGCAAATTTAGAAAAAATTACGAAACAATCAGCTTCCGGTCGGCGTTTTTTTCCAAAATTGTAATAAAAATAGACTTTTGTGTAATATTACAGGGGAAGAAGGAACTTGCGGACCATCATCACAGGATGGTAAGACTCCTTGCTGCGCCGCAGAGACTCATCGCCGGCATCGTCCTCGCGGTTGACATATCCGGCGCCACGTCGCTCGGCTTCCCGGGCCATAGCTGACGCCAAGGCCTGATATATTCCGCGATATGCGATGTTGCCTTTCTCCACATGTGCGAAAAACATATCGCCTATCACCTCGCCGTATGCGAATCCAATCAGTTCTCCGCCGATACGCACGGTGATGCCGAACAGGTTGTTACGGCCCAGCAAGGGCAACATGTCTATGCAATGTTCATTTTCATAGCGGAACTGAGAGCTGTCCTCATGCATTTTTCCGAACGATTGAGCAAAGATGCAGATATCCGCAAAATCATCGGACGTGATGGGATGTATCTCGGCTTCGGGGTAATGATTGCGGAAGAAGTTAAGGTGATTGCGCTTCTTCTCCATCTTCCGTCCCTCGAAGTGCGTGAACTGGCGTATGTCATAGCAATAGTCGTCCCAGTGTGGCATCCGGATGGCATGGGAAGGAATATCGACTGCAATCGTGGAATCGAGCCAATCGGAACAGTAATCTACTATAGCCGCTTCATGATTACGAGCATCATCCCGTATTATCCGCATGATGAGGTCGGAATCCATCGGCCCGGATGGCATATAATATATCAACAGGCCCGTGACAGGGTCCAGTCCGCGTATGAACAATGTATCATCAATTATTGCGATATGATAATCGTAATAATCGCGCCACATCATCAGCCCGGTCAGCGAATAGTCGCAACTCGGCGACGGGTAACGTGCGAAACAACGCGATATCTCGTCGCAATCTTCAAAATCAACGGGTCGAAACAAAGTCCCGACCTCCTGTATGCCAAACAATAGAGGGTTCATAGTAAAATCGTAATAACACTACAACACGCCGGGGCATTGTAAGGTTTATGAGACAGCCAATATCATCATACGAGAGCCGTCGCGGGTGGTTGTGGCATAAAGCGTCATGTCTTCGCCCTCCTTAAGCCTGAATTTTTTACGAAGATCGGCGGCGCTCATAGGATAGCATGACGACACGATGCGACAGCGGCTGTCTTTCAGCGCTTTAAGCTGTTTTGCCGAAAGGATGGCTTTAACAGTACAAATTCGGCCGGGAAAGTCGGCATGAAGCGTTTCAGAAACGAACAAGCCGGAATCCTTGGCCATCGATTTGATGTCGGTATATCGGGCGCATATCTGTGAGGCACACTGTAGCTTTCGCATTGCGGCGCCTGCCTCGTATAAGTACATGCCCGGCGCGATGGCTTCATAGGCTGCGTAACTGATAGCCGCCTGGGTTGCGCAGTCGGCTATGAACCGAAAGCGGACTGCCGGAGCGCCGGCAGGGAAAGCCAGGGTGCCGTCGGCCAGGTCAATGGCCTGGATAAGAGGGGAGGACGGCAACTTCACTTCGCCTTCCGGCTCAGCGCTGAAAGAGAGAGGAGAAGACGACCCGAGAGGCGCGGTGCCACGGGAAGCGGAGCCGAGGGAAGCGGAGCCGAGGGAAGCGGAGCCGAGGGAAGCGGAGCCGAGGGCATCGGAGCCGAGGGACAGATGGATCAGCACCTCCTTCACTTCGTTTTTGTAGGAAAGGATGATTATGGACCGGACACAGTTGAAATCGCGGAGGGTCTGCGTAATGTCGAGCAGAGGAGAGGCCTTGATCAGTACTTTGTCGGCGTGCGCCAGAAGCAAATCCTGATGCGACACGACATCGGGCAGGGAATCCTGCAAAAGGAAGCAGCGGTTGTTGCCGCTGTCGCGACGTGCCGGGTCAACGAATATCCAGTCGTAATGTTCCTCACTTTGCTGCAGATGCAGGACCGAATCGCCTTTCACAACAGTCAGGTCATCGATGCCCAGAATGTCGGCGTTGTGTCTCAATGCTTCCACGCGCTCGGTCTTAAGTTCGTAGGCGGTAACATGATTACCGCGCAAGGCTATGGTCATGGCATCGATGCCGAGTCCGGCTGTCATATCGAGTACGCGACGGTTACGGCCTATGAGAAACGCATGGAACAGGGCGACATTCTGGTTTGAGGCCTGTTCGGCTGATTGCGCCGTGCCGAAGCGGAATCCGGGATGATGCAGGAACCAAGGCAGCTTGCCGGCCGTCTTACGGCGCATCTCTATCTGCATACATGCGTCGTCCACGCTGAAGGGCATGGACTTGCCGTGATATTGAAGCCGCAACGCATTCACGTCGGAATGCGCGTGATCCATTATGAATTTCAGATACTCTTCCATAAGTCGGGATGCCATCAGATATGCAAAATTACATAAAAACCATAAAACCGCAAAAGAGTGTCGTGGTGACACTCTTTGTAGGTTCCCGTCCGGAGACAGGTATGGTAAACATTTAAAACTCGACTTATAGGTGGTTGAGTGGGGGCAGGAGGATGTTTATCTGTAATCTTTCAGTTCCTCGCGCAATTTCTTGCGTGCTGCGAAGATACGGCTTTTGACAGTGCCGAGAGGCAGATTCATCTTTGCTGCGATTTCGTTATACTTGTATCCGGCCACGTACATGTTGAACGGGATACGGTAATCGTCGGGGAAAGAGTTGAGAGCTACTGAAATTTCCTTTACGGCGTAGCTCCCTTCGGGCGTATTGATGCCCGAATCCTGGCTTATATTGAGGTGGTATAAATCTTCAGTCTGATCAATCACCGTAGCCTTGCGAACGGTCTGGCGGTAATTGTTGATGAAGATGTTGCGCATTATGGTGAAGATCCAACCCTTGAAGTTGACGTTGTCGACATATTTGTCCTGGTTGTCAAGGGCTTTAAGAGTAGTATCCTGTAGCAGATCCTCAGCCTGCTGGCGGTTAGTGGTGAGCTGATATGCGAAATTCAGCAAATTACTTTGGAGTCCTACTAATCTGTCTTGGAATGATAATTGGGTTTTCATTGCTTTGTCGTTTTAAATGTTTGACTATAAAACAACGCCCGGGTCCAAAAAGTTTCAGTTTTATTTAAATATTTTGAAAATATTTAGCAACGTATTGATATAAAGGCATATAAATATTATATTTATTTAGTCAACACTTTGCGGTCGTGCTCTGTTGAGTGCAGTATGATGCCTGCGCTTTGTAATCCGCCCGTTTTTTGTTAATTTTGCGAATAATATACGAGACCGTGAAGGTTTCGCAGCGGTATTATCTGATACTTAGAATATGAGATTTGACGAATTATTGACAAACGATTCCGTACTTGACGGTCTGTGGGACATGCATTTCGACGAATGTACGCCGATTCAGGAACATACCATACCCGCCGTGCTGGAGGGTCGGGACGTATTGGCCTGCGCCCAAACCGGCACGGGCAAGACGGCCGCCTATCTGCTGCCTGTGATCAATGAACTGGCTGAAGGCGGTTTTCCCGAAAATGCAGTGAACTGCGTTGTGATGGCTCCTACGCGCGAGCTGGCGCAACAGATTGACCGTCAGTTGCAAGGCTTCGCATACTTCATGCCGGTAAGCGGCATAGCGGTATACGGCGGAACCGACGGAGCAACGTACGACCAGCAGCGGAAGTCGCTCAAGGCCGGCGCCGATGTGGTGATAGCCACACCGGGAAGATTGCTGGCACACCTCAGCATGGGTTATGTGGACCTGTCAAAAGTGTCCTATTTCATTCTTGACGAGGCAGACCGAATGCTCGACATGGGTTTCTACGACGATATAATGCAGATATACTCGCATCTGCCAAAGGAGACGCAGGTGCTGATGTTCTCGGCCACTATGCCTCCGAAGATACTGCAGATGGCCAAGAAGATACTCAAGAATCCTGTGGAGATAAAATTAGCCGTCTCAAAACCGGCTGAAAAGATACAGCAGTCGTCGTATATATGCTACGAGACACAGAAGATGCCCATCCTGAAAAAACTATTTAAGGAAAATCCGCCGCATCGGGTCATCATATTCTCCAGTTCGAAGCTGAAGGTCAAGACATTGGCGCGCGAGTTCCGTCGTATGCCTTTCAAGGTGGCCGAGATGCACTCCGACCTGGACCAGACCGCACGCGACAACGTTATGCTGGACTTCAAGGCCGGAAAAACTCAGGTTATAATAGCCACCGATATTCTGTCGCGAGGCATAGACATCGACGACATAGAGATGGTTATAAACTACGACGTGCCGCGTGATCCGGAAGACTATATCCACCGTATAGGGCGCACGGCACGCGCCGACCGCGACGGCCGGGCAGTTACGTTCGTATCGCCCGAGGAAGCCTTCAGACTCAAGCGTATAGAGAAACTGCTGGAAAAGGAAGTGCCGCGCGAGGAAGTTCCCGCCGAGTTCGGCGAAGCCCCAGTGCTACAGTCCAAGGATACGGCCAAAGGGGGAGGTCGCAATCACGGCCGCAAGGACCGTGGCAATTCCGGCAAACGCCGTCGTTCCGGCCGATCGCGCCGCCGCGGACCTAAGGCCGATGAGAGTTTAAAAAGTTGAAAGAGTGAAGAAAGTTAAGATAATGCTGTAGACTTTTGTAAAGCCAGGCATTATCTTAACTTTTTATACTTTATAACCATACTGAGCTTTAGCAGGTTGCCAACTCATCAAGCAGTGCGAAATCAAGCACTTCGGCAGCTGAGTCGACGTAATGGAATGTCATCCCCTCCAGATACTGTGAGGGGATTTCTTCTATATCCTTCTGATTCTGACTGCACAGCATCACGTCTGTGATGCCGGCACGCTTGGCCGCCAGCATCTTCTCCTTGATGCCACCCACTGGCAATACCTTGCCGCGCAGCGTCAGCTCGCCCGTCATGGCAAGTTTCTGACGCACCTTGCGGTTGGTATAGGCCGAAGCAATGGATGTAAGCATCGTGATACCCGCCGACGGACCGTCCTTGGGTATTGCTCCCTCGGGCACGTGTATGTGCAGAGCCTTGTTATCGAACACCTGCGGGTCTATCCCGAAGCGGGTGCTGTTGGCCTTGAGATACTGCGTTGCCAAAATTGCCGATTCCTTCATCACGTCGCCGAGATTGCCGGTAAGCGTCAGCTTCGTTTCCTTGGAAGGTGATACCGACGACTCAATGAACAGGATGTCGCCGCCCGACTGGGTCCAGGCGAGGCCCGTCACGACGCCTGCGATGTCGTTGTTCTCGTATTTGTCGGGGAAGATGGTGCGCTTGCCCAGAAGTTCGCGAACCTCTGTGTCGCTGATGACGCGTGGATAGTCCTCGCCCATAACCTTGCGCCGGGCCAGTTTGCGCAACACCTCGGCAATCTTCTTTTCCAGCTGACGCACGCCGCTTTCGCGAGTATAGCATTCTATGATTTCGTGCAGGCCCTCGCGTGTGAAGCTGATCTCTTTCTTGCCGAAGCCGTGTCGCTCCAGTGTGAGAGGCACTAAGTGACGTGTGGCAATCTCGATTTTCTCGTCCTCCACGTAGCCGCCTATCTCTATCACCTCCATACGGTCAAGCAACGGCGCCGAGATGGTTTCCAGTGAGTTGGCCGTGGCTATGAACAATATTTTCGACAGGTCGTAGTCGTGGTCGATGTAATTGTCGTGGAAATGGCTGTTCTGCTCCGGGTCGAGCACTTCGAGCAGGGCCGTCTGGGGATCGCCCTTGTAATCGGCTCCAAGCTTGTCAATCTCGTCCAGTACCATTACCGGGTCGGATGTGCCGCATTTTTCCAAAGCTGATATGATACGGCCGCACATGGCACCCAGGTAGGTACGACGGTGGCCGCGTATCTCGGCCTCGTCGTGCACTCCACCGAGAGCCACGCGTACATATTTGCGGCCCAGAGCCTCAGCCACCGATTTGCCCAGCGAAGTCTTGCCGACACCGGGAGGGCCGACAAGGCACAGGATGGGCGCCTTGGTGTCCTGGCGAAGCTTAAGCACCGCCATCTGCTCGATGATGCGGTCCTTTACCTTATCAAGTGCGTAATGGTCGCGGTTCAGTATTCGCTCCACGTCCTTGAGGTCGAAATCACTGTTGTCACAATCAAGCCACGGCAGGTTCAGGAATGTGTCGAGGTATGCATACTGCATGGCGTATTCCGGCGAATTGGAAGCATAGCGAAGCAGTTTGCGCATCTCCTTGTCGAAGGCATCACGTGTCTCCTGGGTCCAGTTCTTGGCGTCGGCGCGCTGGCGAAGTTCCTCATCGTCGTTTTCGTCGACCTCTATGTTCAGTTCACGCTGTATTGTCTTGATCTGCGTGCGCAGGTAATCGGTCTTCTGGCGCTCGTTGAACTGCTCCATGGTGCGCATGTTGATTTCCTCGCGGATCTTAAGCTTCTGTATATGCTCTGAAAACAAATGGAGAATAAGCTCCATACGCTTAGGCATATCCAATTCGGCCAGTATGTTAAGCTTTTCCCTGTAATCAAGCGGAGAATGGAACATCATGAACGAAATGCTGGCGAGCGAGCGCGGAGGCAGAGCGTCCAGACCGTTGCGTATCTCGGTGCGCACATGTTCCGGCAGGAATGACATAAGCTTTTCGAACGAGATATCAAGCAGGTCGAGATACTGCTCGGCAAGAACGGGATTGGGAATGGGGCGGTAATTGCATTCATGTACGGATACTCCCACGAAATCGGATATCCATGAGGTGGCGAACACCTCGCCCTGAAATCCACCCTTCAGAAGCGTGCGGCCATATTCCATGCCGTTGGCCTCCTTGGGAGCCTCAAAGTTGACAGGATAGGCTATAACACCCTTTGTGCCTTTGAATCGGCTTGCTATCAAATGGTCGTCCGGCATGTCGGCGCCGAATTCAGCCTCGGGTACCAGGAAAACGGGTTCGCCCTGTCGCATGGCCATCTGAATGGCCTCACGCTGATATTCCGACTGCAGCTCAAGCGGCATGTCGAAATAGGGTAGGCCCATCTGCTCGTCAAGCAACGGAATGACCAGAATGCTGGTGCATTTCATAGGCTCTTTGTTGGTAAAGGCTTCCGGTGAAAGGGGATGGCCCGAGGCCATATCCTGTGCTATGATTGTCTCTTGCTTCTTGTTCATGATGAAATTTCGGTTCTTGCTGAATCGGAATGCAAAATTACAAAAAATAATCGTTATAAAAGAGCATGACCGGAATTATTCAGTCATGTATCAAGGAATGAGAGGAGAACCGAGAGATAAAAGGCCATTTCAGTTCAAACAATTTTCATGCCATCATTACCGCAGCGCGATGCGCATAGGCGTAGACGGCGTGCTGACCGGCGCCTGGTGCGATGTATCCGGCCGACGCATACTCGATGTCGGTACCGGATGCGGACTGATAGCCCTGATGTGTGCCCAGCGAAACCGGGAGGCGATTATAGATGCCGTGGAGATAGACGCAGACTCTGTGGTCGAGGCAAGGGAAAATTTCATGGAATCGCCCTGGAGCGACAGGTTGAACGTGATAATGTGCAGCTTTATGGATTATAATCCTGATGAGCGTTACGACCTGATAGTATCCAATCCGCCATACTTCAATTCGGGAGTCGATGCCGACGAATCGTCGCGTATGCGGGCACGTCATGAGGGAGATCTGTCGCCGGCGCTTATTCTCAGGCATGGTCGCGACCTGTTGACGCCTACAGGCCGCATAGCTATGGTGGTGCCGCATCAACGAACTGGCGAGATAATAGAGGAGGCCGGCAAAGTATCGATGGCGCTAATACGCCGCACAGACGTGAAGGGCAATCCGGCAGCGCCCTACAAGCGTACGTTGCTTGAATTCACGGTTGTGGACGAGTCGGCAGGACCACAATGCGACGAACTGATTCTTGAGGAATCCATCGGTGTGCCGACAGCTGCCCATCGCGCCCTTTGCCATGATTTTTACCTCAAATTCTAATTTTTAGTGCATTTTAAACGGATTCTGGCAGAATTTTTGAAGATTTTTGCAAAAATATTTGTGTAATAGCTGAGAAATAATTAATTTTGTAGGCTAATCGCAAAATACGCAAGGGGCTGACTGGCTTTGACAGCGTGTAGAAGCGGTAGGTAAGCATGCAGAGCTTTGATGACCAAGCTCTATAATCGCAAGATCATCGACCTATAATTGGCGAAAATAACAACTACGCTCTCGCTGCGTAATCTGAAGAACAGTAGGATACCTTAATTCTCCTACCAGGTAGGAGAACGAGACATCACTCCATTGCCCCGTTCCGAGACGTTTGGATAAAGTGGTGCTAAGAAATTCGGAAATAGGAAGAGCGGTGTCCCGACGCGCTTCCGAGATTAAGGGACTAAGGTCCGGATTGGCCGTCGTGAGCCTGTCCGAACACGAAAACCAATTCACAGACTAAGCATGTAGAAAGCTTATTGATTCCACGTTTGGACGAGGGTTCAATCCCCTCCAGCTCCACAACCCACACTGGAAATCAACCACTTACAAACAAGTGGGGCAAAAAGTGGGGCAATTTCAAAGGAAACGCTCAATTCCGGGTGTTTCCTTTCGTGTTTATGGGAAAGAAAACAGGCGCGTTTCACAACGCACCTGCAAACCTAATAAATCAAATGAGAAAAGAATCAATCCAAGGCTACTGCTGGTGTTTTATCTTTCTGATAAGCCAGACTACGGCGATTGACAAGATGGCGACAAGAATCCCGATGGCGATGCCTCCGATTTCCTGCTTGAGCTGCTCCCATTTCGATAAGGGCTTTTCCACTAGAATAGGTATCTGTTGGATTTGGTCAAGCACGGCATTGAACTCTTCGCGCTGCGCATTGAAGATGCTGTCGTATTTCGCCTGAATCTGAGTTATGGCTTCATCCCTTGAGTGATTTCTATCGCGGTCGCGGAAGACCTCTTTGCTTACAACTCCGCCTGCTTCGTTGACAACCATAACGACGCTATCGCGGATAACGACACTATCGCGGGTATTGACCTGATGCTTCAAGGCGTTAAGCAAG
The DNA here is from genome assembly GCA_902468245.1 of uncultured Porphyromonadaceae bacterium. Classification (GTDB taxonomy): domain Bacteria; phylum Bacteroidota; class Bacteroidia; order Bacteroidales; family Muribaculaceae; genus Lepagella. The sequence continues at coordinate 98,263 of CABQXY010000010.1, read as the reverse complement.
TATTGGTACTGCGCCTCGTTAAACTGCGCGGTCGTGCTGATGCTGTCGGTGCGCACCGTTTCCACGGGCTGATAGATTGTCCGGGTGCATCCGCAAAGGATGACTGCGACTAATACAAGGAATGATAAAAGGTGTTTCATGTTAATGGTCTTTTTCGGTATATTTAGCGTTTTCTTCGTCCAGCGTACCCTTGATGCGGTCAAGTAAGTTAAGAGCATCATGTTCCGATGCACACTCGATTATATCCTTAACCATGCTGGGGATGTCAGCAACGTGGCTCTTGCGCTTCTTTGCGTGTTCCAAAACGCTTTTACCCTCGATGCAGATAACGCCGAGGCAGATAAGAATTGACAGGTACGGCCAAGCCCAGAACGGGAATAGGATACCGATTGTGTCGGCGACAAATCCCATAAGGATGAATCGCCAATACTCACCTATTTTCCGTATCGTTACGTGGAGCTTGTGGCTGTGTACGCGCTGCCCAAGTCGCCGGGCGGTGTAAACGCCATCCCATAGGTCGATAAGGACTGCGATAATTACAAGTATCCAAAGGGCGAGGGATATTCCGAAGTGTTGATAGACGTGCGTGATGCTGATGCCGCTCGCCATAGCTTCAAAGAAGTCGTGTAAAACTGCTGGTTGATGTTTGATGTGATTGATTAGTTACTACAAGGGCGGCTTGCAGTAATGGAAACACCACTGCGAGCCGTCGATACATTTAGATGAAATGTGCGGCCAGTACGCCTATCATGCCGCCGAGCGCACCACCTATGATGTTGAAGACGATGCCGAACAGCATAATGCGTGAGCGTTTGGATTCTTTCGCCTCTTTCACTGACTGACGGAGGCCGACAACGATTGCGGCGATGATGCCGACAAGGAATGACAGCCATCCGATGTGGGGCGGGATGTGCGCCACAAGCGGGCTGATAACTGCGGCTATCACGAAGCCGATAAAGGTGCGGTAGAAGTAACCGGGCCACTTGGAAGTTGTATTGCTCATAATTGTATTGTTATTTATGGGTTTCTTCATAGGTTGTTTTCCTGTGCATAGGCAAGGAGTTCATTCGCTACGGTCTTTGCATGGTCGCGGTAGGCGTTCATCTCAAAGTGTTCCGCAATGTATTCGGCTTTCTTGTCGGAGTCAAGGTCTGTGCCGTCCAACGTGCGGAGGTAGTTGTTGTTAATGGCCTGCATATCGTCTGCCGGATATGCCGCATTGATAATGGCGGCTACGATAGCGGAGTAATTCCATATCGAAACCGGCAAGGTGACGCGCTTCCAACAGTACTCATAGTTTTCTACGTCTGCCTTTGTCACGTCGAAGTTTATGATGCGGATTTTCATTCCGCAGTCTTTTTGAACCTCTACGGGTGATGGCTTTGAGTTGCCGTATTGCAATGTCGTTTTCTGCATCTTCCTGTTCTTTTAGAAAGTTTGTCAATCTGAAACGCCTCATGACCTTTATCACGGTATAATCTCCCTGAACATAGCAGACTTTCCAAAAGTCTTGCGATGCGCTATTTAAGATTCTCCGGCGCAGGTTATGACCGTTTACATGAACCATGAAGCCAAGGTGGGAATTAAGTGCGGCAATACAATGCCTTAATAGCTCCAAATTGCGACTATTACGGTTTCCTCGTAAAATAGACGCGCAGACGTGCGAAGTCATTCTTAATTTGTCTATCATTCCACCTACTGTACGGTTGCTGATATATTTGCGACCGGGCATGATAACCGTTCCAACATACTTTACTCCATGTCTGACCGGCTGGATGTAAAACTTATCGTGGTGTAGCGTCACATGCAATTTCTTTGCAAGAAATTTATCGGCCAAAGGTCTTATTACATTCAATATTATATCCTTGTTTCCAACTACGGCAAAGTCATCGACAAATCTTTCATACTTGCATCCATACCGGGCGCAAAGCCATATCATAAACTCGTCAAAGAACGACATGTAGAAGTTGGCGAATTGCTGACTGGTAAGATTTCCGATAGCCATACCAATTAGCTCCATAAGATTGAAAAGCGACTTGTGCGGCGGCAGGTCATCCCAAAGGGCAATATCACCATTTCGATAGCAGTTCTCTTGCGGTCTGTGGAAAACAACAATCTCGGTCAGATATAATAAGGTGTCTATATCATCACCTTTGTACTCCTTAATAATGAAAGTCTTTAGCAGTTTCCAAAGTATTGTCAGGTCAATACTCATAAAGAAAGATTTAAGGTCAAATCTTCCAATATGTGTTTCGACCGTGTAGTTATGGCTAATCTCCACGATGTCGCGTTCAAGCGCATTGACGGCTTTAATCGTTCCGAAGTTCTTACGGCAGTTAAAGCTGACATTACCCTGTGCTATAAAGCGTTTCTCAAACAGCGGCTCAAGACGGATGATAATCCAGTGCTGGACTATCCTATCACGGAAATGGGCTGCAAAGATTTCGCGTAGTTTCGGATGCGTGACCATGAAGCAGGTACTTATCGACGGCGCATAGTTCCGTTGATATACCGAGGCAATTAACATCCATAAGTCAAACTCATAATCAATACGATAAGCATTGCATTGTGGCGAAGATTTCTTCTTCGCACAACAATCATCAAAAGCGTCTATCCAACCTATCTTAATTTCTTCATCTAATGCGGCGACCGCCCTCACCGAGTTACTGTTGTACTTGTTGTTGTTGTTGGTGTTGCCATCATTGAAGTTAACGTTCCAAGCGTTGTTCTGACTGTTCTCGGTGGATGACCGTAATGCACAGGCTAATTTGTGTTTAACTAAAGCGTCCACGGAGGACACTCCAGTGCTATACCCATTGGATAAAAGAAAATTCATAACATCCATAACCGTAGTCTTGAATGTTTCCTTGATATGATGATGTCGGCTTATTTAAGGTCGGCAGAATCATTGTCTGAATTTGGAGATGCTTCCTTTTTAATTTTGCACATCCATGCACCCGCTTGCATGGCTATGGGATTTATCAAATCCAGAAATTGCACCTCTTGTTGAGCCGTTATCTTCTTCGATGCTTTAAGCACCCGCATTGTCGTTTTGACGGAAGTCATGCGTGCAACCAAGATATTGAGAGCTTCGATGCGTGTGTAATCGGAGGCTTGCGTGGTCAGAATCACGGCATCCATACATTCTCTAATGTCACGGATGAATAAGCCTCCGAGGGTTTGATAGGGAAGCGATTTAGGCAAGCGTTCAACGACCGGGATAGCCCAAATCATCAAACGCTCGACTGCGCGGTAGATTGGTAATTGTGCGGGTTTTGACATGCTAATGATAATTATGCTTTGCTTATCGTATTGATAGTGAATTTGTTATTTATTATTGTTGATAATCTCGCGGTGAACATGGTTTCCGATGAGTGCAAGGGGTCGGGAACGACCCCTTGCGTACCGGATTAAAATGCGGCGACCGCCCTCACCGAGCCACTGTAGTACTTGACGGTGCCGCTGGTGCCGCCATCATTGAAGTCAACGTACCAAGCGTAGCTCTGACTGTACTCGGTGGATGACCAATACCATGTAGCTCGCCATGCGTTGAACAATCCTAATTCCACCCACTTTTGAAAGATTGCGAACTGGCTGTTCTCTACATTGCGCTCCTTATGGTACCAGTAGCAACGGTAGTAGTCGCCGATAGCACCCAAGAACCACATCCCGGACTTGAACTTGTCGTTAAGCGTCATTCCTGCCTTGACTGTCGGCTGAAATACGTGACACATTGAAGCCGCCGGGTAGTAGAATTGTCGCCACTTTGAAGCGTTATTGTGCGTTAACACAATATCCGACATCAACCGGTTAAGACATTCAAGTTCCGTTTCGTCGGCAGAAGCCTGCGGTAATGGTAGTGCAACATCGGAATCTTGCAGAACAGTATTACGGTGCTGAATTATCTGCAAGGTCTTATAAAAGCCACGCGGCAGATATGTGCCGGTTTCGTATGTGTGACCACGGAAAGTATAGTCACGCGGCAATCGCATGAAGCCTATATCGCCCGCGCCTACCGTGTCGGCAAATTCCTTGAACCCGTCATCGGTGTACTCATCGCGGTAGTTGGCATCGGTCACATAGTTTGTCTGCATACCGTGCGAACCTATATTTGCAATCGGTGTGTCATAGACGTTGTAGCCGGGAGAGTCCGCGAGGGTAATATCGCGCATGTTGTAATTCAAGTCATCGCTTCCTCCCTCTGCCCATGAGCCAGAACCGTTATTGAAATACAATCCCCACTGAATACCAGTGGAAAGTTCCTGCGTTGACACCATCAGACGGCGCGTTTCATCTTTGGGGTCGATGTAGAAGCATACGCCGATAGCCACTTTGTTTTTATTGGGCTTGTCGGAGTATGTGCCATCATGGAACACCAAATCGCCGACGCGACACTTTCTGAAATAGAAGCCGAGGGTTGTGGTCGCCGTCAATGTAGAACCATCTGAAAGCGTAGCCTCGCATGTTACCGTGGCTTCGGGCTTTTCAGCTTCCGTGCCAACTTTAGGCAATGTCAGTTCGCCGGTTACGGCGTTGATAGTCGCGTTGCATGAATTTTTGGAGATAGACCATTCTATCTTCGTAAAGTCATTTGCACGTGGGCTATTCGGTGTAATCTGCAACTGATATGTGCCGGGTTGACTGAAATAAGTGTCGCCCGTGATTTCCATCGAAGTCAGATAGACTTTCTTGTAGGTGATATTGAGCTTGTTGGTTTCGCTATCGATGTTGCCGAAAGCATCCAGAAGAGCAATCTTTTCATCAAACGTGGGTGTAGCGGAATCATCAAGTTCAATCTTGCCTGAAAGGTCTGCACTGATGCTTGCCAGCTTCATCAGATATTCAAGGGCAAACCTACGCCAGTAGATATTGCTTACCTTACACTCGGAAAGGTTGTTATTAGGCATAGCGCAGATGGTTGACACGATGGTCTGACTGCTTAGATTGGGGCAGTTGGCAAATTCAAAGCTCTGTATGCTTGCGACACCCTCAAGCTCAAAGTTATCACTTTCTAACTTGCTATAATCGGTCAACTGCAAGCGCGTAAGGGTCGCCGGAAGCATCAGTGACGTGATGCCGGTCGGTTCAGGGATAAGGAACGACGATATGGATGTGCCTCGCATATCCACTTCTTCAAGTCGTGTCTGCAACGTGAAATTGATACTGCCCGTTACCGTGGAAGCACCTTTGATGTCGAAGACACGCAGATTGGGCGCGGTCACTTCAACTGCCGTAGGTCTGAACTCCATAGGTAGTTTGGAAGCGTGGAACTCAACGAGTCGCTCGCCGGATACGGTAAATGTACCGGAAAGTGACTTATCGCCAAATTCGCCCACCGACGTGTAGTAGTGGATGCCGTGAACCCGAATGTTGGTATCGTTATCAGCAGCCACACCGTCAAGGATGTATGTTTCGCCGGCTTTCACACGCTGGGGGTGCGCCTTTCCGCGTCCGAACATCGTAGATGAACCCGCTGACACAGCAGGGTAAATCCACATGTGCGGAGTCAGTGCAAAGGAATAGTTAGGTGCTGCGCCCGTGGTCGTGGTAGCGGAGCGGAAAGTCAAAGAACCCTCGCCATTCATCGTGAAAGCACCGTAAGATGCAAACGATGAAAGGTAGATAAGGCGCAATTTGACCCACTGCATCTCGCCCTCAAGCTGGTCGCCGAGCGACTGTGTAATGGGGTGCGTGGAAGCGATATAATCGCCAGTAACCCACTTTGCGGATGCTTCTTCGTAAAGGAGTCGCGCCGTTTCGTTGTAGGCGACAGCCGGGAAATAACGCTGAACATGGAAATAATAATCCTCCATGCAACCCATCAGAGTCTTATCTGTGGCAAGGTTTGCCATCTCGCCCAGAATAGACTTCATCATGGCGCGTAATTCCGTCGGGAACGCAAGCTCAAAGAGGTCATACATGGCGTTTGCCTCGCCGTTCCAATATGTGCCGCCGTCTGCGTCGCGGTCATGCTCCTCAACATAGTAAGGCTTGTTCTTTCGACCTACGTTATCAGTCAAGAAGATTGTATCGAGGTCATCCTGCGCGAAGTGGATTTTAAGGCTTCCGTCATGTGTTGCAAGATATAGATAGGTGTTCTTTGCGCGGTTATCGCTTGCACCTATCAGCTTGCAGAACATCTGATGGAAAAACGCATCATTCATCTTGAAATACTGCGATGCTTCACGCGAGAATTTCAAGACACGCGCATTGATGAATTGCTGGTTGATGTCTGCCCATACATTGCCGGTAGGCGTTATGCCGAGCTGCGTTGCAAGATTCAGCTTGGCATACTTTCCTGCGGCAATCTTGGCTACACCGGCATCCACCCACTGCGAGGTCAGTTCGTCGTAGCGGTAAAGGTCGTATTTTGCCGACGAGCTACCTGACGCTTGTGTAACCCAATACAGGGTTTGCCGGTTTACGTCTGCTTCGGTTGTGGCCTGCAACTGCGCGAGTGTTCCTGCAAACGGTTCGATGTGCGGTGTGCAAAGATATACGAAGTTGAAAGCGTCCTTGAAATACGACAGCGAATCGGGATTACCCATGTCGATTTCCCATTGCTTCCTACCGTTGTACTGTATAAGCTCATCTTCATCGCCGCCGATAGTGATGTCTTCATTCCAAGGTATGCGGTGGTTGGTCAAGGGTTCGCCGTTATCGCAACCCTCAATCATCAGATAGTTGGGGAATTTCTTCTTATCGTAACCGAATGTCGGCTTGTCGCCCTTTCCTGGGCCAAACGTGTAAAGACCGTAGAAAACGGGTTCTGCGTCTGCCGTGGGGCGCACAAAAAGGAAGAATGGCTTTTGCTTGACTGATACACGACAATTCTCAAAGCCTGCGGTATTCGTGATGGAACTGCCGCCGGTACATCTGCGCCAAAGGTCGGTAAACAGGTTACAAGAGCCGAGCTTGTGCGACTGCTGCGATGATGCCCAGTTCAGCTTGGCTACAAGTTTTGTAGCAAACGGAACGGTATCATCAAGCTGATAGCCTGCGCCATGATGGTTGCCCAGTTCGTCAATCCAATCCGTATCACTATTGGGCTTGGCTTGCAGATTCCATTTCCAATACGAGCGCGATGACGTACCCTGACCGCTTGTAGTCACATTGTTAAGTGTACCCGAATGTTCGGGGTCGCCTACAATATGGATTTCCCAATCACATTTGGTCTTGATGTTGCCGGTTGAGAAAGACGGCACTTGACCCGTAATTACGATGGTGTTGTACTTCTCGCGTGTCTTGGCGTAACTGATAAGGTTGGAGTCGCCCAGAATGTCGTTGTCTTCACGGAACTTAATCTTTTCGGCTACGGTCGGCAGTGATGCCATGTAGTCCTGTCTGATGTCGGTTGCCGACAAAGAGCGATTGTAAATACGTATGCCGTAGATGTCGATGTCGCAGTATTCCGAGCCTATGCGTATGCCCTGTGAGGTTCTTACGCCGTCAACGTACTGCACAAATTCATCTTCCGGACTCCATTCAAACTCGCGGTTGATTTTGCCGTTGACAAAGATGCGGACGTAGTTCTGACTTGTGCCATTGATGCCGTAGATGATATTAAGGGCGATATGGGTGCGTCGGCCTTCCCCTATCATTACGTCTTGGTCTTCACGCTCGCGTTTGTCGCGGGTCATAAAGACTGCCTGCCACGGACGAAGCTCAAAGCCTTGTGGCCCGCCGTCTTCACGGTAGGAACACATGCGAAGCACCGGTACATCGGTCTTGATGGCATTTCGTGTCGCAATGTCAAGCTCTACCGTCAGTGATGAATGATTGTTTGTTCCGATAAAGTCCTTGAGGGTTTCAAGTTCTATATCGACGGTGCGCCCGGCAAGGACGCGAAGACAACGCTGGTTATTGCTGTCTTCAAGCCACCCGTCGGCTTTCAATCCGAAGCCTTTCCATGTTGACGTGACAACCTGACCGTTGGCAGCATTTACAATGGTCTGCGGATTCGTTTCATCGTTGGTGCGTGAACGTGGATTAAGGATAAAGTCGGGATTGCTTGTAGGCGAGAAGTTTTCCGTATTATCAACCTCAAAGCCAAGCACCGGATGTATGGCAGTATTGCCGGACATGAAGCGCATGTAGGCGTTGATGGTCGTGTCTTCGGAGTCAATTTCGATGACGTTGTTAAGTGTCTGCTTTACCTGACTCGGTACGTTTCCGACATCAAGTGTCATGTACTGCTTATCGCCCGTGTAATTTTCAAGGATGAACTTGAGGGGCGTTGCTTCACCGCTGGGATTATAGACCGCATAGGACAAAATCTGTTCCGCAGTCCAGTTTGTCAGCTTCGGCTTGATGTCGTTCAGTATGAGTCGCGGTGTCGTGTCGGTCGTGTCAGCCACAACCATTACCTGCGATATGACGTGTTCGCTTTGGATAGTGGAATCATTGACCGAAATCCACGCCTCAATCTCATGGATGCCGTGCGTAAGCACTTTGACAGTATCAGTGACCGCATCGGTAACATCTATCTGAATAGGTGTTTCCGTATAAACCGACGTGCCGATGTTGCGCTCTATTTCACGCTGGCCGTCAATCTTGATGTGGAGAGTTTTGCTGACTGCGCCACTTACGTAATAAGAAAGACGCATTACACCGTCGGTAATAGGCCGTTCCCATTGTGTAGCAAATGTAAGGCCGAGTGTGGTCTTCGTGACCGTAAATTGCAGATAGCGCGTATTCTGCCCGGTCGTATCGCCTTTTACAATCAGTCGGACTTGCTGCGAGCCTGTGTTCAACATGTTTGTAATGTCGATAGGCCACCATTCAGTCGTGGATGACGCGGGGATGGAGGGGATGTTCTCTATCGTTCCGCGTGTAACCCATGCAGACTGTGAGTTAAGACGAGTTTGAACGGTAAGCGTACCGCCCTCAGTCGTTGACTGCGTGGTCTGCGTGATAGGGTTAAATTCTTCCGAGGTAAATCGGATGTTGATTTTGACTGTGTTGTCGGTCGTGACAATGTTGTTGGGCGAATCGGTGTATAGGTTGACAATATAGCTTGTGGTAGATGAGCCGCCACCACTTGCAGGGAGCGCAACGTCTGTCAGCAGCAGATGTGCGTTATTGTCGGGGTCGCTATTCCATTCGTTGTAATCGCTCTCGCTGGCGAAGCCATAGAGATGATAGTTGTTATCACTTCCTTTGTCTTGGGGTCGGTAGAAAAATCCTACCTTGCCGGCAAGTGCTTCTTTGATGTATTCCTCAACGCGACTTCCGGCATAACCCTCCCATGACGTTTTGCTGTTAGGGATTTTTTCGTCTTTGCCTTTTGCCATAGCGTTAGGATTTGATTAACATTGTGATACCTACTCGGATGGAATATCCTGCCGCAACACCGGCGACCGTGAGCGACCAGTCTATCCAATCCCATTTGCCGCCCCAGAGCTTATCTTTAAGTTCCAGCGCGGAGGCAACGCCAAAGCCGCAAAGGGCAGCGCAATAAGGCGTATTGCTGACCATGCCTATTGCAATGCCCCCTGCGAAATGCTTATAGCGGTTGCTTTCCTTTAACCAGTTTAGAATCTTCTTAACTCTTTATATCGATATTAGGGGTTAGAAATTTTTCCATGCATCTTTACCTTTCCACGGTAACTTCTCGCGCCAGAATCCACTGCCGAAGCAACTGCTTACGGCTTCCCATACAAGTTTAGCCCCCACATAAAGGGCTTGCACTTGTTTCTGACCTATCCAAAGCTGACCGACCTCTTTATTTCCTATCCACAACATAGTTATTCATCTTCTACGGGTGTGAAATAAATCTGAGAATCCACTATTTTACCCTGAGCGACAAGTATATCAATAGCTTCTTGCCCGGCGACTTCTATGGGCTTGTTTGTGGTAAGCAAGCCCAATGGAACGGCCACGATGTCGGTGTCGTTCTTGACCGCCGGGATGGATGTCACGCCGGTAAGGTCTGAAACTTTTGTAAGCGTTGATGTGTCCTGCGATTTTGCATACAGTTCCGCTAATACCTCGGCGATAATGTCGGCTTTGTCTTCATCGCTGATAGGCATCGACAATACGCCAGTTGAGAACTGATTGGAAATCTCGGATATAATGTCACTTTTCGCTGTGTCGCTGATGTTGATGGGCGTGTTATTGTTGATAATGCTTTGCGATAGCTGGGTTACTATCTCGGCTTTTTCCGTAGCAGTAAGCTGATATGCTGGAGTGGTGCTAAGTTCTGGCATACTGATTCGTTTTAGATGATGAATAATTCGATTAGAAGCGTACCATCGTTTGCCGTAGCGTCATCTGATATTTCTACTGTCATACTTGTGTTTGATATGCTTACAAGTGTCCCTTTCATAAGCTCATCGCCATAGCCGGTAAGATTTACAATGGTGTTTTCCGGGGACATTCCAAGCACTTGCCATGATGTTGGGAATGGTATCAGAACATGAATGTGCTTATCTCTTGGTTCGCTTCTTGTGAGATTCGTCCATGTCGGAGAGTCAGAATTAAACGACCTTTGGCTGTCGATGTAATATTTATTGGCGTAGTCGCCACTTGTAGAATATCGCCGGATTTTGGCCTTCCAAACAAGCATAGGCATATTCATCCAATTACCATTGTGATGTTTGGTCTGGATGCCATTCTTTGAGAATTTGAAGCCGATACCCTCTTCTTCCATCTCAAAGTGCATATTGCCATCCCCATCCTTATAGGCGATTATGTACTTATCTTTTCGGATGCCAAGGCAGAAACCGTTTGCAAAGAAGTTGCTGATGTAAAACACATTCTTCCATGTTGCAGTCAGATTTCGTCCGGATGTAACCTTACTGCCCCATTTGAATGTGACATAGCTGTTTTGATGATTTACAGAAGCGTCAAAACGCATACACAATCTACAATAGCCTTTCTTCGTGGCTTTCGCGGATTTGCCGTCAACAATGCGCGAGCTGGCGGTATTATAGACATAATCTGAGGGGTGATAAACACCGCTGTTTCCACCAAATCCGGGGTCATACAAACCCTCCGAACTTTTCATAGATGCACATGCCGATGCGCCTGTATAATAGATAGTCCATGACCGCTTGTTTTTAGTGAAATTTGCATCATCTGCTACCTCAAGGGAAATGTAAACATATCCAGACGCGGATGACACTGTGGCGATTTGAATGGGGTTTAACTGATTCCCCCCGGAACTACTGCCTTTGTTTTCAGTATAACCCGAAGAATAGGCGTAAATTTCCACGTTACCAACACCCATAATCGCGCTTGTAGGCGAGTCTGCCTGCCATACATCCGAATAAACATTTACGGTTTTGTTTACTTCGTTTGAACCGCCATCAACAGTAAACTGACCATTGCTAATCACATAGCCATTTCCGTTTTGCTGTCCGGTATTTATCGTGCCTTCTTGAGAATTTCCATAGAGGTCGCTAACGCCGGTATCATGCGACTCGCCGTTAATGGTGGTACAAAGCTCGTTATCATTATTGTAGATTTCTATCGACTTGATTTCAGGGTCTATTTCCACGCGCTGCCCATTCTCGTCGCCGGCGACAAGATGATTGACGCGCAACTCTTCCACGTTTATGAATTTAGCAAGGATTCGCCCATTTTCATCAATAAACATGGATTGGCTACCATCGTTATTCTGAAATATGATGTTGTCTGCCGTGAATATTATGCGACGGTTGTAAATATCTATTCCCGTGGCAAGCAAGCCTGCGGCGTCTTCTACATAAGGATGCGCTATTTCCCCTATCTCAAGGATTATTTCTTTAATAGTAAAGGATGAACCCATCAAAACACCCTCTTTCATTCCCCGATGCGCAAATTCAATAAAAGCGTTCTCTACAACGGAGTTTCCTGTTGTGAATGTAAACGATTCTCTGCGCTCTCCAATGTTACCTATCATGGTCTGATAGATTCTACTCGTCAAGACCGTTGCTGCATCGCCATATTTTACATACACCCCTAATCCTTTTGTGTTAGCTGATATTGCGTTATGCACAAAGGAAAGCGTATATTTGGTATTGGCTTTTAGCGTAAATAATGGGGTGCGCAAATACTTTGGAGAGGTTGTATCGTTCGCCAAATGGTAACCTCCTTCGTATGGTTCAACTTCCACGAAAGCCCCCTCGCTATCGGTCATTGCCCAACCTTTACCTGTGCTGTTGTTCGTGACAAGGTTTTCGTAGCCGGCAAGTTCCTGCACCTTTAAGCTGATACTTGTTGCCGTCTGGCGAATTTCCGATATACTTGCACCGAGTTCGTCATCCCACGCTTCAACCTGCGCGAGAATTTCATCTGCTTTCTGCTGAATAAGGGATGTGTATTGACTTGTTATCCTGCCTTCCGCTTCGCCTATTTTACTCGTCATTTCTGACCTTAATGATTCAGCGGTAAGGTCTATCTTTGCGTTCAGCTCTGAATACAGATAATCCTCGCGGTCTTCGGGAGCTTCGGAATATGCTGTCGCGGTTGTGCCTTTTTCAAGTTTGGGATGCCATAACAACAAATCAGTCCATACGTTGATTCTTGCGGGAATAATACCCAATATCAGCACTTGACTGCCATTCTTGTCGCCTGTTGCTGTGGCTTCAAGTTCGACAGTAAGATAATGTTCGCCGCTGCCGATGGCTTTGTTGATATACGCGGTTTTGGTGAGTGCGCCGGAAGAATTGGTGTTGGCTATCTGAACATAAAACTCCAGTACACCGGGCTGTATAGCCGGCGTATTTTTCAGATTTAGCGAGAATGTGTATATTTGCCCAGCTTTAATCAATTCGGGACGAATGGGGTAATAGAATATCTCATAAGTGGAATCAGAGCGCGGAGCAACATGAAAGGCGGTCGCGTTATTGGGATTATTCAATATACCCACTTTGGTGGCGTTTGACATACTATCGGAAGCGTATGCCCAGATAGTCGTTTCTGCGGTTTTCAAAAGGAGATTTCGCCCTGCGCCGTTAATGATGTCTTGAATGATGCCTGACTGCTTGCCAATGTTTGCGAAAATACCGTCAGCGGTAATCTTCAAGTCGGTTATTGCCTGCTCGTTTGAAGATATACGGCTTGCATGGGCGAGGATTTCCTTTTCGTTGACCTCGAACCGGGTGTCATACACAACTTTCATTGCTGACGCATCAGTCGTGGCGATGACCGTCTGCATATCAAGGAGCGTGGTTCCACGATAAAGTTTGAAGATGATATGTTTCATCCTCTTTGTCGTGGTGATTGGTGTGCCAGTGTAGATATACTCGGTTTCCGATGTAATGACGGGCGTAACCTTACCCGTGGCTTCGTCGGTCTGATAGTCCTGATTTACGATGACGTATCGCAAAACGAGGTCAGTAGGAACATCCACCTCTACCGGTCGGCTGACAAATAATCTGCCGTTGAAGAAAAGCAGTTTATCACCAGCCTTGTACGGGGTTATGGCTGCGGTGTTGGCGAGGGGTACTTCCACGCGCTTTTGGTTGCCGATTACCATGTAAACCTTACATCCCAGCGTCGCGGGGTCACAGTTGCCGTCCATATCGACAAGCACCATAGGTTTATCCGGCTCAATCTCAAATTGCACTGCATGGTCGCCGGAAACGCCGGTTTCGCCCTCTTTCAGCTTGCAGATGGTCATTACCTTTGTAAGCGTGGGGCAATCGGTCTTCGTGGCCGTAATCGTTACCGTAGCGTTCTTTGCAGTAAGCTCCGACAAATATACATGGTCTTTTACGATAGAAGCCTTACACCCTACGGCCTCAAGCGTAAGAGTCCATCCCGTTTCAATGGTTCTACCCTTGAAGATTGTGATTTTGGAGCTTGGTAGGTCGCCTATTACATTTCCATCGACATCACACGGAACACCGGCCATTTCGTTGGATAAGACAAGCTGATACGCCTCAAGGTAGATGTTATTGTCGATATAGTCAACAATATCCACCTCTTCCGTGCCATTTTCAATTACGAATTTACCAGTGAAAAGATTGCCGTTGGGCGAAATCGCCACCTTGAGATTATCTTTTGTCAGCGCAAAGGTGTTGATGCCCTTATATTGATAGATATAGGGGCTTCCCGTGCCGTAACTTGCAAGAATGATAAGGTTTGACCGGTTTGCTTTTGCCGGGTCATCGTTGCCGACTGTAATGATACGGTCGCCGGCTAAAGGCGTATCGCTTGCAGTGTCTTTTTCACTAACAAGATTGGAAAGCGTGATATAGCCCTCCATGCCAAAATCCTCGTCATAATCAGTATCGCCCTTGTTGACATAGCCGACTTCAATGACCTTACGCCAGAAATAATGGTTGCCCATCTTTCCGTTTGGCTGTTTGGTAAGGTTGAAAGTTTCACACTTTGCCAAGTCGCCAACCTCAAACTGATTATAGATTTGAGTACCGGTTTCATCTTCAGCCGTAAAGAAACATTTGTAGGCTACAATACTGTTTGCTTCGTTGTATATCGGAATGACCCTCGAGCAGCGCATGGCTGCCGGGGATATAATCTGACAGCCGCCTACATGGGTTTCTTCCTGAATCTCGACCTCTTTGGCTTCAATCTTCTCTCTTGCTTCAAGATAGTCGGTTTCGATATGAACTTTTCCGAGGTTGTCAATCCAAATACGACCGCCATACGCGCCGGGCAAATAGTTGTCGCCGATGGTCATGCCTTTTTTGATAGTAAGCTCGTCGCCGACGGTTGCAGTTCCATCAACATTAAGGTTTTCGCCGACCGCCAAGCCCTTACGGATTACAACATCACCAAATTCCGCATCTCCGTTAGGGTCTATCTTTGCGCCGTCGTTGTTCATCACATAGTTGCCGACGCGGATGCCCTGCATGAAAGTCCAAAGGTAGTTGATTACTTCCTTTGCTTTCTTTGACGTAAACTCAAGGCAGCTACGCAAAGCCGAGAATACGTTGGAGTCACTTGCCGGTGTTATATCGGTCTGCTTGATGACGTATATTCCATCACTTGAGGAAGAAGAATCGCCCCCCGTGATATAACCGCCAAGAATATTCTTGCCGGCGTTCATGGAAAACTTCAAGGCATCGATTTTGTCTTCAATCTCACCGAAGCGTGAATACGCTGCCTTTTCGCCGATGGTATAGACGGGGTTATCATACGGAATATCAAGCGGGATTTCGTAGCCGATGACACGGCTCTTGCGACCCCATTTTCTTCCGCTGGCGTCTGTTATCGATTCTATGTTAGCCTCGTTGATAAGATTGACGCGCTTTCCAAGCCCAAGCGTAAGCCCGGCTTTCATCACGTCAGGCATCATGGTGCAGTCGTAAGTGGATGGGTCGGTGTTCAGCTTCTCAAGGTATTTGGTCGCCTTTTCAAGCAGTTCCTTTTCAGCTTCACTCACATAGAGGTCATCCACTACCGATATGTCAAAGCCGGTCAGCACGAACTGGTCGCCGATTTCCGGACAAAGGATTTCGTTAGGCACGAAATTCTCGTTATCCCTGACGATTTCCCATATTGCAGACCCATCGCTATCCTTTGTAAACTGAACCTCAAAAGTCCAGCCGTTTAGTTTTCCGCTATTGGGGTTTATAAGGTCGCCCACCTTTTTGCCGGCGGGGATGTTGTCGCCCTCTTTATATCGTTTCCCGTCTTGGAATACCACCTTGAGGGTTTCATTCGGCACGATATAGTCATTCTGAAACGGATGCGCCGACGTGAAGAAATCATCCTTAATCTTGTAGGCGGTAAAGGTTGTTTCCGTGGTCGTGCCATCATCATTCTGCACCGTTTCTTTTCTTTGCACGGTGTCGATTTTGGTAATGGCGCAGACAGCTCGCGGATAGACATCTTCAAAGATAACGACATCTTCCACGCCCTCTTCCATGCTTAATCCGGACTTGAAATCCACATAAGGAGTGCCATGCGATACCGGGAGCATCAGTCGGCTTGTGACTATGCCGTTCCGTACCACATTGGAGATGTTGTCGTAGGCTGAATATCGACTTGAAAAATAGCTGGATTTGACCTTGCTTTCAATGATATTCGTGATGCGGAATCGCTGACCGGCCTGCATGACCGTGCCGTTGGGGAGCTGAATCCAGTTCTTATCCACCATTCCGCTTTGAAAGTCAGGATTGAAGATTGCGCCATTGATGGTTGTGGTTGTCTTCCCGTCACTATCGATTATTTCAATCTTGATATTCTTGACGCGCTTTTTTGTATTGTCGCTTGATGACGTTTCCACCATCGAAGAATTGAACCACTCAGCCTCAAGAGGCCGGGCTGTGTCGCTGATGCGGTTGCCGCCATTGGTTATTGCCTTGACATCAAAAATAAGGTCTTTGCGGTATCTGGGCGATATGTTGCGGTCGCTGCCAAAAGCCAAGATTCGCGTAACATAATCTTCCGACGAATCACTTCTTGACATCTCGGCTACGTTTTTACCGATTTCAAGGTCAATGTATTCGTTGGTGTCCTCGCACTTGCCAAGATGTATGATGTTGCCGTCCAGCCACCACTCGCACTCAAACGCTTCCGCTATCGCGGTTAGTGCGTCGATGATGTTGGTACTGTCGTAGCTGATGGTTTTTGCTGATGCCTCTACGCTATTGTCAATTACAACAGTCCATTGCGTAGTCCCGTTGTATAGATATTGCTGATTGATAACCTTATCGCCATTCATAAGCGTTTCAGTTACCAATGACTTGATATTTTCAAGCACCTGCTCAAGATGCACGTCGGCGGTCGCGGTCAAAGACCACGCGCATTCCGCGCCGCCAATCTGGGGCAGATAGCGCATAATCTTGTTGCGCCATTTCATGTGCTGCGCATCCAGTCGTAGCTCGTAGTCGTAGCCCTTTGTGTTGCGGTTGTAGGTAGGCTGATAGGGCTTGACGAGTTCAAACCGGCCAAATCCCTGTATATCGACATAATCGCCTAACTTGAAATAGATAGGCGTAGCCACGCTGAATTTAAGCGTGACATAATCATCGCCCATTAACTTGAAGACACGTTTAGAGCCTTTGTTAATCGGCGTTTCAAAGCGTTTTACTCCTTTGGTTGTGTAGATGGTCAGCATAATACACAAAGTTCATAAAACGAAAGCGGGGGCAGAAAGACTGGCCTCGCTTAATTACGACTTATGTTTTTTTGTCGTACTTTTCGCCCTGATAGGGCGTTGGGCTTATCGCCCGGTTGTAATCAAAGACCCCATATCGTAGGCATTGCGGCGGTATTTCCGCTGCCAGCCTACAAACGGCATGAAGCGTAAATTTGAGTAGTAGCATCCATCGTCGCCGGTGATAAAGTCGCCATAAAGACGCACATCATCCCCTTGCATAAAGGCGAATTTTGAATAACCTATGACCTTTGCCACGGCGACATCCATCCCCTCAGAGCCATATCCGTACTTGACGATTGCCGGGTAAATGACTTTTTGTAGGGCGGTTTCGCTGTCGGTCATATCGCCCATCGGTTGTATGTTCAGGATTCCGTTGTGGGCAAACCATACATCGCCCCGGTTGAACGGGTGGCAGTTGGCTCGCTTGATTGAGCCGTGGGTAGCGAGGCGAAAGTGTATGATACACGGCTCGTCTTCGCGCACCCTTTGCAGATGTTTTTTGAAGCTGCGATAACTTAACCCCTTGTAGAATACTGATGGCGATATAAGACCGCATCCGTGGGGGTTAGTGTGATATGCTGCGTTGATGATTTCGTTGCTTGGCATTTTAACGCCTGCCGGCTTTACTATGATGACGCACATGGCTATATTTTTTGATGTTTACGGTTGATTGTAGGGCTTGTTTTAACAGTGATAGGGGTATGTTTCAACCCCTATCCCGTTGGGCTGTCTTATCGGCTTAACTGGCTTGCACGTGCCTTAAAGAATGATTTCTCCTCGGCGGTCAGAAAAGGTATATCGTCAATGCTTGCAACCGGGGCGGTCAGGCGGTTTTTCTTTGACCAGATGACGAGCTTTCCGCAGAAGCTAACCCAGTTGATGATTTTTTCATAGTTGGTCGTGCCGGCGTGCTGCCTAAACTCGATGGTCTTGTGGCGGCGGTAGCTTTCGGCATTGACTTTGTGATAACGGTCGTTGCAGAGGGCGCGTTGCACATTTTCGATTGTCACGGCCTGTTCGAGGTAGTATAGGTGGTCTTGCAGCGTGTGAGCGTATCCGGCGTTGTCAGCGCGACGCGAGCGGGCCATAAAGGTATCTATGACAGCCTCAAGATAGGCGTAGTTTACAAACACGTTACAGTATTGCTTTGCGGTCAGTTTAGATGCACCGATATGCACATGCAGACCGCATGTTTGGTTGACGTTTGCGCCGGCGGTGTTAAGCGTCTTGACGGCGTTTTTAAGGGTGTTCTTGCCGTTCACGCCTGCAAGCACCGGTGACACGCACTCGATGGGGTCAGCCATGCCGCGTACTGATGCGTCAGTGGTAAACTTGAAGTAGTCGTGGCCGTCGCGGTGGTTGTAGCCCTCGTATTCGTAGGCCATGCCGGTATGTTCTGCGGCGGTTCTGATTGCGCCACGGTTGACGAAGCACTCTATCTCAACGCCAAATGTAAAACGACCACGGGTGGCGCACTCAACGCCCTCAAGTATGATGTCGATTTCGTAGGGTGTGATGCCCAGTTTTGCGAGGGCAGCTTTCTTTGAGTTCTTGCTGGTGTTAGCAGCTTTGATTTCGTTGATTTCATCGTTAAGAGTCTTCATAACGCTTGGGGTTTTAAGGGGTTTAACTTATTGTGGTTATTGATTACGATGCAAAGTTAATGCTTTTACTTTAATCCACCAAATATTTTGACCTAAAAATTAAAGCAAACACTTATATTTAACATTTATTAATAATTGTAGATGCTTTTACATTGCTTGCACCTTATTATAATAATAAAAGGGTTTACTTAAATGTGGTGTTGATAACGATAATAGTAAACGCTTTAAGTCCTATTAGGCGCGTTTAGCGCGTTTCTGGCGTTGCGATGGTGGATTTAGCCCCTTGATGGTCTTGACGTGGCTATGGCGATTTATTGACCTATGCGCAGTAGGTCGCCGGCATCCCTGTGAAGCAAAAAAGTGTGACCCCGGTAGCGGATGCTTCCGGGGCCACGGTGTAATCAATAACCCAATAAGTCAACAAAAGTATGAAGACCTATTGAGTGCCATCCGACAGCTTCCCAGCCTTGAATGGCGGTGCAAAGATAGTAAATTCTTTCCACATGGCCATAATAAACGGTTACGCTTCCGTATCAAGGCCGTGTTTAATGGTCGATTGCGACACAAGAAGATACTGATGCGCATTACCCATCGCGGTTTCCGCACGATAAAGGGCGTCGATTGCTTCCGACATTTCTTCGGATACGGCTGCAAGTTCCGAGTCGTACTTATTTATCCATGCTGCGGCTTTCTGCGCCTCAAGGCGTATGCTCACGATTTTAGGGATAAGTTCGCGGATGTTTACCATCATTCTATCTTCCTTGTCGATGATTTCTTTTGCTTTCATATCTGGTCTTTGATTAAGTTGATTTTGGATTTGAATGGTCGCCCGGCTGCACGGCTTCAACATACAACCGAGCGACGTGGGATGTCAGATTAGGCCACTGTATGCAACAAGTGACTTTGTGACGTTGAGTAGGCGGTTCTTTTCCGAGTTGCTTTCGCCCCACCACTTGAGATACTGGTCGCGGTCGCGGGTAAGGGTTTCTACGCGAGCTTTCAGCTCTTTGTTTTCTGCGGTCAGACGTGCGATTTCGCTTTCTGATGTTTCTGCGGCTCCGCCGATAATTTCGACTTCCGCATTCTTGCTGGTTGTTTCTGCCATAGTAAAATTATTTAATTGGTTGATGATTTGATTTCAGTTGCGACAGCAGATGTTTCAAGCCTCTGCCATCTTTGATGCTTGCGCCGGTCGCCCATCCGCTATAAGGGTAAAATGTCACGGTCTTGCCGTTGTGGATAAACTTTATAGAGGTGTTATCCTGCGCGGTTATTTCGTAGCCGAGGGCGGTGATTTTCTTGATTGCGTGGCGTATGCGTTCCGGCTCTAACGCTTTTTGCCTTTCTTCATTCAATCGTGCCATAGGTCATCAAGTTGTTTCTTGAGTCGCATGGTTTCCGCGATAATATCTTCGCGTGTCCAGTTTGCGAGATTGTCGCAATAATGGCAAGTATCAAACCCAAGTATCCACCAGTCATCCGGCACGTCTTTCTTGTCGGTGATGTATTCCGCACCATCAAATAATGCTGACCGTGTGCCTATGTATTTTGGGTTTATCTGTCTTTTGCTCATGAAAGACTCGCTTTCGTAGCACACCGGTTCAGACAGCGTTATTCCGCCATGTACGTTGATGCTATCGAAGATTGGCGCGGTGTACCTTTGGCGATAGCATGGGTGTCCGGGTGGTATCGCCACATAGCCGTTGGCGCAGCCGACTCTATCATGTAGCATACTGTTTAGTTCCTTGCTGTGGTTTGCGTTGATGAACGCGATAAGCTCTTGCCTCATATTCTATATCTGATTTTAAGATTTACGCAGGCTTTGTGGGAGTTCGGGTAAGTACATCCAGCCTAAAACCGTGAATGTTATACCATATTGCTCATGCCAATCTTTGCCGTCAAAGAAAAGCACTTCATAATCTTCTTTACTTCCACTCCAGCTAAATGCTGCAAGAACATAGCTATTGTCCTCCGGCAGCTCCTTTTTGGGGTCTTTCCATTCCACGCGAATTGCGTTGGCGTTATTTTCTGATGTTGTCATATCTATCCGATTTTTTCGTTTACTTTCTTTGCGATAGCGTCGCAGATACTTTGTTTGACTGCATCGCCATCCGGGGTGTCAATTTCTATGTCATAGACGTAGCCGGTTTCGTTCCGCATTTCTTCAAACGATGGGTAGCACACCGGGTCAGTCCAATATTCAGTCCACTCGCGGTATTCCCACGATAGCTCAAACTTGTACGATATACCGTATTCGTCATTCGGCTCGTCCAGTTCTAAATAGTCATCGCTATCATAGCTTCCGCTTGTCCAGTATTCGCCATATTCTGCCGATGGGTCATCGAATGGGTCAATCTTGGCTATCCGGTCATTCATTTCATCGACCATCTTATCGACAATCAAGTCAATAAGGGTGTCGCTGATTTCCACGCGGTCAACGTCTTGTTGTATGTCGGTCTGCGGTTCAATCATTTTTGCTCGGTCTGTGCCTTTTTGTTGTGTCTTGCCTTATGCTCCTTGTATTCGCGTACACTTGGCACGTACATGAGGCAATAGGTTGTGTATGTCATTACTGCGAAGCAGAACGTTACGAATAGCGAGCCGCCGGTAAAGAGGCCGCGCAGTGCCATGTATAACGCCCATATTGCGAGGGCGGCTGAGAATACGATTTGGCCTACATAGTAGATGTTAGCGATTATTTTCATTGTCTTATTGGTGTTATTGATTACGTTTGCTTAATTTTCTGATAGGTGTAGTAAAGGCTTTTTCGATAGTCCAGCCTCTTCCAAGTCGCGCATAGATTGCGTTGTAGTTTAGATTTAATAGCGTACACCAGTCTGCAAGAATTTTCGTTTGCCCCTTGTATGTTATTACGATATTGCAACGCTTGTTCCGGCATTGCACGTTCATAGGTACGAAGCGGCAGTTGCAAGGTGAGTAGTTGCCATTAACATTTATGCGGTCTATGGTCAAGCCCTTTTTATAGCCATTTTCCATTGCCCACTTATAGAATATCGACCGGTTGCGCAGCCATTCATCGCAGATGTGAATACCACGCTCGCCATAATCCTTATACTCCCTGCATTTAGGGTTGTAGCATCTTTGCTTCATTGTATTAAAGATATGGTGTAACGGGTGTTTGGCCATTCCGTGAGTTCGCATAGTTTGAGCCATTACGACTTTGGCAATATCCTTTTGAAGACATCCGCAACTTTTAGCGATGCCGCGAGTCAGTTGGTCTGACCGCACATCTTTTATATTACCACACTTGCATTGACAAGTGTAGAAATAATGCTTTTGTATTTTGCGCGAAAAGCGCAAAACGGTAAGTCGTCCAAAGGTCATCCCGGTCAAGTCTTTCATTGTGCAATACCGACATAATTAGCCACCTTAAAGCAGCGATAAGACTCTTTCTCCGTGTCGTAGTAGGTGACGAGTGTTTCGTTTGCCTTGCGACCTGTGCCCTGTGTAGCTGGCAAAAGGTCTTCTTTCAGCGTACCCCATGCGGTACGGGTTGACCCGTCAAGTTTGGTGTAAACAAACTTGATTATGCCGCCACGCATAGCCTTGCGCAGCTTGGATATTGCCCACGCTTGCTTCATGGCCTCGGCCATAGTAAAGCCGTATTTCTTGACCAGCATCCAAGCCTGACGCATCAAGTGGCTTAATTGGGTTTTAATTGTTGTCTTCATATCTTTGTCTTTTTTTTAGGGGATGATGAAATAATCCTTTATTGATTACGGCGCAAAGTTAAAACAATATTTTATTCTGTGCAAGTAGAAGATGAAATATCTTTTTATTCTTAACATTATTTAACAAAACAGCACTTAATCTTATAGGGCGCGACGTTTGCATAATGATAAAATAATGCTTAACTTTGCCGTCGAAATCCAAAATAAGCGATATGATATTGTATCTTAAAGAAGCAATGAAAGCCAAAGGCATTACCTCGGTTGAATTAGCCGGGCGCGTTGGCGTATCTAAAACAATGGTCAGTTATTGGCTAAGTGGAAAGAATTTCCCCACGCCGGAGAACATTGAAGCGATTGCAGTTGCGCTCGGTTTACCCGTGTGGCGGCTATTTGTCACGCCAGAATCAACGAAAGAAGCCCGTGAACTCGCCATACACGAAACGGTAGCTTTCTTTTACCACAAAGGGAAGCCGACAATACCGGGTACGGTTG
Source organism: uncultured Porphyromonadaceae bacterium (assembly GCA_902468245.1). GTDB lineage: Bacteria > Bacteroidota > Bacteroidia > Bacteroidales > Muribaculaceae > Lepagella. The sequence continues at coordinate 75,419 of CABQXY010000010.1, read as the reverse complement.
ACCAAATCATGCCAATCTTACGTGAATGGAATGACACCGTGTTTCATACGGAGTGCTACCGATACACATTCGACCGCATACGTGAAAGATATGCCAATATGGAAGCGATTCAGAAGCTGATGGATTCGCTCTGCGCCCTATTAAGGGAAAATGGCGACCCTTATTATGTCTGCGATAACAACAAATCAAAAAATACGGAACAATGAAAGCCTTTTCAATTCAACAGCCGTGGGGTACGTTGATATGCAGCGGACTCAAGGATGTGGAAAACCGCAAATGGGCGTTGAAGTCAACACCTATGCGTGTTCTTATTCATGTCGGCGCACGGAAGCATAACATCGACGAAGAAACCATGCCGCTGGTATGGGCTAATCCGATAGAAAACGCGCAGACAATGGGTATAATCCCCACAATCGCGGAAATGCCGACATCTGCCATCGTAGGCGTGGCGACAATAGACCGGTGCGAAGAAGAGAATTTTTCAATTTGGGCGCAGGAGGGTCACGGAGCGGAATACAAATGGGTCATGCGCGATGTGATGCTATTCAAAGAGCCTATTCTTAACGTTAAGGGCAAACTGGGTATCTTTGACTTGCCTGACATTACGGAAGACAATCTGCCTGAATGTGTGAATGTGCCACCAGTCACACGCGACGGTACACACATGACAATCCCCCTGTGCAGCGATTTCTTCAATCAGTTGCAGGATGGCGAAGCCGACTCGGTTTTCTTTAATCTGACTAATGATAATCTTGCGCTTTTCGCTACGAAGGCATACAAACCGAAGAATACGGAAAGGGTAACATTTGTGTGCGGCGATGAATCCCTTGAAGCTAATGTCGCCCAGTACACTATTGAGCCGGTATGCGAAGCTGGCTCGGAAAGCCCGATTACATTCACGGATGCCTTTGACCGCGAATATAGCTGGTATCGCGTCTATATCAGAATTGAATAATAGATTATGAAAGACAAGGAAATGCGCAAGGCTTACGATAAAGCAATAAAAGCCATAGTGGTAGCCGACTCTGCATTACAAGAATTTGGCAAATTTATTGTCTTTAAGGGGTTTGGCGAAATTGAACCCTCCATTGGTTTTGTCAATGAATATTGCATAGCAATCAGTTATAGCGACGTTGATGAAATACACGAAATAGATGCCGAAGAAGCCATAAACATAATGGAAGCAAAAGGATGTATCACGCCTGACGATTTCTAAACTTGTCGCATACAATAAAGATTGCGCCATAGTGGACTATTCCACCGTGGCGCATTTCTTTGTAAACGGATAGGCTACCATCTCACGATGACAGCCATCCATCAATTTATGAAAAGAGTATATCTATTCCGTCAGTACAAAAGCGTCGAAGCCGGCATCGCGCAGCTCCTTGAGCCTGTATTCTTGCAGTGGTCGTGGCTTTTGTCCGGGTCTTTTGACCTCAACAAAAGAAGCCTTTCCATCCTTGAGTAACATCAAGTCCGGGAAGCCGCCTTTGTTGCATAGCCCAATCTTGACTACAAGATAGCCATCGTCTTCATAACGCTTTATGATTTTGCGCTGTATCGCGCTTTCCAGCGGGTCGGTTTTCTTCTTCTGAAACATCGTGCTTAAAAGCCAAAATCCAATGCCATCTGCTGAACAGGTGGCTGATTAAACAGTTCCGGATTTGTCGTATAGTAGGCCGCACGGCATTTGGTTGTCTTGTCGATGCCTTTATGGTGGATTTGGATTCTTCCGTCATCCTCCATGTGCGACACATAGCGGCAGATGTTAGCGCGTAGGATGCCGGTTTCAATCGACACGTCAAGCATCGTCTTGGGATGCTCGTAGAAGCATCGGAATACGCGACCCATCTGTTCGCGGTATTCTTTGTTTTTAGAAAGAGAGGATTCCATGTTGTTTTGCTTTATAAAATGAATATGTGTAATCTGACTTGCCATGAACAGCCTCAAGAATATCCTGCTCTATTCCGCAGTCAGAACATACAAAATAGACCTGCGCCGGGTCAATGCGTTCTTTGGATGAAAGGCGGTTTTTGCCTTGCTCATACGATAAGTAGGAATACTCAAGATTGAAGAAGATAAGCGCGTCGGCAGTGTCAAGGCGAACACCCTCCCTCGCGCTGCGCACTTGCCCCAGAAAGACCATGCCGGGGTCACTGCTTTGCTGAAACACTTCCGCAGTATCAGTCCAGTTAGGAAATGCCTTTTTCAGCAATTCTGCCTCAGTCTGATAGACATAGAAGATGGCGATTTTCTTGCCGGCGAAGTAATCGCGGATGTATTTCGCCTTTGAATAGTCAGTGATGATATGCGTTCCACTTTCGTCGATAACACTGCCGGATGAAAGCTGGTGTAACTTTGTCATCAGCTTTACAGGGGTGTCGCCAAGAATATTAACATCATCCCACGTCAGCACACGGTCGCGTTTGAGGCGATTTATCGCGCTTGCCGTCCATTCCGACATAGGCACAACTAATGTATGCTCCACTATCTTCGCGTCAAACCCGGCTTCTTCCTGCGAATAATCGATGAATAGCTTTTTTACGACTGCATCAATCTTATCCTTGCGGGCATTGCTATAATCATTGATGGTGTGACCGCCTACCATTTTCTGTGTTGTTTCCACATAAACCTTTGCCCACTTGTAGAAGTTTGTAAACAGCTTGAACGGTGAGAATGTGCTTACCCAGAACTGGTGATACAACTGCGAGAATGATTCCGGTGACGGCGTACCCGACATGTAGATGATAGGCAAACCCTTGCAGAGCGTCTTAACGGTCTTTGTACGTTGGCTCGGCTTGGGAAATGCGCCAAGATTGTGGGCTTCATCAAGGATTACAAGGTCATACTTGTTTCCGGCATACTTGTGCGCCGACTCATAGTTGACTGCATCCATCGTGAATGTAGGGCGCATCAGTTCATAATCTGCTCGGATGCTTGGCAGAGCCTTGACCTTGGAAATCACAAGGACTGACTTTGCTCCATACTTTAACGCCGTAGCCAGTGCGGTCAGTGTCTTGCCGGTGCGACATTCCATTGCAAGATAGCACATCTTGTACTGCTCGAGCAACCGCGCTGCCTTTGATGATATTTCGTCTTGATATTCTCGTAGTTCCAGCATATCTTTTTATTTTAATTTGGGGTTAGACCTTGTTCTGTTCCATGCCGGCTGATGCTGATGCCCGGGGATTGGTCTGCCTATGGTTTTCACTTTGTGATAATTTTGTTTATTCAATTTCCTATGCGCCTTTTTATAGGCCTCGGCTTGCTTCTCAAGCAATACTATCTCGTCTTCGTGAATTTCAAATCTTTGGCCGATGGCGGCTTGCAGTTGTGCCAATGCAGTTTGTAGCTCCTCGACATGAAATTCCGATGGGATATTATGGATAGGAAGCCCGGCATCTTCTTTCAGGACTTTCACAATCAGCTTTAAGGTTGTGCCGTCCTTGCCGTAGTTTTCCATCAGGACACCGGCGTAGTTCGGCGCGACACGTTCACATGACGAGAACGCGATGACGGCCACAAGAGCCATCAGTATGAACTTAACTTTCTTCATTGTTCGTTGTCTTGTTATTGTTGATTGGTTTGAATATGAAGTAAACCGCCAGAAGCAAAGCAAGCACCATAATGCCAATTCCACCCCATGCGGTAACGTGGTTGTAGAAACGATTACCGATAAACAGCAGGGCGATTACCGCCACAATTTTAAGGATTGTCTTTGTTTTCATTCCGTAGTTGTTTGTTGGGTTAATAATCAGAATCCGGGATGCGGTAACACTGACAGTTGGCATCATGGGCTATTCCGACACCCTCCTTGCCGTATCGGTAGAGCAGATAGCTATGCCCCTCGCAGTTGAACTTTGTGATGCGTGAGGCACATTCCTTGTCTTGCATCTCCTGCCAGTCTTCGTGTGTAGCCGTTGATGTGCATGACGCAAGAATAAGCGTCAGCACTGCGGCGATGAATAGTTTTGTCTTCATTTCGTTATTGGTGTTATAATTGGTTTCCAATGGGTGTAATATGTATGCTTCTCAATGTCGCCGCGCCAGTCATCCTGACAAACCGCTTCAATGTCATTGTCGCGGCAATCGTAGATTACAAAAGGCATATTGGCGAACATCTCATCAAGGCAATCTTCCGTGGCGAAGCCGTCCTTATCGCGCTTTATTTCTGCCCAAGCCTCCATGCCGGCGGCAAAGTCATCTATGCAGTAAAGGCGATGGTGTTCAAACTGCGCCATTCCGTCGGCATAGGCCGTCGCCAGCTTTTTCACGATTGGTTTCATCTAAATATCAGTAAAAGGGTAATGATTACTATGCTAATGATAGATATTGCCGTGGCGATGCTCTTCCATTTAGCATTTGCCCGTCTTGAATCCGCAACATCTTTCTTTAGTTGGTTATTGTTAACAGCGAGGTCGGATAGCTCGCGTGAAAGGCGATGCTCCTGCCATTTGTTCTGGCGAAGCCTATAAAGTTCTTGTTCCAGATATTCCATCCGCTTTTTTGCTCCATAGACCCATTCGCTTTGATGATGCAAGATGTCTGAAAATATCCGGCGAAACGTAGATTTAATATCTTCGTCGTTATTTCCATGACTAACAATATCTTTAAGGGTGGCAATCGGATAGCCACTTTCATCCCTTAAATTCACTGCCAATTCAAATGAATTATCAGCAATTTTCCGTACCATTTCCTGATACTCATCGTAGGGTAGCACTACTTGTTTTCCGTCTATCTTTTCTTCTTGCGCCATGTTATTGCTGGTTTATCACGATTTCGTCATCATCATCGCCGTTGAAATGGAGTATAAGCTCTTGTTCCGTGGCTTTCTCGCAATCTCCATACATTTGGTCATAAGCCATATCAACCTCAATGCTTTCTTGTTTGCAGATAAACCAACACCGGGTAGGGTTGTCATCATTCCATGACCGGTTATCATAGATGAACCACTGATTTATGTCGCTATCATCACGCAGGGCTGCAAGAGCGAAGAAAAGACCGTCGTTATCCTTGCAGTCATGTATGCCGTCGCTTATTTCGTCTTCCGTGGCGTTGAAGAAAGAGCCATTTTTCACGACGGTGCAGATGCGGTTTTTCGCGTTTCTGGCTATCATTGTAGTTCCACACGGATTGGGATGCAGACCGAAGTTTATCAGCCTACGCCATATCCGTGGACTGCTTGCGTGAATAGCACATTTGCCGAGGTAAGCCATCAGTCTTTCGGGTTTTGGATTGTGAACATCGGGATTTTATTAAGATTCTGATGCCACGTCATTGTTCCGTCTGCGACAAAGCCATTCAGGGCAGTTTTAGCGTGTTCCATCAAAGCCTTGTTGATTTCGTGCATGGATACGCAGACAGGTGCGCGGTGTTCGGCCACGCACTTGTCTTGCAGTTCCTTTACGATGTTGTATATTATTTGTTCAAAGACAGTCATTGCTTATAGGGTTGATTTCCGTTAGGCGGGCAGTCGAAAACGACTGCCCACGTACACAATTAAAATGCGGCGACCGCCCTCACCGAGTTACTGTTGAACTTGCCGTTGCCGTAGGTGCTGCCATCATAGAAGTAAACGTTCCAAGCGCCGTTCTGACTGCTCTCGGTGGATGACCAAAGCCAACCCTTTATGGGCGTTCCACCGACGTACACAAGTGCTTCATTGATGCGTGAAGCAAACATCATCAGTAAGCCCCATTCGCCCATAGCCGGGATGTATTCGCCATCCTCAAGCAAGTCAAACGGGATTTCTGAGTCGTATTCATTCTTGATGTGTTCGGTGTTGGCTTTGCCGGCGAAGTCTTCAAAGGCGCAGATGCCCATCTGACGTGTATAGTAAACCGATTCTTCTGGTGCGCTTGCGCCGTCTTTCAAGAATTGATATTCTTTGTCTTCGCCACCGAGGTTATTAAGAGCGACGGCGATATGTCGGCCATTGTAGATTAAGCCTACATACTTGACGTTTTCCTTGCTATTGTGACCGGTAAACAGCTCATACGAGCCATCCTTGTAGATGATATAAACGCCATCCGCATCCTTGTCGGGATTTACGGGTGCAACGCTTTCCGGGGTTGCGACTCCATAGACTGCATCATTGCCGATGATGAAGTCAAACGCTTCTTTCGCTTCGTCGCCAAACTCGCGGTAGAGTTCCAGTCGTACCCGCTGAATGGGCGACAGTAAGATTTCTTGTTTCGCTAACATGTTGTTGGTTTATTAGATTGTTATTTTCAATAGTTCGGGATTATCGTAGATGTTTCCGATGATTTCGCATTTGTCAGGGTCTATATCCATCATCATAAAAGGCTTTTCATTGCAGACCATTTCAGCTATAAAAGCAGCCAAATCATCATACCAACACACCTCGTAGATTTCGCCGACCTCATCTTTGATGATGTCGCCTTGATAAATCGGCTTCTTGTTCACGTCATGCAAGCCTGTAAACTGGCAAAGTGTATCAGGGTTAATAACCAATTCCGTTCTGCCTTTCTCGCCATTCATGTATGGCATGATAAGGCAATGCTCGGTTTCTTGTTTTCGCTGATTCAAAAAGTACCATCCTTTCAACCACTTCCCTTTAGGGATGATTTTTCCAAGATAAAACTCATCTCTGAGGTGCTTTGCCCTGAATAGAATTTCACTCGGCGCCATCTTCAATGTTTTTGGGTATTATTCCGTATGCAAGACAACCGAAGCGCGTGTCTATGTCAATATCTTCTTTAGAGTTGAAGACAACCTTTTCGCCGCTGATGCACGTTAATTCCGTTCCGGCGGGGATTACATCAAGCAGCCATATCGGGATAAGCCATATCGGTAATTCGTCAGACCACTGATTGAAGCGTAGCTCCTTACAGTCGGCCACGGTCAGATTGTTCCAATCAATGTGCTTGCGAAGCTCCTCCACCATCTTCTTGTGGGCTTCCTTGATTTGCTTTTGGCAGAACTCTACACCCCAGCTATCGCCGTAGGCCATCGTTTCTGCCGTCTTGTTTGCCATGTAGGTCAGGCAATTTAAGATTTCCTTTTTCATTGGTTTACTCTTTTCATTTTAATCCCGAACTTGATATGTACGCCAACTGCACCACGTCATACATTCCACCGACAACCGCAAACAAGTGTTTCGCCTTGCTGAATGTGGCATCCGTAAACTCAAGGATTTTATAGCCACCTTGCACACCGACTTCAACCGGATGGGCGTTGTCGCCCTTGATTGTCGCCAGTAGCATATCAAGCCGCGCCTTACCGAGTTTGTCGGCTATCTTGTCTTTATTTCGTAGTGCGTATCTCGCCATGTCTTAACAAGGATTTACACCGCAAAGATAAACAATAATAATGTATCTACAAAATTAAATACTGATTATAGTAAGTATTTAACATTATTTAATACACCAATATAGTTTAGTTTTGGTTCGGAATTGTTATCTTTGCAGTGGAATTAAGAAACAGCAATGAGCAGAAAGAATATCAAGCTACGCATACGCGAGATTTTAGCCCAGAAAGGGATGACAAACAAGGCGCTCGCCGATAAGATGGGGGTGCTTCCGCAACATGTTTCAAATATACTCAACGGCAGGAGTCTTTCGGTAAACGCGCTTGTGAAAGTCGCGGACGCGCTCGGTGTTCAGTTCGGCGACCTGTTCGTTTCTTCCTTTACGCCAAACACACCCTTTGAGAATGAATTTGTGGCGATGGTCAAGTGCCGACGCGGTATCTTTACGGCATCCAGCCTGAATGAATTGCAGGATGTGGTCAACACACTCTCCAATCGCGCAAACAACGCCACGGAACTTATGAAGCGCACTCTTGAGCGTATGCTTCGTTTCCCCAGCGGAAAGGATAACGCCATAATATCAGAATTGATGGCTAACCTTTCGCGTTGCATGAACCCGGATGAATGGGCAGAATACTACAAAAATACATTAGCCGACTTATTGCCGGCTAATTTCCAAGTGGATTATCGCTATCTATCCACGTTTATGACGCAGGATGATATGTTTGCACTGGAAAGGTCGATGGCTTAATTGCTGCGCTTGTTCTGGCGGCGGCGCGAAGCCATATCTTTACCCGTTGTTTTACTTATGATAGTTCCGGTACATGGATGTATCTTGTCTTTCTGCATGACGAGCAGATTGCGGTATGGTATTTTATAGACAACCTCATCGTAAGTGAGGCAGAGAGCTTCCATAAAAGACGCGATTTGGCCGAGCATACACTCGTTGCCAATCATTTCGGTTTTGCTACCAGCAGACTTGCGCTCTTCTGTAAAGCTGATAGCTTCATAAAATTTTGGGCTTCAATCATGGAAAAGGCGGCTTCAATCCCATTTACAATTTCGTCCAACGTGCCTTTTGTCAATTCTTCGCCGAGGTCTTCGTTACCTTGAATGAACCATGATAACGCCTTTGTCAGATTCTCGCTTTTGGATAGCGATACAAGGATTTCGCGCAACGTCTTTCCATCGCCGGCTTCACATAGCCAGTATGTTGCCCCGGCTATTTTTGCGATTGTGGGTGGATGAATGATGTATGACTTATCGTTAACGACTATGATGCGATAGTCAAGACCGACGATAGCACTTGCTACCATCCGTGCGCCCTCGTTCTTGCCTGTGTAATCTGTTTCCATTTGATTTACTTTGGATTTATAAAAGAATGGGGTACGTTGTCAGCGCACCCCATATCACTTACAAACTTATCGGATGAATCGGTTTCGCTTACGCGGATACTACCTCGGAAGAGTCAAACCAGTATTCGGACGATACTGCATCGTTTTCCGGCTCCATTGCTGTGCCGACGATGCCGATGCCGACTGCGCCGTCAGTGTTTGCCTCACGACCGGCGATATTGGCATACGGAAGTACGCAATACTGATTGTCTTCGGTCAGCGCGATGAGGGTCTTGTGGATTTCGACGATGCCGCGAGGACGTTTCCACGACTTAGCGGTAGCTACACCACCAAGGAACTCGGCTTTAGTGGCGTAGTCGTACTGGCCGATAGTCCAGTTGAACGTTACGTCGCCCATCGTCTTTGTTCCCATGCGGTAAATCGAGCCGGTAAGCTGGTTGCGGTAGCCGTCCTGCGACGACTCGCTTTCCTCGATAGTCCACGTGTCCTGATGGATGTTTTTGACCTCCTTTGTGGCCGCGTCTTTGAGCAGGGCGGCAAGGAGTGCGCCGGTAAGGTCTGCGGTCACTTTGCTGGGGTCAGCATAGTACAGCTTTTTGATGCCTACTGCGCAAACTTTAGGTGAATTTTCAACTCTTGTATGGGTGTTAAGGGGTTAATTATTCCATTGTATTAAGCACTTTGAAAAGCACTTTGGTGTTAATGTAGTGGGCTTTCAGATTGACATTTTCCATCGGTATCGTAGAAGCCACTTCAAAGCGGTAAGCCGTTCCGTCATGCCATCCCATATCCTTGAGGGATTTGGTCGCCATACGTTCAAGCTCGTTAAGCCGGGTTAGATTGGCGTTGCCCTGTGGTGTGTCAGCGACAAATAAATTGACTTCGATGAATCCTTTCTTCCATGTGGAGCCGGGGGTATGCTCTTTGGTGTGGATAACTACGCGACCATCCTTGCCTACCTTACCGGCGGGAATATTGCCGGCCTGATAAACTGGCATCCCGAAGATATTTTTGCAGGCGGTGTAAAGGATGTTTGCTGCGTCAGTGGTGGTAATCATTCAAAAATCTCTTTAAGTCGTTGTTCTGCGAATAAAGCCGCGTTTCCGATAACATCTTTGCCGTTTGCCTCAAGTTCTGCGGCGTGGTCGCACTCGTTATAGATGGTCAGATTGTTGTTGGCATCAACCTTGTAACGATTGCTGGCGCGTGTTTCGCCGGTGACATCATGGTAATCGCCATGCTCAACTGCGTAATCCACGGCTTCCTGACCTACGCGCTCAACTTGTTTGCGCATATCACGATGAAAGCGCGACATAGCCGTGCGCACATCGCTAAAATCAAACTTACAGATAGATTTCCGCATAAGGCAAATAGTTCAATGTTCTTGGCTTAATGACACGACCCTCACCCCGGATAGTTCCGTCAGCTTTCAGGCAGCGCACGTAATCGCCAACTTTCACGTCCGGGGCATTACCCTCAAGGACAACATGATAGTCCGGCGTTACGACCGTGCCATCGGGCATCTTGACTTCCTTATCCCCATTATGGTCACATCTGCATCGGCACACCTCTACCCAAGTTTCGCCGGCTTCTTGTGGAATAGGTCTTCCAAATTCATCCGACTTTTCCTCGGCGATAATGCGCTTCTGCAATATGTGGGGTGCGTAGTTCATGCCCTTACCAGTTATCAGTGCGGTCAATAATAGTGGAAATGCCAAGCATACTCAAGACATCATCGTTTGGGGTTACGCCCCATTTGCGACAAAGCCAAAGATAATACTTGCCCACGGATTCGTAGTTCCACGACATCGAAAAACCACTTTCGCTTACACTTGACAGTCGCGGCGCAAGGATGCACTCCTCAAGCGTCTGCGTCAATGCAATGCCTACTACGGTGGGGTCGTTATCCATGACATCAGAGTCAAGTTTTAACCCGGACGAAATAGACAAATCGACAAGCTGCGCCTCCGTGATTCCGTAGGCTTTCAACTTATCGGTTATGTAAGCGCGTATAGTCATCGGTGTTATTCGTTGTCGTTGGAATTGTCGGCTTCTACCTCTTCGGGCGCGTCTGCTTCGGTATCAGCATCGGCTTCTACCTTTTCGGCATCAGGAGCTGCGTCAGCGGCTTCCTTATCCTTTTTGGTGGATTTGCCTTTACCCTTACCTTTGGGCTTGGCGGGCTTCGCTTCGGGTTCAGCCTTTTCTTCGGGGTCTTTGGGAGCTTCTTCAAGGGGTTTGACAAGACCGCGAGCGGCAAGTGCCGCTACACGGTCGTTGTCAAATTCCTTTACTTCTCCGGGCGCATACACGACTGTGTGGTCGTGTTTGTCGCGGAAAGGTACGAGGATGGTTGCTTTCATTCCTGAACGGTCTGAGAGTCGAGCGTATAGATACGGTCAACGTTGTTCAACACGGGCACAACCATAGCCTCGGAAGCGGTGAACTCACGGAGGGGGTCGGTCTTGGAATACTTCTTTGCAAGGATGTATTCGTCGGCTACCTGATAGACTACGCCCTCAACGCGGCGGTTGACTTCGGCGACGTTAGTCCATACAAGCGAGCCAAGCTCTTCATCGCAGACAAAGGTGATAGTGCCTTTCTTCCACGGATTGTGGTTCTGCTTAACGCCGTTAAGCTCGGTCTTGACACGACGCGAAACGCGGTGCAGACGGATGTTCCACTTCGTGAGGAAAAGCTGCTGGAGCTTGGAAAGGTCAAGCACGGGGATGGCCGTCGATGCGGTCATGGCGATTCCTTGGTCAAAGGCAAACTGCGCACGTACCTGCCCATTCTTGTAAAGAAGCTGGAGGGCGGTGTCGTCGGCGTATGCGTCGATGATGGTGTTGGAATCTTCGATGGACTTGTCAACGACTTTCTGAATGTCGTCAAGCGGTGTGGCGTTGGTTGCGCTCCAAAGAGCCGATACGAGGAACTGGTTAGCCTCGTAGAAGTTCATATTGATGCGCACACCAGTGCCGTTGTTGCGTTCAGAAACGCCTACGCCAGACGAAAGCTCAGAAAGGAAGATGTCTTCGATGCGCTCCCAGATGCCCTCGATACAACGGGGGGTGTCGGCGAAGATGTTGTTGATGATGGTTTCAAGGGGAAGTCCCTGTGCAATCATCGAATCAACGTCCTTCATCTGTTTCTCGGTCAGGTAGAGCTTCATGCCTATCTTGGGGATAGTGCCGGAAGCAACCTCCAGTGTGTCACGGCTCTTGAGCGGAAGCTCAGAGTCAAGTGCCACAACGTCGGCGGCTACACGGGTGTATTCGGCAAGGATGGAAGCCCAGCGACCATCAAGCGAGAACTGTGGGCGAAGTTTCTCTTTGTAGAGATACGTCTGCGCGGAATTGCCGCGCTTCTCATTCAGACGTTCAACCACGGCCAGAACAAGGCCGGGGAAGTATTTCTGTGCGTAATCGAAATAAAATGACTGTTTAACTCAGATACTCGGTTTTTATGCTTCTTCGTCCTTTTCAAAGGTGATTTTGCAGGCAGCCATGAACGCGGTCAGGATGTCTGTCATGGGATAGGGGGTCATGTCGGGGTTGACAATGCCTATCGTCATAATGGAAGCAGCGGGGTTTTTCTTACTGATTGAACGGTAGAGAACGCCGGCGTAAGATGCGCCGGCAGGGAGTGTGCCGTACTTGGCGGGCTGAGCCGCAACAGCCGCAATGACTGGCATGGGGGCATACTTTCCGTCGGCCTTTTTGATGATGACGTGGCCGGCGAGAACGTTGTCATCGGCAAAATCCGAACAATCCAGTGTACGGCCACCGGCAATGCCGGCGATATACTTGCGGATTACTGCGGAATCATTACCGAAGACAACCGTTTCCTTGTTGGGTGAGATGTCATTTTTCATAATTCTCGTTGGGGTTTAGTTGTTACTTAACAAGGCTTGCAGCTATCGAAGCGAAGTCTTCCTTAGTCGGCTCGTTACCGGCGAGGGGGAATCCGCCACGACTACCCGGCAGGATGTTTGTGTTGATGTTGTTCGCAACCTTTGTCAGCGTTTCGGTGATGACCTCATCGCTCGCGTCTTCCGCGATTGTGAAGCCCTCGTCGATACGCCACTGGGGAACGCCCAACTCTTTGGCTTTCGCCAATATCATCGCATTGCGTGCTGCCTTGGCTGCGGCTGCTTCCGCTGCGGCGTTCTTGTCAACAAGGTCTTTGACCTGTTTCCCAAGACTATCGCGTGATTCGGTAAGCGTTTTCAGGTTGGCCGCATATTCTTCGTCGCGCTTTTTGCCGGCGGCGGTCAGCTCCTCCACCTGCTTGCGGAGTGCTTCCATGCCGGGGTCTGTAACCGGGTCGGTATGCTCGCCTTTCTTTTTGGCGGCTGCTTCCGCTTCGGCTTTGCGACGGGCTTCTTCGGCTTCCTGTTCCTTTTTGCGAGTTTCTTCTTCGTGCTTCTTACGCTCTTTTTCAAGCGCATCAGTGACGCGCTTATCGTTGGCCTTCTGAAGACCCTCAAGCTCCTTACGCTGGCAAGCCACGACAGCATCGATGTTATCGTCAGTCACAAGTCCGGTCGCTGCAAGGGAATCGGCTTTTGACATCAGATATTCATCGCCTAACCCAAGAGAGGAATACTCCTGTTTTAGTTTTGCAAAGATTTTAGCTTTCATTGGATGTAGTTTGGGGTTTAAGTATTCTACGCAAAACTACGACTTAAAAAGACAACCACATTATTAAGGAAACACGCACTCACGACTTTATTTGTTTGGTCGTAACTTTCTACGGAATAGGACGAAAAAAGCGCATCGTTTCACAACGACACGCTCCGCAAAAGTACAATTTAATAATAACAATCTTCTTTACCTTAAAACAATGCTAATAGTCGAATATGTTGTAATCGGCATCTATGCAGGAGTCCATCCAGAACGTGAAATCATCGCCAAGATAGTCAACTACGCTCTGCTTCCAATATATCTTCTTGCCTGACTTATCAAGCATACTGTTCCATTTATTAACAAGTGCTTTCAGTTCATGCTTATCGGGCTTCGCTCCGCCGCTCATCAGACCTACCTTGAACAGTTCGCAGTAGGGATAGGCATCACTCATCGCCCATTCCGAATTAGCTATATCGACAATCGGCTCAACACTTGCAAAAGTGTGGCATCCCAGTTCGTAACAACGCTTCATGGCGGCAATACGTTCCGTATGCGGACTTGCGCCCGGTTCAAGGTCATCACGTCTTGTCAACGTGAAGCCAATGGCGATTTTCTTGTAATCCGGGTTGATGGTTTCGCACATGGCCTTCCATGCCTCTGCATCAAGCCAATCAGCGCGTTTGGTAAGTATCTGCACTGGTACGTCATTGCGCAGTGCCAGACTGACCGCTTCCATTGTAAGTTCAAGTGTTTTGCCGGGTATCATGGGGTCGGTCGTAAAGCTGAAAAAGATGCCCGTCTTACGCAGCTCGTCGATGTTGGCGAGCATTTCCTTTTCAAACACCGCTATGGCGTGGTCGTTGTCCTTGAAGCACTTTTTAAGCATTGGCTCTTCACTCCATACATGGCTCATAACGCCACGCTTGCAATAGCAGTATGAACAGTTGTTTGAACACCCGGTATAGAAGTTGCAAGCCCATGCGGAATATTCGCCAGCCTTGCCGGTGGGTCGGTATAAGGATTTGCCCTTAAAGGATTTTCTTTCTGTCTTCATCACTTAATCGGTTAATGTATCTGAGTAATCGTTTGTTCGCCCTTGCTATCCGTGGAATGTCATGCCATGATGGAAATACCATAACGCCATCTTTACGTACATAAGGGGGGGCGCATACGACGGTAGCAGTCGCGGGATGTATTCTTACCCAATAGAATTTTCTTTGCCTGTCGTATCTTCATTGTTCTTGATGTATTCGCAGATAGCAACTATTCCGGCATTGACGGCATCGTTGTAAGAATCGTAATAGCCGGTCGTGTCATCGTAGGTGGATGTGCTATCGTCATAGCTTCCATCTTCCATGTTCAAGTAGTCGAAAAACCATTTGTGCGTCTGCATAGCGTAGTTGATACGCAGGCTGATATTGTGACGCTCGCGCAGCCATTCCACCGCTTTTTGCAAGATAGGTCTGCAAACCATGTCGCCCATGCCAATCAGATAATGAGTGTGCATTGGCGCGTCATAGCCAACCATGTTCAAGGCGACGGCGGCTTTCTTGCTGACAAAATCGTCATCCGTAAGTTCGTTATTTGCCATCTTCGATAATGTTGATATTGACCTTGATAGGAACTTCGGCGTTGTCGCCTTTTCTGACTTCGCGTTTCAACGCGGTAATGATGGAGTCGCGTAGTTCGATACCAAACTGATATTTTTCTTCCGCTTCCTTGAAAGATGACTCCAAGAGATTAACCTCCTTGCGCACACCTGATAACCATTCATCCTTAACCGATGCCGACGGGTGTTTTCTTCCAGCTGAAAAGCCGATTAGTACGCCCAATGAAAGGATTACTATTGTGAAGATGATGAACGTGAGCCAATCTTTAAGAGTTGCTTTGTTGTTTTCCGTCTGTTCGTTCATTTGATTTCAGTCTTAAAAGTTTTAATTTGTCGCCAAAGTATTCAACCGAACCGGTAAGGTCATGCGGTATAAGTACTTCGGTTTGCTTTTCCGTATCTTCAAGAAGCATTTTCATAAGCTCATCCCTACATCTGCTATCTCGGCATATCTTGTTAAGGGATTCAAACTCTTTAGCCAGTTTGTCAGCTTGAAAACGGGAAAGGGGTGTTGGCCATACGCTTAATGGAAATGGATAATTCGTTACCGTATCGCCAAAATCACGCGCACCCTCATCATAGCCGGCAGACCACGCTTCTTCAATATAGGCGCGGAGGTCGCTTCGTGTAAACACGTCGCCATCGTTACCTGCAAATACCGTGCGCACGTATGCCTCGCGTTTTTCTTCCTCGGTCATATCCTATTCGATAACTATAATGTTCTGCGATGGGTCATATTTTACATTGCTGACCTCGACCAGATTATAAAAGCCGCCATCCACAAAGAGTACGGCATCGTCGGGCATACTTTCCAACGTTTCTATAAATTCTTGCTTGCTCATTTCTTGTGATGTTAGTGGTTGGTAAAAGCAGGCGGCGCAGACTTGCTGCGGCCTACGCCGCCGTTTCCTTTTCTACACGTGGCAGATAGGATGATTGATTAGTCGGCTACAAGCTCCCAGTCGTGGGCGAAAACGTCGCTGATGGATGGAACCCAGCTATCGGCGCGTCCTGTCTTTGTGTTATAGATAAGACACTGCGAGGTATAGTCGATGTGCATGTTTCCGGCCATGATAAGATTTTTAGCCTTGAGGGGCAGGGATTGCATATTGGGGATAATGTCGCCCTTGATGCTTGATGGTACTTGCTTGAATACGACAATATCCTTGCCGTTCCATCCGCTGCGACGGATGACATATCCGCGCTCAAGAAGATGGATTGCAGTGCCGAAGTCAAGACCGCGAAAGCCGCCCTGACCTGTTTCCACCGATGTAGAGCGACAGCCGAGGATGTTCATGTGGGCTATCATGGTGTCGAACTGAACATCAAGCATGGCGCGGTCGGTGTCGCGCAGACTCTTGTAGGCTTCCGTCTGCCTAAATTCTACGATTTTGCCGGCTCTCTTGTCAATCTCTTTGTATTCGATGTTAAGGCGGTCAAGTAATGTGTCGGCGACATTGTAGGCCGCATCAAATACGTCTTTGGGCGACCAGCTTTCATAGCCGTCAGGATAAACGACATGATAGCCGGGGATTTCACGCTCTGCGGGGTTTATTCCACCACGCAGTAAAGAACGGTCAAAAGCCTCGCCCTTTGTCATAGGCTCGGCGTTAAGCGTCTTCGTACCGATGTACTTTTTCATTGCAGTTAGGGTTAATTGGTTAAGGGTTACAGATTTCTTCAAATAGCGAGGGATTGTCGGTTGTATTGCCGATAATTTCAGAACGCCACCCGGTGACAGGTACATTCTTCGTCAGCAGCGCATCTTCCGTAAGGTCGTTTTCTTTCAGGCAGGGCGACATGCAGACACCTCTTGTGCGCAAACACACAATGCCGGTCTGCGTTCCTTTTGCCGAATATGCGTCATCGTGTTCATCTATCACAGTAGTTTCCCATTTCTGGCGCACAATATCACCCTCGTAGATTTCTTTCTTGAAACAGTCGCGTGAATTGGTGTACTGACCTACCGAAGCAGGTATAACCTCTATTGCGCCGCCATCGTATTGCTCTTCCGTTGGCCATATCGCCATCTTACGCCCTTTCATGTGGATTAGGTCGCCATAGACCCACGAATTATCGACAACGGATTTTCCGCGAAATTTAATGACTCTTTGCATGACTTACTGATAGCAATCCCACGGGTCGCAGTCTTTGCCTGTCTTATCGCCGATTAGCCAAAGCATGATGGCAAGAATAAGACAAACAATGACTGCAAAAATCCCGGATAGGATGTCTTTGATTTTATTTATTACTTTCTTCATCGGATTGGCGTTTCATCTCTTGCAGCCTCTCCGGCGGTATCACGCCGCGAAGCCGGGCAGTAACAGTCACTTCCATGTTGTCGCTTACCTCTATATCATAGTCAATCAGATTGTAAAGCCGGATAGCTTGAAAGATACTTCTTGCGCACCATTCCTTTTCTTGTCTGATGACCCGCTTGAGCATCTCATTGTATTCAATTCCATGCTCTTTGGCATAAAGGCACTCGTTCCTGAAATCAAACTTTCTACCTATGGCTAAATCGCCTCTTTCTTCTTTCATTACGCCGGCTGGATATTCATGGGCATACATAAAAGCGTAAGCTCGCCGTATTCGTCGTTTTCAGCGGGCAGGAACAATCCGGGTCGGCTTGCCTCCGCCAGCTTTATCACGACGTTCTGCGTGTTTATCGCGTTAAGTACGCCCTTGAGGTAGGTTGAACTGAATCCGATTTCTATCGGCGTTCCGGTGTAGTCACACGTCACCTTCTCCTCGCCGCCGATGTTGAAGCTGATGTCCTGCGCCACGATGTCAATCTTTCCGTCTGCAATCTTGAGGCGAAGCACCGGGGTCTGTGCGTCGGCACAGATGGCAACACGTGTGATAGCGTTAGCGAAGTCCATGCGGTCAACCGTGATAGAGATGGGCTGATTGACGGGGATAACGCGGTTGTAGTTCGGGTACATTCCGTTGTAAAGCGTAGAGCGTACCTTGAAGTCGCTACCCTCAAAGATGACGAATCTTTCGCTGACCGTCAGTTTTATGTCGCTCTGCTTTCCGATAAAGGCACGGATAAGCGCGATTGACTTGCTGGGCAGATTGAAGCTCATAACCTTGCCGGGGGCGGTCTGCGTACTGCGATACTTGGCGAGTACATGGGAATCGGTGGCTACGAATGTAACGGCATCTTCCGTAATGTCCCAATATACGCCGTTCAGTATGGGGCGAAGTTCATCATTGGATGTGGCGAAGCCGACAACATCCAGTGCCTTGAGAATCTGCGAAGCCGGCATTGTGAATACGCCTTTAACTTCCGTTTCGTCTGCCTCGCCGATAGGATAGTCTATGGTGGGCAGACCAGACAGATTGTATTTTCCGTTGGTGTAGCGGATGATGGTTGCGTGGGTTGAATCGTTGATTTCAAACACCACGGGACAGTCCGGCATTGCCTTGGGCAGTTCCGTGACGCGCTTTGCGTCGATGCAGACACTACCAGCACCCTCGGCATCGTTGGCTTCAATGCGCGATATTACCACGTTGTCGGTATCGGATGCGGTAATTGTGACGGTCTTCCCATCAAGGGCGAACATGAAATTGCCCAGAATGGAAATCGTGGGGCGATTGCTTACGGCTTTGCCGGCGGCAACCAGACGGCTCAAAAGAGCCTTACTGTTGATGGTAAATTTCATTTTGTTTTGTGATATTAAGTCAGAATTTTTCATCTACGACCTTGTATCCGTAAGGCGGGATGCCTTGCGCGATTTTCTTCCAATGCGCAAGAACCTCCGGATGTACCATTGATTTGGGGTTGCTTTCGTGTTCGGCGATGTGCTTCTTCGCCTCTTCGATAAGGTTTTCCATCTGACCCTTTGTAATGGTCTTGGCAAATCTATTTTCGTATTGCGGATATAGCATATCATCGTAGTCGATAAGGCACATCCCAGTCTTGTTCCCTGTGCGGTTCCAGTGTCTAATAAACTCCCACATTACTGCGCCGGCCTGAAAGCCCGTTATGCCACCACGAGAACCCGGACTTGCGTTAGCCGCCCACGCTGCTGCGATTGCACACGTGCCGATGGCTTTGCAAATCGTTCCGTAGTCGTGGTAATAGTCGTTCAGAACATGATTCATAAAATCCGGCAGTGTTTCAATGGTCTGCTTGGGAGCATCCTTATACCACTGGTCGATGATTTCTACATCCTTTTCGGTTATTGCTTCCATTATTCGTTGTCTTCTTTGTGATTGATTGCTCGCTTTTTCAGTTCTGCGTCTTCATGGGCGTTGTAGCCGCACCACGTGCAGATGCCGGAGTTTACGTTCAGCGCATAGTTTTCATGCCTACACTTGGGGCAGATGGTCAGCAGGATTCGCCCATCATCAAGCACGTCTATTCCGCGTTCCTGATAGATTATCTTGCTCATACGCCGATGATGTTTTTAGCCCGCACGATGTCTGGGGCTGTTGATTCCATGTACTTTCTACCGCCGGCGCATTTGAGGCATGGGGTTGCTTCTTGTAGATTACGAAATATATCCATGTGCAGGTCGGTATCTACGTTTCCGAAAGATGGGCATAGGCATGACTCCGACAGGTGAACATTGCCTCTGAAATCGACGAGGGGCTTGCACATCGTTCCGTTGATGAACATTCCCTCAAGCCGACGCATAGGCGATACTTGCTTGAAGATAAGATGACCGTTGAGGCATGACATGTGGTAGGGATTTTTCGCCACTTCAAGCTGTGCGTCTTCATTGAATCGCGCCCTTCCGAGGTCTTGCATCTGCAACGGCTCGGTATCAACCGAAATCTTTTCAATGGCTTCCAAGTCTTTCTTGTGCGCCATGATAAAATCGTAGTCCTTATACCACTGTTGATTGGTATAGACCTGCATCCCGGCATAATGCTCAAGGCGAGCCAGCTTCCGCATCGTTTCAGCTTGTTCGGGATACCACATTCCGTTAGATACGACGGTAAAAGCGGCCTTGTTGCCGTTCTTGCTGATGAAAGTGTTCAGCATCTTGCAGAACTCATAGAACTGCGGATGTTCCGTAGGCTCGCCGCCGCTTATCACGTAGGTCATGCAGCGCAGAAACTTACCGAAAGCAAGGGTGCGCTTAAACATCGCTTCTGTCATGTGCGGGCCGTCTGGCAGAGAGTTTTGCAGGCAGTGCCGGCATCCCTCTTGGCATCGGTTAGTGATTTGGATAAGCATATTATAACTTGTTTAATTGTTCAGTTCCGTATCGCATAATGAACCCTTTTAATAGCGCATAAGCGGCATCAAGCGGGGTTTCGGCTTCGTAATACCAGTGCGCCATCTTTTTCACGTCATAACTATGATAGCCGCAGACCCATCGCTCTATGTATTGCTTGTCCGGGGCAGTCAGGGTGAGGTTACTATGATTGCCGTCCTTGTCAAGTTCCGATGGCAGTACACACAGTATATCTTCAAGGGTAATATTAGGCTTCTTTCCCGGCTTATAGCCCAGAGCTTGAAGCTCTAAAAGTTGGTGTCTATCCAATACCTCCATTTTACTTGTGCTTAAAATCTTTGGGGATACGGATGGTTTCGGTTTCGTAGCGTTTGCCCCTTATCTTTTCTGGCGTTCTATAATCGACCACGAAATCGGGGATGATGTCGCGCAATATCAAAGACTGCGCCTCGTTCAGACGTTTGTAGCAATAGTTGCTTTTCAGCACAAAGAGGGTTTCCGTTTCAGAGAAAGTGTATTGCCGACCGGTAAGCATCTGCAATACATTCCTGAATTTGAAGAAATAGTAGTCGATAAGAGGCTTTGTTACGACCTCATCATTTTCGTTTATGGTGTAGCAGTTGGGGCAATAGTGCCTATCACCGTTGACGTACCACCCATCTTCTTGTGCGCTTTCTTCCAAGTCGCCATGTCTATCGACGGCAAGATTCGCACCCTCGCTATCTTCGTAGATTTGTTGACAGCGATTGCACTTGATGCCGTACATGATTGCTTCGTATGTCATTCTGCTTCTGTTATTTTGATGTCCGTAATTTCTGATAGAAACTCAATACCTTTGGCGTTAAGATGATACACCACATTCAGCTCGTAGAAAATATCCTTACGCTTGACTGCAAGACCGGCGGCAACAATACCATCCCAGTCTGCATCATCGTTCCATGAAACAAAGTAGTTGCGATATGCTTTGTAGCATCCTTTCTTAGCCTTTGCCGGAGCGAAGCCGATGGCGTGTTTCATCTTGCGGATTTGTTCCGCAGTGAGCTTTACGTTATCATTCATGAGATGCTTCCGGGAGTAATTTAGATGTATCTACGCCAGCCCTATTCTGAGGTAGCGTGGCGATGTTCTGCGCCATACCGATAAAACTTGCAATTTCGGTTTTGGCGGTTGCCGTAACTTCTTCCACGACCTCCGTAAGCGTATCAAGATAAAAAGGCGTATTTGAGCATACACTGGTAGCTACACTTTCAATGATGCTTAAAATAACTTCTTGGCGTTTCTTGGGGAGCTTATCGATAAGGGGTATGATTGCCTCTTTCGCCCTATTGAATTGCCTGCGATGTTCTTTAAGGGATTTGCGCAGCTTCTCTATTTCGTAATCAACACGACCCTGAATTTCTTCCTTAAACTGGTCTATTCGCTCGCCGCCAATCTCTTCTATGGTGCAAGGTGTACCGTTGCCAATATTCAGTGTTGTAATAAACTCCGCGAATTGCGCCGGTGTCATCTTGATGGCGACAACCGAATCTTCCATCTTGTTTGACGAATAGGTTCTGCGGCCCAATACTCGGTCATATTCCACGCTTGAGTTTTTGGTAATTTCAATTTGGATGAAGCTATCCAATTTCACATCAGAGCCATACATGAAGCCAGAATGACCTACAATACGATGGGCTTTGATTATACCAAAAGACTCATGCCGAGTTGTCTTGCTTTCATCTCTTTCCATTGTTCAAAGTTTTAATCGGTTATTGCTTCATGCCACGTCAAAAACTCGCCTAATTTATCTTGCGACACCGAGCCGTCATCGTAGCGATATTGTACCCACGGGGATTTTCCACCGGCTAACGCCTTGCCTATAATGGTCGCCTTGTAGACATGGGCTTCGTCAAACGGATGCAACGGCGGCATTGTGAACTGATAGCGGTCGCCAATCTTGATTTCGTCATAGATGTGGCGCAGCTTCCGCTTGTATGCTTTGAAAGACACGTATGCCCATAGTGGGATGCCCACAAGACAACCATGCCTAATATCGGGAGTGCCAGTAGAAATTTTTCCATCGTTTCAAGGGTAATGGCGGCTTGAAGAATACCGAAGCATCCCTCAAGCCGCCGGGTTGTCGGGATTAGTCAGTGATGATTGCGAGCTGTCCGCAGGCGGCTCCGTTTTCAATTTCCGACTTGGTTGCGATAGCGACTGCATAATCGTAACCCATAGCGTCAAGCTGTTTCTTGATTGCTTCCATGTGACTGTTGTGTTAAGTGGTTATACAATGTTCGCGCCCTCGATAACACCGTTACCGAGATTGTTCTTTTCCGATATGCTATTGGGGTTGATAGGCGACAGCTTGACAAAGAAATAATCCTTATCAAAATACTTCGCCAGCTTTTCAGCATCGAAATCCGACTCGTCAACGAGTGTAAGGTTGATGGTCGTTTTAAGGTTGCTTTCCGTGCGTATGCGCCCCAGCTCTTCGATAGTCATCTTCTTGGGGTAAGGGATAAGCCAGTTGCGCTTGTCTTCGTCAAAGCTATGCAGACTTATCTGGAGTGTCACGTTCCCCTTGACAAAGGAGAAATCACTGCCGGCGATGCCGATGGTTGAAACGTAGTGATGAGTGTTCGGATACTTTTCCGTGATGCGGGCGATGGCTTCTTTAACCGCATCGATGTTCAAGAACGGCTCGCCCATGCGCGTATAGTTGATTTTGAACTCGCGGGCATCAGCCGGGTTAAACCCTGCCTGTGCGATGGCAAATTCCACCTGACCGACAATTTCATCAGCCGTGAGGTTACGCCAACGCTTCATGTTGCCGGTTGCGCAGAATTTGCAGTGAACCGGGCATCCGCTCATCGTGGATACGCCTATCATCCAGCGTTCCGCACGACTGCCGAGCTGACTGTTGTCAAGAAAATTCTGCTTGCGACCGATTGCGTCTTTGGTGTAGAATGGCAGAAAGGTGTCGGTTGTTTCTACTAACATTCCGTCCGCCAGCTCAAGGCAGTACACCGTACCGTTCTTGAACGACTTTTGCTTCTTGATTTTCATTTGGTATGATGGTTAATGGTTAATACTTTCCGCAAACCTTGTCGTAGATAGCTTTGCAGATTTCGATGTCGTAGAGGGCATCGTGCAGCTTGTCATCTTCCACGACTATACCGAGGGTCTTGGCGACTGTGCCCTGTTTGAAGTTTTCCATATCGGCGCGACGTTCTGCAAGGTAAGGTGTCGCCATTACCATCACGTCTATACTGTTAGCCCAAAACCATGAGCCGAAGTATTTATCGCCGTTCTGAATGAACCACGCACGGAGAAACTGATTGTCGAATGATGCGTTGTTATAGCCGACGAGAAAGAATTTATCTTTCTTGTTGTAGCGGTCGGCATACTTGGATAGCATATCCACAAAACCGGCATACACCTGCTCCATCGGAGGGTAAGCCTTGACTTGCGCTTCCGTCACGCCTGCCACCTCTAATGCGGCGGGGTCAATCTGCGCCTGTGGATTGGGGCGAACATGGAGATTGAATTTCTCCTTAATTTCGCCGTCGATAACGATGAAGCCGGATATTTGATGTATTCCGTGCTTGTTGACCATCGTACCGGTTGTTTCTAAATCGAAAAATAGTAATTTCATGTCATTATTTATTTGATGTACTTTTGCTTAAATTCGTTATACGCTTTCCAGTATTCATCGCCAGAAAGATTCTGCAAGGCTTCAAGGTCGCGCTCGTATTCTTCTTCGCGCTTCTTCCGCGCCCGGTTCTGCCGCCATAGCATTATGCAAAAGACAATAAGACAGCCTTGACAGCAAATAAATGCGATGCTGCTTATCAGTGTAAGGACTTCTTCGATAGTCATTTTTCCGTAAGATTGATATGTTTGTTTTCAATACACCATAGATACACGGCATAGAGCAACTGAATAAAGATTGTTGACTCCCATTCGGTGTCCTGACGCGCAGCTACAAATCTTCCGCTATCATCTCTGAAAGAATAAGATGCCGCGAAGACGCGCAAATCGTCTTCATGTTTATTGCCTATGAAAAGGCGATGCCAAATGCCGTTGATAAGAATTGATTCCGGCAATTTCGTCATAAGGTCATCGGCGGTGTATGCTGGCACGTCACGCCCGTGCATCCGATTGTAAAAATCCTCGCCCACCAATGCTATGCGCTTGGGATTGTTCCAAAACTCGCGTTTGTGTTCCACATTCCCAACTTCCAACTTGAAGATTTCAGAATGTGCAGATACCGGATGATAGACCATGCTTGCGTCGTCGCATTTGTCGCCAAGCGATTGCAAGTGGCGCATTTGCTCTATTGTCGGCGTGATTTTGTTTATTGCTGTTTCCATATCAGTGTTCCCAGATGAATATTCGGTTTAATGACTGGTCGGCAGCTCTTGTAAGCAAGCCGGGTAATTCAATTTCCTTATGCGGCAATTCCATCATCGGATTATACTTGTGTGTTTCTTTGTGACCCACAAGCACAAGGCGATGAATGTGTGCGAACACGTCGGCAAAGTCAACGCCCTTATCATTTCCGTTCTGAACGTCATCACGCCATTTATGCGTGGCATAGCATCCGATAACAGTATGCGGTTTCATGCGTCGTACTGCTTGGCTCGCTTCCATTTTCAAGACCGAGCCGGGATATTTGATGCGCGGTTGCCTCATAAGGTCGTACATCATTACTGTCATCTTGTCATCCCGCTGCTGATAGCTATCGGTCATCATTATGTCAAGATTGCTTCCAATATATCCGTTGCCGGCGCAAATCTCAATCGCCTTTTCTTCGCCGATAAGCTCGTCAAGGTAGTCTATAAGCTCCTCGGTCGGCACAACATAAGTGGCGGTTTCGTGAAGCAACGTGCGGATTTCAGCCCATGAAAACTTCATCCATTCCGCGTGTGGCAGGACGCGCATAACACGCCCATCCATCACAGCATTGCGTATGCCGGCGGTAGATACTTGCTCGCTGAACATCTGCGTCTCCCTGAAAAGCGGGATATTTACTCTTTGTGTCAGTACCATACCTGTCGTTTGTTGTGGTATTTGACCTTGCAGTCATTTGTGCAGAATTTCTGTTGATAAGACTTCTTGACAAACTTTCTTCCGCACATAGGGCATCTTAATTCTTCGCCCATCTTCGCCGCGCCGTTGTTAGCCCTTATTTCTTCAATCAAGGGGTGCAGACCGGGCAAGATGTGGCGTTGAACGAAACGCGAGGGTCGGTCGGTCATATCGCGCACGTCTTCGCAATCCAGACTATCGTAAAGGTCGTAGTTGCTATCGTATGCGTAATCGTCAAAATCCTCTTCTATGGCGTTCTCTGCTTGGTTCATTGTTAAGGTGGTCGTCTTTAATTTAACCGATGCAAAGATACACTAATATTATTTACCGTGCAAGTATTTACTATTATTTCAATCAGTATTTAACAATTATTTGCAGTTGGCGCACGTTTTATAAGCCTACGGAACAGTAACTTTGCAGAAAACAGCCCAAAATAACCCAATCAGTAAAATACTTATTATGTCAAAGTTCAGAATTAAAGCAATCGTTGCTTCAAAGGGGATGACCCTCAAACAGCTTGCGGACAAGATGGAAATCACGCCGCAGACACTCGGCGGCATCGTGAACGAAAAGAACAATCCGAACATTTCAACACTTGAGAAGATTGCGGAAGCCCTTGACGTACCCGCGGCTTCGCTTTTCACGGATTACCTTGCGCCCAACCCGGCGACAATCATTTGCCCCCAGTGCGGCTCGCGCATCGACATCAAGACAGCCACACCGCGATGAAAACGCCCATCTATCGCGTAGGACAATCGGTACAAGTTCCATCAAGCCTGTTATGCGCGAATGAAGGCAAAGGAATACTAAGTCAGGGTCAGATTCTATACCCGGTAGAAGATGGCTCTTACTTGGTGCGTCTGCGTAATGGCGGTTACACGGCTGCTGATGAAACGGAAATCGTAGCCTATCCGGAATACGATGCAGCGAAGCCGGCAGAACGGAATAAAATCCGCATCGTCTTCTTCGGAAACGGACAGTTCGCCCTACCGACACTCAAGATGCTTGTAGAGCGCGGCTATGATGTTGCCGCCGTGGTCACAATGGAGGATAAGCCATGTGGTCGCGGAAAGATTGTGCGCAAGTCTGCGGTCAAGGTTTATGCCGAATCTATGGGTATCCTTGTTTTTCAACCACGGAAACTTGACTCTAATAGATTTCTGCGGCACATCCACAATCTTCATGCGACGCTCGGCGTAGTAGTGGAGTTCAGAATACTGCCACGTGCGCTATACACCATTCCGTCGTGGGGTACAATCAACCTCCACTCATCTATGCTGCCCATGTATCGCGGGGCTTCCACTATTGCATCCGCAATCAAGGATGGTAATGCCATGACCGGCGTGACAACGTTCATGCTTGAAGACAAAATCGACACCGGCGGCATCATAAACAATCTTGCCATCGGCATTGATGAAGATGATAACGCGGAAGACGTTCACATCAAGCTACGCATTGCCGGCGCGGAAATGATAGACGATGCAATCCAGCGCATAGCCCATTCATGCAACCCCATTCCTCAGTCGGAGCTTATCTGCGACTTCATCCAGCCATGCTACGCACCGAAGCTGCACCGAAAGGACTGCATCATTCCGTGGCTCAAGCCAGCCGATTACGTCTATGACTTCATACGCGCACTTACTCCAATCCCATCAGCTTGGACTTTATTAGCTATGCTCGGTAAGCAAGCCATGAGCATCAAGATTTTCAGAACGGAAAAGACCGGCATACCGCGTGGCTACCATGTCCCCGGCGAGCTATTCTGGCAAGACCGTAAACTATACATCGCCTGTGGCGACAATCTTCTTTCCGTACTTGAATTGCAGATGCCGAGTAAGCGACGCATGACCGCCACTGATTTTTTCAACGGCTATCGCGGAGCTTGCAAGGGCTTCTGCGATTTAGGATTGTCCGTGGCTGCTGAAAATCCCGATACCGCAAAAGCGATTAACCCGGCAGACGTGACCGACACTAACGGCGTGACTGCTGAAATCAAACAACAATGACCCCTTTTTCACACACCCTTTCCTATGGCGATGCGCCGAGAGGCGTGTCGCCTTTTTAGTGGTGTGGTGGCACCACAATGCTAAATTCTATTCCGCGCAATACCAATGCGTTGCCGAATTTGTTTTATCAGCATATCTGGAAATTGATACAACATTGATACAACAAAGAAAGCGCACCAGTCGTGATGACTGATGCGCTTATTTGCTTATTCCAAATAAATCAATAAGTAATATTCCTTAGTTTGTCAAAGAGTTCCTTTTGTCTGGGGGTCATAAGGTCGTAATGTTTATTTAGAAAACCATTTGCAGAGCGTACATCATCCACATAAACTTCCCTCATGGTAGATTGACCACTTTCTCTTGCCTTAATATAACCAGCCATAGCGTTAGCGAGCTTCTTTAAGTTCTCGTCTATTTTATAGTCGATGTATTCAAGCCTTGCCGTTTTAGCATTATCTTCGGAATATGGGCATATTTGCAAAACTGCAAAATATTCTCCTTTGGGGATAAACGAAACAACGTAATTGCCAAAAATCCATGCTCCATATTCTTCATACGGTTCTTGCTCTAACCGCTTTCCGAATACATGAAAATGGTTTTCCAGCACATCGTTAATCTTACTCTCGAAAACACGACCATCATCTTCCGAATCCTTATGCGCGAGTAGTGCAATGGAACAGAGAGAATCTTTTTCAAACCTTGCTTCTATCTGCATCCATCTAACACCAAGCGTATCAAGTCGTCCCTCATAACCGGTGGAATTGACCCATGCAAGTTTTCGGAAACCTCTATTAGACGTAACGCTATCAACTTCCATTTGTGTTTGCCCAAAACGAAACCCAAATAGCGTATTATCAACTTGATTAGGTCGGTCGCATGATTGGAGATATAAGACAATCATTCCCAAAACAAGGATGATTGCTGGTTTAAGTAAATGTTTCATTCTATTGTAGTTTTGATTGTTATTGGCTTTCCACAATGAGGGCAAGCCGCTATCATATTCATTCCATCATCTTCTGAAACAAGTTCAGATAAGGTAAGTCCAATTATGTCGGCGATGTCTTTCAACTTATTGACCGTGGGATTTCCGTTGATAATAGCCGACAGGGATGGTTGGCTTATCCCTAATCCGCCATTGCCATTTGGCATCTTTGATGCGACTTCACTAATGGTGAAGCCCTGCATTTTGATTTTTTGTTTTATATCCATAGGGTTTGTTCTATAATTTTACGGCGCAAAGTTAAGAAGAAATAATTAAACTCACAACTTATATTCTATATTTTTAATTAAAGCATAGAGTTTAACCTATTGTTAATCTTTGTTAAGAAATAGAATTTACCCTATAATTTATTTTGAGATATAGATTTTATCCTATATCTTTGCATCATCAAAGTTAAACAACAATTAAAGACCAAGAATATGAGCAACGATAGAAAATCAAAATTGCGACAAATCATGCAGACCGCGTGGATGTTCGTCAGACGTAACGGTTACACGATGGCAGAAGCCCTCAAGGTAGCATGGCTCAACGCCAAAGTAACAAAGGCTATGCGTGGCGGTATCGTGCAATTCTTCTTTCAGAAAATCGACGGCACGTTAAGACAAGCGTTTGGCACACTTGACCCTCACCGTCTGCCAGAAACGCAAGGCACAGGCCGCAGAGCCAACGAAACCGTTCAGGTGTACTTCGACACCGACAAACAGGAATTTCGCTCTTTCAAGAAGTGCAATCTTGTGAAAATTGTATAACAACATCAACCCCATAAAATCAAAGACTATGCAAGCAATCAAATTCGACTCAAAAACGGCATCGCTTGCCGTAGCCGCAGCCGTGGCCGCCCTCAACCCGGTTGTGCATGGATATTTCAACCTCACGATAGAGGTCGGTAATGACATCACCGTATCCGTGTACGCGCAGAACAAACCCACTCTTGAGATATTCAGCTACAATGTATGGACGTGCGATGAGGACGGCAATGAAATTGACGTACCATTCGCAGCTATAGATACGGAACTGATAGAATCAGTAGCCGCAGCTTAAATTAATCCGGGCGACTCTGAAACATGGGTCGTCCACAAACCGACAACAAATGGAAACATTACCAATTCAACAACCCACAATGACATCGCTCTTAATTGCAGAAGTAGCGGAGAAACGTCATAAAGACCTGATGCGTTCAATCCGCAAAATGGAAGAAGCGTGGTATAAGGTTACTGGGCGCAATTTTACGCTTAGTGAATACACCGACCCAACCGGGCGCGTCCTCCCTTGCTACAATCTAACGAAAGAAGAGTGCCTCTACATCGCCACCAAGTTCAACGATGAATCTCGTGCGCGACTTGTGTTGCGCTGGATGGAACTTGAACGTCAGCAGGCGCATCGACCGGTTGAAAGCCTTGAATCCGTATTCGCGGAGTCAAAACGACTGGCCGACCAGATGCGCCAAGAGCTTGCCGATGGCAAGGTGTTACCCATTCCGAATATCTCGTTAACCGCCTACGATGTAGCGATATACGCCTATCTTCGGAATGGAATAAAATCAGCCGGTGACGCGCCTTTCTGTGTAACTGACATCATGGTATCAAAGGCGCTCGGAATCGACATCAAAGATGTGAAAGCTGGATGGGAACGACTTGAAAAAGGAGCGTATATCGTGCGCCGGAAGTTCGGTGACTACCATTCGTTTATCCTTGGGAAACGAAAGCCGTAAATCCTTATATTTCAGCAAAATCACAATGTACCGGGTTAAGACATAACTCGGTGCATTATTACAGCCAACAAAACGCGCTTATTTTAATCTGAATATCAGTATATTACAACAAATTACTTAATTTTATAACCAACAAAAAGCCAACAAATAACTATCAAAGAAACATCAGACAACCATCAAGGCGATTTTTCCGCGATTTTTGTGCGTTTTTACTTAATAAAGTTTATTAAGTAAATCCGAGTCAATGACCAACAAAACACATCGACAAACTCTTTTATTTTCAGTGCGGTAAGCCATGTTTACTTAAACACGCCAGCCATCAAAGAAACATCCAACAGCCAACAAGCCGCCAGCAAAATACCCGTTCAATACCTTAATTATTAGCATGTTCCAAAGATGCTATTTTACTTAAATCGGGTTTTACAGCCATAAACAAGAATAAAGAATATAGAGAGTATAATAAAGAATGAAAGAATGAAAGAAATATAACATCACTCTTTCCGTCTTTGTTCAGGCGTTTCAAATCTTGCCGGCACTTATCAGATGATGACGGGCATCGCCGATTGAGATGCAGTTGCGATATGCGACCAGTCGGCAACGGCTGAATATCTTGCTACATTCCTTGCGGTCATTGAACCGGCTTAACAAGTGTGCGGCGTAGTCGCCAGTCCAGCTCCATTTGACGTAGGTGATTGATTGCTGCTGAAATTCATCTAATGTCATATTCTTGTCGGTTTTTGTTGTGCTTATCGTTATGTCGTAGGCGGGCAGTGGGATAGAATAGCCGTAATAACGCGATAGACGCGCAATAAACGGCGTTTGACGTGCGAGTGGTACATCTTATTGTTTTGACCTATTCCGAGCCGTCAGACGCGAAATAAGCGGCTTTTCTCGCCTGTTCTACGTCTTGCCCGGATGCAATGGCTTCAAAATAGATGGCGGCGACGTTCATTGTGTCGTAAATATCAACGCCGAAAGCCTTGCATACCTTGCGACATTCCGACATGCGCTCGTTGAGTCGGGATGCGCGGATTGGTGTAAATGCCGGCTTACCGTCTTGCGCGACATATTCGGCAAAATCATCGTCGGGATGAAATGTGGTCGAAAGGTCAAAGTAAAGGTAGCTTGCGAAAGCCATTACTTCCGCAAGCGTCCTTATGGGTTGAAATTCGTTAAACATAGGCGTTAAAAGAATCTATGGGCGATTGCCTCGCGTGAGATTGTATCGCGCATTTCTTTCAGCTTCACCGGGTCAATCTTCGCGACCTTGAGCATCAGTATCGACGTAAGGATGCCGCAGTTCTCAAGGTTACGCTCTTCCGGCCATCTGCCATCCTTGCGCAGCCTGTCGCGTATTGCGAAGACGAAGGGCAGGGTCAGCATGTGTGCCTTTGTAGTTTCAGCGACTCTCACGGGGTCAGTTCCGTAGTCCATGTTATGCCATAAAATCGTGAATACGGCAAGTTCGGGCATTGCGTCACGAATGTCAAATCGTGTATCAGCCTCAAACTGGTTGAGGTTGATGGGTGATAAGGTGGTTTTATCTGCCATTGTAAAAATCGTATGCTGCTTTTGATAATTTCTCTTGTAGTCCGTAGTCAAGACCCTCGGTGTAATACATCATTATCGCACCGTAGTGGCCGTAATCATCGCAGAAACGCATCCATTTCTGCCATAGGTACTCCCAGCCGCATGAAGCGTCTGCAAATACCCTTTGCGCGGTTTGTTCATTCCATTGGTTATACATGAAATGAAAGTAGCACAATACCGGTTCTTTCTCTTTAGCCATTGCAAGGTGGGTTTTCAAGTTCGTTTTCAAGTCGGTAGATTTCATTGCCTTGTCGGTAGCAACAATCCGAGAAAGACTTCAAGAGGCTTTTTAGTTCCGTGGCCACGTCATACTTTGAAAGCGTGGTCAGGCCTATGAAATAGTCAAGTCTGCTTGAGTCCTGTGTGGGGTCGTAGCCGCCGACACTTGAGCAACTGATTTCAAACTTATCCGGGTCGCGTGTTTCGTGACCGTAGTAAAGCTCGATGTCGTAACCGAATTGGCTCTTTCCGTCCTTATTAAGTAGTTCTATCGTCATGGCTCTTTCGCCGATGACGCGCACACGCCACTGCTTGCCGAGATGCTGATAAATGAAGCGATGCACGTCGCTTGTAGTATCGCGGTGGGTATTCAAGACTTCGCGCCGTAGGTTCTTGATTTTGGCCTCGCGCTCTTCGCGGTAGGCAATGCCGGCGGGAGTGCCGTACCATTTTTTAATCGCCTTTTTATGCCGGGCGTTCCGTAGGCAGGATTGGGCGATGCCCAGTTCTGCATTAAGCTCCGCCCTTGTGTGCGTCTGCGCATAGTTGGTGCGTAGGCACTTGTCGATGTCGTAGCGTGGCTCTTTGCCGTCCAGCCTGTCTATCGCGTTCCGCGTTTCAAGGATTTGCGCGTAAATCTTCTCTTTTGATGTCATAGCCGGGTGGTTTAGAAGTCGCACATTACGTTGTATTCTTTGCATAGCTGCTTATAGACGCGCTCGGTCACATAGAAGATGTTGCCGATATACGTGCTACGCTTGATGCCGCGCCCCTTGAGCTTTATGCTTGGGTTCTTTACCACGATTTCATAGTGGCTGTCAATCGCCGTAACGAGAATGTCTGCTTTAGCCTTTTGCTCGTCAAGCGTTGTGGGCTTGTATTCGCCTCTTGGGGTTGCCTCCTGTATAAGTTCTATTGTAGCTGTCATGGTCGTTCAGATTTAGAAAACGTGATTGCTTGCAAATTCTGGCACTGCGTCAAAGCCGGCCACGTCGATGCCCTCGTCAAGAATGAAAGAGGCGATGTTGTCAATGTTGCTATTGGCGTAGAGAATGGCTTCATCGCGCTTGCGCACTACCTGATAATAGGCCATGCCAAAATCGCTGACATGTTCAATCTTGTAGGGGTTGTTTGTAGTCTTCATATCTTATTGGGTTTTGATTACGGTTACAAAGTTATAGTAAATACCTTAATCTACCAAATAATAATATAAGAAAATACTTTTATTTAAGATTATTTAACAAAGTAAATGCTTTATCTTTTGCTATTCAAATCCCGGCAGACGTGACTACATGCCCATTATAAGCCGATTATGGCTGTCGGCTTCCGCTTTTCGCTGATGACGAGATTGTTAGCCGATGATTTCAATCTGCGTGTACTGTGGGCGGTCGATGCCCTGATATTCGCAATATTCGCGTGTGAAGATACTGAGGTCGCGTTCCCAATATTGATTAAGTGTAGCCCAGAAACGAGGGTCTGGCGTGTTTCCGCGACCTACATATCCGCTATACTGGCGACCGGCTTCATCCTCGTAGAGCGCATAGCCGGCATTGAAATTTTCGTAATCCGTTCCGTGGACTCGTTCAAGTCTTAATATACCCATGATGCTGCTGATTAAAGGTTAACAAGAATATGCTTGCACTGGCTTTCCGTAAGTTCGTGAACACTGCGGCGATTGATGCCGTCGCTGATGTGGCAAACACCGCGACCATCGCGGTAAAGTTCCGTGATTTCAAATTCGCGTGTGCCGGCGATGCCGTCGGCGCGTGGTACGTCTGTCTTGACTGCTTCAAGTAAGCCGATGCTCTGACCCTTGCCGATAAGATAGGCTATGTAATTTTTAAGGGATTGCTTTGCTGTCATGGCGATTAAAATTTAGCGTATTCGTAACCAAGTTTATTGAGGCGTTCAGCTTCCGCAGGCGACACTATCCAGTATTCGCCCTTGACGCGCATCATCATGTTCATCTTGACCGTGTGCCGAAGATAACTCTTTGCATTGTCGGGATTTCTGAAAGCTGCCACGTTGCAGAATGGTATCTTTGCTTCCGCAGCTATCGCTTTGCGCTGTTCTGTTGTCATGGTCGTTTAGTTTTCGCTGATAGGGTTGGTAAATTCTAAGCCGTCATAGTTCACGAAGCCGCCACTGTTCAGGATTGAAAGTAACGCCTTTCTGCCGCCACATGGCGCATAAGGTAAGCCGGGGAGGTCATGTTTGAATCTTACAAAGCCCTTGCCCTTGATGTAAAAGGCGAAGCCGCGCATCGTACAGATGCCTTTGGGCGTGTTGAATCTGTATCCCTTGAGGTTTACTATCTCAAGTCTTGCGTTCAGTTCTTTAGTCGTATCCATACTGTTCACTTATATTGGTGTTATTGATTACACTGCAAAGTTAAAGTAAATACTTTAATTGTGCAAATTTTTCAGCAACTTTTTTCAAGAAAAATAAGCATCAAATTTAATCGCGGAACGCCAGTGCAAAAGAAAAGCCCCGGCGCAGTGCCGAGGCTACCCAATAAGTGCGTATGAAGACGCTTGTAATCAATATCTTTGTTTCATCAAGTAATTCTATTTTCGTAATGCGTGATACCAATCTGTCTGATACGTGGCATCTTCTTCGGCGCAGCCATCAATAACGCGCACAATTTCAAAGTTAACGAGTGGCGCATCTTCATCATCGGCGTATGTACCTTTGAATTTGCGAGGTCGCTTTCCGCATACCCTTGATTTCATGCCTTTAAGCGTTTCGTGTGCTTCTTCAAGCGAAAAAGCCATTTCAACCACATAGGGCTTACTTGCAGCATGATTGACATTGGTAAACACCTCGTAATAATTCTCGGATTCCATGATATGCTTTAGGTGTGTTTAACGCTGGATTTTACATCAATCTCATCTTCTATGACACCATTATTGCCTTTGTTCCAAATAATTGCATAATCAGCCTCAAGCTGTTTATCGCCATCAGCATCACGATACATCATCACTTCGACA
The DNA here is from genome assembly GCA_902468245.1 of uncultured Porphyromonadaceae bacterium. GTDB lineage: Bacteria > Bacteroidota > Bacteroidia > Bacteroidales > Muribaculaceae > Lepagella. The sequence continues at coordinate 40,776 of CABQXY010000010.1, read as the reverse complement.
TCATGCTCATCATCGAAATCGGCAAAATACAAAGACCACCGCCCATCATCGCCGAAGTCATCAACAATTTCCGTGGCGTTGTTATTTTTACTTTTGCTTAACTTTGACAGGTCGTTGTTAAGCATCGCCTTGAGGTTGTGCTGCTTGCCCTCGTATTCAAATTCTATTTTGATTGTTACCATTTTTGTACTTTTCTCGTTTAGTTGTACTGCAAAATTAGTGATTTTCTTACTCTTGACCTAATCTAATTCGTTATTATCGCAAATTAAGACATCGCCAACAAGATTGTAGCCGGTTACAAGGCTTGCGCGGGTGTTTGGTTTAAGCCCCATGATGCGTCCCTCTTCATTGACTACGGCTATCTTTCCGCTTTCAAGGTAGATGTATTGCACGTAGCCATCAACAAAGGTCTGCGTTTCTTTGAGAGTAAACTTTTTGCCGATGCCGGCTTGCGGGTGTACGACGGTCTGCGTTCCGTCTGCCTTTATAAGTGTTGCCATTGTTCGTTGTTCTTTGGGGTTACATCTGGGCGAAACCAAGAAGCATGAAAGCAAAATTGGTTTCCCGAATTATGGTTTTGTATGCCTTGATTCTGATTGAGGCATCCAGTGTTGTCACGCCCTTGTGTCGTTCCGTATGCCAGTCGATGTATGGGGTTTTACACTTGACCGCGCCGGGGTGCGCCTTGTGCATCCGCTCTACCTTATCCGCTAACTGTTGCAGATAGTTGATTTGCTTATCCGTGGCTAACATATTACGCTGCTTGAGTGGTTATGGTCATTGTCGTGCCGTCAGACAGGGTAATTTTGCGCCATTGAAAATCTTGATGGTCTTCAACGTTGGCGACCTTGTAGCCCTCGCTCCTGAGCTTCTTCATAAGGGCATTTGAATAGTCGATGATGCACCATGCAAGGATAACATCTTCCATTCCGTCGGTTTCAACCGAGCCAAGCGGGTTGACGTACTGCGACTCCGCGCCGGTGGTTGTTCTTGTCGTTGTAACGAGGTTGTATTTTGCTTTTGCCATAGCCATATCATTTAACGCCCATCTGTTTGGCGTAGTTGTCAATCTGTTCTCTTGTGAGCCATTCTGGTTTGCCGTCTGCCGGCATTGCATCCCATAGCTCGCGCATCTTATCTATCTGCTCTTGCTCGTCGCCAGCCCATAGATGTTTGGCCTTACGATTGCCATTGCCAAGATAATACTTGCAGTCACACTCAAGGCGACCTAAAAGCATGTAGTTGAGTTTTGCCGCCATAGTGTTTAAGCGTTAAGGGATTTAATGAGTTCGTTGTTCTGATACATTCTGACGCTTACAATGTGCACACTGGGCGAGATGAAAGTGCCGCAGTCGTTGCACACCTTTTTAAGCATGTTGATTGCCTTTTGAACGTTGCGCGTTGTCGTTTTCATCGTTTTAGCGAAGCCCATCACGATGTCTTCTGTATCGATTTCAAAACGATAGCGATTCTGTTTCAGTATGTCTGCCGAGTCGATTGCGATTTGGCCGTTGTCTTTAAGTTTCATAACTTATTACTTACTGAGGTTGGTTATTGATTACGATGCAAAGTTAATGCTTTTACTTTAATCCACCAAATATTTTGACCTAAAAATTAAAGTAAATACTTATTTTTAACTATTGTTAATAAAAGCATTTACTTTAATACACTGATTTTGTGACGATAGCGTAAAACAATGCGCCACGCCTTTAACACAGACGTGACGCATCCAGATATGACAACAATGGCAGATATTATGCTGAGATAGGTTCTCGCGGAACATTTACAGGGGGTTGCGCGGGATTGTCTTCTTTGTTCGCGGAAGGCTGCTGACCCTGCTGTTGTTTCTGTGCGAAAGCGGCGAGAAGGCGGGCAATTTCTTCTTCTGGAGCATCGGTCAGCGACAACATGGTCACGGCGGTTTCCAACGAAATCAGACCGGCTTGATACAGGCTTGCGATGGACTGCCACTTTGCCTGCTTGTCCTCAGCGAATGGTTCCGCAAATTCAAATTTGATTTTGAGAGCCTCAAGAGCTGCTCTCTTGTCGGGATGCTCGTATGCGATTATAGCGATAACGATGTTGCGGAAGCGACCCACAAGTTCATCGTAGATTTCTTTGCGGTTGTCACGCTTGATAAAGCCAAGGATGAAAGCGTTGCGGATTGCTACGCCAGAAAGTGTGCCGAAGCCACGCATAGCCTCGGTGTCAAAATCCGGGGTGTAGGTGTCAAAGAGGATGCTCTTTGAAAGGTCGGATTTTTCCGCGTCGCGTGTCTGCGATGCCTGCGGTGGGTTGACGTATTCAAACCTTGACTTTTCGCCTGTAAGCTGGATGAGCTTTCCGGGCTTGTTGGGGTCGGTCATGGTCTGAATGACATCGGCAGTAGCAGCGGCGATAGGGTCGGAAAAGTAATTGTTGGTGTCACCGGTCTTACTGTCAAGCATCTCCTCGCGGTTGATGCGGGCTTCCGCGCCATCCCATGCCTTTGGCTGCTGAAAGTAGATGACGTTAATCTTGCCTGTGGGGTTGGGATAGATTTCGACTTCCCATCCGATTTGCGCCTTATGGCAGAACGCAAGGATTTTGGGCGTTTGGAAATCCCAGTGCTGAACACTGCGACCGCCCTGTTTCGTAACGTATCCGTAGGCAAAAGCCGTCATGTTGCCGATGGTGTCGAACAGTGGGCGCAGGCGATAGCCTTTGGAACGCGCCAATACATTCAGCTTGACGCGACGCTCGCCAGTGTCATCGTCGCGGTAGATGTGCGCAATAAGGGCTGACTCGGTTTCCGCGCCGGCAAGTCGTTTCGCCTGACGGATGCGCGAGTTGAAATGCTGCTCTTCAAGAAAATCCGTGAACATGGAAAAGGCTTCATCGTCGCCCTCTTCTTTCTTCCATTCAATAGGGTTGCCAAGCAAGAAGAATAGCTCAATGTCGTTGATGTAGCGGGCGCGTGTGCGTGGCAACTTTTCCGTGATATAGGGGTCATCGCCCTTACGGAATTTGTTGGGGCGTTTCATCACGTCATGCGTCTGCGGATTGTATTCCTTGATGGCTTGGTCAACTTCATCATCGCGGTTCTGGAGCATATCCAATGCGCGGCTGATGTCCTTATCCTGCAAAAGCTGATACAGGTCACGGCTAACCCCGGACGCATTTAGCGTGAGGTTGCGGAAATAGGTTAAGATTTGCTGTAAGTAGTTATTCATATCTGGCGTTGTTAGAATATTCCTAAATCTGATTTCTTGATTTTCTTCGACTTGAGAATCTTACCGAGGATGCAGCCAAGTACATAGTATCGGGTCGCGTCTATGGAGTGGTTGTTGGCATCTTCCGGCATGTTGATGTAGTTGCCATCCTTGTCTTTTGCCCATACATAGTTGCGCAATTCTTCCTGTACGTTCAATGACCGCTTCGTAACAAAGATGTTGTCAAAGGATTTCATCTTCTCAATACCGGCAATGATGCTTCCTGCTGGCTTCGCCACGGGGTAGATGATTACGCCGCCGAGAGCTATTTCGTCAATCAGTCGCGGGTCTGCGCTGTCGGCGTAAACGAATGAATCATCCTCGCTTAATTTCTTTATGAGGTCTTTGGAAAGCAGTCCGGTTTCAAATATCTGCTCGTCGATGTAAAGGTCGTTGCCGATTACGCCGCATTTTACACACGCGCTGACATCGTTGGTATAACCGAAGTCCAGACCGCGAGCAACATGCTTGCAGTTCTTTGGAAATTCGCTGACGATACCCCATTTCTTGAAGACCGCACCCTCGGCTACGTCTGCCCATCTGCCCATGAAGATGTGGCCGTAGCGTTCCGGGTCGCGCTCTTTCATTTCTTGAGCCGACCTGATAAATTCTTCCGAAAGATTTTCCTTGTTGTCAAGATACGTCGTATGGATATGAAGCACTTGCGGATGTGTGGAAATCTGCACCGGCACTCCGTCAAAGTATTCTATCCTGTGCGTGTCCTTGATGTATTTCTGATAGATGAAGTGGTTGCTATCCGTAGGGTTCATAATGATGATAATCCTGTTCTGGATTCCAACCTGACGGATTGAAAAGGCGATTGTTTCAAATTCCCTATCGGAAGTCCACTCCTCAGCCTCGTCGCACACAAAGGTTGTGATGCCGTGGATAGATTTCAGCTTTGCGGTCTGATTGCCGGATGATGTTTTGATGCCACGGAACATAATACGGCTACCGGTCATCTTGTTTATGATGTCGGTTTTGGTCGTATGGAAGTACCGGGTCGTGCCGTCAAACTCTATCTTTTCCAAAAATTCAGGTATAATGGAAATGCTCGCACTGGTCATAGTGTAGCGCGTATAGAGGATTTTATGCACAATCTTGTCTGATTCCGCTTTGGATAGACCTTTGCGTTTCAACTCAAATGATAGGCGTTCCAAAAAACCGCCTATTCCGAATGATTTACCAGAGCCACGACCGCCCGTGACAAGGATGATGAAATGTTCCTTGTCAGTATAGAGGGGGTAATATATCTCATGGTTGATAATCATTCTTCTTTATTCCGTTTCTTCTGTTCCACTTCTTGCTTTATCCAGCTATCAATGTCGATACCCTGTTCAATATCGTTTGGAATACCGTCATCTTCAACTTCCTGTTGAATGGGGTTCTCGCCATAGCCATAGCGTCTTCCAAGCGTATTCAGATGAAAGCGAATCATCCAACTATCAGGGTATCTGCTCCAGCCGGCGAAATTGTCTTTTCCTTTTACACCACCCAAAGCAAGGATGCGACTTGCGACATCTATCTGTTCCAGAAACTCAAGGTCGCGTTCCGCCATAATATCAACGAAAATAGGCTCTTGTGCCAACCATGATTGTAGCTTCGTCCAACCGATTCCAAATTCTTTCATCAGCTGAGTGCGTTTTCCGTTGCACTTCGCCCAGACCTTTGCAAACATAGCCGGGGATGGCATTTCTGCGCCTCGCGCACGCGCACGCTCGCGTGCAGACGCTATCGTGTTGCGCAATTTTTCGCATTGTGAAATCGCCATTTCCAATTCGTATCGGCTAATGTTCAGTTCGTCAGCAATTTCCGTATTGTAAAAGCCCTCAAAAGCAAGCGCATCGACCTGCGACAAAAATTCCTCGCTCTCGTAATCAAACGAGGGTGTGGCTTTGGGCTTGCGCGGTGTTTTGCTACTAATTCGCTTCTTCGGCATCGTCGTATTGGATTATATCAGACCCATGTAAATTGGGGAACAAACCTTTACTTTGTTGGTCTTTTCTTTCAATTTAATCATATCAGAAAGTCCAATCTTAATTGCCATTCCCTTTGTTGCAATCTCGCTTCGTAGGTATGCAGCTGATTTTTCAATGTTAACTACATAGCGAAATAGTATTTTGTCTATTATTGGAATCCAATTTGCATGAAGACCACCAGCAAGCCCAATCTTAATTGACTGAGCCTGCCGGTAAATGTCATCTATGGATTTCTTGCGTAAAATCATCATGTGAATTTCAGCCCGGAGAGGGCGATAGCGTTGATGCGTCGTTTCCAGCCCTTGATAAATTTCTTCTGACTCGGCTTTCTACGCACGATGCCATCCACGAAATTGATGCGGGCTTCGTGAATCTTCGTGAATAGCTCCGCTTCGTTGGCCGCGTTAACTGCGGCTATCGTCTTCGGGCCGACAATTCCGTCTTGCGTCACGCCCAGAAGCCTCTGCGGTATCTTGATGCCGTTCACGCCGCTTGCCCACACCCAATCGACGAGGTTATTTGCAAGGGCTTGGCTCTTTATCTCATCAGCTTTCCATCTATCCCAGAAAAGCGTCTTGAGTACGTCGCGCCAACGCTCGTATGTGATGTTGCGCAGACTGAACACCGTAGGCACGGGATAGCCTTTCCGCTTGCAGTACGCTTTATAGGTGGCTATCGTGATACCACACATGGTCGCGCCGCCGGCATCGACGGGGTCGTTTGCGAAGCCTGTCTTTTTCGCGTGTTCAAACACTTGTTCGGGCGGAAGCGAAAGATAGTGTTTGCTCACGCCGGCTTCAAAGTAAAGGATGAATGGGATAAGTTCGTCAATCTTTGCCATAATCGTATTTGTGTAAGTTGGTTATTTTCCACCGCCAAGTGCGCCTCTGACACCGCTTGCCTTTCCGCGTAATGCAAGATGCGCGTTTCGGTCATCCATCATCTTGTCATAATCGCCATACGACCTCACGCGGCCAAGGTCAATCTTCCTATCCGCGTTATAAGCCCGCATGACACCGGCAAGACTGCTCGGCAGCGTCATCGCCACGACATGAGAGGGTCTGCGCATACCGGGATTGGCCTGCGCCGTGCGTTGGAAAACGGGATTATACTGAGGGTCAAAGGTCATTTTGCCATGAGCCTTTGCTCCGAATCTTCCGTACATGTTATGAAGTGAACTGCGGCCATCCGAGAAAGCATAACAGTCCAGTTTGCGACCGCCATTAGCGACCGCAAACGGTATGATTTTTGCCATTGCGCCTCGTTTGCCGCTTGTGGAGAATACAGACACTACATCCCCGTCGCGTTTAATCGCTACACCCGTCTTTCCGTCCGGGGTAAGAAAGCACCGCATCCGCTTGTATTCGCTTTTGCTATGCAGGTCAACCATCCAGCCGTTCCTGCCTTGCGATGCCTTGCCGCGTCTTATAGCCTTTGTAAAAGCCGACGCGGATACGCGGTACATCGGCTCTTCAAGGTGGGGTACACCCTTTCCCTTGAGTGCCTTTGTGACTTTCGCGTTATAATCTGTCTTACGTGGCTTTTTAACTCGCTATCAGTCGTAAATGCTTACATATTCGACGTAATCCTCAATCGACTCGCCATTGCGCAGAAGCTCAAGGATAGTTCCGTCAGAAAGGTTGCCGTAAAACTCCTTTTCGGCATCGCGCCGTGCCTGTTCTTTATCCCAGCCATACTCCTCGGCAAGAGCCATGAATTTATCGACCATCGCCTTGCGCGTGGCTTCAATATCATCTTTGCCGAATGTGCGGTACTTGGCCGCGATAACGTCTGCAAGCTGCGCGTAGTCGTAATGCTCCGCATTGTTGCTTTGCAGATATTTCTTCGCATCTTCCGTGGATAGGTTCTGATTGACCTCAAGCCCTATGGCCTCGTCGCTGATGATACGTGTCGCCAGTTCAGCCGCAAGCCTGTTGCGAAAATCCGCAACCTCCGCGTCGGTGATGCTGCTTAAAAATCGATAGTTCATATCTATGTTGTCAGTGTCTGTATAATACGCAAAGTTAAACAAAATTCTTTAATTGTGCAACTCTAAATTAAAGAATAAAGTTAAATTTTTGCCTAATTTTCATCATCGCCAAATTCCAATTTGTTTACAAATTCTTCGCCGTTGATGTACTTCGCCATAGGGTCAAATCCGTATTCTTCCATGAAGCGGACTTTCTCGCTCGGTGTCTTGAAGCTGATGACAACATAGGACAACATACCGCCGTCCTTGTTCACATCGTTCTGGCTTGCGATACGGTCTTTGATTTTCTGCACCTCGTTGTGGCGGGCTATCTGGTTGGCTTCGCTATCCTGATAAAAATCCGCGCTGCGGTCGAGTTTGTGATTCTCGCCACTTTCCTTTGTCATTTCATCGTGGATTGCAAGGTCTTTACGCTCGCCTACGACATCGCCCTTTGACCAGTCTTTGCTTTCCGTGTGTGCGCCCGGCGCGTCAGCATCGCCGCCGTCAGTGGCATCTTCGCCAGCGTCGCCGAACATATCGCCCATATCATAGTCGCCGAAATCGCCAAGACCGAGGAGCTGCATATCGGTATCGTCGAAGCCGGCATTGGTATAGTCTATTCCTTGAAGAAGCTCGCGCAGCATATCATCGTCGTAAGTACCCTGCACGGCTCGGTTGTTCATAAAGAGATTCTGCTCTTTTTCCGTCTTATCGTCGAAGTCAACAACCTCAACACGAAATTCATAATCGTTTGCGCCTGTCTCCGCATCGTATCGGTTCACCGCGTCCATGATGCTGACTTTCTGATGACCAGATACAAGATTGCCGGAGCGCATATTCCAGACAACGCCACCCAGTAGGCCGACGGTCTGTAAGTTTTTCTTGAGCTTTTTTCGCGCCTCGTCGCTGATGGTGCGTGGATTGTAGGAAGCAAAATTTATTTCGCTTCGCTTGACGGTGCGCTGTTCTGCCTGTTTGATTTTGTTTGGCTTCATACTTCGTCTGATTCTTCTGATTCGGTTTCTATGCGCTTGATGATTTCCATGACCTCTTTCTCCTGGCCGTAAGGCAATATGCCGTTTTCGTAGTCGAAGATGAGCTTTTCGCAAAAGGGAAATTCGCGGATGGTGCGCTCGTAGTCGCGTGGGAAGCGTTGCCTCAGTACAAGCAAGGAGCGCAAGTCGATGCCAAAGCCCTGACTTACATCTTTGGGGTTATAGACAAAGGGCTTGATAAGATTCCGCATTTCGATATAGCGAAGTACCTCCTTGTTAGTCCAGATGGCAAGGGGGTAAACCATTCCTTTGTCGGTCATGTATGTGCCATTGCGCTTCTTGAAAGTTAAAAGGCGCATACGTTTCATGTAGCCGTCAACGCCTTTCATTCCGCTGAACGCCCATTTGATGCCGGTTTCCTGTCGTACCTCCTCTTCAAGCTCGCCTACCTTTCGGGGCTTGATGCTTGGGTCGCCCTCGCCATCCTGAAAGAATCCGAAACGGTCGTAATAGTCACGCTGATAGTGCTGAATCTGGCGAACCTCAACATTGGGGTATTTCCGTACCGCCCATTGCAGATAAGGCTTCACATGGTCAAGACCCGGCACAAGCCACATGTAATAGCAGATAACCTTTTTGAAAACCGGGGCTAACATATCAAGCAGGGCGATGCCGTCCTTTCCACCGGCTGAATAATATAAAACGGCAGTATCCGTCTGTTGACGGATACGCCGAATTATTGACATGGTTTCTGCGTACTTATTTACATTCTGCGTTGCCATGATTTAGGGTTTAGCCGGTTGTTCCACCAGCGGCGCGGATTTGGTTGGCAAAGGCTGCGCGGAGGTCAGCGCGTCGCTGTTCACGATTTCCGAGCTGGCTACGACCAGCAACTACGCCCGCAGGGGTGCGACGGGCTACGAGTCGGCCACCGGCACCGGCACCGTTCATGTTCCGACGGGGGCCATAGTTGTTTTCAATTCTACGTCTAACTCACTTATAGTGTTAAAGGGTTAAAGATTATTTGTTGATGTTGGCGGTTTCAAGAACCTTTCCGAGTGTGTACCATACCTGACAAACATAGTACTCTTCGCCATTTTCTTCAAAGGTCAAATCGTTACCGTCTTCGTCGGTCAGTACGACAAATTCAGCCGATACGACCTCCACCGTCAGACGGGGCGCATCCTTGCGGCGACCATTGATTAGTGTGAGGGCATCGTAGTGAACCGGCGTGACAACCGTGATGGCTTCGCCGTTTTCGTCGGTCTTGTCTTCTTCGGTAACGTATTTCTTGGCGTTGTTAGGATATACGTTCCGATGCTCTACTTTCTGCTCGCCTTTCAGAATTGCCTGAAAGCACTTTTTGTCAATTTGTAGGGTTAACTTTTTCATCTATTTTGTTTGTAAGTGATGTTATTTGTGGCGGGTGTCGGACTCGAACCGACGACCTCCAGCAAGTTAAACTGGCGAGCTTCCAACTGCTCCAACCCGCGATGTTTTACGATGCTAAATTAGTGCTATTTCCGCATCATAAAACATTTCGGTGTCGCTCTCTTACGACCTATTACACAAAGTCGTAAATAGGTCAGTTTCCATCAGTCATCCCAGACTGCGAGGATGGTCGGGCCGATGCCCTTGCACTTGATGCCTTTTTCAATAAACTCAAGCATCGCGGCAAATGCCTCTTCAAAACTGCTGTATTCAATCGTTCTCATGACTGTGCCGGTTGATTGTTGGGGATTTTGATTGTGGCAACGCTACCATCGCGGTGAGTGATTTCAACCGCTTCCAAGCCTTTATAGTCGGTTATGGGGCAAAGCGGCTCTTCATAGTCAGCCGTCAATAAGTAGATTGCGCTAATATCGTTGCTATCTTCTAACTCGATATTGCCATAACGACGGCTATTCTGGTCTTCGTACAGGCGATAGCTCCAGTCGTTAACGCCGATGTATTTAAGTTTCAGTGTCATTGTAGTGTGGGTGTTGAGCGGGCAAGCCACGCCATTTAATGACTGGCTCGCCCACTGATGATTATTTAGTATGCCATTTCTATTTCGCGTTTCACTTGAGCAAGTGTAGTCTTGCCGTTGTTGAAATACATGTCGCGTTCAACGCGCAAGCCAAAACGACCGCGCACGTTTTGAAGCTGCGACAGTGTGAAGTAGCCAAGCTCACTATCCAGGCCCTCTACATAACCAAAGAACATGTAGTCGCCGTTGGCTTGCTTTTCTGCCTCTGTGACGTACCATGTGAAGCCGCTACCGGGCAGAAAGAATTTTGCGATTACTACCGCGTCGTTGCCCTTGCCATCCTGCGAATACAGGGGATATTTTACAAAGGTCTTCTCGAGTGCTTTAGTTATAAGTTTCATACCTTTTACTTTTATTGGTGTTATTGATTACACTGCAAAGTTAATGTATTTACTTTTATCTACCAAGTAATAATATGAGTATTTGCTTTAATTTAACACTCTTTAACATAGTGAACACTTTAATCTTATTCCTATTTTTGTTACCTTTGCATATCATTTACTTTAACCACGAAAATAGGAAATGGAGAACAGAATCAGAGAGCGCATCGTTGAGGCCGGTGTGACGCAAAGGACTGTTGCGGAACGACTGGGGATGACTTATGTGGGCTTCAATCAGCTTATCCGTGGCACGATGCCTAAAATCGAAACCTTTGTCAAGATTGCAGAAGCTCTTGGAGTTCCGGCATGGAGTCTGTTCCTGTCAGACGAGGAGCTTGATGCTATCCGCGCTGCTGCGCCAAACAAAGAAAGACCGATGGACGAGTTCCATTGCCCCAAATGTGGTGCGTGTCTTAAAGTCGTTCCTACCGATGCAAAATAAGTTTGAAAGGGCGTTGATGGATTACGGCAGTCAGATTTTGACCGTCATTTTCCAATACGCCTTATCCACTGAAAGGTACGAGGATTGCGCCGTTATAAAGCGACTTTTTGAAAAGTACAATCTTGACCTGAATCAAAGCATGGAAGAATATCAGGCATATTTCTGGCGATTGGGCATGTCAGGGCGCACCGCTATCGCCAATATGGATACTTATCTTTCCGAGGCTTTAACGATGGTGGGTTATCCGGCGGACGCAATCAAGATGCTGGCGTATTCCGCGTTTTAGTCTGCTACAATGATTTTGTCTTCAAGAGATTCCAGAACCTCTTGGAAAATAATGTCAACATCGCGTCTGAAATCCGCATAAGCGCGATACTGCACGATTAGACCGGAACAGTTGTCGGATATTGGGGTGCTTGTAGTTAGGCCGAACAATTCCGACACTTTTTTTCTCAATCCCATACGCATCCTATCGCCGGCAAGTGCTTTCGGCGAATATAGGTACAACACAACCATGAGGAATTTCTTGCGGTTGCGGACTGACATGGCTTCATCCGGGCGACCGCGACGACTGAATACGCGCTTATACGCTTCGTAGATTTCAGGTAATAAAGTGAGGTCTTCAAGAATCGGCTCTCCCAATTCTTTCATCACATCGGAAAGCTCGGCCACTTTCTCACGCAACGTCCTCAACGCTGTGACTTTTCCGATGTTAATCTTTGCGTTCTCGTTCATCTTGGCAGTAGGGTGATATTTGGTTTATTATCCCCTTTCTGCGCACATCCTTGCCTTTCTATGCACAAAGTTACGACTTTTTTCTGATAGTACGTTATACGTGCGCGGAAAATAATGTGTAACACCCTCAATCATGGTAAATTGGCTGATTGAAACATCAACCCAATAGCCATGCCATATTTATCATTTGACGTAGATGCGGATTATTCCGAACTGATACGTCTGCAACAGGAAATCGCAAAGACAAAAAGCCAGCTCCAGAATTTCAGACCGGGGCAGGCCGGCGCGTCGATTGATGCGTTGAATAAAAAACTTGCCGAAAGCACGGCAAGGTATCGCCAGCTTGTGCAGGCTGCAATCCGCAGTGGAGCGGACATGGAGTTTGGCATCAAGAAAAATCTCAGTGGAATATTTACCGAGGTCAATCGTATTCAGGACTTGCTGACGCGACCGATGATGGCCGTGGGTGGTCTTGCCGGCGTGTACGGTCTTGGCGAGTTCCTTACGAAGATAACAAGCATACGCGGTCAGTTCCAGCAGATGAACGCATCCATCGAAACGATGATTGGCAAACGTAAAGGCGAGAAGCTGAACGCCGAATTGCAGGAGTTTGCCAAAATATCGCCGCTTGAATTTGCGCCCACTGTTTCCACAGCGCAGATGATGCTTGGCTTCGGCATTGATGCTGATAAAGTTCCGCGATACTTGCAGGCAATCGGCGATATTGCTATGGGCGACACACGTCGCTTTCAGTCGTTGTCGCTCGCGTTTTCGCAGATGTCGGCAGCGGGCAAGCTGATGGGTCAGGACTTGATGCAGATGGTAAACGCAGGCTTCCAGCCGTTGCAGGTCATATCCGAAAAGACCGGCAAATCCATCGGCGCACTCAAGGAAGAAATGTCGCAGGGCAAAATCTCCGCCGAAATGGTGCAACAGGCATTTCTTGACGCAACCAGTGAGGGCGGCAAATACTACAAGATGTCGGAAACAGCATCAAAGACCATACCGGGAGCAATCGCCAAGCTGAACGACTCGATGGATTTGATGTTGAATGACATGGGTCAGAATATGGAGGGTGCGCTTGTTGGTGCTATTGACGCCGCTTCCACGATAGTTGATAACATCGGCAGAATCATCCCGGTACTCGCCACCGCTGCGGCGGCTTTCGGCGTTTACAAGACCTCGGTGATGCTTTCCAATTTCGCCGCAAAACAATCCGTCATTGACGCTTCACAGGGCATTGTGGATGGCTTTAACGCTGAACTCGCCAAGATTCAGGAAATGCAGAACGCCAAGATGATGGAGGGCTATGACGATGACATACGCAAGGCTCTTGAAAAAGGGTCTATCGACCAGACGTATGCCGACGCAATCCAGCAGGGGCGTTTATGGCAGCAGGAACAGCAGCGCATCGCCGAGAATGAGCGACGCATTGCCGAAGAAGCACAGCAGACCTATGAAACACACCTCAAGGACATGCTGACCCAGCGCGAACAGGCCGGGCGCGGTCTTGATGCCGACATCAATGACTCCAACGCAAACGGAATTATCACCAATGATACCGCAGAACGCTTGCAGAATGAGCGCGACTACGCACAGGCACTCGTTGACACCAAACAGGCCGCACTTGATAGCGCGAACATGCAGAAAGCCGCGAGCGACCAGCTTGTAGAAGCTGCGGAAAGGCGCGTTGAGTCTGCGAAAGAACTGATGGAGATGGCAGAAGCCGCCGGGGATGCCAACGATAAGAAAGCCGCCGCTGAAGAATACATGGCCGCAGTTGAGGAGCAGGCTTCCGCTATAACCACCCAGCAGTCAGCAGCCGAGGGCGTGAACACCGCTGAAAAGGAATTGAACGGCGCGATTACCGCACAACAGGCCGTACAGAAGCAGACCGCCACGGCAGCAGTCATCGGGGAAACAACCGCGACAACTGCCAACACTGCGGCAACCAACGTGAATACCGCCGCTACAAGTCGCGGCACAATCGTAACCGCACTCGCAACGGCAAAGGATAAGGCGTTGACCATCGGAAAGTATGCGCTGACTGCGGCCACAAACGCCTGCAAGAACGCATGGAACAGCCTCAAGGTCGCCTTTATGACCAATCCTTTCGGCATGATAATTACTGCCCTGACAACCGTTATCGGTCTATTTATGTCGTTCAAGGATGAAGCCGAGGAATCATCGGCCATGTCTGAAAGATTTGGCGAATCTACATTGAAACTCAAAAACAACATCGATACGCTCTATGCCGTGATGAACTCCGTAAACAAGGACAGCCGGGTACATAAGGATGCCGTGGAGGAGCTTATCAAGATGGCGGAAGAATACGGTATTCACATCGATAAGGAAAAAGATAAGATTGAACAGTTAAATGAAGTCCGTGCGCAACTTAACCAACTGATTTTAGCAGAGGGTGAAGCGCGACAGATGGCCAATCGTCTTGCTACCATTCAGGAAGAAAAGGATGCCGCCACTACATCTTTCAAGGATGAAATGAAAGAAATCATTGAAAACGACTCGTCTGGGGAAGCTGCCGAGGTATCCAAGATTATGGCCGACACCATAGCAAGTACAGTGGAAAACAAAAAGGCTGAACTTACTCAGATGGTTAAACTCCTTGAAGATGCTGAAAAGGAATATGCCGCCAACATAACCTATACCGAGAATGGTCAGAAGATTGAAAACGCGGCAGCAATAAAGGCTCGTCAGGAAATTGCTCGTTTGCAGACGGAAATAGCCCAGACCGCCAACATGGACGCAAAGGCGCTGGCAAAGCAGATGGGATTTGCGGAGCAGTATGTTCTTGACATCAAGGACACATCCAAACTTGTTTCCGAACTAATCAATAAGACCAATACACTTGACAAGCTGACCGAGAAGACGCAAGCTCAAGCAAACGCGGCTGCGGATGCCGCTGAACGTGCGGCTGCGGCACAGCCTGAAATCGACTATTCCACCTTTGACTCAAAGAAGTTGACCGAGGAGCTGACAAAGGTATCGAAAGAGGTAGATGAAATCAACGCAAAGCCGGTCAAGCCTTTGGCAGACCCTATCAACATACATGAACTTTTTGAAGCCGCCGGACAAGCGGAAGAAAAGATTGGCGATGTTGATGAATCGTCAGCTACGCCCACAACCGATAATACCGCACTGGATGAAACGTCGGTAAAGGCAGCGCAAGCGGAAGATAAGATGAAAGACGTTGACAACGCCGTAGCCACGCCTTACATTGACACCAAATATCTTGACATTGCCCTTAATACGCTTGACAAAATTAAAATTACACTCCGTGATGTGGGCGGTCAGGTCTTGAACACTACCGGCGCAGAACGTCAGACCTTGCAGAATCTTCTTGCCAAGTATGGAAAGAATGGCAAAATCGCTTCCGACACAAAGATGGCGAAAGCTGATGCCGATGCTTATAACGCGATTGTAAGAAACGCTCGTCTGCGAAGCAATTTCAAGATGGGTGGCAAGAACTATCATCTTAATTCCGAGCAGTCGGCTATCTTGCAGCAGTTCATTGACCGTTATGGCACTACGTTAAACGAGGGCAATATGTCTGCCGTCGATAAGCGTCTGTATCGTCAGCTCCGAAATGACTTGATGGTGGGCGAATATAACCGGAATAAAGGCAATCAAAGCCAAGCCATGCAGTCTATCAAGACCGCGCTTGAAAGCCAGATTAAGAACGCCAAGACTACCGAGGAGTTTTCCGAAATCCGCAAGTCAATCAACGCACAGATGCAAAAGGTTGACCAGTCAAGTGCATTGTATAAATACTACGAGCAGCAGCTTAAAGCACTTGACAAGCGCGATAAGTCCAAAAAAGGCAGTGGCGGCAGTAAGGATGACCCCAAGCAGAGGGCATACGAACTTCGGAAGATGCGTCTGGAGGAGGAGCGTCGTACCGCTGAACTTTTGCAGGAAGAAAGAAACAACCAGCGTGAACTTGAAATTGCGCAGATGGAGGACAATTCCGAAAAGGAAATAGCCACTATCAAGTTTACTGCCGAAAAGAAGCGTCAGGCACTTTTGAAAGAAGCCGAAAGAGAGGCGCAGACCCTTGAAAAGAACGCCTTACAGGAATGGCTCAAGGGCGGCAAGGGTCGTAAGGAATATCAGTATTACGCGCAATTCTCCGATGAACAGTTGAAGAAGATGCGCGAGGATTGGCTTACACAGGCCAAAGACAATATAGGCTTCGACACGCAGAGCCAGTTGATTAATGTCAATGAATCAAACGACCTTGAAGCAAGATTTAAGGAAGACTTCGCGGCTATGCGCGATTATCTAAAAGAATTTGGGTCTTTCCAGCAGAAAAAACTTGCTATTGCAGAAGAATATGCTGAAAAAATAAGAAACGCCCAAAGCGAAGGCGAGCGTCTTGCCTTGCAACGGCAGCAGAAAGCCGAGGAAGAACAGTTTGAATCAAAGGCCGTGATGAATCAGATTGACTGGTACACCGTCTTTGATAATGTTGGCGTTATCATGCGCGGTCAGCTTGAACCGCTTTACGAGCAGTTGCAGAAATATGTAAAGACCGAGGCTTTCCGTCAATCCGGCGCAGAGAATCAGCAAGCCATCATTGAAGCAATGGAAAATATGCGTCAGCAGCTTGGCACTAATCAGACGTGGCAAGACTTATCTTCATCCCTAATGGCTTACCAGAAAGCCCTTGACGACCTACGAATAGCCACTGAAAACGATACGCGGGTGACTGCCGAATTGAGCCGTCTTACAAATACACAGACGGAAGCACAGCGAAATCTTGAAATGATACGTAACAACCCCGAAACGTCACCGGAACAATTAAGGGCTGCACAAGAGGCTTACGAAAATGCGACTATTGCGGTCAACAACTACGGCACAACAGTAGCAAATTCCAACCTTGCATTACAGCAGGCGCAGAATACGGTAAAAAGCTCCGGCATGATGCTGTCACAGACTGCAAAGAACGTCATTAAGCCGGTCAGCAAGATTTATACATTCTTGAGTAATTCCGGCTTTTCACAGTTGGCTGACCTTTGGGGCGCATTTGACTCCTTAAAGGGTGCTATTGATGGTCTGAAAGGCTTATCGGCTTTTGAGGAAGCATCTAAGGCGATTACCGACCTTAAAGATGCCGCCGCAGAGGGCGCAGAAGCATTTGCATCCGCACTTGAAGACTCGCCACAGCTAATTAAGGATGCTATGACAAAACTTGGGCTTTCCTTTGAAGATTTCAGCGATTCAGCATCCGGTGCAGCCGATAAATTGTCAAGTGAAATCACAGGTGTGGTTAGTGAAGCCGGGGATGCAGTGAGTGAGGCCTCGCAAGCGGTTGGTAGTATGGCTAAAGGTCTTGGAAAGGCAGGGCTTATAGCCGGACTTATAGCCTCTATTCTTAAAATACTTGATATTCTTAAAGATGGATTAGGGCCACTTATTACAGCGATTCTTGATTCAATTCTTAATGCTATTTCAGGTATCATCGGCAATATCCTCAATTTTAAGGAGGGCTTATTCCGTCAGATTGGCGAAAGCCTTTACAAAGGCATTCTCGGTATCTTCAAATCAATCTTCACGCTTGGCGGTTGGTTTGATTGGTGGGGTAATGGCGAAAGCGACAAACACCTTGAGGAAGATATAGAACGTTTGACCGCAACCAACGAGGCTCTTCGCAAAGCCGTGGATAATCTCGCCGATGAAATGCGGGATGCTGCTACTGCCGATATGGGCGCATTGTACCAGCAGCAAAAGGGCGATTTGGAACAGTCCATGAAGAATACTCAAGAAATGATGTCGCGTTCTGGCGCAGCTTATTCCAATGGCTTCTTGGGTATCGGTGGCCATCATTCATCCAACTATAAAATCAACAAGGGGATGAGCGGCGATGACTGGTCGCGTATTTCCGCAATCGTCGACAAATCAGTCCGAAGTGCCGGTGATTTCTGGAATCTTACTTCCGAGCAGATGGCAAAGGTAGCTCAAAGCGCACCTGACCTTTATGCCAAAATCAAAGGTCTTGCCGATGACGGCCACAAGGATGCCGCGCAGTTCATGGACGAATACATCGAATACTACAAGGAACTTGAAGAGCTTGAGAACGCTTTCCGCGAGTCACTTACCGACGTGTCATTTGATAGCGTCAAGGATGAATTTAAGTCGATGCTTCTTGACATGGAATCCGATAGCGAGGACTTTGCCAACAACTTTGAAAAGATGATGCAGCAGGCCGTTATCAACAGTCTTATGAACTCTAAGTATAACGAAAAGCTCAAGCAGTGGTATGAAGACTTTGCAAACGCCATGAACGATAAGGACGGTCTTACTGCCGCCGAGCAGGAACGCTTGAAGCGCGACTGGGATGACATCGTAGGCGATGCCGTCAATGACCGCAATAATCTTAAAAAGGCTATGGGCTGGGATGGCTCGTCCGAGCAGCAGTCATCAAGCCGTACACTTGAAGGAATGTCGCAGGACACCGGCAATGCGATTGAGGGCAGACTCACAGCGTTGCAGATAGCCGTTGAATCTATCCGCGCAAATGAGGGTCAGCACACGTTATCGCTTGCCGACATGACCGACGAATTGCTCCAGATAGCGATGGAATATAGCCGCTTCAACGTTCATCAGGACAACATCGAGCGTCAGCTTGCAAAAATTTACATCGAATTGCAGACCATCAGCGAGAATACCGGCGCGATTGTGAAGCCAATCCAGACGATGCAGGCTGATATTGCGGAAATCAAAAAGAATACAAAAAACATCTGATATGTCAACATTACCCGAATTAAGAATAAATGGAAGCAGCACCGTATATCAGGATTACGGTGTTCGCATGGGCGAGGGCTTTCTGGACGCGCTAACAGAGCCGTTGTCGTTGAAAGAAAACATCGAAAACGAGTCAAGGCTGGAACACGGCAAGCGCGTTGTAGTGGAAGAAACGCCTAAATACGCATCGCGTGATGTCATACTTGACTTCACTATAACCGGCAAGACCCCAGATGATTTCCGTACCAAGAAAAATGCCTTTCTTGCCTTGATGTATAAGGGCAAGATTACGCTCCAAGTTCCACAAGAAAGCGATGACGTGTATCATCTGATATATCGTGGCAAGGGGTCGGATTATTCCATGAACCCACAACGCACTTTCTGCCACATGATGCTCAAGTTTGAAGAGCCAGACCCAAGCAAGCGCACCCTGTAACAACATAGATGTAGAATCAAGGGCGGTCGGTATCAAAACCAATCGCCCTTGATTTATTCCGTTACATCTATATCAAGTCGCTTTTGCGCTATCTTCGGTACACCCACAATCGCCGACAAATCTATGCGGATTCTTTTGGGGTCATACATTGCATCCTTGATTTCGCAAACTACTAATCCCTGTCTAATAAGTTCCTTGACAAAGTTAATCATAATGGACTCAATGCCGTAGTTGACCGCAAATTCAGAGCCGGATAATCCGCCGGCTTCAAGAATCTTTATGTATTCCTCATCTTCCGCGCCGTCAGATACCATCCGGGGTATTCTTGGTGCTATCTTCAATTCGCTTTTCCGCATTTCGTAGCGGATGCGTACCATTTGCGGCGAATCATACTCCCGGATATTAAGCATCACATCGCGCAACCGTTTTTCTTCTGCATCCGCGAATAGCTTAATAGGTTTTATGTATCGCAGTTCATCCATTGGCTTTCTTCCTTTTGTTTTTACGATATGCCCACTTGCCAAGCCAACACATCCATACAAGCGTTGCGCCCTCAAGAATCATAATAACATAATTTTCCTGATAGATGGCTTTGATAACGTCTGCTATCATCTGAATAATGGCGAAGACTATGGCACATAGCCACACCTTGAATCCTTTTAACTGCATGACGTTTTGAGTTTATCAAGTTCCATCTTAAACATGATACAGTAGTTGGCCATATCCAGCAACGTATCTTCCGCTGTTTCGTCCGCAACGAGAGCCTGCTCGCCTTTGATAAGGTTCTTGAGACGGTTGAATTTGTGCATGATGGGCGCGAAGCCAATGACCGGGCCGGTGGTCGCCCCAAATTCCTGCACTGACTCAGAGAACGAATTGCCATAGTCGTGATTCTTGGCGATGAATTTCTGCGTCATGTTTTCCACGATAGCCTTATACCGGCTAACGTCCTCATTGACGATGCAGTCTGCAAATTCGGCATCCTGACTGAAATCTATAAGTTTATCGTTTCCCATTGTGTAGTGATTTGATTACGTTTTCCAATGCTTCAAGCTTTTCTTTCAGCGACTGAATATGTTCTTTCTGCCGCTTATTCTTGTCGTGGAGCGTTTTGTTTTCTTCTTCGATGTTATCGCATTTCCGCTTCAATTTTCTTGCTTCGTTGGCGCGTTTTATCAACTCGTAAACATAAGCGCGATGTGACCGGTCGGCGATGAGGGGCTTTGCGCCATCGTAGGCATCCATTAGCTCGTCGATTTCTTCGTGCTGACGTTCCGTAAGTGCCTTAAGGCTTTCAATCTTTTGCTTGTATCTATCATTCAGGCGTTCAAGATGCGCCATGTATCTATTGCGCTTCTTGTCATGTTCCTTGTATTTGGCGATTGTGTAGCGTAGCCGACAAAGTTCATCTTGAAATTCGATGTATTGTAAACCCTCTTCTTCCATAGCTGCGTCAGTTTACGAATAGAAGCCGGTATTGCTCCAGTTCCTTTTTGAACATGTCGGTCTTATTGTAGCCACAACATTTCTGTTCGCAGCAGATGCCGCCACGGTAAACGCATTTCTTGACGAGAAACTGCGCTAAATCTGGGTCAACATCCGCAATCTTCGCCTTGATAGCCTGAAATAGTTCACGTGTTTCCGGCGATGCCTGTGTGCATAGGCGTAATTTCGCCATGTCGATTAAGCCCTGTGCATTGGCAAAAAGCAGAAGATTGACCTTTGTGTAGCGGTCTGAATTATCAGCGAGCCAGTCCAGAATACCGCAAGCCTCCGCAATCTTTCCGTCGGCAAGCAAGGCGTTGACCTCGGCGATGCGCTCCTTGAGATGGGGATTGCCGCCACCGGGTCGGTCTATGCGGCACGTAAGCTGATAGGGCTGCGAGCCTACATGATGACGGATGAAATGGGTGCTTACAAACAAGGGGATTCCGTAGCACTCTATTGTAAATAGTTGGGTGCGGATGATAGAGTGTTCCGTCTTATAGGCACGTTTTAGCGTTATCTTGCTTTCATGCCCGGATGTGAAACTGGCGGCAAGCTGAACAAGCTCCACGCCGGTACGCTTCGTGACGATGATGTTGGGTTTATTTTCCATTGTTTATGATTTTTTCTTTGAGTGACCAAGTGCGCATTGCGCCAAGCCTTGCAAGTTGAAATTGCTCCTCTAAATACAATTTCCGTTCACTGCAATGATAGTGTATGTTAGACGGGTGCGATTCTATTTTAGGCCAGCACACGCCATCCCATGACTCGGCATAGCTGATAAGACCCCACTTGTGACCGGGGTCAATTTCTGCAAGTTTTTCACGGCATTTATCAACGATAGACTCCGGCACTGCGTAGTAATGCCACGAAACTTTTGTATCTTCGTGTGTATGCCGTTTCCGAAAGTCCGCGAGAAAGTCTGCCCAGCTTCGCTTGATTTCAATCTCGGTAAGATAACCGCGTTTATTCAGTATCAACAGGTCGGCTTCGTGATTAAGCAAACCCCATGATACTTTGGGTACGATTACATTGTTCCTAAAGTTGAAATACTGCGCGAGTCCAAGCTCAATCTGCGTTATTGATAATGTCGTGTCAGCAGCCATGATGATTATCTATTGTCGCCTACACCGTGAATAGTGCCACGTTCCACTCTGCCGGCGATTTTTGTTATATTAAGTTCCGCGATTTCAGAAAGACTATCTCTTACCAGAATATCACGTTCACGGCAATAGATGTAAACCGTTCCGTTATACTTTATGCCACCGCTGTAACGCGCCACCGAGAAATATGACGAGCTGACATCGGCGATTACGATAACATTGTCATTCATTTCTTGCGAGGGTCTTGATGGTTATTGCCGGTTGACTTCCGAAGATTATAGCCTCTGCCGCATCATTGGTATAATGATATTTCGGTTCGGGTTTAATCTTCCATAAGTGATGACGGATTACCTGATGGATGTCGAATAGGATGTCAGCTCCATCATCGTATTTCACGCCTTTATTGCTTCCGGGGCCTAAATTCCACGCAAGGGATTTGACTTCGCGCAGGAGTGTCTTGACCTTTTCGCTTATTTCATGGCGTTTGTCAAAATCAGCGGTGCTGTATGTTCTTGTGATAGCCTTTTCAATGACTTCTTCAAGACCTACATCCAACTGGCCGCAAGTATTCCGTGAATGGCAGTCGGATGCCTCGGATAACAATTCAAGCTGACGCTTATTCAGTGTGATTGTGAAAAGCCGTGTGTCGGCATCTTCCACAACCCTTTCATCGGCGAGTTTATAGACGGGGATATTGCAGTTGCGAGCCACCGCCATTTCGATGCGACAACCCTTTGACTCGTTCCAGTCGAAATCAAACAAGACACCATCACACTCCATTAAGCCGGTAATGTCGCGCCCCATAAGTTCAGAATATGGTAACGTGCTATCCGGGCAGATGTCAAAGGGCGTTACACCCTCATAATCATCCGCAATGACCGATTCCTTGATGTAGTTGGCGCGTTGTTTCACTGCCTCAAGGTCACGCCCGCTTATCGGGAGGGAGATGTAGATTTTCTTTTTCAACTGTTATAAGTTTTTGGTTTATCTTTATAGGTGCAAAGTTAAGTAATTACTTTTATTCAGCCAAACAAAAACCTTACTAAATGCTGATTAATGCTGATTAATGCTGATTTGGGTTTGTGTTATGGTGTAGTTGTTCCTGCGCATAGGCGAGGGCGGCAAGATTGACGCTATTGGCGAAAGCCGGATTACTGCGCATGATTTCAAGCAGCATTATTCCGAGGCGTTCCGGGTTGGTCAGATTTGCCATATTCAGGCTTCCGTTCTTTATCGTGACGCAGACAAAGGAGTCGGCGTTCAAAAGGTTATTGATGGCCGTTTTACGGATTTCTTCACTTTCTGGGTTCATTGTCGTTGATGTATTTGTTTACGGCTTCTTTGGCTTCGATTGTTTCCAGCCCACGGATAGGCGTGGTCTTTATCAGCTCCACGAATTTTGCGAATTTAGGACAGCAATTCCGAGGGCATGGATTGCCGTTGCCGTCATGGTTCTGCCAGTCTTTACATACCACCGTACAGAAAGCATCAAGCATGTTTTTACGCGATGCCATCATAATGCGTTCCACGTCGCGCTTAAAGGCGTAGTTTGGCTCATCAATAGGCGTTACATCCTTGCCGCTTATCCTAATAAGCCACTTTTGCGCCCATTCTGCGGCCTTTTCATAGGTTGCGAAGACTTGTGCTTCAAGGGCGCAGTTGTTCCGCATGGCTTCGCCGCGAATTTCGCCGGCATCCGTTTTCCAGATATTGATTGCACCATAGCTATCCGCTGACGTACAGGCGTGTTTACTTTCAAGGATTGTTTTTATCAGCGACGCATCGGCTTCCTTGATAGCGTATGCGCCGACTTTACGCTGCCTTACGCCCGGCAGACCTATTAGGTCACAAAATATACGTTCTTTCATATTAGTTTTCCTTTCATTAATCTTTCGTAGGCACTTGCACACATTGGGCATCGCCAGTTTGATTTAATGTCGTATGAGCTTTTGTAGGGGTCGATTAAACGCCATCCGTGCTTCACAAGCAGTTCCGGTACACGAAAGGCATTATTGGTTCTGATGACCACCGCGCCACCACATCTGCAATTTGCTACATATCTTCCCATGCTATTTTACCCTTTCAAATTCATAGGCGATAACGAGGGGATTGCTCGCCCATGTTCCTTTGCCAGATATGCGTTCTATAAGATGAGCATAGGCATCGCGGGGCGTTGGATGGTGGGAGAACACGCCTTTTTCGTTGTCAAAGAAGCCATAGTAACGCTTTCCTTGCGCAGTCCATTTGTCGATACCCTCTTTCAGACAATCCTCATTGGATATGTCCTGCAAGTATTCAAACCAAACCCTCTTAATTCGGATTTGATGTGGCATTTCTTCCGCATCAACAAACATCTTATTCATAAAGCCGGGATGATATAGAAAACCGGCGTAGTGCGCTCGTTTTCCATTTGCCGACTCCCAATGCCCCATGCAACAGAAATTCTTCGGGTCTTCAAGTTCATCAAGGATTGAGGCGTACCTTTGTGCCACGGCTACGATGTCGTCGGTCTTGAAGGGCAATTTGCCCCTTTTCTCAACGAAATAGTATTGCTCAAGTAACGCTATTCCATCAAGTCTATCAAGCGTAGCCTCGTAGTATTCTTGCTGAAAGGCTTCGATTTTGGCAAGAGTTGACAGGGGTATAAGTCTTCTTGTATGCGTTTTTCGGCCTTCAAGAACAGTGTCATGCAGACCGAAACGCTCTGAAAAACACATCTTCTTCATTTCTTTCCGTATGCTTTAAGATGCGCGGCTAATGTCTTTGCATCGTTTACTACTTGTTCGGCGTAAGCGTTCAGATGGCTTGTGCCGAGGCTTACGTTCCAATACGAATTGTCAAGATTTTCAATCTCGGCAATCGTTTCTTTAAGCCTTGATAGGGCTTTTGCTACCTGCTCATTCATTTGCGTGTGATTATGGGTGCTACAAGCGGTATTTCCATCCACTTTTCAGGATGATACTTTGTATCATTGTATGCGTCTGTAAAGTCTTCGCCGTCGTAATACGCCATCATGGTGTAGCGCGTAATTCTACCATCATTTAAGTCTTCAAATCCGAAAACAAGACACACAGTGTTGGCTTCCGGCAGTTCGTCTTCCACGTTACGCCACATGGATTTTATGCAAGCGTTGTACCCGTCAGAATAGGCTTTGACGGCTTCATCATACCCCAATCGGCATCCGGCTTCTATAAACGACTTGCTGGATACTCCATATTCCTTGTATATCAGCGCATCAACGTATTCACGCGCCTGTTGTTCTATTGGTTTTGTAGCCATAGTTCTTACATGATTTTGATTGTTCCTTGCGCTTCTTCGTGGTCAAGAATGTTATCAGAGCCGAGGTCGTGCGAGCATTTCTGCCTATCCCACGCTTCGCGCATAGTTTCGCGTGAGAATATGCCATACGGCAGAATGTGCATCCCTATGTCTTGCATCCGCAATAATCCCTTTCCCATCTTCTTTGCCTTATACTGCAAGTAATTGGCATACATCGTGACCTCGCCGGATGTGCGAGTGATGCTTGCCATTGCAAGGGCGACGGCAAACGTGATGGTATAAGTGTGACAGGCTTTGACACGGTTGTAAAACATCCTTTCCATAGATGGGCCACCGTTCAGTATCTCGTTCTTGATTTGGTCGTTGCGCTCTATCTCGCTTTCGCGCATAGCCGCTAATACAAATGTTTCCATCTGTTTATCGGTCAGCATAGTGGTTTTGGGCTGATGGTCAAGCCACTCAGCCCATTTTTCCACTAAATCAGGGGTTATCTTCGTTATCATATCTCAGACCTTTATAGTGTAGAGGTATTGAAGCTCGCCGCGATAGCCACGATTATGCAATTCTTCGATAAGCTGGCGCGGTGTAAATTCCGCAAGCGGGGATGACGGGTCGCCCTTGACCGGGGGGGGGTAATTGGCGATTGCTGCGCGTGTTACGCTGTGATTCACGCTGGCACGACTTGCACCACGTCTGCAACCCGTCAACCGAGCTACTGCGACGGCTGAACTGGTCAACCGGTAATTGCTTGCCGCATCTTGTGCAGACCTTTGTTGCCCGCGTTGTCGGCTCTTGATTTGAGGATAAATCCATGTTAGTATTATTTTATCAGTTAAAGTAATTACTTTTATAAACACGTCGCAAAGTTAAAGCGTTTACTTTAATTCTGCAAATTAAATCGCCGAGCAAGTTTGATTTTTAACTCTTATTAGCTCTTGCTATCTTCCACACTGCGAGTGCTTTATCTACCTTAAAGCAGATGATTATCGCGTATAAACTTATCTAAATCAGCGATATTGTATTCATAATAGTTGCGGCTCGCATTGCGCTTATAGACACGCCTCTCAATGACACCATTCTGACCCGCTTTGCTGATAAGTTCCGCTTTGCATCCGCAATACATGGCCGCAGTTTCAAGCGGTAGCCACTTCTTGCTATCTTCACTGTCTTTCATCTGATGTGTTCCGGGCGTATAGTATTCGCCGTTCATCCGTGGCTTTGCGCCCTTGCCGTAGGTCTGAAAGAACAGGATGGATGAACGAATGGCGGCTCTTTCACGCATCTCGTCTTCCGGTGTTATGAAAAAACCGAGTACATACTTGCCCTTTCGCTTGATTTCAGTAGGCGCGGAGTTCTGTGTCGGCGTGGGTTGCAGTGTTTCTTCCTTGTATGATTCAGGCACTATGGTGGGTGTCAGCTTCACGGTCGGCGCATCATGTTTTCCGTGCTGAAAACGCTTGCTTTTGGGTAGCTTCTGGATAGCGGCTATAATCAGATTGACCGTAACATCGCCCTGACGCATCAGCTCTATCCACTTTTGCGCCAACTTTGATGTTCCGCTTTCTGAATATCCGATTTCAGTAGCCACATCCCTTACGGAGTAGCCGTTTATGGTTATCTGCGCCCCTGCATAAAGCATTGCGCGGTATGCCTTGCGTTTGGTCGGTGTAAGCCTGTTGTATTGCTTCGCCGCCTTTTTGTCGATGATGTCAATGATTACTTGCTCCATTGTGATGAAAGGGTTGTTATAGCATGTTGTTTATCATTATGACCGCTTTATTGGCCATTACGCCGACGCATAGTTCGGTGTCGCTGTTCTTTTCCAGTGGATAGGGTTTGATGATGTTGTTGCACACGGTTTTGATTGCGGTTAAACGCGCATCTCCATGATTGCGACACGGCATCCCCAGCTTCTTCTCGATACGCTTGTTAACGTCGCGGTCGAAGTCTTCCACGTAGTTGATGAAAGCGGTGATGATGTTCGCGTAGCAATACAGGGCTTCATGGTCTATCCGTCCATATTTCTTCAAAATTTGATTTCCGAATGTGAAATACATAAGGCTTAGATTTGCGCCGCATGATGCCAGATATTCATCGCGTTGTGCAAGGAATTTCTCAAAGACGTGCGGCGGCATTTCGTGGCGCAAGGCAGCAAGATATTCCTCTTTCATCTGCCTTAATAGCCGGGTGTGTTTCTTGAAGCCTGAAAGCCTAAAGTCGCGGGCATATTCCACAAGTAGGTCAAGATAGTAGATGACGCACTGCGTGATGAAGTGTGGTACATAAGCCATCTTGAGCGAGTCAGCCTTGTCGAACATGTTCAGAAATTCTTCCGTTGAAAGGTCGCGTTCACGCATAGGCTCGCGCTTCTTGAAGTGGATGCCGGTGTCAATCATCGGCTTCACGAATATGGGATTTGCACTCATCCCTCGCTTTTCTATCTCGGCTTTTACCGCTGCCGGGATTTCCATGCCCTCAAGCACGTCAGAAAAGGGATAATTGCTGATTGACTGGGATTTCATTGGTAAATAGGTTTTTGAAAATGTGATACAGACATGATACCACGATAGAATTTCCCGCCAGTTTGTAATGCTGGGATTTAGATATTCCGGATGCCAACAGTCGGTCTATGTATTCTTCCGGCACGTCCATAAGACGGTAGCACTCGCGGGGAGTCAGCTTGCGTATGCGAAAGCGCGTCTGCATTCCGTATTCCTGCACTACATGGTCTGCGGCTCGCTTGATGATACGTGTTTCTGGGTCAGACATATCAAGTTCGCCGTCGCCACGTTCCACTACAAGATGCGGCGATTTGTAGTCGGTACTTAGTAGCGTGGGCGACGATTCGGACGATGGCTGCAATCTGCCATAATTCTTCCGTGGGTCAGCCATAACCATAGGCGTGTCGCCACTCGGCAGTTTTACGAAATTGTTCTGTTCCCATGCGCTTGTAGTGATAGCCGGTGATACATCGCCCATGTCGCCGCCGGGTCTGTTCCAAGGCATAAGGCTGATGATTGATGGGCCTTCGCCCTCAAGAATCATAGAGTCCTTCTGAACGGTGGTGAGGGCGTTGGCTACATCATCGTCTACCTCAAGTTCCTGATGGTAGTCCACACCCTTGCCACGACCGCGCATGGCGCATGATTTGAGACTTGTTTCTTTTGGCATACCTTTGTCAAAATTAAGGCTTCCGTCTTCTATCTGGCGTTTCATTTCTTCTGTTGGGTTTTCGATTGTAAGGATGCCGGTCATAGGGAAATTGCCGTCAATCAGATTGCTTGCGCACATCGCGCCGTAACGTGTCGTGATTGTATAAGCCAATCCCTCGTCGGCTGTATTGAAAGGTATTTGTTCCATAGCGAGTATAAGGGGCATTGAATTGCCGCCTGTCGGCGTTGTAAGCGTAGGCGAGATACCGTTGGGGCTATAAACCCTGCCGTTGGTAGGGTTCTTTTCCTTGTCGTATATCTGCGCGACCTGTATAAGCTGATTCATGTCATTGTCGGTTGCTTCTTCAAGAATAAATGCCGGATAACCGTGATTGAGCATAATCGTGGGCGATATTCCGTCTGGGTCATAGATGTTGCCTACATTGTGGCCTGACGGCATTACGTTGCCGATGATTTTAAGCTCTGGTGCGGTTTTATCTTCGTTCATTTTCTGAATTGTTGTTTTGCGATTCCATTATGTAAGGATGCCATCCGGTAGTCAGTGCAGTGGCTATCCCATTGCTGTCATAAACCCTATCTGCAATACTTGGCTGCTTGCCGTTTTCGTCTTTAGAATTTATGCAGATTGTCCGGGGGGGGTATTTTCAACAAGTACTTTCGGGCAGTTTCCGTGTCCGGATGTATGCGTTGGCGCAATGCCGTCCGCGTCCACGATTTTGCCGTCTTGCGAGTTGTTGATTTTACCAACCACTAT
Organism: uncultured Porphyromonadaceae bacterium; assembly: GCA_902468245.1. GTDB lineage: Bacteria > Bacteroidota > Bacteroidia > Bacteroidales > Muribaculaceae > Lepagella. Next base: position 12,001 of record CABQXY010000010.1, on the reverse strand, counting down.
GATGCCGTCTTCTTCATTCTCGGATGTAGGTATCGGTTTCACGTTGTCCGTAGTTCCCGGTGATGGTTCCGCAATATCCCCCCCCGTTTTGGAAATTCGGCTTGAAGCCACAACCCTCTGCTTGCTTACGCTCGCAATGGTCTATGATTGCCTGAATCTTCGCATCAGACAGATAGTAGCTTTCATCTACATTCGTTTCCAACACATGTTTAAGGCGGCGGTCTAACTTGAATGGCTTGGGGAAATAGTAGATAGCCTCGCCGAGGATGCTGACCATGAAGACGCGCTCGCGGTTCTGCGGTACGCCATAATCTTTTGAGTTCAGCACTTGGTAATAATTCGTATATCCGAGGCTTTCCAGATACATCGCCCATCGCTTGAAGTCCGGCATGAATTTGTCGCTTACAAGAGCCTTGACGTTTTCCATCAAGAGGTATTTGGGATATTTGGTTTCGATGGCTCTTGCGCACTCCCATAGAAGCGATGACCTTGTGCCAGAGCCCTCGGCGAGTCCTTTCTGCAAGCCGGCATTGCTGATGTCGGTGCATGGGAAGCTGTATGTGAACAGAATGAAATCCGGCACATTCGCCCAGTTGATTTTGCAGATGTCGCCATAATTCGGGTAGCGGTCGATAAGTTCCTGCGGAGGCTCGTACCCCCCCTAATGGCTGTTTCCACATCGCCGACTATGCGGCAACGTGACAGCAGCTCGGTATCGCGGGCTGCATAGTAAGCCTTGATTGCGGTAGCATCGATTTCGGATATTCCGACAACCGTGTAGTCAAGCCCAATGTCTTGCTTGAGGCGTTCAAGAGCCATTGACTGACTGCCGTAGCCGGCAAAGGCTTCAAAGACTGTTATCTTTTCCATATTGGTCATTATTGAATAATTCGTATTGTGTCAGCACGACATTACCGCGTCGTTGTTCGCCCATACATTCTTGGCGAAAGCGCACCTCTTGCGCTGTGTAATATTCCGGGTCTATCTCGCAACCTATGAAGTCGAAACCCATGCGATAGGCGGCAATGCGACTGCTTCCGCTACCGAGGTGTGTATCAAGAATCAAGTCGCCGGGATTGGCGAAGTTCTGAAATATCCATGCGTATAAAGCGACTGGCTTTTGCGTAGGATGTATCCGTGTTTCCTTGACACTCTGACGCGCCGCGCTATATCTGAATATCTTTGCCGACCTGTCAAACGTAGTGAGCGCAAGCTCACACATGGCGAATGACAATGTTTCCGGCTGTTCCTTATCCCACACAATCCAGCACTTTGAATTGATGGGTATGCGGTCTATGAAATGGTTCGCGCCGAAGATGATGGCGTTCTTGCTGACGCGAAGCAACTCCGTGAAAAATTCCGCTTTCGGAGCATCCTTATCCCACGGCTTGTATGCGCGACCCTTTTCTTTCATCAGTCTGCCACTTGAGCAGATGTCTATTCCATAAGGGCAGTCGCACAAAGCGATGTCAACGCTTTTGTCTGCCATTGATTTCAGCACCTCAAAGCTATCGCCGAGGATGATTTCACTACGTGGTGTCATTCCGCAAAGAGGCTTTCAGGTTTGTTGTATGCCTTGACTTTATCCCGGCGCGACTCGCGCTCTGCCAATTCCACTATATCAAACATCGACGGTGTGGACTGATAGGTTTTGAGCAGATTCACGGCATCGGCATAAAAATCTTTCTTAATCTCAAATCCGTAGGCACGGCGACCGCAATTTCGCGCAGCGAGCAATGTTGTGCCGCTTCCGGCGCATGGGTCAATCACAACATCACCGGGGTCAGTGAAGATGCGGATAAGCTGTTCCAGCAAAGGCACGGATTTCTGCGTGGGATGGATTTTAGGTGTCTTGGTGTCACGTGGGTATTCCATGCAGTTGAAGACCATACGACCGCCGTTGTTGAATTTGGGGAGTTTTTCACGATAAAGCAATAGACCGTATTCGCAGTTTCCCACAATCTTCATGTTAGACTTGAGTACCTGTGCCGACCAATTCTTACGAAAGACCAGCGGGATGTAGTGATTAAATCCGTATCGCTTTCCGAGTTCAATGAAATACATCATCTGTTCAAAAGCGCAGAAGATAATCATGCACGGTGCTTTACCCGCCTCTTTGGGTTCTTTTACAAGAAGACGCGAGCAAAAGTGCATAAATTCCGCAGGCTTGAAATTGGCATCGGTATCGAAGAATTGTTTACCGGCGAGTTCGCTTTCACCGTTGGCATTGTCGCCGTCAACATACCATTTCGGATTGGATGCGTAGGCATTTATTCCTAAATTGTAAGGCACATCGGCTATGATGAGCTGTGCTTTACAATTCAAGTACCTACGAAAGTTCTGAAAATGGTCGTTATAAAGCTCTATATTTTGCATTGTGATAATGATTTACTTGGTTTAGAAAGGCAATGGCTCGTCGGGGTTAGCTGGGGTAAACGGCATATTCGGGTCATCCGTCTGCATCTGCGTGGGCGTTTGCACGAAGTTCATCCCGGTGAGCGGTTGTGGCTGTGATGGGATTGAAGCCGCATCATCTTCCCACGGCAGACCCGACGGCAACGATGGCTGCGAGATAGCGTTCCGTTCTTTGGCCACAACCATATCCTCCATGTCTGCCCTGAAATCCACGGTTACGCTTTCGCTTTGTTTCCACGGGATATATCGACCATTGATAACGTTGAACTTGAATGTAGCGTCGCCGGGCGAGCCGAGGTGTCTGAACTTTACCTTTTCCACCCGCACGAGGGTGTAATTCTTGCTTTCGTCGCGCTCGCGGTGTACCACAAGACCGAAATCCGCTTTATCAAAGAATGTCGCAGAGCCGCTGATGTCGTACATGGTAGGCACACCGCCGTTTCCGTTATCCTTTTTAATCTTGGTGGGATGCGCCATAAGAATGAAAAGGAGGTCGTTCTGCTGGGCAAAAGCCGTCATCCTATTCAGAAGCCGGGATATGTACTGTGTTTCCGTTTCGCCGCCTGACTGTTCATGTTCTATTCGGTTAAATGGGTCAAGCACGAAGATTCGTATTCCCCTACGACGCACAAGGTATTTAGCCTTTGCCAAGATGTTATCTATCGTAGCACCGTCTTCCGGCAATACGTGAAAGAAGTTCTCACGATAATACTCTTTGGCATGGGCGTACTGTTGTGGGGTGATATTTTCGCCCCGATTGTCTATGGCTTGAAATTTTTTACCGCACAACTTTTCCATCAGCTTTACCGCATGGAGCTGAATAGGCACGTTTTCGGGCGAGAAGAATCCGACTTTGAAATCATAAAGGATATTTAGGCGAACACACATCTCGTCGATAAATTCCGATTTACCGCTGCCGGGTATGCCTGTCACAATCATAAGGCGTTTGGTTTCAAGACTCATCAACGCATCAAGATTGGGGTGTCCTACCATAAAGCCCTTTTGAAGACCGTTCTGATAGATGGCATCCAGCTCTTCCTCGTAATCGTCAAGCATGAACACGCCCTCAACCTTGACCTCTTTGGCGGTTTTAAGGCAGTTCTCAAGACTTTCCTTGCCGTACTTCTGGAGGTGTTCGTTTGCGTCCTTGCAGTCATCGCCATAAGTGACAATGCGGCATCTTTCGCCACCGAAACGACGTATCAGCTCATCGCGCAGCATTACGCCCTTTGTATCGGTATCTACGGCAATGTAGATTGTTTCCTTGTCTTCAAAAAAGCCGTCTATAAAGTCATCAAGATACGACAGGTTGCTATTAGCCCCGTTAGGTACGCTGACACAGTTAGACTTTCCGATTTCAACAAATGAAAGGCAGTCCATTTCGCCCTCGGTGATGATGCACTCGCTTTGACCCGCGATGCCGTCAAGATTGTAGGGTATCAGTTCCGCACCACTTTCAAGCATGAATTTCTTATCGCCGGTGCGATACTTCACGTTAATAAGCTCGCCGTTCAGATAGTAGTTGAACTGCACGGTGTTCATCTTCTTTCCGACTTGCGGCATGAACTGTTCGCCCTCGTTAATCTTCATGCGCTCAAGCACCCATTCCGATATACCGCGACTATTGAACCATTCAACGAGCTTGCGCGACAGCGTTGTGATGGGTCGTGGCGTAGGTCTGCGATATTCCTTTTTGGGGGCATCGTGCGACCTTTCGCCGACGTGAATAGTTCCGCTCCAGCCGCAGTAATGGCAATGCCATACACCCTTGCCCAAGTCAACAGAAAGACTTTTATCGCGCTTGTCTTTCCGTCGCTCATGGCATTTGGGGCATAAGACTTTCATCTTGCCGCTATTGCGCACAGCCGGGATGTCTATTCCAAAGTCGCTGTAAGTTCTCATTTTTGGCTATTGCTCCTTTCTTCTTCGGCTTTAATGGATTGCCAAATCGCAGATGTATCGCGTCTTGTCGCGCCCTTGATTTCCACAAGATTGAAAAGCTGACCTATACGGTCGATGGTTCTTGCGCCGTAAAGGTTGAAGACTTCGTTCAGTGTGTGATTTGTAGTCACGATGTAGGGAATATCGCTATGGTTGTCGTAGATGGTGTTTATCAGATGCGCCACGACGTTCAGCTTATTGCCTACATGGTTTGTGGGGGCTATTTCAGTTCCGAGTTCGTCAAGGCCCATAGGGATGCTATCAAAGACCGAGAAGCCGTCGGCAGCGTATTGACCGCAGAAAGTAGGCACGTTCATCCACCGTGGTTTGATATGTTCGCCACTATCACGAAGCCAGTAATCGGCGGCAAACTTGATGATGGCTTTCATCAGTGTGCTTTTACCTGTTCCGATATTGCCGTAAATCCACAATCCCTTGCGTGGGTTAAGATTGCCCTCGGTGTTGCGTATGCACCAGTTGAACACGTCAGCAACAATCGCCCGGTTATCCTTGTCAACGACAAAATCGGGGCAGTAACCTTTGAGGATGTCAAAGAAAACCGCCTTAATGGTATTCAGTTCCGTCTGGCATTTGGAGGCCATATCCGGCTGAAGATATACCATTTTGTCTATAAGTTTGATTTCTCCCATTTGATTGTTGTGAATTGTCGTTACTATATTCGATTTCCCAGCATCGGTTGTTTATCCATGTCTGGAGGTGCTTGATGTATTCTTTGGGCTTTCCGCGTGTCTGCTCGGCATAACCCTGCGCCGCCGGCAATAGCAATGGCAGTACCTCTTGCCAATCCCTGTGCTTCTTCTTAAAGTTGGCAAATTCAGTGTCAAGACCGCGCTTCTTGCCGGGATACGCCTTGCGAAAAAGCTCAAAATCTTCTTTCGCTTTTTGAAGAGTTATACTTTCTTCCTTTCTTTCATTCTCTTCATTCTTATCATTCTTTTTATTCTTATTATTCTTGTTTGTGGCTGGCTGATGTTCGTCTGATGTCGGCTTGATGTCGGGTTGTTGTTCATCTGCTGGCTGTTTGATGGCGTTTTGTTGGCTATTGTTTTCCGTAGCGCTTTGGTAACTATCGTAATTACAGATGGTTATTATTGAATATTTGTTGGTTGTACTTCGGATTATTTCTCCAGTTTCTTCCAACTTTTTTAAGCATACGCGCAATGCTCCGCGCTTGATTTTTATGCTACGCATAATTCCATCTTCCGAGGTCATAACCTGACCCCGTTTTATCTCTACGCCGAAGCTGTAACCATCTTTGTGATTGGCGGTAAGGAGTAGATGAATAAAGACAGCCATCATGTTCGGCAGGCCATACCACCGCCATTCCGTCATCTTGCGATAAAGGCGTATCCAACCTATCTCATTCGGATTGGGATTACACATGGCGGTAGTAGGTTATGCCGGCTGATACGGTAGATAGTCGATGATTTTTACGCGCTTGATTCCGTCCAGACGCAGATTGTAGCCCTGCTTGAGATACTCGTTGACAAGCAACGTGGCTTCCACGGTATTCTCGGCACAAACAAGCATGTAGTATTTGGTTTCTTTTTCCTTGCCGGTTTCGTCATCAGTGAACACGTCAATCACGGTGGCCTTGAAGAAAGGCTTGTCATCTTCCTTTTTGTTGATGATTTCTCTTATATCACTGCGACCGATGCTGAACACGTCGATTTTCTGATTAGGGTACAGTTCAAACATCATCTTTTCTGCCTCTGCGAATAGCTCGGCATCCATGATATAGTGTTCCTTAACTTCTTTCTGTTCGCCGGTGTCAAGGGTCTTTTCAACCCTTAATTTTGCTTCAAAAAACATGATTAGTTCAGATTAAAAGACGTAACAAGGTCAGCATACACGGCCACGGCTTCGCGCCGGGCGAGTTCCCTGTTGGTTGCTACGACTGCGTTGTTAATAATTGCATGGCTATGCGGATGCCGCAACATAAGCGTTACAAGCGCACCGCCCACTTTAATCTCATCGCCGGTAATCGTACATTCCATCTTGTCAGAATAGATTGTAAGATTAAGCCCGGCGACAGGTTTATCGGCGGGTCGTAGGAGCTTATTGAAATTCCTTTTCCCGAATAAGCTCATTTTTGAAATACCTTAAAGATGTGGGATAATGACTTGGCCATCGGTATGTGATAATAATTGTGGCTACACCATGGATTGTGTTCCATGATGTAGCCGGGTTGACATTTAGAATGGCAGGTCGGGAGTTTCGTTGGGCGCGACACTGGGTGCGGCGGCGATGTCTTCCGCAGTCGGGCCTTGGGGCGTGAACACACGTGTTTCAAGGTCGCCCAAGATGTAGTTTTCACCATCAATGCGCTCTTCCTTTTTGGGTGCGCAAGAGATGAAATGGGTGTACGTGCGGGCTACGCCGTTGTTTGTGAAAGTCTGGGGCGTTTTCTTCGTGATGACGGCCACGTTCAAGAAGATGCGTTCCTTGCCGTCTTTGCACATGACTTTCTTCATTTGGCTTTTGGGGATGTCCGTCAGGCAGATGCTACCTGTCAGGATAGAATTGTTATCGGCCATGGTTATGCTCTTTGGGGATTAAGTTGTGTATAATTGCTTGCGATGATTTGCTCGGCGAGTTCCACACGCTCCATGATAAGGGCTATGGCTTCTTCGTCGCGTGTGATGCGCACGATGTGGATGGGATTTTCCACAAACGGGCAGTAGACAATGAAGTCGCAGAATACCGCACCGGTGCAGGCCATGTGGTTCTGGCACTGATAGAAATAGTCCGGGTTGACTTTTTTAAGCGACTCGTTGTCGTGGATTTCGGCTACATACTTGCTATACGTTGACAGCGTGGGGCATTTAACCTCTATGCAGCCCAACATGTCGCCATCGGCGGTTATTCCGTCGGGTGAAGATGCGAGATACTTGATTGTGGGGTGCTGGCAAAGTCCTACCTCCTTGACATCGCGCTTCGTCAGTGTGATATACATTGCGCGTGCATTTTCTTCCTGTTCAGTGCCGAAGCGCATAGCTTTTGACTGCGTGTTTGTCTGGTCGATGTAGTAGCTGAACATATCGTCATCTTTGACCATTTCGGCATTGAGGGAGCGTTCCCCTGCAAGCTGATACAGGTAGGTGAGTGCGGTGTCAGAAAACACCTTATCTTTGCTTCTGCCGCTTTTCATGAGCGTACCAACTTGGCTACCGGTGATGTAGCCGAGGCGAGCGCGATACCAATCAAGGGTGCGCTGTTCCTGATTATAATTCAGATTTGACATAGCTTATTAGATTTGAGGGTTAGGGGTTTGCATACCGCCATTTTCGGCAGGCTTAACCTCGCCCGTTTCCTTGTCGATTGTTTCAGCCGATGCCTCGGTGGGCTGGTCGGCTGTCTGCGATTTCTTTGCGCCTTTGGCTGCGCGGTTAGCCATTTCGGTGAGCTTGCTTGATTTCGCTTCCTTGCTATTGCGGATGGGAGCCATTACCTCGTCTACGGTTGTGTCGCCATCCTTGAGCGACTGCTGAATACCAAGCAAGAGGGCGATTTCCTCTGCGCCTATCTGGTTGACCGTCTGCTTGCCGCAGAGCTTGATTACCTCTTCCTCGGTAATGCCATACTGGTCATTGAAATACTTGATAGCCGCATCACGACGCTTGATGAGTTTGGTTTCGTCAGAAAGGTCGCCGGTGATACATTCCTGCGCCGCCTTATACACCTTGTCGGTGATTGATTTCGGTACTACCGCGAAGACGGCATTTCGGTAAGCGATTGCGTTTGCGGCATTGCCGGTAACGGTAATCATGTCTTCCGAGAAACGTGCGCCCTTTGATGTCAGGATTGACCTGCGCACCTCAAAAGCCACGGCATAGTTGTTTTCCAAATCCCACGCCGTACCACGCGAGATTACCTGTGAGCCTGTCACGTTTACGACACGTGCTTCCACACGCATGTTGCCGTACTGCTGGGCGATGATTTTCGCCAGATGAACCGATGGCCCGGTGATGGGCTTGCCGCCACGGGGCAGGGCGTAGCCGCAAGTCTGGGCGGTTTCCCTATCCATCGTTGCGATGGCGATTGAGTTGTTTATTGTCCGCGATAAGTTACGCGGGTAGGCGTGAGCCGTGCTGACCTGAATGTCGATGTTGGCTCTTTCTGCGCTGTCGATGGTTTCAACAAGCTGCATAGGTGTTGGGTCTTGCAAACGTGCGACCTCGTACCCTTTGATGTCTTCCATCATATTGGTGAGTTATTAGTGCCGTCTTACTGCTTCCGGCCTTGCATTAGTGAAAGAAGATGGACTTGAACCACCGACCTAACATCCCCACGAGGATTTCCATGGTTGCCCCGTTTTACTGATGTCCGCTCTACCAACTGAGCTATTCTTTCAGATGCCCGGCTTGCTTGCATTTAGCCGGGCTTTGAATGTTAGTATTTATGGCTTTCGCCAAAGGACTGCCTCTCTTGGCTTGCCCTATTTCTTTTTGCGCCGTCTGTTCGACAGCTTAAACTTTTCAAGTACCTTTTCCACGTCTATCATCATCCATCGCCCATACTGACTTATGCAATCATCAAGAAGACCGGCGGCTTTCATCCGATAGACTGTTGTTTCTGATGTTCCCAGAATTTCCGCAAGCTCGCCTATGCTGTTCGCATACCACCGTTTCGGCTGTTGGGGCTTGTCTTCCGCTTTTTGGGTTTTAGCCTGCCATTCGGTCATCATTTCAAAAAACTGGCGTGGGGTCAGCAGATGAATAGGTGTATCAAGACCGATGGCAAATGTTCCTACCTCGCTCATTGCGTTCTCGTTAAGACTGCTGCCACGTTAGACCGCGTGTTTATATCGAACTCCACAGCCTTATCAGCTTTAAGTTGCGAAGCCGTAGCCCGGATGGAGTTTTCAGAGAAAAAGCGATAAGGCACTTTCACAGACTCGCCAACATTCAGGTCAGTCAGCGCGAGTTGCAGACGGTCACCTCGTTTAATTTTCTTAATTTCCATTTGGTTTTTAATCAAAATAAGTATTAACTTTGTTGTCGTAATAGGATTAAGTATTTAAGAAGCCACTTAAACGCGGTTTATTAAGTGCTTAATCAGTATTGACACCGCAAAAGTACAACAAAAAACTGATTGAGCAATAGCATTAATCAGTATTTAACAATTATTAACTCTTATGACTGACGGAGAAAAACTTGTCGAAGTCCAAAGAATGACCGGCCTCACATGGAAAGAGTTGGCCGCAAAGATTGGTATCGCGTCTGCCCAGACGTTTACCGACATCCGTAATGGTCGCCACGGCATAAGCATGAAGCTGGCGAACCGCATTATTGAGGCGTTCCCTGATATTCGCCAAGAATGGCTTATGTTTGAAAGTGGCCCGATGACACGCGAAGAAGCTGCCGGCATGATTGCTATGTACGAATCTGCCGAGGAACTTTCAGCATCCCAAGACGGCAAATGCACCGAAGCCATCAATGTAGGGTCGTGCTTCCCAAAGGCAGAGGTGGCGATGCGCAACACCAGTGACAGCATGACCGAATATCCTATCGGTTGTATCCTCGTATTGAAGCGCGTTGTGGATACGCAGCTTTTGATACCCGGCAATAACTACCTTGTGGAAACAAATGAGTTTTGCATCGTAAAGCGCGTTCAGAAAGGCGCAGATAACGCACATATCGCCCTGTATTCTTCTAATGTGGCGACATACCCGGATGGCAAGCTAATATACGAGCCGTTTGAAATTCCTATTGATTCGGTGCGTCGCATTTTCAGTGTGATAGGATACATCTACACGCAGGCCAATGATATAAATAAGGTGTAAGGCATGATAGCAATCAAGCGCAATATATCGTTTATAGTGGAAGTCAAGAATCAATCCGCTAAAACTGACAAAAAGGCGAAGTCGCCGGAAGGTCGTTTGCGGTGTGTTGTCACTTGGCAGGGACAGCGTGTGCGCTTGAGCGTAAGTCATAACGTTAACCCAGACTACTGGGAAGCATCCCTACAAAGATGTCGCGCAAAGTCAGTACATGGAAAGAATAAGACTCCGGCATCCACTATCAACCGTGACATAGATGACCTTGAAATCCTTGTCAATGGCATCTTCCTTTCCTTTGAGGAAAAGGATAATGTGCCGGCAAAGGAGCAATTCATGGAAGAGTACACACGTCTTACTACGCCTCCGGAAGAAGAGAAGCTGGTTGAGGTAAAGGACGGGTCAATCTTTCCTATATTTGAAGAATACATCCAAGACAACGTAAGAAGCGGCCGATGGAGCGAAAGTGCGCTAAAGAAGAATAAGACTATTAAACGACACCTCTATAATATGTCGCCAACGCTGACTTTTGAACAGTTGGAAGAAACAGGCATGACTGACTTTATCGCCCATCTTTCTTCAATACCGGATAAAGAAAAGCGTAAGGGGCTTTCCAATCCTACTATAAAGAAAGATATTGGCTTCATCAAGGCATTTGTCCGCTGGGCGCAAGAAAAGGGCTATGTGGGGATGAATAAGTTCCTGCTACAAAAGGTACGCCTCAGAATCGCTCGTAAGGTTGTTATATTCCTTACTTGGGATGAATTGATGACTGTTTACAACCATGATTTTGGTAATCTGAATTATCTGTCACAAGTCCGGGATGTGTTCTGCTTCTGCTGCTTCACGTCTTTAAGATATTCCGATGTTCGCAATCTTCGCCGGTCTAACTTCAACGGCACGTCGTTTACGTTTACTACCATCAAGACGAGCGACACACTGACGATTGAACTTAACAAATATTCAAAGGCGATATTGGATAAGTACGCCCATGTGAATTTCCCGGATGGAAAGGTATTGCCGGTCATCTCCAATCAGAAGATGAACGACTACCTTAAAATAATAGGAAAGAAATGCAAGATTGATGCACCAGTAACGATTACCATCTACAAGGGTATGAATCGCATCGACGAAACACATCCTAAATGGGAACTACTATCCACTCACGCGGCAAGACGCACCTTTGTCTGCAATGCTATCATGTTAGGTATTCCACCGAGTATTGTGATGAAATGGACTGGGCATAGCGATTACCGCGCTATGAAGCCATATCTTGACATTATAGATGATACCGCAAAAAAGGCGATGGGGGCTTTTGACAAGGCTGATGAAAACGTGGGGCAAAACGAGGGGCAGGAAAAAGAAGATGAATGAAAGCGTATGAAAAATCAATTTCGGAAACAAGGATGTAAGCTACTGAAAAGAAAGGGAGTTACAGTGTATGCAAGTGAGTGAAAATTTTATCGGTAGAGCCTCCAGCTCCACTTGTAACCTCGGACTTAAATCAGTCCAAACAAGGCAAACCTCAGACTATCAAATAGTTCTGAGGTTTTTCGTATTTAATCTAATCGGATTTAGGACCGGTATAAGGGGTCAGCGGATTTTTCCGGTGGGTGGGGAAGATGTCAAGAGTATAGTTTAGCCAGTCTGAACATGAAGAATTTGATGTCGCCAACTCCTCGGAACTGGCTTCTGAAAGCTTTGATTATGGCATTGAAGGATTCTGCGGAGGCATTTGTGAGTCTGCGTTCGAAATAGTTGATTATTGTAGTGTTGTGATTCTCGAAAGTCTCAAGAACTTTGTTGAATTCTTTGTTTCCGAAAGCTTCCACTTCATTGTACCAT
>CABQXY010000009.1:0-138748 GCA_902468245.1 uncultured Porphyromonadaceae bacterium | reverse complement strand
TTTACCCAAAGCTTATATCAGTAGTGGCAAAGGCAGCCTAAATCTTCAGATTTTGTGTATAAAAGAGAGACTGCCTAACTGTGGTTGTTAGACAGCCTCATACTATAAAGGCAACGTGGACGTCGCCATCCCAGTCTGACACCGCCAACCAAATAGAAAATGCGTGAATTGGAAAACGATTCGCGCATTTTTTCGTTATTTTTGTTAAAATGACAGCATTTTTCAGCTTTTTTGATAAAATAGTTTGCTAAATCAAAAAATATATATAATTTTGCGTCAGTAAGCGAAAGATAAATTAATGCATCATCTTTAGATATCCCCAGCACACGGATATAGATGCGGTAATAAATACAGGTTAATAACAAACAATCAAAATAGAGAGAACTATGAAGAAAATTTACGCATTAGGTATGGCCATGATGGTCTGCGGAAGCGCAATTGCAGCTCCCAACACCATCCGCAAGGTCAACGACCAGCTTCTGCCGCTGGGTAAAATGATGGATCCCTCCGAACTGACGGTCAACACACCTATGAAGGCAGCTCCTGCAAAGGCTGTATCATCTGTAGATGACCTGGTGGGCATGTACAAGTGGACATACTACGGCAACCTTCAGGGCAATAGTGGTGATCAAATGGCAGCAACCTGGATTGAGAAAGTTAGCGCCACACAGGTTCGAATCAAAGCTTTCCCCCTGTCTTATGCCAACGTTCCCGTCGTAATGAATGTAGACCTCGCCACTAAGAAAGTAACTATTCAGGATGGCCAGAAGTGCGTGGATCCTGCTGCATTAGGTGTACCCAACGCAGCAGATCGCTATCTGTACGTTTATCTTTGGACGAAAACAGAATCAGGCAACAAACCTGTACGCGTAACTGCAGCAACTGCCGACCAGGCAGCCGGTGTGATTAACGAAGATGGATCTATCGAATTTCCCGCATACGTCGCATTCGGATGCACTGAACCGGAGTTTGCCAACGAAGGCGGTTGGTATTTCCTCGCTCAGTCCAATAAGATGGTACTTACCAAGATGAACACTATCGACGAGGCCGACTATGAATCAATCGGCATGGGTAAGTTCACCGACTGCTGGATCAACGACCGTTTCACGACTCCTGTAGTTGAAGATGAAGAAGTTGAGGTTCTGCAAAACAAGACCAACCCCAGTCTCATCGTAATCAAGGATCCCTATGCAAGCGACATCTGGAAACAGAATGGAAATGTCAGCAAGACAGGCAAAGGCTATATTCAGTTTAACATAGCCGATCCTGATTGGGTTGAAGTAACCGTACTTACAAACAGTGGTTATGCAGAGGATATGTCTGAAGCAGGAGATGGTTCTGTAACCGACGACTTCTATATGACCAACACCGAAGGTTATCTGTCGTTCCTGGGTGGCGATATCGAAAATACAAAGCAAGAGTGGGCTCTGGTGGGTGACGTACCGTCGAACCTGACCGGAAACACAATCACCATTCTGCACCAGGTATTCACCGATGCCGAGGCTCCTCTGAGTCTGAGCTGGTGGGGACACTATGACAATAATGACAAATGGATAGAGGCTGAAAGATCGGAAGGCAGACTGATACTTCCCGCAGGATGGTCAGGCGTCTGCGATATAGTAAGCGACTTTAACGCTCCCGTCAAGTACTACAACCTGCAGGGCATCGAGCTTGCAGCTCCCGTCAAGGGCCAGCTCACCATCAAGAAGCAGGGCAACAAGACCGTGAAGTTCATCGCAAAGTAAGCGAGATTACCCACAAAAAAACCACATAAAAAGGAGGCTGTGCACCGCACAGCCTCTTTTCGTTACTGGAGGGGCGGCGTCCCCGCCGCCCACATTTCGACGGCGTGGACGCCGTCGCTCCAGTAGACGCCGTCGCTCCGGTAGTGGCGTCGTTCCATTAGTGTCGTGGCTCTCCGAGCCGCGCGCAGCAAACGACAAAGGGCATATAAAAAAATGGCGCGGGTTCTAAGAGTCCGCGCCATTTTTTACTTCGTAATTCAGATTTATTACTTCGTAATTCAGATTTATTACTTAATCAGCTTGCTGCCTTGGCGGCGGCCGTTGGCGTCGCTGTCGAGGCGTACGTAAACGCCGGAGGCGGTCGGCTCGCCCGAAAGCCTGAGGCCGTTTAACGTATAGAAACTGGTGCTGACGGGGCCCTCAGGGGCTCCGTCAGTCATTACAGTGTCTATTCCCTCGGTTCCGAGCAAATCTACCGGCGAGATGCCGCGATGCGTGGGCACGACGCGCTTGATGGTGCCGTCGGGATTGAACTCCAGACGGTCTATACATACTTCGCGGTGTGTGCCGGGGTCCTTGTTCACGAACTTCTTGTTGATGCGGTGGTACACAATATACCATTCGTCACGTCCCGGAATCTGAATCACCGAGTTGTGGCCCGTACCGTATATCTCGTTGTTGCCGTCCTGAATCAACACAATAGGATCTTCGGCCACCTTGATGGGACCCATCGGCGAATCGGACGTGCCGTAGGCCACATGGTAATTGCGGGCGCCAGTGTCGTCGACCGACCAGAGGAAATAATACTTGCCGTCGCGATAGAATACATACACGCCCTCGCGGAACGCATAAGTGGCGAGACTGCCTCCCTGCGGAGTGATGACGGTGGCATCCTTTATGGTCTTCATGTCGGGATCAAGACGCGAGGCTACAAGCTGCCCGTTGCCCCAGTAATAGAATATGTCGCCTGAAACAGGGTCTGTAAAGACGTCACTGTCTATCAGCTGGCCGGAGGTTACGTTTGTATCAATCAAGGGATAGCCGAGGTCGTGGAATGGACCTGTGGGCGAATCGCTCACCGCCATGCCCAGGGTCTTGCGGTTCAGCGCAGGGTTGTTGCCGCTAAAATAGAAATAGTAGCGGTATTTGCCATCCTCCATCTTCTCCTCGATGCATGGCGCCCAGCCGTTGCCGTCGCTCCATATAACGTCGTCGCTCTTAAGGTCGAGAATGCAGGTCTCTTTCTGCCAGTTCACCAGGTCGGCCGACGAATAGACGTTGAACTTATAACCGCCCCATCCGGGGAATCCGTCGGTGGTGGGATAGATGTAGAAGCGTCCGGTCTTGTTGCTGTACATCACTTCGGGGTCTGCCGTAAAGCCGGACAGCACGGGATTGGCCTCGATGGCCACCTCTACCTGGATGTCCTTAGTTGTCTTGCCGTCGGTCAGTGTGTATGCGAGGGGGCCCTGCGTGAAGTCACGCGCACCCGCGGGCGAAATCTTAGCGCCGATGGAGGGGACTAACTCCGGGTCGAACGATTTCAGGTCCACGCCGGGACGGACGGGTACATACACCCTGTCGCCGGTCATCTTGAAATTGTCGGGACGCACGTTGATGTTACCGGCGCTCTCCACTTTCAGCGTGACGTCGGAGGGAGGGAACTTCCGCAGCAGGCGCTCGGTCTCCTCGGGGGTGAGGGGAATCACGGTACCGTGACGGGGCGTAAACGCGCCGGAAGTGGCGGTCTCCGCACGTAATGTGAAATTGTCCAGGTCCTCGGTCTCGCAGAACTGATAGTGACCGTTCATGTAGCAGTCGTACATCAGTATCCACTTATCGGAATTGATGAGGGGGAACACGCCGGCGCCCTCCACGGCCTCGCCCGTGCACTGCAGCGTGGGCGACGGCTTGCTCCACTGGCTTCCGTCGGGCTGACCCGGCCCGGGCAGCAGACTCTTGGCCGTGACCTTGCAGATACCGCCGCTCCCCTCGTTCTTGAAGAACATGTGGAACAGCTGCGTGGCCTCGTCCCAGACGATGTCGCAGTCTATGGTGGCCGACCCTCGGTCGTAGAAGTACACGGGGTCGGTCAGCAGACCGGTGAAGTCGTCGTTGGCATAGCTGTAGTACACCTTGTCGTATGTGCACTTGCCGTCGTTGGTGAGCAGCGAGTAATATATCATGTAACGGCCCTTGGTGCCGTCCGCGTTGGCGTAATCAGGATTCCATATCACCTCGGGGGCCCATACGCGGGTCACGTTCTTCCATTCGGGGAACCGGTCGGGGAAATGCACCGTGGAGTGCGTCCAGTTCACCAGGTCGGTGCTCTTGTACATCACGATGCCACGGTTGGAGGCCCATCCTTCGGCCGACTTCATGTCGGTGGCCACCATATAGAATGTCTTGCCGTCGGCGCCACGGAGTATATGCGGGTCGCGAATGCCTTTCTTGATGGCTACTGTGTCGGAAGACATCACGCACTTCCCGCCGTTCAGCGGAGTGTAATTGAAACCGTCACGGCTGATGGCGTAATACAGATTCTCGTCCTCGTTCGACGGGAAATATGTGAACAGGTAGGAGTCATAATTCTCGCGCGGAGCCACAATAACCTCGAACTCGCGGTCCAGGCTCCTGCCGTTGCGCGTGGCAGTGGCCGTAAGCGTTACGGGAACGCCCTCATCCCCTTCCGCCAGCTTCAGGAGCTTGCCGGCGTCGGTTATGTAGTCCTTGTTGGCCGACTTCCACGTGATGACGGAGCCTTCCAGCGTAGCGACAGGCAGCTTCACGTCCGAGCGGATGCCCGATTTGCGGGTACGCAGCACGATGTTGTCCAGATCATACTCCATGGCATCGGTATCGTTGAGTTGCGCCAGCACATGGGCCGGATACTTCACGGACTTGGAGGCAGTGCCCTTGCTGAGCGTCAGCGTCAGCTCCAGGTCTATGTCGGGCTTGCCGACGTCGGGACGTGTCACATCGCCCTGAGGCGTGATCACCTTGTCATTGCTCGACTGCCATTGGCCCGTTATGCCGTTTCCGAACTGCACGGGCAGATTGACGTCTGAACGTACCTGGCTGAAATCGAATGTGCGCGTCTTAAGCAGGTCGTCGATGGCCTGCGCATACACATCCTTGTTAAGCTCGGCCAGCGAGGAATCGGCAGCTAATTCTGCAATCTCCGCGTCGGTCAGCGCCGTGTCGTAAATCCTGAAGTCGGCGTATTTTGCGTCGTTCAGCATCACATCGCCGTTGTAGGGCGAGCGTCCCAGCCAGTTCTGCACCGTGGCTCCGAGGTCGGAGGGATGCAGTGCGATGTCGGCCTGGGCCTTCTGCACGCCGTTAATCCACACGGTTGCCTTGCCCCCCTTCTGAACCACGGCCACGTTGACCCATTCTCCCTGCGGAAACCGCATGTCGGGGCTGACGGTCTGCTCGCCGTTCCAGTTGGTCTTACTGATGGAATAGCGGCTCTGGTTGGCGCCTAAGAAAGCATAACCATTGGAACTGGACTGTCCGAAATTGAAGATAAAGTTACCGTTGGCGCCAAGCGATGTAGTGGAGGGTATCATCAGGTTGGCCACGATGGCATAGTCGCCTTTCAGGTTCTTGATGATGTCGCCGAGCGAGGTTCCGAAGTCGAACCATCCGCCGCCTGTGCCGAGGTCAACGATACCTTCGTTGCCTATTTTGGTCAGCACGGCGCCCGACATGGCCTGTCCGGTGTGCTTGCCGGAATCATCCTTGGCCGAATCGAACCGGTGACGGAACACCGGTGTGGCGGCATATACGCCGAAAGCCAGCGACGCGACCGCCGCTGCACATAACACACGTTTACAATTCATGAAGTTAGATTTTTATAGTATAGATTTGAAAAGTCAAAAAATCAGGAGAAAGTCAGATCCCTCCGGTTCCTCCGATTCATCCGATTGCCTCTGATCACTCAGAGGCTTGCCTTGATCTTGTCCAGGTTCTGCATGGCCTCTGTCACAGGCACTGCGGTGCGCTCCATGGCGGTGACCACGGCGCCGGGAATTATGTGCGCCTTGATCTCGGAGGGCGACGGCGTAGCGGGCAGCGCCGCATAGTCGGTGAAGGTCCAGTCGGTGAAAACCGAGTTGGCCGACAGTCCCTGGCAGTTGAGCCACCAGCCGTCCTTGAGATAAACGGGCATCGACGACCTCGTGATGTCGCTTGGCGCGGGATAATATGTCAGATTGCCCTGCGCATCGAGCGTTACGGCCACCTTGTCGGCATACGGGCCGCTCATCTTGAACACCGTGGCGCGGGGTATATAACCGGCCGTCGGTCCGGCAACCGCAACCAGCCCGGGCTTCGGCTTATCAGCCTGCTCCGTGGCCTTATGAGAACACGCAGCCGTGACGCCCAGCAGCGCCACGGCTCCTACTATAAGTTTTCCTTTATTCATAGCGCTAATTTTTCGCTAAATTAGCACTTATTTGCTATATACACAAATTTTTAGGCTCAATACATCGGCGTGAACCCCTTGTGCCGCTCCAGATACTTGTTGGCGCAGCCGACTATCTCCGTGTATTTCGAGGTGTCGAGACGGTATATTTCCTTACGGTTCAGGTCAATCTTGCCCAGGTCCACGTAATAGTATCCGGGATTGGTCACGATTTCAAAGTAATAGCGCAGGTCGCGGATGTCGGAATAGCTGCGCCACTGGGTAGAGCTTAGGTTAGGCTCCCCTTCGATCAGATAAGTGTAAGGCACACAGGAATTGACCAGGACGCTACGCGCTATGGAGACGCCTAAGTCGGTTTCGGTGACGGGCTGGACATGATGCGCGAAATAATTGGCACGCACGCACCGGTCAGGACTCGTCACGGTGCCCGGCATCATGTTCTTGCCCCCGATCTTTTCCCAATAGTTCACTATCGCCCTCATGTCGGGCCATTCGGGATCGTTGGTCATGGCACGGTAGTCCTCCATGTCATAGCATTTCAGGTCGCCGCCGGTAAACTCGAAAATCATGCTCTGCCCCGTGGCGTCAGTCACGCCCCAGTGCAGGGTCGATACTGTTCCGCCGTCGAAAGTGGCGCCCTGGATGCGGAAGTCCCGCTTCTCCAGCTGTGCGCGCACCTCGGGCACCGTGGCGTTGTTGTCCAGCAGCCACGCCACGAACACGGCCAGCGACATGTAGGGCTTGTCGCTGTCGGCCGTCATCTTCTCGTAGACTGCCGTCTTACAGAACAGACCGTTGATCACCAGGCCCTTCTCGTTCATTCCTTCCGTAATGCCGCCGTCGTAACCCACGGCATAGACGGCGCCGTATTTCGATTTCCAGCGAATGGCATCGGGCAGATTGGACGACTGCTTTTCGATGCCACGGGGATATACGTATAGGTTGGTAGGAATCGGAGTCTTCCAGTCAAGCGAACGGGCCACCACAAAGAGGGAATCCAGACCCTTGTACACCACGCGCGTACACGCGTCGGCCGGCATCCAGTTGCCCGCCATGGCCAGCACCGCCAGCGCCGGCGCCACTTTCTTCATAACCTTGTTCATATTCAATTAGTTTATAGAGTTTATAAAGTTGAAAAAGTTAAGATAATGGCTTAGAGCTTGAAGTGGATTTCTCTTAACTTTCCAAACTCATTTAACTTTTTAAACTACAACACCGGGAGGCGGTGATAGGTTTACATTTGTAAGAATCGCGATTTTTTCGTAACTTTGTAAAAATTTGGGAGAGATGGCTGCGAATCTGCTGAATGAACTGGAGAATCTGGAAAGGCGCCTGGAGGCCCTGGCCGGAAAATACCGGGAACTGGAGCAACGCAACCGCACGCTGGAGGAGGAGAACGCCAACCTGAGGCGCGAAGCCTCCGAAGCCCGTGAGTCGAGAGACCGCGCCCTGAAGGACGTGGAGTTTCTTGCCGTCAGCCACAAGCTGGCCGACGACCCCGACACTCTGGTGGTGGCACGCCGCCGTATCGCCCATTTGATCCGCAACATCGACCGTTGCCTTGACATGCTCAGGGAATGACAGGAGCTCCCCCGCGAAGCTCCACAATTTGCAACCGATGGACAACACGGAATATATACAGATGACACTAAATATAGGCGGTTGCCTCATACCGTTGACCGTCCCTTTCTCCCAACAGGACTTTGTCCGCGACGTCGAAACCAGGGTCTCTACCCTATACAACTCGTGGCGGCATAAGTTCACCAAGCGCACCGACCGCGAGATACTGGCCATGGTGGCCTATCAGTTCGCCAATTTCTATATGGAACTGAGCCAGCGAGTGGAACGTGCCAACGACATTGTGGCCGAATGCCGGCAGATTGTCGACAACATGGAGTCCCCTGCGGAGTCCTGATTCTGTATACATCCCGAATTTCCCAGGTTTCAAGTCGTCACCATGAGCTGTCGGGACTGTGATCCGTCACGGTCCGGCGGCTTTGTTGTATATGACCATGAATATATTATTAACTTTCGGAATTATAAACAGAACCGATATAGAACACAATAGAAATGGGAACAGCAATATGGATCATCATAGCGGTGTTTGCGGCGGCAGCCGGAGTGCTGTGCGGCCTGTACGTGAGCCGTTCTAACGCTCAGAGCCACGCCCGCAGCATCACCGAGGAAGCCCGCAGAGAGGCCGACATGATCAAGGAAAAGATGCAACTCCAGGCCAAGGAGGAGCAGATGAAGATACTGGCCGAAGCCGACCGTCAGGCACAGCAGAAACTGCAGAAGGCCCAAAGCTCGGAGCAGCGCGCCAAGCAGCGCGAACGCGAGCTGAACCAGATGCAGGGCGAGAACCAGCGCCGCAAGCGCGAGCTGGACACGCTGAAAAGTAATCTGGACAACCGCGAGCAGGTGCTGGAGGCCCGCAGCCAGGAGCTGGAGCACATCGGCCGTCAGGCCCGCGAGGAACTGCAGCGCATCTCCGGACTCAGCGCCGACGAAGCCCGCGAGAAACTGATAGAGAGTCTTAAGGACGAGGCCAAGACCGCCGCAGCAGGTTACATCAACGACATCATGGACGATGCCAAGATGACCGCCAACAAGGAGGCCAAGCGCATCGTGATACAGAGCATACAGCGCGTTGCCACAGAGACGGCCGTGGAGAACTCCGTGACCGTATTCCACATCGACAACGACGAGATCAAGGGCCGCATCATCGGCCGCGAGGGACGCAACATCCGCGCCTTGGAGGCCGCTACCGGCATCGAAATCATCGTGGACGACACTCCCGAGGCCATCGTGCTGTCGGGCTTCGACCCGGTGCGCCGTGAGGTGGCACGCTTGGCGCTGCACCAGCTCGTGACCGACGGCCGTATTCATCCCGCCCGTATCGAGGAGGTTGTGGCCAAGGTGCGCAAACAGGTGGAGGAAGAAATCATCGAGACCGGCAAGCGCACCACCATCGACCTGGGCATTCACGGCCTGCATCCGGAACTGATACGCATGGTTGGTAAGATGAAGTATCGTTCGTCTTATGGCCAGAACCTGCTGCAGCACAGCCGTGAGACGGCCAACCTTTGCGCCGTGATGGCCAGCGAACTGGGCCTCAATCCCAAGAAAGCACGCCGCGCGGGTCTGCTGCACGACATAGGCAAGGTGCCCGACGACGAGCCGGAACTGCCGCACGCTCTGCTCGGAATGAAACTGGCCGAGAAGTTCAAGGAGAAACCCGATATATGCAACGCCATCGGCGCTCACCACGACGAGGTGGAGCAGACTTCGCTCTTAGCGCCCATCGTACAGGTGTGCGACGCCATTTCGGGCGCTCGTCCCGGAGCGCGCCGCGAGATAGTGGAGGCATACATCAAGCGCCTCAACGACCTGGAACAGCTGGCACTCTCCTACCCCGGCGTGCTTAAGACTTACGCAATACAGGCGGGCCGTGAGCTCCGCGTGATAGTGGGCGCCGACAAGATCAGCGACGAGGAGACCGAAAAACTGTCGACCGAAATAGCCAAGAAGATTCAGGACGAGCTGACATATCCGGGTCAGGTCAAGATAACCGTGATCCGCGAGACGCGCGCCGTGAGCTTCGCCAAATAACCAAGCCCTATGGACAAGTCAATAAAGTCCCAAGGGTTCGGCGACGGGTGTCCGCGCGCCAAACTGCAGGCGCTGAACTGGCTGGACGGCGTGTCGGGCAACGACGACTGCAACATCGTGGAAGTCGCCTTCAAGAACACGCGCACCGGCTATTACGTCAACGCCGAGCCGCTGGACCTGCACATAGGCGACATGGTGGTGGTGGAATCATCGCCGGGCTATGACATAGGCCGCGTCAACATGACGGGGCGTCTGGTGCGCCTGCAGATGCGCAAGGCTCAGCTCAAGGACGACCAGGAACTGAAGAAGGTGCTGCGGTTCGCCACAAAGACCGAGATGGAACGCGCCGAGGAGGCCCACGACCGCGAGCACGACACCATGATACGCGCCCGCAAGATTGCCGAGGACCTGAGCCTTGACATGAAGATAGGCGACGTGGAGTATCAGGCGGACGGCGTCAAGGCCATATTCTATTACATAGCCGATGAGCGCGTGGATTTCCGCACGCTGATACGTGTGTTGGCCGAGACATTCAAGGTCCGCGTGGAGATGCGCCAGATAGGCGCGCGCCAGGAGGCCGGCCGCATCGGCGGTATCGGTCCCTGCGGACGCCCGCTGTGCTGCTCGCAATGGATGACCAAGTTCAATTCCGTAGGCACCGGGGCGGCCCGCATCCAGGACCTGTCCATGAGTCCGCAGAAACTGGCCGGCCAGTGCGCCAAGCTGAAGTGCTGCATCAATTTCGAGACCGCCGTATATGCCGAGGCCCAGAAACAGATTCCGGGCAAGGACATCCAGCTGGAGACCAAGGACAACTTGTACTACCTGTTCAAGAGCGACATCCTGGCGCGCATGGTGACATACAGCACTGACCGCAAGATACCGGCCAACCTTGTGACCATTTCTGCCGAGCGGGCCTTCGAAATCGTGGCCCTGAACAAGCAGGGCATAAAGCCGGATTCACTCCTTACCGACGACCAGCGCGCCGAGGACGAGCAGAAGAAAGTGGTGGACCTGGCGGAACAGGACGACCTGACCCGATTCGACAAGGCGCGACGCCGCAAGAAGAAAGGCAACAACAGGCAGAACGCCGCCCGCAAGGATGGCAACAACGGCAATCAGAAGAAAGATGACCGGCAGCCCAACCAGAAGCGCCAGTGCCAGCGTCAGCAGCAACAGAAGAAACAGGGCGACAAAAAACCGCAGGAATAAACCGTAATTTAAAACCGAATGAGGGCCGGGTACGTTTTCATTATGATGACAGTGCTGTGGGTGCTGTTCGGGTCGGGGTGCCGCAGGGTGAACGACACGATATATTCGCATTACGCCGACATCGCTGCCGACGGGTGGAACATATACGACACCCGTTGCTTCGAGCCGGAAATCACGGACACCACGCTGTACGGCGCGCCGGTGAGCCTGACCTTAACGGTGCGCTACGACGCCCGGTGCCCGTCGGGCGAGATTCCGGTGCGTTGCGATATCGCCGACGAAAACGGCGACATCCGTACCGACACCGTGCGGTTGCGGCTGTTCGACACGAACGCCAACCCCATCGATCCGGCACGTTACGGCATCTGCGAACATACTGTCACCTTGTCACACAACATGCCTCTGAAACGCGGCCTTTCGGTGTGTCTCACTCCGTTATCGGGCAAAAATTCATCGCAAGGACTGCGAAACGTGGGTATTAAAATTGATTGCAATGGATCTGACTCTGCTTCACGCTGACCAAAAACAGGAATTTCAGCTTCGTCTGGACAAGGCCCGCTACAACATGGCGATGGCCGAAATGGACGCCATGCTTATAGGCGCCCCTACCAATCTGTATTATCTTGCAGGGGGTGTGTTCCGCGGATATATCTATGTGCCGGCGGACGGCGACCCGATATTTTTCCTGATTCCGCCGTCAAAGGCCGACAGCGCGCTGACACGCGAGATACGCAAGCCGGAAATGATAGCCGACGTACTGAAGAAGGAGGGCTACGATATGCCCCGTCGCATCGGCATGGAACTGCAGGACCTGTATTATAGCGAGATCCAGCGTCTGCACGCCATTTTCCCCGGCTCGGAACTGAAGGACGCCACACCGGTGATGCGCCGCGCACGCGCAGTCAAGACCGACTTCGAACTGAAGCTGATGCGGCAGGACGGTCTGCGCCAGACAGCCGTATATTCCGAGATAAAGCATTGCTATAAGGAGGACATGACCGACCTGGAGTTCCAGATCGAGATAGAACGTGTGCTGCGCCGCGCAGGATGCCTGGGCTATCTGCGCGTGTCGGGCAACAAGATGCAGCTCAACATGGGTTCCGTGCTGTCAGGTCCCAACGCCGACGCTCCGAGTCCCTACGATTTCTCGATGGGCGGCGCGGGTACCGATCCGTCGCTTCCCGTGGGTGCGAGCGGCGAGATTATGAAACCGGGCATGACCGTGATGGTGGACATGAACGGAGGCTTCAACGGCTATCAGACCGACATGACGCGCTGCTGGTACATCGGCCATGTGTCCGACCTGGCTATGCGCGCGCATCAGTGCTCCATCGACATACTGCGCGACCTGGAGAAGTTCTCCGTGCCGGGCATCAGGATAGGCGACATGTACCGTCGCGCGGCAAAGTTGGCCGACGAGGCCGGTCTGCACGAATATTTCATGGGCCACAACCACAAGGTGCCGTTCATCGGTCACGGAGTGGGAATCGAGCTGAACGAGATGCCGGTTGTAATGGAACGCAACGCCGACCCGCTGCTGAAACACACCACGCTTGCATTGGAGCCCAAGTTCGTGATACCGGAAGTCGGTGCCGTCGGCATCGAGAACACCTACGTCGTAACCGACCGGGGCCTAAGCAACCTCACCGAGCTTGACGAAACCCTCAAACAGCTGTAATACTGTGTCATTAACCATAACCCTATTAAAATACAGCGGCATTGGCTTTAACCTTATAAACAGCAAAATATAAGCAGGCGACCGTGCAAGGAGCCCGCGGCTCCTTGTCCGCCGTCCCCCAATTATACCCCGAATTAATGAATCTTAAGGACGACTTAACGAACCCTATCTTCCGTCGCATCGGCCAAGTGGCCGACAGCATAGGCCGCGAGGTTTATGTGGTAGGCGGTTACGTGCGCGACATATTCCTGGAGCGCCCCAGCCACGACATCGACTTCGTGACCGTAGGCTCGGGCATCGAACTGGCGGAGGCCGTGGCCCGCGAGTTAGGCCCGCACGTGCCTGTGGCCGTTTTCGCCAACTACGGCACGGCACAGATGAAGCATCGCGGTCTTGAACTGGAATTCGTAGGCGCGCGCCGTGAATCATACAGTCGCGAGAGCCGCAATCCCATCGTGGAGGACGGTACGCTTACCGACGACCAGAACCGCCGCGACTTCACCATCAACGCCATGGCCATCTGCCTGAACGAAGCCCGCTTCGGCGAATTGGTAGACCCGTTCGACGGCCTGGCCGACCTGGCCAAGAAGATAATCCGTACTCCGCTCGACCCGGACATAACCTTCAGCGACGACCCGTTGCGAATGCTCCGCGCCGTACGGTTCGCCACGCAGCTGGGTTTCGAGATTTCGCCTGAAACTTTCGAAGCACTGAGCCGCAACGCCGACCGTCTTCAGATCATCACACGCGAGCGCATCAACGACGAACTTGGCAAGATGATGCGTTCGGCTGTGCCTTCCGTCGGCTTCAAGCTGATGGACCGCGCAGGACTGTTGAAATATGCCTTCCCTCCCATTCTTGAGCTGAAGGGCGTTGAGACAGTGGAAGGCATCGGACATAAGGACAACTTCCTGCACACTCTGCAGGTGCTTGACAACGTGGCCGCCAAGTCTGACAACGAATGGCTGCGCTGGGCAGCCCTGCTGCACGACATAGGCAAGCCCGTGACCAAGAAATATGACGACCGTCTGGGCTGGACGTTCCACAACCACAACATAGTTGGCGAGAAGATGGTGCCGCGCTTATTCCGCAAGCTGAAGCTCCCGATGAACGAGCACATGAAGTATGTGGCCAAACTGGTAGGGCTGCACATGCGTCCTCAGTCCGTTGGCGAGGAAGGCGTGACCGATTCCGGCGTGCGCCGTCTAATAACGGATGCCGGAACCGACTTGGACGACCTGATGACCTTGGCCGAAGCCGACATCACGTCAAAGAATCCGGCCAAGGTACGCCGTCAGCTTGACGGCTTCGAGCGGTTGCGCCACCGCATGAGCGACATCGCCGACGCCGACGCCTTGCGCAACTGGAAGAATCCAGTGAACGGCAACGAGATAATGGAGTATTACCACCTGACTCCCGGCAAGGAGATAGCCGACATCAAGGACGCCGTGAAAGAAGCCATCATGGACGGCACCATCCCCTACGACCACGACGCCGCCTGGCAGTACGTCCTCCGCGTCGCTCCGTCCATCCTCCACCTCCCCCAAGAAAAAATATAAGACGAGCGGCATGGTCTCCGACCAAGCTGTGCTATATCCATCTAACCCCACGAAGGCTATCGGGAAACTACGTTCCCTCCAGCCATCGTGGGGTTAATGAGAAACAGCCTCTCCGAGGCAACCAGCGTTACGGTTCTTCTTCGATGAAGTCGGAGGGGGTGCCGTAGGAGGCCGGTGGCTCGTTGGCTATGGCAGAAAACGCATCAGCAAAGGAATCGGCGGCGGGATCGGTAGCGGGGTTCGGAAGCAGGGGCGTGAGTTCGCGGTGATAATACCGCAACAGGAAGCGCAGGTCGTCCCAGGCCGGGTCGCCTCCGATCGCATCGCGCACGCTGGATATCGTGTTCGGCAACACAGGGGTGGCGTTGAGATATGCCTTCACTCGCTCGTGCAATTCCTCATCGATATTCTTCCAGACGTATTCTTCCAAGTCTTGATCGGGCAAGGTTTTAAGCAAGTGTCCCGTTATGGTGCTTCTGACAAGACTGCGTATCTCGGCTATCTCGCTCACACTTTTGCCTTGACGGTACAATTCAAGAGTAATCTCCGTGGTCGGCTTCTTTATAGGCTTGGGCGTTTTGGGAGCTTTCTCAGTACGATGCTGTTTCTTCGCAGGCTCCGGCTTGTCGGGCCATTCGTAGTTCTCGGGATGCACGTAACGGTCTATCTCCTCAAATTCCTCGTCCGACAACATCGGGTTGCTATCCGACAACATCGGCTTACTATCCGACATCGTTGCCTTACGCGTTTTCTTCTTAGTTTCACGTGTCGGCTTCGGGGTGACGTTGCGCAGCATCACCTCCGCCTTCAGATCAAGATAAACGTCGATGCTGAATTGCCGGCTGATGAAATTATTCAGCAGCATGCGCTTGGCCGTCAACAGGTCCTCGAACAGTTCGAGACGGTCCTGTAGCTTCGACCGCACAGCCTTGTTGTCGCTGTTACGGATGGCTTTCGTGGCAAGATCCACGACAGGCATAAGCTGGCCGACGAAGTATTTGCATGCGGCCTTGACACGCTCGCCCAACACCTGCTCGGAACGAGAGCCTTCCATCGCCAGGCGCGAATACTGATGGCGGAACGTGTCGGCCACTTTGTTTATCTCGCGGCTCTTGGTCTCGTACATCTGCACCCAGTCCTGCACTATGGCCGGGAACTTGCGCATGAAGTTCTCCTGATACAGCCGCATCACGCCCTCCATGGCCGCGAACATCTGCCGGAAATTGAACAGATCATCCAGCAGCCCGACTTTATATTGACGCTCCAGTATGTCAAGATGCGCCTCGTCTATGTCGTCGCAATTATGGTCGTTATAGAATCGGTCGACCGAAGTGTCATTGATTATGGAAGATGGCGAAACAGGATTAACCAGCACCAGTCCCTGCAGCGTACGGCACCGCGACAACGCCACGTACGTCTGACCGTGCGCGAAACTGCGTTTAACGTCGATTATGGCGCGGTCAAAGGTCAGTCCCTGACTCTTGTGGATAGTCACGGCCCACGCCAATTTCAGCGGATACTGTGTGAATGTACCCTCCTTGTGTTCTACTATCTCCTTCGTCTCGGGATTGACGGTGTACGAGATGTTGTCCCAGTCTACAGGCAGCACCTGAATAATCTCGCCCCCCTCCTGCGGACGCACGGCCACGCCATATTCCTCGTCGATGGCCACGACCTGACCTATCATGCCGTTGTAATAGGCGCGGTCCATGCCCGTATCGTTCTTTATGAACATCACCTGTGCGCCGACCTTAAGGGTCAGCTCCGGATCGGCAGGATATGACGTTTCGGGAAACTTGCCCTCGATATGGCATTCGAACATACGCGGCTGCGAAGGGAGTTCGTCAAGTTTCTGCCGGTTTATGTCGTTGGCTATTCCGTTGTGCGTGGTGAGGCGTATGTAGCCCTCATCGTCCCCCGGATTGAAGCCGGGGATGCAACGGGAGTTCAGTTTGTCGAGCACCGTCTTGTCGGCGCGGTTCTCGCGTATGGCGTTCAGCATCCCGAGGAAGTCGGCGTCCTTCTGTCGGAACACCTCGTTTAGTTCCACCGTCTCATACGGTAACTGCTGCAACGCCACGGAATCGAAGAAGAACAGCGACTTGTAACACCCTTCCAGCAGGTGACGTTCCTCCTCCCTGACCACCGGCGCAAGCTGCTGCAGGTCGCCGATGAGCAGGAGCTGAACGCCCCCGAAAGGCTTGGTGCGGTCGCGCAGACGTCTCAGCACGTCGTCCACGGCATCCAGCAGGTCGGCGCGCACCATCGACACCTCGTCGATCACAAGCAGGTCCATGCCGCGGATGATGCGCAGCTTCTCCTTGCTGTACGAGAACTTGCGGCGCGTGCCGTTGTTCATGCCGGGAACGAACGGACCGAAATCCAGCTGGAAGAAGCTGTGCAGCGTCACGCCGCCGGCATTGATGGCCGCTATGCCCGTCGGGGCGCACACCACGATGCGCTTGCGGCTCGACGAGCGCAGATTGCGCAGAAAGGTGGTCTTGCCGGTTCCGGCCTTACCTGTAAGAAACAGACTCGTTCCGGTTCCTTCTATTATGCGGCGAGCAAGCTCAAGCCTTTCATTCGTCTTCTGTTCCATGGATTTCATTAATTTGGTGATATGTCCGGATCCACACCCGGACATACCTTTATTACTTTTTATGTGCGATCATGTACTGTGCTATCTGCACGGCATTCAGGGCGGCACCCTTCTTGATCTGGTCGCCCACCACCCAGAAGCTGAGTCCGTTGGGATTAGCCAGGTCCTTGCGCAGACGGCCCACATACACGGGGTCCTTGCCGGCTATGTCCTTGGGCATGGGATAGCAGGGATGCTCGGGATTACCCAGATCCACGTACATCAGACCCTCGCCGTGACGCAGTGCGTTCTCGGCCGTCTCAAGCGATACGGGCTCCTCGGTCTCTACCCAGATAGCCTCGCTGTGGGCACGCATCACCGGCACACGCACACACGTGGCCGACACCTCGATGTCGCTGTGCATTATCTTGCGCGTCTCGTTGTACATCTTCATCTCCTCCTTGGTGTAGCCGTTGTCCATGAACACATCTATGTGTGGGATGACGTTATGCGCCAGCTGATGCTGGAATTTCTTTACGGTCGGTTCCTCGCCGCGGGCTATCTGGCATGTCTGAAGGGCAAGCTCGTCCATGCCGCTGGCACCCGCTCCGGAAGCAGCCTGATAGCTGGCCACATGCACACGCCTGATGTGCGACACGTCGTCGATGGGCTTCAGCGCCACCACCATCTGGATTGTGGTGCAGTTGGGATTGCCTATGATGTTGCGCGGATGGTTGAAGGCATCCGCGCCGTTGACCTCGGGCACGACCAGAGGCACGTCGGGATCCATGCGGAAGGCCGACGAGTTGTCTATCATCAGCGTGCCGTGACGTGTGATGGTCTCGGCGTATTCCTTGCTGACCGATGCTCCGGCCGACGTGAAAGCTATCTCCACGCCGCTGAAATCGGAGTCGTGTGACAATTCCTCGATTATATACTCTTTGCCGCGGAATTTACGCGAAGTGCCCGCGGAGCGCTTCGAACCGAACAGTCTCAGACTATCCACGGGGAAGGCTTGCTCCTCGAGCACTCTCAGGAATTCCGCGCCTACGGCGCCGCTGGCGCCGACTATCGCGATATTCATGTCCTAATCTTTTGTTAAGCGGCTCAGGCCGCGTATCGTTTTAGCTCAGACCGCTTACGGCCACTTCCTTGTTGATCTTGCTGATCAGACCCTGCAGCACCTTGCCCGGACCGAGCTCGGTGAAGTCATCGGCACCGTCGGCAATCATGGCCTGTACGTCCTGAGTCCAGCGCACGGGAGCCGTGAGCTGCTTGATCAGGTTGGCCTTGATCTCCTCGGGATCGGTATGAGGCTTGGCGTCCACGTTCTGGTATACGGGGCAGACGGGAGTGGTGAACTTGGCTGCTGCGATGGCCTCGGCCAGTTCCTCCTGCGCGGGCTGCATCAGGGGCGAATGGAACGCACCGCCCACCTTCAGCACCAATGCACGCTTGGCGCCGGCTTCCTTCATCTTCTCGCATGCCTCGTTGATGGCCTCGACGGTTCCGGAGATAACCACCTGTCCGGGGCAGTTATAGTTGGCGGGAGCCACGATGCCGTCCACGCTATTGCAGATTTCCTCCACTTTCTCGTCGGACAGAGCCAATACGGCTGCCATTGTCGAGGGCTGAGCCTCGCATGCCTTCTGCATGGCCTGTGCACGCTTCGAAACGAGCTTCAGACCCTCCTCGAAGCTCAGCGCACCGGCTGCTACCAGCGCGGAGAACTCGCCGAGGCTGTGGCCGGCCACCATCGACGGCTTGAAGTCGTCGCCAAGGTTCTTGGCCAGCAGTACGCTGTGAAGGAATATGGCAGGCTGCGTCACCTTGGTCTGCTTCAGGTCCTCCTCGGTTCCGTTGAACATCAGGTCAGTGATGCGGAAGCCCAGGATCTCGTTGGCTTTCTCAAACAAATCGCGGGCCTCGGCATTGTTGTCGTACAGGTCCTTGCCCATTCCCACAAACTGGGCACCCTGGCCCGGAAATACATACGCTTTCATTATTCGTAGTTTCTTATCGTTGTCTAATCTTGTTATCCGCAGGCATTACCGCCCGCTATTACACTGCAAAATTACTAAATAATCGGCAATTATGGAAATAATTCGTTAATTGCTTATGTTATACAACATAATTTTGATTATTTCAGCACTTTGGCGCGCTTGGAATCCCAATAGAGATAAGCGATAAGGAGCAGATATACTATCACGCCGAGAGTCTGGGTGAACAGGGGACTGCCGGGCGTGGTGTACTCGAATCCGCAGAAGCGTGTGATGGCCGCGAACACGCCGAACAGCGCGCCGCCGGCGATAAGTCCGGACGACAGCAGCGTTCCGCGGTCGTGACGGGCCGAAGCCACCTTCTTGTCCTTGCTGCTATGCTGCACGAAGTAAGCCACTGCACCTCCGACAAGCATCGGAGTATTGAGCGACAACGGAATGAACATGCCGAGGCAGAATGCCAGCGCGGGCACGCCCAGCCAGTTGAGTATCAGCGCGAGAATGGCGCCTACCATATAGAGTATCCAGGGCGTGTCGCCGCCCATCATCAGGGGCTCGATCACCTTGGCCATGGCGTTGGCCTGCGGTGCCACGAGGGCGTTGTCCCCGGTAAAGCCGTACACCTTGTTCAGCACGATGATTACGCCGCCGACAGTTGCCGCCGACACAAGGGTGCCGAGGAATTTCCAGGTCTCCTGCTTCTTGGGCGTGGAGCCGAGCCAGTAACCGATCTTGAGGTCGGTGACGAAGCCGCCGGCCATGGAGAGCGCGGTGCAGACCACGCCGCCGATCACCATAGAGGCCACGATGCCGCTGGTGCCGTTAAGTCCGATGGCCACGAAGATGGCCGAGGCTATGATCAGCGTCATCAGCGTCATGCCCGACACGGGATTGGAGCCGACGATGGCTATGGCGTTTGCGGCCACGGTGGTGAACAGGAAGGCGATCAGAGTCACCACAACCCATGCCACCAGTGCCTGCCAGAAGGTATGGATCACGCCGAACCAGAAGAACAGCAGCACGGCCAACAGAGCCAGGGCGATGAAGAACACTACCTTCTTCATCGACAGGTCCATCTGCCAGCGCACCTGCTTGCCGGTGGCGGCTGCGCCCTTGAATTCGCGGCCAGCCAGCGACACGGCGTTGACGATGATGTTCCACGACTTGATGATGCCGATAACGCCGGCCATGGCGATACCGCCGATACCGATCATACGGGCATAGTCCTTGAATATCACGTCCGGAGCCATCGCCTGGAACTCAGGCGAGCCGTAGGTGCCCATCAGCGGTATGATGATCCACCACACGAAGATGGATCCGGCGAAGATGACAAAGGCGTATTTCAGACCTACTATGTAACCCAGACCGAGCAGTGCGGCGCCGGTGTTGCAGCTGAACACCAACTTGGTCTTCTCGGCTATGGTCTGGCCCCACTGCGCGCAGGTGGTGGTCACGGTCTCGGCCCACCACCCGAAAGTGGCCACGATGTAGTCGTAGATACCACCTATCAGCGAGGCTATCACCAGGGTCTTGGCCTGACTGTTGTCGCCGCTGGCCGAAGCTGCCTGGCCCGACACTATCACCTGTGTGGTGGCCGTGGCCTCCGGGAAGGGATATTTGCCGTGCATGTCCTTCACGAAATACTTGCGGAAGGGAATGAAGAACAGGATACCCAGGATGCCGCCCAACAGCGACGAGAGGAATATCTGATAGAAATTCACCACGATGTCAGGATAAGTGTCCTGCAGGATGTATAGCGCGGGCAGCGTGAAGATGGCACCGGCCACAATCACACCCGAACATGCGCCGATGCTCTGGATTATCACGTTCTGGCCCAGTGCGTTTTTCTTCTTCAAAGCCGAGCTGAGTCCCACCGCGATGATGGCGATAGGGATAGCGGCCTCGAACACCTGGCCAACTTTCAGGCCCAGGTAAGCGGCGGCGGCACTGAAGATTATGGCCATCAGCAGGCCCATGCCTACCGAATACACGGTAACTTCCTTCTGGTCGTGCGCCGGGTGCATCACCGGCACGTACTCCTCGTCGGCGCCCAATTCCCTGAAGGCGTTCTCCGGCAGTCCCGTCTCGGTGGTGTAAACGTTCTCGTCGTCTTGCTTCATAATCGTATTATTGTGTGATGTTATTGTTGTATCAATGCAAATTGACAGCTAAACCACAAAATTACTAAAAAAATGTCAACCGCCCAATCATAATTCCCAAATCTTCTGCTAAATCCCACAGTCACTTTATGTTTTTTGTTTGAAATTTGTTAACTTTGTAGAGGAATAATAGCGCGGGCTGTCCCCGGCTGCGCACAGACAAGAACAAAAGTTATTAAAAATAATATCCGTATGGTCAAGTATCCGGTCAGCGAATCAAGTTTCAGGGAAATAATCAGAGGCGGTTATAAATACGTGGACAAGACCATGTATATCCATCAGCTTGTGAATACAGGAAAGTTTTACTTTCTGAGCCGCCCGCGCCGCTTCGGCAAGAGCATGCTCATATCCACCATGTATTCCTATTTCAACGCCGACCGCGAACTGTTCAAGGGCCTGGCCATAGACAGTCTCGAACCGGAAGAATGGACCAAGTACCCGGTGCTGCGCATGGACTTCACCCGGAGCGGATACAACACGGACGGAGACCTGCCCAGAGTATTGAGATCCTTCCTCGACGAATGGGAGAAGGAATATGGAGTGTTCGACAGAGAGGATCCGGCCGATCTGAGGTTCAGCAAATTAATCCGTCATATCCACGACAACACCGGTCAACAGGTCGTCGTGCTTATCGACGAGTACGACAGCCCCATCGTCGACGTCCACGACAAACCGGAACTGGAGAAACTTAACCGCAAGATCCTTCACGACTTCTACCGAGTGATGAAGTCAAATACCGACTGCCTTAAGTTCGTGTTCCTGACGGGCGTGGGCAAGCTCGGCCAGATCAACATCTTCAGCGGCCTGAACAACATAGTCGATATCTCGCTTCTGCCGCAATACTCGGCCATCTGCGGCATCACGACCAAGGAACTGACAGATAACTTCCAAGAAGGAATCGAGGACTTAGGGAGGGACTCCGGATGGACATACGATGAGGCTTTGTCAAGGCTCAAACAGCACTATGACGGCTATCATTTCTCCAAGAACATGGTGGATATCTATAATCCGTTCAGCGTAGTCAGAGCGTTATATTCACTCAGCATCGGTGATTACTGGTTCCAGTCAGGTACTCCCACACGGCTGATTCACCAGTTTCTGGAAAACGACTGGGGGACCCCCGACCTGGAAGGCACCGTCATGTCCCGAGTTATGCTGGAAAGCGGCGACGTGTTAGGCAACGATCTCGCTTTGACCTGCTTCTACACCGGTTACCTGACAATCAAGGATTATGACGTGGATTTCGATGAGTTCACGTTAGGATATCCGAATGCCGAGGTAAGAAAAGGCTTTTTCAATAATATCCTTGAGAAAATCAGACATTGGGATATGTCACAGACCGATAACTTCGTGCGTTCGTTACGGCGTTTCATCAGGCAGGACGACATCGAAGGTTTCCTGCAGGAGATGAAATCATTCCTTGCCGGCATTCCGTATATGTCGTATACCGACAAGGAGTCGCAATGGCAGAAAGATATATTGATTATCTCGCGTCTGGTAGGTCTGCAGGTTGAAGCGGAGCGACGCACGTCCCAAGGCCGCATGGACATGGTGCTGGACGGCACCAAGTCCATCTACATCATCGAGTTCAAGTATGGAGGCACGCCCGAAGATGCGTTGGCGCAGATTGACAGGAAACAGTACGCCCTCCCCTACCAGAACTCCCTCAACCCGAAGCCCGTCGTCAAGGTCGGCGTCAACATCTCGCCCGAGACGCGCACCATCGACGGCTGGATCATACAATCATAAACTTATGAAATACCGGCGAGACTTCCCTACTCTTTAAAACCTCCGATACAGGATATGATATTAAAAAAGGAGGCTGCGTCTGAGCAGTCTCCTTTTTTGATTGTATGCCCGGCCGATTCCGGGTATCGGTGTCTTACTTTCTGGCGATCTTCTTATAGCCGTAAACTGCGCGGTCGCCCAGTTCCTCCTCGATACGGAGCAGCTGGTTGTACTTGGCCATACGGTCGGAACGGCTTGCGCTACCGGTCTTGATCTGACCTGCGTTCATGGCAACTGCGATGTCAGCGATGGTGCTGTCCTCGGTCTCGCCCGAACGGTGGGAGATAACGGCGGTGTAGTTGTTGCGCTGTGCCATCTGTACGGCACGCAGGGTCTCGGTCAGCGAACCGATCTGGTTAACCTTCACCAGGATCGAGTTGGCGCAACCCTCGGCGATACCGCGCTCCAGATACTTCACGTTGGTAACGAACAGGTCGTCGCCAACCAGCTGACACTTGCTGCCGATGGCGTCGGTCAGCATCTTCCAGCCTTCCCAGTCGTTCTCGGCCATGCCGTCCTCGATGGAGTCGATGGGATACTTGCTGATCAGCTCCTCCAGGAACTTAACCTGCTCGGCGCTGGTGCGCTTGGGAGCGTCGGGACCCTGCTTCCAGGTATAGTCGTAAACGCCGTCCTTGTAGAACTCGGAGCTGGCAACGTCCAGACCGATCGTAACGTCCTTGCCGGGAACATAACCTGCGTCCTCGATAGCCTTAACAATGGTGCTGAGTGCATCCTCGGTGCCGTCCAGGTTGGGAGCGAAACCACCCTCGTCGCCCACTGCGGTGCTCAGGCCGCGGGCCTTCAGCACTTTCTTCAGGTGATGGAACACCTCGGTGCCCATGCGGATACCCTCCTTGAAGCAGCATGCGCCGACGGGACGGATCATGAACTCCTGGAAGCAGATGGGAGCGTCGCTGTGTGCGCCACCGTTGATGATGTTCATCATCGGCACGGGAAGTACGTATGTGTCGCATCCACCGATGTAGCGGTACAGAGGCATGTCGAGATAGTTGGCTGCTGCCTTGGCAACTGCCAGCGATACGCCCAGGATTGCGTTGGCGCCGAGGTTGGACTTGGTGTCGGTGCCGTCCAGGTCGATCATGATCTTGTCGATGCCAATCTGATCCAGTGCGCTGTGGCCGATCAGAGCCTCGGCGATAGGACCGTTTACGTTGGCCACGGCCTTCGTAACGCCCTTGCCCATGTAACGCTTGGGATCGTTGTCACGCAGCTCCAGAGCCTCGTTCACGCCTGTCGATGCACCCGACGGTACGGCTGCACGGCCCATGACGCCGCTCTCCAGATATACGTCTACCTCTACTGTGGGATTGCCGCGGGAATCAAGTATCTCGCGTCCGATTACTTTCTCAATTTTCATCGCTTTGATATTTATTTATATCTAATTATTGGGTTTCTTCTTTTTACGGACCGTTCTCTTGTCCGATTCACAATTTTTGTCTAAATTTGAATGCCGGACAGCGGGGCGCCATGTCGCGTCCGTTCCGTACCGCAAAATTACTAATTTTTTCTCAATTAAGAAACTGTTTAAATTTATTTCAAACAATTTAATACCCGCTAATTAATGACAGTAGCCGAAAGCGCCGAAAAATTGTACAGGACAGCGGTCTCGACACTGCCGTTCCGGCCCCTGGAACAGCAGGACGAGGTGCTGAAACGGATGTGCCTGTTCGCCGTGTCCGACACGCCTGGCGAGGTGTTTGTGCTGAACGGCTACGCGGGTACGGGCAAGACGTCGCTTGTCGGCGCGCTGATCAAGGCTCTTGACGCCGCCAAGCGCAAGACGGTGGTATTAGCGCCCACCGGCCGCGGTGCCAAAGTAGCGTCGGGCATGTCGGCACATCCCGCCGGCACCATTCACCGCCGGCTGTTCCGCCCCGATATGTCGGACGCTTCGGGGATGCGTTATGTTGTGGCGCCCAACCAGAGCCGCGACACGCTGTTTATCGTCGACGAGGCGTCGCTGATAGCCGATTCCAAGGGACCGGACTCTCTGTTGGCAATGCTGGTGAAGCATGTGTATTCTGCTCCGGGCTGCAAGATGCTGCTGATGGGCGACGAGGCTCAGCTTCCGCCCGTGGGCCAGTCCATTGCCAATGCCATGAACCCCGACCGCCTGCGCAGCCTCGGACTTATACCCCACTGCCATGTCCTTGACGTGGCGATGCGGCAGGATGCGGAATCGGGCATAATTCACAACGCCACGCTGATGCGTCACCTGCTGTATCATCCCGACACCCAGCTGCAGCCGTGTATCGACACAGCCGGATTCAAGGATGTAAGGGTCATTTCCTCACGCGAACTCCCCGACGAACTCGCCGCTTCGTATTCGTCGGTCGGTCAGGAGGAAACGTTGATAATTACCCGCGCCAACTGGCGTGCCAACGACTTCAACCAGGCCATCCGTCAGCAGGTTTTCGATTACGACAGTCCCGTGGCACGCGGCGACCGGCTCGTTATCACTAAAAACGATTACTTCTGGGGCAAACAGAACGGCCGCAACGGACTCATAGCCAACGGCGACATGGCCGAAGTGACATGGACCGGCCGCACCGAGAAGGTATATGGACGATACTTCACGGAAGTTGAGCTCCAGTTCGGCGACGGGCGCATCATCAACGCGCAGCTGATGCTGCGCAGCCTCATGGCCAAAGGCTCGTCCATCCCCCGCGAGGAGATGGAACGGTTCATGAACCGCATCATGGCCGACACCGAAGGCGTGCTGTCCGAGAAGATAGCCGCGGCACTCAACAGCCCGTATTACAACGCGCTGCAGGCCAAGTACGCCTATTGCGTCACCTGCCACAAGGCGCAGGGCGGCGAATGGAAGCATGTGTACATCGACATGGGCGGCATCGACCCTGAAGCACTCGGCCCGGAGTTCTACCGCTGGATATACACCGCCATAACGCGCGCCACCCAGCGCGTCTACTTCGTGAACCCGACCATCCAGGTGATAGAATAAGTCAGGATTATCGGGATTATCGGGATTATCATGATTAATCGAGATTATCAGGATTAATCGAGATTATCAGGATTAATCGAGATAATCAGGATTAATCGAGATAATCAGGATTAATCGGGATTCTCGATTTAACTCGAG
Organism: uncultured Porphyromonadaceae bacterium; assembly: GCA_902468245.1. GTDB lineage: Bacteria > Bacteroidota > Bacteroidia > Bacteroidales > Muribaculaceae > Lepagella. Next base: position 112,864 of record CABQXY010000009.1, on the reverse strand, counting down.
AATCCCGAGCAAAAAACAAAAAAAGGAGCGGATATCCGCTCCTTTTTGCTATAATCAGTGTCGTAATCAGTCTGCGTTCAGGTTCACGCGGCAGAAGGAAACCACTGTCAGGCCCTTCATCTCGCCGTTCAGGTACTCCTTCACGGTCTTCTTTGCGTCGCGGTGATACTCCTGCTCCAGCAGCACGCTCTCCTTGAAGAACTTGTTCAGACGACCGTTGGCGATGTTCTGAATCATCTGCTCGGGGAGGTTTGCGGCCTTGGCCTCGGCTGCCTCTTTCATCACCTTGCGGCCCAGCTCAGCGTCCTCGGCGGTGATCCAGCCCTTGGTGATGTTGCTCTCGATATGGTCCTCGCTGTCGAAGTGGTTGGGATTCAGACCGGCCTTCTTCAGTGCTACCTCGGCAGCCTTCTTGATCTGCTCCTCCTTGGTCTTCTCGACGGCGATCTCCAGCTCGCGGTCAACGATGTCCTTGGGAACGTCGTCGCGGCTTACCGATACGGGGTTCATGGCTGCTACCTGCATGGCCACTTCCTTACCTACCTCGGCGGGTACGTCGGGAAGGTTGAAGCCTACGATGGTGGCGAGCTTGTTGCCCAGGTGCTCGTAGCTGCATACGCTGGGAGCCTCCAGACAAGCGTAGTCACCCAGCTCCATCTTCTCACCGGTCTTACCGATCTCGTCAGTGATGTGCTCTGCTACGGTACGGCCGTCGATCTTCAGGTCCTTCAGTTCCTCGGTGCTCTTGCACTTAGCCTCCAGAGCGGCATTGAGGATGGTCTTGGCCAGGGCGCGGAACGACTCGTTCTTAGCAACGAAGTCGGTCTCGCACTTCAGCGTGGCGATAGCAGCGAAGTCGCCGTTTGTGCCTGCGAACACGCAACCCTCGGCGGCGTTGCGGGCCTCACGCTTGGCGGCTACTGCCTGACCCTTCTTACGTATGATCTCGATGGCTGCCTCGATGTCGCCGTTGGTCTCGGCCAGGGCGTTCTTGCAGTCCATCATGCCTGCGCCCGTCATGGTACGCAGTTTCTTGATGTCTTCTATGTTTACTGCCATAGCTTTATATGCTATTAAGATTAATTAATCGGCCTGCGTCTCACTCAGCCTTGGGAGCCTCCTCTGCGGGAGCCTCCTCTGCCTTGGGGGCGTCGGGTGCGGGAGCTTCCTCAGCCTTGGGAGCATCGTTGCGGCGAACGCGACGACGCTTTGCGGGTGCGGGAGCCTCGCCTTCCTCGCCTTCCTTAGCCTCGGGAGCGTCCAGCTTCTCTACCTTACGCTCCTCCAGGCCCTCGGCCATGGCGCTGCACACTGCATCCAGAATCACCTCGATGCTCTTGGATGCGTCGTCGTTGGCGGGAATCACGAAGTCGATGTCCTCGGGGTTGGAGTTGGTGTCGACGATACCGAACACGGGTATGCCCAGACGCTTGGCCTCGGCTACGGCGATGTGCTCCTTCATCACGTCAACCACGAACAGAGCGGAGGGAAGACGGTTCAGGTCGGCGATCGAACCGAGGTTCTTCTCCAGCTTTGCGCGCTGGCGTGTGATCTGCAGCTTCTCGCGCTTCGACAGGTTGTCGAACGTGCCGTCCTTGGTCATCTTGTCGATGGTGGTCATCTTCTTCACGGCCTTGCGGATCGTGGGGAAGTTGGTGAGCATACCTCCGGGCCAGCGTTCGATGACGAAAGGCATTCCGATTGCCTTTGCCTTGTCGGCGATAGCCTCCTTGGCCTGCTTCTTGGTGGCTACGAACAGCACTTTCTTGCCGCTCTTGGCCATCTGACGCAGGGCTGCGCTTGCCTCGTCTATCTTGGCTGCTGTCTTGTACAGGTCGATGATATGTATGCCGTTGCGCTCCATAAAGATATAAGGAGCCATTGCGGGATTCCATTTGCGCTTGAGGTGTCCGAAGTGACATCCGGCCTCAACAAGCTGTTCGAATGTGGGTGTTGCCATTCTTTTTGTGTAATGTGTTTGTTTACGTTCTTGGGGTTAACAACGGCGAAGTAGGGAACGTGTCCATCTCCGCAGTTTAGATACTAAACTCTCTTTCAGCTTCAGAATCAGCTTGCGATTAACGCTTGGAGAACTGGAAGCGCTTGCGTGCCTTGGGACGGCCCGGTTTCTTACGCTCCACCTCACGGGGATCGCGTGTCATGAAGCCTTCCTTGCGCAGGGCACTCTTGTCCTCGGGATTGATCTTGACCAGCGCGCGGGCTATGGCGAGACGCAGGGCCTCGCTCTGTCCCTTGTAACCGCCGCCGTCCAGGTGAGCGTATACGTCATACTTCTCTGCCTGATCCAGCGCCAGCAACGGCTGCTTTACGATGTACTGAAGAATCGAAGAGGGGAAATATACATCCAGCGCACGCTTGTCGATCGTGATCTTGCCTGTTCCCTCTGTCAGGTATACGCGGGCAACTGCGGCCTTACGACGGCCTATCGCATTTACTTTTTCCATCTTCGTTTACTTCTTTTTATTAAGGTCAAGAACTTCGGGATTTTTGTCGGCGAACGGATGTTCCGGACCGTTGAACACGTGCAGGTTGGTCAGCTGCTTGGCTCCAAGCTTGTTCTTGGGGAGCATGCCCTTCACAACCTTGATGAACAACGGGTGCTTGCCCTGCATCGTAACCTTGAACGATTTCTTCATCAGGTCGCCGGGGGTATAAGCGCGCTGTCCGCCGGGATAGCCGGTGAAACGCAGATATTCGCGCTTTTCCATCTTGCCGCCGTTCAGCTTTACCTTGTCGGCGTTGATGATGATCACGTAATCGCCACAGTCCATATACGGAGTGTAGTCCGGCTTGTTCTTGCCACGGAGTATTTTGGAGACTTCCGAGCACAAACGTCCCAATACCATATCGGTCGCATCGATCAACACCCACTTCTTCTGTATTGTCTCGGGTGTCGCTCCAAGCGTCTTGTAACTTAATGTATCCACTTCTTTAAGTAAGATTAAAATATTTGTCCCTCTCTTTCAGCAAGTTACCAGGCCAATGACAGACTCGCATCCCCGAAAGGGCTCGATTTTGGATATAATCGGCTCGCAAAATTACAAAAAATTCCCCAAACCACAAAATAAATTTTATTTTACAGTTTGCGGGTAAAGAGTCGGGCCATCAGGGAATTAAATCTGAAGCGGAAATCGAAATGAAATGACTTGAGGGGCGTCAGCAACGGCCTGAACTCCGGTGTCTCGGGATTGACAAACAGGCACAACTGACCGGGATGGCACTTTACCTGTATAGTCTCGGGCATCATGATCGGATCGCCGTCTATATGCGCCGGTCCCGGTTCGTGGCGGATTACGGCCTTCTCCACCTGCATGGTCTGCACCAGCACGTTGCGCTTGATGTAGCCGGTCAGCATGTCCACGCCGACAATGGCGCGTGTCAGCGGATTGCCTGCATGGATTATGGTGATGTCCAGCAGTCCGTCGCGCAATGATGCGTCGGGGGCGATATAGGCGTTGTTGCCGTACTGCGAGGCATTGCACACCGCTATCAGGAACGCCTTTACATTTATGGTGCGTCCGCCGGTGGTAATGCTGTATTCCTTAGGCTCGTATTTGATATACTTGCCGAACACGGCGCGGATATACGATTTCAGGCCACGGTGTTTCATCGAGGCGAACGCCTGGCTCACTGCGGCATCGAAACCGAGTCCGAACGTGCAGAAGAACGGCAGGTCGTTGGCCGTCCCGTAGTCGCAAGGCTGCGGATTGTCCAGGGCTATGATGCGCAACGCGTTGTCTATGTCGATGGACAGATCCAGATGCCGCGCCAGTCCGTTGCCCGACCCGCGCGGTATGATGCCGAGGACTACGGGCGTGCCCCGCAACGCGCCGGCCACCTCGTTGACGGTGCCGTCACCGCCGGCCGCTATCACGGCGTAATAATGCTGCTTCACCGCCTCGCGCGCCAGCCGGGCGCAGTCGCCGGGCCCTGTGCTCTGACACACCGTCACTTCGCGCTCCGGCCCTTCCAACGTCTCGCGAACACGCCGCTCCACATCCGACACCATCCCGGTGCCCGATATCGGGTTTATTATCAGCATGTATCGCTTCCTGCGCATCACTTTTTATTTTACAAAGATGAAAGAGTCAGCTTTCCAAACTCTTTCGACTTCAACATTTCTTTCCTTATAACAACATTTTATGCCTAAAAATTGCCAATAACTCCTCGGGATGTTAAAAATTTTTACTATTTGCAAATACACCATAATACGCATCATGCAGTTTTATCGTCAAAAATGAATCAATATTTACAATTTCCGGGTGCTTTAATTGTTAATATATATGAATTAGGTTGCAAAATGACACCCGACTCAGAAAAAGCGTTAAATCAAGTGCAATATAATGCTCTAAATTAAAAATATGTTGCATAACATATAAATAAATTTGCACACAAATGTCAAAGGTACTAATTTTGCAACGTCGGACAAGAACAGTCCGGCCCAATCATTGAGATTAACCTTAATACCGCGAAACCTGAGTCTTATACCATGAAAGACGGGTAACAAATATAAATGCAAACAACAGGGTAATTGATTATTATTTTGACCTTAATCTAAACGTGAAGATGACGGTGAGAATCGTTAAATCTTTAAACGAGGGAATCAGCAGCCGCTGCTTCCCTCGGTTGTTTTTTATACAGGAGGGACGGTGTCCTCACCGCCCGGGTGTCGGGGGCGTTACCGGAGGGGCGGTGTCCCCACCGCCCTCTTGTTGACGACGTGGACGTCGTCATTCCAGTCGCAGCGGGGTATACGAATAATGGCCGGAACGATGTCCGGCCATTATATATTAAGGTGTAGTTGCGATTACTCGATGAAGCCGCGCAGGCGCAGCAGGGCGTTGGCGTCCGGCTCGTGGCCGCGGAACTTCTTGAACAGTATCATGGCATCCTCCGTGTCGCCGCTCTCAAGTATGTTCTTCTTGAAGCTGGCGGCTGTCTTCTTGTCAAAGATGCCCTTCTGCTTGAACAGCTCCCATGCGTCGGCCTCCAGCACCTGGGCCCACAGATAGGTGTAGTAACCGGAAGCATAGCCGTCGTCGCCGAAGATATGCTTGAAGTAGGGGCTGCGGTAACGGAAAGTAATTTCAGCCGGCATACCGATTTCCTCGGCCACCTTTGCCTCGAACACGGCGGGATCCTTCACCTCGGGCTGCTGGCCGTACTTCATGTCGAGCAGTGCGGCACCAGCCAGCTCTGTCGTCACAAAGCCCTGGTTGAACTTACGGCTGTCGGTCAGCTTCTGAACCAGTGAGTCGGGAACGGCCTCTCCGGTCTTGTAATGCTTGGCATAGCCCTTGATCACCTCGGGTTCGAATGCCCAGTGTTCGTTGATCTGCGAGCACATCTCCACATAGTCGCGGTCAACGTTCGTACCGGCCAATCCCTTGTACGGAGCGCGCGTCAGCATTCCCTGAAGCGCGTGGCCGAACTCATGGAACGTTGTCTCCACCTCGTCGATGGTCAGCAGCGACGGCGTCGTGGCGGTGGGCTTCGTGAAGTTGCCTACATTATATACTATAGGACGGCGCACCTCGCCGTCGGCATATACTCCTGCGGGCTGCATCTGCTCCATCCAGGCGCCCTGGCGCTTGGTGTCGCGGGGGAAATAGTCGCACATCCACACGGCAATGTGCTCGCCGGTCTTGGCGTCGACCACGTCATATACCTGCACGTCCTCCATATATTTGGGAGCATCGGGCATCGGCACCAGCTTCACGCCGTACAGTTTCTCGGTTGTGTCGAACAGGCCCTTCAGCACCTTGTCCACGCTGAGGTAGGGACGAAGGTCGGCCTCGTCGAAGTTGTACTTCTCTTTCTTTACCTTGTCGGCATAATAGTAATAGTCCCACGGGGCGATGGTGATGTTATCGCCATGCTTGTCAGCGTAGGCCTGCATATCCTTCACCTCCTCGTGCGAACGCTTCACGGCAGGCTCAAACACCTTCATCAGCAGGTCGGTGGCGTTTTCGGGAGTCTTGGCCATCACACGCGACGTCATCATGCTTGCGAAATCCTTGAAGCCCATGATGTGGGCCTTCTCGTCGCGCAGCTTCACTATCTTGGAGATGACGGGCATATTGGAGTTGTCGCCGTACGAAGCCAGACTGGTGTAGCCCTTGTAGATGGCTTCGCGCAGACCGCGGTTGTCGGCATACTGCAGCACGGGGAGTCGGCTGGGAGCGTGAAGTGTGAATACCCACAGTCCCTTCAGGCCACGCTTCTCGGCTTCCTCGGCCGCCACGGCCACCGACGATTCGGGCAGTCCCGACAGGTCGTTCTTGTCGTAAACCACTACGGTGAACTGGTTGGTGGCGTTCAGCAGGTTGCGGTTATACTGTATGAACAGCTTGGACAGCTCGTCGTTGACACGCACCAGCTCCTTCTTCTTGTCGGCGGGCAGAGCTGCGCCCTGCTCGGCAAACTCACGGTAGTATTTCTCCACCAGACGCTTCTGGACAGGAGTAAGTTTCAGCTTGTCGCGGGTGTCGTACACGGCCTTGATCTTGGCGAACAGAGGCTCTGACAGGTTCACGCGGTTCGAAGCGTCGTTCAGCAACGGGATTGCCTGGTCGGCCATCTCGGCGAACTCCGGGGTGTTCATCGCCTCCATGTAGTGATAGAACACGCCCTGCACACGCTCCAGAATGGGCGACAGATTCTCGAGCGGAAGAATCACGTTGTCGAAATCGGGAGTGGCGCGGTTCACCACTATAGCGTGGATGTTGGCGTCCTGCTCCTCGATGCCCGCCTTGATGGCCGGGATGAAGTCGGCCGTCGTGATCTTGTCGAACGGCGGAATCTTGTACTTGGTGGTGTATTCCGTCAGAAACGGATTCTGATGTTGTTCTGCCATGGTGAATGTGGCGTGGCCGGCAAGCGTCACGGCTGCCGCCAGCAGCGCTATTTTCTTCATATATTGTTGTTTTGTTTCTGCAAATTTAATGAATTTTATTCAAATTCAAAAGTGGCGGTCAGGGGAAAATGGTCTGAGGTCTTGATGCGGTTCTTCTTCACATTGAGGGGACGCAAGGCGCCACGGTACATTATCTGGTCCAGGTGCAGCCAGAACAGGTGCTTGTTATAAGTGATGAGGTGTCCGAAACCCACCTCGGAATAAGCGTCCTTGAATCCGTTGCGGGTCATGACGCGCCAGGTGTACGATTCCGGCACGTTGTTCATATCCCCGCACACCACTATCGGGTCCTTGTAATCCTTCAATATCTCGCACAGCAGCTCCAGCTGGCGCGCCTGTACCGAGAACGCATTCCGCATCTTGCCTAAGATGGAGTTCTTGAACTCGCGGGCACTTGCCTTGGCCGTCTCCGTGCCGCGTATGTCCGTTATCACCTCCCGCTCCTTGTCGGAGAGGCCGGGCGAGAACAAATGCATGTTCACCAGCAGCAACCGGCGTCCGTCGATGTTGACGCGATAGAAGGAATAGTATCTCAGCAGCGATCGCCAGTCGTCGGGCAGCTTTACGCCGTTGCGCTCGGCCAGTTGCCGCGCTGGGAGGTTGTGCACCGGATATTTGCTGAACACGCGGGTGTCTTTGCCGGCTTCGTGCGATTCGTAACGGTACAGCACCGCAAACTTCTCCTTGAAATCCTGGGTCAGCCGGGGCACTTCCGATTCTTCCCATTGCTCCATCTCCTGCAGGCAGATGATGTCAGCGCCGGAATTGAGCATGAATTCGAGGGATTCGTTATACAGTTGGTTCTCGGGGCGGTCACTGCGGCCCGTCATCAGTTTCTGGTCCCAGCCGTGCAGGCAGTTCCACGACATGACACTGAACTCCGTCTTACCGTCCGTAGGGTTGTTGGGCAGTTTCAGCGGCACGGCCGACATGATGGGCGCCGATGCCGCTATCAGCGAGCCGATACCCAACACGCCGGTAATCCATTTGCCACTGACGAGCCACGCCACGGCCGTAAGCGCTGTCAGTATGGCAAGATACGGCATCATCATCACTATTACTGCAGGTATGGCCGTGATGGCCGGATTGATGTGTCCGCAATATGCCGACAATATCGTCAGCCCGTACAGCACGAACGATGCTATGCGCAGCACCATGCGGACTATCGGTTTGATAATCATAGGCTATTACTGTTATTGTTCAACGCGGCCGAGACCTCGTTGAGCGTCTGTTTCTCGCGCTCGGTCAACGAATCGAATCCCGAGACACGTACTTTGTTAAGCAGCTCGTCCAGCACTTCTTCGGGCTTTCCGGCACCCTCATCTATCCTCACGGCTGCCTTGCGAGGCTGCATATTCCTGAACGCCTTCGGTTTGCGGCGTCGTGGCTGACGGCCACGGACAGAAGTCTTCACCTTATCGTACAGTATCAGCAGCAACGGACTCAACGCGCCGCCGATATGTGCGCAATGCGCGGCGACGCCCGAGGCTCCCAACAACGTCAGGATGACCGTAAACACAGCTATCCATTTCAGCCTCACCTCCCCTATCAGGAACAGAGGCACGTCCATATTCGGACGACGTATGGCGGCATAGACCATCACGGCGAGTGTGGCCGCCGACGATCCCATCAGGAACGACCCGCCGGCTCCTGCGTTGGCAGCCATAAGATAGAAAATGCCGCCGGTTATTCCGCCGAGCAGATACAGTCTCAGCACCGCTTTCGGCCCGTCGGAATCCGACAGCCAGCGGCCGAACCATACCAGCCACAGCATATTGAACAGCAGCTGCAGCGGATTGGCCTGAGCGAACATATATGTGACCAAGGTCCACGGCATGGTCAGGAACTGCCCGATGCCGGCCGGCAACGCGAACACGCGGAGCACCCACGTATCGGGCATACCCGTAAGCGCACTCAGTCCCATCGCCAGCCATATCAGCAGCGATACCGCCACGTTGGCAAGCACCAGCGACGCCACCGTAACGTTGCCGCCAAACATGGACACAAGGCTATAATGTCTGTACTTTCCCATGCGTCAATAGAATCCGTTGCCGTGCAAAGTCCCCTTCTTGCGCCATATCAGCAGGATTATCAGGCCGAACAGCATGCCGCCCAGGTGAGCGAAGTGCGCCACCGTTCCGCCGCCGCTCACGCCGAGGAAGAACTCAAGCACACCGTAGCCTATCACCATCCATTTGGCCTTGATGGGAATGGGGATGAAGAACAGATACAGCGGCATGTTGGGGAACACGAAGGCGAATCCCAACAGCAGGCCGAAGATGGCACCCGAGGCACCGACGGTGATATAGGAATTCTTCACCATCTCCATGTTCTGTATCAGGCTCATGTCGTGGTTGGCGATGGCGGCGTAGAGAGCCTGCTCCATGTGGTCGTAGGTCAGGCCGTTCAGACGGGCCAGGTCGCGGATGTAGTCATGCTCCCAGGTCAGCGCCCAGACGCCTTCCTGCACCAGGGCCGCGCCCATGCCGCATACCATATAGAACATGAAGAACCGTTTCGAACCCCATGTGCGCTCCAGTATGGGTCCGAACATGAACAGCGTGAACATATTGAAGAACACGTGGATGAAGCTCCGCTGGTCGTGCAGGAACATATATGTGATGATCTGGGCCGGATTGAAGTCGGAGGCGCCCACATAGTGCAGGGCGCAATGACGGTACAGACCGTTGATAGCAAACGAGGGGAACAACGCCTCGACCACCCATATCAGCACGTTGATTATTATCAGATTCTTCGTGACAGCGGGCAGATTGAATCTACTTGTGTTAAATGCACTCATAATTTCTAAAAACTCCCGTCAAATGGCGGGATAGGGCTTATTTCTGCTATTAATAACGCAAAAAATGGCAAAAACTATGAATTCGCGGCAAAAAAGTAAAAAATAACGGATTTTTATTTGTAAATCCTTTAAATATTGCTATATTTGTGGTCAAAATAAGAAACCGGGCTGATTGGCCTTAAAAACCTTATTAATCAACCCGCAACACACTAAACCCCGCACAGTATAATCAATATCAAATACACACACCAATGAACAAGACAGATTTGACGAACGAGATCGCAGCCAAAGCAGGGCTGAGCAAAGCTGATGCCAAGAAGGCACTTGACGCAACACTGGAGAGCATCGCACAGGCCCTCGTTAACGAGGACAAAGTGCAGCTGATCGGCTTCGGTACATTCGCAGTGGTTGCCAAGGAGGCCCGCACAGGTATCAATCCCCGCACTAAGGAGAAGATTGAAATCCCCGCCCGCAAGGTTGTGAAATTCAAACCGGCTGCTGACCTCGGAAAGTAATTTCGTCAACAGCGACACATCAAAGCGAGTCCCCGGGGGATTCGCTTTTTTCGTCTCCATGCGGTTTCAGTCATGCCGGTTTGCGGCATCAAATTTGTTATGTGACAGAAAAGTGTTAATTTTGCGTTCTATATATTATTGAATCAACAACAGCAATAGAATCAGTAACATTATAATGACAATAGAGGAAGTAATATCGCAGGGAGTGGCCGGAGCTCTACACGAGCTGTACGGACTCGACATAGATGCGGCGAGCGTATCGCCTGCACCCACAAGCAAGGACTTCGAGGGCGACCTCACGGTAGTGGTGTTCCCGTGGCTCAAGGCCTCGCACAAGGCTCCGCAGGTCACGGCCCAGGAAATAGGACAGTGGCTGGCCGACCATGTGGAGGCAGTGGAAAGCTTCAACGTGGTGAAAGGGTTCCTGAACATCACGGTCAGCCCCAAATGGTGGCTCTCGGTGTTCCACGGCATCAAGGCCGACCCGGACTTCGGTCTGACCAAGGCCGGTGACGACTCGGAGCTGGTGATGGTGGAATATTCCAGCCCCAACACCAACAAACCCCTGCACTTGGGACACGTGCGCAACAACCTGTTGGGCTATTCGCTGTCAGAGATACTGAAGGCCAACGGCTATAAGGTGATCAAGACCAACATAGTGAACGACCGCGGCATCCACATCTGCAAGTCGATGCTGGCATGGCAGAAATGGGGCGAAGGCGTCACTCCCGAATCGTCGGGACAGAAGGGCGACCACCTGATCGGCGACTTCTACGTGCTGTTCGACAAGCACTTCAAGGAAGAAGTGAAGCAGCTGCAGGCACAGGGCATGAGCGAGGACGAGGCCAAAGAGGCGTCACCGCTGATGAAGGAGGCCCGCGAGATGCTGGTGAAGTGGGAGCAGAACGACCCCGAGGTGCGCAAGCTGTGGGAAACGATGAACTCGTGGGTTTACGCCGGTTTCGACGAGACATACCGCAAGATGGGCGTGGACTTCGACAAGATATACTATGAGTCGCAGACCTACCTGGAGGGAAAGGAACTGGTGCTGAAAGGCCTGGAGGAAGGCAAGATGTACCGCAAGGAGGACGGTTCCGTATGGGCCGACCTTACGCCCGAGGGCCTGGACCACAAGCTGCTGCTCCGCTCGGACGGCACTTCGGTCTACATGACCCAGGACATCGGCACCGCCAAGCTCCGTTTCCGCGACTTCCCCATCGACAGGATGGTGTACGTGGTGGGTAACGAGCAGAACTATCACTTCCAGGTGCTGGCCATACTTCTGGACCGTCTCGGCTTCAAGTGGGGCAAGGACCTGAAGCACTTCAGCTACGGAATGGTCGAACTGCCCGAAGGCAAGATGAAGAGCCGCGAGGGTACCGTGGTGGATGCCGACGACCTGATCGCCACGATGGTGGCCGACGCCACCGAGACAGCTGCCGAGCGTCTGGCCGAGATGCCCGAGGACGAGGCCCGGGAAGTGGCCCGCAAGGTCGGTCTCGGCGCGCTGAAGTATTTCCTGCTGAAAGTCGACCCCAGGAAGAACATGCTGTTCAACCCCAAGGAGTCCATCGACTTCAACGGCGACACGGGCCCCTTCATCCAGTACACCTACGCGCGCATCCGCTCGGTGCTCCGCAAGGCTGCCGAATCCGGATTCGACGCCAATACCGAGGTGCTGGCCGAGCCCAACAAGAAGGAGGCCGCGCTGATACAGAAGATCGACGACTTCCGCAACGTCGTGGCCGAGGCCGGAAAGAAATACTCCCCCGCCGTGATAGCCAAATACTGCTACGAGCTGGCCAAGGAATACAACCAGTTCTACCACGATTTCTCCATACTCAAGGAGGAGAACGAGCCTGTGCGCAACCTGCGCCTCGAACTTTCCGCCGTGACCGCGCGAACATTAAAGGCCGGTCTTGCCTTATTAGGTATAGAGGTGCCCGAAAGAATGTAACACCCGAAACAACACCTTAACTATGGAATATAACAATCAGACCACCCCTCCGTCGTTCTACGAAAGCGGAGCCGTGACACGGCAGACCAACGCCGTGATGAAGCGCGTGTATGTGCGCATGTTTATCGGACTGCTGGTTTCAGCATTCTGTGCCCTCGGCGTGGCCTCGTCGCCCGCCGCACTCTCCTTCTTCTTCGGAAACCAGCTGGTGTTCTGGGGAATGCTCATCGCCATGCTGGTGATGGCCTTCGTGATTCCGGCACGTCTCAACAAGATGTCCACCGGAGCCGTCCTGAGCTGTTTCATCGTATATTCGGCACTGATGGGCTGCTGGCTGGCTCCCATATTCCTGGTGTATAAGCTTGGAACAATTGTTTATACACTGTTCATCACGGCCGGAACGTTCGGTGCCATGTCGGTTTACGGATTCTTCACCAAGACCGACCTGTCCAAAATGGGTTCCTACCTTATAATGGCACTGTTCGGCCTGCTCATCGCCATGGTTGTCAACATCTTCGTGGCCAGCAGCACCATGGACTGGATCATCTCCATCGTGGGCGTATTGCTGTTCGTGGGCCTGACGGCCTGGGACACCCAGCAGGTGAAGCAGATGTCGGCAATGAACCTCGATCCCGCCATGGCCGACAAGCTCGCCACAATGGGTGCCATGAGCCTCTATCTGGATTTCATAAACCTGTTCCTGTTCCTGCTCCGTATACTCGGAGGCAACAGCCGCGACTAATAATAACGGTCTATGGATACCAAGAAACTGATTGAGGACATCACCGAGGCCGTGAAGACTTACATAGCCGATGAGGAGATGTATGACGACAACACGCAGGTGGTGATCAATCCCGCCGACGGCGTGGTGTCGCTGGAAACCGACGACACGGAGGACGACCTCGACGAGAGTCTGGACCGCTACGACGTGATGGACCTGCTGCGCATGGATGCCGACGGACGCTGGACTCCCGATGCGGACGCCATCCGTAGCGCCGCCGAACAGACAATGCCCGATTGATTCGGACAATAGTCTAAAATATTCATTTATGTCCCTGACAGTCAGTTTAGACTTCAGGGACTTTTCTTATTTAAAAAAACTTATTAATTTTGCGTCATAAACGTTTAGCGGAGTGATCCGCGCTTAGGCATCGTTCCTTAAAAAATGTAAACGCCAGGGCGGTGGATTTTCGAGGTAATTTATTCGGTCTCTGAGGGAGCAGCCTCGCGGCTGTGACCGAGGAGAGCGGATAAATTAACCGAAAAGACACCGGGCAACGCACAAAAGAATTGAGAATTGTTAGAATAATTTATAAAATCAGGCACGCCGAAAGAAATATTACCTCAGTCTCGCAGCTGCACCTCATCTTTAGTCTTTTGACTCAGTCACATAGCCCGCTATGCTCCTGAGTCTGCAAGACTAAAGCTGAAGCACATCTGCGACCCTGGCGTATACATTTTTTAAGGAACGATGCCTAATTTCACTATACTATCATACAATCTTAAAAACCTAAATCATGAGACAGTCAATCGGCATGTTCCTGTGCGGACTGCTGCTGGCAGGCGCGTCAAGTGCCACGGCCGCCGTGGAATTCGGCATCGATGCCTCGCATCGCGGACCGGAAATAGGCAAGCTCCACTACGGAATATTTTTCGAGGAAATCAATCATGCGGGCGACGGCGGCATATATGCCGAACTGGTGCGCAACCGCAGTTTCGAGGACAACACGGGCAATCCCGACGGATGGAGCAAGACATCGGGCGTGACATGGAAACTGGTCACGGACAACCTGTTGAACCCGGCACAGGGACAGGCGCTGGACGTGACGTTCGGCGCGGCGGGCGATGCCGTGACCAACGAGGGCTTCTGGGGTATGAACTGCGAGGCGGGCAAATCCTACAGGTTCAGCTTCTGGGCCTGTTCCGACAAGGGTTATGACGGCAATCTTACCGCTGAAATGGTGTCGCACGACGGCAAGCCTCTGGGCAATGCCACCGTAACGGTGAAAGCCGGCAAGAACTGGACCAAATACACGGCTACAATACAGCCTACCGGCTCGGACACAAACGCTTCGCTGAAGATTTCAGCGGGTAAAGCCGGTAACCTGACCTTCGACATGGTGAGTCTGTTCCCGCCCACATTCAAGGATCGCGAGAACGGATGCCGGCCCGACCTGGCGCAGATGCTGGCCGACATGCACCCGGCTTTCATGCGTTTCCCGGGCGGATGCTACATCGAGGGCACCCACCAGAACGGCGTGACCAACCGTTTTGAATGGAAAAAGACCATCGGCCCGGTGGAGACCCGTCCCGGCCACCGCAACGTCAACTGGAACTACCGCGTCAGCGACGGACTCGGATTCCACGAGATGCTTCAGCTGAGCGAGGACCTCGGTGCCGAACCGCTGTTTGTGGTCAACATCGGCCTGGGTCACGGATGGAGCGTGCCTTACAACAGCATAGACGAATACATACAGGAGGCCCTGGACGCCCTGGAATACTGCAACGGCGACGTCACGACCAAATGGGGCGCCGTGCGTGCCGCCAACGGTCATCCCGAACCCTTCAACCTGCGTCTCATCGAAGTGGGCAACGAGAACTACCAGGCCGACGCCAACCAGCAGAGCGACCATTACGCCGAACGCTACATACAGTTCTACAACGCCATCAAGGCCGCGTATCCGGAGGCCATCGTGATTGGCAACGTGGAATCGTGGGGCACCGACACCCCCTCATGGCGCAACGAGCATCCCGTGGATGCCGTCGACGAGCATTATTACCGCAATCCCTCGTGGTTCGCCGCCAACTATAACAAATACGACAGCTATTCGCGCCAGGGCCCGAAGGTATATGCCGGCGAATATGCCGTGACATCCGATTTCGGCACCAACGGCACTCTGCGCGCCGCATTGGGCGAGGCCATCTATATGCTCGGCATGGAGAACAACTCCGATGTCTGCATCATGAACAGCTATGCCCCGATATTCGTGAACGAGAACGACCAGTGCTGGCGTCCCGACATGATTCGCTTCAATTCAAGCGAATCGTACGGCACTCCCTCCTACTATGTCCAGAAACTGTTCGCCAACAATGTCGGCTCGCGCAACCTGAAATGGACCGAGACCGGCAACACGCAGAATGCCGGCAACAAGGTGGGCTTCTCCACATGGAAGTCCACGGCGGAGTTCGACAACGTCCGCATCAGCGACACCGACGGCAACCCGGTCTGGAGCGAGGACTTCACCACAGCACCGGCAGGATGGACCATGCCTTCGGGATGGAGCGTGACTAACGGCGTGCTGCGCATGACCGACGGCTCGGCCGAGGGCCTGATAGCGGCCAGCGCAAAGGACGCTCCGGACAATTTCATATTTGAATTCGATGCCAAAAAGACCGGCGGCGACGAGGGATTCCTCGTGGCATTCAACTACGGCGGTCCCGGCGACTATATATGGTGGAACCTCGGAGGCTGGGGCAACACACGCCATGCCGTCGAGATCTCGCGCAACGGCAGCAAGTCGAGTTACGGCAGCACCAACGGCACCATCGAGACCAACCATCTGTATCACGGCCGAATCGTGCTGAGCGGCACTTCGCTGAGATGTTACCTGGACAACGTGCTGATCCACGACATCGAGATTCCGTCCGACCGTAAGATATATATGTCGGCCAACTTGAGCGAGGACGAAAAGACCCTCTATGTCAAGACCGTAAACATGAACTCGGAAGACATGCCCGTGACGCTGAATCTGACCAACGGCAAATTCGTGTCGGGCGAGGCTACGGTAATGGCCAACCCCGATTCCGAAGCCGAAAACTCGGTGGACAACCAGCATAATGTGGTGCCTGTTCAGGGCAGCGTGACCGTGACCGCCGGCAAAGCCGACTTCACGGCACCCGCCAATTCGATGTGCATACTGAAATTCACTGTCAGCGACGTGGTCAGCATGAAGGGTAAGCCCATGTCGGAAGCGGCCCTGGCCGAAATCAACGCCTCGTTGGGTGGTCTGCGTCAGCGTCTGGCCAATCTGCGCGCCGGCGCCCAGCTCCCCACGCAGCTTGACAACGCCGCCACAATCGAATGGAGCCTTTCGGCGGATTCAGATCCGAACGCGGTTCTCTCGACTTCGGCATGGACCACCACGCTGGACGTGACAGGCGTGGGCAACCGCGACGCCAAGCGCGCGGCCGGCACATTGACAGCCAATGTCACCGCGGCCGACGGCTCGACAGGCACACTGTCATTCCCTGTCACCGTGGCTCCGCTCGACGATGCCTACGGCTATCTGTATTGCTACATGAACAGCGGAAAGGAAATAACCAACTATGCCCTTGGCACCAGGGAAGACAAGGGACGTGTGTTCAACCAGCTTAACGACGGCAAGGAGATATTCGACACCGAGGCCCTGTGCGGCATCGAGCATGGATCGCGCGACGCATATATGCAGAAAGGACAGCGCGACCATGAATGGTTCATGACCGTTACCGACATGTGCAACGCCAAGTCAAAGGTATGGAACAACTACGGCATCGACCTGCTCCGCAGCAACGACCTGATTCATTGGGAAAGCACCATATTCGATTTCCGTCAGGGCAAGAAGATATTCTCCGACCCCGACGCGGTGACCGACCTCTATAAGACAGACGCCGAATATGCCAAAATCCGTCGTGTATGGGCTCCGCAGTTCATCTGGGATCCCGCGGCTTTCAACGGCCAGGGCGGCTATCTGGTGTACTATTCGGTGCTTTCAGACAATGCCGGCGACAACCACGACCGCATAGTCTATTCGTATGCCGACAAGGATTTCAAGACCCTTACGCAGCCGCGCATATTCCACGACCCGGGCTATTCCGTAATCGACGGCGACATAGTATATAACGATTATGACGGAAAGTATCATCTGTGGATCAAGCATGAGGGAGCATCCGGCACCGAGCGCGGCATCTGGCACCTGACATCCGACCGCCTCGTGGGCGACGACTGGACATACGTGGACCACAACGGCAACGAGGGAAGCGAAAACGTGGAGGGTTCGTCGGCCATACGACGCATCAACGAGGACGACATGAACATCTACTATATGCGTTACAGCGGCGGCTCGCACTATAAGGTATGCACCGCCGACCACCTCGGCACCAACGTCAAGCCATCGAGCGACTTAGGCGGAACAGGCGCGTTCCAGCACGGTTCCGTGCTGTATGTCAACGAGGCCGAATACACGTTGCTGACCGACTGGGACGAGCTGCTGAAGCAGATGGAATGGGCACAGGCCACGGAATCGCCCATATTCAAGGATGCCCTCGCCCAGGCCGAAGCGGCACTGAAGGTTCAGGGATTCGACGCCTTGGCGGAAGCCATCGCCAAGGCCCTTGACGCCATGATGAAGGCCCGCGAGGCATATATGAAGGACATCGTGGACAATGCCAAAGACGGCGACATAACCTCGCTCATAGTAAACCCGGACTTCAACGGCAACAACGGACGCGGCTGGAGCGGCACCGGGTTCACCGCCACCAACAAGGGAGTAGCCGAGTTCTACAACACCACATTCGACGCATACCAGGAACTTCCCTACATGCCGGCCGGCGAATACACGCTGACCTGCTCCGGTTTCTACCGCAACGGCGGCAAGGAGGCCTACAGCCTGCACACCGCCGGCACCGAGGCCCTGCTGGCCGAGGTGTATATGAACGAGACCGGTACGCCGTTCATGTCGCTGTTCAGCGCCGACAAATATACGAACTCCCCCTACACCTTCCCTGACGACGTCACCACGGCCAACAACGCCTTCAACACCGACGGCAGCTACGCCGGCAACACGGTGAAGCTGACACTTGACAAGACATCCACCCTGCGCCTGGGCGTACGCAAGTCGGTTCACTGCGACCGCGACTGGACCTGTTTCGACAATTTCAAGCTAACGTACACTCCGGACCGTAGCGGCATGACTGCCATCGCCGTCAGTGACAACGCCCCCGTCAACGTCTATAGTCTTGAAGGCATGCTTCTGCGCCGGGACGTGCGTCGCGCCGACGCCACCGCCGGCCTCGCCCCCGGCCTCTACATAGTAGGCCGGGAGAAAGTGCTGAAAAGATAATGCGCGAGACGGAGGCCCGGCTGAAGCCGTGCACCGGGACCAACCACACGGCTGATACCGCACACTTGACAAGCTACAATAAAAAAAGCCTGCCGAAGTTCGGCAGGCTTTTTTATTGCTTCAGTCGGGGTTTAATCCTCGTTGTTGTTCTTGTCGCGGGGTGTAAAGGTGCGCTGGGGACGGGGTCCGCGGTCGCCGCGGTCGTTGCGGGGTCCACGGTCACCACGGTCGCCGCGGGGTGCGCGGTCGCCGTTGCGCTGCGGTCGCGGGCCGCGGTCTCCGCCTTCGCGACGGGGACGTGCCTCGCGCTCAACATAACCTTCGGGCTTCGGAGTCAGTACGCGGGTCGACAGACGGTATTTGCCGGTCTTCTTGTCGATCTCTATCAGCTTCACCTGGATCTTGTCGCCTTCCTTCAGACCGCTGTTCTCCATCGAGTCGAGACGATCCCACGAAATCTCGGAGATATGCAGCAGTCCGTCGCGGCCGGGCATGAACTCAACGAACGCTCCGAAGTCGAGGATGGAACGTACGGTTCCGTAGTAAACCTCGCCCTCCTCGGGCTGTGCCACGATAGCCTTGATCTTGGCAAGGGCGGCGTCGATGCTGGCCTTGTCCTTCGAGGCGATCTCCACATGGCCCAGGCCGGTGTTCTCGTCCTCGTCGATGCTGATGGTGGTGCCGGTCTCCTCCTGGATGCCCTGGATCACCTTACCCTGCGGGCCGATAACGGCACCGATCATCTCCTTCGGTATATCCAGAGTGACCAGACGCGGTACGTGGGGCTTGTAGTCCTCGCGGGCCTCGGGGATGGTGTCGTGGATTATGTTGAGGATGTGCATACGGCCGTCGCGTGCCTGGTTCAGTGCCTTCTCCAGCACCTCGTAGCTCAGTCCGTCGCACTTGATATCCATCTGGGTGGCGGTGATACCCTTCTCGGTGCCGGTCACCTTGAAGTCCATGTCGCCGAGGTGGTCCTCGTCACCGAGGATGTCGCTCAGGATGGCATACTTCACGTTGCCGGGATCGGAAATCAGACCCATTGCCACGCCGGCTACGGGACGCTTCATCTTGACGCCGGCATCGAGCAGCGACAGCGTGCCGCCGCATACTGTGGCCATGGACGAGCTGCCGTTAGACTCCAGAATATCGCTGACGATGCGGCAGGTGTAGGGGAAGTTGTCGGGAAACATGCGCTTCAGGGCGCGGTGTGCCAGGTTGCCGTGACCTATCTCACGACGTCCCACGCCACGCTGTGCCTTGGCCTCGCCTGTGGAGAAGGGCGGGAAGTTATAGTGCAGCAGGAAACGTTCCTTGCTCTGGTCCAGCACATTGTCCACAATCTTCTCGTCGAGCGTGGTACCGAGGGTGGTTGTCACCAGGGCCTGGGTCTCGCCACGGGTGAAGATGGCGGCTCCGTGAGGGCCGGGCAGATAGTCAACCTCGCACCAGATGGGACGGATCTCGTCGGTCTTGCGGCCGTCGAGACGGATGCCTTCGTCCAGAACGCAGCGGCGCATTGCCTCCTTCTCCACGTCGTGGTAGTAACGCTTCACCATGGCGATGCGCTGATCCTCGTTGTAGAGGGCCAGCTGCTCCTCGGTCATCTCGGGGAGGTTGGCTATGTACTCGTCGCGGATGGCGTCGAACGAGTCCATGCGCCAGTGCTTGTCGGCGCTGCCGGTCTTGGCGATGGCGTATGCCTTGTCGTAGCACTTCTCGCGAACGTCGGCGCGCAGTGCCTCGTCGTTTATTTCGTGGTTGTATTCGCGCTTGGTCTCCTTGCCGGCCTCTTTCTCCAGCTCCATCACCACCTTGCACTGCTTCTTGATCTCCTCGTGAGCCACCTTCAGGGCTTCGAGCAGCTCGGCCTCACTGGCCTCGTCAAGCTCGCCCTCCACCATCATGATGTTGTCGTAGGTGGCGCCCACCATCAACTCGATGTCTGACTTGGCTATCTGGTCGAATGTGGGATTGATCACCCATTCGCCGTCAACGCGGGCCACACGCACCTCGGAGATAGGGCCGTTGAAGGGGATGTCGCTCACAGCCAAGGCTGCCGATGCGGCCAGGCCTGCCAGTGCGTCGGGGGCGTCGTTCTCGTCGGCCGAGAACAGCGTCACGTTCACAAACGTCTCTGCATGATAGTTGTCGGGGAAAAGAGGACGCAGCACGCGGTCTACAAGACGGGAAGTCAGAATCTCGTAGTCGTTGCTACGGCCTTCCCTCTTAAGGAATCCACCGGGATAACGTCCGATGGATGCGTATTTTTCTTTGTACTCTACAGTCAGGGGCATGAAGTCCACGCCCTCGCCGGCCTCGCGGGCCGAACATACGGTTGCAAGCAACATCGTGTTGCCCATGCGCAACTCTACAGCACCGTCGGCCTGCTTGGCCAGCTTCCCGGTCTCCAGCGTGATCTCACGTCCGTCGGGCAGCTTGATGCTCTTCTTGATTGGATTCATAAATCTTTATTGTTTCGCTATTCGTTAATCTCGTCGGAACACTACGCGGCAAGTCCGCGTTAGTTCGTTGAATCTTACACATTTCGTGCCAATCAGCCACTTTTTGTGCAAAACTCCGCAAAGTTAACAAAAATTCCTTATTTTCGCAAACTTTGGTTTTTTATCGGATTTATGCTAACTTTGTGGTGACTAACTAACACTGATATTATTTCGGAAAATCCAATGAAAACAAGATACATCATGGCGGCCGCCGGCATTGCGTTGCTGATGACGGCGTGCGACAACAATCCTAAGTTCAAGGTAGAAGGCGAGGTTTACGGAGGCGAGGGCAAGACCCTGATTCTGGCCAAGCCGGACTTCGCGGGCCGGTGGACCGTGCTCGACTCGGTCCGGGTGGGCAAAAACGGTGACTTCTCACTAAAATACGAGGCTCCGGCCAGCCCGGAAATCTACCGTCTGACCCTGGGCGAAAACTCCATTTACTTTCCCGTCGACTCGGTGGAGACCGTGCGCATCGAGACCAGCGCCGACAAATACGGCAACGACTTCAAGCTGTCGGGCACTCCGCAGGCCGAACGCCTTGACGCCTTCGAGAAGGAGGTGATGAAGTATGCGGCTTCCTCCCAAAAGGACGCCGAGGGCTTCAAGCGTCAGATTTATTCCAAATACATCATGGACAGCCAGGGTTCCATACTAAGCTATTACGTGCTGACCAAGATAGTGGACGACAAACCGCTGTTCGACGCCGCCGACCATGACGACGCCAAATATTACGCCGCCGTGGCCACCCAGTTCGAGCAGTACCGCCCGAACGACCCCCACGGCAAGATGGTGCGCGACGCGGCTCTGAACGCCCTGAAGCAGCACAACACCGCCCAGGGCAAGCGCAAGGTGATAAGCGCGCCGGAAATCAAGGTGCTGGACATCGAGCTGCCCAACGAGAAGGAGCAGAACGTGAAGCTGTCGGACCTGGTGGGCAAAGGGAAGCCCGTGGTGGTGGTGTTCGCCATGATGAACATGGAGGAATCGCCGGCGTTCAACCGCGAGCTGGCGCAGATATATCAGCGCAAGGGGGGCGCGGTACAGTTCTATCACATCAGCTTCGACGCCGACCAGTACGCATGGCGCGAGGCCGCGCGCAACCTGCCCTGGATCACTGTGGTGGATCCCACCGGCGCCCACTCCAACTCCCTGCGCGACTATAACGTAGGCCAGCTCCCCGCGTTCTTCATCTATGACGCCGCCGGCGACCTGCGCGACCGTGCACAGACCCTCGACGAGCTGAACAAGAAATTAGCATCCTATTGATTATGGACTGGAAAGACGCCTTAGGCTCACTGCTTCAGGAGGGCAACCTGCCCGAAGGAGAACCGGACGCTCCCGAAACCGAAGCCGCACCTGCCGACTCAAAGACGGTGCAGAAAACTCCCGTGCATGTCCTGATAGAGAAAAAGGGACGTGCCGGAAAGACCGCCACCATCGTGGAGGGATTCGACTGCCCGGACGAGACGCTGCAGGAAGTGGCGCGCCAACTGAAACGCCGGCTCGGCGTGGGCGGCTCGGCCCGTGGCGGCGAGATTCTGATTCAGGGCAATCTGCTGGCCAAGGTCAAGGAGGCCCTCACGGACATGGGATATAAAGTCAAAGGGTAATGCTGACTCTACAGAAAGCATCGGCCGGGTCGGGCAAGACGTACGCCTTGACCCGGCATTTCATTCACTTCCTGATCGCTGTCAAGCCGGAAGGGGCGTCCGCATACCGCCTGCGCACCGACGACGAGATTCTGGACGGCATTCGCCGCATACTGGCCATCACCTTCACCAACAAGGCCACCAACGAGATGCAGATGCGCATCATCGACAAGCTGGACGACCTGGCCAACTATAACGGAGGCCCGGACCGCCCGGATTATCTCGACGACTTCATGAAGGAATTCAAGGTGCCGGCCGGGAAGATCAGCGAGATCGCCGGCAACGCCCTGAAGATGCTGCTGAACAATTATTCCGACTTCAACGTCTCCACCATCGACTCGTTCTTCCAGCTGGTGCTCCGCACGCTGGCTTACGAGTGCGGCGTGATGGACGCCTATCAGGTGGAACTTGAAAGCAACTACGTGTCGCGCATGGGCCTTAACGGCGCCCTGGATGCCGTAGACAATCCCCGTGACCCCGATTCCCGCGAAATCAGGATATGGCTGCAACGAATCATGGACAACGAGGAGGGCACGGCATGGAACATATTCCAGAAACGTGAGTCCGGCCATCCCAACAGCTCGACGCCCTATCAGTCGCTGCTCGCCGACTTCCAGCGCATCGACAACGAGGAGTTCCGCAAGATACGCGGCAAGCTGGAGGAATACCTGAACGACAACACCGACATCCTGAACCTCTACAATGAGCTGGAGGACAAACATAATAAGGAGAAAAGACGGCATTACCGCGCCATGACCGCCGAGGCGCAGGCTGTCATAGACACGGCCACCGACCCGGACCAGCTGACGGCCACGCGCACGGATGCCGGCAAGCCCTTCGGCGCGGCCCGGAAGATACTGCAGCTCAAGCCCCTCAGGTTCAAAAGCGTGACATTCCTCGACCCTGACAAATTCTGGGGCAAGAAGTCGATAGAGGCCAACGTGGCCAAGGACAGCCGTTGGGCCGCGCGCAAGGAACATTACCTGAAGATGCAGGAAGCCTACGGACTGTGGAAGGCTTCGTTCGAGACTCTTTGGGAGTCATTGCGTGTCAGCTTCCCCTTCCTGGGGCTGCTCAAGGCCGTGTCGAAACGGCGCCTGGACTACCTGCGCGAGAACGGCGCCGTGGAACTCGGCGAGACTTCCATGATTCTGCACAAGTTCATCAAGGACACCGACACTCCCTTTGTGTACGAACGTCTCGGCACCATGCTGAACCATCTGCTGATAGACGAGTTCCAGGACACATCCGAGATGCAGTGGGTCAATCTCAGCCCGCTGGTCAGGGAGAGTCTGTCACGCGGCAACGACAACCTGATAATCGGCGACGCGAAGCAGAGCATATACCGTTTCCGCAACGCCGAACCGGAACTGATCAACACCCGTGTGGAGCGGGAGCTGAACGGCGAGTTCGGCGCCGGCGCCGTGGAGACGGCCGGCCACAAACCGTCGGAAAACGCCAACTGGCGCTCCGACCCGCGGATAGTGGAATGGAACAATTCGCTGTTCAGTTTCATCATCCGCCATCTCGGCGAGATTGTCTCGCCCGACGACCCGGAACGCCGCGCGGCAGTGGCCCGCAGGTTCGGCGACCTGTACAGCAATGTCTGCCAGACACCGCAGCGCAAAGGGACGGGATATGTGGAAGTCCGCGTCATGGGCCGCGGCGAAAATCCCGAGGACGAGGCATTGACCAAGATTCTCGACACGCTGAAACGCGGTTACAGTCAGAAGGACATCTGCATATTGACACGCACCAACACCGACGGCACGGCCATGGTGGAACGCCTGCAGCAATACAACAGGGAACGCGACCCTGAGGATCCCGACCAGCCGGAACTGGAGTTCATCAGCGAGCAGTCGCTGTTGGTGGCTAACTCGGTGGCCGTGCGCGATGTGGTGACCATCCTCGAGGCCATCAACCGCAGCACGATGCCCAGACGCAATGACGGCAAGGAAGCGGAGCACAAGGGTCCCGGCGACATCCGCGACCTGGAATGCCACATACTGCTGTACCGTCAGATGCACCCGGACAAGTCGATCGACGAGTGTCTGAAATGCATTCAGAACGAGGTGCTCGACGTCTCGCCCATCATCGACATGCTGCGCGAAATGCAGACCACCGCCCTGCCGGCGCTTGTGGAGGCCATAATCGCCAATTTCATGGCCGGCGAATTCCGGCAGCTCGGCATAGACCAGGCCGCATTCTTGGCGGCGTTCCAGGACGCCGTCATCGAGTACTGCGACGGTCACCCGGCCGACCTCCCCTCTTTCCTGGCCTGGTGGGAGCGCAAGAAACGCACCCTGGCCATATCCTCGCCCGACGATCTGGACGCCATCTCCATAATGACCACACACAAATCGAAGGGCCTGGAGTTTCCCGTGGTGATCATCACCCATCCGCTGTCGGACAAGACCAGGCTGGGCGACTTCGTCAGCGGCAAGGAATGGCGCTGGATACCGAAGTCGCAGCTGAAACTCGCCGACAAAGACATCGATAGCCGGTTCCCTCCATACGTACCCGTACAGGTCACGGAAAAGCTGAAGGAGACTTCGCTGCGCGACCTGCTGTACGAAAACTACGACCTGGAGACCATGGACACGCTCAACCTGCTGTATGTGGCGTTGACGCGCGCCAAGAACGAACTGTACGTCTACGACCGTATGCCGGAGAAGGATTACGCCGACAAGCCGGTGCGCAGCCTGGCCGGGTTCGTGCTTGACTTTCTGGAATGTGACACATGCGACGGAGGCCGGTGGCGCCGCGACGAATGGACGCCTGCGGAGCACCTGTCCTGGCCGGACTCCTACGACAGCGAGGACGGCGTGACCGTCACTTACGGCGAACAGCCCTCGGCCGAAACCGTCCTGGCCCGCAAACGGCACGAGGAAGAAAAGAAGCTGGCCGAAAATTCCGGACACCCGGAACCGGAGGCGCGCAACGTCCGTGGATATATGTCGGCCATGCCTCCCGAAAGCATCAAGTGCCGCGTGGACAACCTGACCCAGTATGTGGACAGCGAGGATTACGACGACGATGACAGCCGCGACCCGCGCTCGATGGGCAACGTATGCCACGGCATAATGGAGCGCGTGGTGACATTGGCCGACCTGCCGCGCGAGATACGCCGCGCCGTCATCCTGGGCCTGGTGCCACAAGGAGCCTCGTATGTGGACAAACTCTCCGAACGCCTGCACGACGCCCCGGCCGAGGTGCGTCGATGGTTCGGAGGCGGCTGCCGCGTCGTGACCGAACGCCCGCTGCTTAATCACCGCAACGACATGCGCCGTCCCGACCGCATCATGATATGGCCCGACGGCTCGGCCGACATCGTCGACTATAAATTCGGCAAACGGATGGACCGCCGCCACGACGCCCAGGTGAAGCGATACGTAGACTATCTGAAGGACACCACCCGCTACACCGCCGTCCGCGGCTGGCTCTACTACGTATTCGAGGACGACCCCGCCTCGCAAGTAATCCGCGTAGCCGATTGATTGAAATACAAACAAGACAGTGACTAATCCGTACTTTTGGATTAAAATATTAAGCTATGACGATTGACAATATAAAGGCTTTGATTGCGGGGGACGAGTCAAGGACTCTGGAACTGAAGAAGACTACCGGCGAACTGAAGGACGGTATGCACGCGGCGTGCGCGTTCCTCAACACCGATGGAGGCTGGCTGATTTTCGGTGTCGCGCCGAAGTCGCTGAAGATTGTGGGTCAACAGGTGACTGATGCGACCAAGCAGGAGATTTCACAGGCTTTGGCAGGAATTGAGCCGGCATACGACATACAGCCCATATATGTTGATGTTCCGGAGTATCCGGGTAATAAGATCATAGCATTTCATTTTGAGGGCTGGGAATGGGGTAAGAAACCATATACATTCCGAGGCAGACCTTACTATAAGATTGAGAGTACCACCAAGATAATGCCTCGCGAAATGTACGATGAGCGCATCCGTATACATGAACCTCATTCCTTTTCATGGGAATCTTTTCCTGCAGATGGTATCAGTCTTTCAGATCTGAACAAAGATAAGATATTGGGATGTATCAGGCTTGGAGTGGATGGAGGCCGTATCCCTGCCTCGGCATTGACCGCTCCGATTGAGGATACTTTAGCAAAGTGGAAATTGACGGTAAACGGGGTTCCGACCAATGGAGCCGCTATGCTTTTCTCTAATAATATCTACCCCTACGATAACTTCCAGTTAAGGCTGGCACGTTTTCGTGGCAATGACAAACTTGAATTCATCGACAATCAACGTGCCGAAGGAAACTTCTTCGACCTGCTTGATGCGGGAATGGCATTTCTTTTCAAGCATCTGAATCTCAGTGGGAAAATAACAGACAAAAGCCTTATGAGAGAGGAGCGACTTGAAATTCCGGTCACCGCTTTGAGAGAAGCACTTATTAATGCCCTGTGTCATCGTCAATGGGAGAAACAGAATTTGACCATCAGCATCGCTGTCTATGACGATCGCGTAGAGATTGCCAACCCCGGTATATTCCCTCGTCAGATAACGCCTGAAAACATTAAAGAGTCGCATGAATCATATCCCTATAACCGAAACATGGCGCGAGCTCTCTACCGCTCAACCTTTCTCGAAAACTGGGGAAGCGGCATACACCGTATCATAGAAGCCTGCCGAGAGCAAGGAGTCGAAGAACCCACATGGCGCTGGGACGGAGGCTTCGTCTATGTCACATTCAAGCGGCCCACCAAGTTGGATTCTCATTCCGACCAAGCACCGACCAACTACCGACCAAGCACCGACCAACTACCGACCAAGTACCGACCAAGTACCGACCAAGTTCAAAAACTTATTCTTTCAATGAATGAAGAATATATGACAATGAGTGAGTTAATGGAGTGTGTTGGATTAAAACACCGTCCGACATTCAGAGAAAACTATTTTCTTCCAGCCATTAATGATGGTGCCATCGAATTGTTATACAAGGATGTTCCGAATCATCCCAAACAAGAATATTCCCTTACGGCTAAAGCCAAAGCGTGGAAGAAAGAAAACGATTGAGATTCTATCTGATATAACATGACTTTTTATCCACACGTAATCGGCGAGCGCGAATAATTTGTATATCTCGCGTGAAAGTTATAATTTTGCAGTCTTAACCAACAAACTTTAGATTTGGACCCAGATCCTTTGCCGGCCGATATGGCCGGAGTGTTATGCGGCATTGTCGGCAGACTGCCGGGAATGCTGTGCGATTCAGCTATTACATTTCATGCTCCCGAACACAGTACTTGGGTAGCCTGGAGTTTCCTTATATTAATAGTGGTGACATGCCTCTTGCTTTCGGCATTCGTGTCCGGAAGCGAGATTGCCTTTTTCGGCCTTAATCCGCAGGAGGTGGACGAGGTGGAGGAGTCGGACGACCCCGCGCTGGTCCGCGCATCAAAACTCATCAACAATTCCGAACGGCTGCTGGCCACCATCCTGATATCCAACAACCTGGTAAACATCACCATGGTCGTCATCCTGTCGTTCGCCATCTCGCAGGTGGTCACGTTCAACAGCGTGGTGGCCGAATTTCTGATACAGACGGTGTTCATGACCTTCCTGCTGCTGCTGTTCGGCGAGATATTCCCGAAACTCGTGGCACGCGGACGCACTATGTGGTGGGTCCGGATGTCGTCGGGCGGCGTCATGATTCTGTATAAGCTGTTCGCACCGCTCTCCAAACTGATGGTACGTTCCACCGTGATAGTCAACAAGGTCGTGACCAAAAAGCAGCAGAACGTCACCACCGACGAGCTTGAAAAGGCGCTGGAGATATCGGACGTCAAGGAAGGCGACGAGAAGGAGATGCTGGAAGGCATCCTGTCGTTCGGCGAGAAGGATGCGCGCGAAATCATGATAAGCCGCGTGGACGTCACAGCCATCGAGGTGCACGACGACTGGGACGAGGTTATCAGGGTGATACTCGATTCCGGCTATTCGCGCATCCCGGTGTACGACACCACGCAGGACACCATAATGGGCATCCTGTACAGCAAGGACCTGCTGCCCTATCTGGACACCACGGACCGGCCGCGCTGGCAGTCGCTGGTGCGCGATGCGTACTTCGTGCCCGAGTCGCGAATGATAGACGACCTGCTTGAGGATTTCCGCAAGCGCAAGATACACATAGCCATCGTAATCGACGAATACGGCTGCACGCAGGGTATCGTGACCTTGGAGGATGTGATCGAGCAGATTGTGGGCGACATCGACGACGAATACGACGACAAGCAGGAGAAGATGTACCGCCAGATAGGTCCCGACGCCTATATATTCGACGCAAAGATTCCATTAGAGGATTTCTGCGAGGCGCTGGACATCAAGGAGGAGTCGCTGGGCGACATCGGCGATGCCGAGACCCTGGCGGGACTGTTGCTGGAAATAAAGGGCGATTTCCCTGCCACTAACGAGATAATACGCCGCGACAACCTGCGTTTCAACGTCCTTAAGATGGAACGTCACCGCATCGTGGAGGTCAAGGTGGTGAAGGAACACGAGAACAAGGACCAGGCACGAGTGACGAGTGACGAGTGACGAGGTATTAGATAATATATTGGCTGAATAATTGATGGAAGACTTCGTGTATTGGCGGCACCCGACATTGCCGTGCATCAAAGTGGAGGAAATCACCGAGGGAGATGATTACAAAGGGCCGGCATGGATGGACATGGCGCGCCAGATATATGGCGAGAACGGCAAGGAGAACTATCGCGAGATACGCCATTTTGACAACGGAGCGCCGTACGTGGCCGGCAGCATGGCGCGCATATCGCTGACGCATTGCCCCGGACTGCTGGCCATCGCCACATTGCCCGACACTCCCGAAGTGACATTGTCTGAGTATTCCGACCGCGCGGCTCTCGGCATCGACGCCGAACGCTGCGACCGCGAACAGGTGCTGAAGGTGCGCGAACGTTTTCTGTCGCCTGCGGAACTGGAGACCATTCCCGCCGACTCCGTGCCCGACAATATCCTGGCCTGGACCGTCAAGGAAGCAGCCTACAAGGCTGCCCTCACCGCCGGCGTCGACCTGCGCGACAACATCGCCATCGTGAAGATGCCCGCCGTCGGACCGGCCACACCAGTATATGATAAGGCTGAATTCCCTGACTTTGATCAGAACTGCTACGGTCGCGTCAAGGTCACTGATGCCGACGGCAACGAACGCGAGTTCATAGTCTATTCGTACCGCAGCGATGACTATATCATCTCGCTGGCCTACTCTCCCCGCTCGGCACGGTTCAACAAGACGGCCCGCTGACCTGCAGCCCGGACAGCCCGCACGCTTCGACAGAACGGTTATCTGAAACTGCCACTGCCCACACGAAGCGACATTACATCATGCTGCGCAGCTGAAGCAATACTACGGCGATTCCTATGCAATAGATGGCGATCAATCCACGGTTACGGTCGGCCCAGTCTACAATTGTCTCTTTGTTTATAGGTTTCATAGTGGTTGAGTTTTGTGTTGACGTATCGTTTTTGGGTTACAGGGGCAAAATTAAGAGGACACACTGCCCAACTCGGGCATTCAATTGTTAACAAATCTTAAAACAACGAATTTATCAAGTTTTAGGGTGAAATTTTTGGAAATCTGAGTTGTTTTGATTAAATTCGCGATATTAAACAAGAGCTAACTTAACGGCCTTGCGACAGTTATATCCGAATGGCCGCAAGGCAAAACAATGAGAATGAGACGGAGAGCCGTCTGGATATTATTAAGAAGACTACCAGTAACACCAAGCACTATGGACATTGGACAAGAAATCAGAAAGCGTCGGCAGGAATTGCGGCTAACGCAGCAGTCGCTTGCCGATATCTCCGGGGTCAGTGTTAGGATGATCAAGTCGATTGAAGGCAATTATGCCAACCCGTCGATACACACAGTTGAGAAACTGTTGAAATCATTGAACCTCAGCTTGGAGATTATGGAAACAAGGCAGGTACTGGATGCCTGATTGTGAAAGCGAGGGTCTGTCGGCGACAGGCCCTCGCTTCAACATTCTCCCGGTCATCAAAAAATAGTGGCGCGGCGCGGGACAGCCTGCGCCTCTAACTCTTTGCGTATTCGGATATTTTTCGTAATTTTGCTTTTTGAATGGTTCCCGGGCAGTATCGCCACTGCATGGGACAATTATAGAAAGTTAATAAATCAACACTGCATAATAGCATTATGGCAAAGCAAGAGGACGTTTTCAAGTCCATAATAGCACACGCTAAGGAATATGGATTCGTATTCCAGTCATCGGAGATATACGACGGTCTGTCGGCTGTGTACGACTACGGCCAGAACGGTGTGGAACTCAAGAACAACATCAAACGCTACTGGTGGGAGGCAATGACCATGCTTCACGACAACATCGTGGGCATCGACTCGGCCATCTTCATGCACCCGACCATCTGGAAGGCTTCGGGCCACGTGGACGCGTTCAACGATCCTCTTATCGACAACCGCGACAGCAAGAAGCGCTACCGCGCCGACGTGCTGATCGAGGACGAGATTGCCAAATTCGACGAGAAGATTAACAAGGAGGTGGCCAAGGCCGCCAAGCGTTTCGGCGAGTCGTTCGACGAGGCGATGTTCCGCCAGACCAACCCGCGCGTGCTGGAGCATCAGGCCAAGCGCGACGAGCTGCATAAGCGTTATTCGGACGCGATGAACGCCAACGACCTCAACGAGCTGAAGCAGATAATCCTGGACTACGAGATAGTTGACCCCATCAGCGGCACGCGCAACTGGACCGACGTGCGCCAGTTCAACCTGATGTTCAAGACCGAGATGGGTTCCACGGCCGACGGCGCGATGGAGGTGTACCTGCGTCCCGAGACGGCTCAGGGTATTTTCGTAAATTACCTGAACGTGCAGAAGACGGGCCGTATGCGCATCCCGTTCGGTATCGCGCAGATAGGCAAGGCGTTCCGCAACGAGATCGTGGCGCGTCAGTTCATATTCCGCATGCGCGAGTTCGAGCAGATGGAGATGCAGTTCTTCGTACGTCCCGGCTCGGAGATGCAGTGGTTCGACTATTGGCGCAAGGTGCGTCTGCAGTGGCACAAGAACCTTGGCCTGGGCGACGAGAAATACCGCTACCACGACCACGAGAAATTAGCACACTACGCCAACGCCGCCACCGACATCGAGTTCATGATGCCTTTCGGATTCAAAGAGGTGGAGGGCATACACTCGCGCACCAACTTCGACCTGTCGCAGCATGAGAAATTCAGCGGCAAGAAGATACAGTACTTCGATCCAGAGCTGAACGAGAGCTACGTGCCTTACGTCATCGAGACCTCGATTGGCGTGGACCGCATGTTCCTGAGCGTGATGTGCTCCTGCTACGAGAACCAGTCCTTGGAGGGTGGCGACTCGCGCGTGGTGATGCATTTCCCGGCTCCCATCGCGCCGGTGAAGTGCGCCGTGATGCCGCTGGTGAAGAAGGACGGACTGCCCGAGAAGGCACGCGAGATACAGCACAAGCTCCGCTTCGACTTCACCTGCCAGTACGACGAGAAGGATTCCATCGGCAAGCGCTACCGCCGTCAGGACGCTATCGGCACCCCGTTCTGCGTCACCGTCGATCATCAGACCCTGGAGGACAGCACCGTCACCCTGCGTTACCGCGACTCAATGGAGCAGAAGCGCGTCAACGTTGACGATCTGGAGAAGATCTTAGCGGACGAGGTAAGCCTCAACAGCCTGCTGCGCCGCCTGGCCGACAAATAAGGCCTCCCGACACACATAACTAATAATGAATGATATGAAGAAAATCATAATGATCTGCGTGGCTCTGTTCGCCCTGTGCGGACTGTCGAGCTGCAACTACAACTCGCTGGTGGAGAAACAGCAGGGTGTGGATCAGGCATGGGCCGAGGTTGAGAACCAGTACCAGCGCCGTTCTGACCTTATCCCCAACCTGGTGAACACCGTGAAGGGTTACTCCACCCATGAGGAAGCCACACTGACCAAGGTGACCGAGGCCCGCGCCAAAGCCACTTCCATCACCATTAACCCCGAGGACCTGAACGAGGAGACATTGGCCAAGTACCAGGCTGCCCAGAACGAGCTGTCGGGCGCGCTGAAGTCGCTGTTGGCCGTCACCGAGGCATACCCCGACCTGAAAGCCAACCAGAACTTCCTCAACCTGCAGGCCCAGCTGGAGGGAACCGAGAACCGCGTGACCGTGGCGCGCAAGCGTTACACCGAATCGGTGCAGGAATACAACACCAGCATCAAGAAATTCCCCACCGTGATCTATGCCGGATGGTTCGGTTTCAAGGAGAAGCCGCAGTTCAAGGCCGAGGCCGGTGCGGAGAAGGCTCCCGAAGTAAAGTTCTAAGATGAAGAAGTTATTTTTCGCAATACTTGGCCTCGTGGCCGCGACATGCATACTCTCCTCCTGCCTGGGCAGCGACGTGGAGGACTATCAGGAATGGCGCGAGCAGAACGACCGGTGGCTCGACACAGTGGACTTGACGGGCTATAACAAGGTGACCGCCTCCTGGGCGCCATATCACGAGGTGTACATGAAGTGGTACAACGACCGCAGGCTCACGGCCGACAGCCTCAGCCCTCTTTCCACCTCGACCATCAGCGTGAAGTATGAGCTGGAGGACATCGAGGGCAACCTGATCAGCACGTCGTACAAGACGAACGGCGACTCGCTGTACACCGCCGTGGTGAACCAGAACATCATCGGTTTCCAGATGGCCGTGCTGAACATGAATGTGGGCGACTCGGTATCCGTAATCATGCCGTATACCGCCGGGTACGGGAAGAATTCGCAGGGCAGCGTGCGCCCATACACCAACCTGGTGTACCGCATCAAGCTCGTAAGCATACCGGCCTTGGAGAAACCCTACAATTAAGACCCGTCCCAATGGGACATCCGAACATGAGGGTGTGTCAAAATTGGTTCATGCCAATTATGATACACCCTCTATAAAATTAAAAACAACGATAGAATAGATAATATGAGAGCAAAGAGTGTTCTGGCCGTGGCACTGGCAGGGTTTATGACAGCCGGCGCATCGGCATACGTGATTGGCGGATTCAAGGGTTCGGCGCCGGTACAGCTTCATCAGCCGCAGAAGCCCGACTCGGTGCAGAAGGAGAATCCTTTCAGCGCCGACAAACTGCTGAAGTCGCGCCATTTCGCCACCCAATGGCCGGAGACGGCCGGTTGGACCACGATGGTCCCCGACACAGCCGGCAACTTAGTGCTGGTCGACAGCAAGAACGCTCCGCAGCTCCGCACCTTCGCGTCACATCTGCGTGCCGAACGGTTTGCCAAGGGCAAGCTGAAGCTCGTTTCCGCACCCCGCGCCGACGTAATCCTGAACGGCGACGTCAAGATTTCCAAGACCACGGCCGACAGTGTGCCCGGCGAGGAAACAGCCGGCATCGAACTGCTGCCGCAGCAGGACTATTCGCTGATAGTAAACGTTCTGACCATGCCCGACGACCCGGGCAAGCCGGAGTTCCGGCTTGAATTCGTGCCCGACAAGGATTTTGAATCCGTCAAGGTATCTTCCGGCGCCGACATGGACCGCCGCGTCTCTCCCCTCTCCACTATGCAGGGCGAGCGCGTGTCGTCGATGGCCCTCAGCCCCGACGGCAAGTATCTGCTGACCCGTTACCGCGAGGTAATCTCGGCCGAAGAATCGCGCAAGCGGGTCGTGATGACCGAGACCGCCACAGGCCACACCGTGTCGGAGAACATCGACTTCTCGGCCGACTGGATGCCTAAGTCCAACGGCCTGTTTTTCACCAAGGAGGGCGTAAAGGACTATGACCTGTACGTGATGGAGGTGCCCTCCATGCGCACCACCCGCATCGCCACGGCAATTCCCGATCAGGATGTCACCTTCAGCCCGGATGAGAAATATCTGTTCTATTACGACAAGGTAGACGGCGCCAAACAGGAGGGCGTGATGCGCCGCTACACAAGTCCCGACGACCGCATTCCGGGCGACCGCGACCGGTTCTACATCTGCCGCTACGACATAGAGAACGGCGTGGCTGTGCCGCTGACTTACGGCGGTGGCACCACTTCGATCTGCGACATCAGCCGCGACGGCTCGAAACTGCTGTATATGTCACAGCGTCAGACTCCCGACAAGTACCCGTTCTACCGTGTGTCGCTCGTTCAGATGGACATGAACACATTCGCCACCGACACCATCATCAACGATGCCGATGGATTCGTATCCAACGCCATTTATTCGCCCGACGCCACGCGCCTGTTCGTAGTGGGCGGTCCGGACGCGTTCGACCGCATCGGCGCCAACCATGACCCTGAACCCCTCGCCAACAACTTCGACAACCAGGGATTCATAATGACCCTGAGCGACAGGTCGGTGAAGCCCATGACCAAGGATTTCGACCCGTCGCTGGAAGGAACGCCGGTTTGGAACGCCGTGGACAACAAGATATACTTCATCGGCGAACGCGGTTTCTTCCGCGACCTGTATCAGCTTAACCCCTCGGACGGCAAGATCGTGATGTTAGGCAAGGAGAACCTGCAGACCGTGCGCGGCTTCAGCATCGGCGACCGCGAGGACCGATACGCGGCATACTGGGGCGGCAGCTTCACCGACGACGGAGTGGCATGCCTGCTCAACCTGAAGAACGGCAAGTCAACCCTTGTTGACGACCCGCTGAAGGAATGGCTCGGCGACACGCAGTTCGGCAAGATGGAGCCGTGGAAGTTCACGGCATCGGACGGCACCGTGGTGGACGGCTATATGTGTCTGCCTCCAGATTTCGATGCCAACAAGAAATATCCGCTGATAGTATATTACTACGGCGGCACATCGCCGAGCAATGCATCGTTCTATCACCTCTACTCGCCGCAGGTGTTCGCCAGCCGCGACTATGTGGTGTATGTGCTGAATCCCAGCGGCACCACCGGCTACGGCCAGGAATATTCGGCGCGCCACGTCAACGCCTGGGGCAAGCGCACGGCCGACGAGATAATCCAGGGCGTCAAGGAATTCTGCAAGTCTCATCCGTTCGTTAACAAAGACCGCATCGGGTGTCTGGGCGCAAGCTACGGCGGTTTCATGACTCAGTATCTGCTCACCAAGACCGACATATTCCACGCGGCCATCAGCCACGCCGGTATCTCGAACGTCACCAGCTACTGGGGCGAGGGATTCTGGGGTTATAGCTACAACTCGGTGGCTGCGGCCAAGAGCTATCCCTGGACCGATCCGGAACTGTTCACAAAGCAGGGCTCGCTGTTCAACGCCGACAAGATACACACTCCGCTCCTGCTGCTGCACGGCACGGTCGACACCAACGTGCCTATCGGCGAGAGCATCCAGCTGTTCAACGCCCTTAAGATCCTGGGCCGCGACGTGGAATTCATCACCGTGCAGGACGAAAACCATGTGATTTCAAATTTCAACAACAAACTGTCGTGGCACAACACCATCATGGCCTGGTTCGCCAAGTGGCTCCAGGACGATCCGTCGTGGTGGAACGCGCTGTATAAATAACTGAGACAATGAAGATAAGACATATAATCGCGTCGTTGGGCGTGGCGTCGTTGCTGATTCTGCCTGCCGCGTGCGGAGGCAATAAGGAGAACAAGGGGGGCGAGAATGCTGCCGACATCGAGGCGGCGGCAATGGAGGGACGCGAGGCGGCCCGCATATTCCTGAACCGTCCGTGGCGCGACACCATCGAGCTGCAGCGTCAGCTGCTCGAGGCCCGCGCCAAGCAGAGCAAGTTTTCGGGCGCAGGCAAGCAGCGGAGCGCGGCGGCGTTTGATTCGGCTTTCGTATCGACCCTCAGAACCGTCAACCCCTCGGTGGCCCGCGAACTTGAGGAGGCAGCAGAGGCTATGAAACAGGAGGCCGGGGGCAAATGACGATGACCGACGCCGATCTGAAAGAGCTGCTCGACCGCGAGGCGGCACGCATCAACGCTCCCGAATTCATACCGCAGGATCCGGTGCAGTTTCCGCGCCGGTTCTCCAAGGTGCAGGACATAGAGATAGCCGGTCTGCTCGCGGCCAACATCGCGTGGGGCAACCGCAAGATGATATGCCGCGACGCCGACAGGATCCTGAACCTGATGGACAATGATCCTTATAACTATGTCATGGATCAGGGCTATCTGGACCTGGACCCGGACATGAACCTGCACCGCACGTTCTTCGCACGTCACCTGCAGCAGTACCTTGCAGGCCTGAGGTCAATCTACAAGGATTATCCGTCGCTGGACGCATTCGCACAGGCTCCGGGAATCAGGGATTCGGAAGCGCCGGCCTGGGCGTTGGCCGAACGGATGCAGCAGCGCATCACCGAAGCCAACGGCGGCGTGCCGGTGCAGCGTTGCCTCCCCCACGACCTGCAGCACACGGCCCTGAAGCGCCTGAACATGGCGTTGCGGTGGTTTGTGCGCGACGACGGCATCGTGGACTTGGGCGTATGGAAATCCATACCCAAGAGCAAATTGTTCATACCCCTGGACGTGCATGTGGGCAACGTGGCCCGCGACTTGGGATTGCTCGTCCGCAAGGCCAACGACCGCAAGTCGGTGGAAACCCTCACCGCAAAACTAAGGGAATGGCGTCCCGACGATCCGGCGCTATACGACTTCGCCCTTTTCGGTATCGGAGTCACCGCCAAAAACACAACAGCATGAGTCTTGGGCAGCCCGAGGCTCTCACAAACACATTGAAATGAAGCACACATTCATAACCATTCTTACCCTTCTTGCATTCGTCACAAGTTCACTGGCCCTGGACAATCCCAAGCGCGAGTTTCGCGGCGCGTGGCTGCATGTCATCGGCCAGACACAGTGGCAGAACAAGACCACCGCGCAGGCCAAGGAATATATCGTGGATCAGATCGACAAGCTGCAGCGCGCGGGCTGCAATGCCGTGATATTTCAGGTGCGGCCCACTGCCGATGCGGTGTATAAGTCCGACCTGGAGCCGTGGAGCGCGTGGCTGACCGGCAAGCGTGGCAAGGCGCCCGATCCTATATGGGACCCGATGGAGTTCGCCATCCAGGAGGCGCACAAGCGCGGCATGGAGTTTCACGCCTGGCTCAATCCGTACCGTGTGACCTCGACGGCCAAGGAGATTTTGCCCAAAAGCCATATCAGCAACATGGAGCCGCAACGTTTCTTCCGTTACAACGGTCAGGTTCTGTTCGACCCGGCCTATCAGGAGAACCGCGACTTTATCTGCGAAGTAGTGAAGGACATAACGCATCGTTATGATGTAGACGCCATACATATCGACGACTATTTCTATCCCTACCCCGCCCCGGGCAAGGCCATACCGGACGATGCGAGCTATCTGCGCAAAGGCAACGGCATGAACCGCAACGACTGGCGCCGCCATAATGTGGACTTGCTGATAGAACAGCTGTACACCACCATCAAGAAGGAAAAGCCCTGGGTGCGTTTCGGCATAAGCCCGTTCGGCATCTGGCGCAACAAGCGCACGGATCCGCGAGGCTCGGAGAGCACCGGCCTGCAGAATTACGACGACCTTTATGCCGACGTTCTGCTTTGGGATCAGAAGGGATGGGTGGACTATGTCGTGCCGCAGCTGTACTGGAGTCTTGACCAGACTGCGGCTCCGAGCCGCAAATTGGTGAAATGGTGGAACGACAACATCCACAACACCGACCTGTACATCGGTCAGGACGTGAAGCGCACCATGGATTCGGCCGACCCCAAGAACCACGACCGCAACGAGCTGGACACTAAGGTAACGCTGTCGCGCAACCTCAAGAACATAGGCGGCAACGTGTGGTGGCACGGCTACTGGGTGACAGGCAACTACAAGGGCGCGGCCGATTCGCTGGCCAAGAAATACCAGTCCACGATTGCGTTGCCGCCGGTGTACAAAGGTCCCGGCAAAGGGCCAAAAGCCGTGAAGAAGATTGAGCTTGAGAAATCGGACGAAGGCTCGTTCCTGTCGTGGGACGCGCCGGCCAACGGTCGTGAGCAGAAAGCGGACGACGCCATCCGTTTTGTGGTGTACGAGTTCCTGCCCGGCGAGAAACTGGACATCAACAACAGCCAGGCCATCGTGGCGCTGACCCCTTTCCACCGGGTGCGCATCGCCAACCCCGAACCGGGACTCAGCTACGCCGTCACCTCCCTCGACCGCCTCAACCGCGAGTCCGGCCCCATCTTCCTCTACGTCAAGTAAGCAAATCTCCGATCTATCGGAATTTATTAACATATTTTAAGTATATTATCGGAGTTTAAAGCCTCAAAAATTCCGATTTATCGGAGTTTGTCCGGCAACAATTTGTAATTTAGCGGAGTTTGTGTTATTTTTGCACAGCAACTCAACACATTATGGACAAACAGAGTTTATTACAGATATTGCTTGATCAACGTGAGGAAATTAACACTTTGATTGGTGACGATTATGTGGAGCGTTCCGAGGCTAAACATTTTGAATTCAACAGCAGATTGGCACAGGTAGTAATCGGAGTCAGGCGTAGTGGTAAATCCACCATGTGCCACATGGCGTTGAAAAAACAGCAGTTGAATTACGGCTATGTCAATTTTGACGACGACCGTCTGGCGGAACTTTCCGTCAAGGACCTGAACGATGTATTGGAAACGCTGTACATCATATATGGCACCGATATCAAATATCTTTTCTTCGATGAAATACAGAATGTAGACGGCTGGCACCTGTTTGTCAACCGACTTCTTCGTATGGGGTTGCATATATTTGTAACGGGTTCCAATGCAAGGTTGTTGAGTTCCGAACTCTCCACACATCTCACCGGACGTTATAATGAAATCCGGCTTTATCCCTTCTCTTTCAGGGAATTCTGTCAGGCTCGTAAGATTCCATTGGATTTACCCACGACGAAAAATCTTGCAGCCCGGCAGACTGCCTTATATGAATATCTGACAGAGGGAGGATTCCCTGAACTTGATGGTATCACAAATCGTCATGCATACGTGGAAGGAATAATAAATGCCATTATCACGAAAGATATCAAGAAGCGTTTCAAGATCCGCAATGCAGATTCCCTGAAAATGCTTTCCAACCATCTGATCAACAACGTCGGTCAAATAATTAATATCAAGGACTTGTCCGAGAATCTTGGAATCGGTACCGATAAGACTGTACGTAAGTATGTGGACTACTTTTGCCAGGCTTTTCTTATTCAGCCTGTAAGCAAGTTCTCATACAAAAGTAGGCAACGACTCACAAATGAGAAGGCATATATCATAGACACCGGCATCATGACTTATCGTCATAATGCTTTGGCAACTGAGAATCTGGGCTGGCGTCTTGAGAATGTCGTGATGATGGAATTGATGCGACGCACGAATCCCGACTATCAGGACATCTATTACTATAGACCTGAATCCGCATCGCGCGAGGTCGATTTCGTTGTCACGTCTCATGGCGTTGTCACGGAATTGATACAAGTGTCGCTTGACATAGGCAATCCCAAGACATTGAAGCGCGAACTGACCGCATTAGCGGAAGCATCGGACAAGCTTCGCTGCGACAACCTCACACTTATAGCGATGTCACAGACCCGCGACGAACAACTAACCGACAAGACTATCCACATCGTTTCCGCTCAGGAATGGCTCATTGCCTGACGGCTTGCTGCTACGGAGAGGGGCAATGAGCCGGCGACTGGAATGACGACGTCCACGTCGTCAACCTGTGGGTGTGAATATGTGGGTGTGAATATGTGGGCGGTGGGGACACCGCCCCTCCAGTCGCAGCCGAAGTCGTCTTTTTCAAAAGCATTTTGCTGTTCATTCCCTTAAAAAAGTGTTGCAACTCCTGATTATTCCATTGGAAAAGTGTAACGATTCACGATTATTCCCTTAAAAAAGTGTAATAATATATTGATTATTCCCTTGAAAAAGTGTATTTTTGCCATTAATTTGAATTATACGGTATAGATATGTTAAGAAGAAAGATAGAATCCGAGCTGGTTGAGTGGAAGAATAGCAAAAACAAAAAACCGTTGGTGATTAAGGGAATACGCCAATGCGGAAAGACTTATATCGTACAAAATTTCGCCCATAAAAATTATGAGAGCGTAGTGTACATGAACTTCATCCTGGATCCCGACAAGAAAGTCGCATTCGCCGGAAATCTGGATGTAGATACTATTATCCTAAATCTTTCAGCCATGATTCCCAATTCTCGCTTCATAAATGGGAAAACATGCATAATTCTTGATGAAATCCAAGATTGTCCCGAAGCAAGAACAGCCCTGAAATCATTTCACCTCGACGGCCGCTTTGACGTGATAGCCACCGGGTCGCTGTTGGGAGTGGAGGGTTATGGCGATAAAAACAAGAAACCTCAAAATAAGGATACAAAGCCATCAGTCCCGGTCGGGTTTGAGACCGTTATCAATATGTGCCCTCTGGACTTTGAGGAATTCCTATGGGCTCACGGTATAAATGACAGCGTAATAGACACCGTAAAATCTTGTTTCAAGCATGAAATGCCGGTACCCGAAGGAGTTCATCAAGCCATGATGAATCTACTATACCGATATGTGATTACAGGTGGACTACCTGAAGTGGTAACCTGTTATCTGGAAACAAAGAACATCGAACTCATCTATAAATTGCAACGTACTCTCTTGGCCGGATATGAGGAGGACATGGTGAAATATGCCGATGATTCTGACAAGCCTAATATTCGTGAGTGTTTTGATTCTATACCTCGACAATTGGCAAAAGAGAATAAAAAGTTTCAGTATTCTATCGTAAAAAAGGGAGGGCGGGCCTCACAATTCATAGGCAGTCTGCAATGGCTGGAAGATGCCGGAATTATTCGCAGATGTTATAACACAACACTCCCTCAGTTGCCATTGGAAGGGAATGCCATCACCGATTGTTTCAAGGTTTACACCACCGATATTGGAATCTTGATTTCAATGCTGGATTATGGAACACAGGAGGATGTCTTAAGGGGTAACCTGATGGGGTATAAAGGTGCTATATTTGAAAATCTGATGGCTGATTTTCTATGCAAATCCGGTCAGAAGCTGTATTATTTCAGAAAAGACAGCGGTCTTGAAATTGACTTTCTTGTCCGATATGACGGAGAATGTGTGTTGGTAGAAGTGAAAGCCAACACCGGCAAAGCCAAAAGCATGAATACTGTGCTTAAAAACAAGGACACTTACCATGTCAACCATGCATTCAAGTTGGGCAACTACAACATTGGGCGCGAGGGAGCGGTTTTGACAATACCCTTGTATATGGGGTTCCTAATCAAAGACAGCATAGCCTCCCCCATTATCCCGGACGTAGTCATAGATATGAAAGGCATCAAGGCCACACTCCATAAGAAATAACCGCACGAACCACAAGAAATAACCGCACGAATAGCAGCATACCCCAGACACGCATGAAACCCGCGCCAAATGCCATATGAATCGTTCACGCACCGTCCTATGAATTTTAAGGAGCTTGACGAAGCATTTTATTTTTGATTTAATAATTAATATGATTAATTTTGCTCCTGAAATAAGCAAATCTTTTTGATGAAACGAAAGGATATCTCATTTAAGGATTTTCATTCAGAAGTCATAGAGCGTGACAACCTACGTTTCTATGACGATATGAGCATGGAGAACTATATGGCAGTTTTAAGCCATTATGTTCATGATCAAGAAAGAGAGTATTCTTCTAACGAGAAGATTGCCATCCTTGTGGCTTTACAGGATTTCTTATCTCATAAAAAAGATATAGAAAATCGCGAAGATTTAGAAGATGAGCAATTGGCAGAATACCTAAACGAACCAGCTGAATTAGGTTTGTTTTCAGAATTCTTCGATGTCCCGTTTCCCAACCCACAAACAGCAAAATTTTCTTTTATTGACTTATTTGCCGGGATTGGCGGAATTAGACTTCCTTTTACAGAAATGGGTTACAAATGCGTCTTTTCTTCTGAATGGGATCGTCATGCCCAACAAACCTATCTGGCAAATTTTGGAGAAATGCCGTTTGGGGACATCTGTAAACCTTCGACAAAACGGTTCATACCTGAGAATTTTGACGTTTTGCTTGCTGGATTCCCTTGTCAGGCATTCTCTATTATGGGTAAGATGAAAGGGTTCGAGGATACTCGAGGTACACTTTTCTTTGAAGTGGCTTCAATACTTGCAACCCATCGACCCAAAGCTTTTTTACTTGAAAACGTAAAACAGCTGACAACCCATGACAAAGGAAAGACATTTGCGACAATACTCGAGTCATTAACCGATTTAGGTTATGATTACAAATGGAAAGTCCTGAATGCTTTAGATTTCGGATTACCTCAAAAAAGAGAACGAGTTATTATCGTTGGATTCAGAGATTCAGGTCTTATCAATGAGTTCGATTTTGAATTTCCAAAGGAAAACTACGATTTAAATAAAATAATCGAAAACGACGACGATGTAGACCCTTCGTTATTCGCTTCTGAAAACATTCTACAAAAGAGGATTGAACGGACCAAAGGAAAAGACATATTTTATCCTTCCGTTTGGCATGAAAATAAATCGGGGAATATTTCAGTACTTGATTATGCCTGCGCTCTAAGGACTGGTGCATCATACAATTATCTGCTCATAAATGGAAAAAGACGGCCCTCATCCAGAGAGTTGTTAAGATTCCAAGGATTTCCCGATAATTATAAAATTGCGGTTTCCCATGGAGAGATCAGACGACAAACCGGCAATAGCGTTGCGGTTCCTATGATTCGCAAAATAGCTCTGAAAATTAATAAAATTCTAACCAAACATTATGAAACGCCCTCGGCTTAGAGACGGACATAAATTGATTACATCCGAGCTATATCCCATTAATGAGGTTAAGGATGATATCATTGTAAAAATAGCAGGCTATTTTACATATCTGCTTTATGTTGGCAGAAAGGACATCAATGGCTCAGACTGGGGCGATGCATTTGCAAAAGCCATAGACGGGGTACACCTTGATTCTCCTGTAGGCATAGCGGACGTAATCAAAGGAAAAATGGCATGGTCTATGAAAACGGTAAAAATCAAAAATGCATTTAACGCAAATAATGTAAGACTAATAAGTGGCCGATGCTCTCCGGATTATTCGTATGGAATATCCGACCCTCACGAAGATATCGAAAAAACCGGTAGAGCTGTACTCGGTATCTGGAATGAAAGAGTGAACCTCGCTCTTGATAATTATAATCCAGTCAGGACTTCTGTATTAGTCCGATCAGAAGATTGTCTGGAATACTGTCTCTTCGAAGAAGAAACCCATAGATATCCATCAAAT
Organism: uncultured Porphyromonadaceae bacterium; assembly: GCA_902468245.1. Classification (GTDB taxonomy): domain Bacteria; phylum Bacteroidota; class Bacteroidia; order Bacteroidales; family Muribaculaceae; genus Lepagella. Next base: position 69,093 of record CABQXY010000009.1, on the reverse strand, counting down.
CTTTTTCTTTGGGAAATCAACGCCAACGGCAACCTGATAGGAAGGAATATAGAAACTGGAGAACTTAAATTCACATGGCAACCCCATGGATCGCAATTTACAATCCATAGCAAGATTCCCAAGACTGCAATTAGATTTAGAATCCGCAAACCTCCGATTTTGGAGCCGAAGCTCATCCTTGACAACCTCGGTTTTGATTCATCATGGGTTGAGATTCTCCGTTAACTCAATTTTGGCAGTAATATAACATCATCAACTGTCAGTTATCCACAAAGTTCACGGCATTGGAAAAAGACTGGACCGCATCGAAATAGTGTGCAAGACCGTCCACGTACGTAGCTAATTAGTCAAAAATAGTGACTGATTACAAAATACGTGATATTACCAATAGACCGGCTGTCGGCGACTGAGATGACGACGTCCACGTCAGCAACTGAGATGACGACGTCCACGTCGGCAATCTGTTGGCATCGGCAACCTATGGGCGGTGGGGACACCGCCCCTCCGGTCAGAGTCCACATCTTAAGACTCTTGGAGGCCCAACCGTCGGGGTGTGTCGATTGTTATTCTAAGAAAAAAAGAGGATAACTATGAAACACCCGATACTAAAGGGGTTCACACCCAAGGAACAGATACTCAGGGGGCTGATGATGGCTCTGGCGTTAATATTCGGAACTGTGGGGCTGACGGCCCAGAATTCGTTGCCGGCGCCGGGCAGCGGCGGCGGTTTCCAGCCCGCCGGTGGCGGCTGGGGCGGCGGCGCAGGCTGGGGCGGTCCGGCTTTCGCTCCGGGTCCGCCACCCTCGGCTTGGGGCAGTCCGTGGTACGACGGGCCGTACTACTCGCCTACCGTCGTGGTGGCGCCGCAGGTCACGAACAATTTCCAGAACCAGGGCACCGAGAAGGTCATAGCCTGCGGTTATGACGCCCAAGGGGTGTGGCGCGTGGTGCCGCTCCTGGTCTGCTACCAGTACAACGGCTCGCAATATACCGTCAACGTGCTTAACGCCTGGAATCCCTGGACCGATTCCTGGGACAAGGGCGTGGACGAACCGGCTTATAACACCGATTACTGGCTGCGCAACGTGGAATACAGTTTCTACACCGTGCTGCCGACAGGCACTTTTTATTTCAACCTGTAAGCGGCTTAAGTCTATACAGTTAGCGAGTTCGCATAGCGAGTTCGCAGTCATAAAAGTTTGTAATTAGCGGTTTTTTTATTAACTTTGCGCGTTGAATGCGCCAATCAGGCGCGCATAAGTTTGAAAATTAAACCGCAATGGCACAAAATAACGACAAACAGGAAGAGAAGACAGCGATTGAGAACGTAAACGAGACGCTGACCAACGCAGGCCAGAAACTGGCCGACAACAAGACGATGATAGGATGGATTGTCGGAGGCGTTTTCATAATCGCGGCTCTGATAATCGGCTATATGTATTTCTTCCGTACCCCTCAGGTCAACAAGGCGTACGAGGCTTACAACCAGGTTGAGATCAGCGCGGCCGGCAACGACTCGATAGCTGCGGCTCAATATAAGAAAGTAGCCGACGAGAACAAGGGCAACACGGCCGGCAAGTTGGCTGCACTGTCCGCAGGCGAAGCTCTCTACAACCAGGGCAAGTACAAGGAGGCAGCCGAGTATCTGGAGCGCTTCAGCAGCAGCGAACCCGTGCTGGAGGCCAACGCAATCGTGCTGACCGGCGACTGCTACGTAAACCTGAAGCAGTACGACAAGGCCATTTCCTGCTACGACAAGGCCATCAGCAAGGCTGACAACAACTCGCAGATCGTTCCCCGCGTCCTGCTGAAGGAAGCCAACGTATACGACGCTCAGAAGAACTACCAGAAGGCTCTGGAATGCTATCAGAAGATAGCCAAGGACTTCCCGCAGTTCCAGCTCGGCAACGGCATGACCATCGACGCATATATCGAGCGCGAGAACGCACGCCTCGGAAAGTAAACATTCTTTTCATAAGCAATATAGATGAAGTCATCTTGCATAAGATGACTTCATTATTGTAAATAGACATTCATTGTAAATCGACATAAGGTAAAGACTGTACCGAAATGACGGTCACTACATTATCCAACGGACTTCGCTGCGTGGCGCGGCACAGTGCCGGAGCCGTGAGCTACATCGGCCTGGCGGTGAACGCCGGCAGCCGCGACGATTATCCCCACGCTCCGGGACTGGCGCACTTCCTGGAGCATACCATATTCAAGGGCACGCGCCACCGCCGCGCCTGGCACATATCCAACCGTATGGAAAGCATCGGCGGCGAACTCAACGCCTACACCACCAAGGAGCTGACCATGCTCTATACCATCGCGCCGGCCGGTTATGCCGACCGCGCCCTTGAGCTGTTGGCCGACCTGGTTAAGAACGCCTCGTTCCCCGCCGCCGACGTGGAGCGTGAACGCGATATAATCATAGAGGAAATACACTCCTACTACGACTCACCGTCGGAGGCGGTGTTTGACGAATTCGACGAGAATATCTACGCCGGCTCCGCCATGGCCCACAACATATTGGGCTCCGAGGAATCCGTGCGCCGGCTTGACGGCACGGTGGCCCGCGATTTCCTGGACCGATTCTATGTTCCGGCAAACATGGTGCTGTACTGCGTGGACCCGAATCCCGAAAAGGCCCTGAAACTCGCCGAACGCTATTTCGGCGACATGAACCATCCGGCACCCGTGCACAACCGCATCGCACCGCCCGTGCTGCCCGTTTTCGAGAAAGTCAGCGAACGCGACAATTCGCAGGCCAACACAATTTGCGGCTGCCGCATACCCGGGCGTCACGACCCGATGCGTTACGCCATGATGCTGTTCAACAACGTATTGGGAGGTCCCGCGCTCAATTCCAGACTCTGTCAGGAAATCCGCGAGAAGCGTGGCCTGGTATATTCCATCGAATCGAACGTGGTGATGCTGTCCGACTGCGGCACGTTTACCGTATATTTCGGCTCTGACAAATCCACTGTCAAACGATGCGGGCGCATCATACGCGACCAGATACGCCGCATGGCCGACAAACCGTTATCGCCACGCGCCTTCGCACAGGTGCGCGACCAGTATTGCGGCCAGCTGGACGTGCTGAGCGACAACCGCGAGAACTGCGCCATGGAGCTGGGCCGTTCGCTGTTGCTGTACGACGAGGTGCGTGACCTGCGTTATATCAGCGACCGCATCCGCGAAGTCACCGCCGAGCAGGTGCGCCGGTGCGCCGAAATGATAACCGAAGCTGATTTGTCCCGACTCACACTGTTATAAATACCGACTCACACTGATATGAAGATAGCCGATATTGATTTAGGAGAACGCCCGGTGCTGTTGGCGCCGATGGAAGACGTGACCGACCCGTCGTTCCGTCTGATATGCCGCGAACAGGGTGCCGGACTGGTATATACCGAATTCGTCTCGGCCGAGGCGCTGGTGCGCGACATCAAGTCCACCACGCGCAAACTCGCCGTGAACGACCGGGAACGTCCCGTGGCCATCCAGATATATGGCCGCGACGCCGACGCCATGGTGCAGGCGGCGCAGATAGTGGAGCAGGCCGGTCCCGACATAATCGACCTAAATTTCGGCTGCCCGGTCAAGAAGGTGGCCGCCAAGGGAGCGGGCGCCGGTATGCTGCGCGACATTCCCAAGATGCTTGACATCACGCGCCGCGTGGTAAAGGCCGTTTCGCTTCCCGTCACCGCCAAGACCCGCCTGGGCTGGGACTGCGAGAACAAGATAATATGCGACCTCGGCCCGCGTCTGCAGGAATGCGGCATCAAGGCGCTGGCGGTACATGGCCGCACACGCAGCCAGATGTACACCGGACAGGCCGATTGGACGCTGATAGGCCATCTGAAAGCCAACCCCGAGATGGAGATACCCATTATCGGCAACGGCGACATCTGCACGCCCGAACAGGCCCGGGACGCCTTCGACACCTACGGCGTGGACGCCATCATGATAGGACGCGCATCGTTCGGCGCCCCCTGGATATTCCACGACGTACGTCAGATGCTCGACACGGGCGCATACACGCCGCTGACAGTCCCCGAAAAGTTAGACCTGCTGAAGCGTCAGATCCGCGAGAGCATCGACCGCATCGACGAATACCGGGGCATCCTGCACATCCGTCGCCATCTCGCCGCCTCACCGCTGTTCAAGGGACTGCCCGACTTCCGCCAGACCCGCATCCGGATGCTCCGCATCGAGCACGAGCAGGAGCTCCTCGACCTCCTCGACGAAATCAAATCCAAATGGCTCGACGCCTGATACGTTGTAAATTTATTTACAGCAGGCACTGTCAGTATTCGTGCGTTTTGATAAACAGAAGTCCGCAACCTGACCGGAGAGGTCGGGTTGCGGACTTTTTATGCGTGATTATCCGCGCTGTTTTGCGCGGGGCTGGGATGCCCGATTATTTCAAGACTACTTTCGAGACTTTGGATCCCTGGCGGCGTATGAAGATGCCGTCGGCGGGTTCGTATACGCGCATGCCGTTAAGGTTGTAGTATTCCACCGGCGCGTCAACGTCGGAGCTGATGCCGGCTATACCGGTCGGCGTATTACTGAACACGACTTTTGCATAAACGAAAGCCACCATTCCGGATTCGGCGGTGTTTTCCAGGTAGAATACATTGGTGTCCTGACTCGGCGTCCATACGTATCCGCTTGAGAAAGAGAGTCCGTCGGGCCATTCTTTGGCAGTTGCGCCTTCGTATCCCTCTACAGTGGCACGTTCGATATAACCGGAACCGGTGAGGGAGAGGTCGCTGTACAGACCTACCCACTCGATTTTGCTGCCCTCGGGAACCGTGATAGTGAGGTTGGTTTGCGGATAGAGGCGCACGCGGTAACCGGTGGAAACCTTCAAAATGTTGGGACGGAAGCTGCCCGACAGATTGGCGCCATCCGCCTCGTTGGCCACAAGGGTCACGCCGTTTGAAGTGAACGTCTCACCTTCGATGATATATGCAGTCTGGCCATCTTCCCAGGTGAGTGCTTCTGCGATTTCACGGACGTTGTAGACAGCTTCGGATGTCGTGGCCTCTTGTGCCGGTGCTGCTGCCGCGGCTCCTGCCAAGAGTGTGGCGATAAGTAAAGATCTTTTCATTTTTAGTGTTTTGTTTAGTTTGTAATTATAGTGTTGATTGATGGAAACCGGAGGGCGGGCAGTCTGTTTCCGGCCCACCCTCCGGCCGTGATTGTTCTGGTCCTCGCTGTTATTGGACAGCGACTTTGACAGCGTTGCCGCCTACGGTCACTATATAGATGGCAGGTGAAACGGGGATTGCGGCGTCGCCCGTGCCACGGTAAACCACCAGGCCGTCGACCGTGCTGACTGCCACTGCTTTATCACCGGCACCCTGCACCCGTATGACGCGTCCGCTAACCGACACCTTCGCACCGTCGGCGTGGTTGCCGGTTATGCCTGAACTCGGGAGACGCACCGGATCGGAAAGTTCCGATTCGCCGTTTTCGAACAGTGCCGAAACGTAATACGTCAGGTCAAGGCCGTTGTGAGGCGTCGTGAAGCTATTGGTGTAGACGGGTTCCGGGTTGATTTTCTCGTTGTTACAATAGATGTTGTATCCGAGCAGTTCGCCCGATTCCACCGGCACGCGCGTGCAGGTGATGTCGTCGATCATCAGCATGAAGGAGTCTTCGGCCATAGAGCGTATGGCGAAATAGCGTGTGCCTTCGGGCAGAGTTGCGGTGAACTCCTGCCAGTCGTAGGATCTGAGATCCACTGTTCCGAATTCCTTGTCTAAGACGAAGTCCTGGATGTCCTTGCCCTTCGTGCTGTACCAAAGCTGGATTTTCTCGGGAGTGGAGGGGTCATACGATTTAGCCCAGAAGGAGATTTTCTGTTCGCAGCCGGCGAGTTCGGGAGAGATGAGCCAGTCGTTGACCTCTCCGAAGTCGTGGCGGTAAAGCGAGGCGAGATACTTGGAGCCGCTGTGTGCCTTGAAAGAGTCGGAATAGGAGCCTGCGGAGGTGTCGAACACAAAGAACGAGGCTGTGGTGGTGCCGATTTCGATTCCGGGAATGCTGTAGTTTCCGAAACCGCCGACGGGCATTCCATCCACGTCCACAAATGTCCAGCCGTTGAAATAGTGGCCGAACGGTTCGCCGGATTCGAAGTCTTCGGTTATCTCGGATGCCTCCACGTTATCGGGATCGAAATCATCCCAGTTGAGGCAGTCGCTGTCCCCTTTTCGTTCGCCGGTCAATCCGGTAACGGTGGGGAGAAGCGAAACGCGGCGGTGTACCGTCACGGAGCCGGTGCGGTTGTTATCCTTCTTCTCGTCGTTGTCGAACACTGCCTCGGCTGAGAATACGGTTTCATCGCCCTGCGCGGGGGTGATGGTCTGGCTGAATCTGACTGTCCTGGAGGTATAAGCCGCCAGGTCGCCCACTTCGGTTTCCGCGGCTTTCTCGCCGTCGCGGTACAGAACCACATTGAACTTGCCGGTATTCTTGGCCGCGTCGTTGTGCACCGATACTTCCACATTGAACGGCTGGCCGTTGTCCGCCAGCTCAGGGGCGGTAATGCCTTCGGCCTTCACGTCGTAGCCGGCGTCATTGATGAATTTTATGTCGTCGAAGTATGAGTACATGACGGTGCGCGACAGACAATAGCCTTCCAGGCGCACCTGTATGTTCTTGCCGCTGTATTCGGCCAGGGAGACTTTCAGGTTGTTCCATTCGCCGGGTTTCAGGTCGGTGTTGTAGAAGCGCTGCACCTCTTTTTCAACACCCTCGCACGATACATATACTGAAATCTCGTTGACGTCGGCGGTGGTGTTTCTGAAGGCCATGAACGACAGCGCGGGGTTCTGGCCGGTTATGGCCACTTTGCCCGTCACGTATGAGGCGCCGACCTGCACGCCGTTGAAACTGATGACGAAATACTCTTTTCCGGAATATGGCTTCACGGCGTTCTTACTGTTTCCGATGGGGAAGCGTGCCGAGCCTGAGGTAGTGAGGTTGTAAGCCGTGCCGTCGGCGGCGTCGTCGTATGCCAGTGGCATCGGATAGGCGGGACCCACTGCCACTGCGAAGGTGCTTAAATCGCCGTACACGTCGCGGTTCACCGGCATAATGGCATACGGCACGGTGGTCTGCGTGGCGGGAGCCTCGATCTCGAACTCGAAATGATTGTCGGCGATAGGCTCGCTGTTCAGTTTTTCACCGGTTTCGTTGCCGTTGACTATGGTGTAGATATTGTAGGTCATGCTACCCTCCGGCAGGACATGGCCCAGGATGTCGGCGGTAACGGGTTCCCAGTTCAATCTTACCTTATTTCCCTCGTTGTAGCCCACGCGGCCGGTGACGGGCTGGGGAGGATATGCGCCGATGAAAACGTCCACGTATCTCTTGAGGCCCTGCTTGCCGGAGGCGTCGGTAGGCACGAAGGTGTAGCGGTAAACGCCGGAGCCTTCCGTTATGTCATTGAAGGATACGGCTTCGTCCGGGTCGCCCTGGATGGTCTTGATTTTGGTTTCACCGCGGAATACGTCGAGTGTGACCTTACCTGAAATATTTGCACCCGCAATCGTCTTTGCCGGGAGGCGGCATGAAACCGTCGCTTTGGCATAGCCCTCCGCGTCGGGCGTCACTTTAGCCACAGAGACCGTGTCCGGGGCCGTAAGCAGTATTTTCTCCTCGATGTCGTAGGAGCTTATGTAAAGGCGGTCCTGGTTGGCGTCCGAGATGGCGTGGAAGCCGACGTTGTAGGTTCCCGTTTCACCCGGCTTCATTATCAGACGGAAGTGCCGTGCGGTTTCTTCGTTATCGTAAATTTCGCTAGGGGGAAGGAGTTCCGTCGTCATTGCATCGGCTGTGGCGTTCTTGCCGTAATAAATGGCAATACGTTCCATATAGCGCGTCGACTGTTCGAATACAGTGGCGTTGAGCACGTAGGCATAGCCGCTTTCCAGCCGTATGTTGGGCGAGAACAGCCAGTCGTCGGCCTGTCCGGCGGCATGATAGCGTATCATGGCACGCTTGTTCTGTGAATCGTACTGCCATGTGGAGCTGTTCTCCGGGTCTTCGTTGGCGTCGTAGACGGTGTTGTAATTGAACTCTTTCAGCGAATTGAAGTTCATGGCGTAGGGAGCTTCGTACGAGCCGATGCCGCAGGGGTATGAATTCACGACGGCAGAGGTTACGCCGTGGTTGAACGCAGCCACTTTATAATAGGCGGTATAGTAAGTGTCCTTCAGCGGCAGCGAAACCGAGTAGCTGTTGGCGGCGATGTTCTCGGCCACAACGTTGTCGTTGCTGTCGTAGACGGTATATGTCACCTCCTGCGGGTTGATGTATCCCCCGTCTGTGCTGGTGGTCACAGGCTGCCATGTCAGGGTGCCCGTGCCGTCGCTCCAGAGGAGTTTCACGTTCTTCGGGGAGGAGGGCACACCGTAGCCTGCATAATACGAGTACTTGGCCTTAGGCGACTTGCCGGCGGCGTTGCTGCATTCGGCTTTGAAACGGTGAATGCCGTTGCCGGCCATTGTCGCTGTCTCGGTCACCTTCTGGCCTGCCGTGGCGGTGCCTTCCTTGATAAGCACGTCGTCGGCGTAAATGGAGTAGCCCATCGTGGTGCCGGCGGCTGAAGTGCCGTCGTAAAGGGTCGAGGGCATTGTCAGCGAGACGCTCACGTCCAGGGAACCGCCCGCCGACGTGACGGAAAGCTCCGGTTTGGCGGGAGCCTTGTCGGCAGCCTCCGGAAGCGGTATGTAGAGGCAGGTGATGTCATCCTTGGGGTCGAGTTGCCTCAGGATTACGGCGTTGCCGGTGGTTATGTCTATCTCTGCAATTCCGGCCGATGCGTCGGTGCAGTATGACATCAGGAACGTGTTGTCACGGTCGTTGAAGCAGCCGCCGGTGAGATACTGGAGGTTCAGCTTAGTGTCGCCGATAAGGGTCAGCCGGCCGTTGGTCTTGTCGAGGCTGTAGAATTTGCCCGTTTTTCCCACGGCATAGAAATTGCCGTTCTTGTCGGCGCCGATTCCCGACAGCATCATGCTCAGCTGGGCAATGTCGGTGCGTCGTCCGGTAGCATAGTCGAGCTGCGCCCAGACGAAGGAGTCGTTCTCGCCGGGGCAGCAGCCGTATGCTTTCCCCGTGGTAGGATCTACGGCTATGTCCGAGGCCTGCATGTCCTGCTCCACGGGTATGGATGCGACGATTTCGCCTGTTTCCATGTCATAATGGTAGATTCTGTAGACATACTGTCCACCCTCTATCACGCGAGCAAACCCGTAGTAAAGGCCGTCGCCGTTTTCATATCCGCAGCCTATGGCAGACGTGGAGGTGAATACCGGGCTGAACACCATCTCCGGCGTGTACGGGATATTGTAGATGCCGTAGTGACTCTCGTTGTCGCCCCACGACGACATGAACATTGTGGAGCCGCGCAGCCCGAGGCCTTCGGACGCTGATTTTTCGGCTTTCTCAGGTATCCGCTGCAGCTTGTCTCCTGCATAGCTACCTTTCCGGACATCGTTGCTGAAAACCATGTCGGGATGATGGATATCAGCGGATTGTGGTTTCTCGCCGACTCTGCTCCCCGGTTCGTCGCCGAACATTGGGGATGCCGCGAATAAGCATGTTGCTATTCCCGTTCCTAACAGAGCCATCAAAGATAGAGTTTTGCGCATAATCTTTGGTGTACTTAGGTTATAATTATATCTTTAAAATCCAGCCTATAGAGACGTTTAAAAAATCGGTAATAGTTCCAATAGTTCTATACGCAAATTTACATTAAAAAAACCGTATTACCCCCCCGAAATGTTAAATTATCATAAATGATATTAATACAAATTAATATTGCACGCTCGCAATTAAAAGGCGCCCCATTAAAGAATATTTTTTGTATATGAAATTTAAATTCCATGAAACGCGGCAAGCAAATGTGCATTGTGCAGCAAAGAGATTGTGTCCTCGCCTCCGCCGGTAACCGGCAGGAAGCCGATTAACGTCCGGAGTGAAAAATGGCACAAATATTTACTGCGCCCACCATAATATGATGGATTTAAAAGAAATTAGACTCACAGAACTATTCGGATGCTGATGCATCCGCACAGAATTGACAGAACGGCACAGAATTTTTCTTATACACTGCTTCGGGCCAGACTCAGCCATAGCACAGAGCCGTCAGTGACGGCGACGGGGATTTTCACAGAAACATTCTGCGCATATTCCGCCCCTGCATCAACCGAATCAATGATAATGTCAAAATTCATCAAGGGTTATCGCTGAAATAAATTTGAAATAATTCTGATTTATCTTTGGAGAATCGGGGAAATAGACTAACTTTGCAAGGCGAAGGGAAAGAGAGCCCTTGCAATTATATATTATTATAAAGCGTTACGTGACGCTTGATTCTTGACTTAACGGAATTCTCGCAAAATTCTAAACTGATGTCAAGGAGCAGGCAGTGCGGACGCCCTCCTTGGTATGCGAATGCCATCCGGACAGCACCTTACGTTGGTGCAGTCCGGGTGTATGTATGCATATAGCAAGCGTGGGTATTCTTGCATTGCCGTCCTGTATCAGTGGGCAATGCGAGAAGCCTCGTTAAGCGGGACGGCAGAATGTAGAGATTCCCGCGCTTTTCGCATAACAACCCATTAAGGCTTTCCTCGGGAATCGGAGGGCAACAGGACGTTTATGAAGAAAATATTCACTATTACCCTTTTCGGGCTTGCCCTTGCATTGGCCGGTTGCGGAAAGGCCGACCCCGACAATGGCGAACACGTAGGGCCTAACGAGAAAGTGGACGACCCCGAAGGCACCGTACAGATCACCATGCGCAACGGCAACAACGGAGGCACCTCGCTGGACAATATCTACATAGACAAGGCCGACAATTTTCACATCGGCTATGGAGGCATCGCTTCGGTAGGATCCGTACGCGGCCTGGGCAATGTCTCCACAATCCCGACAGCAGGATGGAGTGGTCAGGTAGCAGTCACTCCCGGCAAAGGATATGTGGCTTATGACGGATATTCCGATACATACTATCGCCTTTACGTGATGGAATATGTCGAAAGTGTGGCTGGCGGCGTGATCGGTGCCGAGGTGAAGTATCAGAAACCGTTCAAGGGACTTGACCAGGCCCTGGAACCGGAAATGACCAAAGTGGTGCTTGACCCTAACCTGACCTCGTCGCAGCAGGTGGTGTTCAAAAACAATTCCATAATTCCCTTCAAGGTAGAAAGCTCCGAGGACTGGTGCCGGGTACAGAAGGCATCGACCCGCGACCAGTTCTTCCTGTTCGACGCTGTGGTCATCTCCACCGAGGATCTGTTCAACGCCGAGGAGCAAACAGCCACAGTCACCATCACTAACCTGTATGGCAAAAGCAGCACCATCGAGGTGACCAAACCGGGCCGCGGCTCATTCATCGAGGCATCGGTACAGGACGTTCAGTTCGGATACAGCGACCGGACGCAATGGCAGGACGTGGGCATCTTCACCAACGTGGATCCTGCCGACATCCAGGTAAGCTCGGACACAGACTGGCTCAGCGGCACCATACAGAACGCAAGCTACAAGCCCACACGCGCCGTTCAGTTCATCGATGGGAAACAGACCCGCGCCAATCTTGAGAATCCCGTGAACCGGAACCTGCGCATACAATGCGAAGGCTATCTCGGCATGGGAGAACGCAAAGGAACTATCACACTGACCTATCAGCAGGCCAAGGTCAGCATAAACGTAACCCAGGCAGGCTCCAATTTCTCCATTTTTGATACAAATATAGAATTAGGTGGCACCGAGGATCTGACCAAGCAGATTCAATATTACTACGGAGGACTTGACTATAGTAATTACATCATAGATTATTCTGCAGATTCCGCTGAATGGCTTAACGTCTCGTTCGACTGGAACTATATTACAATCCAGGCTCAGGCAAATCCGTCGGAACAGCCAAGAGAAGCCACCGTAACGATAAGTTACAACTCGGGCAACACAAAATATGAACTGGGCAAACTCAACATACGTCAGAAGGGCGCTGAATACAAGGACCAGAAAGTTTATTTCCAGAGTTCGGCCTCAAATTACACTCTTGTGTTCCCGGTTGCCAAAGACAGGAAGATAACATCCTCCGCCGACTGGTGTACCGCTACCCCTTCGGGTGGCAACCTGGTGATCCGCGCTTCGGCCACGACCGAGAACCGTTCCGCGACAATCAGCATAGAAGGCATATCCGCCAAGATCTATGTGTCGCAGAGCAAATACAAGATCGGTGACGACTACTCTGAGAACGGCGTGGAAGGCAAAGTCTATAGCATGGAGAATGGCGAAGGCCATATCTATCATAACTTCGGGAACCAGTCGGCCGCATGGTCAACGGAGAATGTTAGCTTAGCCGATGCGGCGAGCATGACCGACGGCAAAGCAAATACTCAAGCCATCAAAGTCATCCCCGGCTGGCAGGATTTATATCCGGCGTTTGCTGTTGTGGACGGTCTGAACACAAACGGCGTGACAGGATGGTATATCCCGGCCATAGATCAGCTCAGATTCATGGATAACCTTGCGGTCTATTCCGGATATTATTGGTCGTCGACCGGCGTGGATGCCAACCAGGCTTATTATTGCTACTGCTCTGGTTCTCAGATGAATCATTCTTCGAACTCTCATACTGCGAAGGCAACGATATATGGCTTAATTGCAATCCACGACTTCTCGTACGATTTCTCCAAGTAACCGCGATAACCTACCAAACCTTATCTTACATTACATATCATGAACAGGAAGGGAGCCGGGCTTGCGCAGTCCGGCTCCCCGATTAATTAAGGTATGAAAACTTTAGTTATTATGGTCTTATTCCTTGTCCGATGCGATGTCGCGGTAGTAGGCCATGAAGTCCATGTATTTGCGGATGCCGATCGCCAGGCCGACAAGGAAGCCTGCTCCCATGCCCATCAGCATATAGATGTCGGCGCGCGAGGCCCATCCCAGACAACCGAGCACGATGGCGGCGTAGGGAATGAGGATCATCATGAACTGATGGTGACGACGGCGGTAGAACAGCGAACGGTCTATCACCTCGCGTACAGACATGCGCGAACAGTCGATGGATCGTATGCCGTTGGCCAGCCAGTGGTCCATGGTCGACGCCGTGGCAAAAAAGCTGATGAACAGCACCGGCATCACCACCTTCCAGGGCATCTCCAGCCAGGGGAAATTATACAGTCCTAAACTTACAATCGTCATGACGAGAGCCACCATCGAAAATCGCCTGTACTCGCGCGCCAGTTTCTCAAGCGCGGTTTCACGCCGGGAGTTCATCCGCGGATTGTACGGCGAGCCTATACGGCCGGACTCCTGCCAGGTTTTCTGTAATTCTTCTGTGGTCATAAGTGTATAGATTTTTTGTTATTTGCTATTTATTTCCGATGACAGACGGCTTTTGACGCGCGAAAGGCGTGTCGCGACGTTTCCTTTGGTCAGTCCCGTCACTTCGGCTATTTCCGTATTGGAGCGGCCGTCGAGATGCATGGTCATTATCGCCTTGTCAAGAGGAGACAGCCGCGAAATGAGGCCATGTAAAACGCGTATCCGTTCGCGCAAGGAATCGGATTCCACGTCATCAGCCGGCTCCGGGAAGATTCCGTCAATCGGAGAAGTGAGGACGCTTCGTTTCCTTTTGCGCAGACAAGACACACACGTATTGAGGGTGATGCGATATATCCATGTGTCGATGCTTGAATCCTCCCTGAATCCGTCAAGGCTTTTCCAGACATTTATCCACACATCCTGACGCAAGTCGTCGAAGTCAGCGCCGCTGTCCGCATAGGAGAGGCATATCCGGTTGACGAGTTGACCGTACCGTTCGGTCAGTTCAAGGAAATATGCCTCGTCGTCGGCTTTTAACCCACTGTTGTAATAATCTGAACCGCATCCTGCCACCATTTTCATCAGGCAATCTTCCGAATTCCGAAAACCGGAAACCAGTTCGGACAGCCGCCGCAGTATCCTGATCAGCCTTGCATGAAACCGCGGAATCAGGCAATAGGAATATGACGTATAACTTAGCTCCATTTTTTGAATCTTTTACAACATTAGTCGCAAAGAACAAGAATTTATTACATGAATCAAATATTTTTTTGATTCGCAATCAGAATGGATTCCGAATATCGGGACACGCTCCAGAATCCGAAAAGTTCGGAGCAGGCATGGTAATTTTTTGGAATTCAATAATTTTATGCTATATTTGCGCAAAAATATAGAATTCCAAAATAACCTGACATGAAAAACCAAAAGACTTGCACATGGCTGACGATACTGTTGATGGCGGTGTCATTGGCCAGCTACTCTCCGCCGGCAGAGGCTCAGTTCCTGAAAAACCTGTCGAAAGGACTGGAGAAAGTGAACAAAGCCATCAAGAAAGTTGAGAACGCCACGAAAGGCACGAAAAATTCCGATAGGAAAGCCGATTCCGACAAGGCAAAGGACACAAAGGCTCCAGAATCAGGCGTCCAAAGCAGCCGGCAGGCAAATAATCCGGCATCTTCCGCCACTCCCGCCAATGCCTCCAAGGCGGTTGCCAAGAAGAATAAGAAACCGGCGCTTCTCACTCCCTATCTCACCTGGGACACCAAAGTACTGAACTTTGATATATATTTTGACAATCTTCCTGATATCAGCGACGGTATCTTCTACCTGTCGGAAACCAATCCGAATTTAGGCGGATATACCAGATATTACAGTTTCTGGACTGTCGACGGCAAGCGTCTGTTTCCTCCGCAGTACGAGCAGATGAGCGGCTCGCAGGGCCATCCCCGTTTCGATTCGGGAGCCTGCGTGATGCGCGAGGCCAAGAAAAAGGACGCTCCCATCATACTCTATGCCGACGGCACCACCCTGCCGCTGTCCAAAGACTGGAAATCCGTTTCACCCATAATGGACGGCGTCGCCATGGTGGAAGAAAAGGCGCCCAACGGCGACCTCCGCTATTTCTACATCAACACCAAGGGAAAGAAGATCTGGCCTCACCTCAACGACACGTACACCATTGCGGAACAGATAAAGACCCGGAAGCTTGGCGGCGTGTATATCCGTCCCCTCAAGGAAGGACGCCGGGCATTCTTCGACCGCACGGCTAAAAAATGGGGATTTCTGGATGCACAGGGTAAGATAGTGATAAAGCCGGTTTACACCGAAGTACGCGATTTCTGCGGCGGCTATGCCCTCACCGTATCGCCCACGGCTGATCAAAACAAGCATAAACAGGCCTTTATCGGCATGGATGGCACCGAATACGCCTCGATACCGGAAAACTATTCCTCCCTGGCACCGATGCACGTGGTTTCAAACGTAGGCAACGGCATATTCGCACACCGTCACTTCGATGCCCTGAACACGCATCTTACTGTCTATCATGACGTCGCCACCGGGAAGGAATTGAAACGCTTCGGCGGCGGAGGCACCGGATTTTACGACGGTTATGCGTTCGTAAGGCTCGAACCGTATGCCAACGAAATATATGTGATCAATACTGCATTCAACCCCGTCCGGATGTTCGGCGACCCGGACCACCACATCAACCTTGAGGAAGTGGAATTCAAGAACTTCCCCTGGTATACGGTCGACCATCGGTATGCCATCAACAACGAGGGTTACACCGAAATGTATGTGCCGCGCAGTTTTGAGCGTGACGGCAGGCTGGGACAGTTTTCCGGCGACGGCTTCGCCAAGGCTCGCACTGTATTCGATGACCCCTCGGATCCGGACAAGAAGCTGGAATATACGGGATATGTCGATGCGTCAGGTCGCATGAGGGTGGTTTTCAGCAAAAATCCACAGGTAAGAGGGCCGTTTGAGCAATTGCCCGGTCCGCCCCAAGACAGTCTCCCGCCCATAAAGCCCGGTCCACCGTGGCCAGGATATCCCATACCTCCGATTCGACCCATTCCACCGGTACCGCCGGTTCTCCAAAGCGGTGACACCATCCCTGTCGGCCCTGTCGGCCCCGGACGCGAGGCGTTAAAGTATAAGGTCAGCGTGATAGCCAGTCCGCCCGAAGGGGGCACCGTCTACGGCAGCGGCGAATATTCCCTGGGTGACACACTTCGCGTCACGGGCAAATCGGCTCCCGGTTACAAGATTTCCGAAATATCATGCGACCGGCCCGGCTCGTACACCTCGACGTTCAACAAGTTCGTGGTGGACGGCGACATGGAGATCACTTGCTATTTTGTGAAGGAAGACACCATCCGGCCTATCGACAAAGGCATATTCGCAGGTCCGTTGACTTGGCTGGAATATCCCCTGAAGGCCTACATGGAGTTAGGCAAAGTCGACGGCAACGAATATACCGGCGCTTCAAGCGGAGTGATGGCCGTGCTGACCAACGACAACAAGGGTGAGATAAATGTGACCGGCAGCGACGACCATGCGGCCTGGAACTCCAACGTGTTCTTCGTTCCGATGAACCTGCTGGGCATAATGGAAGATAACGGCAAGAAGTACATACGGTTCGACGGAGGCGTAATCAAATACACGCTCGACGTGAAGGACACTACCGGATGGGGCTTCATCAACAATCCGTTCCTGATGTTTGCCATGGCGTTCGACGGCGCGGGCCAGGGTGAGCTGGAGCCGGGATGCTATCGCGTGGAGATTGTCGAGGGTTCGCCCGAGGAGGGTGAATTCACTCTCGGAATGCTCGAGCGGAAATCGGGGAAATACGGATGGATCCTGTCCGACGACCCGAGTTTTGTAAAGAAGCTGCCGGGATTCTTCACGCGACGCTATGACAAGGGACTTCCCGCCGACTATCTGGCCGGAGCAACGCTGAGGGCCGGCGACGCCGCCAAGATCCAGTGGGAGCCGTCGGACCAGTTCTTCGGCAATCCCTCGCTGCTCCGGGATTTCATCGGTGCTCTCGGCTCGATGTACCGTAAGAAAGTGAAGTCCACAGTGCTTGAGGACTACGACATCTGGCAGTTCTCCAACGACATAGACAAACACATCTTCAAACCGATGTGACCATACGGCATAATGTAGACAAAAAGTCGTCGCGCAGTTGCGGCGACTTTTTTCTTTACGGTATGTTCAGGAAGGTAACGGACATATATTTTAAGAATGATGCAGAAGCAAATGAATTTATTACACCAATCGCAGGATTTTTAGTAAATTCGCGAATTAAATGGATTTTGACAATGAATAAGGATAATTCACAAGAGATATTTCCTGTGGTGGATGAATCGGGCACGGTTATAGGCAAAGCCACGAGAGGCCAGCGCCACGGCGGCACGAAGTTGCTTCATCCGGTGGTGCATCTGCACGTGTTCGACCGCGAAGGGCGTCTCTATCTGCAGCGCCGGCCGGACTGGAAGGACATCCAGCCCGGCAAATGGGACACGGCCGTAGGAGGTCATGTGGATTACGGCGAAAACGTAGAGGATGCGCTGAGACGCGAGGCCCGCGAGGAACTCGGTCTGCAGGGATTCGAGGCAGAGTATCTTGAATCATACATATTTGAATCCGCCCGCGAGAGGGAGTATGTGAACGTGTACCGCACGGTCACCGACCTGACGCCCCGGCCCTCGGACGAACTTGACGGAGGCAGATTCTGGACCCGTGAAGAAATACTCGCCGCAATCGGCAAGGGGGTCCTCACTCCAAATTTCGAACAGGAATACCTTCGCGTATTCGGCAATCATCCGGCCGGTAGTCCCGATTGAGTCAGACTCAACTGAGACAATGCTATCAGTTTTGATATTCGCGGAGTTTTTAGTAACTTAGCGAAGAAAATAATTGTTATGGTTATGGCAGTGACAGAGAAATATCCCATCGGAGTCCAGAGCTTCGCGAAACTTCGCGAGAGCGGATACACGTATGTTGACAAAACCGAGTATATAGAAAAACTCATCACAAAAGGCAATTGTTTTTTTCTGAGCCGTCCCCGCCGGTTCGGCAAGTCTTTGCTGTTGTCTACCATCGAAGCGTACTATCAGGGACGACGCGATCTGTTCGAAGGTCTGGCCATAAGCCGCGGCGACCACGACTGGCAGTCGCACCCTGTGCTGCATATCGCCTTCAACGCACATGAATACATCAGACCGGACAGCCTGTTGGAGAAATTCGGTTATGACTTCAATGAATGGGAAAAACTTTACGGTACCGAACTTCGGGGTGCATCCCATTCGGAACGGTTCAGGTATTTCATAAAACAGGCTTACGCAGTCACCGGACAAAAGGTGGTGATACTTATCGACGAGTACGACAAGCCGCTTCTTGATACCGCAGGGAATAAGGAACTGCAGGACATCTATCGATCACAACTCAAGGCATTTTACGGCAATCTCAAGAACTGCGACCAATACATAGAGTTCGCGATGCTTACAGGAGTGTCCCGGTTCGGAAAGCTGAGCATTTTCAGCGACCTCAACAATCTTCAGGACATTTCACTTTCCGAGGAATACAGCGCGATATGCGGCATGACCATTGAGGAAATCCGCGACAATTTCGATGCAGGCGTCCGCCAGCTGGCCGTCAGAAACGAAATGTCGGTCGACGAGGCGTACGCGCAGCTTAAGAAGAACTACGACGGCTATCATTTCTCGCCGACGTCGCCCGACATGTACAATCCCTTCAGCCTGCTGAGCGCGCTGTCAAGCGGTTATATCGGGGCATACTGGTTCTCCACCGGCACCCCCTCTTTCCTCGTTGAGATGATACGCCGTATGCAGATAGACTTGCGGGATCTTGAACACACGAAAATCAAGCTCGACAATCTGATGGATGCCTCGTTCGACCTGAGCAACGCCATCCCGCTGATGTATCAGAGCGGGTATCTGACTATCCGCAGCTATAACCGTCGTTTCGGCACAGTGCAGCTCGATTATCCCAACGAAGAAGTGGAGCAGGGATTTCTCGACATGCTGATGAAGATATACACTCAAAGTCGATCGAATCACAGTGAATTCGACGTCAGCGAGTTTGTACTTGACGTGGAAGAAGGCCGCGTCGACGACTTCATGACGCGGCTGCAGGCACTGTTCAGCGGCTATCAGTACGACCAGATCGACTTGGGCAATCTCGAACTGCATTACCGCAACGTGATATACCTGGCAATGAAGCTGATGGGATTCTACACCCACGCCGAGATGCGGACCGCGGCCGGCCGGATCGATTTATTGGTCAAGACTCCCGACTATCTCTATCTGTTCGAGTTCAAGATAAACAAAAGCGCGCAGGCCGCCATGGACCAGATCAACGACCGCGACTACCTGCTGCCGTTCCAAGCCGACGGACGCAAGATCGTAAAGGTCGGTGTGAACTTCGACGACACTATCCGCTCCATCTCCGAATGGATTGTGGAATTCGAGTGAATGCCCCGGACCGCTCAAGCATAACGGGTATAATTATCCTGCACCTGATACCGGATCGAGACAACTCCAACACCTCAATAATCTGCAAAGTTCGGAGTAAACTCGCTGCAAAGTTCGGAGTGATTCCGCTGCAAAGTTCGGAGTGCCCGTAAATTTGAAAGAATATTCTTCTCAAAGCGGATTTACATCAATCACTTATTTGCAAGATTCAATAAAATATCATACCTTTGCAACGGATTTGCATATAAATCTGTTATACCCACAGAGAAAAAGCCACATATTTGAGCTCAAATAATAAATAAACCTTATCCAACAAACCAAAAAACAACCGGGGCCGATCTGGCAGCGATGTCTGGAGACCCCCTACGAAAAACTGATTATGGAAGAAACGAAAAAACCTAAGCGGCCTCGCATCGGAGAGACCGGAGCAAGCATTGCTAATGATTACGCCCAGAACAATGACGGTCCGCACTATGAAAAAGTAAATTACCCGTCACACGACACTCACAGTGCCACAGGCGCAACCGAAGGCCAGACAGGCGAACGTCCTGCCCGCCCCTATCAGCAACGTCCCTACGGTTATCAGCAGCGTCCCCAGCAGAGCAGCTATCAGCAGGGCGGTTACCAGAACCGTCAGCAGAACGGCTATCAGCAGCGCAACAACCAGGGCGGTTACCAGCAGCGTAACAGCCAGGGTAACTATCAGCAGCGCAACGGTCAGAACGGCTACCAGCAGCGCAACAACCAGGGCGGCTACCAGCAGCGTAACAACCAGGGCAACTATCAGCAGCGCAACGGCCAGAACGGCTTCCAGCAGCGCAACAACCAGGGCGGCTTCCAGCAGCGCAACGGCCAGAACGGCTATCAGCAGCGCAACAACCAGGGCGGTTACCAGCAGCGCAATAACCAGGGTGGCTTCCAGCAGCGCAACAACCAGGGCGGCTATCAGAACCGTCAGGGCGGTTACCAGCGCAACCAGGGCGGATTCCAGAACCGTCAGGGCGGATTCCAGAGAAATAATCAGGGCGGATACCAGAAACGCCAGTTCACACCGCGTCCCAAGCAGATAGACTACGTGCTGGAGGACATCGATCCGAACTCGGAGATCCGTCTGAACAAATATATGGCCAACGCGGGCCTGTGCTCGCGCCGCGAGGCCGACGAATACATCACCGCAGGCAAGGTCAAGGTGAACGGCCAGGTCGTGACCGAACTCGGCACCAAGATCAAGCGCAACGACGTGGTGGAATACGACGACAAGGTCGTTACGCCCGAGCGCAAATGCTACATACTTCTGAACAAACCCAAGGACTGCGTCACCACGAGCGACGATCCCAACGGCCGCACCACGGTGCTTGACCTGGTGCGTAACGCCTGCGCCGAGCGCATCTATCCCGTGGGCCGTCTGGACCGCAACACCACCGGCGTGCTGCTGCTCACCAACGACGGCGACCTCGCATCCAAGCTTACGCATCCCAAGTTCGTCAAGAAGAAGATATATCACGTATGGACCGACCGCGACATCTCGGAGGAGGACATGCAGCGCATAGCCGACGGTATCGAGCTTGAGGACGGCGAGATTCACGCCGACGCCATCAGCTACGTAAGCGACGACCGCAACCAGGCCGGAATCGAGATCCACTCGGGCCGCAACCGCATAGTGCGCCGCATATTCGAGCACCTCGGTTACCGCGTCACCAAACTCGACCGCGTGTACTTCGCCGGTCTCACAAAGAAAAACCTGCCTCGCGGACGCTGGCGCTTCCTGACCCAGGAAGAAGTCAACATCCTGCGTCAGGGTGCTTTTGAATAAGAGTACTCCTAATAACTTGCAATGGAAAAGATTCGCAGAACAACAATAAAGGAACTGCTTGCCCACGCCTCCGAACACGAGGGCAAGAAAGTAGACGTAAAGGGCTGGGTGCGCACCCGCCGCGGCAACAAGAACGTACAGTTCGTGGCCCTGAACGACGGCAGCACCATCAACAACCTGCAGATAGTGTTCGACCTGTCGAAGACTCCGGAGGACGACCTGAAGGCCATCACCACGGGCAGCTCCATCCACGTGCAGGGTGTGCTGACACCCAGTGCCGGCAAGGGCCAGAGCGTCGAGGTACAGGCCGACGAGTTCGAGTTGTACGGCACCGCCGACCCCGCCACATATCCCCTGCAGAAGAAAGGACACACGCTGGAGTTCCTGCGCGAGAAGGCGCATCTGCGTCCGCGCACCAACACGTTCGGCGCAGTGCTGCGCATACGCCACGCGCTGGCTTTCGCCGTGCATCAGTTCTTCAACGACAAGGGATTTTACTACTTCCACACTCCGCTGATCACGGCCTCCGACTGCGAGGGTGCCGGCGCCCAGTTCCAGGTTACGACCCTGCCGCTGAACGACCTGCCCAAGACAGAGGATGGTCAGGTGGACTATTCGCAGGACTTCTTCGGCAAGATGGCGTCGCTGACGGTATCCGGCCAGCTGGAAGGTGAACTCGGCGCCACGGCGTTGGGCTGCATCTACACCTTCGGCCCGACGTTCCGCGCCGAAAACTCCAATACGCCCCGCCACCTCTCCGAGTTCTGGATGATCGAGCCCGAGATGGCATTCTACGAGATAGAGGACAACATGGATCTCGCCGAGGAGTTCATCAAATACTGCATCAACTACGCCCTGGAGCACTGCGCCGACGACATCGCCTTCCTGAACGAGCACTTCGACAAGGAACTGATTGACCGCCTGCACTTCGTGGTGAAGAACGACTTCGTGCGTCTCCCCTACACCGAAGGAATCAAGATTCTGGAGGAGAGCGGCAAGAAGTTCGAGTTCCCCGTTTACTGGGGCGTGGACCTTGCTTCGGAGCATGAGCGTTACTTAGTGGAGGAGCACTTCAAGCGTCCCGTAATCCTGACCGACTATCCGAAGGAAATAAAGGCCTTCTACATGAAGCTGAACGACGACGGCAAGACCGTGCGCGCCATGGACGTGCTGTTCCCGAAGATCGGCGAGATCATCGGCGGCTCGCAGCGCGAGGAGAGCTTCGACAAGCTCAACGCCCGCATCGAGGAGCTGGGTCTCACCGGCATGGACTGGTATCTTGACACGCGCCGTTACGGTTCGGTGCCCCACTCCGGATTCGGTCTCGGCTTCGAACGCCTCGTGCTGTTCGTGACCGGTATGCAGAACATTCGCGACGTGATTCCTTTCCCGAGATTCCCGAACAATTGCGAATATTGATCAGACAGTTGCGAATATCGATCAGATACATATTGACGACACTGGCAATCCTGTTTCTTGCGTTTCCCTCGGTGGCGACGCAGAAACGGGATTCCATCGTTGTAAGTCTGCTCACGGCATGGCCCGGCCCGGAGGTGTACCAGCTGTGCGGACACAGCGCCATACGCATACGCGGCGCCGAGGTGGATTCGGTATGGAATTACGGCGTGTTCGACTTCGACGAGCCGAATTTCGTGTACCGTTTCGTGAAGGGCGAGACCGACTATATGCTTGTCGGCTACCCCACGATGTGGTTCATGCCGGAATATCTGTCGGAGGGCCGCAAGGTGCTGGAACAGGACCTGAACCTGACGCAGGACGAGGCATGGAAACTGCGCTCGCTGCTTCAGACCGAGGCATTGCCTCAGAACCGCACGTACCGGTATAACTACGTGAAGGACAACTGCGCCACCCGCATCACCGACCGCCTGGCACAGGCCACCGACGCGCGGCTGATATTCCCCGACACGATAGCCTACGGCACGTTCCGCCGTGAGATGCGGGCATTCCACCGCGACTATCCCTGGTATCAGTTCGGCATCGACCTGGCGCTCGGCTCCGGCCTGGACCGTGAATTGAGGGCCAACGAGGAAATGTTTGCGCCCACTGTCATGTCCGACCGTTACGCCAAGGCCACGCTCAGCGACGGGCGCCGGCTGGTTAGCGACACACGTCAGCTCACGCCTGACAGCGGACACGCCACCATGCCTGCGACGCCCTGGTATCTGACTCCGAATTTTTGGAGCGCTATTTGTTTCATACTTATGGCGGCGTTCTCAGTGTTCATGGCATGGAAACGAAGGATTCTGCGCTGGCTGTACTGCCTGTGGTTCGCGTTGATCGGACTGGGAGGGTGCATCATAGCTTTCTTAGTGTTCGCATCGGACCACGAAGCAACGAGCCCCAACATGCTGTTGCTCTGGCTCAACCCGTTGCAGCTTATTGTGGCTGTGTGCGTATGGTGGCCCCGGACCCACTGGCCCGTCGACATCATGGCATGGTACAACATCGTGGTGCTCGGAATCCTGCTTATAATCTGGCCCTTCCAGCTGCAGTCGGCCAACCCGGCCTTCTTCCCGCTGATGGGCGCCACACTCGCTCTCTCCATAGTCTACGCAATATTAGACTATAAACAGAGTTATAATATTAATAGTAAGATACATAATAAGACAACCAAGCCGAAGCGGCAACCGGCGAAACGGAAACGCTGATTCACACTTCGGCAATCGATATAAAAAGATGTACAGGTTAGCGACAACCGGACTGTTGGGTCTGGCAGCATTGGCGGGAACTGTTTCCCTCGAGGTCAGCGGCGCGACGCCGCGACTGGTGGTGGGAATAGTGGTGGACCAGCTGCGCACCGACCAGATAGACCAGCTGCAGAGCCTTTTCGGCGAGAAGGGGTTCAAGGTGCTGATGCGCGACGGAGCGTACCTGCGCGACGTCGATTTCAAGACACCGGGCCTTGACGCGTCCAGCGGCACCGCAGCCGTCATGACAGGCTCATGGCCTGCATATACAGGTGTGCCGACGGCGTTGGTGTTCGACCCCGAATCGCAGACCATGCGCCCCCCGTTGGCCCGGCCCATGTCGAACGGTTCCATATCCAACGATTCGTTCACGCCCGAAGGTCTGCGCCTATCCACCATAGCAGACGAACTGGCAATAGCCTCCGACGGCAAGGCCGTGATATACTCCGTGGCGGCCGACCCGCAACAGGCCGTGATACTGGCCGGCCATGCGGCCACCAACGCCGTGTGGCTCAACAACACTTCCGGACTCTGGGCCACTTCGTCGTACTACGGCCTTCTGAACAACGCCACGAAACGGGTCAACTCCCGCACCGCTCCGGCTCACCAGATAGACACGGTAAAATGGCGTCCCCTGCCTGCCACGGCGCGACTCTGCACCAACCTGGCCAAGGGACCCGCTTTCGATTATAAATTCTCCTCGCGCGACCGTGACGCCTACCGCAAGTTCGGACTCTCGCCCGCAGGCAACCGCGCCGTGACCGACATGGCCGTTGAACTGATCAGCCAGATGCCGGCCGACCCTGCCGCACAGGGCATGATCAACGTGGCGTATACGGTGGCTCCCTACAAGTATTCGCTCGGCACCGGCACGGTGGAAAGCACCGACGCCTGTATCCGGCTCGACGCCCAGATAGGCCGGCTCATAGAGGCCGTGGACAAATACTGCGGCAAGGAGAACGCCCTGATATGGCTCACATCCACCGGATACTACGACGCCACAGCCACCGAGGACAAACGGTTCCGCATTCCCGGCGGCGAATTCTCCGTGCGCCGCGCACGCTCGCTGCTCAATTCATACCTCGTTGCACGCCACGGCATCGGCGACTATATCGCATCGATACGCAACGGCAACGTCTACCTTGATTCCAAGAGCATAGAGGCGCGCAACCTCGACCCCGTCGCCATAGCCGACGAGGCGCGTCAGTTCCTGGCCCAGATGAGCGGCGTGGAGCAGACATTCACACGCCGCGAGATTCTGTCCCCCTCGTCGCCTGAGACCGACGCGCTGAACCTCGGCTACGACCCCAAACACGGCGGCGACGTCATAATCCGCCTGGCTCCCGGATGGAGCGTGGTGGACGAGGACGCTCCCGTGGCCTCGCACCAGAAACCGGTGCGCCAGATGCCCGTGATGACCCCGGCGTTCATCATGACGCCCGGTATCCCCGCCCAGAAAATAGACACTCCCGTGGAAGCGGCCGCTCTGGCCCCCACCCTGACCGACATATTGAGAATACGCTCGCCAAACGGCACCCGCGCACGGTCCATACCGCTGCAAAAATAACGCATGATGGCCCGATTCACAATCCCGGCACATCAATTCCGATTCGACAAGAATCACAAAAAACGTATTTTCAATTTAACATCAGAATAAAGACACAACCATGAGTATATTAAAGAAACTTTTCGGCAACCAGTCGGAGCGCGCCGTGCGTCCGTTGTGGAACCGCCTCAATAAGGAAATCAAACCTATCTACAACGAGCTCCAGTCGCTGAGCCACGACGAGCTTCGCGGCCGCATCGAGACCGTGAAGGGCCGCATCCACGGCAATGCCCAGTCTTACAAGGACCACATCGACGAGCTTCGTGCCCAGATCGAGACTTTGGACTACGACAAGCGCGAGCCGCTGTGGAAGGAGATAGACCAGACCAGCGAGGACATGTTCGCCAACTACGCCAAGGACCTGGACGAAGCGCTCCCCGAGGTATTCGCCGTGGTCAAGGAGACGGCACGCCGTTTCGCCGAGAACGAGACCATCGAGGTGACAGCCACGGAGGCCGACCGTAAACTGGCGACCCAGGGCAAGGACTTCGTGACAATCGAGGGCGACAAGGCCATATACCGCAACCAGTGGGTGGCCGGCGGCAACCTGATGAAATGGGACATGGTGCACTACGACGTACAGCTGATAGGCGGCATGGTGCTGCACGGCATGATGAACGGCAACAAGGTGTCGAACAACATCGCGGAGATGGCCACCGGCGAGGGCAAGACCCTTGTGGCTACGCTGCCCGTGTTCCTGAACGCCCTTACCGGCGAGGGAGTGCACGTGGTGACGGTCAACGACTATCTGGCCAAGCGTGACTCCGAATGGATGGGCCCGCTCTATCAGTTCCACGGCCTGACCGTGGGTTGCATCGACAAGACCGAGCCCAACAGCCAGGAGCGCCGCGACGTATATAACTCCGACATCACGTTCGGAACCAACAATGAGTTCGGTTTCGACTACCTGCGCGACAACATGGCCACCCGTGTGGAGGACCTGGTGCAGCGCGAACAGCATTACTACGCCATCGTCGACGAGGTGGACTCCGTGCTTATAGACGATGCCCGTACGCCTCTGATCATATCCGGCCCTATCCCCAAGGGCGACGACCAGATGTTCAACGAGTTCAAGCCCAATGTTGAAAAGATAGTGAACGCACAGCGCAAGCTGGCCCAGCAGCTTCTTCTCGAAGCCAAGGACAAGATCTCCAAGGGCGAGACCGAGGAGGGTGGTCTGGCGCTGTTCCGCGTCTACAAGGCTCTGCCTAAGCACGGCCCGCTGATCCGCTATCTGAGCGAGGACGGCATCAAGAACCTGATGCTGAAGGTGGAGGCCAAGTACATGGCCGACAACAACCGCGAGATGCCCAAGGCCGTAGAGCCCCTGTACTTCGTGATCGACGAGAAAAACCACAGCATCGAACTGACCGACAAGGGTATCGACATCCTGACCGGCACCACCACCGACCCTGATTTCTTCATCCTGCCCGACATCGCCGCCCAGCTCAGCGAGGTGGAGAACGAGGACCTGACTCCCGAACAGAAGCAGGAGAAGAAAGACTCGCTGCTGCAGAACTACTCCATCAAGTCGGAGCGCGTACATACCGTCAACCAGCTGCTGAAAGCCTACACCCTGTTCGACAAGGATGTGGAATATGTGATTGACGACAACAAGATCAAGATTGTGGACGAGCAGACGGGCCGTATCATGGAGGGTCGCCGCTACTCCGACGGACTGCACCAGGCCATCGAGGCCAAGGAGGGCGTCAAGGTTGAGGCCGCCACGCAGACCTACGCCACCATCACGCTGCAGAACTATTTCCGTATGTACCGCAAATTGGCGGGCATGACCGGTACGGCCATGACCGAGGCGGGCGAGTTCTACGACATCTATAAGCTGGAAGTAATCGAAATCCCGACCAACCGTCCCGTGATCCGCAACGACATGAACGACCGCGTGTACCGCACCAAGAAGGAGAAATACGCGGCCATCATCCAGGAGGTAGAGGACATGGTGAGCCAGGGGCGTCCGGTGCTGGTCGGCACCACATCGGTCGAGATTTCCGAGCTGCTGTCCAAGATGCTGAAGCTGCGTCACATCCCTCATCAGGTGCTGAACGCCAAGCTGCACCAGCAGGAGGCCAACGTCGTGGCCCAGGCCGGTCAGAAAGGCACCGTCACCATCGCCACCAACATGGCCGGCCGTGGTACGGATATCAAGCTTAGCCCCGAGGTACGCGAGGCCGGAGGTCTGGCCATCATCGGTACGGAGCGCCACGAGTCGCGTCGTGTCGACCGACAGCTGCGTGGTCGTGCCGGACGTCAGGGCGACCCGGGCAGCTCGGTGTTCTTCGTGTCGTTCGAGGACACCGTGATGCGTCTGTTCGCCTCCGAACGCGTGGTGAAGATGCTGGACCGTCTCGGCTTCAAGGAGGGCGAGATGATTGAGGACCGAATGGTCACCAAGAGCATCGAGACCGCTCAGAAGAAAGTGGAGAACAACAACTTCGGCATCCGTAAGCGCCTGGTGGAATACGACGACGTGATGAACGCCCAGCGCAACGGCGTGTACGGCAAGCGCCAGAACGCCCTGCGCGGCGAGCGCATCGGCATGGATATAGCCAACATCGTCTACGAGCTGGCAGGCGACATCGCCGGCGGCTCTTACTCCAGCTACGAGGACTTCAGCCAGGAGGTATATAAGACGCTTTCGATGGAGGTGCCCTTCTCGGAGTACGACTTCAGCCGCATGAGCACCGAGGAGATGACCGACCGTCTTTCGGACTCGGCAATGGAACTGCTGGCTCGCCGCAAGGAACAGATTGCCCACGCCGCGATGCCTTACATCAAGGACTTCGTGGAGGTGAACGGCGCCTCGGGTCCCGTAGGAGTGCCCGTGACCGACGGCCGCAGGATGTTCAACGTGTACGAAGACCTGCAGAACTGCTATGATAATGAGTGCAAGCCTCTGACCAAGGCATGGGAGAAGGCCGTGCTGCTGAGCAGCATCGACCACGCATGGCAGGAACAGCTGCGCGAGATGGACGAACTGCGTCACTCCGTGCAGAACGCCGCTTACGAGCAGAAAGACCCGCTGGTGATCTATAAGATCGAGGCATTCGAGCTGTGGAAGAAGATGCTTTGGGACATGAACGCCAAGGTGGTAGGCACCCTGATGCGCGGACGTCTTGCCGCTCCCGACTACGAGGAGGCCAAGAAGGCCCGCGAAGCTCAGGAAGCCGCACGTGCCGCCGAGGTGGCTACCCAGCGCGCCCGCAGCTATAACCCCTACGCCGGTTACAGCACCACACGCGAGACATACGAGGGCGAGAACGCCCAGCGCGAGGCCGCCAAAAACGCCACATACTCGTCGGGACCCAAGAAGCCCCAGCCCGCAAAGGCGCAGACAAAGGTGGGTCGTAACGATCCCTGTCCCTGCGGTTCGGGCAAGAAGTACAAGAACTGCTGCGGCAAAAACCAATGACACCATAACTTCTTAAGCTATGAATGAACAATATTTCATCATCGTCGATGGACAGCAGAAGGGTCCCTATCCGCGCGAAGTGCTACGGATGCAGGGCATGACCCCCGACACATACGTATGGCGCGAAGGCATGGACGGCTGGGCGCAGGCCTCGTCCATGCCCGAGCTGACCGCTCTGTTCGCCGAGGAGCAGGAAACTATTTTCTCCAACTCCGAGCAACAACCTCAGCAACAGGCTCAGCCCGGGCAGCAGTATGGCCCGCAGCAACCGCAATACGGCCAGCAGCCCAACTACGGGGCGCAGCAGGGTTACGGCCAGCAGCCTTATTACGGTCAGCAGCAGTACTACGGCCAGCAGCAGTACGGCAACCCGTATCAGCAGAACATGGGCGGCAACGTGCGTCCGCACACCAACTGGCTGCCGTGGGCCATCGTGTCCACGGTGCTGAACTGCCTATTCAGCTGCATCGGCATCATATTCAGCATCATAGGCATAGTCCAGGCCAGCAAGGCCAATAACCTGTACCAGATGGGCAACAATATGGAGGCCGACGCCGCCAATTCCAACGCCAAGGTAATGACCATTATCTCATTTGTGTTCGCAGGTCTTGGCGTACTGGTGCTCATCAGCCTGATTGGAACCGGAGTAGCCGGGTTCATGGGTGTCATCGAGGCTCTGGACGCAATGTAATATAGATGGCTACGGCTTATTATGCTATGTTGGGCGACCGTCAGGTAGGCCCGATGACTCTTGAGGAACTGGCGGACTTAGGCATCCGTCCCGACACCTATATATGGTGCAAGGGGATGCCCGACTGGGAGCGTGCCGACGAGAACGGCGACGTGTGCCGCTTCTTCCGCCGGCGTCTGGCGGAACTGCGTCACCCTTCGCCCAAAGCCTCGCTGCCGGCTGCAACGGACAATCCATCAGGAAATGCTCCGGAACAGACCGATACATACGATGCCGTGCCGCCAAAATTCCGGTATTATTTCCAGAAAAGCGGCGCGCCTGCCCCTGAAAAGGCGGACCACGACCCGGCGGACCATGATCCTTCCGTCCCGCCGCCGTCCGGCCTGCTGTTCTTCGCTACCGTTGTCACCGTTTTATGCTTCTTCCCTACCGGCATCATGGCCATATATTGCGCTTTCAACGCCCGCAAGGCATGGGAAGAATCAAACAGAAGCGTATCTAAGTCGTCCAACCACCTGTACTCCGACCAGGAACGCGAGCATCTGCGCGCCACCATGGCCGACTACGTGCGCAAAAGCAAGATGTGGATCGGCATCACCCTGTGTGCCGGACTGATATTATATGCAGTAACTTTCTTTAGACCATGAATATACCTGCATTCGTAAAGGAACATGTCATAGAACGCGACCAGTCGCTGTTCGCCCCCGATATACTCGCCCGGCACGATGAACTGGAACATGAGATAAAAGGTAAATCCGTATTGGTGGTAGGCGGTGCCGGCTCGATCGGTTCCTCGTTCATCAAGGAGGTGCTGAAGTTCCATCCCTCAGAACTGGTGGTGGTGGACCTCAACGAAAACGGCCTGGCCGAGCTTACCCGCGACCTTCGCTCCGATTCCGGCATTACGGTGCCACCCGTATTCCTGACATATACGCTGGACTTCGCGAGTCCGGTCATGGCCGAGATATTCCGCGAGCACGACGGCTTCGACATCGTGGCCAATTTCTCGGCCCACAAGCATGTGCGCAGCGAAAAGGACCGCTTCTCCGTTCGCGCCTTGCTGGAAAACAACGTAATCAAGGCCCGTGGATTCCTGGACTTGCTTGAACAGTATGCGCCCCGGCATTTCTTCTGCGTCTCCACCGACAAGGCCGCCAATCCCGTGAACATCATGGGAGCGTCCAAGCGCGTGATGGAGGACCTGATCATGGCATACCGCCCGAAGTTCAAGGTCACTACGGCACGATTCGCCAACGTGGCATTCTCCAACGGCTCGCTGCCGGCCAGCTTCCTCGACCGCATGGCCAAGAACCAGCCTCTGGTGGCGCCAAAGGACGTGAAGCGATATTTCGTATCCATGGAGGAAAGCGGCCAGATATGTATGCTGGCGTGCATCCTTGGCAATAACGGCGAGGTGTTCTTCCCGAAACTCGGCAAGGAGAAGCTGAAGACATTCTCCGAGATATGCGATGCTTTCCTTAAGGAATCGGGCTTCGGCAAACATGAATGCGCCAACGACGACGAGGCCAAGGCATTCGCGGCGGCACATCTGCCCGGTCCTGTTTATCCTGTGGTGTATTTCAACAGCGACACCACCGGCGAGAAGGATTGCGAACAATTCACCGTCAGCGGCGAGACCACAGACTTGGCCCGCTTCAAGTCATTGGGAGTGATTACCGAGACCGACAACCAATCGCGTCAGGCGGTAGACGGCCTGATTGACGACCTGGAGAGTCTTTTCTCCACCGGCTCGTATTCAAAGGCCGACATAGTCAAGGTATTGGCCGCATATCTTCCCAATTTCCATCACGAGGAATTAGGCAAGAACCTGGACGATAAAATGTAGACCGCGATGTACGTACTGGTTGGAGGAGGCGGCCACGCCCGCTCTGTAATAGAGGCGGCCGGCGACACGATGTTCGGAGGCTATGTGGCCCCCGAGGAATCGTCCGAGCCTCCAGGCGTACCGTATCTCGGCACCGACGGGCAACTGCTGTCAGGCGACATAGATTCCAATGCGGCGGTGCATATAACCGTGGGCATAGACCATGGATGCCATCTCGACATCAGGCGCAAGGTCATAGACAGGTTCGCTTCGTTTCCTGCGGTGACTGTCATTGCCGGCCATGCTGTGGTGTCACGTCATTCGCACGTGGGCGAAGGCTCGGCCGTAATGAACGGAGCAATCGTGAACCGTGCCACCGTGGGGCGACACTGCGTCATCAATACCGGCGCCATCGTGGAGCATGACTGCAGACTCGGCGACAATGTATTTGTCGCTCCGGGAGCAATTCTTTGCGGTGAAGTCACAGTAGGCGACAATGCGTTTATCGGAGCCGGTGCCGTGATTCGCAACGACGTATCCATCTGTGCGGGAGCATCCGTGGCCATGGGATCAGTCGTAATAAGGAACATAACCAAACCCGGCCTTTATGCCGGAAATCCAGCAAGATACGTGCCATGCTGAAACCAAATCACACCATCATAATAGCCGAAATAGGCGTCAATCACGGAGGCGACCTGCAACGGGCCGTCTCTATGGTGCACCTTGCCAAAGAGGCCGGCGCCGACTATGCCAAGTTCCAGACATTCAAGGCCGAGAACTTGGTGTGTGCCGATGCAAGCCGCGCCGAATACCAGGAGCGAAACTGCGGCGGCGACGAGAGCCAGCTTCAGATGCTGCGGCGCCTTGAACTCAAGCCCGAGGATTTCAAAGTTCTGGCGCGTGAATGCCGCAATGCGGGTATCGGATTCCTCTCGTCGCCATTCGATATCGAAAGCGTAGACTTCTTGGCGGGTCTCGATATGGATTACTGGAAAATCCCGTCGGGCGAGGTCACGAACCTGCCGATGCTGGAACGTATCGCGCTGTACGGCGGTCCGGTAATCATGTCCACGGGTATGTGCGACATCGACGAGGTGCGCCAGGCCGTCAAGGTACTGACCGACAACGGCGTGGAGCGAGAGGCAATCTATCTGCTGCACTGCAACACCCAGTATCCGACACCGGCCGAGGACGTGAACCTCAGCGCCATGGAGCAGTTGGCCACATTGGGATGCGGAGGCGTGGGATTCAGCGACCACACCGAGGGCATTGCCGTGCCCATATCAGCCGTGGCCCGTGGCGCCAAGATAATAGAGAAGCATTTCACTTACGATAAGACCGCCTCGGGTCCCGACCATCGCGCGTCGGCCGACCCAGGGGAATTCAAGGCCATGACCGAGGCCATCCGTATAGTGGAGAAGGCCGTGGGTTCGGCCGAGAAGCATGTGACGCCCAGCGAGAGTTCCAACCTCAAAGTGGCGCGGAAAAGCATCGTGGCGCGCAAGCCTATCCGTGCCGGAGAAACGTTCACGATACGTAACGTGACCGTAAAACGGCCCGGCACCGGCATATCGCCCATGCGCTGGTACCAGGTAATCGGACAGAAGGCTTCGCGCGATTTCAACACCGACGAACTCATCACCCTCTGACCATGGCCCGCAAACTGAAAGTATGTATATTCACCGGCGCGCGCTCGGAATACGGTCTGCTGCACTGGATCATCACCGACATGGAGCGTGACCCGGACATCGAGCTGCAGCTGATAGCCGGAGGGGGTCACCTGTCGCCCGACCAGGGCATGACGGTGCGCCAGATCGAGGCCGACGGGCATCACATTGACAGGAGGGTGGAATTCCTGCTGTCGACAGCCTCCGACACCGGCATTGCCAAGTCGACGGGAATGTGCGCCATATCCCTGGCCGACGCGCTGTCCGAACTGCGCCCGGACGTGCTGTTGGTGTTGGGCGACCGTTATGAGCTGCTGGCCGTATGCAGCGTGGCTCTGATACTCAACATACCGATAGCGCATATCTCCGGCGGCGACATAACCGAGGGCGCCATCGACAACCAGATACGCGACGCCGTCACCATGATGGCCGACCTGCACCTGCCCTGCACCGAACCGTCGGCAGAACGTGTCAGAACCATTACCGAGGGGCGCAAGCCTGTGGTGAATGTAGGCGAACCGGGATTAGAGACTTTCGTACGCACCGCCCCTATGTCGCGAGCAGAACTGGCCGCGGATTTAGGGCTTGACCCTGACCGCCGCTGGATTCTATGCACCATCCATCCCGAGACCAAGGCCACGATGGAAACAAGCATGACCATTGCCCGCAATGCAATCGAAGCCATGGCCGAACTGACCGACACCGAGGTGGTGATTACAGCCGCCAACGCAGACGCCGGCGGCGCGGAACTGAACGATTACTACCGCAAGGTGCGTGACGCCAATCCCATGTTCCGCTTCATCCACTCGCTGGGACACCGCCGGTACCTGTCGATGATGCGCCAGGCTTACGCCTTGGTGGGCAACACCTCCAGCGGAATCCTTGAGACTCCGTTTGTCGGCGTGCCGACCGTAAACATCGGCGACCGCCAGAAAGGGCGCCATCTGTGCGCCAACGTCATCACACCCCGTGGCATATCAAAGGAAGATATAGCCGAGGCATTGGCACTGATTCCCGACACTCATTATCCCTCCGATCCTTATTTCGGCGACGGTCACAGCGCACAGCGAGTCATAGCTGAAATCAAAGCCCGTTATCTATGAAGACACTCGTAATCATACCGGCACGCGGCGGCAGCAAGGGAATTCCGCACAAGAATATCCGTCCGTTGGGCGGCAAGCCGCTGATATGCCACGCCATAGACCAGGCGCGCTCAGTAGCGCCTGACGCCGATATATGCGTCACAACCGATGACCCGGAAATAATCCGCACCGTAGAGGACTACGGGCTTCACGTGCCTTTCGTGCGGCCGGCCCGTCTGGCCACCGACACATGCGGCACCTACGAGGTGTTGCTTCATGCCCTGGACCATTACGAGCAGCAGGGAATCCATTATGATGCCATCGTGTTGCTGCAGCCCACTTCGCCGTTCCGCCGCCCTGAGGACATCAGGGGCGCCATGGCATTGTTCGGGCCGGGCACCGACATGGTGGTGAGCGTCACAGCCGCCAAAGCCAATCCTTACTACAATTGCTTTGAGGAGGATGCCGACGGGTTCCTTAAGCTGTCGAAAGGAAACGGGCAGTATGTACGCCGCCAGGACGCCCCCGAAGCCTGGGAATACAACGGCGCGGTGTATGTGATAGACCCCCGAGCGCTCCGCAAGTCTCCCCTGTCCAAGTTCAGGCACATCCGCAAATATGTGATGGACGAGATTCATTCGCTGGACCTCGACACCATGCTGGACTGGAAGATAGCGGAACTGATGCTGAAAGAAGGACTGGTTAACGATAACGAGAAATGAATATGAAAATCGAGGATTACACCATAAACGTCTCGGAACCGATACGCGAGGCTCTGAAGCGGCTGAACCTGGTTAAGTCGCGCTCCATGACGCTGTTCGTGGTCGACGACAATGGCGTTATGGTCGGCACCCTGACCGACGGCGACGTGCGTCGCGCGCTGATAGCCGGACATGAGGTCAACAGCCCGGTCGGGAACGCCATGCACCGAGATTTCTCGTATCTCCGTTCGCTGTCTCAGGCATACGAGCTGAAGCGGATGCGTCAGCGGGGCATTCTGTTGGTGCCTGTACTTGATGCCGGGCACCGCATCCTTGATGTCATCGACCTGACACGCGCCAAGGCAGCACTGCCGGTCGATGCCGTACTGATGGCCGGCGGCAAGGGTGAACGCCTGCGTCCCCTGACGCTGACTACCCCAAAACCATTGCTGAAAATAGGCAGCAAGCCCATCATAGACCTCAACATCGATGCGCTGGCCAAATATGGCGTGAAGGATTTCTCCGTCACGGTCAATTATCTTAAGGAACAGCTAATGGAGCATTTCTCTGTGCCGACCGAAGCCGGCGCCGAAGTGAAATGCGTGGCCGAGACACAGTTTTTCGGCACCATCGGGTCGTTGAAACTGGTGCCGGAGTTCCACAACGATGCCATCTTAGTGATGAATTCCGACCTGCTGACCGACATTGACTACGAGGACTTCTATCTGCATTTCAGGCAGAACGGCGCCATGATGTCGGCGGCGGCTGTACCTTATACTATCTCGGTGCCATACGGAATCTTTGACATTGACGGCAGGAACATTCTCGGCGTGGAGGAAAAACCGGTCTACAACATGTACGCCAACGCCGGCATCTATCTGATTCGCCGCGAGGCGTTGCGTTACATACCCGAAGGCAAGGTATTCAACGCCACCGACCTGATACAGGCCCTCGTGGCCGACCACCAGCCCGTGATCCGCTACCCCCTCACCGGCCTCTGGATCGACATAGGCACCCCCGACGAGTACCGCAAGGCCCAGGACCTGGCCAAACACTTGTAGAATATCAAAAGATTCAGTATATTTGCATCGCATAACGACATTTCTCACTATGAAGCTGATTGAATTGAATTTAAACCGCATCTTTGAATTATGCCGAAAGCATAAGGTCAAGTCTCTGGCCGTATTTGGTTCTATTCTAACGGATAGATTCAATGACCAAAGTGATGTTGACTTGCTTGTGGATTTCGATACAACGGATCACGAAAAATGGGATTATGTCACGAATTATTTCGATTTGCGCGATGCATTGGAACGTCTTTTCAACAGAAAAGTTGATTTAATTGAACAGGGAGGCCTTCGAAATAAATATTTCATAGCCAACATCAACCGCACAAAACAGATGATATATGGCTAATGAAGAAATCCTGACATATTTACAAGATGTTTTGGATGCCATAAACGACATGCAGAGCTGTTTTCTCGGCTTCCCAAACAGATATGATTTGTTTGAGAAGGATATAATGCGCAAATGTGTCGTAGAGCGCAAAACGGAAATAATGGGCGAAGCGATTAATCGGATTCGAAAAATTGATCCAACTGTCGAAATTCCGAATGCTCGGGCCATAATTGCCACACGCAATAGAATTATTCATGCTTACGACAATGTGCAACCAACATTTCTTTGGGGATTGGTAACCAGGCATATTCCCGAACTAAAAAAGGATATACAACGAATTATAATTGAATATGAAAAACGATATAGGGAGGAATGTGGTTCCAATGTCTGACACTTCACTGGCATCATTGACAGCCACTTCTATGAAAGTAAATATCCTTTATTGAACAGGAGATTTATAACTATTTTTTGACATGTGATAAAAAAATAGTAAATTTGCAAACAGAACCAACATCACGCGGTAGTAGCTCAGTTGGTAGAGCATCAGCTTCCCAAGCTGAGGGTCGCGGGTTCGAGCCCCGTTTACCGCTCTTAGAAATTGCCGGCAGTCAGATATTAAACTGACTGTCGGCAATTTTTTTAGAATTTCATCATCCTAACCATTCATAAATTTGGAAATTGATAGAAATAATACTATCTTTGCAGCAAAACCAACCGTTTAAATGAAACGTTACAAAGTACGAGAGGTAATAAAAATGCTTGAAGCGGATGGATGGTATCTCGCCGTAACGAAGGGAGACCATCGCCAATTTAAGCATCCTGTCAAAAAGGGACGTGTCACTGTGAATAAGAAACCCTCGGATACTTTGGAACAAGAAATCTTAAACAGTATTTTCAAACAGGCAGGTTGGAAATAACTATTAAAATAGAAGATTATGGCTAAAAAGACGATAAACGTAGAAATCTCATGGACCGACAAAAACTTTTGCTGCGGATGGGGTCTTGAGGGCATAGGAGCTGTATTCTGCACAAACAAAACCCTTGACGGCATTAAAGAGGAATTTGAGGAAACACTTCGGTTTCATGTTGAAGCCATGGCGGAGGATGGAGAAGTTGTGCCTGATTGGTTGCTGAATGGAGATTATGAAATCGTATACCATCTAACCGTGGCAGCGCTGCTTCGTCAGGCAGAGCAATTTACCACCATGGCCGCGATAAGCCGTGTCACCGGTATCAATCAAAAATTGCTTGGACATTATGCATCCGCTCTTAGGACACCAAGACCGGCACAACGCGAACGCATAATCAATGGCCTTCACCATATAGGCCAACAATTTATGGCAATTCATTGAACCGAGAAATAAATTAATGTAGCGGGTTCGAGCCCCGTTTACCGCTCAAATAATTCACCTCATATTGACTCCGCACCTCGTCGATGCGGAGTTGTTTTTGAGGACTGTCCATAACATTATAGTTGCAATCCAGATTATTTTATTATCTTTGTGCGTCGAATACTAATACTTTCTTCAACAGACTAAAACGCATCACCTTTTTTGACCGACATCGTTATGAAAATAAAATTATCCCGATTGCTGAACTTCGAGGTTATTCTTTTCTCAGTAATACTGATTGTATTGCTCGTGGACGTTATGATGCCGACACGCAAGCCCCGGCTCAGCGAACAGACATTCACCGTGCCGGCAGCCACCAAAATGACAGCGGAGTTCGATAAGGATGATGCCGTCAAGGTCCCTGTTGCTGCCGGGACAGAGGTGCAGATAGCCGGCTATTCCGGCGACGGTCTGTTCCTGAAGTATCTTGCCGTCACGCCCGACGGCACTCGCGCATTTCTGCGCCCCGACCAGATAGACATACCCGTCATCCCCAAATACGGACCCGCCAAAGGCCGGAAAGTAAAAGTGACCAAAGCCTTGTTCCACGACTCAGGCGAAGTTAAGGATTTCGAGGGAGTAACCGAGGACGGTACCAAGGTGGAACATCTCGGATCCACCAATTTCCTCCCCGTATTTGATGGCGTGAACAAGCTGGCGTTCGAGGCCGAGCCGCGTCAGGCCATCATGACCAAGGAGAAATTCGAATCTAAACTGCCTGAACTGACGCTTGATAACTGCGAGAAACTCATCGGCCCCGCGCAACTTAATGTGCCCGACGGCAAGGGAGGACGTCGCGTCTCGTTTTTCGCCAACACGCTTGACAAATCCGACGGCCATCTGTATCTGCCGTCCGTTACGTTCGATGCCGAAGGCAAAGCCGTCAGCCACACCTATAAACACGACCGCTACCGCAACGGATATGCCCTGAAATATCTGCCGGGGACCGACAAGATAGCCGATATGCCGCTCACGTCGTGGCTGATACGGTCCAACCTCTATCGTGCTACCAGATTCGGCGACGGCGCCATGCAGACCGTGCTGAAATATATAGTCTACATATTCGGATTCATCGGGGAGCTGATTTGGATATTCTGCCTCGGCGCGTTGCCCGTGGCCTTTATATGGGCGCTGATGCACTGGCGCTATGCTTTCTATCCGTTGGGCGACCGAATGCTGCTGCTCCTTGCGGCAGTGGTCGGCATCGTATCGGCTTATTACTGGTACGTGTGTCTGATACTGTGGGGTGCTTATGCACTGTTCGCACTGCTGATGATTCCAGTGGTATATTTCATCTATAAGATTGTGGCCTGGTCGCTCGACAACGACGTGCCGCACCGCCGTTGTCCCAAATGCCGCCGTCTTGACACCATCTGTTATACCAGCACCGACAGTCTTGGCTCCACCACCAGTATGCGCGATGCCTCGGAGGACCGTGTGGTCAAGGACAACAGCACCGCCACCGAGGAATATACCCATGTGAAATACAAGGACGGTTTCAGCATGAAAACCAACCGTACCTTGATCACAAACATTAATCAGGACATGGAAACGACAACCTATCGACAGCAGGTACGCACCGACCAGTACCGCGAGCACTTCCGGTGCAGTTGCTGCGGCTACACGGAGAACCGTCTGCGCAGCCAGAGCACCGTGCTGTCGTCCAAGCGCACCGGCATCAGCCGCTGGCGCAACCGCGACACCGTCGTCACCAAGCTCCCGAACCAGTAAAATCACACCCCCTCGAATAATAGCCAAAAGCGGTATTTTCTACCCACTTTCGGCTATTATTCGATTATTATCTGACCTCTTATACTAATTTATTCTGTGGCAATGGCCCAGGCGGTGATGTTGCGCTCCGCGGATGAGAATTCCACTCCTACCTTGACCACAGTGCGGGGATCGGCAAGATACCGGTCGGCGTAATGCTTTTCTTCAATCTGGGCTAACGCGGTCTCAGGCGAATTGTCTACCTTGAACTCCATGACATAGATGTAGCTGTCGGTCTCCACCGTCAGGTCGATACGGCCGAGTCCGGTGTGCAGCTCGCACTGCACGCTCATGCCCATCAGCTTGCACACGATATACATTAGGTTCCTGAAACTGTCTTCATGCACTTTATCGTCCGTCTCATTGTATGGCATGCCTGCAAGGAGAGCTTTCAACAGCTTAATAAACTCATCTATGTCACCTTCCCTCAAAGTCTGTACAAATCGCGTAACCTTAAAGTTTGATTTGGCATCGTCTGCATTGACATAATATGGAAGCAACGCTTTCAGCAAACCTCGTTCCACTTCTTCGTTAGGAAAGCCGAGCTTATATTCAGTTTCTAAATCATACTCTGTACCTTTGATGGTCAGGTATCCGCTCTGAAACAACAAAGGTATCGGATCTTTCCTTACCGGATCCAATCCCATAAGCTCGCTTTCCGTTCTGACGGCTCCCTCCACATGCGTAAGATCCGCCCCGGTTTCCCTCAACAATTCTATCAGCATGGTCGGTGTGGCCGTCATGAACCAATAGTCTGCAAAACGCTGCGATTCCATCACATTCAACAGACTGAATGGATTGTAGACCCCCTCGGTTTCTTCTTCGGAGAATCGATAACCGTCGTAATTTCTCTTAAGTTTGGCTACAGTGTCCCTGAACGATGCATGTTGACGCTCGGCAAGCAGTTCTATGCCCGGACGCATCGTCTCGATTAATTCCGACTCTGTCACGCCGCAAATGGAATTATACTCAGGCTCCAGTGTGAGATCCCTTAAATTATTGAGGTCGGAGAAAACACTGACCTTGCCGAATTTCGTCACTCCTGTCAGAAAAGCGAACTTGATGTAAGGGTCACAGCTTTTCAATACTCCGTAAAAGCCTTTAAGCAGGTCGCGGAAAAGATTCTGTCGGTCCTCCCTTTCCTTGATTAGATTCTGTAGCAACGGTTTGTCATATTCATCTATGAGCACTACGACTTGCATCCCGGTTTCCCTATACACTTTCCGTATGATGTTGGCAAACCGGATTTCAACATCACTAATGTCGGGTTTTATTCCAAATTTTAGCTCCCAGCTTTTAAGATAACTGTCCAATTGATTATACAGCGAGTCGTTGTCCCGTGTATAATCTTTGGCATTCAGATCTATATGCAGGACCGGATATTCCTCCCAGGCAATGTCGTCATGACTGTCGATGGCGAGTCCTTTGAAAAGCTCGCGCTTGCCGAGGAAGAAAGCCTCCATTGTAGAAAGCAGCAGACTCTTGCCGAAACGTCGCGGACGACTCAGGAAATAATACTTACCCTTGCTGACAAGTTTGTAAATGTATTCCGTCTTGTCGACATAAAGGTAATTTCCGGAAATTATCTCCGAAAAACTCTGAATTCCTATCGGGTATTTTATATTCCTGGCCATCTCGATATATTCTGATGTACAAATTTAAACAAAAAATCTGAAAACCTGACAATCTAAAAATTAATTTCAGGGATGTAATGGGGTCTTTAAATGTAAATTTCTGTTAATATTCAGAAATATTAGTGCGTATTTTGTTAATTCATGTTAATTGCAAGAAATATTTTATGTTTTATAGCATTGTTTTAGAAAAGAATTTGTAATTTTGCATTGAGTTTTTCATGGTATTAGATTTTTAAGGTTAACGCAAGATTGGTTGTCGTGATGACAATCAATTTTTTTTTGCGCCAATTTTATTGTAATTTTGCATCATGGAACGAAAAGTAAGAGTAAGGTTCGCGCCGTCACCCACGGGGCCTCTGCACATCGGAGGCGTAAGGACGGCTCTTTACAACTATATATTCGCCCGCAAGCACGGGGGCGACATGATACTTCGCATCGAGGACACCGACTCGCGCCGCTTCGTGCCGGGTGCCGAGGACTATATCAACGAATCATTGCAATGGCTCGGCATAGGCATTGACGAGGGAGTGCGCGAAGGAGGCCCCTTCGGCCCCTACAAGCAGTCGGAACGCCGTGACATCTATCGCCAGCACGTTAAGCAATTGCTTGACGCCGGCCGCGCTTACATAGCTTTCGACACCCCCGAGGAACTGGAGGCAGCCCGCGCGGAAATCCCCAACTTCCAGTACGACGCATCGACCAGAACGCGTATGCGCAACTCGCTGACCCTCCCGGCCGACGAGGTACGGAAACTCATAGACAACGGCACTCAGTATGTGGTGCGTTTCCTGATTGAGCCGGACAAGGAAGTGAAGGTAAACGACCTGATCCGCGGCGAAGTGACCGTGAACAGTTCCATCCTTGACGACAAGGTGCTGTACAAGAGCGCCGACGACCTTCCCACCTACCATCTTGCCAACATCGTGGACGACCATCTGATGGAAGTGTCGCACGTGATCCGCGGCGAGGAATGGCTGCCGTCAGCTCCGCTGCATGTACTGCTGTACGAGGCATTCGGATGGCAGGACACCATGCCGCAGTTCGTCCACCTGCCCCTGCTGCTGAAGCCCGTGGGCAACGGCAAGCTCTCCAAGCGCGACGGCGACAAACTCGGATTCCCCGTGTTTCCGCTGGAATGGCACGACCCCAAGAGCGGCGAGATAAGCTCCGGATTCCGCGAGCGCGGTTATCTGCCCGAAGCGTTAGTCAATTTCCTGGCACTGTTGGGCTGGAATCCCGGCGACGACTCCGAGCTGATGACGATGCAGGAA
This sequence comes from uncultured Porphyromonadaceae bacterium, assembly GCA_902468245.1. Lineage (GTDB taxonomy): Bacteria > Bacteroidota > Bacteroidia > Bacteroidales > Muribaculaceae > Lepagella. The sequence goes on along the minus strand of CABQXY010000009.1, from coordinate 26,742 downwards.
CTGATAGACAAATTCAGCTTCGAGCACTGCAGCAAGGCCGGCGCAAAATTCGACTTCAAGAAGGGTGAATGGTTCAACCATGAATACCTGATGCGCAAGCCCGACGAGGAACTGGCTGCACTGTTCATGCCGATACTCGAGGAGCATGGCGTAAGCGGTTTTACTCCCGAATACATAGCCAAGGCCATAAGCATGGTCAAGGGACGTGCCAACCTGATTCCCGATCTGTGGGAGCAGGGCAGCTTCTTCTTCATCGCACCCGAGGGCTACGCCGAGAAGGACGTAAAGAAGCGCTGGAGCGCCGAGACACCCGCCATCATGGAGGAATTGATCGGAGTGCTTGAAGGAATAGACGACATGACATCGGCCAACGCCGAAAAGATAGTGCTGGACTGGATCGCATCCAAGGAATATCACCTCGGCAACGTGATGAACGCCTTCCGCCTCGCGGTCGTGGGTGCATGCCGCGGACCGCACATGTTCGACATCACCGAGCTGATGCCCAAGGACGAGGTGATACGCCGCATACGCAAAGCCATAGACACCCTGCACTGATCAAGTATGAGGATACCGAAATTTGGAGAAATCAAAGGGTTCTGCGCCGAGGCGAGTCGCCAGGCGCTTGAAATGCCTGTCTACTCGGCGGGCATTTCCCTGTACCGTTTCGGTGTGAGGGTGGCCGGTTTAGGCAACCACAAGGCCAGCTTGCTGGATCGCGGACAGCGTGACATAAACGAGCACCTGAAAGTGCTGAAACCCAACGACCGGGTGATCTGGGTGCATTGCGCCTCGCTCGGCGAGTTCGAGCAGGGACGCCCGCTGATAGAGCGTCTGCGCAAGGAAGACCCGGAAGTGAAGATACTGGTAACGTTCTTCTCCCCTTCCGGCTACGAGGTGCGCAAGGACTATCCCCTTGCCGACTGCGTGTGCTATCTTCCGTTCGACACCCCGCTGCGGGTGCACCGCTTTCTGGACCGTGTGCATCCCGAGAAAGCCATATTCGTGAAATACGAGATCTGGCGCAACTACCTTCACGAGCTGTATCGCCGCCAGATTCCCACATATCTGATCAGCGCCGCTTTCAGGCCCGACCAGAAATTCTTCAAGCGTTCGTTTGCCTGGTACGGTCTGTGGCTCAAATGGTTCACCAGAATATTCGTCCAGGACGAGGAAAGCAGAAAATTACTTGCCGCCATCAACGTCACCAACGTCGAGGTGACCGGCGACACACGGTTTGACCGCGTGGCCAGGATACGCGAGACAGCCAAGGCCATTCCGGAATTGGAGACATTCTCCGGCCGTGCTTCCGATGCGGAGCGTCCGTTGCTTATGATGGCCGGAAGTTCGTGGCCCAAGGACGAGGACGTGTACATACCCTGGTTCAACAGTCATCCGGAAGTGAAGATAGTGGTGGCGCCACACGAATTCGACGAAATCCGGCTAAAGAAATTAGTGGAAAGGTTCGACAACGGGGCTGTACTTCTGAGCGAAGCGCGCAGGAATCCCGACTCCATGCAGGGGAAACAGGCACTGATAATAGACTGTTTCGGTCTGCTGTCGAGCGCATACGCATACTGCGACGTGGCGTATGTGGGCGGCGGGTTCGGCGTAGGAATCCACAACATCAACGAGCCGGCGGTATATGGCGTGCCCGTCATTTACGGCCCGTGCCACAACCGGTTTGTCGAAGCCATAGAGATGGCAAAGGTGGGATGCGGCCTTCCCATAACGGGACGTGACGATTTCGACGCCATGGCCGACCGACTGTTTACAGACAGCGACCATCGCAAGAAACTCGGCCGGTGGGCGGAGGAATACATCCAGTCAAAGCTCGGGGCCACTGATCGCATCTATTCAGCTTTATTTGATAAGAAATAACCTACATATATGGAAAATCTGATAACCGTAGACGGGTTGACATTCGAGCCGTACATCACACGCGACGAGATCCAGAAGCAGGTAAAACGCGTGGCAGAAGAAATCAAATCAGACATGAAGGGACGCGCTCCGCTGTTCGTATGCGTACTGAACGGAGCCTTCATGTTCGCGGCCGACCTGATCAGGGAATGTGGCATCAACGACGCGCACATCGCATTCGTGCGTTACAAGAGTTACGAAGGCACCGCCAGCAGCGGCAAGGTGAAGGAGGTGATGGGCCTGACCGAAGACATCGAGGGTCGCGACGTGGTGATTATCGAGGACATCGTGGACACGGGTCTGACCGCATCGATGATGGTGGCCGACTTCCGCAAGCGCAATCCGCGCAGCATCCGGTTCGCCACGCTGCTGCACAAACCCGACAGCTCAAAGACCGGTTTCCAGCCTGACTATGTGGCCTTCAGCATCGAGCCGAAGTTCATAATCGGATACGGACTCGACCTGGACGGCAAAGTGCGCAATCTCAAAGACATATACGTAATCAAGGAGGATTGACGTTAATTATATATGGATGACGGTATATGACGGTCAACTGCCATATACCGCAAAGGTCATGGACCTTTGATAAAGAAATCAGACTATGGAAAAGAACGACAACATCAATATCGTGATATTCGGAGCGCCGGGCAGCGGCAAAGGCACGCAGTCGGCCAAGCTCATCGACCGGTACGGACTCTATCATATCTCCACCGGCGAGCTGCTGCGCGACCACATCAAGCGCGACACCGAGCTGGGACGCATCGCCAACGAATACATATCGAAGGGCCAGCTGATACCCGACGACCTGATGATACGCATCCTTGACGACACATTGGAACGCGGGGCCAAGGGAAAGGCCGGCGTGGTGTTCGACGGATTCCCCCGCACTATCCCGCAGGCCGAGGCCCTGAAGGAACTGCTGCGCAAGCGCGGCACCGACCTGCACGCCGTAGTTGGACTGGAAGTGCCCGAGGACGAACTGGTGCAGCGCATGATTCAGCGCGGCAAGGACACAGGCCGTGCCGACGACAATCCCGACACCATCAAGAACCGTCTGAAGGTATATCACGACCAGACGCACCCCTTGCGCGAATATTACAACAAGGAGAACAAATACATAGCCATCAACGGCACCGGCATCGTTGACGAGATATTCAACGAAATCGCCCGCGGTCTGGAAGACAAGGCAGGCATCAAGCCCCGTCCGTAATCCGGACCGGGATTAGGCTCCGGCCATAAGACGGCTATAAGTCATAGACTTAACTATACTGAATGAAGAAAGCCAAAGGATTTATAGTATATCTGGCACTGGCCCTGATGGCCGTGGTGATGCTGACGGGCTGCAAGACGCCCAAGCTCGCCACGGCCGATCAGCAGTTTGCCCGTGGCGAATATTTCGATGCATCGAAGACGTATCGAGGCGTCTACAACAAGCTGAAACCGCGCGAGGACCGTGAGTTGCGCGGCCGCGTGGCATATCAGTTGGCCACCTGCTACCGCAAGCTCAACATGGCGGCGCGCGCATCGGCCGCCTACCAGAACGCCATACGCTATGAATATCCCGATTCAATGGCTTACTATTACTTGGGACGTTCGCTCCAGATGGAGGGCAAATACGGCCCGGCCATCGACGCATACCGCACGTTCCTGGAATACGCTCCTGACGACCTGCTGGCCAAGGAGGGTCTGCGCGGTGCCACACTCGCCCTAAGACAGAAGGAGAAGCCCAAGACCCGTTACATCGTGAAGCAGGCCAAGATGTTCAACTCTCGCCGCGCCGATTTCGCACCGATGTACTTAGACAAGGACCTGACCACCCTGTATTTCACCAGCAGCAACGAGAAATCAACCGGTACAACCAAGTCGGAGATAACCGGCACCAAGCGTTCGGACATATTCTTTTCGAAAAAGGACGAGAAGGGCAACTGGCAGCGTCCCGAGCCGGCCGGGGGCGAACTGAACACCGAGCACGACGAGGGCATAATGTCGTTCAGTCCTGATGGCCAGACCATGTATCTGACCGTTGCCAAACGCAACGCCAACTCCGATTCGTCGGTAGAGATATACACCTCGCAGCGCAGCGACGCCACATGGTCGGCGCCGCAGGAATTCAAGATAATCAACGACTCCATTTCGGCCAAGGGCCATCCCGCCGTATCGCCGGACGGCACATATCTATACTTCTCGAGCGACATGCCGGGAGGTTTCGGCGGCAAGGATATATGGCGCATCAACCTCAAGGAGCGTCAGGGCAGCCTGGAAAACCTCGGCCCGCAGATCAACACGCCGGGCGACGAGATGTTCCCGTATGTACGCACGGACTCGCTGCTGTATTTCAGCAGCGACGGACACCCCGGATTCGGCGGTCTGGACCTGTTCCGCGCACGCCTCAACTCCACCGGCGACCGCTGGAGCGTAGACAACATGGGCGTGCCCATGAACTCGCCGGGCGACGACTTCGGCATCACCTTCGGCGAGGGCGAAAGCGGTTTCTTCAGCTCCAACCGTGGCGATGCCCGTGGCTACGACCATATCTACAGCTTCGAATGCCCCGAAATCAAGGTTACCATATCGGGCTGGGTCGTTGACAAGGATGACGAACCGGTGCCTAACGCCATAATCCGCATCGTGGGTGATGACGGATCCAATCAGAAGGAGGTGGCCCGAGACGACGGCTCGTTCAAGTTCAAGCTGCAGCGTGGTGTGAAGTATGTGATGCTGGCCGGTGCCAAAGGATACCTGAACGTAAAGCAGGAATTCGAGAGCGACATCGCCGAGGAGGACCAGGACTACGGCATAGACTTCGTGCTTGCCGCCGTATACAAGCCGCAGGTGGTGGAGAACATATTCTACGATTTCGACAAGGCGACGCTACGCCCCGAATCGAAGGCGGCTCTTGACGAGATGGCGCAGATGCTGAAGGACAATCCTTCCGTAACCATCGAGATGGGATCGCACACCGACCGCGTCGGCACCGAAGAATATAACATACGGCTCTCCGACCGTCGCGCCAAGTCGGTGGTGGACTACCTGATAGCCGCCGGCATCCCGGCCGAAAGGCTCACATGGAAGGGTTACGGCAAGACCGTACCCAAGACCGTGACTAAACGAATCAACAAAGAATATCCGCAATTCCCCGAGGGCACTGTCCTCAACGAAGAATATATCGAGACACTCGACGACGCCGGCAAAGCGGCAGCCGACCAGGTGAACCGCCGCACCGAATTTCAGGTCACGTCGCTGGACTACGACCTGTGGTGATCACAACGACGACGCCATATCTGTTAAAAAATGTGGTGTCACCGATTTTTTCACGGCTCGGAATGTTAGATATATTACAGGATGGAGTCTCGGGATAATGAATTATAGAGGAAAATGTTAAAGGTTAAAGACTTAAAGGCAGAGATAAACGGTCGCGAGATATTGCGCGGCATCAATTTGGAGATACACCCGGGCGAGGTACACGCCATCATGGGTCCGAACGGCTCGGGCAAGTCGACGCTGTCGATGGTGCTGGCCGGCAACCCGGCCTACACAGTGACAGGCGGCGAGGCCACTCTGTGCGGCAAGAATCTGCTTGACATGACGCCTGAGGTGCGCAGCCACGAGGGTCTGTTTCTCGGATTCCAGTATCCGGTGGAGATTCCCGGAGTGTCGATGGTGAACTTCATGCGCGCGGCCATCAACGCCAAGCGCGAGTATTTCCATCAGCCTCCCATGTCGGCAGCCGATTTCCTCAAGCTGATGCGCGAGAAACGCGCCGTAGTGGAGCTTGACAACAAACTGGCTTCGCGCTCGGTGAACGAGGGCTTCTCGGGAGGCGAGAAGAAGCGCAACGAGATATTCCAGATGGCCATGCTGGAGCCGAAGCTGAGCATCCTCGACGAAACCGACTCGGGCCTTGACATAGACGCCCTGCGCATCGTGGCCAACGGTGTGAACAAACTGCGCAATAAAGACAACGCCACAATCGTCATCACCCATTATCAGCGCCTGCTGGACTACATAGCCCCCGACTTCGTGCATATCCTCTACAAAGGGCGCATCGTGATGACGGGCGGTCCCGAACTGGCACTGGAGCTGGAGGAGCGCGGCTACGACTGGATCAAGGAGCAGGAGGACGCGAAATGAACGCTCTGAACCAATACATAGAACTTTACGACGCCTCGCGCCACGACATAGACAGTCATAGCGCAGAGGTGCTGAACGCCCTGCGGCCCGGGGCCGCGGACATACTGCGCACGGCCGAGTTGCCGCGTCAGGGCGCCGACAATTACGAGAACTGCGATCTGGAGCAGATGCTGGCCCCGGACTTCGGCATAGACCTGAACGACCTCTTTCCTATCCCGGCCAATATGCCCCCGATGCCCGAGGGGGTGCTGTTGGGCAGCCTGCGCACCATTGCGCAAAGTCATCCGGAGTTAGTGGCGCGATATTACGGCCACGCCGCCGACATACATAATCCGGTGGTGGCGCTGAACACCATGCTGGTACGCGACGGGCTGATGCTGTACGTGCCCAAGGGCGTGGCGCTTAAATCGCCCATCCAGCTGATAAACGTGCTGAACGACATCCGGCCCCTCATGTCCATTCGCCGCATCCTGGTGGTGCTGGACGAAGGCGCGGAGGCCGGCCTGATGGTGTGCGACCGCACGCAGCGCGACAACGTGGACTACCTGGCGCTGCAGACCGTAGAGCTGTTTGTCGGCCCCGGTGCCACGCTCCATTTCTATGACCTGGAGGAGTCGTCGGCGCATACGGGCCGCATATCCTCGCTGTATCTGCGTCAGGAACGCGCCAGCCGCGTCACCGTCAACGGTCACACGCTGTTCAACGGTACCACGCGCAACGAGTACCACTGCCGGTTCCTTGGCGAGAACGCGTCGCTCAAGCTGTACGGCATGGCCATCGAGGATTGTCAGCGCCATATATCCACATATTCGCGCATAGAGCACGGCGTTCCGCGGTGCCACAGCAACGAGCTGTTCAAGATCTCGGCCGACGGCGAGAGCCGCTGCGCGTTCACGGGCCGCATCGTGGTGGAGGAAGGCGCCGTGGGTACGGAAGCCTATCAGGCTTGCCGCAACCTGCTTGCGTCCGACCAGGCCCGCGTGGAGGCACGTCCCGAGCTGGAGATATACAACGACAACGTGAAGTGCAGCCACGGCTGCGCCACGGGGCAGCTGGACGAGACGCAGCTGTTCTACATGCGCACGCGCGGCATCCCCGAGTCACAGGCGCGCCTGCTGTTGCGCCAGGCGTTCATGAACGACGTGATCGACGCCATCGAGATGCCGGGACTGCGCGACAGACTGCGTCTGCTGGTCGAAAAACGTTTCGCCGGCGCTCAGGCCCCATGCTCAAGCTGCGCCCTGGCCGATTCCAATAATCCGTCGAATAAGAAATGTCAGTGATGGACATAGCAAAGATACGCGAGCAATTCCCCATACTGTCCCGTCAGGTGTCGGGACGGCCTCTGATATATTTCGACAACGCGGCCACCAGCCAGACACCGGCGCGTGTGGTGGACGCCATCGTGGATGTGTACACCAGCCACAAGGCCAACGTGCACCGTGGCGTGCATACTCTGAGCCAGGAGGCCACAGACATGCAGGAGCATACGCGCCGCCGCGTGGCGCAGTACATCAACGCCCGGTCGCACCGCGAGGTGATTTTCACCCGTGGCACCACCGAGGGGATCAACCTGGTGGCCTCGTCGTTCGGTTCGCTGCTCCCTGACGGGGGCGACATCATCCTGACGATGATGGAACATCACGCCAACATCGTGCCCTGGCAACTGCTGGCCGAGAAAAAGAACATGCACCTGCGCGTGGTGGACATCGACGAACGCGGCGAACTGAAAATGGATCAGTACCGCGACCTGTTCAGTCCGAACACTGCTATGGTTGCGTTCGCGCATGTCAGCAACGTGTTGGGTACCGTCAATCCCGCAAAGGAGATGGTGGCGACAGCCCATTCGCACGGCGTACCCGTATTGGTTGACGGCGCGCAGGCGTCGCCCCACATGCGCATCGACGTGCAGGACCTTGACGCCGATTTCTATGTATTTTCCAGCCATAAGATGTATGGTCCCGCCGGCATCGGTGTATTGTACGGCAAGGAAGATCTGCTGGAGAAGATGCCTCCTTACCAGGGTGGCGGCGAGATGATTGAGCACGTATCGTTCGAGCATACCACATACGCCGAACTGCCGTTCAAGTTCGAGGCCGGCACGCCGGACTTCGTGGACATCGCGGCACTGAGCCAGGCTCTCGACTTCATCGAGGAAACCGGCATTGAACGTATCGCGGAGCACGAACACGAGCTGCTGCACATAGCCACGGAAAAGATGCTGGAGATTCCGGAACTGACCATCTACGGCATGGCCGGGAAGAAGGACCCGGTCATCAGCTTCAACGTCGGAAACATCCACAACTACGACGTGGGGATGCTGCTTGACAAGCAGGGTGTGGCCGTCCGCACGGGACATCACTGCGCGCAGCCGCTGATGGAACGCCTTGGCGTGCCCGGCACGGTACGTGCGTCGTTTGCCGTATATAACACCCGGGAGGAAGTCGAGGCTTTCATAAAGGCCCTGAACCGAGCTCTCGAAATACTTAGATAACATGAGAATCGGCAGGAAGCGAATCAAGGTAAATCTGCTGGTATGGATACTGCTGGCAATCGGTGCGGGCATAGGCTGCGCATATTTCATGCCGTTATGGGCCGGGAGGGTCTTTATGACCTTCAACGCCATCTTCGGACAGTTCCTCGGCTTCATGATTCCATTGATAATCATAGGCTTTGTGGTTCCCGCCATATCCGATGTCGGTGCGCGTGCCGGCAAGATGCTGTTGCTCACGGCCGGTATCGCCTATATATTCACTTCTCTGTCCGGATTCTATTCCTATTTCATAGGGTCGTCGGTATTCCCTAATCTTGTGGGAGACAGGGCGCAGACGGCCGAAAGCATGGGCGCCCACGACATGGCGCCCTACTTCACCATCGAGATGCCGCCGCTAATGACGGTGATGACGGCCCTGGTCCTCTCCTTCCTGTTAGGACTCTGCATGGCTTATCTCAAGACCGAGACGATGCGCAGGTTCACGGCCGAGTTCCGCGACTGCGTCGAGCTAACCATAAACCGGTTGATCATTCCCCTGCTGCCGCTGTACATATTCGGCATCTTCCTCAACATGACCATGGCGGGCGACGTGACCGTGGTATTGAAATCGTTTGCCGCCGTGATAGGTATCATATTCGCAATGACGCTGGTGCTGTTGGTTTTGCAGTTCTGCATCGCGGGCGTCATAGCTCGGCGCAATCCGCTGAAGATGCTTTGGCAGATGCTTCCGGCCTATTTCACGGCATTGGGAACTCAATCGTCAGCCTCCACCATACCCGTCACCTTGCGCCAGACCATCGGCATGGGCGTGAGCGAGGACATACCTTGCCGAATCTTGTGATTCCGTTAGTATTGAAAGGTTTACAAGAAGTCTAATCTACCAAGACAAGGAATAGAGGATAAGTGACATTGTTTCGGAATCGCTGTTAGCCGAGGCATCCGACAGTCGTAAGCGTTACGATAGATCATAGGATTATCAAAAATAAGAATCGTGTGGTGAGATAGAGTTCACAGTGGGTGGAAATCGCAGGCACTCGGTCGACAATTGTCGGCACTTTCGGAAAGCGGCAAATCTTTTTCTGAATGACCGTCGTTATGTTTGCAATTACGGTAAGTCAAACAGCCGGTCATCCACTTCTACGGAAGGATGTACGGAAAGCCATCCTTATGGCTGAAAGGTCTGCCATAAGGAAATATGAAAATAAAGTTGAACAGACTTATGGATGTACTCTCATACGGTCAACACAACGGCAGTTCATTCAGATGTATGCCTGAACATACGGAAATACGAATGTATGAACGTCTGAATGGTCAGACGCATGAATGTACTGATGTACTAACGTAAGGAAATATTGACGTATTGATGTATTGACGTACTAACGTATGAACTGATTGCACGCACACAGAAAAACTCCAAATATTTCACATCTATGTGAAATAATTATCGTATCTTTGCGTTGTAATTAAAAAGACTATAGATATGAGCGAAGTAGAACTGGTTTTGGTCAACGACACAGACAAGTGTACCATTTATACTATTCAGTTCTCGGAAGAATCCGAGTCTGAATACGAGCGTTTTTATTCCAAATTCATCAAAGACGCTCAAATGAATCAAGACTTGTTACGCATTGTGCAGCTTTTAGATAAGATTGCCGATGAAGGAGCGCTGGAACGTTTCTTCCGTCCCGAGGGCAAGATGCGTGATTCTGTTGTGGCTCTTCCTGTGCTTCGCTCAAAACTTCGCCTATACTGTCTGCGGCTCTCCGACCAAATTCTTGTTCTCGGCAATGGAGGTGTCAAAAATTCGCGAACATACGAGGATGATGATTCCTTGCGTGGATATGTTTTGACACTACAGAAATTTGAAGAATTGTTGAAAGAGGGGCAACGCGATGGAACCGTAACTGTAACATCCAAGACAATCAAAACCGACAAAACCTTTAAGCTATGAAGGATATCAGAAACAAATACCGGGAAATGGTTAGTCAGGTGCCTCCTGAAATAAAGGAAGAGGTTGACCTGTCTTTCGCTATATCCAATAAAATCGACGCACTCATGCAGGAGCGCGGACTTTCAAAGAAGCAGTTTGCCGACCAGATAGGGAAACGTCCGAGTGAGATAACCCGATGGTTGAGCGGGCAACATAATTTCACTGTCTCCACACTTGCCATGCTGTCGGCATTTTTCGGCAAATCCATAATCTCCGTCTAATCATGGCCAATGAATCCCTGTCGGCGGCCAAAGCCGCCAAGAATGATGAGTTCTATACTCAATATTACGATATTGAGCGTGAGATAAACGCCTATCTCGAATTTGACCCTGATGTGTTCCGTGGAAAAACCGTCCTATTGCCTTGTGATGACCCGGAATGGAGCAATTTCACCCTATATTTCGCACAACACTTTCAGACGCTTGGCCTGAAGAAACTGATCTCCACATCATACGCGCCGGAGAGCAAGAAATACAAGACTCCCTATCAGCCGTCCCTTTTTGAGCAGGATGCGCCACAGTTTGACCCTAACAAGACATCCGTGCGGGGAAAGATATTCGTACTCGACCATGACATTGACGGTGACGGACGCATAGATTTCCATGACCTTGAATGGCGTTATCTTGACGGCGACGGAGATTTTCGCAGCGATGAAGTCACGCGTCTGCGTGATGAAGCAGACATCATTGTCACCAATCCTCCGTTTTCACTGTTCCGCGAATTTTGGAATTGGCTTCATGAAACTGACAAGAGATTCATAGTCATAGCCAATAAAAACTGCATTACTTATAAGGAGGTATTCCCCCTGATTATGCATAATAAAGTATGGTCCGGAAGTCGTCCATGGGCTGGTGGAATGTGGTTTGAAACTAAAAATCCCAATGATGTAGATAAGGTAATAGACGGTACTGACATGAAAAATGTGCCTTCAATTTTTATCACAAATATTGATCATGGGCGCCGCCACCAACCGCTATCGCTTATGACGATGGAAGAAAATATCATGTATTCCAAACATAAGGATATTAGAGGTAGGGGTTATGTTCATTATGACAATTACGATGCAATAGAAGTCCCATACACCGATGCAATTCCATCAGACTATGATGGGGCAATGGGAGTACCTATCACCTTCCTCGACAAATATTGCCCTGACCAATTTGAAATATTAGGGATAACAGATAGAGGAAATGAATGGAATCTTAAAACAAAAGAATACACCGTTAACGATACGCCTAAATATGCAGACTTAAATCGAAGAGGTGCAATTATTATTGACGGTGAATTATATTCAACATACGCACGTCTGCTTATTAAACGTGTTTTTTAGATACCGGATAATCACTCGTGCGTATACTTGGGTGTAATATCTTCCTTCAACTATATAATATGTTTCATTTTCAGGCATTTCATTATGCCACAAAACTGCCCCATCATTAAGTTTGGTAACACGACTCTCTTTCCCGCTTCTGCTGACTTGGATTTGCTCCGGGTAAACCTTGTTTGCTCCTCCAAACCAAGTTTTTGTTATCCCTAATATTTCAATCATCTTACTTTATCCGTTTTATTAAAACTCGAGCATATGGTTTCTGAGGTATACCATTTTCAAGATAATAAAGCTGCCCATCGCGAAGACTTGGATTTAGGTCTTTTAATTCGCGAGGATACGGGCGAAGGCCCAACTCTTTGCCGGATTCTCCTTGTGTCTGCCCTAATATTTCAACTAAACTACTAAAAAAGAATATGGAAACAAAACTACATACAGCATGGACAGTCGCCGACATATGCGACGGATTTGTCTATAACGAATATGAAGCCAAAGGGCTTTTCGGTATGGGAGGACGCCTTACAATTCAGCCGGAATACCAACGTAACTATATCTATGCCGATGGCAAGCGCGATGTAGCGGTGATTGACTCTGTACTTAAAGGTTATCCACTCGGAGTTATTTATTTCGTCAAAACTGCCGATGGTCGTTTTGAAGTACTTGACGGTCAGCAGCGCATTACATCTCTCGGACGCTTCTACAATGGTGCGGGGAAACTTAGTTGGAAAGATAATCAAGGCTTGCCTCAAAGTCTTGAAAGCCTACCGAAAGAGTTGCGTGAAAAATTCATTAATGCAAAACTTCTAATATATGAATGTGAAGGCACAGAACAAGAAATAAAGGAATGGTTCCGCACTATCAATATCGCCGGAGTCCCTCTCAATGACCAAGAATTACTCAACGCTGTATATTCGGGACCTTTTGTCACTGCGGCAAAGGCAGAGTTCAGCAATTCTCAGTCATCGAAAGTGCAAAAATGGAGCGCATATATCAGCGGAGCGGTAAACCGACAGGACTTTCTTGCCACAGCACTTGAATGGGTCAGCCGTGGCAAAGCAGAGGAATATATGTGCGACCACCGTTTCAGTTCCGACATCACGGAACTCGTCAATTATTTCAATTCTGTCATAGATTGGGTGCGGACGGTGTTTCCTTTCGTTGAAAATGAGATGCGCGGACTTCCGTGGGGCGAGCTTTACGAGAAATATCATACAGAGCCATATAATCCGGCTTATATGAAACAGCGGGTAACGGAGCTGTATTCCGACCCATACGTGAAAAACCGGCGCGGCGTGTTTGAATTTCTTTTAGGCGGAGAAACCGACACGAAGCTTCTGGACATCCGCATCTTCGACGAAGCGACAAAACGAGCCGTGTATGCCAGCCAGACCGAACAGGCAAAAGCCGCCGGCAAGTCCAACTGTCCCTTCTGTGCCATAGGCCATGACGCCAACGCAAACAAGATATGGAAGTTGAACGAAATGGATGCCGACCATGTTACTGCATGGAGCAAAGGGGGCGCGACCGACATCTCAAACTGTCAGATGCTCTGCAAGCACCACAACCGGGCTAAAGGCAACCGTTGAAATAAGACAGCGCATATCTTGTGAATCATAAAAATCACAAAGTATGCACAACACATCTACTTTCCGCGAAATAGCGGAACTATGGAAAGAAAACAGGCGCAGCGTAGTCAAACACTCGACATACTGTGCCTATGCTCTTATTCTAAAGACTCACATCATGCCCGTTTTCGCCGATTCCGTATCCATATCAGAGGCAGAAGTACAGCAATTTGCATTAAGCAAACTTGAGACAGGCTTGAGCAAGAAAACGGTCCATGACATTATCGCCGTACTTAAGTCCGTCGGACGTTTCGGGGCAAAGAGAGGAATGTTTGAGATGCCTTCGTGGGACATCGAATATCCCTCGGATACAGCCGCACGCGTTTTGCCCGTGCTATCATTACCCGATCACAAAAAACTGCTGAACGCTATTGCATCCGCTCCGACATTACAGAATATAGGGATAATGATTGCTCTTTGCTGCGGCTTGCGCATAGGAGAAGTATGCGCCCTTCAATGGAAGGATGTGGATATGGAACGCCGTATTATTACAGTAGCGGGCACTGCAGGACGAATCTACAATTGCGACCTGATGGCAACAGAACAATATGTCTCCACGCCCAAGACCCGGAACTCAAACCGTGAAATACCTATGTCACCGCTTCTTTTCAAAGCATTGAATGTGGTGAAGAAACAACAAAAAGCAGAAAAATATGTAGTCGGCGATGGCACCAAAGCGAAAGAACCCCGTACATACCGAGAGACTTTCAGCAGGATTCTCAAACGTCTTGAAATCCCGCCTATCGTGTTCCACGGGTTGCGCCATACATTCGCCACCAGATGCATTGAAAGCGGATGCGACTATAAAACCGTAAGCGTAATACTCGGACACTCGAATGTTGCGACGACCCTCAATTTGTATGTACATCCAAATCTTGATCAGAAAAAACGCTGTATCTCCCGTATGAACAAATTTCTTAGGCTCGAATCTGATTAGCAACGCGGGGATTTGGGAAAATTGAGGCAATTAAAAATCATCAACAGCCGTTAAATATCAATAAAGTAGTTGTTTCTATTTTCCTCCAATTATCCATACAGTACTAATTTAGTACAATCAGCATGGAACCAATGTATGATTTACAGATGGTTAGAAGGGATGATAGAAAACGTAGGAACTTTTCAAGCGTGCAACGATAGCATAGTGGTTCTCACGCATATGCGTGGGTCACTATTGTTACATCTGCACGACAGGTTTCCTACGACCTCCAATTACGACGTGGCATAGTTGGCTCACGTTTTTGCATTCAAATAGTACATAACAATATGCGTAAATCAATCACATTCATTCTTCTTTGCTTGATGTCGCTGTCAGTATCGGCTCAAGCATTAAAGGGCTTGGTCGTAGGAACGGATAAAGAGCCTCTTTCGTTTGCCAACGTGGTTCTTCTCAAAGACAGCACATTTGTCAGTGGGGTCGTAACTGATGATAACGGCATATTCGTCTTTGAACAGCCGCATTCTTCCGCCAATAAGATTAAAATAGCTATGGTGGGTTACGAGGATTATCTTGCGCCGATTGCACCGACAGGCGATTTCGGAACAATCACGCTGAAAGAATCTTCCGTAATGCTCGACGAGGTAGTTGTCAAAGCCAATCTGCCGACAACGCGCCTCAAAGGAAACGCAATGGTAACAAGTGTGGAGAATAGTGTGCTGTCCAAGTTAGGAACCGCAAGCGATGTTCTGTCACATCTTCCGTTGGTGAGCGAATCTGACGGTTCATTTACCGTTTTTGGGAAAGGAACACCACTTATATACATCAACGGCAAACTCGTAAGGAGTTCGACTGAATTGCAGCAACTAAGTTCTGAAAATATACGTTCTGTTGAGGTCGTCACCAATCCCGGTGCGCAATACTCATCGGAGGTTCAATCGGTAATAAAAATCAAGACCATTCCACCCAAAGGAGAGGGGTTCGGTGCAAATCTTTATGACCAGATACGAGCCTCGCATTTTGTCCGTAATACGACCGACATATCTCTGAATTACCGTCATAACGGATTGGAAATCTTTGGCAATGGATACTTCTACGTAGGCAAAAAGTTAAATCTTGACAAGGCCGAAATGATTACATATGGCGATAACACCATGCACCAATTCATTTCTTCCAAAGCTATCGGAAAGTTTAATGACATGTACGGCAAACTCGGCTTCAGTTATCAGTTTTTTGGCAATCATTCAATCGGTGCCTATTACCGTGTCGGGCGAGAAAAAAGCGACACACATGCTATGGGACTCTCCAATGTAAATCTTTACACCCACTCGGAATTGACTTCCTCCGATGAAATATCATTTGATTGGCTAAATAAGGGAGATGGAAGACCGGTGCAGGAAGCAAACCTATACTATAATGGTTCTTTCGGGAAACTTGATGTGGATTTTAATGCTGACTTCACACAATCAAGAGGTGATAGAAGCGATGATCAATTTGAAACCAATACAAATAATCCGGATGATGACCGACATATCGTATCGGCAGGATTGAAGAAAAGCCGATTGTTGGCGGAAAAACTAATCCTTTCCTATCCGGTCTGGAAAGGAAGTATTGAGGTCGGCGAGGAATACACCAACTCCAGATTGAACTATTCAAATACTTATGAAGGCGCGCCAATTGACAATTCATTGACTGACATTCACGAGGATAACATAGCTGCATTTGCATCCTTATCGCAGACATTCGGAACAGTTAATGTTTCGGCAGGACTAAGATATGAGCACGTTAATTATAAATACTTTGAAAATAATCAGCTTCAAAAAGACCAGTCGAAAAACTACAACAATTTCTTTCCGACGTTCTCTTTGAGCACACCAATCAATAAAGTAAATCTTTCTTTCTCGTTCACCAACAAGACGCGCCGTCCAACCTACCGACAGCTTGATGGAGGTATCGAATACATCAACCGTTTTTCCTATCAATGCGGCAATCCCAAGTTGCAGCCTACGAAAATGTATCTGTTCCAATTGATGGGTATGTGGAAATATTTTTTCGCCCAAGTATCGGTCAATCACGAAACTGACGCTATCTTTTGGAAAACAAGCGCATATAAAGATGACCCGGCTGTAAAAGTGATGTCTTTTGAAAATGTGCCACATTACACGCAACTGCAAGTAGCAATTGGCGCACAGCCGACAATCGGGTGTTGGAAGCCTCAACCTGTCATCGGTATGATGAAACAATTTTATACCACAACATATCGAGGCGAGAAATTATCCCTCGGAAAACCGTTCTTCTCGTTCACTCTTGAAAACCTTTTCTCTTTGCCGAAGAATTGGACTTTGGGAGCGGATTTTCAATTCACGACCGCTGGCAATGGACAAAATACATTTATGAAACCAACTAATAAAATTGATTTGTTGGTGCGTAAATCATTCCTCAACAATAATCTTTCTCTTACCTTGTATGCAACTGACCTGTTGAACAACTATCCCGACAGAACTACAATGTATAGCGGAGATATAAGGACTTATACCTACAATCAGTTTGAAAGTCGCTCAATACGATTTGCTATAAGATATAAATTCAATACCACCCGTTCTAAATATCGTGGTACGGGAGCCGGAGAAAATGAAAAGAGCCGTATGTAAAAAGGTTCTAAATTATTGTTATAGGCCGCCGAGAATAAATTTTTCTCGGCGGTCTTGTTATATCAGCGTCTAATGCCTCGGCTGAAAGTTTGTTTTAGGCGTTGCCATTGCTCTTTGAGCCATTGGAACACACGGGTGCCGTTGATGTGGAGGTGAAATTTGTTGTCGGTGGGATTGCGCTTGATTTGCACCTCTGCATTGGATACATCGAAATCTTGACGGTATGTTTCCGAATGGATGGTTGCCCCCTCCTTGAAGTATCGCGTCTTTTGGTCAAGCAATGCACGGGTTACAGTGTCCGACAAACCAACCTCACGGCATTCCCTCGCCGCCTCTAACAATGGAAGCACATCGGGGAAGAATGTGTTGAGGTCGGTTTCCAGATAGTTGTGTATCCGGATTGTGGAGGCCTCACTCTCCTTTTGTCTGCGTAGGCTGTCGGAGAGGTTGGACATCTCACGGCGAAAATCCTGCTCTCTTGCCTCTGCTCGGTCTTTCAGTTCCCGGATTTCATTATCTTTCCGTGCAACCTCAGTCTCAAGCCTCTTGGTCTTGTTTCCGGTGAATCGGTTGGCGAGATTGCTGAGGGCATCCTTACGGTTGGCGTTACGTTGGGCTTTCGCTTCGGCTGCTTCCTGCAAGGCGGTCTCTTTTTCTTTTTTCGCCGCCTCTGCTTCCTCGGCATAAGTGGAGCGTTCCTCTATGAGCTTCGACTTGTCAGCCTCAATATCGGCAATCTCGACAACGACTTTCTTCTTGTCTGCCTCCAACTGTTTCCTCTCGTTGGATAGGGTTGTATTGGTGGCAGCGAGAGAAGAATTTGAGCGTTCAAGTTCGGTCTTGCGTTTTTCAAGGTCGATGTTCTCCTTTACAATTTTCGCATTGGCGGCCTTGGATTCGACGATTGTCTTTTCAATCCAGCGGTTGCCGCGTTCAAGTTCCGCCTTGCGTTTCTCCAAAGATTGGGTTTCGGTACCGAGCTGCTCTTTCTCGGTGGCAAGGGTCGCCACGTCCTGCTCCAGATCCTTTTTCTTTATTTGGCATTGGCGATAGTATTCGTGCTGGTCAACATGGCGGGCTTCGGAGCCACGGATGCCGCGCTCCAGACCGAAGCGTTCCATCGCCTCGGCGTATGTGTCCTGAAACCGGGTGAGGTTCTCGCGGGTCATGATGTCGTTTGCGCTCAACCGTGGCCCGTCTTTGGACTTGGTGCGGTAACGCTTCCTGACATTGGACTCGCTTGCCTTCTTCTTTCTCTCGGTGGTGACTATTGGCACGACCGTGACATGGAGGTGCGGTGTCTGCTCGTCCATGTGGAGGTGGGCGCCGACGACATTCTCCTCTCCGAATGTTTCCTTTGCCCAGCGGACACTTGACTCCGCCCAGTCGTTGAGCCGTCCTTCATACGCAAGACGACGCAAGGCGTCGCCGTCGGACGACAGCAGGACGTTGAGGGCGAGCACCTGGTTCTTGCCAATCTTCCGTGTCAGTCCGGCATGGTCAAGGCGATGCTGGATTGCCTCGCCCAGACCGTCAACTCCATCGGGATATTTGATGAAATCATCACGGTTGAGATAACGCAGTTCGACATGGGCGTTGTCGGGCTGGGTGCTTCGCTCGATGTGTCGGGCGATGGCGGTGCATGAACCGCTTGCCTTCATGATGTGGAGTACGGCGTAACTCATAGGCAAGCGTGTTTGTGGTGTGGAACAATCGGAGTGTACGGCTTCTCTTTAAGCCGTATCGGGGTTCTCCAAGGGGTGGCACCCTTGGGCTCAGTAGGGACATTTTCAGCGTATCGGAACGATATGCGGCTCGGAAAATTCCCTAATGAGCTAAGGAATTTCCGGATGGCGTAATTTCCGTGCCGCCACTGCACGGATGGTACTGCACTGCCGTAGCAGTGGTGCACCGGTATAACCACTGTACTGACTGCAATGGTTTCTTCGATGAAAAAAGGATGTTTCACGGGACTTCTGTTTGAGAATTTACCCCTTGGCATTTTCGTCATTTTGGCACAACCGGGGTGTGTCGGCATCTCCGTCGGAAATGCCAAAGTGACAAAAATGCCAAGGGGGAATGTTTATAATTTAGTGTAGTTTCCGTGGGCGGAATGGACGAACAGAACGCCTTTGCGGTCTTTGAGGAAACGCTTGAAACTGCGCTCCGACATACCGCATTTCGCGGCGATTGCCACGCCCTCGGCTGTGGTGAATGTGCCGGGCAGTTCCGACAGCACGGCAAGCTGCAACTCCGTCAGAGCGTCCTCGCTGACGATGCCCTGTACCTTTGCAGCGGTCACGCGGAAATACTCCGTCAGGCGTATGGCGCGCTCCACGGTGTCGGCATCAATCTGCTTTTTCTCATCGCCACACGCCCGGTCAGCGAGTGCCAGCAAAAGAGAAAACCTGACGGCATAGATTTCGAGCTTGCTCGCAATGGAGGTAAGGGTGTCGCTCCCTTCGGCGTTGCATCGGTCGGTCACTTCGTTCTGCCATGAGAAAAGGCGGTTAAGGGCTTCCGGCGAGAAAGGCACATCCTCCGGGATTATCTCCCCACAGGAATCTACGGCGGGAACAATGCCCATTAGTCTCGACAGGATTTCACGCCATGCGGCTGCGATGTCGAATGACGGCGATTTCCTCTCGCGGTTCCATCTGACTTTCGACTGCACGGAAGGGAACACATAGAGTATGCGCTCCATGAAGCCGTTGGCGTTGCGGTTTCCGGCGGCAAGCTCGGTCAGCACCTTTGGCTGGATCGTGCCGATGACGCAGAGAAAAGGATTGCGGATGAACACGCCGCTCTGACTGCTCTTGCGGTCGGACATGGCCGCCTTGTGGTTGAACACCGACATCCAGAACTCGGACTCCGAGCCGTTGTTGTAGCGGTTGAAGTTCTTGAACCACCCGGCAAGCTCATCGGAAACGAGCACGAGGCCACGGCGGTTTTCCGACAGTATTCGATGCACGGCCTCCGGGGTCACATCCTGCATGGTGAAGCGAACCCGCTTCGGCTCGACAGGATTTGTGTCGTACCCTTTGGCTGCTCTATCTTTTGGAGGGAGTTCCATCGCCGCCTCGTAACGTTTCATCGCCTCGCCGAATATCGCGGCCTGTTCAGCATCGAAGTCGATGAGCGGCTGCATGGCGAAACTCAGCGGATGGCTCTTGTTGGTGCCGGGGCTTCCGACAAGGGCTGTGAAAAGAATGGCATACTCTTTCCAGCCGGGCATTATCTCGGCGGTGTGGGTGTTGCCGATGACCGCCGCCATAGCCGTCAGCATCGCTCCGGCAAGATAGTCTTTCGGAAATCCCAGGCAGATATTTGCCTCGTTGATGATTTCCTGCAATCTCGGATGCAAGACATCAACAGGCAATACGTTGATATTCTGCGTTGAGAATTGCTGTGCAATCACGCCGTCAGACCCTGCTGGCACCTCCGGCTCCGCTTGCCCTACCGACTGATTGGTCAGTTGGTCAGGCTGGCGGCCAACCGCCTCGTCAGGCAACCGGCCAACCGGATTTTCAGGAAGTATCGCTTTTTTCATCGGTTGCCTCCTTTCCTTCTGGGACGGTCGTCAGCAGTCAGGACACCCACGGCTTTGCCGTCGACAAGGCGGCTTTCGGCCCATGCAAGAAGTTCGGTCTCCTTGAAGTGGAGCTTGTTGTTGAACTTCTTGTATGGGATTGTGCCCTTGCTCGTCTCCTTGTAGAGCTGCCCTTTTTTCATCGGGTAGCCGTTTTCGTTCAGGAATTCGAGGGCTTCGGTGGCGGTCAGACCTTCGGGGTCTCGTTTCTTTGGTTTTGCGGAAGCGTTGGCGAATGCTGCCAACGCCCCCGATTCCGCAAGGCAGTCCTTGACCGCGTCTTTCATGAGGTGCTTCAGAACCTCGATGAAAGGAAGATTCAGGTAATCAGTAATTGTCTGCATTTGGATGGGGGGATTAGTGGTTTGGGAAATTGTTTTCTTCTCACGCATCAGTTTTCAGATGATAAGTGATATGCTGTATGCTCAACATACGGGTAGTCGGGTGTCGTCAGTCGTAGTCATTGCACCCGCCGGCCCGATGACTACACCCGGAGGGATAAAGGCTGGCGGATACTGCAAAATTAATATTGGACATGTGTCCTGAAAGTATGCAAAACGGCGAATATCATTGAAATATGACCTGTGAGACCTTCCCCGCTGCCCTTCCGGACGGGCAATAAAAAATCGGGGCCTTGCCGATACGTCTGTGCGGACGCGCTTTCGGCGAGGTCTCGTATAAAGTCATAATCCATAAAATTCGCCCTTTCGCAAGGGGTGTGGCAAGGGTACGACAACCGTCACCGCCCGCAGCGGGGTCGGTGCTTCGCGTCGTCGCGAGGGGTTAGGGCTAAGGCCACGTTAGCCGCTTTGATATTTTCCAAACAAGGGAGAAAATGAAATTGTTCGGCGTGTCCGACATTAGTCGCGCATTTGCCGATGTGTGTCTTTCATAATTCCTGCTTGATTCTTTTTCGGCGGCTAAGTTACAAAACAGTTACGAAATATCCAAATTTTTGGAGGCGGTGGAGCCGTTTATGCGTAAAATGGCCGCGTTTGTCCGCTTAATAGCAGTCGGTTACATCGCATTTATCCGGTTGCATACCTGTTGCACATGGTCAAGACCATACAACAGAGAATGGCTGTCTATTCCCATCCACATGAAAAGTTTGTGAAGTGTCTGATACGCATTGAGGATATAGACAGTGCCGATGCGCGGCTGACGGCGGGCGAAACAGATCGGCTCATGGTGGGCGATGCGGTTGCGCAGGATGTTGATGCCGTCAAGCTCATTGAACATGAAGGCGTTGTTATATTGAACAGCCGCCGATGAACGGGGCTTGTTCGGGAATATTCTCAACAGTATCTGACCTGTCGCCCGATATTGGGGATTGGCAAACATATACTTCCATACCCCAAATTCCATTTCGGCAAGGAGTTTGTGGTGGGTGTATTCTCCGTTTCGCTGCAATCTGGTGTAAGCCTTGGTGATAATTCTTGCGCTGTCACGGCAACCCGGAATGTCGAATATACCGCCGTTCAATACAGAATCACGTAGCCAGTCCGACCCTAATCGGGCCGTCAGTTCCCGGTCTATCGCGTTTCTCAAAGCCACCTCGAAACAGCTCAGCAAGGTAAAGACCTCTTGCGATAGATTGAGGTTCATTCGATACAGCGACATGGCTTTCCGGGTGTCGTTTCCACAGGCCGTAACGTATCTGTTGAGCCTTTCCGGGGACAATATGTTCTGAAAATCGGCGAATTTCACTTGCTTTACAATCTTTTATGAGCCGGAATTTGTTTTAATCAAAAGAAAGCACTACTTTTGCAGTGTTGATTCCCGGTAGCCCCTGACTCGTCAAGCTATCGGGTTTAGTTTTTATAAGCGCAAAGATAATAATTTCAGCCGGATTGGGCAACACTGAGAAAAAGGACACCGGGTATCCCTCCCGATGTCCAACCACTAATCCACGTCAAAATGAAACAAAAACATGATGACGTTGAATCATATGCAAAGTTAACCTTTTCTCGCCGACTACGCAACATACAAATGGTGATTGTGCCAAAATGACGAAAATGCCAATGGTTGAATATCAATCCTCTTCCATATCAAACGCCACTTTGCCAAGTTTGTTTATGGCTTTCTGTTTGCGCTGGTCGATCACATGAAGATATTTCTCCGTCATCTTGATGCTCGCGTGTCCGAGAAGCGAGGATACCGTCTTTATGTCAGCTCCCGAATTCAGCAGATTGACTGCGAAGCTATGGCGGGAACAATGCCATGTAATGCTTTTCTTGATTCCGGCAAGACTGACCCACCGGGCAAGATGCTTTCTTGCTGTGCCTGTATGGGGCAGATTGAAGATACGCTCTTTCGGATTGTTCTCCTCTTTGGGTGTGCCGATAAGCCGCAGCAGCTCATTGTTCAGAGGTGTGACGACTGCGGCATGGGCGCTGCGCCCGGCACTTTTCTTTTGGTTGAACCTCATTACCATGCTCTCGTAATCGACATTGGCGAATGTGAGTGCCGACACATCGCAGTAGCGCAATCCCGTAAAGCAGCAGAAGATGAAAGCCCGCTGAACCTCCCGGTGTTCCCCTTCATAACGAAAGGTGGCAAGGTGGTTTATTTCTTTCGGCGTCAGGATTTCTTTCAATACCACATTTGTATCATAGACAATCCTTATGCCCTTGCACGGATTTTTCTTTATCAAATCCTCTTCGACGGCATCGGCAAGGACTTTCTTGAACCAATGGTAATTTTTACGTGGTCCCTCGCCGGAGCATTTGCTCCGCAGATAATTGGTAAAACCAAGCACGAGGTCGGGGGTCACGGCATCCATCGGCATGACATCGACATACTTTGAATATCTCGGAGTTAGGCCGAGGTATTCTTGAAAACGTATGAGAGAGTATTTATAGGACTTTCTGACAGGCAGGGTAAACGCCTCGTTGTCGCAATGCTGCTGGAAATAGCGGATGAAGTTTGATTCCTTCTCTCTTTTGAGACGGTAGCCCTTTCGGTCTTCAAGCATTTCCTGCTCTTTCTCGAAGCGTATCTTTTCGGCGAGAATAAGAGTGTTCTTATTTTGCTGACGTTCCTGTGCCGAGCGCGGATGAACCCATACATACAGATTCAAGGCTTCCTTCTTGCGAAGGTGCTGCACCCTGTATTTCCGTTTTCCTTTCATCGCCCCGGATTCATATACGACATGGTTGCCGTCATCGTCATAGACAGGCGACTCGCTCCGACCGAGATAATACTCCAGCCACAGGCTTGCCCTGCCGTCGGACATCTCCCGCTGTATGAGCTTCGGATTTTGTTTCAATTTATTTGGTAGTCTGCCCATAAAGGATTAATTTTGTGTTTGTAAAGCAAAGGTAACATCGTGTTGTGAAACACGAAAATCGCCCTCA
The DNA here is from genome assembly GCA_902468245.1 of uncultured Porphyromonadaceae bacterium. Taxonomy (GTDB): domain Bacteria; phylum Bacteroidota; class Bacteroidia; order Bacteroidales; family Muribaculaceae; genus Lepagella. Next base: position 2,728 of record CABQXY010000009.1, on the reverse strand, counting down.
ACATCTATTAACAAACGAAACGGGCAAATGGTGTACTGATAGTGTACTAAATGCGAAAATCAATACAAAACAAAGAAATTCGATACAACTTCTCTAAACCTCAAATCCTTGATAATCAGCCATAATTATTATATCGAGTTGTATCCATTTTACCCACTATAAAACATAGCAGGCTTCACCGTGCCGCTATGCGCCACGATACACATGTCCGGCAGCGCGTTGAAGATAGTGGCCTGCGCCCTTACGATCATGATAATGGAAGGCTTGCCGTATGACACGGCCATGTTCTCGGGATTCATCATGATGTTGGGCATCTCCATCGTCGCCGCGCCCGGCGTACCCGGCGGCGCCATCATGGCCTCGTTAGGCATCTTAGGTTCTATTTTGGGCTTCGGCCCGACGGAGCAGGCCCTTATGATAGCCCTGTACATCACCATGGACAGCTTCGGCACCGCCTGCAACGTCACCGGCGACGGCGCCATCGCCATCATCATCAACCACTACTTCGCCCCGAAAGCGAAAGAGGGAACGATGACAAGTGACGAATGACGAATGACAAAGTGATGCCGGCAATAGATGCGCGGACTCCCCGAACCACGCATCAAGCATGGACCAAAAGCCTGATTCTATCCTGCATTAATTTTCTCCATTACTTGGATATCTCCTTAGGAAACATTAAATTTGCAACAACAATGATTCCAATATGCGACAGGATTCCATCATACGAAAAATAGCGGTTGTCATGCGCAAGATGTTCCCGGAAGCAACCACGTTGCTGTTCGGCTCTCAGGCGCGTGGCACTGCTTCTATGAATTCCGACATAGATCTACTTATCCTGTTGCCCGACACCGTTCAGGGAAAAGCGTTTGTCACTCGCAGATCGGAGATTGTAGGCCAGCTTTATGATATAGAAATAGAACATGGCGTTCGCGTTTCACCGATAGTTCTATTGAAAAGTATTTGGGAAAGCCGTCAGACACCATTCAGCATCAACGTAAATCGCGAAGGCATACTGTTATGAAACCGCAACTTGACGATACGGCAAGAAGCAATTTGGTGACTTATCGACTGTCTCGCAGTCACAGTGCTTTGGACGAAGTGGAATATCTCGCAAAGGGAGAGTTTTACAGTTCTGCCGTGAGCCGGCTTTATTATGCCTGCTATTATGCCGCGGTTGCGCTCTTGGTTGCCAATAAGTTAGAGACACAGACACATGCAGGTGTCAAATCCATGCTTTCACAACATTTTGTAAAAACAAGCAAGCTTGAAAGCAGGCTCGCAAAGACATTTTTCGAATTATTTGATCTTAGACACGCTAACGATTACGACGACTTCCATGTATGCGACAAAGAGACTATAGAAGTAATGTTACCTTTGGCAAAGGAATTCATAGCGGCTGTCGAAAACATTATTAACAAATAGTCATTACACATTCCACTTAGTATCCGGTTGTCCTCATCCGTGCATCAAGCACGGACACAAGTCGACAAATTCCAATTTCCCATTAGGCAGTCTAATTTGATTATGTCTTCGCATAAATGCCTATATGGATAAATCTTTAGAGGAAGTCTCGGATTTTTTGCTAACTTTGCGGAGAAATGTAATTGCAGATGAGGATGATGAAGAAGTTGATGGGGGCGGTGGTTGTGGCCGCGATGATGATATTGGCGGCGGAGTCGTCGGGGATGGCGGGTGTGGCGCACGCGGCACGGGTGACGGTTGAGTATGGCATCGAGGCGTCGCTGAGGGTGGTGCCGCAGAAGGGAATGAAACAGGGCGTGCCGGGGAAAATCACCGTCATGTTCTGTCAGGATGTGAGCGGCGTCAAGAACTTCAGGGAAGCGACCGACTATGCCATGGCTCCGGTGTTTCCGGCTGTAGAGGGGCTTCACGTCACGGGCGAGCCGCGTCTGAAAACCAGCGTTGACGAAATCAGGAACAATCAGGGCAAGCATACCCTGACATCATATTGGCGGATGTTCGTCTATCCCGTTACGCCTGAACGTGGCGGGGAGTTTACCATCAAAGGCGTAAATTTCGACTTTCATGGAAAGACTTTGACGGCCGACCCGGTGACGTTTACTGTCGAGGAGGCGCCCGCACCGGCACCAACGCCGAAACCGGCGCAGGTGGCGCCCGACCTACGCCGTCATTGGCTGAAGGCGCCGGTCAAGAAAATGGTCAGCGATGGAGTGGACAAGGAATTCAACCCGGACGGCACCGAGAAACTCGAATACGCACAGGCATTGCATCGTGACGAGCAGGGGCGTCTGATACGGGCCGAATTCGGCATGATCGACGAGGAGTACACGTACGACGACAACGGGCTGATGACGATGATACAGGTATTCGACAAGCAGGGGCGCATAGAGGAACAGCGGGTATATACCTATTACGACATTCTGGAACCGGCCACGGAGACATACACCAAATGGTTTGCCGGCGATGCGGAGCCGGCGGTGGAAATCGTGACGCGCTATTACAAGTATAAATGGGACGACCACGGCAACTGGATAGAGCGCATAGCCGAAGCTCAGAACTACGACCGGCTCACAGACTATCAGAAACTCCAGTACCTCGACAACACTCCCGCCTGGTACGAGCACCGCGCACTTACGTATTAAGTCAAAGAGACTGTCTAACAAGTATGGGCAGTCTCTTTTTTTAGTCTAAACAGGCTAAAAAATAAGGCTTTCAAGCTGAAATTCAGCGCGAAAGCCTTTGTTAT
>CABQXY010000008.1:0-18744 GCA_902468245.1 uncultured Porphyromonadaceae bacterium | reverse complement strand
TTTACCCAAAGCTTATATCAGTAGTGGCAAAGGCAGCCTAAATCTTCAGATTTTGTGTATAAAAGAGAGACTGCCTAACTGTGGTTGTTAGACAGCCTCTCGTCAATATGACTTCTGCCTACTATTCTTCGGCGGCGGCAAGGACTGTGGGGGATTCTACGTCTACGCCGTATTCCCGGGCGAACTTCAGGATGGCGCGGGCCAGCTTCGGTTTCAGTTCTTCGGGGCAATAGCGGAAATATGCCTCGGCGGCACGCACATGCGCTGCATCGGGCATCGGGTATTCGCGGCGTTCGGGAAGTCCGTAGACGCTGTCGGGAAGGTCTCTCCTCTCTACCGTATCCAATCTGTCATTCATAATATTGTCTGTATTTAGGTTTCTTATTTACTAACAAGTAATTCATAGATGCTGTTCACAAAAAAAGCCGCTCTCACGAGTGGCTTTCTTCTAACTTAATGAACAAAATCTATCTTCTAACTTCACATATAACAAGCATACCACAAAAAAAGTTTTCGAAAAAAATTATTTTTTCGAAAACTTTTAATTTTTAACATTCCATTGCCCCTAAAAAAGCATTTGGTCTGTGATTATAGGCGGTGAGGACACCGCCACGGTCGCGGCCGAGACTGGGATGACGACGTCCACGTCGTCAACAGGCAGGCGGTTGAAAACCGTCTCTCCGGTATGCACGGCTCGGTGAAGCGGCACCAAGACTATATGATTATTAAAAGCAGGCGGTTGAAAACCGCCTTTCCAGTCGCCGTCACTTATCATTCGGCGCGAACAGGTCAAGGGCGGCGTCAAGGATGGCATCCTTGCCTTTGGCAAGGTCGATGTCGTCGCAGTGTACCTCTATGTCGGGGTCTATGCCGAATTCGGTCAGCTCGTTCCGGGCGTTGTTGATGGGGCAGGACGAAAAACGGACACTCCATCCGTTTGGCAGCTCGGAGTTGAAGGGCATTCCTCCCCCGCCCCCGGTACGTGCTCCGAGAATGGTGACATCAGGAAGCGACTTCATAACAGACGTAAAGTCGTTGGCGGCCGAGAAGCAACTGCGGTTGGTCAGCACTATTATCGGCTTGCCAAGGTACTGTATATGCTTTTTAGCCGGCTTGTATTCTATCTTGAACGGCTCGCTGAAATCCTCCGGTCCGGGGCCTGTCTTGTGGCATACATAACCGCCTAAGGTATTCTCAGTGATGAAACGACCTACAAGCTCCGGTATATTGGTGAGAAAACCGCCGCCGTTGTCGCGTATGTCTATTATCAGGCCCTTCGTCCCTTTCATCGCGGCCAGTATATAATCCAGCGTGGCCGGCGGCAATTGTGCGCTGAACGAGGGTATGCGCACATATCCCACAGTGTCGGGCAGGAACACGCAATACGTCATGCCGTTCTTCTGAAACCCGCCGAACTTCAGATAATACTGCTGCAGGGTGCGCTCGTTGAAATCCTGTGGATAATCGCTCCACCATTTCTTGTAGTAGCTCGTGGCGAACGGCGCGCTGAGATTAACGTGGCCGTCTTTCAGGGTGTCGAGCATCCGGCTCATCAGTCCGAACAGTTCCACCGGATTCATGTCCTCCGTCACCTTGGCGCGGTATTCCTCCGTGACGCCGTCCCAGTCTATCCCCTTCTGCTTGAAGAAGCAATAACGTTCCCCTACCACACGGGCCAGCATATCGAAATTACGGTACGGGTCATCGATATCTCCGCTGTATGTCAGCGGTTCGGTACATGCGGGCACCCAAAGCATCAGCGCTACCAGGGCCACGGGCGCCAGCACTCTCTTAATTGATCTGTATAGCGACTGTAAATGCATTGGTTACGTATTGATTGGTGAGATGATTGGCCCGGTTGTTGCGAACGTACAGACGATAGCCCAACACCAGACTTTTCCTGTTCCTGAAATGCAGCGACATGGTCAGATGGTTGTTGATGCCGAAGCAGTTGCCCCACCATCCGAAGTGAGCCAGGCCTGACCGTTCGCCTAAATAAATTTCGTAATAGCTCTGGCCGTACTGCGGGCAGAAGAACGCTCCCAACGTAGGCAGCGAGGCCCGGTCGGCGAACGTGACGGGCAGGCGACCGAAATGCGTTCTCCAGGACAGCCCGGCGGTAAGGTCTATTCCGGCATGCGCCATGGCCTGCACGGGATTGTTGCCGTTGATAGGCAGATAGAGCGCGCCGCCCGACAGGTCGAGTGCGCCGCCAAGGGTCATAGACCATCCGTTGCCGAACTCATGCAGCCAGCTCGGTCCCCAGCCGAAACGCGCCGACATCGACATCATCCGGGCCGACTTGCTCGGATTCTTGGTCGAGGTCATGTTGAGTCCGGCCGTAAACGCCATCACCATATTCTCGGGATGCTGCTTCATCCGCTTGCCCCAGCCTCCGTACACTCCCACCCCGCTGCCGGCGTATGGCAACGGGCTCAGATAATTGCAGTTGATGTTGGCGCCCCCTATCTCCAGTCCATACACCGACGTTATGGGCCGGTGCGTAAAACACTCGGGCTGCTCCCCGGTCCGGCAGTAGTCGCGGCATCCATGCCGATGCTGATGCCGCCCCTGAGCCAAGGTGCCTGTCACCGACAATACAAGGATTGTCAATGAGAGGAAAAATTTTTTAATCATCAAAATCGAATAGTGACGGTTCGCTTGCCGTCGGATGTGTGTTTTCTTCTGACGAGTCTGTATTATTGTCAGATATAGTCTCTGATTGTGTAACGGTTTCTCCGGCATTAAGTTCTGCATCCCCGGCCTGTTCTTCGGCTTCCGGCTCCGGTTCGGGTTCGGGCTTGGGTATTTCCGTCACTTCGCGCAGCGGCAGCGTGGTGAGCCGCTTTCCCTTGGCTTTGAACGATTTTACGCCGATAAATTCCGCGGCATCCACTTCAGTGTCGGGACGTTCGGCATCCTCGTAATGCAGCAGCAGATCGGGATCCTGCGTATCGGTCAGCAGCATTATCCTTGAAGCCTCGTCCGAGCCGACAAACCGCTGCGGCCTCGCCGACGCCTCGAAATTGAACCGCTTCAGATACGGCGCGCCCAACGTGGCATCCCACAGCGCGAGGGTCCACACCTTGTCGGGCCGGAACTTCTCGATGCGCAGTATGTTGTCCTCGTAATGGTTGGCGTCGGAATACGAGGAGGTGAAGTATTCGCCGTTGTTCTGTATTACCAGCACCTTGTCGTCGCCCTGGAACACGCCGAGGCTTTCACCACGACGGTCGTAGTTGAGGCGCACCACGTCGCGGTCGAACCATACCTCGCGGCCGCCGAGTGTGCTGGAGCCTTTCTTCTCCAACGTCACGGACTTAACCTTGAACTTGGTCACAAGGTTGCCCAACGATTCCTTGCCCTTGATGAGCAGGTCAGCGAAATTTACATAGACCTCTGTGTTGCGCGGACGACGTCCCCCCGGTTCCGCCGGCTCGTCGTACAGCGACACACGCACCGTCTCCGCCTCGCCGTTGGGATTGGCCGACATATATTCCACACGCGAACCGGGCACCCCTTTGGTCACATTATACTCCTTGTCGCGCGTCAGTCCCGTGACGAAGAAGCGTTTCATATAGGTGTTGCCGCCCTTGCCGTTGCGGTATATCACGTTGTAGATGGTGCGCCGGTCGTTTTTCTTGAACAGGCCGATGTGTATTATCTTGTTGTTCTTGCCGCCGGTGCCGGCCTCGCCCACATAGAGTTTGTCGGCCACGCGTACGGTCTTATACGTACCGTCGCGGTAGAACAGGATGATGTCGTCCAGGTCGGAGCAGGTGAATTTGAATTCCCCTTCCTTCAGGCCCGTTCCGATGAAGTTGCCCACCGGGTCGTAGTATAGGCGGCGGTTTGCCTCGGCCACCTTGGCTGCCTCGATGCTGTCGAAACCACGCACCACCGTGTGACGCTCGAAGCGCGCGCCATACTTCTCTTTCAGGTGCAGGTACCAGCGCTCGGTAGTCTCGTCTATATGCTCTATGTCGTAGCGCATACGCTCGGCGTCGCTCTGCAGCTTGGCTATGCGTTCCTCGGCCTTCTCTAAATTGAACTTCAGGATGCGGCCCATCTTTATCTCCCACAGCTTCAGCAGGTCGTCGTCGTTTATCTCGCGGATAAACAGCGGCTTGAACGGCTCCATCAGGGCGTCTACGCGGCGGATGGCGGTTTCCATGTCGCGCGACGCCTCCACCAGTTCGTCCTTGTACATCCGTTCGGTGATGAATATCTTCTCCAGCGATGCCTCCATCTGCTGTTCCAGACACTCGTCCAACTGTATCTGCAGCTCGCGGCGCAGCATATCGCGCGTACGGTTCACGGAATCGCGCAGCAGGTCGGACACCGACAGGAACACCGGCTTGCGGTCGCGTATCACGCAGCAGTTGGGATTGAGCGACACCTCGCAGTCGGTGAAGGCATAGAGGGCGTCTATGGTCTTGTCGCTGGACGCTCCGGGCTGAAGGTACACCAATATGCGGGCGGTGCCCGATGTGTTGTCGTCTATCTTGCGCACCTTGATCTTCCCCTTCTCCATTGCGGAGAGTATGGATGTAATCAGGTCGGGGGTGGTCACGCCGTACGGCAATTCAGTGATGACTAAGGTCTTCTGGTCCAGCTTCTCGATCTTGGCCCTGACCTTGACCTGGCCGCCGCGCATACCGTCGTTGTAACGCGACACGTCCATCAGCGCACCGGTCTGGAAATCGGGCAGCAGCCTGAAGGGGCGGTCGTGCAGCACGTCGATGGCCGCATCGAGTATTTCGTTGAAGTTGTGAGGCAGAATCTTGCAGCTCAGGCCGACGGCGATACCTTCGGCACCCTGGGCCAGCAGCAGCGGGAATTTCATGGGCAAAGTCACCGGCTCCTTCTTGCGGCCGTCGTAGCTGGGCGTCCATTCGGTGATTTTGGGCGAGAAGGCGGCTTCGATAGCCAATTCACTGAGTCGGGCCTCGATGTATCGCGGCGCGGCGGCCTTGTCGCCGGTCAGTATGTTACCCCAGTTACCCTGCGTGTCGACAAGCAGTTCCTTCTGGCCGAGCTGTACCAGGGCGCCGCCGATCGAGGCGTCGCCGTGAGGGTGATACTGCATGGTGTTGCCCACCACGTTGGCCACCTTGTTGAACCGGCCGTCGTCCAGCGTGTACATGGAGTGCAGGATGCGTCGCTGCACGGGCTTCAGTCCGTCCTCGATGTGAGGCACGGCACGTTCCAATATCACATAGCTGGCATATTCCAGGTACCATTCCCGGAACATACCCGCCAGCACCGTCTTACGGTCGGTGAGTACGGGGCTGTCCTTGGGCTGCTCCTGACTGTTCAGGCCGGTTTCCGGGCCACTTTCGTTCTGTATTTCCTCGTTTTCTGAATACTGCTTCTCGTCCATGTCCATGATAACTGCAAATTTACGAACTTTTTCCTAAAACGCCAAATTTGCGAATACCACATTTTTTTATTAATTTTGCGCGTTAAAGCCCTTGCCGTCAAGCAAAGGCGGGGCAAAGAATGAAATATATTTCAGAAAGATGTATAGAAACAGGACGTGCGGAGAGCTTCGCCTGAGCGACAACGGCGCAGAGGTGAAGCTGGCCGGATGGGTGCAGCGCGTGCGCAAGATGGGAGGCATGACCTTCGTGGATTTGCGCGACCGTTATGGGCTGACCCAGATAGTATTCAGTGACGACGCCGATGCGGAACTTGCAGACCGCGCCAGTCATTTGGGACGTGAATATGTGATTCAGGTGGAGGGCAAGGTTGCCGAGCGCCAGTCCAAGAATCCGAAGATGCCCACGGGCGACATCGAGGTGCTGGCCGGCAAGCTGACGGTGCTGAACCGCAGCGAGGTGCCTCCGTTCACCATCGAGGAAGACACCGACGGCGGCGACGACCTGCGCATGAAATACCGCTACATGGACCTGCGCCGTCCCAACCTGCGCCGCAATCTGGAGCTGCGCCACCGCATGGCTTTCGAGATTCGCCGCTACCTGGATGCCAACGGTTTCCTGGAAATAGAGACCCCCATCCTGGTGAAGTCCACCCCTGAGGGCGCACGCGACTTCGTGGTGCCTTCGCGCATGAATCCGGGCGAGTTCTACGCCCTGCCCCAGAGCCCCCAGCTGTTCAAGCAGCTGCTGATGGTGTCGGGCTACGACCGTTACTTCCAGATTGCAAAGTGCTTCCGCGACGAGGACCTGCGCGCCGACCGTCAGCCTGAGTTCACACAGATCGACTGCGAGATGTCGTTCGTGGAGCAGGAGGACGTCATCGATATGTTCGAGGGCCTGGTGAAGCACATCTTCAAATATGTAAAGAACATTGACTTCAAGGATCCGTTCCCGCGCATGACGTGGGCCGACGCCATGGCCAAGTACGGCAGCGACAAACCCGACATCCGCTTCGGAATGGAGTTCCGTGAACTGACCGATCTGGCCAAGGGACACAACTTCCCCGTCGTTGACGACGCCGAATTGGTCGTGGGAATCGTGGCACCCGGATGCGCCGGCTACAGCCGCAAGCAGACCGACGAGCTCACCGAGTTCGTGAAGCGTCCGCAGGTAGGCGCCAAGGGACTGATGTGGGTCAAGTTCGAACCCGAAGGCAAGATCAAGAGCTCGGTCGGCAAGTTCTATACCGACGACGAGCTGAAGGCATGGGGCGAGCGCGCCGGTGCCAATGAGGGCGACCTTCTGCTGGTTATGGCCGGCGACGCCATGAAGACGCGCAAGCAGCTGTGCGAGCTGCGTCTGGAGATGGGCAACCGCCTTGGTCTGCGCGACCGCAACGTGTTCGCACCCCTCTGGGTCATCGACTTCCCTCTGTTCGAATGGGACGAGGAGACACAGCGCTACTACGCCATGCACCATCCCTTCACCAGCCCCAACCCCGACGACATTCCGCTGCTGCACAGCGATACGGGCAAAGTGCGCGCCACGGCATACGACATCGTGGTGAACGGCACTGAATTAGGCGGCGGCTCCATACGTATCCACGACGCCAAGCTGCAGGACACCATGTTCGAACTGTTGGGCTTCACTCCGGAACGCGCACAGGAGCAGTTCGGCTTCCTGATGAATGCCTTCAAGTACGGCGCACCCCCTCACGGAGGTCTGGCACTCGGCTTCGACCGCTTCGTGTCGATCGTGGCAGGTCTGGATTCCATCAGGGACGTCATCGCGTTCCCCAAGAACAATTCAGGCCGCGACGTGATGAACGAAAGCCCCAGCCCCATCGATCCGGCACAGCTGGACGAACTGAAACTCACTCTGAAGTCTGATGACTAAAGTACGCGAAATAGCCTCGGCAATCGAGGAGTTTGCACCGCTCCGCCTGCAGGAAAGCTATGACAACGCCGGCCTGCAGGTGGGCGATCCCGAAGCCGAGGTTTCGGCGGTGCTGCTATGTCTCGACGTGACCGAGGACATTCTGGAGGAGGCACGGCGCCGCAGCTGCTCGATGGTTGTGAGCCATCATCCGCTGATATTCCACGGGTTGAAAAGCCTGACGGGCGCCGACGAGACGCAACGCCTCGTGATGCAGGCCTTCAGGAACAATATCGCCATATATTCGGCCCACACCAACCTGGACTCGGCATGGGACGGCGTCAGCCACGAGATGGCGCACACCATCGGCGTGGAGAACTTGCGCCCGTTGGAGCCTTCGGAGCCTGACGGCATGACTGGTTTAGGCGTGATCGGCGACCTGCCGGCAACCCCCAAGCTGGAACTGTTGCGCCGCATCAAGGACAAGTTTCAGGTGAAGTGCCTGAAGTATTCGGTCGGCAAGCGCCAGCTGGTCGTCAAGAAAGTGGCCCTGTGCGGCGGCTCGGGCGCATCGCTGATCAAAACGGCAATCGCGGCCGGCGCCGACATGTTCGTGACCGCCGACATCAAATATCACGACTTTACAGGCTATGGCGACAGCATCCTGCTGGCCGACATAGGCCACTTCGAATCGGAATTGTGTTCCGAACGGATTTTCTCGCGTCTGATACGCGAGAAATTTCCCGACATGGTGGTGTACTTCCCCGAGTCGGAGAAGAACCCCGTCAAGTTCATGTAATGACTCCGGCAAGGTGGTTAAAAATACAATTTTGAAACATCATATCGAATTATGAGCACAGATAATAAGAAAAACGAGAAAGAGCACAGCGTAGAGGAACGCCTTAAGGCTCTCTATCAGCTCCAGACCTATCTTACGGACATAGACCGTATCAAGACCCTTCGCGGCGAGCTGCCCAACGAGGTGAAGGACTGCGAGGACGAGATAGCCCGTTACGAGCTGCGCGTTGCCAAGCACAACGAGGAGATAGCGCACCTCAACGAGATGATCCAGGGCTTTACGGCCGCCATCGAGGAATGCCGCATGAAGGTGGCCCGCTACGACGAGCAGATCAACAATGTGCGCAACAACCGCGAGTTCGCTTTCCTGGAGAAGGAGCGTGAGTATCAGACTCTGGAGATAGAGCTGAACGAGAAGAAGATACGCGACTCCAAAGCCCGCATCGAGGAGGAGACCGAGCATAAGAACGCCGACGAGGAGGCTCTGGCCGACCAGCGCCACATCCTGGAGGCCAAGAAGCAGGAACTGGAGGAGATTGTGTCCGAGACCCGCGCCGAGGAGGAACAGATCATGGCCAAGGCCAAGGCCGTCGAGCCTGTGATCGACGACTACACGCTGGCCGCTTTCCGCCGTATCCGCAAGAACGCGCGCAACGGCCTGGGCATCGTCACCGTGCAGCGTAACGCCTGCGGCGGCTGCTTCAACCGCATCCCCCCGCAGCGTCAGCTCGAGATCAAGATGCACAAGAAGGTGATAGTGTGCGAATACTGCGGCCGCATCATGATCGACGCTCAGCTGGCAGGCATCGAGGAGGCTCCGGCACCCGCTCCCGCCAAGACCACGCGCCGCACCAAGAAGTCCGCTCCCACTACTTAAATCATATCATACAGCATGTGGAAGTTTAAGCCAATACTCAAGACCACCATCTGGGGAGGTGACCGTATCGCCCCGTTCAAGGGAATACAGACAGACCTTGACCTGGTGGGCGAAAGCTGGGAACTCAGCGGCGTGGAGGGCGACGTGTCGGTAGTGGCCGACGGTCCCGAGCAGGGAATGACGCTCACCGACCTGCTTTCCAAATATGGCGCGGCCATCCTGGGCGAACGCAATTACAAGAAGTTCGGAACGCGCTTCCCGCTTCTCATCAAGTTCATCGACGCGCGTCAGGACCTGTCGGTTCAGGTACATCCCGACGACGAGATGGCCCACCGTCAGGGTCAGGCCAACGGCAAGACCGAGATGTGGTATGTCGTAGACGCGGCTCCGGGCGCCAAGCTGGCCAACGGATTCCGCGAGGCCGTGGATCCCGCCGACTACGAGCGCTTGGTGGAGACCGGCGACATCGAGAAGGTATTGAACTTCTGCGACATCAAGCCGGGCGACGTCTACTTCATTCCGGCCGGTCGCGTTCATGCCATCGGCGCAGGTGCGTTCGTGGCCGAGATACAGCAGACATCCGACGCCACCTACCGCATCTACGACTATCACCGCAAGGATGCCGACGGCAACGAGCGTCAGCTGCACACCGCCTTGGCAAAGGAGGCAATCAACTTCAACGACACCGAGGGTAAGGCCGTGAAGTATGTGCCGCGCAACGACATACCGGTCAATGTGGCCAAGTGTCCTTTCTTCACCACCAACCTGATGACTGTGGACGAGGAAGTGATGCGCGACTATAACGAACTTGATTCATTCGTGGTGATTATCGTGACCGAGGGCAACGGCACGCTGCTGTGCGGCGCCGACGCCGTCAGCGCGGTGCCTACAGAAATGAAGGTAAAGCAGGGCGACACCGTACTGGTATCCGCCTCAGCCAACGGACTGTCGATCGTGCCCGGCGACAAAGGACTTAAACTGATAGAGACATACGTGGGATGAGAACTGCCGATGAACTTAAAGGAGTGACTCTTTTAGGAAATCAAGGCACCAAGTACCCCGACAACTACGCGCCCGAAATGCTTGAATGTTTCGACAACAAGCATTCCGGGCACGATTATGTCGTGCGGTTCGACTGCCCCGAGTTCACTACCCTGTGTCCCAAGACGGGACAGCCCGATTTCGGGCATATCTGGATCAATTATATACCGGACCGGAAGATGGTGGAGAGCAAAAGCCTGAAGCTGTATCTGTTCTCGTTCCGCAACCACGGAGATTTCCACGAGGACGTGGTGAACATCATCCTCAACGACCTGTGGGCATTGATGCAGCCCCGTTACCTGGAGGTGACAGGCCGTTTCATGCCGCGCGGCGGCATCAGCATCAACCCCTTCGCCAACCGCGCCGACGCCGCCCATGAGTCCCTCGCCGCCCACCGCCGCCTCCGCGCCTTCGAAGAATTATAACAGGGCTTATTTAGCTTTAGAACCCGATTCCCATTATTGATGAGGACACATTTCGATGTGTCCTTTTTTACTGATGTCCCAACATGACTATTTTTAATTTTAATTAAAATTTCTTTGCTAAATTGAAAATAAAAGTGTAAATTTGAGGCAACTAACCAATGTAACGCAATCTAACCATGAAACGCATCTCTCCCATATTGCGTATCGTTTTATTGTTGACCTCCGTGCTGACGAATGTGTCGGGCTTAAATGCGAATAGTCCGGTGACGCAGCCCGAGCAGGATGTATGGCCACAGGCACCCCAGGCGTATAAGTTCAACGAGGTCAAGATGCCGACCCCGGATCTTGCAACCGGCGCGGTAAATCTAAGTATCCCTCTTTACACCATTCAGGCCGAAGACCTCTCCATCCCGTTGGAACTCCGTTACCGTTCCAACGGCATACGCGTGGACGATGACCCGTATCCCGTCGGCTATGGCTGGACATTCACGCCATCGTTACGCATAACGCGTACCGTGCTCGGACGCCCCGACGGCAAGTATGAATTCGTCGGCGACCGTAGCCTTTCCGATATAGACCACGCGACGGCTCACAGGTGCATGGTCAACAAGAATTTTTTACACAAATCTACAGGTCTTGACGCAGAAAGAGATATCTTTACCATAAACCTCGCGGGTATCTCGTTCAACGGCATTCTTGAAGACGGGGTCATCCGGACACCGGGCCACGAGGAATATAAGGTCAAAGCCGCCTCCGACCTGTCGTCGATCACGGTTACCGACCCGTTTGGCAACATTTGGACGTATTCGAAAATTGGTGCGAAATGGATGACAGAGGATCCGGTCGAATGGGGACTTACGTCGATAAAACTCCCGTCCGGTCGCAAGATGGAATTCACATGGGCTTACGGGTATCACAAATCTTCGGGTCCGTATCGGTCATATGATGCCTTCTATACCGCCAACATCAGTGCTTCACATAAAGTCTCGGAATGGAGTGGAGACCGCAATATACCACAATATCCTTCAGGCAACAATCTTAATCTGACCGCCATATCATTTCCCGGAGGGTCCGTATCATTCTCTTATAACGGTTCAACCATTACGCCGGAAACGCTGAAAATAATTTCTGTTAAGGATTCATCGGGCAGGGAAGTCCGGAGTATTTCATTTGCCTATGGAACCACTTCGTATGATAAAACCATGCTTAAGTCCTTGTCAATGACCGGAGGAGAGAAATGGACTTTCGAATACAATCCCGAAACCTTTACTTCCGGTGACTCCCAGGACTTATGGGGATATTACAACAGAGGGGCACAAGGTAAATGTTCCGCACCCAAAATGATTCTGAAGTCACCATCCTATCCGCCGGGAAATATCGACATCCCGGGCAGTGACCGGATGCCTTCCGAGCAACATATGAAAGCACGCATCCTGACAGGAGTAACATATCCGACAGGGGGCATCCTGTCTCTTGAATACGAGCCTCACCGCTTCAAGCCCCAAAAGTTTGAGGATTATTATGCCATAGAAGTCAACGGACATCCCGAGTTAAGTTTCGGAGGCGGCCTGCGGATTAAATCCGTTACTCTTGCCACCGGGGCAGATGATCCGGAACCGCAAACCGTAGCTTACTCCTACGGCCCGGAGGATAATGGCCTGGCTGAAACCGAAAACCTCCCTTTAGCGTCCACCTTCTTGACAAAAAGTATATTTGTAGCATTTGAACCTTATGAGGAAGGAGCTTCCATGTCAACCGAGTTCGACCACGGTCTGATTACTGCCACGCTGCATTCTTCGGCGTTCGACTATCGTTTCGGAGACGAGATGATATGGTATGAGGAAGTCACGGAAACCTTTGCTGAAGGGAAACGCGTGCACCGATTCGAAAAAGCCGAGCGCAACGACTGCGGCATGGATCTGATGCAAGGAACTACCCCCGGTATTCTTAATACAGTATTTTCACCTTCACTACATGAAACCGCCACGCTTTCCTATGCTGGGCAACCGGGAAATTATCGGCTTGTGGAGAAAACAGAAAACCATTATTCCGGGATGTCGGAGGGAGATCCATTTTATGGGACTTTAATAAAACGTAAGAAACTGCAGGGATTCGGGATTGAAACAATGCCGGATTTCGACGAGAAACTATATGTATATTCGCCTCCTTTGGGATCTATGTATTATAGATACGATTACGAAGAAGGTGAAATATACATGGTTGATAGATATACCATAAATGCCATTTCGATCCGCCTTGACGAGCGCATCGTTACCACTTACACTGCCGAGGGCGACTCTATCCGTCAGAGCGAGGCATACGAATATGTGAGCGGCACCGGATTGATAAGTGCCAAAACAGTATCACGCGGAGGCCACGACAGATTCAGGACGGAATACAGTTACACGGAAGGACAGGCGCAAGCTACCGCCACGGCCATGAAAACTGCCAATGTGGTAGGCTTGGTGACCGGTGTGAAGGAACGTTTCGGAGATTGTTCGTGGGAAACGCGCGCCGACTATACGCGGGTGGGAACTTCGTCCTCGTCCCTTTTCCGTACACAGAGCATCCTTTCACGACGGGGCACAGCCCTCTCGGCATGGCGCACGCTGAAAAAATATACCTGGAACGTCAACGGAACCCTCGCCGCGGTCACGGACCCGGCAAGATTAAAGACCGAATGGACATGGGACAATGACGGATTGTATCCCATTAGGCAAAAGACGGGCAATGTGCTCGAATCTCAAGCCGAATGGCAGCCTCTGATAGGGCTTCGGTCGCTTACCGACCCATCCGGACTTAAAGAGGAATATACCTACGACAAAGATGGAAGATTGTATTCAGTCTCATTAGGTGGAAGGCTGCTTACCACCCACACATATTCCATTCATTCCACCGGACAGGACGGCATAAATTGCGTTACCACGGCAAAGCATCTTGGACTTTCGAAAACCAGAAGATCAATAAGCATCTTCGACGGTCTGGGGCGCGGTTCACTGGATGTAATTATGCAGACCTCAGCCGCATCGGCCGTACTGACCGAATACGACCGTATGGGACGCCCTTATAGAGTATGGGCTCCGGCCCCGGTTTCAGGTCTGCTTCCGACAGAATCGGAGGTCAAGTCCGCGACCGCCTCCCGCTATGGTACGAGCCACCCATACTCCTCGACAACATACGAAGCTTCGCCCAGAAACCTCGTATTGGCCACGACCAAGGCCGGCGACCCATGGCAGTCGGAAGGCAAGAGCGTGACGTCAAGGATTTGGACCAACTCAAACACAGGCGGTGAGCGTTTCTGCATGTCGTACCGGATCCTCGACGACGGCGTGAGGGCGAACGGCCCGGTCACGGCAGGCACTCTCAGAATAGAACGGACTGTGGACGAGGACGGCATCGTGACCGAGACTTTTACCGACATGCGCGGGCTGAAAGTGGCTGAAAGACACGGAGAAGGTATCACGGCATACGTCTACGACGATTACGGTGATCTCAGGTATATTCTGCCTCCCGGGGCCGAATCGGGAGGGGCGCGATCATCGGCGACGATGAAGGAGCTTGCCTACTGGTTCGACTATGACGACTACGGACGTTGCGTCTTGAGGAAGGCTCCCGGCATGGCCGAGGAGAAGATGGTCTACGACCCGGCGGACAGGATGGTGGCGATGCATTCGCGCGACCATGCCGACGGAGTATGGAGGCTGTTCTTTTACGACGAGTGCGGACGCGAGGTGCTTGTTCTTGACGCGAAGATCACGGACAGTGCGGCATCATTGTATGGCAACGTGTGCCGTACGGCGACTTTCAAGGGTGCGGATGGATCTGTCAGAGGTTATTCAATATTGCCGACACCGACGGGAAACCTCGCGCAGGCCGATGTCGGGACTGCCCGGTACTACGACAATTATGATTTCATAGGGGTCGCAGGATTAAAAAATTATGGGTTTCAATCCAAGGATATTGAACTTGGCGGTTCTGTCGGAAGACTTACGGGCCAATGCACAGGGTCAGCATACGAGGCCTACTATTACAACCGTATGGGTCTGGAGTGTCAGAGAGTGGCTCAGGGCTTCAATCTCGGAAGAAGGACGACATATTACAATTATGATCTGTCTGTGTCTGATGTACACATATCGTACGGTGGCATGTTACCATATCGTGAAGTGCATTACGAATATGATGAATGCGGACGCAAGACAGGCATGCTTGTAAAAGAGGAGCGTGTCAATGGTCGCGTTACCCATACCGACAGTGCGACCATAAAATACGAATACGGTCCGACAGGACTTCTGGAGGCAGTGGTAATGGGTCCGTCGCGGAAGAAGATCACCTACGACATACACGGCTGGCAGCTGAAGGCCGAGACCGAGCTGAAACGTTCCTATGACGGAAACTATGTCGAACGGCTGTATTACGCCGACACAAAGTCTGCGCATCCACGATACAACGGCTTCGTAAGCCGCAAGGAATGGCAGAAGCATGCCTACGACTACGAGTATGATCCGAACGGATTCCTTATAGACGCCGCATATTCCGAACTTCCGGGCAACACGCAGGCCACGGGGGCGAACCAGGGAGTGAAGTTCGACAGGTCCGTGAGCTTCGATTACGATCAACGCGGCAACGTAAAGACAATTCGTAGGAAAGGTGTCATAGACCGTCATCCGTCCGGACGGCTTACGTTCGGACTGATCGACAATCTGGAGGCCTCGTATACGGGCAACAGACTTACGCGCATGACACGGCCCGTGTCGCTGAGTTCGGATGTTGGCACGCTGCAGACGAACGACATGGATATGACCGCCGCATACGGCAAGATAAGGGACTTCGGTGTAAGCATCCCGGATATGGAACTTGACTATGCCGTCGAGGTTTTCAAGCCTAAATATGACGCGGCTGGAAGGCTTGTTTCGGATGATTCCCGCAATGTCACGAACGCCGGGTATGACAACAACGGCTATCTGACCGAAGTCACGGTCGGCGGCTGCTCGGTGAAATACAGCCGGGACGGATTCGGCAATCTGCTGAGGGCGGAATACACGACACCGGACGGTAGCGGCAAGGACGTCAAAGGCGACATGTCGGACAGATATGTGCTCTATGACGGCGACGGACACATGGCTGTGAACGGGACTCTTGAGATGTCGCGGTTCGAGGGCGGGTACTTCGATGCCGACGGTAAGCCGCACTATTACCTGACGGACTATCAGGGAAACGTGGTCAGAGTGATAGACAGGGAAGGCTCCGGCGGTCAGCCGATGGACTACTATCCTTACGGCGAGCCGTGGCAGGAATGGAACTGGACGTTGGCCGATACCTATCCGAACTTCATCAAGAACCGTTTCCTGTACGGTGGAAAGGAGCGCATCACGCAATTCGGACTCGGCCTGTACAACTTCGAGGCGCGGATGTACCGCGCCCCGTGGATCCGTTTCTCCACTCCCGACAAGAAGGCCATCGACACCCCCTGGCTGTCCCCCTTTGCCTACTGTGCGAATAACCCGGTGAACTTCACTGACCCTACTGGCATGGCTATTAATTTCATTGGATTAATTGATCATCCTTATCCGGATATTCCCCAATATGCAGATGTAATTAAAACAGACCTTGAGAGTATTACTGGTCTGGATCTGTCATTTGATGAATATGGATATCTTCAATATGCTAAAAATAGTAATGGTGATGCTAATATTACATTGAAGACTGATAATAACGGTAATTCTTATGAAGCAGGCAGTATGACAGCAAGAAATTTCTTAATAAATATGATAGATTATTCGGAATATGTTACTGTTTCCTATGACAAACATAGTTGTCAAGGTGGAGATAATGCAGTTGGTATTAAACCTGATCAGATTACGGATTTTATCAATGGAAGTGCTAATGTTGACGGTAATACTTTGGGTTTTGGTATGGTATTTCTTCACGAAATGTATCATACATCTTTAGGTGGTGGTTATCAGCATGCTGAATATCTTGAACAAGATATGGTATTGAGAAACACCAATACGATAAGAAAAGAATTAAACAACCAAGGATGGAACTTTGGTCAGAGAATGTCCTATAAGTCCACCGTGATTAATGGTCGTGCTTATCTGCCTTTCAGTCGCACTGCTGCGAATTGTCTAAAAGATAATTTAAGACCGGCATCATATGACAAATTCATTTCAACAAAACATAATAACTTTATGTTTTAAGGGAATAGCTGGCGTCAGTTCATAAAATCCAGCGAATTAAGTAGACAATTTAAAGATATGAGAGTTCATATATTAGTGATCATCCTATCGTTATGTGTCGTTGTTACTCGGGCAGCAAGTCCGAAGGAATCCGCATATTCGGATTCTATTGAGTGCAAGGCTGTCAAAATGGCATACGAGATGGTGAAACAGTATTTCCCTGATAAACGAATATGCGTTTCAGACACAGTGTATCTTGGTAACTATATATATCATGTTGAAGATGTTCCACCTAAATACAGAAGGAATATACTCACTTATGACGGAATAGATACGGCTGCATGCGATTATTATTCCGAAAATCTTCATAAATTATTTCATGATGACTTGTCTCAGAATAATCAAGGAGACTATACGATAGCATTCTCAGCTCCATATCATAGAATGATAACATGTGGCATGTCTAAATATGGGGAACCTTATAGAGACTACTTCAAGGGTAACAATTATGAATTCCTTTTCATATATGATGAAGACGGAAAGATTACAAAATTATCGGCCGTGATACTCCGGGATTGAGACATATTAATATTTTGACGGATATGAAACACCTTATTCTCATAATATGCATGCTGGCGACATTGTCGGCAAATGCGCAGTATGCCCCTTATTCCGGTTCGTTGGAGCAAAAGGCAGCGAAACTTGCGTTTAACCTAATCAAAACTTATTATCCCGGCAAAACGGTGTGTGTCTCAGATTCAATATATGATCTTGACTGGGCTCCATATTATACGGATATTGAGAGAAGATACCGAAATGATGTACCTCTGCATAACGACAACCGGCAACTGATCAATACCATTCCCGTATATTCCAAAAATCTACACAACCTCTTCGGGGACGAATGCGACAGTGGATTCCAATCGGATTATATCGTGGCTTTCTCGTCTCCATGCAAAGGAATGTTCCGTTGCGATGTATTTCCACGTGTCCCATCCAGAAGAAAGTTAAGTTTTACCGTAATATCCACGTTCTTGTTTCAATTTCAGGAGGAAATAATCATACATAGAATGGTTGAACGCGAATGCTTTATGTTATATTCAATGGAAGAATGCAATAAAAAAGACTCAAAATCGACAATTAGAGTAGGGTTCGGATTATTAATGGGCACTTCTTGCCCATATTTATGATAAGACCATGAATACAACTGGCAAAAGATTAACAAAGGCTTTGCCTTATATGGTTGCAAGTAGTATCCTTGCAGCGGTATCTGTTGCAATGTCGGCGGCGAGCAATGACGATGTCAATATACATGACCGTGTTCATACTCACCTCCTGACCGTCGAGGCGATGCCGATCGAGAGGGTGGCGACAGGCGGCGATGCGGTGTGGGACCTGTCGCAGCAGACAAAGGCGGGGATTCCGGGCGCCATCATGAAGGCGTTCGGCGACACGCTGCTGTCGGAGACCGTGTTAGGTCATAGGCGATGGTACAGCCTGAAACAAGATTCTTGCTGTCTGATAAAGGAAGATTCACGGTATCATTATCTGTTGCCGGATTCCTTGGCTGAGACATTCACCGTAGCGGTAGCTCCGGACATATCGTCGTCAAAGGCTTTGCAGACGGAATCTCCCTATCTTGTTACGGGACTGCATACGCTGACATTCCCCATAATTCGGAGAGGACGTTGTGTGTCAGACGGTCCGGTAAAGGGACGCCTGGTAGTCGCCGACGGTGATACCATCGCCGCATACATGACGCACGAGACGCTGAAATATGCCGAACGGGTATTCCCCGATACCCTCGGGGCTATGCCGGAAGAAGTGGCCGACACCCTGAGACACATAACCGTGACGCGCTGGAGATGGTACACCCACGGCAACGTACCCGTGGCGGTGCAGACTCAAATCCGGGGCGCAGCCGACGGACAGAACGAGACCAGAGCCTTCCTGATGGATTATTCCGAGGACTCGCAATTTCTCAGTGAGGAAGATAAAGAGCGCAAGGATGAAAACCCGGCACAGGAGCCATTTAGGAACGTAGAGGCTACATGGAACAACGGACAGATACATATCGAGCTGGATGCGCCCCGTCCGGTCGAGATTATGTTCGATATGGTTTCCGACACCGGTATCTCGCAACGACGCGCCGTCATCCCGGCCGAAGGCCA
>CABQXY010000007.1:0-16959 GCA_902468245.1 uncultured Porphyromonadaceae bacterium | reverse complement strand
TTAGCTTCCATAAGATCTCGGTCAAAATTTATCCGCCTCTCTTGGCCTTTTTAAGATAAATTTTCCACTCTCTTATTTTGCTGCTGCAAACTTAGAGCTTTTTGCATACACTAACCTAACGCCAACGAGGGGAGTCCAGCGGCATGATACTTTATGGAGAATGTCTTTTTCAAACCTTGGATCGGAAAGGACTATGATTCAGGAGGCATTTTCAATAAAAAAATCCTTGTGTTGGGAGAAGCACATCTATGTGATGCCGGTTGCAAGGATTGCGGCAATATTGAAAATGCTGAAGAATGCGCAGACTTTACTTCCAAGAACTGCATCGAGGCTTTACTAAATGGGGAAACCGCTTCATGGACCGGTACTATGCACAAGTTCGAGCGTTCGCTTGTGAATCATGAAACGGGTCTCGAAGAAAGCCGCCGCATCTGGAACTCATTAGCCTTCTACAACTATGTTCAGAAAGCGATGGATTCATCGCGTAAGGCTCCGGAATGGGTTGATTTCCGAAACTCTGAAAATGCCTTTTTCGAGGTGATCGATGATTTGCGCCCCGAGCTGATATTGGTTTGGGGAGTGACGCGCATGTACGACAACCTTCCCGGTGGCGAACGTTGGATAGAGGGCAATGAACTTGAAATTGATGGCTACAAAGTAATGAATGGTTATTATCGTCTGTCAGACGGTAAAGAGACACGAGTGCTGTGGGTGTACCACCCATCCGCAGGCTACTCTTGGGATTGGTGGCATAAGGTAATAAAAACTGAACTATGAAATACAAACCTCATATCGTTCAAAATCCGGACGGGGAATACTCATCTAAATTCCATCTGGCATACTCGGCTTCGTTCAATGAAAACGATGACGTTGAAACGTTACTTCGAAAAATATCCGCAACGATGTCAGATTCTGGAATAGATAAAGCAGAAAAAAGATGGTACAAACATCTTCCGGAGTACAATGCTTCTATCGAGACACTCTCGGGATATCGCGTAACTACTGCCACCGTTCAAGTAACAAGAGAGATAACAACGGAAGATGTGATGGATTGTGATTTGCCTGAGCAAAACCTCAATCTTAAGGAACTTCCTTTCGAAATCAATGCAGAGGAAGCAATAGAATTGCTCAAGGATTCAAATGCAAATCATTTCACCGATGAACGAATTATCAAAGTCAAGACAAAAGGGAATGTTCCACTTTGCGAGAGTTGTCGCGGTACAGGACGTGTGCCCTGTCATACCTGCGGAGGAAGGGGCACAGTGCAGTGCTCCTATTGCGAGGGTACCGGATTAAACCCCGTTACTCAGCGTTCGCAGGTAAGTACAGAGAAATATTGGCGTGATGGCGTACTCCACGAGAAGTACAATTATGCCGAACGTCAGTCACAATGTCCCGAATGTCAAGGAAGCGGAGTACAGACTTGCGGTCACTGCGGTGGCCAGAAGTTCTTTCCTTGTGCTGATTGCGAAGGAACCGGACGAAAAGACGGGGCGTCAACCGCAGCAACCGTCTCGACGATGAAAGAGTCATTCGATGTAAATAAAGAATCTTCCCTTCTGCTAAGCAATGGAGATGAGATATCAGTTAAATATGATTACCGGGGAGAAAACCTCTTTCAGGAAAACAGCCCGGAATCAATCGTATTCTTCCAGAGTATAAATGAAATAACTCAACTTGAATGCGATACGGAGGGGGACGCATTCTTAATCAAATATCTCAATGCGACTCTGAAGAACGAGTGTGCTGTTGATAAAAAGGGGGAATGCAATCCGGCGGCCATTGGAATTGAAGTCGAGAAGATTCCTGTGGTAAAGAAAATTACCGTTACATACGATGGCAGCGAATTCGAATTCTATGTCATTAAGAATTCGTTTAAAGATTGTGCCGGTTATCCGGAGATGAGTCTTATAGAGGACTTGTTCAAGACTTACAAAAAGAAAATCGATTGAGATGAGAAAATCATTTCTATACGTATTGTTAATAGCTTTGACAGGATTGTTACAGTCCTGTCAAGGCTATTCAGATGGCAGAATGCTAAAAAAATTCATCAGTAGATTCAATGCCGGGGAATATTCTTGTGCAGCTGCATACGTATATCCCGGCGATAGAATGAATTTGGCATTCTTCGCAAAGGAAGTGAAGAAACTTGCACCTAATGCTTTCGTTAAACTCGAAGACTACGACACGGAAAAGACGGGTGAAGACAGGTATATAGATGCAACATTGAAATGGGAGAATGCAACTCCGGCACTGGAGACTTATTTCCGCACCATAGGTTATCCCCTGAATAAAGAGGGTACTCAAAAAGTCAAACTCAGAGTCAGGGATACCAATGATGGAGAAACAATTTCATTTGCCTGGGGCATACCCAATGTGCTGTCCGACAATCTGTGGATTGCTTCCACAGCTGAAAAAGACGGTAAACCCTTGAAGGAAGTGGCTCTCTATGATTCTCCATCTGAGAAAGCTAATGTGGTCAGCAAAATGGAACATGACCTTATTGTCCAGCAGGAAGGCGAATCAAACTGGCTTCCTGTATATGAGGTGGATAATAATGGAAATGTCAAGAAATCGTATATGCAAAAATCAGAGGACATCACATTAGACAGGACGGCGTATTTCACAATGGGAATCTTTGACTCCATGGGCTTGATACTGGCTTTAATAATTATAATTGTAATTGCTGTGCCGGTATATTTTCTGGGAAGTATCGCACAAAGTATTTTCTCGTTAAACCCATTGTTGGGAGTTGTAATCTGCATAGGCTTGATATTGGGCGTGTTATATGTGATATATCAGTTATTGGAAAAGATTCTGTTTGAGTTATTCATAATTAACTTACCATATTGATAATAAAAAATGACGGATAATTGTGTGACGATTATCCGTCATTTTTAATTGGGTCAACATGATAAATCAAGAAATAAAAAGGCGTGCCGAGGCCATCGCAAGTTCAAGAATATTTGAACTGGGCATAACCTTGATAATCATTATCAATTCTGTATTGATTGGTATTCAGACAAGTGTCCATAACGAGGCGGTAAACACCGTACAACATATCATCCTGATTATATTCACTATCGAGATTATAATACGTTTTATTGCTTCGGACAGTCTTAAATCCTTTTTTACAAACGGCTGGAATGTATTCGATTTAAGTCTTGTACTCATAGGATATATACCCCCGTCGGTTGCCACCAATGCCTCTGCAATAACTATGATAAGAATCCTGAGGACTTTCAGGATTTTGCGATTGCTGAGAGCAAGTTCGGAAATAAAACTGATTGTGACAGTGCTGGTCAAAAGCGTTAATTCAATGGTTTACAATTGTATTCTGTTCTTGATTTTCGCCTATCTCTATGCAGTGGCAGGAGTGACCATGTTTAGAATGCCAACCTTTGATACCGTCGATTATAAGGAAGCCGCAAAAATCGAATATCTGTCAAGCATCGCACCCAATACGCCTTCAAACTCCCCCGATCCTTTCGGTAATATCGGAGAAGGAATGTTTACTCTATTCAGGGTGCTGACAGCCGAGGATTGGACCGATTTACGTTATAATCTGATAACCGCGCATGATGTAGGAATAATCAAAGTTCATCCTACAGTCATCACATGCTTCTTTGTGTCATGGTTCTGTATAGCTGTTTTTCTATTATTGAATCTTGTTACCGGTGCAGTGGTCAATAACTACCAGCTTGCAATGGCCGAAATACATAGTAGGAAATCAAGCAATAAGAATGTTGCCGCAACGGATGGAGAAATCGGGCCGTAACAAGTTCATAGCCCGTTGACAGACTCACGCCCAAAAGAAGCTGCGCAGGCCGGAGACGGTCTGCACCACTTCTTATTGACGATGAGGACATCGTCATTCCCGTAAGAGATGCGGGCGCGGACAGCCGTCTGCTACTGGAGTGACGGCGTCCACGCCGGCAACAATCGAATCAGCCGAATAGCTCTGAATGTGATCCAAGGCGCACAAGAGTAATCTCATCGCTGTCCGGGTCAAACCATATCAGAAGAAAATCTCCTTCAATATGGCATTCCATGTGACCCGCATAGTTGCCGGTGAGTGGATGAGGTCGATTTTCTTCCGGGATAGGGCGCTCGTTTTTAAGCAATTCCAAAATATAGAACAGTTTTTCTACCTTCTTGGGATTTCTCCTGAACCGTTTATAATCCTTTTTATATTGGGATGAAGGCCTCAGTTTTTTCATAATCCCATGGATTTTTCCATTGCTTCTATGGAAGACAAGTCGAGTTCAGGGGAGTTGCGAAGACTTCCGCTCTCTGCCTCCTTCATTGCCGCTAAAGTCGTGGCGTTGGGTTCATGATAGGCTGCGTCGAGCAAAACAGTCTCGACATAATTGTTAAGGCTGCGGTTCTGGCGCTTAGCCAATAGCTTTAGTTTTTCGATCAGTTCCACCGATAGCCTGAAACTTTGATTTTTCTTTAACGATACCTCCATATTTATAAATATTGTTGATAGATTTATAATATTATTGACAGCAAAGTTAATGTAAATATATTACAATGGCAATATACTTAATAACAATTCGGCATTTTGCGAGTTTTATGCGCGGTTCGGAGAATCCGCGCCGCTACTGTCTGAGGTATTTGGAGAACTGGCGGGGGGACATGCCGACCTGATAGGCGATTTCGCTGAGCGTCGGCTTGATGTGCTTGCCGGTGGCTTGCGCAAGCAGTTGGCGGCCTTTGGCCACGCGCCGGTCGCGCAGATATTCCAGGGGGGAGAGTCCGGTAATGGCTTTGATGCGCTTGTACAGGTTGCTGCGGCTCATGCCGGCCTGACGCCCCAGGTCTTCGATACTGAAATCTGCATCCGACATGTTGGCATCTATTATCGAATCTATTGATTGTAACCAGCTGTGGTCTGCATCCGTTTCGCTGTCATTGTGATTATCGGCTTCTCTGCTTGCTTCCGCAATCACCGTTACATCCGTAGAACGCCCTTTATCATCTGTTACTGAATCCTGTTGCCCAATTTGGGCCGGTACAACGAATTCCATCCGCTCTTTCTTACGCACTCGTCTGTGCAATGTGAATAACAGCAAACATATTGCCAATAATACAATGACGACAATAAATATGAGCCACTTGACGACCGTTGAATCCTTATCCTGCGGTTTTCCTTTCTGATTCTCATCAAAGCTGGAACTTATCACGGCCACCGCTCCGAACGCTCCGGCCAGGACGGTGCCGTCGCCGGTATCGTACAGGGCATATTTACCGAATCTCAGGCCGTCCAGATCCGCAAACGTCTCCACACGTGGAGGATTACAACTGACATCGACATGATACACCGCCGAATCGGAACTGCACCACAACGTGCCGTCTTTAGCACCCTTCAGTGCAATCAGCGGCGTGCCTTCAAGGGCAATACTCCGTCCGTAACGGTCGGCGAGTCCATGAGCCGTGGCTAAATACAGATTCCCCTTGCCGTCGAACGCAAGCTGGTCAACGGCAATTCGGTCGTTTCCGGCAAACGGTGTCCGGATTTCCGTTGATAATCCGGACTGAGCCTCAAAAGCAAAGATTCCGTAATGGGTCGCCACAAAGATGCTGTCGCCACGTGGCGACGCGCACAAATCGGTGATATAATCCGTTTTCAACGCGGAATTCGAGATGTCGAATTTATCGGATGTACCGGCCCTGAGGTCATGCCTGACCACACCGTCAGAGAATGTGGCTATCCATAACTTTCCGAACGCGTCAATAGCCATTCCACGCGAACGCGAAGCAGGACTTCCGGCACCTAATCCGGTAACCGGCATCGCCCTCAATAAAGTGTCGACCATAAAAACCCCGCCCCCATAACTTGCCGCAAGCACATTGCCGTCGGGCATCGGCAGCAGATTGGTGACAGTGCGACTTGGCAAATCCCTGAGCACCGTATCTTTGCCTATTGCGATTCCGGCTCCGTCGTATGCCGTCCACATCCTTCCGTTGCCGTCGATGGCAAACGAGGATATATTCTCCTCGATTCCCGTCCTGACAGTCTCTATGGCCGACAGTTCCGGCTCCGTGTAATATATGCCGGAATGATAGATTGACGCGTACAGTCTGCCGCTACGATGGTCGTATGCTACCGATGAAACATGATTGCCGGGTATCGAAGCCGGATCCTCGAGCCTTCGCCGCATGTTTATGACGCTGCCTGTAGAACGGCGGTACAGATAGATTCCATCGCTGTTGGTGGCGTATGCCTTCCAGCCATGACTCAACACGGCGGCATCCTTTACAATCTTATCCTGCAACGAGGCGGGCAAATCGCTCTGTATGTAATCCCTCGTCATGATTGTATCGCACAGCGTGGCCGAATTGCCTTCAAGCATATATGTGCCTGTCAACGTGCCGATATAGATGTGGCCGTCCCTTATCTCTATACGATTTACGGTAGGCTGTCTTGTCCCTACGTCTGTCAGCGCGATGCCGCTTATCCTGCCCTTGCCATCCGCCGCGTAGAGTCCCTGCTCGGTTCCTATCAACAACCGGCCGGCCGCGTCAAAGGCCAGCGCATAAACGTCCGTTTTCGGAAGTGATGCATTCCCCTCCCAGGCACGCCAGTCGGATGCCCGGCATACCACGACGGATGCGACACACAGCACAATCAGGAGTACGAAACGTTTCATATCGCAAATTTCGGATTTTGTCCTGAATTATGCAACACGTCGAACACAAATTGTTCATTATTGCGCACATAAGGGTATATGAAACATTCGTGCATATCCGCGAAACATCCGTGCATATCGAATCCACAACGCTCATTATATATTTGCGACAAATTAATCTATCAGCCAATGAAAAAATTTCTTTTATTATCAGTCATGGTGCTCGGAACACTGTTATCCGCAATCGGCGCCACGACTAAAGTAACCCAAAACCTGTGGTCCGGCGAGGTTGCCATGGGCAACTGGTCCGGCTACGTGGTTCTGAACGCCGAACAGGCAAGTGCCATTGAACCCGGTTGCAAGGTCCTGGTGACCGTAAAGGATGTGGACAGTTCCGCCGGAACTCCGCAGGTATACCTGCAGAAAAGCGACTGGACGGACTTCTCGCCGGCGGTGAAAAGCATCGTCCGGAATGCCGGAACGGAATCGTTCGACATCACCGAGGAACTTTATGCCGACATCAACGGCAAAGGTCTCGTTGTAAAGGGATGCTACGCCACCCTTACCAAAATAGCGGTGCAGAAGGAAGTGGAACTCGGTGAAGGGGGAGACTTCGATTCCGCCGTGAGCCGGGTGTGGGAAGGCGACACTTTCATCAGCTGGGAAGACCCGGACAAGGGTTGGGCCGTGATAGGTTCCGACTGCTTTAAGGATGCAAAGGCAGGGGATGTCCTGCGCTTCGGAATGACCGACGTGCGTCCCTGGGCACAGGCCAGCATCGTCGATTCGTCCTGGGCCTCGTTTGCCGACGCACCTATCAAAACGATCGGCATGCCTTTCTATGAATATACCCTGACACAGTCCATGCTCGAATCATTGCAGAGCACCGGCCTGATTGTCAGCGGCAACGGCTATCGGCTTGCGTCCATCGATGTCGTGGACCTTTCTAAGATGCCTGCTTTCACGGCGCAGCTCGCCGAAGGCACCTCCAAGCACTGGGCCAAAGGAAGCCGGCCTTGCGTTACCCTTGAATTACAGAATTTAGGAGCGAATAAACTCACCGTTCCCGTCAGTGCTATCCTGACCCGTGACAATGGAGATGCATGCGACAACATCGATCAGGTTACGGTGGTGGAATCGGGAGCCACCGGCGAAGTGCCACTTGAATTAGGATCTCTTGAACCGGGAATGTATCGTCTTGCAGTCATTGCCGGCGGCAGACTCGTGGATTCATTCAACATTGCCTGTGAACCCGAAGGAATCAAATCCGCCACCGATGCACAGGCCGATTTCAACGAATTCTGGAGCAAGGCCATCCAACAGCTTGCAACTATTAACCCTCAATATAAACTCACGGAACTGCCCGACAAGAGCGGCACCAAACGTAAACTCTACCTTGTTGAAATGCAGTCCGTTCCCGACGGTCTGAGCGGTGAGCCGGTCACC
Organism: uncultured Porphyromonadaceae bacterium; assembly: GCA_902468245.1. Lineage (GTDB taxonomy): Bacteria > Bacteroidota > Bacteroidia > Bacteroidales > Muribaculaceae > Lepagella. The sequence continues at coordinate 8,878 of CABQXY010000007.1, read as the reverse complement.
ATACGCGGATATTATGCCGAGCCGGTGGCCGATGGCAGGCATCCCGTCGTAATCACCTATCAGGGCTATGACAGCGCGGCCTACGGACCCGACGGCAAGCCGGTTGACCCGTACTGCCCCTCGGGCGACGAAGGAGACTGGGCGGAACTGATTCTGTCCACACGCGGTCAGAGCATCAACAACCGCGAGCCTTACACCAACACGTACGGCGACTGGTTTGCCTTCAATTTCGGAGACAAGGACAGCTATTACTATCGCGGAGCCTATATGGACTGCATCCGCGCCATAGACTTCGTCGCCTCGCGCGAAAAAACGGACCCGTCGGCCATCTTCGCGCAGGGCCAGAGCCAGGGAGGCGCATTTACCATAGCGGCGGCAGCCCTCGACCCGCAGAAAAGGCTCAAGGCCATCGCTCCGGCCGTACCCTTCATGGGCGACTTCCCGACATACTTCACTGTGGCCGGTTGGCCGCGTTCCGTTGCAGTGGCACAGGCTTCGCAGAAAAACATAAGCGATGCCGATATGTATGGATTCCTCAGCTATTTCGACACCAAAAACCTGGCTCCGGCCATCGAATGCCCCGTAATCCAGGCTGTAGGTGTGCAGGATCCCATCTGTCCCGTCCGCACCAATATGGCACCCTACAACAATCTGAAGGTACCGAACCGCATGCTTGTCGTCAACGAGAACGAGGCTCACTCCGTACCCTCAGACTGGCATGACAGATACATGGCGTGGTTCCGGCAGGCCATAGAGGGTATGCCCGAATATATGGAACTGTCCTCTAACCTGTTCCGTGGTGAATTTCCCGTGCAGTGGAGCGCCCTGACTCTCGACGCATCCAGATTCAAGTATGTCAAGGCCGGGGACAGGCTGAAGATAAGCATCAGCCGGATTGCCGAGGACCGCACCGCCTGGCCTCAGCTAAAGGTGACCGACTCGTCGGCCAAGGACATCTGGCCCGCCACTCCTCTCTATGATTCGGAAAAGACATTCGACGCGCCATATAGCGTTGAATTCGATATCGACGCTGACAAAGCCAAACTGTTGCAGACATCCGGTTGCAGAATCAACGGATGCGCGTTCACTCTCGCTTCGGTCGATATAACCGGCACCGCCGAGATTTCCACCGTACTGAAAGACCCGTCAAAAGCCGTCAGCACCATCTGGGAAGGCTCGGAACATATTTCATGGGCGGCCGCCGATAAAAACAGCGTACTTATAGACAAATCGAAATTCGCCGATATGAGGGCCGGCTCTGTGGTGCGCGTGAGCATGAGCGACGTAGCCAACAACGCACAGCTGAGACTTCAGGCCAACTACACGCAGTTCGACCCCGTAAGCAACACACAGCTGAAAGGTGCATCGTCGGCCGACATCACTTTCGATGATGCGATGGTGGCTTTAGTAAAGCAAAATGGGCTGAGAGTCACCGGTTGCTATTACACACTGGATAAAGTTCAGCTGATAGATGCCTCGCAGACGTTGCGCACCCAACACATGATGGACACATCGTGCGTCAAGGCTTGGGAAAACGGCGAGAATGCCGTCGGATCGGTCGAGATTCAGAGTCTGGAGGCCCACGATTACGACGTGACCGTCACCGCAACACTCTATTCCGACCTTGACAGGACCACGCCTGTAAAAACCGTGTCAAAGGAAGTGGCCATGCCGGCCCGCAGTCTCGTGAACGCCGAGATGGAATTGGGTGACCTCGATCCTGGATTCTACAGCCTGACCTTGGATGTCAACGGCGCGGCAGCCGGTACGTACAACATCGGTTCAAAGCCCACGCAAATCGAAGTTACCTACGACGCGGAGCCTGACTTTGAGGAATTCTGGTCTACGGCTCTCAACGACCTTAAGAATGTAGCGCCTGAATTTACGCTGGTGAACGAAGTGGTAGGAAAGTCCACGTCGACACGCAAAGTATGGTACGTGGATATGAAATCCACTCCGGACGTACCCGGAGGAGAGCCGGTAATTATTTCAGGCTATTACGCCGAACCGGTGGCCGAAGGCACATATCCCTGTCTGATACATTTCCAGGGCACGGACGGAGGCACCTCGACACCCTGGTGCATGAGCGGAGACTCCAATCCCGAATGGTGCGAGTTCGTGCTGTCCGTACGCGGCCAGATGCTCAACAACCGCGACCCGCACAAGGACCGCAACATCTACACGCAGAACGGCATGAGCTACTACACCTACGGCCTTGCGGACGACGACTACAAGCACAAGCATTACTATTACGGCGCCTATCTGGATTGTGTCCGCGCCGTGGACTTCGTCGAGAGCCGTGCGAAGGTGGACAGGAGGAATATATTCTGCGAAGGAGGCAGCCAGGGCGGCGCGTTCACATACGTGGCGGCGGCACTTGCCAACGACAGGATTCGCGCAGCCGCTCCCGGCATCACCGGACACGCCGACTTCCCCGTTGACTTCAAGGTGGCCGCATGGCCCGCAAACCAGATACTTCCGCTGGCCGAAAGCAACGGCATCTCGGAGGCCGACATCCTCAGGCGTCTGTCTTACTTCGACGTAAAGAATTTCGCGCCTATGGTCACGTGTCCCGTCACCACCAACCTCTCGCTGCAGGACACCACAGACCCCACCCGTGTGGGATTCGCTCCCTTCAATCTGCTGACCGTCACGAACAAGGAATATATTGTCAATCCGCTGTTGGGACATGCCACGGCACCTGACTGGAGCGACCGTTACATGGACTTCTTCAATCGCAACATGTATTCCAGCCCCACCTCGGTAACGAGTCCCGAACGCCCTTTAGCGTTGCAGGTCATAGGCCGCATGGTGGAAACCGCCGATGATGCCGTCATCAACGCCTATGACCTGATGGGACGTCTTGTGGTCAAGGGACACGGAACTATCCTCCTGCCGGCTGCCGGCACCTACATTGTGAAATCCGGCAACAGCACGAGCAAGATAATTTGTCGCTGATTTAAAGTGTGTTTATTACAAAAAGCAGTCGGTTTCCCGGCTGCTTTTTTATTTGTGGCTGTCAGTAAATAATCCGGGACTCTCCAGGGCGAGGAGGTGGCGCTTGGCGGGGAGGCCGCCGGCGTAGCCGGTAAGGGCGCCGTCCGCGCCGAGGACGCGGTGGCAGGGGACGAGGACGGAAAGGGCGTTGGAGCTGACTGCGTTGGCTATGGCGCGGACTGCGGCAGGGCGCCCGATGCGCCGGGCAAGTTCGCCATAGGTCGTAGTACGGCCGTGGGGTATCTGCATCAGTTCGTTCCAGACCTGTTTCTGAAACTCCGTGCCTGCGAACATCAACGGCACATCGAACTCACGTCTCTCGCCCGCAAAATATTCGTCCAGCTGCGTCTCGGCTGTCTCAATCACGGCTGACGTGCCCTCTGTAAATTCTGCATCCAACAGCCGCGACAGTCTGCACCGCACCCGTTCGTGATGACGTTCCGTCGCGCTGTCGCACATATCGTCATGACATTGTGCGGGCCAGTCGCACAGACACAGACGGTCGCCGCAGGAGCCTAATATCAATGCTCCGCACGGCGACTCATACCTATGGACGATAATTTGATTCACCTTTTCAGAACCGATGACATCTTTCAGGTCATCTTAACAACTTCATTATACGGCAAGATGAAGCCTGTGTATTCATGATTCGGGTATCACGAAGTTCACCTTCACGCTGGCCGGGGCGTCGATGGCCTGTCCGTCCTTGTCGGCAGGCTGCCATTTGGGCATGTTCTTAACCAGGCGTATGGCTTCGCTTTCAAGGTCAGGATCTACCATGCGGGCTATCTTGATGTTGCCTATGGTGCCGTCGGCCTTGACCGTGAACTTAACGTCCACAACGCCTTCCACACCGTTCTCCCTGGCCATCTCAGGATACTTCATGTTGGTGGTCAGATACTGGTCCAAAGCCTCCTGACCGCCGGGATACTGCGGCGTATCGGCTGCCTTAACACCAACGCTTACGCCTAATGCAAGCGCCAACGACATTATTATCTTCTTCATATTCATAATTCAAACCTTTTTATTATAAGACCATTGTTTTTTGATATGGTTTACTTACAAATGTATAAACCAATGCGCGTCCGCGGATGTTTCATTTACAAACCAAGGTTAAATAAGTGATGACAAACAAGACTGAAAAGCGGCGCGAGATAAGGCGCATGGATAAGATTTATATGATAATCGGGCTGGTGATATGTATATGCGCCGTGGCCGAATTCATAATATGGATAGTGGACGCATCCAAGCTGCATCTGGAGAACCAGATTCTGATGGGTGCGGGATTCCTGACCATATCGGTGGGAGTGCTGCTGTATCTGCTGACGCGCACATGGAGCTACACGGTGTCCAACTGGCTGCTGTGGATATGCATCATCGGATGTATCGTGCTATTCTTCGTGGGCATAGCCAAGACGCCCGACGTGAGCGAGGCGGCCGGCCTGCTCGGAGCCTATCCTGTCAATCCATGACGATACTTTTGACGGAAACCTCAACGGCGCATCTGTTCCACTACGGATGCGCTTTTTATATCAAAAACTCTGATTATTCCAACGAGCTTTTATCAAAAACTCAGATTATTCCAACGAGGGGAGTTCGATGCGGAAGGTGGTGCCGACGCCAAGTTCCGATTCCTTGACGAAAATACGGCCGCCGTGGTATTCCTCCACGATACGCTTCACGAGGGTAAGGCCCAGGCCCCAGCCGCGTTTCTTGGTGGTGTAGCCGGGATTGAACACGGTCTTGAAATTCTTGCGGGCTATTCCCTTGCCGGTATCCTTCACCTCGATCCATACGTGTTTGCCCTCGGCTCCGGTGGTGATGTCTATGCGTCCTTCGCCCTGCATGGCGTCCACGGCGTTCTTGGTAAGGTTCTCCATCACCCACTCTATCAGCGGACGCGACAGCCTGACGCCGTGATCGTCGTCCGACAGGTGCATGTTGATGGCCACCCGGCCCGACACGCGCGTCTTCATGTATTCCAGCGACTTGCCTACAATCTCGTTGATGTATTCCAGCTGCATCTCGGGCAGCGAGCCTATCTTCGAGAAACGGTCGGCGATGGTGGAGAGGCGCTTCACGTCCTTATCTATCTCCGCGGTCACCTCCGGCTCTATGCCCATCGTCTCGAGATATTCCTTCCAGGCCATAAGCGAACTGATGGGCGTGCCGAGCTGATGGGCCGTCTCCTTGCTGAGACCCACCCACAGACGGTTCTGCTCCGCACGCTTGGTATACAACACCGCCATGTAGAGTATCAGCGCCAGTATCAGCGTCACCGACATCTGTATATAGGGAAACAGGCTCAGGCTCTTAAGCAGCGACGAGTCCTCGTAATAGATATACTGATTTGCTCCGGCACCCACTTCCACCTCGATAAAATGGTCGTTGTTGCCGGCCATTTGCTTCAGCGTCCCGTTGCCTATGGCCTTGTGCAGACGGTCGGACAGATACTTCCTGTTGCGGTCGGACAGTTCGGCGAACGTCATGGCGTCAGCCGTATTCCTGTCAGGCAGCGAGAAATTGCGGAATTCGGAGATGTTTCCCTTGTCATCGCATATCATCACCGGTATCGAATTGTTGGCGGCGATTATGTCAAGAAGAAACTCCACGTCGGAATCGACGTCAATCTTGGCAAGACGTTCCGTGGCCTTGGCCCAGATGTCCATACGCTCGCGCTCCTGTATGCCCAACTGCTTGACCAACGAATTGGAAATCAACACGAATCCTATGATCGCGGCCACCGATACCGCCACCACCAGGAATTTACCGAGGCGTCTGTCCATGTCAACAGCCGTTAAGGATGAACCGGGCCACCGAGTCGTCGGTGTTCGGGCCGATCACGATGTGCGCCGCATCTTTCACCTCGTCGCGGGCGTTCGCCACAGCCACCGCTAAGTCGGCCTCGTGCATCATGGGCAGGTCGTTGATGTTGTCGCCGAAAGCAACTATGCGGTCGGCGCCCAACTGACGCGCCAGCGCCTTCATGGCCTTGGCTTTCGTGGCCTCGGGCGAGAATGCCTCCAATATCGCCGTCTGCTCGCCGTAGATGTCGTGATAGAACTGCGCGCGGATTCCCGGCAGATTCCGGGTCACCTCATACGCCCGCTCGGCCGGCTCGTTGGGCAGCATGGAATATGTCAGTATTATATCGTCGAGCACTTCGGGAAACTCCGAATGTCCGTCGGCGTCCATGACAATATGCTTGTACGGTGTGTGGGCACGTTCCTCGACAAACTCCCGCTGCAGTTCGGACATAGGACCGGTGTGGCGGATGGTGATCATGTTGTCGCGCAGCGAATAGATGAACGAAGGGCAGTTCTGGGTGCGGTACACCTCAAGGAGCGAACGTGCCGCCTCCGGGTCCATCAGCCGCAGACGCGAATACCGGCCGTCGGCCGAGTTCCAAAGCGCCGCGCCGGTCATCACGATAGCCGGTATGTTCATGTTCACCCTCTGCATCAGCGGCGCGACCGTGGCGGGAGTGCGGGCAGTGGCCACGGTGAACAGCTTGCCCGACGCTATCGCCTCGTTGAGCATCGACACGGTGCGCTCCGACAGCCGGGCGTCCGGCTGAAGCAACGTGCCGTCCATGTCACTTACATACAGTGTCTTCATCTGTGGCTCACTTATCCTTGATTTCCGTGAATTTCACATCCTCCACCTGCGTCTCGGTGTATGTGGTCGAAGTGCCGTCGGATTCCGTGTGTATCGTGGTCTGCGAATATTCCCTGACTTCGGTGTATTGCACGTCCTCGGCCACTTCCTTCATCATCCGTGCGGGATGCTGCTTTGGCCTGGGCTGTGGGGGAGGGGTATCACCCTTTCGGCGTCTGCCTCCATGGCGTTTACCCTCGTTCGGGGGCGGTGTGGCTCCGCCGAACTGCCCGGCCATCTTGCGCAGCTTCTTTTCCCAGCTGCGCATCATCAGCCGTGTGATCCACCTTGTGATCTGTGGCCACAGCAGAAAGACGATCAGTATTATCGCTATTATCGTTCCTATTGTCATTACATTCTCGTTTTAATGCCGGACGTCTCGCCCGGTCATTAATGTGCTTAAAATAGAGTCCCTGAAGGTCTATAAACTCAATTATAGATATGAGTTTTCTTATTTAACGTCAAAAAGGGAGTATAAAGTATATGCCACTATGGTCCAGAGCAATCCGGGAATACCCATTATGGCCACCAATACAGGCGCCGTGATGATCATCATCCATTTCAGCGCATTGCCTTTCCATCCCCAGGTCTTGAACTTCAGCGAGAAGAACCTGACGGGGCTTATCATCAGCCAGCTCTCCACCAGCACGATGAGCAGGAACCAGTACCACTGGCATACGAATTCCGTTCCGTAGTAAGCCAGGGCCGAATATCCTATCCAGAAAATGGCGTTGGCAGGTATCGGAAGGCCTATGAACGAGGTGGTCTGCCGGTCGTCGATATTGAACTTGGCCAACCGCAACGCGCCGCATACCGGGATAATGAATGCCAGCCAGGGCGTCCAGCTCTGGAAACCGGTGTCCATCATGCAGTTGAACATCAGCATGGCGGGCGCCACTCCGAAGCTGACCAGGTCGCACAGCGAGTCGAGTTCCTTGCCCAATGACGAATACGCATGGAGCAGACGCGCGGCGAAACCGTCTAAGAAATCGGCCACCGCCGCAATGCCTATGAAAATCCAGCACCACTGATAGCCGCTAAGCCCCCACATCGGGCCGTTGCCCTGGAATGCCGCGGCCACGGCCAGCAGACCGGACACAAGGTTGAGACACGTTATGCTGTTGGGAATATTCTTAACTATCGCATTCATAGTAATTTCTAATTATAACGTCATATTCAGACGTCAGCGTTCCGGATGGAATATGACCCACCTCTGGATTTAAAACATATTCAGCTGTCGGTAGGTTGAGCCGAATCCTTCTTTTGGCGTATGATTGCGAGGGGCGTGATGCCTCCCCGGGTAACGTCGCCTATCCTCAGCAATATCTCGGCATCGACAGGCAGGTATATGTCCACGCGCGATCCGAACTTTATGAATCCGAGATGGTCGTCGATCGAGGCAGCCTCGCCTGGACGGGCATAAGTGACTATGCGGCGCGCCATGGCGCCGGCAATCTGACGCACCGTGATGCGACGCCCGTCGGTCATCGTTATTCCCACGGTGCTCCGTTCGTTCTCGGTGCTGGCCTTCGGCAGCCATGCCGACAGGAAACGTCCCTGATGATGCTTCACATAGTCCACGGTGCCGTCCACGGGAAACCAGTTGGCGTGCACGTTCAGCGGACTCATGAACACCGACACCATCATGGCGTCATGATGCAGGAACTCTCCTTCGTACACCTTCTCGATGGCCACGACCTTGCCGTCCACCGAACTCACCACATGATTCTTGCGCTTGCCGGTATACGTGCGGCGCGGACAACGGAAAAAATTGAACACGAAAGCGTATCCCGTCACCATCAGCGCCGTCAGCACCAAAGGCACCGGACCCGGAGCCATGAACAGCCATAGCGGCACCATCAGCGCCACCATCACACCCAACAGCGGAACGAGCACCGCAGTGCCCTCCCGATGTATTTTGACTCCGTGCATTTTTCCCATTTTTCGCTCTCAGGCCCCTTGCGGGCCAAGTGTAAATGCAAAATTAATGTTTTAACACAATTTTCGCAAATAAATCACGGATTTTCAACCGCAGGAAAGGATTACAGGGTATAATGACATATATTATTGTACGAATACGAAGATTTTCTTGGTAAATTCCGACGTTGAGAGTACCACGACGTACCTGCCGGGGACAGGATGTCCGCAGTCTATCGAGACGTCTACATGGCCTTCGGCCGGGATGACGGCGCGTCGTTGCGAGATACCGGTGTCGGAAACCATA
>CABQXY010000006.1:0-14222 GCA_902468245.1 uncultured Porphyromonadaceae bacterium | reverse complement strand
CATAGCCAACAGCTGCGCCGCGCTTGCCGAGCTGTCCCTGCCCGCGCTGGCCACGGTGTCGGGTGGCACCATAGCCAACAGCTGCGCCGCGCTTGCCGAGCTGTCCCTGCCCGCGCTGGCCACGGTGTCGGTTGGCACCATAGCCAACAGCTGCGCCGCGCTTGCCGAGCTGTCCCTGCCCGCGCTGGCCACGGTGTCGGGTGGCACCATAGCCAACGGCTGCGCCGCGCTTGCCGAGCTGTCCCTGCCTCAGCTGGCCACGGTTTGGTCAACGAATCAGTTTAATGTCTTATGGGATTGCGATAAAGTTCTCTGCGTGTCTCTCCCGAAGGCTAAAAGGTTCTCCACGCCTGGTGTCCGTTATATGAACAGATTGATTGTCGAGCGGTCAAGCCAGCATGTCACGTTCGAGTTGCCGGTGTGCGAGCTGTTTTCAGCGTCGTTCTCGGCAGGAACTACGGCGGACACCTTATGCGAGCTACATTTCGGCGTGGCGATAAACACTATCTACACGGAATGCCGAAGCACGCAGACGCTGATAATAAAGATAGGCAAGGGCGCGGTGACATTTCTTGATTCCGGAAACGCCAACTGGGACACCGAAGCCCTGAAGCAGTTCCTGTCTGACCTCGGCGACAACACGGACGGCGACACGAAGCAAATCCGCATAGGCGCGGCGCAGATTGCCAAGCTGTCAGAGGAGGACATCGCCCTGGCCGTAGCCAAAAATTATTCACTCAGCTAAAAATATATCATCATGGAAATCAAGAAACAGACAGTCGAGGTCCGTGTGCTGGATGCCACTCCGGGCCACTTGCTCTACCGTAAAGACGAGCCAATTGAGTCGGCGTACTTCGCTCCGAGGGTCTATCTCGGTGTCGGCGACTCGCCAGAAAACTACACAGAGATTCCGGAGGCCGAAGCCAAGGCCGAAATGGAGAGACGGGAGAAAGAAAGTCCCGGGGAGAGGAAGGAATAACCCAAAATGCCAAGTAAGGAGATACATACCATAATTTGACTGGCACAGGCATACCACTTGTGCCAGTTCGTTTTTTTTACAATGCGTGGAAGTTCTCTCTGCTCCAATTCTTCCGAAAGAAGTCAATCTATAGCATATCGTCGAAGGCTGACACTCCGGCGACTCGGCTGTCACGCATGATGTGGGCGTATATCATCGTAGTTGTTAAGGATGTATGCCCCAACAGTTTTGAGAGGGTGCCGAGGTCGCCGGAATTCTTTTTGTAATACAGGGTCGCAAATGTGTGTCGTCCTGCTTTTGCGCTTACCGCTTTCGTTATGTTCACGCGGCCGCAGATGCGTTTGAGGATACGATTCACGGCCTGGTCAGTAGGAAGGTTGCGAAACAGATTGCCGCGCTGGCGTCCGGCCTTGTAGTATTCAACAAGCTTAGCCGCCGGTTTTGACAGCGGCATTATTACACGTACATGAGTCTTTATACGGCGATAATGGATCTCGCCGTTGACAATCTGCTCGATCTGCAGTGCCCTGGCATCGGATATGTGCATTCCCGTGAACGTCATGAACAGGAAGAAGCGTAACACGTCCTGTTCATTTTTTGCCAGCCTGCCGGAATTATATAAGGTTGTTAGGGAATTTAATTCATCTTCAGTAAGGTAAATAACAGCTGGCTCGGCTGTCGGAATCTTATAGACCGTGAACGGATTGTTTTCTGCCTTCCCGGCGCGCATAGCGGCGTAATAGTGCATACGGATCACGCACATATTCTTGCGGATGGTGCCGGAATTGTTGTCGTAATGCTTTCGTAGGTATCGGGCGTATGTCTGGAGCCATTCGGGCGTGATGTCGCCTATCTGCAGCCCCGGGCTGTATTCGGCCAGTTTCTTCAGCGCCGCTTTGTGGTGACGCATGGTTTCTGGCTGAAACGCTGATTTCAACAGGGTTAGATGTTGGTCCGCAAACTCGTTGAAGTTCATCGTCTCGCCCGGCTTACGGTATTGAGCAAGGAATACATCCTTAGTCAATGCGTTCCCGGTGAGACGTGACCGGACCAGAATATCCGAGATTTTCGCTTTTACATTGGAGATGATCAGGTTCTTGTCTTTGGATTCCTGACCGCGTCCCTTTACCCTTTCGGATATCGGATCCCATTCCGAATCTGTTACCGCGATGTCGAGGGGGATGCGGATTTTGTCGCGCTTGATGTTGACGACGGCATACAGAGCCGCCCGCCCATCGGCGCGTTCATAGCCTACACGCCGTTTGATTGAAACTTTCGCCATGTCGTTTGTGCCTACATTTGTGCCGGCCGAAAATGTAAGTGCCTGATATTGTGCCTACATTGTGCCGACAATTGTTATTAAACTGACTACTGGCGGGGCGTGTGTAAACCGCTGATAATCTATTATTTACAACAAAGCCCCAACTGTCGTCGGGGCGTGTTCGTGGTGTCACCAGGAATCGAACCGGGGACACAAGGATTTTCAGTCCTTTGCTCTACCAACTGAGCTATGACACCATCACTATGGGGTGTTGTTCCCTTTTGCGAGTGCAAAGTTAGGAAGATTTTCTGAATCTTGCAAATATTGGCCTAAATTTTTATGAAAAAGTTTAGGCCAATATTCGCAAACAGGTGATATTCAGGCGAGGGCGGCGACTTGGGCGGGCGTCAGGCCGTTGGCTTCCAGGACGGTCCGGGCGTCGTAGCGGTCCAGGAACTCTTTCTTCAGGCCGAGACAGGTCACCTTCACCGGGTCGGGGCCGAGGTAGGCGGCTACCTTCTGGCCGAAGCCGCCGTCAAGAATGCCGTCCTCCAGGGTGATGACGTGGTCGTAGTCGCGCAATGTGTCAAGAGTCTCTGTGTCAAGACTGGAGAGGATGCGCGGGTTGATGACTGTAGGTTTCAGGCCCTTCGATTTCATCAGCTCGGCGGCTTGCAGGGCGGTCTGCAGGAATGTACCGGCTCCGATCAGCGCGACCTTTTCGCCCTGCTCCACAATCTGATACTTCGAGAAGTCGGGGTTGACGGGCAGGTCGGAGTCAATGACGGGACCGCCCGGCGTGCGCACGAACACGGGATGTGTGTCGCAGTCAAGGGCGTAGTCTATCATGGCCAGGAAATCCTGACGGGACGTTGCGGCCAGAAACTCGATGTTCGGGATGTTGGATATCATGGCGATGTCGAAGAATCCGAGGTGGGTCATGTCGGGAATGCCGAACACGCCGCCGCCAAAGTCTGTGATGGCTACGGGCAGGTTGTTGATGGCCACGTCGTGCGACAGCTGGTCGTAGGCGCGCTGTATGAACGTGGCCATGACGCCGAACATCGGTTTGGCGCCTCCCTTGGCCAGTCCTGCGGCCATGGTGACGGCGTCCTGTTCGCAGATGCCTACGTCAATGAATTGCTTGCCTGCGGCTTTGCGTCGCTCGGGCGTGAATCCGAAGGCGCCGGGCGTTCCGGCGGTCATGGTCACGATCATCGGGTCGGCGGCCATGCGCTGCAGTAAATGGTCGGTGAATATGTCGTCGTATCCTTCTGCAGGAGGGGTGGTGAGCTGTCCGGTCTCAAGCACGAACGGTGCCGAGTAATGGAAGCGTTCCTTGTGCGACTCGGCCGGAGCGTAGCCGTTGCCCTTCATTGTGTTGATGTGCACCAGCACGGCGTGGTCCTTGTCCTTGGCCGAACGGAATGCCTCGATCAGATCGGGGATGCTGTTGCCGTCGCGAACGTATATGTATTCGTAGCCTAAGGCCTTGAATATGTTGTTTTCGGCCGTGCCGTTCGACTCGCGCAACACTTCAAGGGCTTCATACAGGGCGCCGTGGTTTTCGGCTATCGACATCTGGTTGTCATTCAGCACGACGATGATGTTTGATTTCAGTTCGGGAGCGTAGTCCAGACCCTCAAGGGCCATGCCGCCGCCAAGCGAGGCGTCGCCGATGAACGCCACCACGTTCTCGTGTGCGCCCTGCAGGTCGCGGGCTTTGGCCAGACCGGTGGCCAGCGAGATCGATGTAGACGTGTGGCCTACCTCGAACAGGTCGTAGAGGCTTTCCTTGGGGTCGGTGTATCCAGTGACGTCGCCGTAGTCGGCCGGGTCGAGGAATGCCTTGATGCGGCCTGTCAGCATCTTGTGTACGTAGCTTTGATGCGACACGTCGAATACTATCTTGTCCTTCGGAGCATCGAATACATAGTGCAGGGCCACGGTTGCCTCCACCACACCTAAGTTGGGTCCTACATGGCCTCCGCGGGCCGACAGTTTCTTCAGCAATACGGCACGCAGTTCATTGCTGAGCAGGTTCAGCTGGCTCGCATCCATCACCTTGAGGTCCGCGGGCGAGCTGAGTTGTGACAGGTTTATCATTTATCAGTATTTTTATCCAATCTATTAATACAACGGAAGTCATGTCATAATGTTAACCCGAATATGGCAATAGCAGTGAAAAAGGTATGAAAAAAGGGGAAAATGGTCAGTCGGCCGCAATATTGGGACGAGGAGCTTAATTATTACGGCATTTCGGCTCAGAATTATTAACTTTGCAGCGTAAAACAATTCCATGCATGAACATTAAGATCCTTATATCGGCTGCCATGTTGCTTTGCACGGCCGTAGCGGCGGGTGCTGAACCCGAATCCGCGGACGACACGCTTCATGTCAGGAATCTGGAGGAGGTGACGGTGACGGGTACTTCGGCCCGCCAGCGCATACGCGAGATCCGCGCGGTACGGAGCGCCTTGAACTGTCGAAGCTGGCCCAGACCCCGGCGATGTTGGGCGAGAACGACCTGCTGCGTTCTCTGTCGCTGATGCCCGGCGTCCACAGCGAGGGAGAAGGGGGCGGAGGCTTCGAGGTGCGCGGAGGCACATCGTCACAGAACTTAGTGCTTCTGGACGGCATCACGCTGTACAATCCGTCGCATGTGATGGGTATATTCTCCACGTTCAATTCCGACGCCGTGTCGCGCGCCACGCTGTTCAAGGGCCCCATCCCCGCCTGTTACGGGGGTGCGACCTCGTCGGTGCTTGAGACCGACCTGGCTCCCGGCAATATGAACGCCTATCACGCCTCGCTGACCGTAGGATTGCTTATGGCCAAGATCAAGGCCACAGGGCCGATTGTGAAAAACCGACTGTCGTTCGCCGTCACCGCCCGCCGCTCGTATGTCGACGCCTTCCTGCAGATGGTGCCGCAATACCGTAAGACAATCATGAATTTCTATGACGTCACCGCCAAGATAAGGTACATTCCGCGTCAGGGCGACTGTCTCGACCTGTCGTTCATGACCGGGCGGGACAACATGGCGATAAAGAAAGTGATGGGAATGCGCTGGGGCAATCTCGGCACGTCGCTGTTGTGGCGCACCCACGCCGGCGACCGATGGCGGTTCGAGACCACGGGAAGCTTCACGCATTATTATCCCACCATGGAAATGACCGTGATGAATACCGACCAGCGTCTGAATCAATATGTCCGCGACTATTCGCTGAACTGGAGCGCGCTGTATGACGTGGCCGAAAGCCAAAGTCTTGAGTTTGGCCTCAGGTCACAGCTTCTGCGGGTCAAGTCGGCCGACATGAAGGTAAACGGACATCGCCAGCGCGATATACGCGGCGGAGTACAGAACGCGCTGTGGGTGAACTATACCGGGGAGTTCGGAAGCCATTTCGCGGCCGAGGCGGGGATAAGGCTCAACGCCTTTACTTCGCTCGGAGGGCACAGACTGAACAGTTTCGCGGCCCTGACCGAACCGCAGCCGGAATTCAGATCCAAGACATACGTGGACATCGAGCCGCGCGTGAGCCTTAAATACAGCATCGATGCAAACCATAATCTGAAGGCCGGGGCCGGAATCGCCACACAGAACCTCCATGCGCTGCGTGCCAACACCACCAGTTTCCCATTCGACCGGTACGTGCTTACGTCCGCCGAGGTGAAACCGGAACGGAGCACGCAGTACAGCGTAGGCTATAACGGAGCGACGCCATCGGGGGATTTCGACTGGAGCGCGGAATGCTATTACAAGGACATGGCCAACGTGTACGACTACCGAGACGGATGCGGCATGTTCACCGCCATCAATCCCGCAGGCATCATCCTCGGAGGCAAAGGATGCAGCTACGGACTGGAACTGATGTTCCGCAAAAACACCGGACACCTCACAGGCTGGGTGTCGTATACACTGTCCAGGACGCAGTCGCGCATCGAGGGCATCAACAACGGGCGTTGGTACGCGGCCGGCAACGACCGGCGCCATGACTTCACCGTTACCGCCATCTATCAGTTCAACGACCGATGGAACGTGTCGGGTTCGTGGGTGTACAGTTCCGGACAGCCTCTCACGGCTCCCGACGTGAAGTATGAACTGTCGGGCGTGACCTGCTATTATTATTCGGAGCGGAACGGTTACCGGACTCCCGACACCCATAGGCTCGACCTGTCGGCCACGTATCGGCACACAGGCAAAAAATTCACCTACGAATGGTCGTTCGGCGTCTATAACGCCTATTGCCATTACAATCCATACGTGGTGTATTTTGAGGACGATCCCTCGAAGCCTTCGGGTACGCGGGCTGTGCAGCAGTCGCTGTACGGCCTCATTCCCTCGGTGTCATACACATTAAAGTTTTAAGAGATGAAGATTCATACCCTGATATATAAAACCGCATTGGCTTTCGTAAGTGTGACGATGGCCGTGTCGGTTGCGGGATGCGAGAAGGAACTTGACTTCAAGTATCACGACATAGAGGCGTTGACTGTGATAGAGGGCACGCTGACGGAAAGCGGCGCGGATGTCACCATACGGTTGACCACGCCGATGGACGAGCCGATGGACCGTACCTGCCTCACTGACGCGCAGGTGACGCTCAGTGACCTTAGTACGGATGAAAGCACTGTACTGACGGCAGACGACCGTGGGCATTACCGCTCGGAAGTCCCCGGTGTGCCGGGCCACGAATACAGTCTGACCGTCAGCCGCGACGGGAAGGAATACACGTCCGCGTCCCTGATGCGCCGGGCGCCGAAGATAGAGGGACTGGACTTCAAATGGATATCGATGCCGTACGATGACGTGGCGGCGCTGCAGGTGGCGTTTGCCGACTGCGACCCCGCGGCCTACGGCGACTGTTACTGGATCCGGCTATACCGCAACGGCGAGTTCTATAAATGGAGCACCATCAGTGACGACAGGTCCATAGACGGCATCTTGTACGATACGGTGAACACGACCCGCAAGGATGAGTCGGCGGAAGACGAGGACGACCTCCTTGTGGACGGCGACGAAGTGCGCGTCACGGTGGCTCATGTCTCAAAGGCATTCTACGACTATCTGAACGCCATATCGTCCGACAGCAACGGCCCGCGCATGTTCGAAGGCGATATGTGCTTAGGCTATTTTTTAGCCGCCGGGGTGTCGGAATCCGCCATCGTGTTCCATCCCGACCGGATAGACCATGCCGAGTAGGGACAGAGACTGATTAAGTTCAATTCCGATTGAAATAATCGGAGCGGATTATCCGGTCGGACACCGTGCGGATGGGTGCCCAATAGGCGTCGTCGCGCTCCGGAATGGAATCCGAAAGCAGTGAATGTCCCAGCCCGCGATAGCCGCCCCCGGTGTCAACGCCCATTATGTCGAGAACCGTAGGGAATACATCGGACTGCCACGTGCGCGCGGTGATACGCTTCGTCACGCCGGTGTTCAGAGCCATGAAGCAGATGGGCCTTTTGCCGTTGGTGTTGTCCTTTAAGTTTACGTCATGGTCGGAGGCAATCACGATAATGGAGTTGTCATACTGACCCTGTCGCTTTAGGCCGTCAAGGAATCTATTCAATTCGGAATCAAAATATTTTAAAGACAAGTAATACCTCTGTTCGATGTCAATATCATTGATTCCGTTCCTAAATTCCGGGACTCCGGTATCGGCGAATGGAAAATGCATTGATAATGTGGTGATTTCCGCATAAAATGGCTGAGGAATATTCTTAATGGTATTCAGCGCGAATGTAAACACCTCGTTGTCATCTCCATTTTCCTCGCGGCATAATCCTGAAGATTCAAGGTCCCTTTTTTCGTAGAGCCGATTGTATCCGAAAGCCGCATTGGTGGCCACATGATTCCACACACCTCCGCTCTCTACTATAAACTCCGCCGAATATTTCTTTTTCAATAATTTTGCAAGAGAGGGATATTGAATTTTGTCGAACTGTAAAACGGTCATGTCCGATTCGATAGGGAGGAGGCCGGTGTTATAAATCAGCTGACCGTCGCTTGATCCTCCGGATTTAATCTGCGGTATCATGTGGGTTGAAGCTATGGTCCCCGGAGTTTTCAACAGTGAATCAAGTGTCGGAGTAATGCTCCGGCCGTTCATAAGATGACCTATGGCTTGGGAATTAAGGGATTCGACTATGATAAAGATCAAATTCTTATCTTTGTTATTCCGGGTTAATTCTGCGGCCACAGTGTCGGTCAGTGTATTCAATCGGGCCTGAAGCGATAATGTCTGTTCTATTTCTTCAATTTGTTTGTGTGTCAGTTCAATCTTTGTGCTGATGGTTGCCGCGTTACGGATCTGTCGCACAAAATACATTGTGATACCGTCGTATAGTGCCTGATATTTATTGAAAACGATTGGGCTGGCGTAATTTTTTATGAATTTAGAGAAATCGTGTTCAGTTCCCATGGCGTTGCTGTACCGTTGTTTGTGGACATAGCAGACGCATACGGTCATAAGCCATACCATGATTGAGCCGAAGAAGGCTATCAGCTTATGCCTTAAGGACAATGCGACGTGAACCGGCACTCTGAACCTTACGGCCATGACAGTATAGGCTACAGCAATGGCTATGATCACGACATCAAGCGTGGATATATGGGGAATGGCGCCCTCGAATACAAAATGATTCCAGTTCGAGGCGTTGAAAATGGCCGACAACGGCAGCAGATCGCCCCAGTACCTGTAATATAATGCGGAGGCAATCAGCAGAATGGACAGAATCCAGATGATTGCCACGGCATACCAGCGCCCCTTGCGTCCCATCAGCCACATTGGCGAGCACAGCAGGAAGGCGTCGCCGATGAAGTAGGTTATGTTGTATGTTACGCGCATCTCATATCCGACGCTGACCGAGAATAATATGAAAATCAGCCAGAGAACGAATATGGACAGCAGGTTGAAACCGACCTGCGGATTTAGTTTATTCAGGAATTTCATGACGGGTTGTTATGACACAATGAGGGCATCCCGGGCGGGGTGTTCACCCGTATTATAACGCGAAAATCATTAGTGTGGTATGTGCCCCGGACGTTACAGGTCGTAGAACAGGTCGAGCAGCTGGGCGCGGTACACCTTGCTGATCTTGATGGGCGACAGGTCGTGGTAGGGAGGCACCAGTCGGCATTCGTTGCCCGAGATCATGGAGATGTATGCCACGTTCACTATGTAGCTCTTGTGGGTGCGTACGAACTGCGGCCCGTATTTCAGGATGGTATCGGCGGTGGTGTTGCGTTTCAGTATGATGTGCTGCAGGGTGTTGAGCACCACTTCCCACAGCTTGCGGTCGGTGTCGTAGCGGAAGAATACTATGTCCTTGGGAAACAGTATCATCCGGTCGTTGGTGATTGTCGTGACCGATATCCCTGCGGGTGCGCCCGGAATGAAGAGTGACGACGACAGACGCTCGGCCGGATCGTTTACCTGACGCTTGCCCGACACGGCCATGCGGTAACGGTTCATGATCAGTTCCAGCTCCGAGGTATCGTATGGCTTGAGCAGGAAATCGAAGGCCTCCATGCGTAAGGCCTGCATCAGATACTTGTTGTAGGTGGTGTAGAACACAATCTTGCAGTCCTGAGGCACCACCGTCTTGAGGCGTGGAATGAAATCGAGGGCCGACTGGTCGTCCAGCTCGATGTCGAGGAATATGAGGTCGGGTTTGAGCGCCGAGGCGGCGCCTAACAGCTGCCGGGCTCCCGACACGGTGCCGCACACCTCGACCCAGTCGTAATTCGACAGGTCTTTTGCCACGATCTGACGCGATGGGGCGTCGTCGTCAACTATAAGCACGCGGGTTTTCTGAGGTGTGTCAGCCATGGATATTGAAATTGAAGTCGGTGGGTATGAATAGTGATGCCCGGTATCCCGGAAGTCCGTTGTCGAGCGTGCATGGCTGGATGTCGAAGCGTATCTGCACGCGTTTCTTCTCGTTTATGATCTGCAGCAGGTTTGCCACTATCTTCAGTCCCTGGCGCGTGGAGTCGCACGATGGCGGTGCGTCGGGCGCCGTATTGTTCAGCACGTCTATCACATAGCAGCCGTTGGCGCGGCGCACGTCGATGTCGAGTATCCTCGGGTCTGACTCCGGCAGCGAAGCGAAACCATGCTTGAAGGCATTCTCCACGAATATCATCAGCACCATCGAGGGGAGGAACACCTTCTCCGGGTCGATGTCCGGCTCTATGTATTTGTTGTAGGATACCGGCACCGAGACACGGTCGGATTCGAGCGACACATAATCGTCCACGAAATCCAGGTCCTCGGCCAGCGAGACATATACTTCCGACACGATGACCGACTGGCACCGCAGCAGGCGCACCAGGGCGTCGAGATGTGATGGCAGGCCCTGTTCGCGGCGCACAATCTCGTGGTTCAGTATGTTGTAGATGAAGTGCGGGTTGATGCGTGCGCGCAGGGCTTCGAGCCTGAGGTCCATGATGCGGTGCAGCATCCGTTCCTCGCGATGGCGCGCTGCATTGCGCATCTGCACTATCACTATCACCAGCAGCACTATCACCACCAGCGATATGGCGCCCACCACGTAGTCGCGGGTCAGCAGCTTCTTGTGCATCTCCAGGTCCTTGGTCATGGTCATCAGGCGCGAGTCGCGCTCGAAGCGCATCTGACGTTCCGAGGCACTCATGCGCAGCGCGTAGTTGCGTATGGAGTCCTCGTACTGGGTGTATTGCGTCATGGCGTCCAGCGCCTTCTGCCACTGGCCCGTGGCGGCGTAATAATCCCTGACGAATTCCAGGCGTTCGTGCACCTGCTCGGGGCGCAGGGAGGCGCTGCGCGACTTCCAGTCGGCCAGCATGGCCGACACGTTGCCGTAGTGACCGCGCATGTTCTCCAGTTGCAGGCGTTGGGTACGCAGGTGTTCCTGCACGTATTCGCTGGGCTGCACATTGGTGAAGTAGTCCTCGGTCAGGCCTAACAGCGAGTCTGCCTTAGCGTCCAGTCCTAAGTGCAGGTATAAGTCGGTGAGGTTGGCGCGGCAGAAATTGCGCTCCCATTCCAGTTCCGGCCTGTCCGTCAGGAAAGAGTCAAGCTGCAGGAACAGACGCAGTGATTCGGGATACTTTTTCTGCACGAAGTAGTCGTGTCCCCGGTTGTTGAGGTAATGGAAGCGGTCGTCGGCCGACATCACGGGCAGATACTCGGCGGCGCGGTCCCACCACCGGCGGCTCTGGTCGAAGTCGAGCAGCTCGGTATAGTTGGAGGCGAGGCCGATGTACTGCGGCACTCTGTAGCGGTCGGAGAGGCCGGCCGAGTCGGCTACCTGGATGGCGCGGCCGAACCAATGTGCGCTGAGGTCGTAATTGCCGTTGTTGCGGTAGGCCCCTGCTAAGTTGAAATAGGCGTCCGACTGCGTCGCGGGGTCATGCAGGCCGGCGAATTCCTTGATGGCCTGCTTGTAATAGTAGATGTTGGAGTCAGGGTTGTAGGTGAATCGTGTGTAATACCCGGCGCGCGAGGAATGGACTTTGCCCTGCAGCAGACTGCGCAGCGGTGTGCGTGGAACGCGGGCCAGATAACTGTCGATTGAATCGAGTTCGCGCAGCAGTTCCGTCTGACGGCCGCCGTAGTAGGATACGATGGCCTGCTGGGTCAAGGCGCCGTAGAATGCGTCGGAGTCCTGAGCCTCAAGGGCCACGCGTTTGTGTGTTTCTATTATCATCAGCGCGGAATCAATCTGTCCGCGTTCAAGTACATCGGCCACTTCCTGTCCGAAGCTTTCGTACAGGCTGGTCTGGCGGTCATGGCGTCTGCAACCGATAACCGTCAGAATCATAATGACATAAACCGTTAGTCTAAACCTTTGCATGGTATGCGGTAGTGTCGTAAGTATCGTGTTTATGTTTTGATATACCGTGTTATTGTTTCTGTATAATCACGTGTCGGTTACAAAATTAGCAAAAAATGACGTAATAGAAAAATGGTGATAATGTGCTATAATGCCTTTCAGTAGTGGAAATTAACCTCTTATCGAAGTTGTGGGGCGTTTTGGTGGCGATTTTTAAGAAAACAATAGTATAAGGTTATGGCGCCGTTTGGTCGGAGACCATGTTTCTCAATAACCCCACGATGGACGAGGACAGCGTCAGCTGGCGCCGGCCTTCGTGGGGACAAGGACGTAAGAACACCGCTTGGTCGGAGACCATGTCTCTGGCCTATGGTATGGACAATGTAGTGATATGAATGGCAGTACAGCGGCATGGTCTCCGACCAAGCTGTCATAAGACATGAGACACCCCACGAAGGCTGTCGGAACGCTTCGCGCCCTCCAGCCATCGTGGGGTTAATGAAAAACAGCCTCTCCGAGGCAGACTCTGTATGCGGGATTACTTCACCAGCACTTTCTTGCCGTTCACGATATAAATGCCCTTAGCCAGGCCGTTTACAGCGTTTGCGGATTCAACGTTGTGGCGAACCACGCGGCCTGCCAGGTCATAAACGTTCACGATGGTATTCTCGGCTGCGATGCCTGCGATGCCGCTATCGTCACCCTCGGAGGGATAGTAAACCTTCACTACGTTTGCGCCACCTCCGTTGATGATGAATTCCTTGTCCGTGGCCACTGCCGTCACGAATTCAGGAGTGATGGTATAAGTAACTGTCTTGCCTTCGTTGGAAGTCTCGCTGGGGAATTCCTTGTCTGTCCAGCTCTTGTCGCACAGCTGAGCCCATTCGGGAACGGCGTCGAACTCCACTGCCACTTTGGCAGTGCCTTCGGGAATTACGGCAAATACGGTAACACCGGGGATGCGTGCGCCGTAGGCAGCCACGCTCTTAGCGTCGAACTCACCTGTCTTTGTGATTTTGGTGCAGACGCAATCTCCTTCGCCCTGCAGGAAAATCTTGCCGCCGCAGTTGTCAATCATTTCCTGAGTCACACCCACTGTTACAGCACCTGTGGCCATGTCTTTCTGGGTAATTTTGGTTGTACCGAGCAGATTGTTCCAGTCGGAACCTTTGACGAGGACCTGAGCATTTTCGTTGCCGGCCTCGGTGAATGTGTAGGTAAGGATGTCGCCGGCCTTTACTTTGCCAACGGGGAATTCAGCACCGCTGTTCCATCCTGAAATTTTGTATTCGCCTTCCCAGATCAGGTTGGGATCGACTACAGCCTCGGTGTCGGTGGTGACTTTGGTCATGGTCATACCATAGCCCTGGAAGCGCAGTCCGTTGGCTTTGATTGTGGCGATGTCGGCGGCGCCGAGAGGGAGGTCGTAGGAAGTCGTGCCTGCATTTACGCTGATACAGCTGTAGTCATTGCCGAGTGTTTTAGCTACTGCAAGGGGTGTCCAGCCCTCGCCGTTCGAACAGGGCTTGAACTGCCAGTATTCACATGCCGAGTCCAACGTGTAATACAGCTTCAGAACTGCAGTCTCATTGCCGAGAACGTTCAGGTCGGAAGCGCCGATTGCGAACGATGCATCGGATGCCCAGTCCTTTCCGAAGTCGCAGGATCCTTCCCACAGCGTCACTTCTGCGGCATTGACGCTCAATGCCATGGCTGCCACGGCAGCTGCGCTAAGTAATTGTTTGATCATAATGTTTTGTTTGAGTAATTATTGATGTGTGTTTTGTTATTCCGGTTTTATGATTCTTAAAGGTCAGTCAGATTATGTGTCTATATTGTGTGTCGAAGTTTTTAAGGTTAAATCTTCGGTACAAAATTATAGGTTTTAGTGTATAAATATTAATACTATTTTGCCTCACATTGATACAAATCTCGTTGCATACGGTATAAAATGTTTTTTAACAATGCTTATTTTCGTCATTTAAAGTTCGCATGTTGGATTTATTAAGATTTCAAGGCACAGAACTGACGGCAAAAGCATGTCTATATGAGTCGATACCTACTATAGAACACATACGTAACAGGGAAATTGTCAATACATTAAGAAGGAATACATTAAGAAGGAATACATTAAGAAGGAATACATTAAGAAGGAAT
>CABQXY010000005.1:0-198460 GCA_902468245.1 uncultured Porphyromonadaceae bacterium | reverse complement strand
TATGAAGCCCCATCCCCAATCCGCCATTAAGTCGCGAGCGGACAAAAATATTAGGCTATTCAGATCGAAGTTTTTTGCACTTCGTTCTTGAATCTATGGTCGTGATTCTTGACAAATACCTGGGCGACGACTACGACATGACCGAACCGACGGCTGTCAAGAACTACACGCGCAATGTCCTGCGCCCGCTCGTGACAGACCAGCACAAGTACACCGGCGAGCAGACCGTGGTGTTCGACAACGTCAAAATCGACGCCGTGATGCAGGCAGCCGTATTCGGCTATCAGAATTACGAGACCACCGATCCGACAATAGCAGACTTCAGCACCGTCGACAACGACTTCGAGGCGATGACGGTCGAGGCCCGCAACCCGACGATCACAGGGGCATCGGGCACATTCTACTCGTTCGACATGGTCCGTCCGTTCATAGCGGGTATCATCAGCAAAGCGACTGCCGATGCCATAGGCGGCATCCAGAATGTCCATGAGGAATACCGCGTTCCCTCGTGGGAAGCCGAAGGAATGGGCTATTACGACTGGCGTTATTTCGCAAACCGCGACCTGAACCGTCAGGCACTCGACGGCTCGCTGTCAGATATACTCAGCATATCCGCGCTTAAGTGGGACACCGAATATTATATATACGGTTACCTGATGGATGAAGGAGGATACCGCACATCGCCCGTATTCTACGACACGTTCATCACCAAATCCCGCAACACCGGAACGAATACGTTCAAGCTGAAACTCAACAGCATCACAAGTAACGCACCCTACTCATCCTCGACGTTCACGGCGGACATGACCATAGTTCCCGCCGACCTGGAAGACGGATACGCGCTTTATTACGGCGAGACATACGATTTCGAGGAGTATCTGGATGAAGGCCGCATTGACGACTGGATGTCCGACGTGTTCATGCGTCGCAAAATCAAACGGACATATACGGGTGAGCTGAATTTCGGTTACGGATCGGTTTATCCGGACAAGACTTACATCCTGATAGTTTCCGGTTTCGACGAGGCACCCAACACGGAACCGACCTGGATGCTGTTCAACAGTGAAGGCATCGTGAAAGACTCGTGGAGCGGCGTATCTGCAGTAGAAGCAGTAGAAGGAGACTCGCTCAAAATCTATGCTATCGGACATGACATCCGCGTGGAGGGAGAATTCACCGACGCGATTGTCTACACCACCGACGGCATGAAGGCAGGAAGATTCGACGGCAATGTATGCCGCGTTGACGGCTCCGGCTGCTACATCGTGCGCGTACAGACCGACAAGGGCGTCAAGAGCCGTAAGGTCTTCGTGAAATAACCTCTGAACCTATAAACCGAACATCAACCAAGCGGGGGGACTCGTCCTCCCGCTTCTTTCAAAAAACACAATGGAAAAGAAAACAGGATTCAAGGCTGCGCTTGCAATAGCGGCGCTCTCGGCCTCATTGTCGGGCACAGCGGCGCAAATCGCACCGATAATTCAGCGCGACGTTCCGGCAGGCTGTCCGATTCTGACTTCTGCGATGAAAGATGCCGAGTCTCCGGCAGTAAAGGCTGCGGAAGGAACGGCCAGCCTGACGGTCACAGTGATACTCGACAACTCGCGGATGCAGGAAGTGCAGAATGTGCTGGCCATATCGACCGACCCCGGGAAACCGTACATGTACCAACTCGCCAAATCGGGGAATGTGTATGTCGGAGACATCATTCAGGGCGTCTATGACATCGTCGCCTACATCAAGTCTGACAACGAAAACTCACAGATTTTCCTTTTCAAAGAGGCGGAGGACATTACCTCGACCAAACGGTTATTGCTCAATCAGAGTCAGGCCACGATAACGTGCCGGATAGGGCGCACGTCACCGGCGGGAGACGAACTGTCACTGCCGACGACAGGCGACCCGGGCAACTGTTCGATAGCCGACCATCTGATGATGCTCCGTCACAAAGACTTCGGCACGCTGCTCATAGACGAGACAGGGGCCTTCAGGAATGTCTGCACGCACATGTCCACCAATGTCATTCCCCAACGTTTCTCCATCACCCGCATGGACGCATACACCTGGGAACAGGGTCCGGCATTCATCGTCACGCCCGTGGATTTCGAGAAGGAGTACAACGGACCGACCAAGGACGGCTGGAAAGATGTAAGCGCCTCGTTCGCCGGCACCCCGATGAGCGACGCGTGGAAAGCGATGCAGGAGCCCCCTGTGTTCGCAATGACCGGATACTTCATAACCTCCGACAGATATTGCAACGCATACGTCAGCATAGGCAACTACAACCATGAGCTCCTTACCGACCAGCTCTATTACTGGGCACCTGAAGGATATGACGGCTATTACCAGTACTTTCCCGTACTCCGCGACAATACGATCGTAATGGGCAACGCCTCCATGTCGTCGATGCCCTACAGGATGACTGCCGACGGACTTGTGCCGTGCGGATTGAATCTCGCAGGGTCAGGATGCCTGATGCTTGACAATGGAAAGATACCGGCCACGGGACATCCTCGCTTCAGCGCTCCGCTCCCCGAGGACGCGGAACTCGGCAATTCCGTTCCGGCACTTGTCTGCCTCCCCACGTCGGCTGCCGAGTCGGGATGGGACAACGGATTCCTGTATGATTATACCGGACGATATGGCGAACAGCTCGGCCTCGACTCCTATAACTACAGCGATGTAGTCACTGCAGACCAACTCAACCGTATGGGAGGCTACCACCGCACTCTCAGCGTGACCCGCGACGGCACGGAAATCTGTTCCTCGCCGGGCTCCTTCGGGAAATGGCTCAACTGGGGACAAGGCGACACATATAGTATGCAACTTTCGATGAACAACGTACTCATCGACGGCGAGACCGAGGGTGTGAACACTGCCTCACTGACTTATAAGACGGCAGACGGCTATATCCCTACGCTGACCGCGCTACGGCTGATGGATGACGGCGTGGTTACCGACCGCTTCGACAAATGCGACCGGGCGACGCTGGAACTGACTGCCGCCACATTCGCATACGTCAAGCCAAATGAATTCCGGTTCGAGGCTCCGTCGGCTGTCAAGGCCCAATATGCGCCTCACGGCTCGGACACGTTCACCGACCTGACACTTGACGAAGTGGCCGACAATTTCTATCTGCCGGGCTACGGCACATATTACACAGCCGCCCTCGACAATGTGAACCGCGAAAGCGCCGACAAATGGTATGACCTGCGGATAACGGTAGAAGGAAAATCCGGAGCTGTCCAGACCCAGACTCTCTCGCCTGCGTTCCGTCTGGAAAATCCGGCCTCGCAGGGAGGTGTCGGCCTTGTGACCGGCGACGGCAGATGTGACGTATATTCCGCCGACGGACTGATTGTCGCGCGTGGCGTGGAGAACATCAACGCCCTCCGGCTCAACCATGGCACCTATATCGTAATCAAAGACGGCAAAGCCCGTAAGATTGTGATATAACAGTCATATATAATAATATTTCAAGGGGCTGAGTCGTAATCAAGGTCTACGACTCAGCCCCTTTTAATGAGGATGCTGTCCGGTTACTTCAGGGCGGCGAGGGCGGCGCGGATGGCGGTCAGCTTCTCCTCGGCGTCGGCCTTCTTCTTGCGCTCTACGGCCACGACGGCTTCGGGGGCGTTGGCCACGAAGCGCTCGTTGGCCAGTTTCTTCTCCACGCCGGCAAGGAACTTGGTGTAGTATTCCAGATCCTTGTTCAGCTTGGCTAATTCTTCCTCGACGTTGATCTTGCCTTCCAGCGGAACGCTGTACTCGGTGGCGCCCACGATGAACGCGGATGCCGTCGGCTTCTTCTCCTCAACCTCCACGATGGCGGTGAGATTGCCCATCTTGGTCAGCACGCTGTCCATGTCGGCGTTGCGCGGACCCTTCACATTCAGTTCCAGCGGTTCCTTCTGCGGGAGCTGCTTCTGCTTGCGGATGGTACGGATGCCGGCCACGGTCTCCTTCAGAGTCTCGAAATCGGCGATAATCTTGGCGTCGGCCTCGGTACCCACAGGCATCTTGGCGTACATGATGCTCTCGCCGTCCTTGCGCTCTGCAAGGTGCTGCCACAGCTCCTCGGTGATGAACGGCATGAAGGGATGCAGCATACGCAACAGCATGTCGAAGAAACGCAGCGTAGCTTCGTACGTGGCCCTATCCACCGGACAACCGTACGCAGGCTTGATCACCTCCAAGTACCATGCCGAGAATTCGTCCCAAAACAGCTTGTACACAGCCATCAGGGCCTCGGAGATACGGAACTTGCCCATCAGGTCCTCGACCTCGGCGGCAACGGTCTGCAGCTTGGACTCGAACCATTCCACGGCCTTGGCCGAGCTGGCAGGCTGCTCTATGTCGGCTACTTCCCATCCCTTGATCAGTCGGAACGAGTTCCAGATCTTATTGCAGAAGTTACGTCCCTGCTCGCACAGCGAGTCATCGTACATGATGTCGTGTCCGGCGGGAGCCGCCAGCATGATGCCCATGCGCACGCCGTCAGCGCCGAATTTCTCTATAAGTTCCAGAGGGTCGGGCGAGTTGCCGAGCGACTTCGACATCTTGCGACCCAACTTGTCGCGGACTATACCGGTGAAGTAGACGTTGTTGAAAGGTTTATCGCCGGCAAACTCATATCCGGCTATGATCATACGCGCCACCCAGAAGAAGATGATATCCGGAGCGGTCACCAAATCGGTGGTGGGATAATAATACTTGAATTCCTTGTTGTCGGGATCCAGTATGCCGTTGAACAGCGACACGGGCCAGAGCCACGACGAGAACCAGGTGTCGAGACAGTCGGGATCCTGCTTCAGATCCGCGAGAGTCAGCGAGCCGTCGCCGGTCTTCTCTATGGCCTTGAGCAGAGCCTCCTCCTCGTTTTCCGCCACGACGTAGCCGCCCTTGGGCAGATACCATGCCGGGATGCGGTGACCCCACCACAGCTGACGCGATATGCACCAGTCCTTGATGTTCGTCATCCAGTGACGGTAGATGTTCTTGAACTTGGAAGGCACGAACTTGATGTCGTCGGTCTCGACGGCATTGAGGGCCGGCTTGGCAAGTTCCTCCATCTTGACGAACCACTGCATCGACAGCTTCGGCTCGATCACGGCGTCCGTACGCTCCGAGTGACCCACCTTGTTAACGTAGTCCTCGACTTTCTCAACCAGATTGGCGGCCTTCAGGTCCTCCATTATCTGCTTGCGGACATCGAAGCGGTCCATGCCCACGTACATACCGCCGGCCTCCGAGATGGTGCCGTTGTCGTTGAATATGTCTATCGAGGGGAGATTGTACTTCTCGCCCAGCATGTAGTCGTTCACGTCGTGAGCCGGAGTCACCTTAAGGCATCCTGTTCCGAAATCCATCTCTACGTAATCGTCCATTATGATGGGTACGGAACGTCCAACCAGAGGCACGATGACACGCTTGCCCTTCAGCCAGCCGTAACGCTCGTCGTTCGGGTTGACGCAGACAGCGGTATCGCCTAAGATAGTCTCGGGACGAGTGGTGGCCACGACGATATACTTGTCCTCGTCGCCCTCAACCTTGTAGCGCAGATGGAACAGATGGCTCTGCTCCTCCTTATATATCACCTCCTCGTCGGAAAGTGCGGTCAGCGCCTTGGGGTCCCAGTTCACCATGCGCACGCCACGGTAGATCCAGCCTTTATCATACAGCTTGTTGAACACGCGGATCACCGACTTGGACAGCTTCTCGTCCATAGTGAACGCGGTGCGTTCCCAGTCGCACGAAGCGCCCAGGGTGCGCAGCTGCTTCAGGATGATGCCGCCGTACTTGTGCGTCCAGTCCCACGCATGCTTCAGGAATTCCTCGCGGCTCAGGTCCTGCTTCTTGATGCCTTCCTCGGCCAGTTTGGCCACGACCTTGGCCTCCGTACTGATGGCGGCGTGGTCGGTGCCCGGCACCCAGCAGGCGTTCTTGCCCAACATTCTGGCGCGGCGCACCAATATATCCTGTATGGTATTGTTCAGCATGTGGCCCATGTGCAGCACGCCTGTCACATTGGGCGGCGGGATAACGATGGTATATGGCTCGCGCTCGTCCGGCTCGGAATGGAACAGCCCGTGCTCCATCCAGTAGGCATACCATTTGTCCTCTACGTCCCGCGGATCGTATTTGGTGGCTAATTCGTTCATCTTTCGTCGTAAATATTGCCGGAGTCGCAGCCAATGACACTTCGCGTCACACCGCAACTCCCTAATTTAGCGCAAAATTACAAAAAATTCCTTTATTATTCAACTTTCCGCTGTCTGACCGGAATCTGAGTCGGTTCCTTGAAGCATATTCTTTAAGAAACTGTTTAAATTTGATTCAATAAAATTTAACAGTTTCTTAAAAAAGAGGACTCATATTTTGACTATCATATGTTGAAATTATGAAACTCCGGTCTCTCACGGAACCGGCAGCAAAAGCAAACAATGTGAGTAGATGCCTAACCGAGCAACTGCACCGACTGAATCCTTTTTTTATTTTATTTATTGTGATATTGATGGATATGATTCGCAATCCATTGGTAATTCCAAAATAATCTGTAACTTTGAACTTGCAAGGATGGATTATACGTTATGTATATCGAATCAACCATTGGAATGACCTGACGGATATGGCAGATGTAATGACTCCTGAGCAACGCCACAAGTGCATGGCTGCTGTTAAGGGAAAAGACACAAAGCCCGAACTGATTGTTCGGAAGTATCTTTTCTCCAGAGGGCTGCGTTTCCGCGTACAGGTCAAGAACTTGCCCGGAAGACCCGATATAGCCCTGCCTAAATATAAGACTGTTATCTTTGTTAACGGATGTTTCTGGCATGGTCACGAAGGATGCAAATACTTCCATATACCGAAATCAAATGTAGAATTTTGGAAGTCTAAGATAGAACGCAACATTGCCCGCGATAACCGCAACGAAGCGGAATTGAAAGCTCTCGGCTGGCGAGTGATCCGCGTTTGGGAATGCGACATCCGCAAAGTCACCGGTCGAGAAGAATATTTGAATAGCCTCTACAATGACATAACACAACTTGAAGAATTGAAAGGTTATGATTTCAAGCCTGTAGAAACGCCGTTAGCAGCGGAGCCTGAATTTGATTACGGCATCAGCCAATGACATTTATTGCTCAAAATAATCTTGTGCGCGATTTTTCTCACAACAATTTTTACAATTTTTATCTTTGCCCATGATTCACAAAGTTCCGAATATTTTTCGTAACTTTGCATTAAAGTATGTACATGTGCATACGGCTTTTTCATAAGACCACTTCAATTTCTGATGACAGATCAAGAAAACAATACTATAGAAGACTTCAGTTCTGCGGCTGAGCCTACACTTTTTTACAGTGACGGGACTATATGGACTGACCGTAAGTTCTCCCATCCTGAAAGGAAAATCAGGCTCGCTACGTCTTTTAGCGGCATAGGTGCTATCGAGCATGCATTTCAAAGACTGGGTCTGAATACTGAAATCGTCTTTGCCGGAGATATTGACGAAAAATGTAAAAAATCATATTTCGCCAATTATGATATAGATGAAAGCCGCTGGCACTCCGATATACATTCCTTTGATGCTTCGCCTTTCAAGGGCAAAGTAGATATATTTGTAGGAGGTGCTCCTTGTCAGGCTTTCTCAATGGTCGGTAAGCGTAAAGGTTTTGAAGATACACGGGGAACTCTGTTTCGCGAGTTTGCGCGCATCGTAAAAGAATGCGCACCTAAGCTTTTCATATTTGAAAATGTAAAAGGCCTGATCAACCACGACAAAGGCAATACTTGGGAAGTGATTCGCCATACGTTTGAAGATTACTGTGGTTATCACATATACTTCAAAGTCCTTAATAGCAAGGACTACGGCATTCCTCAACATCGCGAAAGAATCTTCTGCATAGGCTTCCGTGAACCTACCGAGTTTGAGTTCCCAGACCCTATTCCTCTTGAATATAGAATGTACGATTTTTTGGAAGACTATATCCAAACACGTTATTTCCTTGGAGAGAAAGGCATTAAGTTTGTTACTTCTGCCAAAAATCGCACAAAGTGTTATACCCAGATTAACGGAGATGTAGCTCTTTGCCAAAAAAGAAACCAGCAGTTCAACTGGCACGGTGATTTCGTTTATCATCCTGCTATGCAAGATGAACCATACGAAGAAGGTTGGGACGAGTTTATCTTTGATGTCCGCGATGTTGAAGAAAAATACTATCTTTCGGAAAAAGTCAAAAACTACGTTCTTACTCCCGGCACAAAGAATTTCCGCACCTCAACGGAAACAGACCTTGATGTGGCCCGTCCGCTCTTGCAATCGATGCATAAGATGCACCGTGCAGGAGTTGACAATTATGTTACACACAAAGGTCGCATCCGCAAACTCACCCCACGTGAGTGCCTGCGCCTTATGGGATTCAAGGATTCATTTAAAATCGTTGTCTCGGACACATCGATGTATCAACAGGCAGGGAACAGTATTGTTGTCGATGTTCTCATTGCTCTATTGAAACAACTCGACATAACTAAATACGGAGAAGAATAACCATGAAAATAGCCGGTCAGAATTTCAACTTTGTTGATACGCTCAATTCGCCTATCACAGTGCCTGATTGTTTTGTGATGCGGGCATCCAAAATAGGAGGAGGCAACGGTGAGGCTAAACTTTATATCGCATCGAAAGCCGTAATGTATCCGTTCTTCGGTAACGAGGGATTTGTAGCCAAATGCTTTTTGCTCAAAAGCGACCTCCTTTCCTATATGAATGCGCTTCACGCGGAATACCTGCACCCTTCGCAAGATTATCGTGGAGCTGCTGAAATGCCAAGGCTTTGGAAAGAACGAGTCGCAAAAATAGAGAAACTTCCCGAAGTAATTGAGTTTAATGTAAAGGCACAGGATCAGATAGATGGGAATAGAGGATATGTCAACTCAAAAGATCCCGGTTATGAAATTATCCGTGAAATTTCTCTGCCTCTCGTCACCTATATTTCCATAATGCAGCTTACCGATAGTTCGGGCGCCACATTATACTATTGGAAACTTTTTGCAGACTTCGAGGCCATCTCCGATAAAAGAGCTGCCCTGGTGTACACTTACGGCAAAAAGGGTGAAAAAGCTCCTGTGCCGGCTCCCGAGCCTAAGGTATCTTCACGTCAGAAAGAAATTCGCCAAGCACGTCAGGGCCAGGGTATTTACCGTGATAAATTGCTCTCGGAATGCCCGTTCTGTCCTATTACAATGATTAACGACGAACGCTTGCTTATTGCCAGTCATATCAAACCCTGGGCTGTTGCCACCGACTCCGAAAGGCTTGACCCTAAGAACGGCTTCATGCTGTCTCCGTTATACGACAAACTTTTCGACCGTGGTTTAATGACATTTACCGAAGACCGCCGCATTGTTCTATCAAACTGGATTTCTCCAAAAAACAAAGAACGTCTCGGCGTTAAAGACGGCCAGTTCGTTCAGCTTCTACCCCTCGACGAAGCAAGACAAGCGTATATGCAGTTCCACCGTTCATCAGTGTTCAAGGGATAGAGTGTTATTTGTCTGCATATAAAATCCTATAATTTCAAATCTATTTCAGATATTATCATAATACCCGTGAAATAGATTCAGTCTCCATATCCTGTCTATACCCCGTTGAAGGCGATCATCTCGTCGGCGTTGTAGGCCGACTGCCAGCGCTGGCGGCACCAGGCCTTGACGCGCTCGGATTCGGCGCATCGTTCAAGATAATCCCAGTCGTCCGACAGGCCGTAGCCTCGGTGGTGGTCGAT
Source organism: uncultured Porphyromonadaceae bacterium (assembly GCA_902468245.1). Classification (GTDB taxonomy): domain Bacteria; phylum Bacteroidota; class Bacteroidia; order Bacteroidales; family Muribaculaceae; genus Lepagella. Next base: position 188,675 of record CABQXY010000005.1, on the reverse strand, counting down.
GATGTATTTATCTCTCGGTCGGTGTCTTTGTGTGTGCGATCTATCATGTTCGTTGTGTTTAAGTCGTTTTTATTCTATTCAAGTCAAATTTTGTGGGTTATGTAATTCTATTGAGTCCACTTTAAAAAGAGGACTCTGTAATTCAGCTTTCGTCGGTGTTAATCTGCGCGAATCCGCGAAGTTCGCAAAGGTTTCGCAAAGGAGTATAAACAGAAATGTAGAGATATGCCGTCGGCATGAACCAAAATCGCAAAGGCCATCCGGATTGAGAGGCTACAATATTGCCTTTGCAGTCTTCTTTAAGTGCAATGGCTCAGCGGAAACAAGGTGTCTCGGCGACACCTTTGCGAGCTTCGCGGCTTCGCGCGGGAAATAAATTTATTAACAATGCCACTTTTTAAAGTGGACTCAATAATTGAAAAATGGCACTCAAAAGTAAAAATCCCTTCTAAAGTGACGATTTTAACAATATCGTCCCTTTCAAGGTGACAAAATCAGCTAAATCGTCCCTTGTAAGGTGACGATTCATATAGATTTATTCCCTTTTAAGTAATGTAAGGTCCGAGCCATTGGCATCCGCTTCGCCGGACTTACAGTGTGTCGACCGGCGCACCAGCAGGATGCTGAATTCATACAGCAGATACATGGGGAGTGCCACTACCGTCAGCGTGAATACATCGGAGGTGGGCGTGATGACGGCGGCCACAATAAGTATCAGCACTATGGCGTGACGGCGGTAACGGCGCATGAAGCCGTCTGTCAGAAACCCGAGTTTGGCGAACAGCCAGCACAGCACCGGAATCTCGAACACTATCCCCATGGCCAGCGACATGGTCAGCAACGTGCTGATGTACGACTGCAGGTTGATCATGTTCTCGACGTCAGCATTAACCTGATATGTACCCAAAAACCGGAATGTCAGCGGAAACACCAACAGATAACTGACGGCTACCCCAATCATGAACATCAGGTAGCCGCCACCCACCACTTTAGTGGCATATTGCCGCTCATCGGCATACAGGGCCGGCGACACATAACGGAACAGCTGGTAAAGAATATAGGGCGACGCCAACAGTACCCCGACGGCAAACGATACCTTCATGTGTATCATGAACTGCTGTGCCAGCCCGGTGTTGATCAGCCTGACATCGAACTGCTCGGTGCCTCCCTGCGAGAAGATGCCGCCAAGGGCCGAAAGCCATCGGTAGGTAACAAAGTTCGAATCACGCGGTGCAAGTATTACGGCAAACACCTGGTCGCGGAAAAAGAACGCCAAGATGCCGAACATCACCGTCACCACGAGGCTCTTGACTATTACGTCGCGAAGCTCGTCTAAGTGATCCCAGACGGTCAGATTTTTTTCATCGCTCACTTCTCCCCTGCCTCTTTCGCTTTTTCCTCGTTGGCGGATTGGGTCGGCGCGTCGTTCAATTCCTTCTCGATGTCATTCATTCCCTCCTTGAACGAGCGGACGCCCTTGCCGAGACCACGCATCATCTCGGGTATCTTCTTGCCCCCGAAAAACAACAGCACCACCAGTGCTATGAGCAGAATCTCGGGCACTCCGAGACCTCCTATCAATGCCAATATATTCGTCATCATCATAATCAATCAGTTTACACATTCTGTTTCAGTTGCTCCACATACCGGTCGATTCTGTGCAGCTCGGCCGGAATGTCGATGCGTTGCGGACAATGAGGCGCGCACTGGCCGCATCCAATGCAATGGCTGGCCTGGCGCAGCTTGGGCACGCTGCGGTCGTAACCGACCAGGAACGCCCTGCGGGCCTCGCGGTAATCGGGATCGCCCACATCCTGCGGCAGATGGTTGTCGTTGACGCATTTGTTGTAGTGCTGCAGAATCGAGGGGATGTCGATGCCGTATGGACACGGCATGCAGTATTTACAGTCGTTGCAGGGTATGGTGTCAATGGTCACCATCTTTGTGGCTATACGCTCTAAGAATGCGAAATCATCGTCCGTCAATGGTTTTAACGGGGCCAACGACCTGAGATTGTCCTTCAGGTGCTCCATTTCGGTCATTCCGCTCAGAACGGTATGCACCCCCGGGAAACTTCCGGCGAACCGGAACGCCCACGACGCCACGCTGCGGTCGGGATCGCGCTGCTTCATGTCGGCCACCGCATAATCCGGCACCTTGGCCAAGCGTCCGCCCAACAGCGGCTCCATTATCACGGCCGGGATATTGCGCTTCTCCAGCTCGTGGTACAGATACTCGGCATCGGTATTACGTTCGTTCGTCGCCTTGGCGTGTTTCCAGTCCAGATAATTGAGCTGGATCTGCGCGAAGTCCCATTTATATTCGTCATGACGCGACAGCAGATAGTCGAACACCTTGATGTCGCCGTGATACGAGAAACCGAGGTTACGAATCCTCCCCTCCTTGCGTTCATTAAGCAGGAAGTCGAGTATGCCGTTCTTCATGTAACGGTTCTCGAACTCCTCCATACCGTTGTCGCCCATGCCGATGCCGTGCAGCAGCATGTAGTCGATATGGTCGGTCTGCAGTTCCTTCAGCGAGTTACGGTACATGTCGATCGAGGCCTGGCGCGACTGACTTTCAGGCGCGAAGTTCGATAGCTTCGTGGCTATGAAGTATTTGTCGCGCGGGTGTCGGCTCAGGGCAATGCCCGTGGCATGTTCGGACTGGCCCTTACAATAGGCCGGCGACGTGTCGAAATAGTTCACGCCGTGCTCTATGGCATAGTCCACCAGCCGGTTCACCTGTTCCTGGTCAATCTCATCGCCTTGCTCGCGGGCCGACTTGCCGCTGACCGACGGAAGGCGCATCATGCCGTATCCCAACAGCGACACACGGTCGCCGGTGCTGGGATTCACGCGGTATGTCATCTGCCCCTTTTGAGGTTCGGAGGTCTCGGAAGTCTCGTCCTTGCGGTTCTGCACCCCGCAGGCCGCAAGCCCGGCGGTCATACCCGCCGCGCCCATCATCTTCAGAAAATCGCGGCGAGACACCTCATGCTTCTTATTATGGAATAGCTTCATAGTTTTTCTGAATTAAATGTCATGATGTACGCTGTAGCCCTCCACGTATATGGCGCTGAAAGGGCGTGCCGGGCAGAGATTCTCGCAGGCTCCGCAACCGATGCAGCGTGCCGTGTTCACCACCGGCACCTTGACCGAAGCGGGATCGCCCTTCTTCGACGGCACCATGATGATGGCACCGGCGGGACAGTGACGGGCGCAGTTGCCGCACTCCACGCCGTCGGTCAGCGGGATGCAGTTGTCGGCTATCCATACGGCATGGCCTATCTGTATGGAGGTTTTCTCCTCGCGTGTAATCGGCAGGATTGCTCCCGTGGGACATACATGCGAACATCTGGTACATTCCGGGCGGCAATAGCCTCGCTCGTACGACGACTCGGGCTGCATCAGCGTCATGACGTTGCCCGACGGACGCAGCACGTTGTTCGGACAGTTGGACACGCACAGCTGACAGGCGGTGCAATGCTGGCTGAAATGTTTCAGGCTGACGGCACCGGGAGGCACTATCGGCGTCTTGCGCTTCGGCACCTTCTTGTCCACAATCTCGGCGAGGCCTCCGTCCACCTTCTTGGCCTGTGCGTTCACCAGTGCCGAGGCGGCGACAATCGTTCCGGCGGTCAGCACGGCACGGCGGCTCTCGTCTATTTTTTCTGTCTTTTCATTGACCCCGGTTTCCAGTTTCTTTTCATCTTTCTTACCGCCATCATCGGGAAACGTAACCTTTTTGCCCCAACGCATTCCGTATGTTATGGCATTATGAGTGCAGGTGTCGATGCAGTCCATACAAGCCACGCAGCGGCTGTAGTCCACCTTGCGGTTCTTGCCGTCGATGCACGAGGCTTTGCACTTGCGCGAGCAGAGGCCGCATTCCACGCATTTGTCCTTGTTGATGCGTATGCCCAGCAGCGAGAAGCGCGAGAGCGCGCCCAATATGGTACCCACCGGACAGATAGTGTTGCAGTACGTTCGACCGTTTCGCCACGCCAGTATGAACAAGGCCGCGAACGTGACGGCGGCGATGATGAATGTGGGAATGCTGCGTATCCACACCTCTTTCTCATAGAAGGCATAGCTGTTGAAATGCTCGGCTATCTTTGCTAACAGGTTATTGCCTGCGTCATACACCGGGCCGAGCAGGTTCCACACGATGCGACCGTATGAACTGTAAGGGGCCAGCAGTGCCACGAACGAGCCTACGCCCGCAATCATGGCGATTATGAACAGGCCGAGCACCGTGTAACGCCACCAATTCCTGGCCGGAGAATACGAGAATCGGTATTTCTTCTTTTTGCGGCGGCCGCTCAGCCATGATATGCAGTCCTGCATCACGCCCAACGGGCATATCACCGAGCAATAGACGCGCCCCAACACCAGGGTCAGTGCCACAAGAACCGTCACGACGCCCACATTCAAGGCGAATAATGCCGGCAGAAACTGAATTCCGGCCATCCATCCGAACCACGTGCGGAAGAATCCCGACAGGTCCAGGAACAGCATGGTGATGCACACTATGAAAACGGCCGCAAGTATGATTCGAATACGTCGCAACATTCTGATTTCGGTTAGTTTCCGCAAATTTAGCGAAAATTTCCCAAACTCACTTCCCATATTTACCTAATTTATAATCTTTTTTACAGATTGCCGCGAAAACCGGAGCGTCGGTGTCCCACCGCCCGCACATAAACTTGACAGTAGAACAGGAGAACAGCGGCATCGGCGACTGGAGTGGCGGTGTCCCCACCGCCTGCATGTTGACGACGAGGACGTCGTCATTCCAGTAGTAGTGCGGACTGTCCCTGCCGCACATAAAGCACGGATTAAATGCCTATTGAAAAACTATGGACTTTCGTCATTAGCTACGCTCCCCTTGTTCTCGCCCCTATACTCATTACCGACTGCACCTGCGAGATACAGGACGGCGACGTGAAACTTAACACCGTCAAGCTCACATGGCGACATACCGACAACCGCCCCATAGTGCGCCTGTCCGCCTCGCCCGGCATATTCACATCGCTCTACAATATAGTCTAATCATAACCAATGGCTCGCTTGATACACAAATCCACCGCTCGCACAATTCTCAACTCCGGCGACCCTATCGATATTTCCGTGTGGAACCTTTAGCTCATCGACCAGATGGGAGATAAATCCGACGGCTCTATCCCGGAACTGCGTAACGTCATTTCATTGCGTTACTCGTTCTATGGCGGCTGGAGGAACGTAAAGATCCTTTTCTCCGGCGAGTGCCGCAAAATACGCGACTGCTGTTTCTTCCGCGCAAACGACCTTGAAGTATTCCTTTGATATGCCGTTGAAAATGCGTAACTTTGCGCCATGAAATCACAAGTAAAACACATCTTCGCAGTATTCTTTTTCTTATTGATGTCATTCAACGCAAATGCAAGAATGATAAAAGACACTCCTATTGGAGAAATACCATTTGCCATAGCCGGAGATAGTCGTATTTATGTTACTGCTTTTGTAAATGGTTCTGATTCGCTCCGTTTTCTTGTTGATACCGGCGCATCTTCAATTGTGCTTAACACCAACTCTCCAAAACTCAAAGGCTATATTCACGATGGAGAAATCGCCGATAATTTAGGTACTTCCGGGGTAAATACCGTAACATATAGCAACGACAATTCCGTCAGAGTCGGTTCGATACAGTACGACAAAGCCGGGTGCGCACATATACCATATCCTCCTGAATACTGGGACGGCGTTTTTGGCCTCAACGGTTTAGCTGCATTTAATATAGAAATCAATTATGATGATTTCAAAATTTACTGCTATCCCAAAGATACTTTGGACTTTGAAAATTCTTACGTGTCAATTCCTTTTTTATATAAATATGATGTGCCGTTTATCAATCTGCCTGTTAAACTGAATGGTATAACTCATAATCTTTTCCTTGAAGTTGATACCGGTTCCGACCGCATAATGGATTTAAATACCCCCTTCGTAAATAAAAACAATCTTCTTGAAACGCAGAAACCTTTTGCGATTTCTCGCATTTCAAGTTCAGACGGAGGTAGTGGTGAATTGAAAAATGTATTTTTCGATGAAGTTGTTGTAGGCCCTTATATAATGCCAAGAGTAGCCGGTGCATTTTCCACACTTACATCCGGCATGCAGAGCAAAGAAGATATAGACGGTATGATTGGCAACAATTTCCTTAAACGCTTCAATATGTTTATTGACTTTAAGAATAATCTGCTCTATTTACAGCCAAACAATTTTTACTACGCTCCATTTTACGATTTTCTCATAAACTAAGCGTCTTTTCGCACACCTCATACGGTCCATAACTTCGCTGAAAATCTCAGCAAGTTATGGACTTTTCTTTTCCCGACCTCAACCTTCAGCTCGATGGGCTTCCGACCTCAATTTTAACCCTGTCAAAACGCTTCCGTGCTTCGAGGCCCGTGCAGCGTTCACTGTCAACTCGGCTTCCGTGTTCAAAGAAGGTATTGACATGGTGCCTACCATTGTTGACGATACACTCCTGCTGACAAGCATGGTCGTAATCAAAAAAAGTTCTGTGCCGTTCTGTCAGTTCAGTGCGGATGCCCTGCATCCAAATAGTTCTGTACCTTGAAATCTTGATAATTCCAACATAAAAACATTAAAGCATATTTTTCAATAAATGGCACCATTCCGCATCTTTATTGTCGGCGATTGGGAAGGCGGTGTCCACACCGCCTGCATGTTGACGATGTGGACGTCGTCATTCCAGTTGCGCGACTCGGAAAGCCCATGCAACTACATGGCACTAAGGACTCGGCAAGCCTAATTTTTCGACCGGATTTGAAGATAATTTGTTATATTTGTGGATTCATTCAAGATACATGTCGAAGGCATCGGTCAAAAAAGCGCTGAAGGAGCTGGATCAGGAGGGGCTCGTGAACCTGCTGATGGATCTGTATGCCTGTCGCAAGGAGGCGAAGGATTTTCTTGAGTTCTGGGCCAATCCGGACGAGGATAAGGAACTGGAACGCGTCAAGGAACGCATCCATAAACTATTTTTCCTGCCTCATGACAAGCCGCGCCGCAAGCCGGACATGTCGGAGATCAAGACTCTTGTAAAGAATTTCCGCACTCTCGGCCCCGACCCGGAGAAAATCGCCGACCTGCTGATTTACGTTCCGGAGCAGATGTTCGAATGGCTGCAGCGACGCAACGGTACCGGCATGACCGCCGCGCGTCCCCGATTCGACTCGATGCTGGAGGATTCCCGGACTTTCATCGAAAGCGCCGGCCTGGAACATGTATTCGGCATGCGCTTCGACCGCATCGCCGAACTTATCAACGCCTACTACGACACCTCATGCGACGAAACTGGCACCAGCCGCCGTCGCAAATGGTTCCGCTTCCGGTAGTAACGTTACGACAAAAATCAAGGCCCTGTTCTTTAAGGAATAATCCCATAGGAACAGGGCCTGAATAATGCAAGTTAATAAACTGAGACTTAATTTAATGCCTTATCTCAGCGGATCATTACTTTTTTGCCGTCAATGATGTAGATGCCGGGAGCGAGAGTGCCACCAGCCTTTATCTTTTTGCCGTCGATTGTGAAAATATCAGCCTGAGGCAGTGTGAAATCAATGTCGTTCACCCCGCTGGGCAAGGTGATATTCATACTGAACGAAAGGGTGTTTTCCTCTCCATATTTCAGATTGCCGACGTTGGTGGTGTAATCAACATAGCCGTCACGGGAGGCCGTGAGCTTATACGTTTCGGCGATGACTCCCTTCAGCGAGATGACATATTTCCCCTGATCATCCGTGGTGGATGTATATTTATCGGTCTCGTCATCCGACGCTGCCAGGGAGATTTCCACACCATTCAAAGGCGTATTGCCACCGGATGCGGTTACCGTGCCGGTCAACACGGTCTCCACTTGAGTGAGCGTGTATGTGTTGTCGACATTCGTGTAGTTGAAAACCACGGTAGCACTTTCGTTCTTATAACCGGGATAATCAATCGAAACGGTGTAAGGCTTATCGGCTGCCACAACGGCGTTGATATTGTCCAGTACATAAACGCCGGGAGTCTCAGATTCAGGAACAGTCATTACATCACTGTCCGGATCCGTCAAGGTGACCGTGGCATCTGTCAGCGCTTCGCCCCCGCTCGTCACCCGGGCCGTAAACGAGAGCATGACCGGTTTCAGCACGACGGATATATCGGATTTGTCGGCATCCGTGATGTCGAAAGGAACCGATTGCGACACATATCCGGTTTTGCCGAACTCTGCTGTATATGTTCCGGCCACAAGTCCGGTGACACTCCACTTTCCTTCGGCATCGGTCAATGTATCGGTTTCGCCCACCTTGACGGCGACACCGGCCACAGGGGTCTGCGCCTCGTCGGTTACGATTCCCCCGGCGCTGAATTGCGAGTTTGTAGCCTCGTAGGTATTGGAGATGTCGTTGATGTATTGCATTCCCGTGATCGTGAGTGCATAGTAGCCGTCGGCCGGGACCTCGATATTGATTATCTTATAATCGGTTGCCGAAAGGTCTTCCACTTCTTTCATGACCGAGAGGTCGCCCGCAATGTAGGTGTCATCGTCGGGAGTGGCTTCAAACAGCCTGATAACCGAATAAGTAGAGGTAGTGGAACGGGCCTTCATATTGAAACCGAGAGTGCCCTTGTGGGCAAAGAACACTATCGCTACGCTTTTATTATTGTAATCAAGCGCTACCAGGCATGGCAGATTGTCCACTCCGTTCTTGCGAGGGCTGATTTTCCAGCCATAGCTGTTTGTCCCGAGAATCATCCAGCCTTCAGGCAGGTAATTGCCATAATAATCAGGGCTGCTGCTGTCAGTGCTAAGATAAAAGTCTGAGTATTTTCCTGTGGCCGGCTTGTTGAAATTCCAGGTATCCGTCACGATCTCCGCGGATGCGGAGACCGTGATACCGGCGAACAACGCGACTGTCAGGAAATGTTTTAATATATTCATGACACCTGTTGTTTATTTCATTACCTTGGATACGTTGCCGTTCTCATCCACGCGGATGAATACGCCATGACCGGCCTCCTTGAGCGAGACTTTGCGTCCCTGCAGGTCGTAGACAGAGGCATTGGCTGTCGGAGCCGCCATGCCGGTTATTCCTGAAGTTTCTCCGACGTTTACACGCACGCTGTTCAGGGTATAGACAGTGGCGCCGTCCACGCTGTTCTCATTGAAGTAAAGCACGTCAAGATTGCCGTCGGAGAAGTTGGTGGCGGAATAGTCGAAGGTGCATTCGTTGCCGAATTTCACATTGCGCTCAACATTGCCGTTGCGGTTGACTATGCACATATAGCCTTGTTTCTTGCCGAATTCGATCACATCGACGTATGCCACCATCCAGGTGTCGTTCTGATATGGCTCCACTCTCAGCGGACGGTAGGAAAATCCCGAGACATCATCCTTGGTCGACAGAATTTTGCCTTCATCACCCCAGCGATAATCACCGGTAAACGAGAAAGCCTGACCGCCTAAGGCATACTGACCGCGCATTACGGAGTATGCTGTCATGATAGTCTTGCTCGCGGGGTTGACTGCAATCAATGTGTTGTCACGCGAGTAAAGTTCCTCGGTCACTACATCCATAGCCTGGCTGAATGTGATGTTTCCATCCTTGTCCACATGCTGCACCACGGGCATCGTCTGGTAATCACCGAAATTGCGGACAAATGTCACGGCCACACCGCCGTCGCCGTCCGGAGCGATACTGTAAGGAAACTTGTTAAAGCCGGAATATTCGTCGGTCGACAAGGTTACCGGAGCCTTCCAGACCTCGTCGAAGTCGCATGTGTACCGCATGGCCATTGTTCCCTGGTCTGCAACAGCATAAACGCGGATGAAGTCCGTACCTGCGCCGGCGGCGATCTGACCGGAGAAATCATCCATCATTGTGGCAAACTTGCCGTTGTCGTTGAGGCGGGCCAGGATCGGCAGTTTGTTTTCATCAGCTTTGTAGACTACGGCATATATTTCGTCGCCCAGACGTGTGAGCATGGGCGGGTATTTGTAGTTGTTGCTCAACTGAACACCATTCTCGCCCCATACATGTGTTCCCTGCTGTGAAATCTTGTAGAGCACGGGGCGGTGTCCCGTACCGGATTCATCATCGCGGGTATCGGCCCATGCTATCACCGCAGCTCCATCGGCTGAGGTCACCATAGAATAGTCCTTGGAATAGGATGCCTGCGGGAAGTTCTCCACCTGCATGGGTTTTTCCCAGGCCTTGTTGCCCTGTTCGTCAATCAGCATAAGGAACAGTTCGGCGCCTGATTGCCCCGGTTCCTGCCAACATACGAATGCCTTGCCGTCGGTTGTGAAGGCGGTTTTCGGCTCATACATTTCCACTGTGGATGACAACACCTCGGCCGGATTCTTCACGGTCCCCCATCCCGCAACGGCGGTGAGAGGAACTGCAAGCATCATTGCCGACGCGCTTAACGATAAGAAGTGTAACTTTTTCATAGGCTTACTTATTGGGTTTATTTGATTTCTGTCAGCAGGGTCCTGAATGAGGCCCGATATAATATATGATGCAAAGGTAACGATATTTCCCAATTCCACTTGTCATTTTGTCACAAATATAAACCCATCGGCACATTTCTTGATTACAATCAAGTCTTTTTGTGACAATTTGCGAATATCACAAGGCGTTAATATTGCAAAAAGAATCAACATATTCATTAAAAGTTCCTTTATGAAACAAATTTTCGTATTTATTCTGACAGCTGCCATGACCCTGGGCATGTCGGCAAGGCAGCCGGAGCTTCGGGAGAATCCCAGGCTCGTGTCCCATACTCCGGGAGCTAACCTTAAATTGAAGAAGGTAGTGCCGTCAGGCCTTGACCAAAGGCTGCGCGCCTCCGAATCCGCCGGGGCCAACACGGTGGAGGGAGTCTACACCATCCACATCGATGATGTATACTTCGATGATTCCAAGGGCGACATCACCGAGGAATGCACTGTGACGCTTGACGACAATATCGTCACCTTGGATTGCATCTACTTCACGCGACCTGTAAAAGGAGAGTGGGATGCCGCCAACAGCACCATCACATTCAATCCCGAATATCTCGGGCAGGTAACAACCAATTCGGGAGTCCGTTATATGGCGTTCCGGCCTATCGCTTATGTAGCGTCGTCGCAGACTCTTGATTACACGCCTTACTCGGTGACCTACAATAACGGCACGATCGTGTTCCCCGAATTGCATGGTTTCGGCTGGATTCTATACACCGATGCGGAGTATACACAGCAGGTAGGGGTAGCCGAATTGTTCAACATATCCTCGATGGAGCAGAAAGACCCCGACGAGGATCCCAACCAGGGCTGGACAGGCATTGGAGAGGCCACTCTGTATGATCCCTGGCTTCTGCCCGGCCTGTCCATGCACGAGGAAGCCGATAAGGGATATGGCGTGGAAATGCAGCGCAATGATGAAAACCCGAACCTGTATCGTCTCGTTGACCCATATAAGGGGAAATCGCCGGCGGCTGAGATCAACAGCTACACAGGCAACGGATACATCACCTTCGACATCACCGACCCCGAACATGTACTGTTCACTGCCTCCGGGGCGGGATTCGCCAATCAGGAAATGGGCATCAGGCAGTTCTATTGCATGGATCAGCTGTCGGCAGTGGCCGGGGCTTTCCAGATGGATCCCGGGGTTGTGATAGCCGTGATAGGAGACGAACTTTGCTATTCCAGATATGAGGACGGAGTGCTCAATCTTGGCTCCATGGAATCCGAGGACGTAGAAACAGGCGAGCTATTCACCATGTATGCCGCATGTTTCGGTATACAAGGCGATCCTTACGGAGGATATGGATGGACGGACGATAACGATGCACTTGTCTCCATGAACGGGCGTATCGTGTTCCCGGGATACAGCGGCATTTCCGGCATCCGGGATGAAGTCGCTCCGGTTGAATATTATGATCTGACAGGCAATCGTATTGACAGACCCTACGCAGGCCAGATTGTCATAATGCGACACGGAAGCAATGCCTCGAAGATCGTATATCAGGATATAATAAATTGATTTCCAAACAGATATGACAAACCGCCGGAGTCCCGACATAATCGCTCCGGCGGTTTATTATCAATATACCTTCAGATGTCGGTTTTCTTCACAAGTTTCCGGCGGATGCGACTCAGTGTCTCGGGGCGTACGCCGAGCCAGGAGGCAATCATCTTCAACGGTACCTTGCGCGAAATGGTCTTACCCGTCATAAGCCCGAGTCTGGAATCGCTCTTGCTCATGAATTCGATTAATCTCTCCTCGGGCGAGAGGTTGCAGAACTTGATGTATTTCAGCTCCAAGGCCCGCAACTGCCCCGCGCACAGCAACATCATCCATTTGACAAATTCGGGGTATTTATCCAGCAAGGCATTAATGTCGGTGTATGATATGCTGTACACCTCCGACTCAATGACGGGAGTAAGAGAAAAATCAGAGATCTCATGTCCTATCCAGCATTGCAAGGGGGTATAAATGTCACCGTCCGTACCGAACAACAGAGTGTCCTCTTTTTTGGGTGTCCGGTGACACACCCTTAGAATTCCGTCGCGGACAAAATAAAAGGATTTGCATTCCTCACCCTGACGGATCAGGTAGTCGCCGGCATTAAATCGGGCGACTTTGGCAACCCGGTTCAAATCTGCGAGACAGTCCTCGCCGAGCGGTCCGTAAGTCAGTAATATCTGAGTCAATTCCATACAAGGCACTTTATCATTGAGAGTCATTTCTTCTGGGACAGGATAATAATGGCAGTGCAAAAATAATGAATAAATTGCTCTTTTCCAACTTGACTTGAACTGAATCCGCGGCACATTGTATCAGGAGCAATATTTTGTTCACATACACGAAACATTTATGAAATAATCGGGAGATAACTTTGCAGCGTAATCATAATATTATCGCATGAAACGCATCACGCTGCTTATCGTTGGCTCGTTATCAATTCTCCCTTCATTGGGACGGGAGATTTCCGGCATAGTGGTCGATTCGACAACGGGAGAAACTCTGATCGGCGCTTCGGTCTATGTGAGACAACAGCCCAGGTCCGGCACCTCAACCGGTCTTGACGGATCCTTCCGGCTGACCACTGATGTCAAAGAGCCGACCCTGGTATGCTCTTATCTTGGTTATGAGTCACAGACTGTAAACAATCCGGGACACTCCCCTCTCACCATCCGTATGACGGAATCGGCAGCCCAACTGTGTGAAGTGGTAGTTACCGCTTCCGCCGCGAACACCGATGCCGGCGCTCGCATGATAGAGCGAAATTCCATGAACGTGGTGAACGTGATGAGCGCACGCGCCATGGAACTTTCGCCTGATATTACAGTCGGCAACATCATCCAGAAGATGTCGGGAGTCACCACCGAGCGCAATTCTTCTGGCGAGGGGCAGTATGCCATTCTCAGAGGCATGGACAAACGATATAACTACACTCTGGTGAACGGGGTGAAGATTCCGAGTCCCGACAACAAGAACCGGTTCGTGCCCCTCGACCTGTTTCCCTCCGAGATTCTGGACCGCATCGAGGTGTATAAGTCCATGATGCCCAACCTTGAAGGCGACGGCATCGGAGGTGCGGTAAACCTTGTGATGAAGGACGCCCCTACACAACGGATGTTGTATGCCAACGTAACAACCGGCTACAACGCCCTATACCTCCGTCGTGATTTCCTGTCGTTCAACCACGATGCCATCCACCGCAAATCGCCTAACGAACTAAAAGGCACCTCCGGCGATTACGGCGTAAAGGAATCTGATTTCAGCAACAACAATCTACGGGTCAAGAGTTCGCGTCCGTGGCCCGACATTCTCGCCGGCATATCATACGGCGACAGATTTTTCGACAATCGTTTCGGAGTCATAGCCTCTGTAAGCTACCAAAATCTGAATCGCGGCAAGAACAGTGATTGGTATTACCGCTCCGCATACATGACCAACGGAGTGGAACGCCGCGAATATTCCGACAACCGCCAGCGCCTTGCGATACATGGGAAAGTGGACTATGTGTTCTCGCCGCAACATAAACTCTCGTGGTATAACGGATGGCTCAGCATGATCAACGAGCAGACTCGACAGGCACAGGATGACAAAGCCGCCTCGGTGCGTATGCGCTGGAACCGTCAGGGCATATTCAATTCCACGCTTCAAGGCCACCACCTCTTTCTCCACGATAAGTTGCGCGTTGACTGGAAAGCGGTTTTCTCCAATGCCACCAACCTAACGCCCGACAATGCCACCGTATACATCCAGGGCAACCATCTGGCCACAAGCAAAGCCGCACTGCGTCGCTGGGAACACAACTCCGACCGTGACTGGGCCGGATACATTGACCTCGGTTATCAATGCGGCAGCTGGGACATCTCGATTGGCGGGATGTTCCGCGCAAAGAACCGCGACAGCTTTTTCAACGAATACACTTTCGATTCCGCCACCGGCACCGGACACGTCCAGGTTTTCGGACAGGACTGGGATAATTTTGACGGGATACTGATCACTCCGCGCGAGTTTGGCAATGTGGGCGACCCTCTGAACTATGACGCGGACGAACGGATAGCCGCCGGCTACGCGATGGCACGGCTTACACTGCAGGATTGGGAATTTATTGCAGGTCTGCGTGTGGAATATACCAGTCAGGGTTATTCCTTGAAATTCCCGCGCGACGTTGACCCCACTGGACGCCAGAAATACACCGACTTCCTGCCGAGCCTGCACATCAAGCGGATGCTTACCGACCGGATGAACCTGCGCCTCAGCTATGCCCGCGCCATAAACCGTCCGAGCTTCTTCGAGATTGTACCTTACAGCATCATCAATGAGGAATATAAAGAGAAGGGCAATCCATCGCTGAAGCATACCGTGGCCGACAACATAGACCTGCGGTGGGAGTTCTTCCCGAAATCGTCCGAACAGTTCATGGCCGGTCTTTTCTACAAGCATCTGCAGAACCCAATAGAATATGGACTCATAAACGAAGGACAGGACACATATTACATGCCTATGAACATGGGCAACGCGGACAATATGGGTGCGGAAATCGACATTCTGAAGTATTTCAGCAAGTTCGGCATCAAGGCCAACTACACCTTCACTTACTCCCGCATCACCACCGACAAACGCACCATGCAGGGCAACGACATAATAACCGTGAGACAGACCCGACCGCTGTTCGGGCAGGCCGCCCACGTGGTCAATCTCTCGCTCCTGTTCAAGGACAGCCATCACGGCTGGGACGCGCAGCTTACAGGCAGCTATATCAGTCCCCGGCTCGCCGACGTCAGCAACTGGTACGACAACGACATCTGGGAGAACGATTACTTCCGTATGGAACTTTCGGCCGAGAAATCGTTCCGTTGCGGCCTGTCGGTATTCCTGAAAGCCACCAACCTGCTCGACCTCCCTATGATACGCTACTATCACAAAGGGCCTCATACCGACAGCCTCACCGACGTGAAGCGTCTACGGGGCAACGTGATGGAACGCAAGGAGCATTACGGGCAGACCGTCCTGCTCGGCGTGAGATTCAAGCTGTGACGTCCCGCATAGGAAGCACATCTACTGTCAAAAATCAACAACCAAATAACAACAAAATCGTGAAAATGAAAAAACTACTATTCGTCGCCATGATTGGCGCAACGATGTCGCTTGTATCGTGCAGCGACAAAAACGATCCCGTGAAGCCTTCGATCGACACCGAAATATCCGAAACGGAGATGACCGTGTCCGGCACATGGAAGGCCGGTACGGAAATCAATCTGGACCGTCATCTCGTCATACCGGAGGGTAAAAGCCTCACGATCGAGCCGGGAGTGAAGATAACGGCCTCCGCCGCCGGAGTCGGAGTAAACCACGCGCCCGTCGAGATTATCGTAAAGGGCAGCCTCTATGTGCTGGGCACCGAGAATCAGCCTGTACTCTTCACCGTCGATGAATCCAGACGCACCGAGGCCAACACCTTCGCCGGCCTGTGGGGCGGCATCGTGGCCACGGAATCGTGTCAGGAGATGGTGATCGACCATGCCGTGATCGAATATACGGGCGGTCAGGTCATAGAGGGTTCACCCGCCGCGACATCCGGCATCTACACCGCCGGCGACGACGCCTATCCGCAGATCACCACCACCAATATCAACGGCCGGTACGTCATCACGAACTCGATAATCCGCAACGGATGGAGCGACGGAATATATCTGATGGGTGGCTCGGCCATCATTGCAGGCAACGTATTCGCAGCCAACGGCTACAGCGGTGCGGAGGCCGTAAACATCAAGGCCGGCGTCAAGGCTGACATTGCTGGCAACGTCATGTTCAGCCCCAACACCAACGGACTGAAGCTTTCCTCCTCCGGTCAGAGCGAGACACGCGGACAGGCCATAGCCAATGCCTACAACAATACCATCATCAATGCCGGATGGCGCCGCGACGGTGAAAAGGGTGGATGTGTGTATGTCGAGAAGAACTGCCTTGCCACAGTCGTCAACAACCTGATGGTGAACTGCAAGTTCCGAGCCATGACCCCCAATTACAAGAATCCGAATTCGTCCGACGCGGGATATGACGACAAGTCGGTGATAGACTACAACATGTATGTGTCCGGCACTCAGCAAAGTTCCATTGTGTATCCCGAGGAAAGCAACGTGGCTTACGCCTACGAAGGTTACAATTACGACCACAAGAACTATAATCCTGCCGTTGACGCACATAGCGTCATAGCCTCGAAGGAGAATCTCGTGAATCCCGGATTCAGCAATTTCGACATCAACGCCGTGGGTCTGACCGATTACACCTACAATTCCACCTGGGACTTCCATCTGTCGTCCGATTCTCCCGCTCTCAAAACCACATCGGCCACAGTGACTCCTTGTTTTGCAGGCGGCCTTGAGATCAATGGCAAACTGTATCACTCACCGGCCCTTGAACCGCACTTCGGCGCGTTCGGTGCCAAATAACAATGACTATGATACGTAAATTATTCACATTCACGTTTATTACGCTTGCGGCCATATTCACCGCAAGCGCACAGACTCCCGCCACCGGGCTGACCGGAGACGTCAAGCTGATGATCGGCAACGACCTGGGCCGCAACGGATATTACGAACAGAAGCCCATAGCCGAACTGATGGGCAAAGTGGCCGAAGCCGTGGACCCGGATGCTTTCCTCGCTCTTGGCGACATTCACCATTACTTAGGTATCGAATCGGTGAACGACCCGCTATGGACAACCAATTATGAACTTGTCTATTCCCATCCGGAACTGCAGGTGGAATGGTGCCCAATCCTGGGCAACCATGAGTATCGCGGCAATACGCAGGCAGTGATGGATTATTCCGGCACCAGTCGCCGCTGGAACATGCCCTCGCGTTATTATACGCGCATATTCGACAATGACGGCACCCGCGTCAAGGTAGTGTTCATCGACACCGCTCCGATAATAGACAAGTATCACGCCGATACGGCCGAATACCCCGATGCCTGCCGTCAGGATGTCGACGCACAGCTGCAATGGCTCGACAGGGAACTAAGCCGCGACGATAAAGCGGACTGGACCATTGTGGCCGGCCATCATCCCGTCTATGCCCAGACTCCCAAGCAGAGCAGCGAGCGCACCGACATGCAGAAAAAGGTGGATCCGATATTGCGCAAACACAAAGTGGACATGTACGTCTGCGGCCACATCCATAATTTCCAGCACATCCGCAAAAACGGCATCGACTATGTGGTCAATACATCCGGCTCCCTCTCCCGGCCGGACGTCAAGGCCACGGACGGCACGGTGTTCTGCAGCGGCGTGTCCGGATTCTCCGTTGTTACCGCCACTCCGAAGGCCCTGACGCTTTCCATGATAGACAGCAATGGAAACGTGATCCACCAGGTCACGCGTTCCAAGTAACATCCGGCAGATGATGAAGTCTGAATAATAATATTGGCAGTGGTCAAAATGCCGCTGCCAATTGTTTTTTTGACAAGGTCCGATGATACCTGCATTACAGGCAGAACACCATATAAGCCGGAATATACAGGGTGGATTCTTCTTTCTTAAGGTTCTTAGGATGCACCACATAGCTTCTTCCAATTCTTGAATGAAATTTTTCATTAAACTTTATCAGGGATTTTGTGGTGTATTTATCCGAAGATTTCACTTCAATAGGATAAATTTTATATTTAAGCTTGCTTCTGTTGGAAAGAATAAAATCTATTTCAATTTCATTCCGATGGGAAACCTCATCATATTTGGTATAGAAGTAGAGCTTATGCCCGGCAGCCACAAGCATTTGAGATACGGCATTCTCATAGAACATTCCTTCATTTACAGACAACTTTCCCAAAAGGATTTCTTTATAAAGCTGTTCGTCTGCAATCTCGTTCTCATCAAACGTATGGCTTATGAGTAGACCCGTATCACCCATATAACATTTGACGTACGTGCGGTCTTCATTCAATGACAGCCCTATATTCGGATCTGTGGTATTGAAACATTCGTTTACTATCATAGAATCCGCAAGCCAATAGAATGTGTCGTGATATTGAGGAAAACTTGAACCCTTTTCAATCTTACTCATCACTACCCGTCGTTCTGATCTGGATAAAAATGCCGGTATCTGGTCAAATATAGCCAGAACATTGGATCTGTATCCGGATTTTATTTTCATTATATCCTCACGATATAGCTGCAAGATGTCACGCTTCTCTACATCCGCCTTTTCAAAACTCCGATCGTTCTCTATAAATGCCGATACACTCTTTGGCATGCCTCCCACAAGAATATATTGCCTGAACAGCAACATAGCTTTTTTGTGAAGCGCCTGTTCCAGAGGCATTTCATCCCGATAACATTGACGAATATACTCGGCAAGCCCCCTTTCATTCATTGCCCAGCAGAATTCCTCAAAATCCATCGGATACATATACATCTTACGCTCCTCAGAGGGTATCGTTATGTCATGTACATTCTCCTTGATTGATATCAGCGATCCGGTTTCTACATAATCATACCGCCCGTCCGCAACCAGGTACTTTATGGCCTGACGCGCTGTCGGAAACTTCTGGACTTCGTCAAATACAATGATGGATTCCCTCCGATTAAGTGTCACATTATATTCAGCAGACAATATCATAAAAAAAGTATCAAGGTCCGTCATATAATTTTGGAACGCCGACCTGACCACGTCACTCGCTATATTGAAATCTATGAATATGAATGATTTATATTCATTACGAGCAAATTCTTTAACGATGGTTGACTTACCGATTCTTCGCGCTCCCTCAATCAAAATTGCCCGTGACCCTTGTGTTGCGTGCTTCCACTCCAGCAGCTTATTGTATATTTTTCTCTTAAATATCATATTTTCTTATGTTTAGGGTACAAATTTAATAATAAAATCTACAGTACGCAACTTTTATAGTGCCAAAATATCCAATAGTACGCAGTTTGCATAACCATTGCACACCCCATAGTACGCAATTATAGTAAAACCGGCCACGGCGCTGAGCGTCGTGGCCGGCAACGTATATATTCTATGAAAGCCGGTTGCTGTTCTGTCAGAGGGCGAGCGGGGTGTATTCCAGGTCGAAGGCTTCGGCCACGGCCTTGAATGTGATCTTGCCGTCCACCACGTTGACGCCCTGGGTCAGGCCGTAGCTGCGACGGCAGGCTTCCTTCCAGCCGAGGTCGGCAAGTTTCAGCGCGTACGGCAGCGTGGCGTTGGTCAGGGCCATGGTCGAGGTGTAAGGCACGGCGCCGGGTATGTTGGCCACGGCATACTGCACCACTCCGTCCACTTCATATACGGGTTCGCTGTGTGTGGTGGGATGCGAGGTCTCGAAGCATCCGCCCTGGTCGATGGCAACGTCCACCATCACCGATCCGCGGCGCATCCGGCCCACCATGTCGCGCGTCACAAGATGCGGTGCCTTGGCGCCGGGCACCAGTACGGAACCTATCACCAGGTCGGTGTCGGGCAGTTCCTGTTCGATGTTATGACGTGATGAATAGAGCGTCTTCACGTTCTTGGGCATCGTTTCGGCGCAGTGACGCAGCACGTCAAGATTGATGTCGGCTATGGTGACATCGGCGCCGAGTCCGGCGGCCATCAGCGCTGCGTTACGTCCCACCACGCCGGCGCCCAGCACCAGCACCTTGGCTGGTTTTACGCCCGGCACACCGCCAAGCAGCACGCCGCGGCCTCCCTGCGGCTTCTCCAGGAAGCGCGCGCCTTCCTGCACCGACATGCGGCCGGCCACCTCGCTCATGGGTATCAGAAGCGGCAGACGACGGTCGGTCTCCGAATATGTCACGGTCTCGTAGGCGATGCACACTGCGCCGCTCTTGAGCATGGCATCCAGCAACGCCCGGTCGCACGCGAAATGAAAATAGGTGAACAGCACCTGGTCCTTGCGGATCAGTCCATACTCGGGTTCTATCGGTTCCTTTACCTTGATTATCATGTCGGCAGTGGCATACACATCCTCGATGGTCGGCAATATCGTCGCGCCGGCTTCCTCGTATTCATGGTTGCCGAATCCGCTCCCCTCGCCGGCATGGTCCTGCACATAGACCTCATGTCCGTGGTTTACGAGTTCCTTAACGCCCGCCGGTGTCGCACCCACGCGGTTCTCGTTGTTCTTGATCTCTTTTGGAATTCCGATTTTCATGGTCTGTCCTCCTTGTTAGTTTTTAAGGTTTGTAACAGTGTTTTTCGTCAGTTTCTCGAAGGCACAGGGGCGTTGCCGCCCGGATTGTTTCTTCTCGGTAAAATTAGGATTTTATTTCATCTTTTGCAACACATCGCAACACTTTTTTTGCCCAATAGGCGAAAATAAACTAACTTTGTGGTTTAAAACTGCAATTATGGAAAACAACGATAAGAAAAAGATAGTGCTGAGTGGCATCCGCGCCACCGGCAACCTGCATTTAGGCAATTATTACGGAGCCTTGCGCAACTTCGTGCGCATGCAGAACGACTACGACTGCCGTTACTTCGTGGCCGACCTCCACGCCCTCACCACGCATCCCGACCCGAAGATGCTGCACGAGAACGTGAAGGACATCCTGGCCGAATACCTGGCCGCCGGACTCGACCCAGACAAGAACACCATCTACGTACAGAGCGACGTGCCGGAGATTTCGGAGATGTACCTGCTGATGAACATGCACGTGGGCATCGGCGAGCTGATGCGCACCGCATCGTTCAAGGACAAGGCGCGCAAGGCCCTGGGCATCCATTCCGATGGCGACGAAATAGAAAAGGAAATAATAGGCAACCAGACCAACCAGCGCGTCAACGCGGGTCTGCTGACCTATCCCACCCTGATGGCCGTGGACATCCTGATCCACCACGCCGACCTCGTGCCCGTGGGCAAGGACCAGGAACAGCACCTGGAGCTGACACGCCGTTTCGCCCGCCGCTTCAACTCGTTCTATAAGACGGAATATTTCCACGAGCCCTTCAACTTCAACTTCGGCGCCGCCGCAGTCAAGGTTCCCGGACTGGACGGATCGGGCAAGATGGGCAAGAGCGAGGGCAACTGCATCTACCTTATCGACGACGAGAAGACACTGCGCAAGAAAGTGATGCGCGCCGTCACCGACGAGGGACCCAAGACTCCGGACAGCCCCGTCAGCGAGCCCATAGCCAACCTGTTCACCCTGATGGACCTGGTGTCGGAATCCGATGTGTGCGCCCACTTCCGCCAGGCTTACGCCGACTGCTCCATCCGCTACGGCGACCTCAAGAAGCAGCTGGCCGAGGACATACTGAAAGTCACGCTTCCCATCCGCGAACGCATCCTCGACATCCGTCAGAACGACGAGTATCTGTCCAAGGTGGTGCGCCAGGGTGCCGAACGCGCCCGCGAGACGGCCTCCAAGACACTGGCCGACGTGCGCGAGATAATGGGCATCAAACGTTTCTAAGCCACACTATTCCGACCGCATAGATGGTTCTGAACTGGATCTGGATTGCATTCTTCGCCCTGGCGTTCGTCATGGCGTTGGGGCGTACATGCTTTCAGGGCGACCTGGAGGTGTGGAGCCAGATCATGAATGCCTCGTTCGACCAGGCGGCCTTCGCTTTCGAGGTGTCGCTGGGCCTGACCGGAGTGCTCACCCTTTGGCTCGGAATCATGAAGATAGGCGAACGGGCCGGAGTGATCGAATTTTTCGGCCGGCTCATCAGCCCCTTCTTCTCACGCCTGTTTCCCGGCATCCCGAAGGGACATCCGGCAATGGGAGCCATATTCATGAATATCTCGGCCAACATGCTGGGGCTTGACAATGCGGCCACGCCGATGGGTCTGCGCGCCATGCAGGAGATGCAGAAGCTGAACGACCGAAAGGACACGGCCACCGACGCCATGATCATGTTCCTGGTGCTGAACAGTTCCGGACTCTGCCTGGTGCCCATCAGCATCATGATGTACCGAGCACAGGGAGGCGCGGCCAATCCTACTGATGTGTTCATACCCATACTTATAGCCACGGCCATAGCAACTTTGGTCGGCCTCGGAGCGTTGTGTATGAAGCAACGCATCCGCATGGACCGTGTGATATGGGCGTGGCTGGGCGGCATAGCCGCATTCGTGGCGCTTGTCACATGGTTCTTCGCCTCGTTGCCCGGCGACAAGGTGGGCACATACAGCACATTCGGCGCCAACTTCATCCTGTTCTGCGTCATCATGGCCTTCATCGGGGCCGGCATCCGCAAGAAGCTACGCGTCTACGATGTGTTCATCGAGGGTGCCAAGGAGGGCTTCAAGACGGCGGTGATGATCATACCGTATCTTGTGGCCATTCTCGTGGCCATCGGGATGTTCCGCGCCTCGGGTGCATTGGATATAATAACCGGCGGCGTCGAGAACTGCGTGGCCTGGATGGGCTTCGACACGCAATGGGTTGGTGCGCTGCCCACCATGCTGATGAAGCCTCTGAGCGGCAGCGGCAGTTGCGCCATGATGCTGGACGTGATGCAGGCCAACGGCGCCGACGCATTCGTATCGAAACTCGCCGCCGCCGTCCGCGGTTCGACCGACACGACGTTCTATATATTGGCGGTTTACTTCGGTTCCGTCGGCGTGTCCAAGACCCGTTACGCAGCCGGATATGCGCTGTTAGCCGACATCACGGGTGCAGTAGCAGCCGTTATCGTGGCCTATATATTCTGGGGGTAAAAAATTTAAGAGTATGTTTAAGAAAACGATATTCATCACTCTGTGTCTGCTGTCTTTGCTGACGGCTCCCGCCGTAGCGGCACAGACCGCAGGCAGCCGACCCGACGAGCCGGCAGAGGCCGAAAAGAAAAACGAGAAGGATACTGTCCGCAAGATACTGTTCATCGGCGATTCGATGACCGGATGGCTTGCCGAGGCCCTGAACGGCTATGGCAAACAGAACGGCTTCGATGTCGCTACCGTGGTGTGGGACGGCTCCACAATCGAGAAATGGGGCAAATCGCCCAAACTGACCCAGATCATAGAGCAGCAGGATCCCGACGCAGTGTTCGTCAGCCTCGGAATGAACGAGCTGTTCGACACCAAGCCGGAACATCTTAAGGGTTCGCTCAACGACATAGTCAAGGCCGTCGGCGACAGGCATCTGCTCTGGGTCGGCCCTCCGTCGTGGAACGGCAAGACCCAGGGAGGCGTACTGAACAAATGGTTAGACGAACAGCTTGGCGGCGACAAGTTCTTCCGCAGTTTCGACCTGAAGCTGCCGCGCCAAAGCGCCAGCAACGTCCATCCGTCGCGCCAGGGGATGATAGACTGGGTGGATGCAATCATCGAATGGATTCCCGAACACGCCTCCTTCGCACTTCCCGGCTACGACAAGCCCGGCACCCAGAAAATGGTACGCCCCAAGACATTCATCTATAAACGCATGAAGGAATCCCTCTAATATCTAATATCTACTAACTATTAACTACTAACTACTAACTACTAACTACTATCTATGCCAAAGCCCAAATACAATTCGCTGCTGGTCAACGGCAAGGATTATATGATGATAATCGTAGGCCTTCTGATCTATTCCGTAGGATTCACGGCCTGCATACTTCCTCATAAGATAGTGATCGGCGGTCTGTCCGGTGTCGGTACCCTTGTGTATTTCGCCACTGACGGCATGATACCCGTGGCCGTCACGAGCTACGTCTGCAACCTGTTGCTGCTGGCATGCGCCTACAGGATTGTCGGCAGGAAATTCGTATTGCGCACCATCTTCGGCGTCACCGTAGTTGCCATAGGCATCGGCTGCACCGAAGGTTTCTTCATGTCCATAGGCCATCCGCTCATTCCCGACCGTGTGGTAAGCGTGGCGTTAGGCGGTATATGCTGCGGTATAGGAATCGGCACGGCGTTCATTCACAACGGATCGTCCGGGGGCACGGACATCGTAGCGGCAATGGTATCCAAGGTCAGCAACGTCAGCATCGGACGCACCATGATATACATGGACTTCTGCATCATCTGCTGCTCGATGTTCCTACCGTTCGAAGGCACGTTCGAACAGCGTGTGGAGGCCCGCATCCCCACCATAGTGTATGGCGTCATGGTCACGTTCATAGCCAGCTACGTCACCGACCAGATCATCAACGGCAACCGCAAGGCAACGCAGTTCATGATATTCTCGCCGAAATGGAAGGAGATAGCCGACGAAATCCTGGTTGACGCCCACCGCGGCGTAACGGTGATAGACGGACAGGGCTGGTACACGAAACACGACCAGAAAATCCTTATAGTATATTGCCGCAAAATCGAGTCCGTGACCATCTTCCGCATCGTGAAGCGCATCGACGAGGATGCGTTCGTTACGCAGGGTGCGGTCAACGGCGTTTACGGCAAAGGCTTCGACCACGTCAAGATCAAGATGAAGATGAAGCCCTCGGCTCCGAAAGTACCCGCCTCGGGCGACGCCTCGGCCCAATCCCCCACTCACCGCATCCGCCGTTCCTCCGCCGAAGAATAAATCACTTATTCATTCTGTATTCTGCATTATGATGTTGGGGTCGCGTTTCCACCAGGTGAGCTGCTTCTTGGCGTAGACGCGGGTGTTCTTCTTGATGCGCTCTATGGCTGTGTGACGGTCCATCGTGCCGTCGAACATGGCGAACATCTCCTTCAGGCCGACGGTGTTGAGCGAGTTAAGATGCCGCAAGTGATATACGCGCCGCGCTTCCTCCTCCAGCCCGGCTTCGATCATGGCGTCCACGCGCCGGTTGATGCGGTCGAACAGTTGCTCGCGGGGCATCGTCAGACAATATTTACGCACCTCGAACTCCCGCTCCTTCCTCTGCCCGGTGCGAAGCGAGGTATAGCTCTGTCCCGACGCCCTGATTATCTCCACGGCGTGAAACACCCGCTTCATGTTCTTGCGGTCAACCTCATTGTAATATTCCGGGTCGAGACGTGCCAACTCGCCAAGCAGCCATTCGTCTCCCCTCTCGTCATGCTCGGCCTTAAGCCCCAGGCGTATGTCGTCGGGTACGTTGGGCAGCTCGTCGATGCCGTGACAGAAGGCGTCGACATACATCATCGAGCCTCCGCATACCACCACCGAGCCTCGTTCCTCTATCAGCCTGCGGGCTATGGCAAGTGCGTCCTGCTCGAACATCGCCGCGCTGTAATACTGCTCCAGCGGCAGGAAGTCGATGAGGTGATGCCTCACGGCCTCCCGTTCCTCGTCGGTAGGCATTGCCGTGACTATCGGTATGCCGGTGTATATCTGGCGGCTGTCGGCACTGATTATTTCGGTGCCGAGCTGACGGGCCAGGCGTACGGCAAGGGCCGACTTGCCCGAGGCAGTCGGCCCTGTTATGACGTATGCGGTTCCTTTCACGCTTTCTCGGCCACGATCCTGCAGATGTTCACAATCACGTCCACGGCCTTCTCCATCGACTGCACGGGCACGTACTCGAAGCGGCCGTGGAAGTTCTCGCCGCCGGCGAATATGTTGGGACACGGCAGACCTTTGAACGAGAGCTGCGCGCCGTCCGTACCGCCGCGGATAGGCTGCACCTTGGGCGTAACGCCGGCCTCGAGCATGGCCTCCTTCACATAGTCGATGATGTGCATCACCGGCTCTATCTTCTCGCGCATGTTGTAGTACTGGTCCTTGATCTCGACCGTGCAGCAGCCGGGATACTCGGTGTTGGTCTTGCGCACTAAGTGCTCTATCTCGCGCTTACGGCTCTCGAAGCGGTTGCGGTCGTGGTCGCGGATTATGTATGTCAGCGTGGTCTGCTCCACATTTCCCTCGATGCCGACCAGATGATAGAAACCTTCGTAGCCTTCGGTGTGCTCGGGAGTCTCCCAACGGGGCAGCATCTGGATGAAGTTTCCGGCCACGCGGATGGAGTTCACCATCTTGTGCTTGGCGTATCCGGGATGCACGTTGCGACCCTTGATGGTCACCTTGGCCTGCGCGGCGTTGAAGTTCTCGAACTCCAGCTCGCCCACGGCGCCGCCGTCCATGGTGTACGCGAAATCGCAACCGAATTTCTCGACGTCAAACTTATGGGCGCCCAGACCTATCTCCTCGTCTGGATTGAAGCCTACGCGTATTTTTCCGTGCTTCACTTCGGGATGCTGCTGCAGCCATGCCACGGCAGTCAGTATCTCGGCTATGCCGGCCTTGTCGTCGGCGCCGAGCAGAGTGGTGCCGTCGGTTACTATAATCTCCTGGCCCACATAATTCTTAAGTTCGGGGAACTCGACGGGATCCAGATTGTATTCTTCGTTCAGCTTGATGACGCCGCCGTCATAATCCTTGACGATGCGGGGCTTCACATGCTTGCCCGACATGTCGGGGCTGGTGTCCATGTGAGCTATGAAACCTATTGTCGGTATTTGCCTGTCGGTATTTGCCGGCAGCGTGGCCATCAGATAGCCGTTGTCGTCCAGGTCCACGTCTTGCAGACCCATGCCTTCAAGCACCGTCTTCAGGTACCCGGCAAATTCCATCTGACCCGGCGACGACGGCGTCATGTCCGTCAGCTCGTCGCTCTGGGTGTCGTACTTCACGAAATCTAAAAATCTTTCTGTTACTGTCATGGCTATCTAATTTGCGTTCTGTTTTGCCACAGCAAGCCGTAATGCGCGGCCATACTTCTGTTTTTGTTGCACAAAATTACCTATTTATCGGCGCATTAACATATACTTAACAATTATTAACACCATTATTGACGTTTAGCATATTTTTTTGAATTAATTTTGCAAACATTTTTACGTTAAACCACAACATTTTGTCAACTCAGAAAGTTGATAAACAAACGCAAGCAATTAGGAGAACGTAAATAACAAACATCAAACAATAAACAACAGTATGAACAAAACGATTATCGCGATTGCGGCGGCTATGGCCGTCGGAGGCGTAACGGCGCAGGCCAAGGCCCCGCGGGGCACTTCGGACGCACCGTTCCCCTACATGCCCAAGGCGCGTGCCGCGATGCAGCAGGATGGTTTCGGTCGTCCCGACGCATGCCAGGCCAAACCCCCCGAGGGCGCAGTCAAAGTGAGTGCGCTGAAGACACTGACTCCCTCATTGTTGCCTACGAGCAGCGAGGTCAGTTACCTCAACGCTCCGGACGGTTCCACATGGTTCTACACCATGGATCTGGTGACCGAAAAACAATCCGAGTACACATCCGACATCAAGGGTTTCAAGCTCACCGTGTACGACAACGAACTGAATGTGGTAGGCTCCGTGGAGGATGAAATCGAGCTTGGCGAGGACGAAAACCGCATAGCGGATGTAAGCATAGGTCCGGACCTGACCCAGAAATTCTTCAACTTCGACAACAGTTACGAGGTCATGATCGGGGTGTCGGCCAATACGGATGCATACGTCAACAATAACCGCACATACGTATATTCGCTGGGCAAGAACGACCCCATCGCCACGTTCGACGGCTATTACTGTTCGGCCATCAATACCGCCGCGGATGCCTGGTCGGAAAATTTCTTCATCACCTTCATTACCGAGGAGGATACGAATACGCCCGAGGTCAACGGCGTCGTGAATGCGGCTGACTATCGTTTCGTCACATATTCGAAAGCGGGTTACAGCGGTATGGGCGACCCCGTGCTTGACGTGCGTTTCCCGATGGTGTGCAGCACAGGCGCCGATGCAGTGCCCATTCTCGCCACCACATACAACGGCAAGCCCTGGATCTCCGTCAGCCATCTGAAATACAGCTGGTTCGAGAATCCATACGACGCGACCAACGAGAACCTCACAGCCGACAACGAGCTGATTGTGGACATCTACACCCCCGGCACCGCCTATGGGTCCAAGATGGACAAATACAGCACCACCACCATTCCCCTGGAAGCTACCGCCGACGACCCGTTCTTTCTGTATCACGGCAACTTCCGGTATGACGACGACCTGAACCTGACACTGAGCGGCGACGGCACACCCAGCCTCTACATCACCAGGGCTCATGTGCAGCGCGGCGGCGACACGTTCAGCTACGATTACGCCGTATATGCCGCCGCAGCCAAGGGCCAGACGGCAGCCGGCGTCAAGAAGTTCGACCTCGCCAAGGGCGTGACCGGAGGTACATTCATGAACGACATCCCCGGATTCGATCCCCAGGGAATGTTCATCATGGCCGACGGCGACAGCTTCTACTTCCAGTTCGTCAACGTCAACAACGGCGAGGTGGAGCACGAGCTCGACGCGGCGATTCCCGGCGCCGACAAGTCACAGACGCTTACGGAAACCACCAACCGTGTGCCTCACAAGAACGGCTACCTGTACTTCGCGCCCCAGACACACGGTTACCGTGATGCCGGCGACAATATACACACGCAGGTGGTGTTCGTCAATCCGGAAGACGGATCCATCCACCACATCGACGACGTGAATCTGGGCAAGGATGTAGACAACGCGAAGCTCTATACCGCATCCGAGGCCTTTGACCCATACCTGTTCAACCTCGACTCCTGTCAGGAGTACATGGCTCTGGTGAAACGCAAAATCAGCGGATCCGACAAGAATCAGGAAGAACTGCTCATTCTCAGCACCAATCCCGACAAGGCTCCGCTGCTTAATCTCGCCCCCGAGGAGGGTAAGGGTACCCTGGGCACGATATTCCTGGCCAACACCGGCACGAAAGCTCCCAAACTTGCCGTGATGTACATGAATCAGATTCCCGGCAACTGGCAATACACCATGCAGATCTACGACCTGCCGCTGCAGCTGTTCGAGAAGGGCGACGGCACGGCCGAGAATCCCTACGAAATCAGCACCGTTGGAGGTCTGAAGCAAATCATCTCCGCTCCCGCCGCACACTATGCCATAGTCAATGACATCGACGCTTCCGGCTATCCGCTGGACATCAAGGACTTCGAATTCACCGGCTCGCTCGACGGCCGCAATCACGTAGTCAGCAATCTGAGCCTTGCCGGCCGCGCGCTGATTCCTCAGCTCAACCGCCCTGCCGACACGGCCGAAGGCGCATCCGCCGATACCGAGGACCTTGCCGGAACCGTGCGCAATATCAATTTTGTAAACGCATCGCTGAAGAACGCTACTTCCGGCCACGGTCTGCTTGTAGGCACGATGTCCGGAGGCGTAATCGAGAATGTACACGCATACGCATCGATCGTTCAGGGTGACGATGACTTCGGAGGTCTTGTCGGCAAAGCACGTGTATCCGCCGGCATCAGCGGAAGCTCGTTCCAGGGCGATCTGATTGGCGGCGAGGAATCGTCGACCGTAGGAGGTATCGTAAGTTCTACCATGACAGGGGCTACAATACAGGCATGCGCGTTCAAGGGCAGTATCACCGCCGGCACCGGTATAGGCGGCATCGTTGGCGATCTGGGCAGTAACGCCGGCAAAATCAGCGATTGCCACGTCAACGCCGCCATCAAGGGCAAGAACACCATCGGCGGCATCGCCGCCACCAGCGGACGCTCGCTTATCGAGAAGTGCCATGTACAGGGCAGCATCGAGGCTACCGAGGCTCCGCGCTGGGGCGGAGGTCCCTGCGTGGGCGGTATCCTTGGCGATCTGCAGCCCGACTATGGCAGCCTGAACCCCGACGAACCCGACGAACCTACCACTCCTTCGTTCGCTGTACAGGGTTGCTACGTCAATCTCTCGTCACTCGCATTTACCGGCACTCCCGCCGAAAGCGAGACTTTCCCCGGACAGAACGACACGATGCACCGCATTGTGGGTAAAAGCGTGGTCAACAACGAACCCGAACCTATCGGCTACGACCCGGATACATACGAACCCATCTTCAGCGACGAGCCCGTGGCTCCGGATGCAGGCCTGGTCAACAACTACGCCGTTGCCACACTGACAGCAGGCAGCGACAAGATCGAGGCCGCAGCCACCAGCACCGAGGGCGCTTCCGTAGCCGCCGACGAAACCGGCATCTCCTTCTTCCAGGAATTAGGATGGAATTACGGCAACGACACCGAGAATCCCTGGAACATTACGGGCGACCAGTTCAACCCGACGCTGTACTTCGAGGGCGGTCTGCTGACCTGCACCCCCGCCGAGGTTACAGTAGAGGCTGAAAAGGAAGTGACCATCCGTCTGCAGCTCATAGGCGAAGGCATCACCGAGGATATGGCCGAGAGCTTCACGTGCGATTATGACGAATCCATCGTCGAAACCACCGACATGGCGATTGAAAACGGCGAAATCGCAGTCACATTCAAGGGTCTGAAAGAAGGCGCCACCGACGTCAAGTTCGGCATCGCCGGCAAGCAGACACAGGCCAGGATAACCGTCACCGCAGCTGAATCCGGCATCGGTTCGATTGAGATCGAGTCCGCAGGCAACATCAGCTTCAACGGCAACGCAGTTTCCGCACAGGGTTGCGCCATCAGCGTATTCTCCACCACCGGAACGCTCGTGGCCGCAGGCCGTGACACCGTATCCCTGGACAATGTGGCAGGCGGCATCTACATCGTGACCGCCACGGACGCCAAGGGCCACCGTTCGTCGCTCAAGATCCGTCTGTAACGAAACACCATATCCGTCACCTCGACCCATACGTCGCAACGACGGACCGAACCTAAAAGAGGCTGCGCTGGCGCAGCCTCTTTTATTATTACCTCTGACCATCCTTCCCCCGGACTATCCCCGGACTTTGAGGTTCTCTTAGTTTCTCAGGATAATTCATTGCCATTTGTAAAACTTTCATTATATTTGCGAATGAACAACAGATTATATCGACATAACTGCAACTTTCACAAGCCAATACTGAATCATCATGGAAATATCAAACGATAATCTAACTCCTGAAAGAAGAAAATCCCACAGGTTCTCAGCCTCAATGATCATCGAAGCTGTCAAAAGAGCTTGGCTTAGGTTCCCGCTGGGCGTGATATGGCTTGCGGTAGCCACTTTGGGTATAATCGACGAGCTAATCAATTTTGAGATTTTCAAAGATTTAAAGAATCTTGATCTTTCTTTGATCTACGGAGGCGTCATGGGCTTTTTAGCCACAATAGGTGTGACTTTATGGTCTGAATTTCTCGGGAAGCGTAAGAATGTGGCAGTGGCAGTGGCTTCGATTATTGTGGCGATAGATGCAGTGATTGTTTATTTCGATCCGTCGGCTACAAATAATGCAGGCATAGCCGCGCGGCTCTCTCTCGGCACAGCTCTTTTGGTGGCTTCATTGTTTGTGCCTGTGAAAGGGAATGAGGGTTGGCATTTCGCATGGCGCCAGATAAGCAATGGTGTCGTGGCATTCCTTGTCGGACAGGTTTGCGTGATGGCCACACTGGTTATTTCCATGACAATCGAATTGCTGTTTGATGTGGATTGCGGTGATCAAATGGCAAGTATAATGGTCATCTGCGGGTTCACATTTCCTGCATTGTTGTTTATCGGAAGAATGCCGACACCGGAGCAGAATGCCGGACAGGCAGCCGTTTTCCGCATGTCGGCTTTTGCATGCGGCTTATTCCTTTATGTCTTTCTGCCGATTACCATCATTTATCTGGCAGTGTTCTGGGCTTATGGTTTGAAAATACTTTTTTCCTGGAGTCTGCCGGATGGTTTTGTAACTGTTCCCGGCGCCGGGCTCTGTGCGGCTGTTCTGTTTATGCTGTTTTTTCTTGAAGGAGTGCGCCGCTTCAATCCTCGGAACCGTATCACACTTATTGGTTTGAAATGGCTCCCATGGCTTACATTGCCCGTAGTGCTATTGATGAGTATCGCAATTGGTTATAGGATAGCTCAGTATGGATTCACCTCGCCTCGCCTTTATGTGCTCACATTCAACGTGTGGTGCTGGGTAGTGTTTGTTATCCTCGGCCTCAAAGAGAACCGCAGATACGATCGTGTGGCGCAGTCTTTTGCAGTTGTATTTGCCGCGACTTCCATCTTGCCCTGGGCTAATTTCACCAATCTGGGCAAACTTCTGGAGCGGGAAAATTCAGTGAAGCCCGAGGTTGTGGAAGAAGTGACACGTCCGAAAGTTTTGTCATGTGAGAAATGTCCGGTTCCCGAAGGGTTCAGATGGATGAAGAAGACAACTGTTTACAGGAAGGACATAAACAAAACAACTGCCGTTATCGACAATATCAAGTATATAGTTCCGACGGATAGTGTCGCCAATCTTGATGCCCGCGATTTCGAGTCATTCTATCTGCGTCCGGTATCGGGAAGTGACGGGTCTATTTATGTTGTAAAGAATATGGATATCGAGATGTCTAAAGATACTATTGTAACTTATCTCGATGGCTATCTGTTCACAAAATAAAATATCCTTTACAACACTGCTGCAATCTTACGGATTGAGGAAAGACGCTCCATAAAAGGATGCGTCGTATTTTGCCATCTGCATGTTATAGTCATTTTGCAGATTCAGCAATAGATCTGCCGGAATATTCAGTGCCGCTTCCATAAGCAACGCCATTTCGGTTTTGACACCTCTCTCACCCTTTATTATCTCATTCTTTATTTTCTCATTTAAGGAGTGAGGGTTTAACGCCTATACTCTCAGCAAACTTTGCCTGAGATTGCAACAATTTTGCATATAGTCAAAACAGGAGCTTCGATGGTTTCCAGAATAGTAAACTCTATTCGACACCGGTCATTGACCCGGATTAGGATTTTTTAATCATTATTCACCAAACCACTATTGACAGACGTACCCGTTTATACTAATTTTGCACTCGGAAAACCAGGACCATTAACTTTACTACATTAAAACACACAAATACATCAAAACACACAAATACTACTCTAAAACACACAAATATTCCAAAACACACAAATACATCAACACACACAATTACCCCCATTTATTCGAACAATCATTCATCATTCCTATCATCCCCATTCAAAATTATCAAAATTACCCAATTCCATAACAGGTTTATACAACAAACAATGAGAAAACAATTCTATTTGACAGGCATCGCCCTGTTAGCCGCCGGCACGCTGCTGTCGTGCAGCAACGAGAACGAGCCTGCAGGCGGCAACACCGGGTCTGCCGGCTTCATCGCCATTAACATTCTGGCGCCCAACAGCAACGCCACACGCGCTACTGACGGTGGCTTCGTTAACGGCACCGAGGCCGAAGGCAAAGCCGACAAAGGCACATTCCTGCTGTTCGACGCCGCCGGCAATCAGGTAGGCCGCCCCCAGGAGCTGACTCTGACCCCCTGGACCGGTCCCGGCAGCCCCAACGTAGAGAACATGTCATCGGCCGTCCTCGTGGTGGAGAACCAGAAGGACATCACCACCACCCACGTGCTGGCCATCCTCAACGCTCCTGCCGACGCTGACTTTGCCGGCAAGACCCTGACCCAGGTTATCGGCATGGCAGGTGACTACAGCGGGACCGACAACGGTTTCGTAATGACCAACTCCGTATATAACGAGGGTGGCAATACCGTGACCGCCACACCCATAGCCGGACACATCGCCGCAAGCGCCGAGGCTGCGAAGAACAACCCCGTGGAAATCTACGTGGAGCGCGTTCTGTCCAAGGTCCAGACCTCCGTGCTCTCCAACGTTGAGGGTTCCACCATCACCGTCAGCGGCCAGTCAGTGACCGTGAGGCCTGAAATCATAGGCATCGAGGTGGCTAACGTGGCACAAAACTCCAACCTGGTGAAGAACATCAGCGGCATCAACTTCAGCTGGAACTGGAACGACCCGGCCAACAAGCGTTCGTACTGGGCGACCACCTCCAACACCGAGTTCAGCAATCAGAGCTGGAACACCATCGGCGGCACTTCCGCAGCCAAGGCACAGAACTTCTATGTGCAGGAGAACACCGGCGACACCAAAACTTCGGTGCTCGTGACCGGCCGGCTGAAGGACGAGAACGGCGAGGCTCTTAGCTTCGTGAAGTACGCAGGCCAGTTCTATACTCCCGCCGGAGCCATGAACATCATGGCCAACGTGCTGAAGAACGCCGGCTACCGCATCAACAACGGCACCGAGTCCGTCACCATCGCTCCCGAGCAGCTGAAGTGGGCGCAGCCCGCAGGCATCGAGTCCTGGCAGACCGTTGCCCAGCTCGCCACAGCGGAGGGTACCGTATTCACCAAGAACGGCGAGACCGTTTCGGCTGCCGACATCAATACCTTCCTGACCGGCAACGCATATCGCGTGAAATTCTGGAACGACGGTATGGCATACTGGTACGTGAACATCGAGCACTTCGGCACCGACGCTGCCGGCAACGCGCTGAACGGCATCGTGCGCAACCACGTCTACGACCTGTCGCTGAACAGCCTGAAGGGCCTCGGAGTGCCTGTGTTCGATCCCGAGCGTGACATCATCCCCGACATCCCTGTGGACGAGGAGGGTTTCTACATCGCCGCACGCATCAACATCCTGAAATGGAAGGTCGTAAGCCAGGACGTAAACTTTGAATAATATCCATCTGATCAAGGGATCCTGATTCTAATCCTTCGGGGCGCGTCCGTGCGGCCATTGCGTGCCGTGCCGGCGGGCCCCGATACTATCAAAAACGCACATTATACCTGACGGCCTCGGAACCGTCAGGACCATATTACCTATTTCTCACACATTATGCCCCCTTTTCTCAAACATACTCTGACAGGACTTGCCGCGGCGATGTCGGTCATGCTGTCAGGATGCGACGCCGGTATTCTGGAAGACGGCGTGCCTTGCGATCCCTCGCATTCGCTGACATTCCGTTACGACTACAACATGCTGTACACCGACATCTTCAACGATGCGGTCACCTCCATTCAGGTATGGGGGTTCGACACGGACGGGCGTCTGGCATGGACCCGTTCGAAAGAGGGCGCCGCCCTGGCCCGTCCCGACTTCTCGATAGGACTTGACGACATCGAGCCGGGCACCTACACCGTAGTGGCTTGGGGCGGCATCGGCGCGGGACTCCGCGACCGCGACTTCATCGTGCCCGACTTGGAGATAGGCGACCATATCAGCGACCTTACATGCAGCCTCTACACCGAGGTTCCTAACGTCTCCGACACCGACCTTAAGCCCCTGTTCTTCGGCCGGCTGGAGAATGTGGTGATCCATCCCAAAGCGTCGGAGCCGAGGCCCGGCACGCTGTATAATTACGAGGTGCCTCTGCTCAAGAACACCAACCACATATACATCATCCTGCGCGACGAGCGCGGCAAGGACATCACACTCGACAATTTCGTCTACGCCCTGTCCGAGAGCAACGGCGTGATGAGCCACCGCAACGAGCTGCTTGATTCGGAGACCATATCCTACACGCCCTGGCAGCAGCAGATTGGCGTGCTGCAGACCCGCGACTCACAGCCGGGTCAGAAGGTGGCGCTGGCGGATATAACGACGGTGCGCCTGATGGACGAACGCGACAACCAGCTGGCTATCCGCGGCACCGACAATGTGTCGATAGCCGACTTCCCTCTCAACGACATCATACTCCGGTACAAGGAACTGCAGTATCCCGACATGTCGGACCAGGAATTTCTGGACCGTCAGGACGAATACGTGGTGGAGCTGCCCGTCACCGACGGCCGATGGCTCGGAGCATACATATACATCAACGGCTGGAAGATTGTGCTCCAGGACATAGACTTTGAACAATGAAACGACATATATACAACATCTTCGCACTCTGCACCGCAGCCATGGCCTTAGCTTCGTGCGCGGGTCAGGACTCGCCCTACCACGGCGGCGCCGGCGGTCTGTACTCCATGACGCTTACCCTCGATCCCGGCTCGCTCGGAACCAGGGGCGGCCGTGAGTTCATAACCGGCGAGGAAGATGGCGTAAGATTCGACCGCATGATTATGACCGGGTCCGTCAACGCGGCCCTGTACACATATTCCGGCAACGGCCTTGAGCTTGCGGCACGCATAGAACCTTATTACGACGCTGCCACCGTCACTCCGGACGGACTCGTGCTGCTGTCGGGCAGAATAGCACCCGTCATCGACATCGACCGTCTGAAAAGCGAGTCCGTCAAACTGATGGTGACAGCCAATTCCGATTTTGATTTTGATTCGCCCGAGTCCATGACATTCTCCAAGGGTGGCGCTTTTTCTGATTTCGACGCCATCCCGATGTGGGGAGCCAAAGACATAAGTCTTGGCTCCCTGACTCCGGGCACCGCATTCGACGCCGACACCGTAGACATGCTTCGCGCCATGGCCGCCATCGAGGTGCTGTGGCCCGAGGACATGCGCGGTTCCCGGCTCGTTTCGGTCCGGGTGGACAACGCCGCGGAGTCGGGGTGCGTCGCTCCCTCGGGGTGGAACACGCATCTGAATACATCGGCCATAAACAACGCCGATCCTTTCCGTCACAATCCCGACACAGGGCTGTCGACATTATCTGCTGAAGCCGCGGACGGAAAGGTTCGCATATATCTGCCCGAATCGCTTAACGTGGCCGAGACACCGGTAGCCGTCAATGTCCACTACGTCACCGCCGAAGGCGAGCCGATGTCCGGCCGGATACTCATTGCCCGATACATCGACGGCAAGCCCGACATGACGACCCTGTGGAACGTGCGCCGCAACCGCATATACCGCTTCAACATCGTGGGCATCCCGAGTCCCGATATTCCGGGAGCCGAGTTCGAATGGGAATTCCGCATCAACGACTGGATTCCCGGCGATGACATTCTGATTGAGGAAGACTGAAGGATAGCTTAAAAAGTTGAGAAAGTTGAGAAAATGCCAAAATATATCAGACATATACTTATAGGGCTTTGCTGTATGCTTGGAGGCGCTGTCATGATGTCGTGCGCCGACCGCATGCCCGAAATGCCCGGAGCCTCCGATCCGACCGAGGGTTACTTCTTCGTGCTGGACACCGGCGACGGCCACGGCACCCGTGCGTCGGTCACTTCCGACTGGAGCACAGTGGCCGACGAGGGGGACATCGTCGGGGCGTTCAACCTCGGCAACGCCTCCGACCCGGAGAACGTGCGCTATGCCGTCAGGAACGTGGCCGACCGTCAGGTGCTCGTTCCCGCCGTGGAAGGCACCGAGCTTACCAAACAGACCACGGACTATCTGTTCTATTATCCTTACGACCCGGAAATGACCCTGGAGAAGACCCGCGATCTGGAGCATTCCGTAATGGCGGACCAGCAGCAGGACGGCGCGTTCGAAAGCTCGGACCTGCTGTGGAATGTGGCCCATGCTTCCGACACTAAGTGCCTGGTGGCGCTGGACCATGCCATGGCGTCCATAACGGTCATCGCCCAAGCCGAGGGTAACGATTTCTTCAATAACGTTAAGATTCTCGGCCAACCACTCTCGGCTTCGGGCATCGACCTGACCTCGGACGGTCCGGATGAGTTGAGCTATGACACGGATGAGGGCGCGACCGACATAACGGCGCTATACGCTCCCTACTCCACCGACGCCGACCATTACCGCGCCGTTGTGCCGGCCAACCGCACGATACCGTCCGGGACCAGGATAATAAGTCATTACAGCCGCGACGGCGTGCACGAATACACATTGCGACGCGACCTGGAGCTGCTGCCGGGGCGCAATTACGTGTTCACGCTGTTACGCAGTAATTCGCCGTCGCCCGATGTGACCGACGACGATTCGTGGGTGCTCGACGTGCTTGATCCGCAGACGGGGCAGCCCGTAGGCCTGCTGTGCCGCGAATATCTGCGCTGGAACCAGACGGACACAAAATGGGAGGGCTTCGACGATCCGACGTGTCCCGGCGGTCCCGAAGGCCCGATGCGCGTCAACTCACAGGCCTGGGTGTTCTATAACCTGCAGCCCGACGGCAGGACGCCCGACCTCTCCGAAGGCACCGTGCTGCGCTTCGTTTACGACGTGCGCAAGAACACATTCAGCGGCATAGCCGATGACGAGGACGGCTACGCCTGGCCCAAACCTCACAACTATGCCGGACACGGCGCGGACAAGCATTTCGGAATGTTTCTGGCCGACCACGGTCATACATGGAAAAGCTATGGCACTTACGGCGCCAGCTCCGAGACCTGGACGGAATATTACATGCACGGCTCGCGCATCACCTGGGACGGCATAGAGAACAGGCTGTCATCGTTCACGCTGCCGGAAGGACTGAGAATCACAAATCAGACTGCCCGCGAGCAGGGACATGTGGCCATACCCGCCGATGGGTCAAGACCTTATGTGTCGTACGACCCCTATTCCGGAACAACAGATGCTTCGGGGAATCGTGTGGGCTATACATTGCCACACTGCCTGATCGACAAGCGAATCAACTCCGAAGGCAAGATGGAACGCCGTGCCTATCCCCTCGTCAAGATTGGCTTCAACCAGTTCTGGATGTCGAAGTCGTTCCGGGGCAAGACCCTGACCGACGGCACTCCCCTCAGATGTTACAACATAAAGAACGAACCCGGCAAAGTATCCCTGCATCCCGATCTGTATCCCCGATGGGAAATGCCGGTCCCCGTATCGGGATACGTGTATCCCATGATGCCGCAGACAAATATGAGCGGTTATTCCGGTGCCGACGCCATGGCCGACCCCTACTCGGAATATCACGATGGCCTGCAGTATCCGGACCATGTACTGGAAATGCCGTTGCTCTACAACTACCGCGCGCTGCTGGAACCGGGCCTCGTGCCGGAGTCGGACGAAAGCATAGCCCGCTACAGGATTCCGACCATGACCGACTACTCCTATCTGCACCATTACCTGGGCAAGCAGTCTACGGTGAAGCTGATGTCCAACCAGATACAGACCCGCAACGACTACGGCCCGCTTGAGTCGCCGCACGACGCCTTCATGAAGGGCAAGTATCTGTTCTTCCACGACCTGAACATGTATCCCGGCAATGTGTCCGGGTTCAACCTGAAATCGCACGGCCGTATATTCGGATACAACGGTCTGGCCAGCGAGGGCGACGGCAACTTCTTCATCTATCCCGGCAACATCGACGGCTCGTTCAGCATGTCGGAGTATATGAAGGGCATGACCGTGGTGTCGCATCACGCATGGAACTGCTGGGACCAGGGCAACGACGGCTCGATATTCAAGCATGGATTCGTCGACCATAAGCCCTACAACTATCCCATAGGCGAGAACGGCGACCATACCTGGGACAAGGACAATCCCGACCGGTTCTCGCAGAATGCCGTGATGCGCTTCGCCACATTCGCGCAGGTGCGCTTCTTCCTGGAATTCAAGAACCAGAAGTATGTAACCGGCTCCGGCCCGGACACCCGGCGCCAGGCCACACGCTCCCGGTCACAGTCACGCACCGTATACGTGCCCGTGGACATGTAGTTTGCTTATCTCGCCGTTTCTCGCTAACTTTGCGGTGATGAAACAGTTTTTAGTCATAGCATTGGTTGCCGCCGCGGCTATAGTGATGGCCGTGGGCATGAACCGCCGCGAAAAAGCGGAGCAAAGCGAGGAAAAACAGGAAACAGTCGCAGAGGGCCGGCCCTCTGCAGCTCAGAATAATAACGCCGCGTACCGGGACTTGGACCTGGTGCGCGGCTCGTCGTCCAAAGCCATCCGCAAGGATTACACCGGGTTCCGGCTGGCCTTTAATCCCGACAACCGCACGCCCGAATGGGTGGCGTGGGAACTGCTCGGATCGGAAACGGACGGTCCGGCGTCACGTTCCAACAGTTTCTGGCAGGATGAGGATATCAAGAACTGCCCTACCACCGGCGACTACGCACGCTCCGGCTACGACCGCGGTCACCTATGCCCTGCCGCCGACCAGAAATGGAGCCCGGAGGCTATGAACGACTGCTTCGTCATGGCCAACATGTGTCCGCAAGACCATTCGCTGAACAGCGGCGCCTGGAACACGCTGGAAAACAAGGAACGCAACTGGGCCAGGCGTGACTCGGCCATCGTGATCGTGGCCGGTCCCATCTACGAGAAGACCGACACCAAGCGCATCGGCCAGGCCGGGGTGCGTGTGCCGGGCGCATTCTATAAAGTACTATTGGCGCCGTATGTTAAAGAGCCGCGCAGCATCGCCTTCGTCTATCCCAACATGTCGTCGCCCGGCAACATGGAGAACTACGTCACCACCGTCGACGAGGTTGAGAAACTGACGGGACTGGATTTCTTCTACAACCTACCCGATTCCATCGAGAATAAGGTGGAGGCCGTTTCATCATTCCGCGATTGGAACAGACGCAACTGATCATGCAGCATACAGATTCCGAACGCACCATAGCCGCCATAGCCACGCCCGCAGGACAAGGCGGCATAGCCGTGATCCGCGTGTCGGGTCGCGATGCCTTCGACATAGTGCAGAAGATGTGGCGCGGCAAACCATTAGCGCAATGCACGTCGCATACCGCGCATTTGGGCAATATATTGCAGCAAGACGGTTCGGTACTGGACCAGGCCGTCATCACGCTGTTCCGCGCTCCGAATTCGTTTACCGGCGAGGACACCGTAGAGATATCCGTGCACGGATCGCGCTGGATCCAGCGCGAGGCACTGAACCAGCTTATGCATTGTGGTGCCAAACCCGCCGGACCCGGCGAGTTCTCGCAGCGCGCATTCGCCAACGGCCGCATGGACCTGGCACAGACCGAGGCCGTGGCCGATCTGATCGCCGCCGAATCGCGCGCCGCTCACCGACTCGCGCTATCACAGATGTCCGGGGCTTTCTCGCGTAAGCTCAACGAACTGCGCGAACAGCTGATTCATTTCGGCTCATTGCTGGAACTCGAACTCGACTTCTCGGAAGAAGACGTAGAGTTTGCCGACCGCACGCAACTGATCAATTCCGCAAAGGAAACGCTGGCAGTTGTGCAACACCTTGCACTTTCATACAAATCAGGGCGCGCGTTCAAGGAAGGCGTGCCCGTAGCCATCGCCGGCGCGCCGAACGTAGGCAAGTCCACGTTGCTGAACCGCCTGCTGGACTGCGACAAGGCCATCGTGAGCGACATTCCCGGCACCACGCGCGACATAATCGAAGACACGCGCGAGATCGGAGGCATCCTGTTCCGATTTATCGACACCGCCGGCCTCCGCGACACCGCCGACACCGTAGAGCGCATCGGCATCGAGCGCGCCAAGGAGCACATCGACCGCGCCGCCGTCACTCTTTGGCTCGTCGACCCGACCCAGCCCCTTGAAGCCCAGCTTGGCAATGACCTGCGCGCTTACCTCAATGGCCGCAATGCAGAAAACGCGAATGGATTAAAACAAACTTCCGATGCCTGCAATCCGTCCATGACTTCTGAATCCGGCATGCAGCCACGCCCCGCCATCATTCTTCTTACCAAGTCGGATATTGACTCCATTCCGGACTCCGAAAACAAACGCGCACTTTTATCAAACATACACGCACTCTTATCCCCCGGCTGTCACGTGATATCCATCAGCGCCAAGACCGGATTAGGCATAGAGGAACTGGAATCGGAATTAGTGCGCACGGCTACGGCCGAGCATGATCTCGAGAACGAGCTGATTGTAACCAATGCGCGTCATTACGAAGCTCTGACGGCCGGCTCAGACGCATTGCAACGTGTTCTTACCGGCCTTCAGACCGGCATTCCCACCGACTTTGTAGCCCAGGACGTCCGTGAAGCCATGCACCACCTCGGCCTCGTCACCGGCGCCGTCACCACCGCCGACCTCCTCACCTCCATCTTCTCCCACTTCTGCATCGGGAAATAGCTAATTGATATAAAAGCAGTTAAAATACTAATAATGACCAATAACGCCTGAAATCCGGGCGTTATTTTTTTCGCCATACCGGGCATTTCACGGGCTTTTTAGCCGTTTGTGTATCTTTTTTCGCTTTCTCATTTGTATGTCAGCTCATTTTCCGAGGTGTGGACGATTTTGTCACACACTGACACTGGGTGTCACACCATGACACATTTTTAACAGAATTAACTCAAAAACGAGAATATGAGCAGTACAATTGAATTTCAAAAGGTCTGTGAATTTTGCGGGGCATCATTCACAGCACGCAAAAGCTCGACACGCTATTGCAGCAAGCGATGCGCCGAGCATGCTTACAAACAACGAAAGAGAAGAACATGTGGCATCCACACAAAAGACTTTCGATGCAAAAACAACAGAAGCGGAGGATAACCGTTCGTTTTTGTCCCCTTGCCAATGTGCAAGGCTGATAGGTGTGTCGACCAGGACACTTTACCGATATTTGGAAAGAGGATCGATTCCCTGTGTACAATTCTCAGGTAAGACTTTCATAAGTCGGGCTGTTCTCGATGAGATGTTCAAATCTTCTTCCCCTTACATCAAACGAGAGGCTAAGGCCTGTGAACCTATTACCGAATTCTATTCCTCAAAAGAGGTGTTGGAAAAATTCGGCATCGGAAACAGTTGGCTGTATAAGATGGCAACCAAGCACAACATCCCCAAGACAGTCTCCCGGGGAAAGACACTATGGAGCAAGAAGCACATCGACCGAACCTTCTGCAAACCGGCAGAGGAAGAAATCAACAAAGATGAGTGGTACACAGTCGATGAAGTCTGCACTAAGTTCGGCATGAAAAAGGAGGTCCTATATCGCTTGGTTTCGGAACTAAAAATCACAAAGCAAAAAGTCCGGAACATTGTCTATTACTTCCGACAGGAAGTAGATGCTGCTATGGGAGTAAAACCGGAACTGGCTTCGGAATACTATTCGATTCAGGAGGCAATGGGTGCTTATGGCATGACCCGAGACCAAATTTCGTACTATGTCCGTACATATAAGGTGCCTCGAATCTATCGTGACAACCGAGTATATATCGAATGTGCAGGTCTCGATAAAGTCCTTGGAATTCCTAAAATTGAATAATAACCGGTGCATAAGCATAGCTGCGCCGCACAGCAATGGTGCACCGCTTGATTTTCAATTAGTTTTGCAGCAATTTCAAAATCAAATAACAACCAATGAGTAATAAACAATGAGAAAGAACACCGTCCCATCAGTAAATGTGCGCACGGCGAAAATGACGAAAGGAAGACTTTCAGTCTATCTGGATTTTTATCCGGCTGTACGCAATCCACAAACCAACAGGAACACCCGACGCGAGTATCTGGGATTCTATATCTATGAGAATCCGACAACACAGTTCCAGAAAGAGTATAACGAGTCTATACTCAACCGTGCAGAACTGATACGCTGCCGCCGTCAGGAGCAACTAATCAACAGCGAGTTCGGATTTCTTGACCGCGAAACTCCGAAACTCGACTTCCTCGCCTATTTCGAACGAAAGAGCAAAGGGCGTCATCAGAAATGGAAATGCTCTTATCTGCACTTCCGTCAGTTCACAAAAGGGAGCTGCACCTTCGGAGATATAACCATCGACTTCTGCAACAAATTCCGTTCTTATCTGCTCAATGCTAATCAAATAAAGCATACCAAGCGAAAGATTAACCGCAACTCCGCAGCCGGTTACTTCTCTCTTTTCCGTGCTCTTCTGAAAGAGGCACATAAAGAACGTCTCTTGAAAGAGAACCTCAATGACTATCTTGATCAAATCGACTATCTTGATCAAATCGACTATGAGGAGGTCAAGAAGGACTTCCTCACAGTCGACGAAGTGAAGAAGCTGGCCGCGACTGAATGCCGATTGCCAGGATTGAAACGCGCATCACTGTTCTCTGTCCTCACAGGATTGCGTCTCAGCGATATCCTTAATCTCAAGTGGGAAGATATCCGACAGGATGCGGATGGCGAAATCTCGATGTTCATCCGTATTCAGAAAACGAAGAAAGAAACCTGTCACCCTCTAAGTGCAGAGATGCTCGCTCTGTGCGGTGAGCGCAAAACCGGGAAGGTATTCAAGGATTTCCAACGCCACATGGCTCAACGCCCTCTGCAAGAGTGGCTGAAAGCAGCTGGAATTACAAAACATATCACATTCCACAAATTCCGAGATACGTTCGCCACTCTCCAACTCGCAGCGGGCACTGACATCTTCACGGTCAGCAAATTACTTGATCATGCTAACGTAACTACAACGCAGATATATGCTCAACTTCTGCCGTCAGCAAAACGAATAACAACAGACAGAATCTCGCTGAAATAAGCAGTCATTGATTATCCATTCCTCCGGTGAAAGACGATGTAAAATTCATCCTCTTTCATCGGAGGTTTTCCATATATAAATATAATCTCAAAAGATAAAAATACATAAGTGTATGTACCAATATTTATATGGTCAATTCGTCTATACCGCTAACATAAAGCACCATAAATCAGCTTTTTAACTATATAAATATAATCTCACTTCTTAATTAGCCTTAACTGTCACATGCATCTCTTGTTTTCAA
Organism: uncultured Porphyromonadaceae bacterium; assembly: GCA_902468245.1. Taxonomy (GTDB): domain Bacteria; phylum Bacteroidota; class Bacteroidia; order Bacteroidales; family Muribaculaceae; genus Lepagella. Next base: position 143,917 of record CABQXY010000005.1, on the reverse strand, counting down.
CTGTTTTCCGTGTATATCTTTGCATAAACATTCGCAAAAATGCACTTATATGAACCATAAATTTTATTATTCCTTCCGAATTTTAGCATGTCTTGTTTTCATGGCATGTGCAATTACTTCCGGCATCAACATGTCGGAAAAAGGTACTTCGACCATCGTAACGGTACTTTCTGTTATCCTGATTTTCGTACTGCTGCTGACAGGCGGATGGATTACCGAATGTAGTGTGCGGTATTTTATTTATCCATGGATAAAAAACATCCGTAACAAATGGAACGACCGGGGCACGAAACAAAAGCCGACAGTGCTACCTCCCATTTTCAGGGAGATTGAGGAATATACAAGAACGACGTTCCTTCAGGTTCTCACGCCCGAGGAAATTGACAATCTTATCAACTCGATGAAATTCTTCGCCATCGATTATGAACCGGATCAACAACCGGCAGCTGTCAATAGAGCGATCCATCGTATCAGTACGCTTGATCTTCATCATTTCGGCTGGAATATAGGCAAACGGTTGAAAAAAGATAATCCAGGAATCGCCCATTTTCTCAAAACTCAATTTCCTGTCGTATTTAAGAATTCCACCGAGGCATCCATGAAGAAAAAACTCAAGTCGGAAGGTGGACGGTTCATGATTGACATTGTAGAACTGGACAAGAAGTTGTCACCTGTCAATCTGAATAAGATTATAAATAGTCAGGCATAGCCTTTGGTTAAAGCCGGTTAAAGTCCGGTGCAAGCGGTTTGTTTCTCTGCACCGCTCCGGCACACACTGGCGCACCGTTGGTTCCAATATTAATTTTGCGGCATAATTTAAATCTTCAATATAATGTCGCAAATTACATTCGAGATGCTCCCTGAATTGATTGGAGCTCTCACAGAAGAGATAAAATCTCTCAGAAAAGATTTTGATGAGTGGCGACGCAACTCATTCAAAACATCTCCTCAAGATGAAAAACTTATCGGTATAGAAGAGGCTGCCGCTCTCTTAAACCGGTCCACTGATACTGTATACAAGTGGGCCCGTGCCGGGAGAATCCCGTATTATAAACCGGGGAAGATGCTGGAATTCCGGCCGTCAGAACTGATGGAATATCAGAAACGAAGTCGTAATGACCGCTCTAAGACTACAACTGAGCTTTTGAAAGAGTTGTCGGCAGATGTTCGCCGAAAGCCTAAATCGTTTGGTAATCTGGGGATATAATATGGCTGAAAATTTAATCTCCACTCTTGCCATCGGCAATGCGCTTGCGCGGACATCCCAGGGAATAACACGTTAGAGTTTCCCATTGGAGGTTTTCCCTCAGAAGGTGCAGAAACTGATTTTGCATCTGGTGAAACATCGTAGCTTCAAACTGGAGTTTGTAGCGAGCTGTATGATAACGGCGGCAGCTGCCGCTATTGGCAATTCGCGCAGAATCCGGTCGCGTGAAGGTTGGGAAGTCGCTCCGATGTTCTATATGATACTTGTTGGTAGACCTGGCATCGGGAAAACGCCACCGTTGGAATTCGCTTTCCGCCCACTTTGCGATATCGACCGTGAACGGGAAAAGGCGTATACCAAGCAATACAAAGAATACCAAGCGTTGAAAGCTCAATACGAGAAATCAAATTCTCAAGGAGAACCGCCAGTGGCGCCTAAATTGATCAGGACTTTGATTTCTGATTTCACACAGGAAGCGATGGTCAAGCTGCATGCGGACAATTTCAGAGGTCTTTGCGTAAAGTATGAGGAGATAATCGGCTTCTTCCGCACTGCCGACCGGTACAACACCAGCTCGCTGATTACAGACATGCTGTCCATTTTCACGAACGGGCAACTGATAAATTCCAGAAAGGAGCAGACGCAATCATTATCAATAGAATATCCATGTGTGAGCCTTATAGGAACTACTCAGGCGACTATGCTTCCGGAATTGGCAAAGCAGAATCTCATAAAGAATGGATTCATCGACCGATTTATTTTTGTCAAATCCGAGGACAACAAGATTCCCTTGTGGAGCAAAACAGTGCCAACTAAGGAGGACAGTTATAAGCCGGAAGCGATCTGGAAAGAAGTCGTCGAACGACTGATGACACTACAGCCCGAGACTGACGGTGTGTCCGGTGAGTGCCATTCGGTTGTCGTTAAACTCTCAGGCGCAGCTGCCGAGAGATTCGTAGATTGGCATAACGAATTCGCACAGCTTCAGAATGAGATTGAGGATGAAAGGATGCTCAACACAAGGACTGCCAAATGGGACTATCAGGTCCCACGAATGGCTCTTGTAATGCAACTTTTATCATGGGCTTGCTATGAGTCGGATGGTGAAATTGTGTCTCTTGAAGCTATGATAGCGGCCATAAAACTCAATACGTTTTATGAGACCTGTTACAGTGATCTGGAACCTTACCTGTCTCAAAGCGCGTTGCCTACAGCTAAAGCGGAATATCTCAAAGCTCTTCCCGATGAGTTCAAGACATATGAGGCTATATCAATAGGCAGGAAATTCGGAATGAGTGAAAGTACAGTCAAGCACGATCTTCCGAAGCTCGTCAAAAGCGGACATATCGCATGCATATCCAAAGGCAACTACAAAAAGAACTATAACTGATTGCACGTTGCATTTCTGCATTTCTGCACTTGCACCAATTCGTCTATGTGCATCGCGTGCAACGTGCAATGTGCAATCCAACTCCCGGTTTCAAATGAAAGATTACAGATTCCATCTACGAAAATATTTCCCCGGTTGTAAAGTCAGGTGCCTGGATTGTGGGCGTAAGTCTTTCAATCTGTATGTTGACAGTCTTGGAGAAGTCGCATTCCCGGAAGACATCGGCTGGTGCGACCATTCGGGTTGCAACAGTCAGCATGACCATTCTCCGGCTCGATATTTTCAGGAACATCCTGAAAAGCGGCCTAAGGGCTATGAGGATAACAGGACTTTCACCATTCAATCCCTTCCATTAAAACCGATTGAACCAAAGCCACTTATTTTCATGCCGCAGGAATTAATGATGCATTCACTTAAAGGTTGCGAATCCAACGCCCTCTTCAATTACCTTTGCATGAAAGTTGGAGAAGAAAAGGTTAGAAATGCCTTCCAACAATACAAAGTCGACACGGCTTGCTTATGGAACGGTTCGACTATCTTTTGGCAAATTGATATTGACGGGAACGTCAGGACTGGCAAGATTATCAAATATGGACCGAATGGACACCGCGTGAAGACATCAGAACGCAGTTTGATAAACTGGACTCATTCCTTATGGCGCGAGAAACCTGAAAATTTCAAGCTTGCTCAATGTTTCTTCGGCGAACATCTTTTGCCTCGATATCCTGATGCTCACATCATGCTCGTGGAATCCGAGAAAACAGCCTTGGTCGGATTTATGTACTTCCCTGACTTCCTATGGCTTGCCAGCGGTGGTAATAACGGATGCCTTAATCTTGAAGCATCAAAAGTCTTGTCAGGTCGAAAAGTTATTCTTGTGCCGGACTTGAACATGGAGAAGAATTGGAATGACAAGGCTGAAATGCTCACAAAAATCGGCGTTGATGTCTCTGTATTCGATATGGGACAACTCAATCCTTCAGAGCTGGACCGCCAAGCCGGACTTGACATAGCCGATTTCATACTCCGTGCCAGGCCATCGGATAAGGAGTCGATGTACCGCGAGTTTGAGGAGATCAAGCGTCATTGGCGTAAGAACAATCCCGAATTCTACCACAACTTTATGAAATTATATAATGAGTTTGACTGTGAATTGATATCCATTGAGCCGATGACTGAGAAAGAACTTGCCAAGTATGGCAAACCAAGAACGAGTGTCGATGCTGAAGCACATATCAAAAGATAGGGAACATGATATGTATGGATTAATACGGCGCATCAGAAGGAAACGAACATTCTCTTATTCGGCAACAAGAGATACCTCTGACCGGCAACGAAAGAGTTACACCGATTAACTCCTTCTGGCAACGACTGCACCTCTATCATCCTCTTCAATCTGAAATTAACCTCTTATAAACTCATGCTGTGATAATCTTTCAATTAACAAATTATTTCATGACAAAGAACAAAAACAATCATCAAATCCCTCACACCGGAACATGGCGTGTGAGGCTCACTCCGGAGATGCTTAACCATCTCGCGGAACTAACAACATCCAAAGCATCGAAACTCGATGCCTCTCAATCTTCTGCATGATCCTTCGGTAGCAACAGCCATTTATGAGTCGGCCTATGGACAGACCGTCAATCCGGAAGCACGCCGGCTCTTAATTTCGATTACTAATCTGGCTAAACGATGGCACTGGTCCCGAGAGAACGTGCGTAAGTTCCTTGACCAATTGGAGACACTCGGTATGCTGTCAAAGACTCAAGTCAGCGGTCGCACACTCATCACCATGACAGCAGAGCGTACCGATGCCAAACATTCGACAATTTCCGGAAAGCCCCAGACTACATTCGATATGGCGGTGCTACTTTATTACAAGATAGACGAATGGCTGTGTGGCATAATTGACAATTCCGAACTCGCCGGAATAATCGAAGACGCAGTTGCTTCTTTCGACCGCTCAAACGAGGATGCTTATTCGGAGAGGATAACAGACTTTCAGTACTTACTGATTAGGCGACTGATTTCTGAACGGTGTGCGAATCCACCCTCCATTTCCGAAGATGCCGACTCTTATAGCCAGGTCTGCCTTGAGCACCTCTTTTCGGAATGCCTATCCGGAAACTGGGCGATGTGGTTCAAACTACTCAGAGTCTACTGCACCGATCCCAATGGAAGACGGGAGCTCGTTGAGAATAGCACAACCCCGGCCTCAATTTTAGACGCGCGGTATGCGTTCGACAGTCTTTTCAACCATTTGAAGGTCGATTTCATCAACGACAGTCTCTAAAACGCGCCTGGGCTTGCTCTCTGAATCGTCGATGACAAGATAATCATAGGAGCCCATCCCGACACCACAGACGTACTCTGAGCGCTACCTCGGATATAATCTTGGCACTCTCCATTGGGCTTCGTCCAGGACTGCTTATAGACATCGCGCTTGCGCGCAGTTGCCACATTAAACAATGGGTACGGAGCCTACTTCCCCCCTTTGATTAAAAATCGTCGGGGAGTTGCCGCATTGGCAGGCCTTTCAAGAGCAAGCTCAGGCACATTTAACAATATGTTTAATCTATAAAATTCAATCAGATGGCAAAACAGGTATTAGATTGCAGCCCGTCAGCGGGCATTACAACACTTCAGTCGAACGAGCACCAGAGAAGGTGGTCGGAAAAGAACTGGAAGCGTGCCGTCAAGAACGGCAACTATGATATAACCCGTGCTCATCTCAATTTTGAGATTGCCAAGGGTGGCATTGTTCAACCTATTGATACATCCAAAAGTATACCTAACAGGATGCGCGAGACTCTGAGGGCACGTGGAATCATCGACCCGAATGAGGAGATGAAACGTAAAGGCAAGGAGCCTAATCGCCGCACCGTTGTCAACATCATCTTCGGAGGAAGTCGCGATCAGATGCACCGTCTGGCCTTCGGTAATCAAACGGTCAATCTGGAACATGGTGCGGACAATTCATCCATCACACGCTGCAAAGACATTGAGGAATGGGCAACGGATATTTACTGGTTTGTGTGCGACAAGTGGGGCGAAGAGAACATCGTCGGGTTCTTTGTTCACTTGGACGAGAAAAATCCGCATATACATTGCACGTTGTTGCCTATCACGCAGCAAAATAAGTTTTCGTACAAGGAGCTGTTCGCCGGGAATAACAATAACGATTTCCGTGAACGGACCATTCAGCTTCACAATGAGTTGGCCATGGTCAACGAAAAGTGGGGACTTGGTCGGGGACAAAGTAAAACCGAGACCGGTGCCCGCCATCGTTCAACCGAGGAGTATCGTGCGGAACTCCATAAAGAGTGCAACGACTTGGAAATTGAGATAGCCGAAAAGCATGAGACTTTACGGGAGCTGTATGCGGATATCCGTCAGGCAGAGAAACGCTGCAAAGGTCTCAACACGATAATAACCAATCTTGAGTCTCGTCAAGCTGATCTTATTGAACAAATTGACCAGTTGCAGGTTGACCTTGAATCTGGGAACGGCGATGCCGTAGAGTTGAACCGTCGAATCTCCGACCTTGAAAAAGAGTTGCGCACTACCGCATCGACACTCGAAGACAAGCGTCAAAAACTCAAGACTGCCGATAAGCAACTGAAAGATCTCAAAGAGGAATTGGAATCCGTCAGCGAAAAGCGCGACAATGCGGCAAGAGACTTCCATGATTTCACAGCTAAGAATCAGGAACAAGTTCGCATGAGATTGACTGATGCAGTCTTCGGCAGGTCGATTGTCGACATGCGTTCGTTATTAGCAGCCATGACACCGGAACAGAAAGCCGAGTTCGATGGAGAGTTCCTTACAGCAATGGCAGAGAAGCCCAACGATATATCGAAGTGCGCAATGTATCTTTTCATGGGCTATCTCGATGGAGCAACCCAATTCGCCCAGTCGTGCGGTGGCGGAGGCACATCTTCCGACCTCCCGTGGGGACGCAATCCGGATGAAGACGACCGCCACTTCGCCTACCGCTGCATGATGCAAGCTCACAAGATGCTCAAACCGCGAGCTCCCAGACGCAGCATGATCGGACGACGATGAAAACGTGATTGTACTTATAGTAATAATGTGTTGCAACTTCATTAAACTGCTTGATAAATGCGGACGCAACATCCGTAACCCCAAATATATATGCCCCATCGACCTCAAAACCGAGCATGACCATTGGCTCAACAAGGTCAGAAAGACTGAGCAAAAGAAGCGCGATGAACTTCAGCTGAAGAAAGCCAAGGAAGACGAGGCTAATTTCTACGCCACAAAAGTTGCTATTTCGGTATCGTGATTGCTGACTATGACACCTATACCGAAATATCGGTGTTTAATTCGATTGAAGCCTATAAAGCCGAGGGCGAACACATGAAGCACTGGGTATTCAGAGCATCGTATTGCACCAAGCCGGGGTCGATAATCCTCTCGGCACATGACCGCGAGGGCAACCGAATAGAAATCATCAAGTTTTCACTGACAGAAGATCGGGTGATACAAAGCCGTAAAGTGTACAACTCCAACACCGAATTTCATGACCGTATAGTCAACCTCGTAAATTCTAACGCCTACCGCTTCCTTGAAGCCAAGGTTACCGCATAATGTTCCAAGTTCCAACCGCACCGACCTCCGCAGAGATGCGTAGGCCAGAGTTATTTTTCGGAGCGATTCCTATTATAATCTCGTCAATTTTCCAGAGTCATCAATTCGGAATACTTGGCAGGAGTCAAGAACTGCGAAGTAATCTGTTATAAGTTCATTGTCTTCGCCTCTGAAAGTATGACCAAATACTTGACAATAATTCTTGAAATGTAAACTTTTATAATCCGGCAACCAATCGTCGACATAAAGCCGTACGCAAGCTCCCCATTTTCTAAAAATCTTTCTTTCTGATGTCGTAACTTGAAGGAACTTTTGAAGATTGAATAGTTGCAGTATAAATCAACTTAAAATTTGAGATATTCTCTTTCAGAAATATTTTATACTGGAAATGTCTTCGTAAGTTATGGGCTAATTCAACCACCAACCAAGTAGCTGTGTTAGTGATTACCAAACAGAAGAATACAAGTATCTTCATTAGTTTTTTTGAACTCGATAATCTCTTTCAAGTTTTCAAAACTTTTCTTGAATGATTCCCTGTTAATGGTAGACTCATAAGAGTCAAGATAATCTCCAAGAAAGATTACCATTTCCCCATCTTTCCGTTTCGCAACAGCGTCCTTCCAAAAGAGCCTGCCGTGTACATCTGGTATAATAATCATATACAATATGAGATAAATCTCAGAGGAGCCGATCGATGGCACCTCTGAGATAAATAGTGATACTTTGTAGGTTCTACCTTCTCTCAAGCATTTGTTTCAGAAGGCATCACATCATTTTGAGCCGCTCTGATAGTGCGGACTTCATCGAACTTGGCTCGCATGGTAGGATTGCCATGAGTGAGCTTCTTGATGGTGAAGTCGTTCTCAATAACCTCTCCGGCTCGAATCAGTTTCTGGTTGCTGGTTTCAAAGAGCGATTTGATCTTGCGGAGCTTGGAAATTTGCTTCTCTGCGTCCTCGATGGTCTTGTCGATAGTAGCGATTGCTTCCCCGTGCTTCTCCTGATGAGCCTTTACATACTTCAGGAACTCACCAGCGAATTTGTCGCGTCTTTCCTCAAACTTTGTTACATCTATGCTCTGGGCTTTAGCGACTTCAAGCTCGCGGCGGAGACTGATAAGGGTTTCAGCGCCACGCTTCGACGACTGGCTAAGCAGCGAGATGAGAGACATGAAGAACTGGGGACGAATGACGTACATCTTCTCGTAGCGATAGGACACGTCTACGATACCCTCATTGTATAGTTCGTTATCCTGTTCGAGCATGCTTACAAGCACTGCATACTCGCAGCCTTTATCGCGGCGGTCTTTGTCGAGCTTTGTGAAGAAGTCCTCGTTCTTGTGCTTGATGGCGGTGCGATCGTCCTCGTTTTTCATCTCGAACATTATCGACAGGCATTCCTGACCGTCAATGAAGTCTCGGAAGATGAAGTCTCCCTTTGTGCCACCACTGGCGTCGTTGTCCTTTTCGAAATATGCCGAGCGATATGCTCCTTGGCTTCGGGCTATGTTGAAAGCGGTCTGACAGTGCTGTTCCAAAGTCTCGCCGAGCATCTTGGTAGAAAGCTTTGCCTTCATGTCCTTGTAACGCTCTATCTCCTCTTCCTTGGCTTGAATAAGAAGTTTGTGCTGCTCGCGAAGCTCCATCTCTTTATTCTCAGCCGCAAGTTTTTGCGATTCGAGTTTGGAGTTAAGTTCTGTGATTGTCTGGTCACGCTGGTGAAGTTCTTCGTTGCGACTATTGCGCTCGTTTGTGAGATCAAGTTCGTGACGGGTCTCAATATTATTGAGTTTGTTTCGGAGTTCAGTGATTTCTTTGTCCTTCTCTGCAGCCAGCGTACTCATCTTCCTGGTGGCCTCTGCCTCGGCGGTAGCAAGATCTGCCTTTTTGACGGCTTCATGGTTGTCAAGAATACCCTTTATGCGCTCAACTTCCTTTTGCAGTTCGCTGATTTGGCGATCTTTTTCAGATAGAGCATGCTCAGCCTCTTTCTGAGCTTGGATATCGCGTTTTTCCTGCTGAACCTTGTTTAGTTCAGTTATCTCGGCGAGGCGTTGCTGAAGCTGAGTTTCAAACTCTGCAGTTCTGATCTGGCTAATGATAGCGGCATATTCGTTGTCGGTAGGCTCAAAGATCTCTTGGCAATGTGGACATTTTATAACCATAAGATATCAGGAGAGGGGATTTAATCTCTCGCATTGCAAAGATACACATTCATGTGTGCAACCTATCTGCACACTGATAAAAATTTCTCGAGAAATTCTCAAAATATTATTTCTGCACACCTCAGGCAAAAAGAGTGTAATACATTTGCACACTCTGAATATTTTTGCTATTTTTGCCTTCGTAAACCAATATTACCCCTATGGCAACCAACAAACATGCAATGATCCGTTATCACGCCCTTGACGAATGCTTCGGCAATCGTTACAAGGAGTTTGCCATCACAGATTTGGTTCAAGCCTGCAACGACAAACTTTATTCCGCAACCGGCCACAGCAAATACTTAGTTGATATCCGTCGCACCGGCGATGCCCATAATGGAATAAAAAAACGTCAGGTTTATCTTGACATCAAACACATGGAGTCGGAAGCCGGATGGAGTATTGAACTTAAAAAATTTCGCAACGCCCGCAACGAACAATGTTATCGCTATAAGGATCCAGACTTTTCCATTACGCAAAAGCCGCTGACATCTGAGGAATTCGACCATCTAAAGGAGACAATTCTTATGTTGGGGCGCTTTCAGGGGATGCCGCATTTCGAATGGATGGAGGATCTATTGGTGCACCTTGAAGACAAGTTCGGACTTCGCGGCACCACAAAACCTGTTATTGGTTTCGACCAGAATGTGGATTTCACTGGATTGAAGCACATTAATCCGCTTTTCGGTTACATCACCCAGAGGCAATCTATATTGGTAAACTATCACACTGCCCGCGGAGTCAAACATCTCTGGACCATTCATCCTTATTATTTGAAGGAATTCAATAACCGCTGGTTCCTTTTCGGCTGGTGTGAGGATCTTGGCTTGATTACCAATTTGGCTCTCGACCGCATCGACACCATTGAAGCGGCCAATAGCGAGTTCCGCGAGAACACTGAGATTGATTTCGAAGAATTTTTTGATGACGTTGTCGGCGTGACCATCCCTGACTCTCCGGTAGAACCTGTAAGACTGAAATTTTCTCCCTCCCGTTTCCTTTATATAAAAAGCAAGCCGATTCACATGACCCAGCGCTATCCCGATTCCGAGAACTGCGTTGTTGAAATCAGGGTCAAGGTGAACAAGGAACTTGAGACTCTTATCCTCTCCTACGGCAACGACGTCGAGGTTCTCTCTCCGCAATCGCTGCGAGATTCCATTGCGTCCCGACTTAAAAGCGCTTCCCAACTTTATAAAAACTGAGCATTATGGCTACCCCACAAGAATTAGGCACACTCATATGGAATATCAAGGAACTTATCCGTGACGACTACAACGACAAGGATGTAGACCAGGTATTGCTTCCCTTCACTTTGCTTCGCCGACTCGACTGCGTGTTTGAGCCCTACAGACAGGTGGTTGAATCATGCAAACAGACCTTGCTGCGCATTAATCCTGATGTCAATCTCGACGAGCATCTGCCCCAGATGGTGAAAGCTCGAACCAAGAATGCTCTCCGCTTCTACAACAGCTCGGGGTTCTCTCTTAGCAACCTAATAGACAACCCGGCGGCGATTGCCGACAATTTCAAGACCTATCTTGACGGTTTTTCACCCAACGTCCGTGATATTCTAAAAAACTTCACCGCTTCTACCGGAGGTACACTCTCAGCAATCTATACTCGTTTGGCAGAGAAGAACCTACTCCTGCTGGTGGCTAAGGAGTTTGCTATAAACATCGATCTCCATCCCGACAAGGTCGACAACCATGCCATGGGTCTCATCTTCGAGATGGTGATTCGCTATACCAAAGAAGCTACCGGTGAAAAGGCCGGCCAGTTCTATACGCCCCGAGACATAGTTCGTCTGCTCGTGCAGCTTGTACTTAGCGGGCAGGAACACAAACTTGCTGAGAGCGGACGTGGCTATCGACTGCTCGACCCCTGTTGCGGAACTGGTGGTATGCTTACAGTTGCTCGTGAGTATATTGACGAAATCGCCAGTCATGCAAATGTTGAAAAGACCGATCTAAAGCTTTGTGGTCAGGAACTCAATGAGCAGACCTATGCCATTTGCAAGGCTGACATGCTGATGAAGGGCGAGGATGACGACGGCATCCGTCTCGGCAATACTCTCAACGATGACAAGTTTCAGGGCGATACCTTCGACTTCATGATTACCAATCCTCCCTTCGGCGTGGACTGGAAGAAAGTAGAAGAATCAGTAAAGAATGAATCGGAGATAAAAGGCAGCCGTTTTGCTCCGGGTCTCCCGGCGACATCCGATGGTTCGTTGCTGTTCCTACTGCATCTCATCCATAAGATGAACCAGCAGACCGGTTCGCGCATTGGCATCGTGCTGAATGCATCACCGCTCTTTAACGGTGATGCCGGTTCAGGCTGGAGCAACATTCGCAAGTATATCATTGACCGCGACCTCCTTGATGCTATCGTTGCTCTGCCGAGCAACATCTTCTTCGGCGCTTCTATCGCCACCTACCTCTGGATTCTTGACAATAAGAAACCTGCTGAACGAAAAGGTAAGGTAATCTTCATCGATGCAAGCCATCAGAAACTGGCTACGCCTATGCAGCGATCCCTCGGTGATAAACGATATGAGGTCGGCGACCAACTTGCCAAGGATATAGTCCGCGATTACGCTGCGTTCATCCCCAAAAGCCGTGAGATTAATGGCGAGGAAGTATCGGTGGTTAAAATTCTTGATGTCGATGATTTCCGTTATACCAAAGTCACGGTGGAACGTCCTCTGCGTCTTGGCTATGATGAAATCAGCAAACGTATAGCCGAAGTTGAGAAAGCAGTGCAGGAAGCGCGCAACCTACCTAAGCCCAAAAATATAATGAAGGATGCCGACCATAAACTGCTTCATGATGTGGCAAAGGTCATCAAGCAGTCCGGACGACCTCTTGGTGACAGCGAACTTTTCGCTTTGCTGAAAGCGAAGGACATCAAGGTCACTGCTACCAGCATAAAACTCATCCGCAAATGGCTGAGTAAGGTCAATCCATTGATGCAACCGGTGCGTGAGAACCCATATAAGTACGACAGCGCCATACTTCCTGATACCGACCTTCGCGACTACGAACTGGTACCCTTCAAAGAAGATATTCAGGAATACTTTGAGCGCGAGGTGCTACCGTTTGCACCCGATGCGTGGATGAACCGTGACAAAGACAAATATGGTGTGGAATTTCCCTTCACCAAACTGTTTTATGTCTATCGTCCTGCCGAAGAACCCGATGCCATTATCGAAAAACTTCGCCAGCTCGAAAGCACCTTCGAAGACGACCTCGACTCACTCTTAGCCGACTGAAGCCATGAAGGAATACAAAGAATATAAAAAATCTTGCGTAGAGTGGATTGAAGAAATTCCGAGCCACTGGAAAACTACGAAGTTGTCTCATGCGTTCCCTTTAATAGGCAGTGGTACTACTCCTAAAACGATGGTAAAAGAATTCTATGAGAATGGCACAATTTCCTGGTTACAGACTGGAGACCTTAATGATGGAGAGATAACGGAGACATCCAAAATGATAACTGCTCTTGCAATTACAGAATGCGGATTAAAGATTTATCCTATCAACTCCTTAGTTATAGCAATGTACGGCGCAACCATAGGTAAGCTTGGTATTCTTATGATTGAGACCTCAGTGAACCAAGCTTGTTGTGTCCTCGTGCCTTCAGAATTAGTTTCCACAAAATATGCATTTTACTATTTTATGGCAGCCAAGCCAGATTTGATTAGCAAAGGCACAGGTGGCGGACAGCCAAATATCAGCCAAGAAAAAATACGCAATTATATGCTACTGATTCCTCCAATCATTGAGCAGAAAGCAATTGCCGAGTATCTTGATGAAAAATGCGGTAAGATAGACGGCATGATTGAACAGGTTGATAAAAAGATTGCTCTATATGAACGTCTTCGTCGTGCCATCATCACCAAAATCGTCACCAAAGGTCTCAACCCCAATACCCCTCTTCGACCCTCCGGCGTAGAATGGATTGGAGAAATACCAAAGCATTGGGAAGTTAAACGCTTTGGCTATCTGGCTTGGATACGTGCCCGTTTGGGTTGGAAAGGCCTGAAGGCTGATGAATATGTGGAATCGGGTTATCCGTTTTTGTCTGCATTCAATATAGTCAACGACAAGATGAATTGGGAGAGCCTCAATTATATCAATCAATTCAGATATGAGGAGTCACCTGAAATTATGTTGCATCCAGGTGACATCTTATTGGTTAAAGACGGTGCTGGAATAGGCAAATGCGCCCGCGTTGACTCCTTGCCAAAAGGAGAAAGTACTACTAATGGCTCATTAGCTGTCATTACTCCCTTTGAAACAGTAAATTATAAATATATCTATTACTTTATCATTAGCGATTCCTTTAATCAATACAAGGACATTCTCATTAATGGTATGGGCGTCCCCCACCTTACGCAAGGTGAAATGAAGAAAATGTATCTCCCTGTTCCGCCTATTAAAGACCAGGAAGAGATTGCTGAATATCTTGATAAAAGATGTCAGGCAATTGAAGACAGTATAGTTAAATACATCAAGCAGAAGGAACTGCTTGAGCGTTACCGCAAAGCTCTGATAGCGCAGGTAGTCACTGGTAAACGAAGGGTCTGTGAGCCTTCATTCATCTATCCGGATACCACACCAATCTCTCCGGCTATGGCTGCTGAAGAAAATCTTTAGTGTGCACAACCATTACACACTCATGTCGGAACTTTGCATCAGAAACCCAAAGAAACGTATTATGGCAACACCGAACGAAACTATGTTTGAAGCGACTATCGCCAACTTTCTTGGTCAGTCGCCCCTCTATATACAGCGTCAACCGCAGGACTTTGACATCAACCGCATGGTAGATGCCGAGATACTACTTCGTTTCCTCCAGAAACAGGATTCTTGGAGCCGCCTTGTCAGAGACTTCCGCAACGAGCGAGAGGCTCTTGATGAGGTAATTGATGAAATCAATCGTCAGGTGCTCCAGCGTCAGGTTCCGCTCCTGATACTTCTCCACAAAGGAATTACGGTTCGAGGTCGCAAACTCCGCCTCTTACAGTTCAAACCTGACCGCAATGAAACTGAATCGGAGTGGTGGCAGCTCTATCAGGAGAACCGCTTTGGTGTTATCCGTCAGTTCCGCTATTCGACACAGGCGGCCGACCATAACAATGAGATTGACCTCGCCATAACTGTCAACGGGCTCCCCATCATTACGATGGAACTCAAAAACGAGACCACCGACCAGAATGTCACACATGGTATGGAGCAGTATCGTAAGGCTCGCAATCCGCAAAACCATATTCTGCGTTCATGTCTGGTGCATTTCGTAGCCGACAACAACCGCGTGATGATGACTACTCGTCTGGCAGGTTCCGACACTCGCTTCCTTCCTTTCAATAAGGACACAAAGAACGAGCAGGTGGAAGGCAAATATGCCACTTACTATCTGTGGGAGCAGATTCTACAGGCAGACTCGCTGCTGAACCTAATTCAGCATTTCATAAAATGGCAACCGGCAAAGAAAAATGGAGAACTGGGATCTTATATATTCCCCCGCTATCATCAGCTTCGCGCAGTTCGCGCCATCCTTTCCGATCTTAGTGAGAAAGGCGTCGGCGAGAACTATCTGATTCAGCACTCTGCCGGTTCCGGCAAGACCAAGTCGATGGCGTGGCTGGCGCATCAGCTCGCCAACAGGCAGCAACCCGACGGCGAAGGCCCGATGTTTGATTCCATTATAATGGTTACCGACCGAATTGTGCTGGATCGTAACATAGCTAAAGAAATCAAGGGCTTTGAAGAAGTCAGCGGTACAGTGAAAGATATCCGCAAAGGTTCCAAGAATCTGGCAAAAGCACTAGAAGAGGGACACCGCATCATAATTTCTACGGTGCAGAAATTCAACTTTGCCCTCCCTCACATTAACAAACTCAAGGGCTCTCGCTTCGGTGTCATTATTGACGAAGCACATACTGCGCTTGGTAAAGAAGCTGCAAAGGACATTCGTATGAGTCTTACATCAAAGGAGGAGCGCGACCGCTCGATAGAAGAGTTTGAGATCGAGACCGACGACCTCGATGACAAGAAACTTGCAGAAATTCAGCTTGCTCGCAAGCTCCAGATGGGTCACATCAGTTACTTCGCCTTTACAGCAACGCCGAAGCCGGCCACATATGCCCTATATGGAAAAGATGGCAAAGCCTTTGATTATTACACCATGCGTCAGGCTATCGAGGAAGGATTCATCCTCGATGTTCTCCAAAACTACATGACCTTCAAACAGATGTTCGAACTTGTCGAAGGTGCTGTAATAACCGAAGATGAGAAGAAAGAATATGACAGGGCCAATGCTCTCAAGGTGCTGATGTCTTACGTCAACGAACATCCTTATACGCTTGGATACAAAGCGGAAATGATTGTCCGATACTTCATGGATCGGACATCCAGCCGTATGAACGGACAGGCCAAGGCGATTGTTGTGACGGCATCGCGTGCAGATGCCATTCGGTACAAGCAGGCTGTAGACAGAGTTCTTCACGACAAATATAGCGATGCTACAAAAAGTCTTGTGGCTTTCTCCGGCAGTGTAGAACTGAACGAGCACAAATATACCGAAGAGAGTATCAACGGTTTCGGTATCAAAGATAATGCCATAGCCGAAGCATTCAACACTCCGGAATACCGCATACTGATTGTGGCCAATAAGTTCCAAACCGGCTTCGACCAGCCGTTGCTCCACACCATGTTCGTCGACCGGACGCTCGGCGGCGTCCAGTGCATCCAGACATTATCGCGTCTGAACCGCTGTCATCCGGCCAAGCAGGACACTCTTGTAATTGACTTCCGCAATACCTTCGAGGATGTTCAGCGAGCCTTCGGGCCCTATTACGAGCGCACCTCGATGGAAGGCACTTTCGATGTTCGCCGCCTCTACGATCTCAAAATGGACATCGAAAACTACAAGGTCTACACTGAAGATAATGTCAAGGATGTAGTATCTGTGCTTCTTGACCCTGAGAAAGACCCGGTGGTGCTGACACCGCTGATGAACCGTATAATCGACAGCAATGTCGTGCCTATGGAAAAGGAAGAACAGCAGAAGCTTCGCAAATATGTGAACCGCTATATCCGTCAGTATGGTTTGCTCTCGCAGATAATGCCGTTCCTCGATGTAGAGCTCGAACGCTTTTACTTGTTCTGCAAGCTTTTCTATAAGTTCCTTCCCTACGACAAGGAGACTCTCCCCGTAGAACTGCTAAACAAGATTGACCTCAACAAATTCAAAATTCAGCTTGAAGAAGAGGGCGCAATCGTACTTGAAGAAGGAGACAAGACCGTGAACGCTCCTAACGGAACTTCCGTTTCCGGAGGCTCCGAGCGTGAACAAGCCACGCTGGCAACACTACTCCGTGAACTTAATGAGCCATATGAAGGGTTCCTGACCGAAAAAGACAAGGTAATATATGCCATTGTCGAGGAAATGAAGGATGATCCCGAGCTAATCCGCGCATTTCAAGTGGGTAACACTAAGGAAGTGCTTCGCGACCGCGTCAAGCAGTCGTTTACCAACAAGGCATATGACAAGGTAGACAAATACCTCGATCTCATAGAGACCCTTAACAATAACCCGGAGTTTGGAGCAAACTTCTTCGACGTTATCTGCACTATCATGACGGAATACACCGCTATGTCGCCCCGTCCAACATACGACAAGGCTTTGTTGAAGGACGCTCTCGAAGACGCATTCAGCGATGATTTCGAACCCTTATGCGGTGTTTACTTCCGCGACCTCGACGAAGTGCTTGATTGCTTCATGGCAATTCTCGAAACACAAACCGCCGATGGCGCCCTTAACGGTTTGACCGACATCGTCAAGGATACGCTTAACAACTACTATCGCGGAACAGATTTGCGTCCGATTGACTTCCGTTCATTCCTCGAGACACTGACAATTAAGTTTGAGGGCTACCTACGCAAGGTCTACCTTCTTCGTGAAGGGCATGAAGTACCCATGGTTGTTGATGCTGAAACCGGGCTTTCCAAACGCGGCGGTCTCAAACATACCATGAAGCAGTTCCGTCAGCTTTGGGGATTGTATAACCAGACTGACGACCGCTATGCTCGCTTCAAATCCTACTACGACATCTTATGCCAGTGGCGTAACGAAAGCGGTCATCTTGCCATCAATATCACTGACGATGACCTCAAGCTCGGCCTTCATCTTATCACCGCTCTATACATCTACTCCGCGATGATTAGCCAAAGTGAACTTGAGGCCAACGGCTTCTATGCCGAGTAACTATAAGCTAAATTACTGATGAAAACAAAGTATTTCAAGATACTTTCGAAGACATTGTGAAAAAGCAATGTCTGCTGAAGAAGAACCCTATCATCATAGTTTCGGGATTATCGGACTATATCGATTCCTTTCAATATGAGGATCATATAGCTGATATCCCTACCTTTGACGAAGAAGGGAACGCAGACTATTTCGACAAAACATGGTTCTTCAACATCTTTACAGAAATTGGGCAGTCAGAGGATTATATCATTGTCTCCCATCAACAATATGCTCATATTATTGAGAACATCAATAGTGCGTATTTTTCAGAAAGAGCAATACTCTTATATGACAATTTAAGAACACTCTACCCATTATATCCGGATGACGATATTGAGAAAAAACGGAAGATGGCACAGAACCTCGTCCGGAGGATATGCCTGCTTACCAATCAGAACAATTCAAGATTGGTGATAAATTCTACTACTCATTGAAGATATTGGATGAGGGTGTCGTCGCTCTTCCTTTCTTTACCAAGGAACGGGATCTGACTGCAGCCGACTTCCGATATTCTAATGATGCAGTCGTTGATATCTCGACCAACCCTTATGCTATTGACTATTTTATCAACGAATGCTTGGAACATAATGACTTTTCTCGAAAATTCATTGTCAAGACGTTTCCTAAGCAACCATTGAGCAAAAATATTGACAAAGAACTGCGAATCGCCAATTATATGCTTTCGCTTTACGGCGGTGGCATTTTCAGCGAACAGGAAAAATCTATATCCAGGGAGTATAAACCGTCAGAAGATGCACTACGGTTACTGCATACCTATTGGGGCGAAAAAGCTGAGTTCAGATATATCAATGTATATGACAATCCTGACTATGGCAACAAGGTATCGCCATTATCTCAAGGAGTAATCGTTGATACTATTATAAATGAATTTAAGACCGGACATGCCGGACTTACTCCCAGAGATATCTTCATTACAGCTCCTACTGGCGCAGGTAAGTCCTTGCTATTCCAAATCCCGGCCTTTTACGCTGCCGAGAATGGAGATATAACAATCGTGATATCGCCCTTAAAAGCGTTGATGACAGATCAGATCGCAAATCTCAAAGGAGAACGAAACTACTCAAAGGTAGCATTCATAAATAGCGACCTCAATTTTATAGATAGAGAAAGCATTATACAACAATGCAAAGATGGAGATATTGATATTCTGTATCTTTCTCCTGAATCTCTGCTATCATACGACATCCGGTTCTTCATCGGTGAAAGGAATCTGGGTCTTCTAATTATTGATGAAGCTCACCTCATTACAACATGGGGGCGTGATTTCCGCGTAGATTATTGGTTCTTGGGAAACCACATCAACAAGATACGTAAATATGGAAATTATACCTTCCCATTGGTTGCACTGACAGCAACTGCTGTTTATGGGGGCACGAATGATATGGTATTTGACAGCATCAGCAGCCTTTATATGCATGATCCTCATAAGTTTATTGGTGAGGTCAGAAGGAATAATATTGAATTTGTTATTGAGACTCATGATGACTATGCTTCCGGCAGCTATGACTAAAACAAAGAGAATGAAACCGTAAATTTCATTAGAGGCATAAAAGAACTGAACTGTAAAACAATCGTTTATGCGCCATATACACGTCATATTGACCGTTTAGCGGCGAAAGCAAACGAGGTTCCCAATACTGCCGTAACTTACCATGGCAGAATGTCGGCTGATGAACAGAAAGAAATGTACACATCATTTAGAACGAATCAATCAAAGGTGATGATTTGTACAAAAGCATTCGGAATGGGAATTTATATTCCTGACATACAGTGTGTATCATCATGCCCCATCCGGACTTCTTCCTGACTATATACAGGATTTTGGCCGCGCAGCACGAATGGCAAACATTCATGAATTTGCAGCCTTAACATTCTCTCCATCAGATCTTAGATACAGCAAGCAGCTATTTGGAATGTCTTCCATGAATACATTCCAATTTAGAGAAGTTCTGAAGAAAATCAACAGTTACTTTGAGGCTAATGGTCGTAAGAGGAATATGCTAATTTCTGCAAACGATTTTGCTTACATATTCGACATGAACACTGATGTCGTTCAAAAGGTACAAACCGCGTTAATGATGATTGAAAAAGATTATCTTATCAAGACGCGATTCAATGTCATGATTGCTCGTCCTAAAAGCCTGTTTTCTCAGGTCTTTGCACGAGTTTCCAGCATTGGCTTAGAACGATTAACAACTCAATATAGCGATTGCGTTAAAGAGCTGTGGGTACATAATGGCTATACCTATATACAACTTGATCTAGATAAAATTGGGACAAGACACTTCTCTGACATCAGTTTCCCTAGAATAAAGGCAGAGTTTTATAAACAAACATTCCTTCAAAACCAAGGAATCGAACTTATACCGCTATTGAAGATGACCTTCTATGTAGAGAAGGATATAAACGAAGTGCGTAAGATATTGGATAATATATTAAATGCGATGTCTTCAGTTTTATCCTCGTTTAATAGGAAGAGATTATTTTTCAGCGAAAAGGATTTCAAAACTGAATTAGAGAACCTCTTGGGTAAATCTTCTAATGTAGAAAAACTTGCCAATTTCATCTTAGGAACCTATACTGGCAGGGTAATTGCTCCGGGTATTATAGAAGGCGACGCATTTTTGCAGAGAAGAAAAGTCGGCTTCAATGATGAATATCAGGTTTTCAATGCAAATTATGAAGCGAAGTTTGCTCAGTTAAGAAACAGATTTGCTAAAATATATTCAACCGGTGATACTGAAGTTACTCGATATGTAAGCATTAAAGAGGTAGCTCTTCTAAATTACATGCGTTGGGGAGCACTGTTTGAAATATTGAATATTGGCACCTTTGTATCTCAAGGAGGAGAAGATCCCAAAATATTCATTCGTATAAATGACCCTCGGCGCATTAAGAAAGATGCGGACGACTCGTCATATATCAATTACATTCTTGAATCCGTGAAGCTTCGTCATAAATCCAGTTGTCACATCTTTGAACACTTTTTCACGAGATACTTGGAGAATGAGACTCGGTGGAATATGATTGAAGATTTTTTCCTTGGCGCATCAACGGATGATCTACTTAATAAATATGAAGGTGGAACACGGAATCGAGTGGATATTCTGAAATATATTTCAGAGAATCTGGATTTATGTCCTGAAAACAACCAAGACGCCAAAGATTTCGAATTCCTTCAGGAGTTCAAAGTACGCCCGGACAGTTACTATAATGCGGACAATCTCCTGACAATAGGCAACCATACCAAGAAAATCAGCAAATGGGTTACAGAAGATCCAGTATGGTTACATCGTACGATTGTAGCGCATAATATTCATATTGATAAGGACTATTATAAAGTCCTTATGTCCAAACTCATGGTTAATCATAGAGAATACTATCGCGACTACATGGGTTTGAAACTCTATGTGAATTTTCCTGGATATGACGATGCCGTAATGGCCAGTGTTCCATATTCAATTGATCCAGTCGCTTTCTACAGATGGTGGCGCAAGAATCCGGGGTTAATCACAATGTCAAAAGATGAATTATTGAGCTTATTTTATAACGTTGAAAGAGCAAACCCTAAAGCCCTACTAAAAAAGCACCGAGAACTTCTTAAAAATGAAAGGTTGTGAGTAAAAGGAGTAATAAAGTTGTGAGTAAAAGGAGTAATAAAATAGAGTTGGCAGCAGTTAACCGTGTTACAGAGGCTTTCTATCATAGTCAGCGTCTGGACCCTTATATTCCTACTCATGATAAGGAACCTGTATGGGATGGAAACATCTATATACTACACGGTAACAAAGGTTATTCAAAAATTCCCTCACAGGTTAAGGGTAAATGTGTGAAGAAGTTACCGACAAATCCTAAATTCCCTATTACTGTTGTAAATCTTGAAAACTATAAGCGGGACGGAGGAGTCGCATACTTTGTCGTTTTTATCATAGACAACGAAAAACATCCTTATTATCATTTGGGTATGACCCGCCAGGGGGTATATAAACTGATTTGTCGCGGTGATTTGGTAGCTGCCAAACTTAGTTCTCGCCTGACTCTTATTAAGTGTGATAGTATTGACAAAATGCTCTATGGCTCCCCATACAAAAAGAGGGAATCCAATGAAAAGAAATTGATAAACGAGTACTAAATCCGGGTCGAGATTCGGGAGAAATTCGGGGTCAAGGATTCGTGGATTTATAAAGTGGTCGCCGAAAATAATGTGCCTAAGACTATCCTACGTGGTAAGGCTTATTTCAGCAGTAGCCATATCGACCAGCTGTTCTCACCAAGAAAAGAGAATCCTGAAATTACGGAATGGTATTCTGTCGGGGATATTCAGTCGAAGTATGGCATGACCCTCTCGGCGATTTATTCGCTGGTCTCCAAAATCGGAATCCCAAAACGCAAAGAGGGTTCTAAGGTCTATTACTCCAAATATCACTTCGATGTGGCTAAAGGAGTCAAGTCAGCCGAGGATATTGAATTTATTTCGGTTGCCGATGCCATGGAAAAATACTCGCTGACGCACGACCAGCTCTATCACTACGTCAAAACACACAAGATAACCAAGCTCCGTTGCGGCAAATATGTCAAGTTGAACGCCAAAGAGTTGGAGGCGTTGTTCAACCCCGAGATTCAGTTATATTCCGGTGATTTCTGTCACCGGGTAACCACCATTTACCTTTGTTCCTTATAATTCTAAACAGCATAATTTGGAATCAGCAACCATCACCAAAGTAACTCTCCGTCAGGAGAAACTACGTAGCGACAAACTGTCGCTCTACCACGACTATTACCCACCCATATGGAATCCGCACATTAAGAAAATGTCGCGGCGCGAGTTCCTCGGTCTATATCTCATAGGCAACCCTAAAGATCGGTTTGAACTTGACTACAACGAGGAAATCATGCTCAAAACCTGGGACATCCGAGCTACCAGTGAACTTGCAATCATCAACGAGGAATTCGGGGTCCTTGACCGAACAAAAAAGCAGGCGGACTTCCTTGAATACTTCGAGAGCAAGACCAAAGAGAAATACCAGAAATGGGAAATCGTGTATAAGCATTTCAAGGGTTTCTGCAATGGTGGATGTCTGATGAAAGACGTGACCATCAGACTGTGCAACGACTTCCGCACATACAGTCTCAAAATCTGCGTGAAGCAATCCAGTAATATCATATCCCGCAACTCGGCAGCCGGATATTGGTCAACCTTCCGCGCCCTTCTAAACTGGCATATAAGGAAGGCTGGCTACGGGAGAATATCAACGACTATCTTGACCGCATCGACTGGGAGAGCCGAAAATCAACCACCTCGAAATCGAGGAAGTAAAACGTCTCGCCGCCACTCCCTGCAACGTTGATGTGCTGAAACGCGCATCGTTCTTCGCCTGTATGCCAGGACTTCGCATCAATGATATTCTGCAACTCCGTTGGGATAACATTGAAGTGTCTCCCGATGGTGGGTACTGTATGCCTATCCGTACTCAGAAAACCAAGACGCAAGCGACATTACACTTGAGCGACGAGGCCTTGTCGTATTACGGAGAACCTGGCCGCGGCATGGTATTCAAGGGGTTGAGTCGAGCACATACACGCGAACCATTCAAGAATTGGCTCAAAGATGCCGGCATCAAGAAGAAATACATCTTTCACTGACTCCGCCATACATACGCAACATTGCTGATAACCAACGGTACCCACATCTACACCGTCAGCAAGATGCTTACGCACAAAAACGTGGCCACGACTCAGATTTACGCTGAAGTCGTGAATAAAAGAAGCGCGACGCCGCCAACTCAATCACCATCAAATAATAAGGTACAAATCTCAAAGCCGGCACCGCAAAAACACCGATTGAAACGCCACAAAAACACCGATTTTTTCGAATCATTATAATCTGTATGCAGAAAATACATGATGCCGCGGAAACTCAATTATCCCTCAAATATATTCACCAATAATTTTGCCCAAGTAAACTTTTTAGTTAACTTTGCAGTTAGATAATAAAGATATGGCAAATAGGACCGTAAAATTCTACAAGAACTATTTTCTGGATTTCTTCAAGTCCCAGCCGGCATCTGTGCAAAGAAGATCACACAGATACTGGTGTGGATATCAACCATCGACAGACTTCCTGTATCAATCTTCAAGACTATAAAAACGGTACAAGGTCTTTTTGAAATCAGGATAGAGTCGGGGGGCGACATTTTCAGAGTCTTCTGTTGCTTCGATGAAGGAGAGCTGGTAATCCTGTTCAACGGATTCCAGAAAAAGACTCAGAAAACTCCTTCCAACGAGATTGAGAAGGCGACCAAACTGATGAAGGAATATTTTAACGAAAAGAATCATGGGAACAAATAAAGACAAACGAATTATGAATTGCACGACTTTGGATGAACTGCCTGATGTGCAGTACGGAAAAGTCGGCACACCGGAACGTGATGAGTTTGACATGGAGACTCAAGCATTCTGTCTCGCCGCGACCTTGAAGGAAGAGAGACTCAGAGCTGGGCTTACCCAAGAGCAGCTCGCCGAGCGTATAGGTACGAAGAAAACCTATATCTCCCGTCTGGAAAACGGCAAAGCCGATGTCCAGCTCAACACCCTTTTCCGAATCTTTAAAGGTCTCGGCAGAAGGGTATCTCTGACCATCCTGTAAGGAGTTTTAATAATTCTAGACGGAATAACCGATAAAACATTTGAATTATGAAATCAAAAGCAAACATCGGCATCGCATTAGTCATTACCCTTGCTGTAACACTTGTTACCGGCATTATTTTGCATCTGAAAAGTCACGGAATAATTTTCCAGCCACGTGGTGTATTAAAAGCTGTTCACTGGATATTCGGATATGCCATGACGGCACTTCTGTTTATCCATTGGACACAGTTCCAAAAAATGCTGAACGCCCTGAAGAAGAAATTCAGATGGTTCTACACCGACACCTTGCTCCTGATTATCCTGTTCATAGCCACGCTGCTTACAGGTACGGTCAAGCTGCTTACCCCCGTCAAAATTCCTCATCTCGGATTATGGCATTATGGGTTTGGCATAGCCATGGGCATCACCGCAATCATTCATCCATCTTGTACGCGGACTTCCGTCATGGAATAAAATAAGGAAGATCTGCAGAAAATAGAAATATCCGGCACATAACAACATCAACTTGGACATACTCAATAAAGCATAGTCCCGAAAGCACGCATGGAGACCTCGTTCCCTACTGCCGACATGAGACTTCAGACGCGGACTGTTCATTCTCGACTACTTGATGGGCCCCTACAACCTTTAGCCCATCGACCGAATGGGAGATAAGCACGTGTCTCACATAATATCTAATCCGTTCCCCTATACAGAGTTTTCCCGAATGGGAAGGCTCTTTTATCTTCTATAATAATCCGATATAGTCAGACTACTTGACAACTTAAATTTGGAAATTCCACTCTTATTCAGAATGTCTATGACTTTGGTTATATCTGAATAGTCCTCATCGTTTGTGGAATTTACTATAATGCCAGTTGAGGAATCCACTTTATTCATTTTTATCCAATCTGATAGTCAGCCGCTTTAGAACGAATATCCCCCAAGTGGTATAATTCGCGTCATTGAAAAATATTTTAAACCCTTAATGGTGTAATATAATGATAAATGATTACCTTTGATGTTGAATTGAGTAAATATGGAGATCAAGAACGATAATAAAGTCGTAATCACAGGTAAAAAGGTCTGCATGATGGCAGGAATACTGTCAGGAATCTGCGGAATCTATTGGCTAATCAAGGCATTATTCTACGAAGATACCAATCTTCCGGCAATACTGTCAAGCATTGCCTTTGCGTTGTTCCTTACCCTTTATGCTCAAAAACGATAATATGGAGGATTTGAAGTTAAAACCGGTTTCTCCGGAAATCATCGACTATGTTGAAAGGGAGATTATTCCCCGCTACGCCTCCTTTGACAAGGCGCATCAGGAGAATCATGTGCGCATGGTAATCGAACAGAGTCTGAAACTGGCCGGGCATACACCGTCCATGAACTCCGATATGGTCTATGTCATAGCGGCATTTCATGACCTCGGACTGGTCAACGGTCGGCAGAACCATCACAAGGATTCGCGCCGGATTCTTGAAGCTGACGAATTTGTCAAGTCCTGTTTTACTCCGGAACAGATTCGGATAATGGGAGAAGCCGTCGAGGACCACCGGGCATCCAACAGTCAGAAACCCCGCAGTGAATACGGATTGATTGTCGCCGATGCCGACCGCTTCATTGACGCAGGAACTATAATCCGACGCACCATCCAGTACGGGTTGGCGAATTATCCTCAACTCGACAGAGCCGGACATTATCAACGCACAATCGAGCACCTTAACAAGAAGTATGGTCCTAACGGCTATCTGAAGGTCTGGATTCCATGGAGCGACAACGCCAGGAACCTGAAAAAGCTCCATGCCCTGCTGAACGATAAATCCCGACTCGACGAGATATTCAACCGCATCTTCGATGAGGAAACACGCCCGGCGGAGTTGTTCCCTTGGAACTGATCTCCCCGACGGGATTAGCCAGAGCGTCATAATCCTCGGGCTGTTCTCCGTATCTGCCGTTGGGCAAGTCGTAGATAAATTCCATTCAACTCGGGGCCTGTTCCTCGATGTTGAGAGTAGCATACTTGGCGATGAGTCTATTACGGACCATAGATCATAGATTAAAAATAAACTTCAGTAAAGTTACACAATGCGCCCTACTTATCAAAATTGGCTTTTCATAGTTCCATTGATTTTTCCATCGCCTCGATGGGAGACAAGTCAACAGGCGAAACAACGTGAAGGATTTTACCACTACTCCGCAGAATTTTACGCAGTATGAACAAGAAAGAATACGCGCAGGCCAACAAGGCGTGGCTGGAAGCCAAGGCTAAGGAAGACGGCGTCAAGCCGCTTCCCAAGGGTATGTATTACAAGGTGATCAGCGTCGGCAGTAATAACGATAAGCATCCCACGGAACGAAGTGTCGTCACAGTCCATTATACAGGCCGTACCATCGACGGCAAGCAGTTCGACAGCAGCCTCGGCGGAGTGCCCGTAGCTTTACGCCTCAACGAACTGATCGAAGGCTGGATCATTGCCCTGCAACACATGTGCATAGGCGACAAATGGGAAATATACATCCCGTCAGAATTGGGTTACGGCAAATACTCCCAGCCAGGAATACCCGCCAATTCCACCCTCATCTTCGAGCTTGAGCTTTGCTCCATCGCATAAGACAAACCAAAGCAAATATCAAGAGCGACATTTTAAAAGAAGGCGTCAAGAATTATGCGAGTTGGATAATAAATCCTTCAAAAAGGTGATATAAAAGAAGTAATATAATTGAGATGAAAGCATTGACATATACCGCGCCGGGGCGGTTTGAACTGATTGAGAAGCCGAAGCC
Source organism: uncultured Porphyromonadaceae bacterium (assembly GCA_902468245.1). GTDB lineage: Bacteria > Bacteroidota > Bacteroidia > Bacteroidales > Muribaculaceae > Lepagella. Next base: position 116,746 of record CABQXY010000005.1, on the reverse strand, counting down.
GGAGATTTTAGACCCGAAGGATGCCGTTGTGAGGGTTACCCTTTCAAGCATCTGTTCGTCGGATCTTCATATTATGCCTGGGGCTGTGCCCCAGGCAGAGGTCGGCATCACTGTGGGACATGAACTGGTTGGCGTTGTAGAGGCGGTCGGTTCGGAAGTCACCAGGGTTAAGCCGGGCGACAGGGTTGCCGTGAATGTCGAGACGTTTTGCGGCGAGTGTTTCTATTGCAAACGAGGGTACGTGAACAACTGCACCTCCGGAGGCTGGATGCTGGGCTGTCGCATCGACGGCGGTCAGGCGGAGTATGTCCGCGTGCCGCATGCAGATAATGGTCTGACTCCGATTCCCGATAATGTCAGCGATGAACAGGCTCTGTTTGTCGGCGACATTCTCGCCACAGGTTATTGGGCTGCCAAGATTTCGGAAATTTCAGAGGAGGATACGGTGCTGATCATCGGTGCCGGACCGACGGGGTTGTGCACTCTGGAATGTGTGCAGCTGTATCATCCTAAACTGATTGTCGTTTGCGAGGCGGATGAAAGTCGCCGTGAATTTGTGCGCCGGCATTATCCGGAAGTCGATGTTGTTGAGCCGACAGAATGCCTTGAAGTTCTCAAATCAATTACAGATGGTCGAGGTGCCGACCGCGTTATTGAGGTAGCCGGAGGTGAGTATACGTTTGAACTCGCATGGCGATGCGCCCGTCCGAATGCCATCGTCACGATTGTCGCGCTCTACGAAAAGGAACAGATACTGCCCCTGCCGTGGATGTATGGCAAGAACCTGACGTTCAAGACCGGCGGCGTCGATGCCTGCGACTGCGACAAAATCATGCAGCTTATAGCCGAAGGTAAGATTGACACAACCCATCTGATAACCCACCGCTACCCTCTCAGCCGTATACAGGAAACCTACGACCTTTTCGCCAAACGCGCCGACGGCGTCATCAAGACCGCAATTTATCCGGATTGATTAGCATAGTCATCATGAAACTCAAATCGCGAAGAATGATAACGACAATAATACTTTCAGTCTTGATAGTGTTTGCGGTAGCCGTCGGAATGGTCATTTGGCTTCATCTGGCATTCGGGCGCGCGCCGCGGGGCGAACGACTCGAGCGCATATCTGCATCACCGAACTACCGCAACGGACAATTCCACAACCTTGAGAAAACGCCCGAAGTAACCTCCGACAAGGGAATTCTCCGCGCGTTGTGGGATGCGATGTTTGAAAGTCCGGCCGATAAGGTGCCGTCAGCGCCTGTCAAGGCCGTAAAAACGGATCTCGGTGCGTTACCATTGACAGATAACCATCTTGTATGGCTCGGCCATTCATCTTATTTCATGACACTTACAGGGAAACGGATATTGGTCGATCCCGTACTGACCTCGGAATTCCCGGTATCGCTGATGATGATGAAACCCTTCCCGGGCAGCGACATCTATTCTCCCGCCGACATTCCTCCGATAGACATCCTCATCATCACCCACGACCATTACGACCACCTCGACTATGGCACAATCAGGGACATCAAGGACCGGTTGGGGCTGGTAATCTGTCCGCTTGGCGTCGGAGAGCACTTGGAATACTGGGGAGTAGAAAAGAACAAAATCAAGGAACTCGACTGGCATCAGACCGCCACCGTCGACCCGATGAAAATAGAGTGTCTTCCCGCCCGTCATTTCTCGGGACGGCTTTTCAAGCGTCGCAACACTCTCTGGGCGTCATTTATGGTAACACTGCCCGACGGAATGACCGTATACATCGGGGGCGACAGCGGATATGGCAAACATTACCGACAGATTGCGCAGCGCTATCCTACCGTCGACTATGCTATTCTTGAAAACGGCCAATACAACCAGGACTGGCGCTACATCCACACCCTTCCCGCCCAGCAGGATTCGGTTATCCATGACCTCGGCGCTAAAAATGTACTCTCAGTCCACAGCTCCAAATTCGCCCTGGCGCGCCATCCCTGGCATGAGCCCATCGACAAAATCCGCGAAACCGCAGCCGCGGACTCCTCCTTCCATCTAATTGATGCTATAATCGGCCAGCCAATAATCCTCAGCCGCTGATAGGATTACACTTTTTCGACCGAATAAGCCAGCCTCCGTTACACTTTTTCAAACGAATCGGCTATGACAGCTTTATTACCACGGTAATTATTACCACGGTGACAAAGTTGAATATAATCTTTGAAGTGGTCAAATCCAATTATCGCCATTTCATCCAATCTTCAATTAGTCTAATATATTATACTTTCATCTATCAACTTCAAACCCGGGCAGAATAAAAAAACTAAAAGTATAATTTATCATACTTTTATTTGACAATCCCGGAAATTCTCCTTATTTTTGCGAAAAAGTTTATTATGTCAGACTATGAAACTAATGGATATAATGAAACAGCGTAGGGAAACGCTTTCCCTCACCCAACAGGACCTTGCGGAAATGTCGCAAGTGGGTCTTGCCACAATCAAGGATATTGAGCGTGGCAAGGGTAATCCTGCACTTAGTACCGTGAAGAAAATTCTTGATGTCCTTGGCATTGAGATTGAATATCGTATAAGGCAGACCGTATGAAACAGCTTGAGGTATATTTCAATGAAATAAAAGCCGGAATATTGACGGAGCAGCACCCGGGAACCGGATATTCTTTCCAATATTGTAAAGATTATCTTGACTCTCCGTTGCCCCCGATTTCCGCGACGTTACCCAAAAGAACAGATGCTTTTTGTTCTGAGCACTTGTTCCCTTTCTTCTCCAATATGATTCCGGAGGGGGCAAACCGCCGTGTGATTTGCCGCTCGTTGAAAATTGATGAACAGGATTTTTTCGGTCTGCTTGAAGCGATGGCCGACAGAGATTTTATTGGAGCCGTTAATATCAGGAGGATTACCAATGATTGAAATAACGAACTGCCCTTCTTCTCTTGCGGAAGGATTTGACATTTATAGCCCGAAGTCCGCCAAACTATTATTTGGTAAAACAAAAGTGAATCCGATACTTGGATTTGAAATTGACGAGTTCCGAAATGTCGGCGAGCTTGCTGATGCCATGCACCGCATATCGGTATCCGGTGTGCAGGAAAAATTCCCGGCTATTATAAATGCAGATGCAATCAATATAGCAGGCGACAATGAGCGTTCGACACATATATTGAAACCTGCACCGTGGGACAAGACTCTTCGTGACCGCAAGATGATTCCTGCCAACGAGCATCTTACTATGCAGATTGCCTCACAGATTTACGGCATACAGACCGCAGCGAATGGTCTCTGTTTTACGCCCAAAGGTCAGCCGGTATATATAACCCGACGTTTCGACATTCTCCCCGATGGGTCAAAACTACCGATGGAGGATTTCGCCTCGATAATAGGTAAGAATGAACAGACCGTCGGACTCCAGTTCAAATACAACGGTTTCTATGAGGATATTGCCAAAGCGATTAGGGCAAATGTTGCCGCGTGGATGGTAGATATGGAGAGATTCTTTGAAATTGTGGTTTTCAATTACATTTATGCCAATGCGGACGCTCACCTTAAAAATTTCTCGCTGATTCTGAATGGACAGGATTACCGTCTGGCTCCTGCTTACGATCTGATCAATACAAGTTTACATGTCAATGGCAATGACTTCGGTCTTGACGGCGGACTGTCATCTGATATAGAAAAGAGCGACGTTTACGACAGAACCGGCCACCCCTGCCATCTGGATTTTGAGAGATTCGGGGTGAGAATTGGCTTGGTGAAAAAACGTATTGACAGAATCCTAAACAGATACACCGCTTTCCCTGAAGGCGCAAAGAGACTTGTTGACCACAGTTTTCTTACCGACAAACTGAAACGCAATTATGTCCGCATCGTAAATGAACGGATAAACCGTTTCAATAGGACATCCGAAATGTAATCATCATAAAATCACATGAATTTGATAACAGGAACTACTTTCTCACCCAGGCGGGTAAGATAACGAAATGTCCCTACCTGCATGACTTTTTTATTTTTAGGGACCTCAATTATCTGATCATCGTAAAACTGATTATCACCATCAGAAGGTATAAAAACAACTGGTCCTGTAAAGGAAGAAATAGTACTAATGTTTTCTTCGCAGTTAGCCAACGCTCCATTGTCAGCTACTTGAAAGATTTTAAATTTAGTGGCAGTAATAAATGGTATCTGTTGCTCCGACATATTAAAAGCCCGACCCGTCTACGCACAGCTTCATTGCAAATGACATAATTAAAAGCCGGACCCGTCTACGCACAGCTTCGTTGCAAATGACATAATTATTGCGATATTTCTTCACTGGTCACCGGAAGCCCTTCTTCTTTCCATTCGATGATTCCACCTTTGAGATTGACAACCTTATAGCCGAGTTTCGTCAATATCTTGGCCGCATCCATCGAGCGTCTGCCGCTTCGACAATAGACAAGTATGGTGGAGTCCTTCGACAAGTCCTTCTCAGCCATTTTTTGGAAATCATCAGACCGGACATTGATGTTCAATGCCCCGTCAATATGCCCTTCGGCATACTCCTGCGGTGTGCGGACATCAAGTAACAGCACGGTGTCCGCTTTGATTGCCTTATTAAATTCAGGCGCCGAGGCAGAAACGATATTTTCGTGGCCGTTGCAACCCGATATCTGCATGGCGCTCATTGTCATTAATATCACAAACAAGGTGTGTCTTACAATACTCAAAATCTTTTTCATTTTATCGCCGTTTTTATTTTACGCAGCAGGATACATTCGGCTGGAGCCGAGCCATTCAACCTCACCACAGAGTCATTCTGAACGTCTATTGCGGATATGTTGGGAAGAATCCGCCGCAGGGCATCCTCCGTCTGCATGTCATCGCACGCCATTTCAGTCATGGCTCCGTCGCCGAGCCTGATGGAATCTCCTTGTACAGTATATGACCCGCTGATGGAGTTGCAGTTCGTCATAATGAAGTAAGTGCTGTCTTCAAACACGATATACTGCTTCATGCTTGACGACGTCTCATCGGGACGCACATAGTCGGAATCGCTGAAAACTATGTTCTCGATATACCACTGTCCGCGAATATCGGCGTCAGCCACTTCGGTCTTTGCCTTGTCATCAAGCCTATCCGACTTTACCTCTTTATTACCTGAGCATCCTGCTGCCATCAATAAAGCGACACCGGTAATGAACGCTATATTGTATAATTTCATATTGTCTTGAATTTGATAAACTTTACGGGCACAAAATTAATAAAAAAATCGGGCAAATCGGCATAAAACAGCCTCCCCAAAATGAGCAGGCCCACCACAGGACCGGAATCTTCACAGATGCCATGTCCTGTTTCGATAGATCTTTTTCCGGAACAGTGTAATTGCCTTGTCCAATTACCCTGAGTATCGCGACAAACTAACGGGGTGGACTCGATGTTATATTGTTGCGATTATCAGAGTTGATTGAGAAGTCATATTGCAATGTGTCATGCGACATTTATATAGAGGTCACGCGGCCATATTGCGATTGTGCAACCGTTTATATTGAATAGGCATGAGCCGGAAGGGTAATAGGTTCGCGGGGTTGAGTGCGGCGGGACTGCTCGTCGCCATCGGGATTGTGTTCGGCGATATAGGCACGTCGCCGCTCTATGTCATGAAGGCCATCCTTAACGTCAGCCCTGAGTTTGACCGGGATTATATTATCGGAGCGGTGTCATGCGTGATATGGACCCTCACGCTTCAGACCACCATCAAATATGTGGCGGTGGCCCTTCGCGCCGACAATAACGGGGAGGGCGGCATCATGGCCCTCTTTTCACTTGTCAAGAAGACCGGGACAAGCGGCTGGCCTTTCGTCGTGGCCGCCATCGGAGCCAGCGCGATGCTGGCCGACGGCATAATAACGCCGGCGGTGACGGTCACGTCGGCCGTGGAGGGCTTGCGTTCACTGTATGTCGCCACGCCGGTGGTGCCGATTGTGCTGGTGATCATAACCGTGGTGTTCTTCGTGCAGCGTTCGGGGTCGTCTAAGATCGGCAGGTTCTTTGGTCCCGTAATGCTCGTATGGTTCCTGATGCTCGGCATCCTCGGCCTGATGAATGTATGTAACGACCTGTCCATATTCAAGGCCTTCAACCCCTGGTATGCGGTCAGACTGATTGCTACCAGTCCTGAATGGATGTTCATACTCGGAGCCGTGTTTCTCTGCACCACGGGCGCCGAGGCGCTGTATGCCGACCTGGGGCATTGCGGCCGTTTCAACATCACTTTCAGCTGGCTTTTCGTCAAGGTCATGCTTATTCTCAATTATCTCGGACAGGGCGCGTGGATTCTGGCCCATTCCGGTTCCATTGACGGCCGGGTCAATCCGTTCTACGCAATGATGCCTTCCGGCTTTCTTGGCGTGGGCATAGTCATAGCCACCGTCGCCGCCATAATAGCGAGTCAGGCGCTGATAAGCGGCGTGTTTTCCCTGATAGGCGAGGCCGTGAATCTCGACATCTGGCCAAGGATGAAAATAAGCTATACGGGGAATGTCAAGGGGCAGCTGTACGTTCCTGCTATAAATCTGTTTCTGTATGCGGGATGCGTCGGCACCGTGCTGTTGTTTCAGTCGTCGGGCCGCATGGAAGCCGCATACGGCCTGGCCATTACCATAACGATGCTGGCCACCACGATACTGCTGTGGCGTTATATGCGGAATATCGGGATGCCCGCATGGCTCTCCTACTCATTTTTCATTGTGTTCTGCCTGTTGGAAGGAGCCTTTTTCGCCGCCAATATGTTCAAGTTCGTGCATGGCGGCTGGTTTACGGTTCTGATAGCCTGCGGCCTGTTCTGCATAATGTTTGTCTGGAACAAAGGAAGCTCATTCCACCGCCTCCACGTGGATTATAAATATTTCCCGGACTACATAGACATAATCACTGCGATAAGGAACGATGACGAAATAGCCCGCTATGCGTCGAATGTGGTGTACATCAGCTTTTCGCCGACCAGGAATATGGTGGAAAGCAAACTGCTGTATTCCATAATAAACAAACAGCCTAAACGGGCCGACCATTACTGGATTATCCGCATCGAGCATACCGACATGCCCTATACCCTTGAATATTCCGTGGACACGATGGTCAGGGACGCGATTTTCCTGGTCACCGTTAGATTCGGCTTCAAGGTGCAGCCGCGCATCAACGTATTCCTGAGGCAGATCGTGGAGGATCTGGTGGCGTCCGGCGATCTTTCGCTTACCAGCAGGTATCCCTCCATGAAACGGTATGGAATTCCGGGCGACTTCCGTTTCGTCCTGATTCACCGGGTGTTCTCTCCCTCAAGCATCTGCAACGCATACGAACGCAAGATAATGGCGGCGTATGAGACGCTGCGGCATATATCCGAGTCGACTGAAAACGCCCTGGGACTGGACACAAGCGTGGTCACTGTCGAGACCGTTCCGCTGATAATCCGGAGCGGAACGGAAACCAGAATCAAGAGAACACCGACATAAGAGACCGGCTCCTCCCTGCGCACCGCAACAGGCCGTCGCATCAATGGCGAAATAATCGTGAGTCAGCAACTGACTTAAATCGTGAGTCAGGAACTGACAGAAAAAGAGGCACGTCGGTCTGACGCGCCTCTTTCATTATGTACGTTGGAATTGTCTATCCGGACAGACGGTTATTTCACCGTAAGCTTTACTGTCTGGGATTTGCCGGATACCGGCTCTATGACAAGCAGATATATGCCTGCCTGGACACCGCCGAGATCAAGGCGATTGTCCGAGCCGTCGAATGCACGCAGCGCCCGTCCCGAAAGGTCGTAAAGCACAGCACGTCTGAACTCTCCGCGCACGTCGGTGTATCCTGGAGCCGGATTCGGCCAAACACTGATCTTATCTGTCTGAACGCCGTTCACGCCCGATTCGCCAAACACGATTTTGGCTGGAGCGGATTCACCGGACGCATATACGGCCTTGACCTCGGCGGAATGCTCGCCGGCCCCGGGGTTCAGCATATACGAGCAGTCTTCCGTATCCGCGAGTTTCTTGCCGTCAAGCGACACCTCGTATGTCACCTCCGGACCGGACACGGCGGTGTTCATCGCCATATCGTTGCCGCCCGAGATGGTCACATCGTCCATAAACAGAGTGAAGCCGTCAGGCGACACGCAATTCACGGCCACGTAACGGGCGCCGGCGGGCACCGTGTACTTGAACTCGGTCCATGTCTGTTTAGGCACATCCACATTCTCGGCCAGCCATGTGAACGACCCGGGATCCGTATCGGTCATAGAGTAGCCCACACGTATCACCTCGCCGTATGTCTGCGAATATCCGCGGGCATGGAAGCTGAACGTATAGTCGTTGTGATAGGTCAGACGCGGAGAGATAAACCAGTCGTCGCTGCCTGTACGGCCGGCGAAGCAAGCCAGTTCCTGTTTGCCGCTATACGGCAACGAAGCCGAACGGGCGTCGGCCATCGAAGGAGTAGTCAGCCAGGGATTGAACACCATGAAGGAACAGGGCTGCGTACGGCCGGGGAAGTCAAATTCCTGCTCGGCGAACGTGCGGCTGCCGTCGCCGTCGCGATACTGCCAGCCCACCTTGCCTGCCGAGGCCATGGCAAAGGCTTCGTGATCCTCGAAGTCGTCGAATATCTCGCCCGATTCATTCCATGTGAGGCGGAAGCCCTTCGCGGCGTCACCGCTGACGCGCAGGTTGACCGGCACTGCGATTATCTCACGGAGCACCAGGTCCTCAAGCTTCAGGTCCCTGTCGGCATAGAGGTCGGCTGTCCTTGCATCGAACTCATAACCGGGCAACGATACCTCAACAGTGTAGGGACAACGCCAGATGTCGTTGAATTCCACAATACCGCTCTCGCCCACAGTCGATGTATACGCGTCGTAGGGGTTCTGGCCGGCTATCGTCACGACCGCGCCATTGGCATCGCCCGAATGCGAGTTGGTGCGCACCTTCAGCGAAAGCTTGCCGGTCATCTGACGGGCTATGTAGTAAGCCAGCACGGATTTCGCCGACTCGGATCCATCGGGATACACCGTGGACACCGCATAGCGGTACACGCCTGCCGGAGCCTGGGCCCAGGTCGGATCGGCCGCGGTCATACCCTCTATAGGTTCGGTGTTGACCCGCTGCCATTCTTCGTTTCCGAAGCCCGTGGAGCGCCATACGTTATAACGCGCATAGGCGGGAAATTCCTCATCGCTGTTGCGGATACCCTCGTCGGAATAAAGGTCACCCGTGCAACGGATCATGAGATTGCCGCCAAGCGATTCTTCGGTCAGATACATATAGTCGCCCGAGTTGTAATCCGTGGAGAACGCATATACATTCTCCTTGAACGGATGGGTCTTAGGCGACTTGTCGACGCCGATTCCATGGAAGCCGGGATAGTTGACCGACACGAAACATCCGCGCGGCGCCTCGACTCCGTCGGGAATCTCGATACTGTTCCACTGGTTGTCGCTGTTAAGGACGGCCCGCTGGCTGTACAGAAGCGTTCCGCTGGGATTACCCTCCTCGTCAAGGTCGAAAATATAGATGTTCACCGAGTTATGCGGGCCGCCTTCGGATGTGGTGTACCAGCTGGCCCCCTTAAGCGTCATTGGCGTGCGGAACACCGTACCGATTATGACGGTACCGGCCTGACTCTGTATGCCAATCTGCGTATCGGCGTTGCCGGTGTCATATCCGAGACCGGACTGAGCCGAAGGAACCTCCCATGCAATCTCAGATGTCTCGTCGGTGGTCTGTGCCGAGACATTTGCCGGCTTGAAGTGAGCGAACTCAAGCGTGAGGTCACCCAGGTTCCAGTCAGCATCAAGGTCCTTGGTCTGCACCTTGTCGAGATGCCAGGCCTTGGTTACCGTGACTGTGGTGCCCGGTGCCGTAACTACGGATTCAAACGAGAATCGACCCGAAGCATCGGTCTTCATTGAAAGGTCGGTGTACCCCTTAAGGGCGACATCCGCGTTCTCCACGGCCGAGCCGTCGGGAGCCAGAACACGGCCGGATACTGAATAAGTCGGAAGTTTATCCAGAATGATGTCGGCCGTCATAGCCTCGTCGGACACAGTCACCTTCACTTCCGAATCCTGCTTATAGCCGAACATCGAAGCTGTCAGCGTATAGGTGTCGTTGGGAACGAAATCGAAAGAATACGAGCCGTCCTCGGCCGATTCGGTCACCGCATGTATCTCCTGGATCGAGACTTCGGCGCCTGCTACAGGCTGACCGGCCGTATCCTTCACCTTACCCGAAATGGAAGCGCCCGCCGACTGCACCATGAAATGGACCACACTCTTCCTGCCCGATAGGATCTTCTTGTCGGAAGGAACGTCGAAATCGGAAGAATACGCATCGTAGTAAATGGCATTGTCGCCCTCGGCCGTAGTGGAATAGTATGGTTGGTATACGTACGCGTATGACTTGTTGGCATTCGCGAGCGAAGTCTTCACGTACAGGGCCAAATTCCTTCCGTCATACTCAAAGGAACGGTCGAACACAATCTCCAGCTGACCTTCGCTTGATTTCGGAAGATCCACCGAGCCATCGTACACAAGGGTCAGTTCATCCAGCGGGAGCCATCCTTCCGTGGTGTTGGCACGGTCGGTATTCGTCATGTATACCTTAAGCCCGACACCCGTAATGTTATCGGAAGTAAAGGAATAATCCAGTTTCATCCCGGTGATGCGTCCTTTCTGTATGGAAAGTTCGGAGGGAGTGTAGATGTTGAGGCTCGCGCCATACTTGTCTTTTAAATCCATGGGGGCATAGTATCCCGTGCCCGACTTCTCACCTATCGTCAGCACTTCGGGAGTGCCCAGCGGCAAAACAGTCAGTTCAAGAGGTGCGGTGGTGTCATCGGCCTCCACCTCATCGCCGGGAGCCGATACATGGCCTCTGAGCGAGGTAAGTTTTGATCCTATGGGGAAGGAATACTCCACGATATAGTCTTTCGATGCCGTTGCCCACAGAGTCTCGGCCACGGCCTTGGATGCAATCACTTTTCCTTCGCCGTCAAGCAGTTCGACGGTAAAGTTGTCATAGTTCTCGGAGCCCTTGTTTTCGACTGTGACGGCATATCCGTAGGTATTGCCCTCGACAGGCTTGGCATTGCCGCGAATCAATGAAGCCACAAGATTGCGGTCCACGACCTTCTCGATCTCGATACGGTCTATCAGAAGATACGAGCTGCCTTGAGCCGCTGAATCATGGAATGCAAAATTACAGTCCCCCGTAGTCTCTCCGGTGGCAAACGTAAATTCCTTTGTATCCAGGGCATTCACCCTCCCCAGATCAAGTGTGGTTATTTCCTGAATCGGAGCGGTGACATCGCCGTCTTTCAGCAGACAGACCTTAAGGGGGTGGGTTCCCATCGACAGATAGCGGAGTCTTACCTTGTAGGTCGAGTTGGGTTCGAGTTCCATCTCGTTGCTCACCAGCCAGTCGTCGGCAGGATGGCTGGAAGTCATTATATATGCGCCCGAAGCCTTTGCCCATGCGAGGTTGTAATAGGTCCAGGTGTTGCCGTCGCCTACTGGCTGTCCGTCGGCATTCTCGTTGCGGTCTACGGCTGTCCACTGGCCCAGGTCGTCGAAGTCGCATACGTATGGCACTGTTAACTTCGGGCCGAGTACCACGGGATCGCTGACAGTAGCCGCGGACGTGCCGATGCCGTTGTGGGCCGTAACGCTGTAAGTCCATGTGCCCGAGGTCTCCACTCCCGGTTCCATCCATTCGGTGGCGGCAAGATCCCTGGCAACGGTGGTCGCGCCGGGGTTGCGCACCACGTCGTAAAGCATGCCGTCCGCATCGGTCCAGCCGCCGTTCACTCCTGTGGTCACGGCGTCCCAGTATACGCGAGCGGCGTTGGGACCCAGTTTCTCCACATTGACGGCGCTGACGGCGGCAGGCGCGTCGCGTCCTACGAACGCGGACACCTCCACTGCGGCACCCGGGCCGTTGTTGTTATATGCTATGATGCGCCATGTATGGTTACTTCCTTTGTCTCCGCCGATTACGTCGGTGTATGACGAGCGGCCCCCCGGCTCGGCTGAAGTCACGGATCCCACGGTCTTGCCGTCACGGAGAATCTCGACACGCGTAATGTCTTTCAGCACGTCGCCGCCGAATGTCTTGGTGGGATTCACCCATGACAGCGTTGCCTGCGCCTCGCCTCCCTCCGCGGCCGTGACTGTCGCGCCGGTTACGGGAGCAGGACAGTTGTCCGCGGCCGCGAACGACGGAATATAGAGCCCTGCAAGCTGATTGTCGCCAAACTCCTGATGACGGGTTACCGCTCCGGTTGCCGGGTCGATCGTGGCCACAAAACTCTCCGGCACCTCGATGGAGCCGCCCTCGTTCATCACTCTGGTGGAGGCTATCCACCACAGCGTGCGCGTGGCGTGGTCGAACTCCATGCTCTGGAACTTCTCCGGATGCTGGCCGGTGCTTCCTACAACCGTCACCTCGCCCGTGGTCTTGTTGATACGGCAGAAATCTCCGGCAAAACTTATGGCGTAAAGTTGGCCCGAATATGACGCTGCCAGAGTAAAGAATTTCCTGTCGAGTGTGGCGATGCGTGTCGATCGGGCATCGGTCAGACTGATTGAATACAAGGCCGAGTAGGTCTCGTCCACCCTTGATATGGCATACATCGTCGATGTCGACCAGTCGTAGGTCATGTCGTTGATAAGACGGGTGTAGCCCGTGAGGTTGCCCACCGTCTCTGTCGCCCCGTCGTCGAGACTGACCCTTACCAATGTTTTGGGGACTTCCGCGCTTCCCGATGGCTGCGAGGTGGCGATATAATAATATCCGTCACCATACGCACCCGCCGTAGACGTGTCATAGTAAGCGACGGCACGCTTGAAAACCGGCTCCGCATCGCTCACAAGATCGAATGTCACCACATTGTTGGTCAGACCCGATTGCTCGTCGCTGAAAGCCAGAATTCCATAGGCTGTGTTGTCGTTGGCCGCTTCAGCCTTGACCCCGGGCAATACCGAAGCCGCAAGCATGAGAATGCCTGCCGACAGCAGTTTGGAATTTTGATGCATAATTGGTTAGTTATTTAGGTGATGGCGCCTGGCTGGATTTAACTCCGCCACGGCATCCTTCCTTAAAAATTCATCGGCAAATTTAAGACGCAATTCATCAATTACCAAATAATCACAAAAAAATATGCAAAAAAAATTACATTCTGCTCCTGAGCATCCTGTTCCTGAGCATCTGTTGCAGAAAGAATCAGCTCCCCTGTCATCACAGAGGAGCCTTGTATGTGTCAGCTGCATTATGTCAGCCGTATATGTGGGCCGTATGGCGGTTGTACCGGTCAGCCGCAGTGGAAATGCGTCTTGACCATGCGCAGCATTTTGTCGGCATCCTGCAGCGCCGCCCGGGCGTCGCGGTCGTCCTGAGCGCGCAGCCGGTCGCACACGCCCTGTATCATGGCCGGCGAGAACACCCCTTTCTCCTGAAACACATCGGACCGTTGTTCCAGACACCCGGCCGACTCATGGCACGATACGGGCAACGTGTCCAACGACTTAAGCCGCTCGGCATTCTCCTCCGAATGGATGTTCACGTCCACATACGTACGCGCGGCCATCTCCAGCGCGTCGGGCATCTCGAAACCGTGCCGCACCGCCACGGCCAGGCCGGCTAACAGCTGGTATATGTCGGCCGATCCGTCGGCAGAACGAATCTCGAACGTCTGCTTGCGCGAGGCGTCCACCTCGGCCGGCGTCGAGTCGCCCGGATTGGCCTCGGCACATAGGTCGCGGCCCGAAGTCCAGCCCAACGGCACACGCACCAATACCGAACGGTTGCGGTCGCCCCAGCACACGTTGGTCGGCGCCTCCTGATGCGGCACCAGACGGAAATAGCTGGTCGGGTTCGTGTTGCCGAAGGCTGTCAGCGCCGGCGCCAGGTCCATGATGCCCGCTATGCCGCGACGCGCCGCGTCCGACAGCGTGCGGTCGGCGTTCAGCATCGCCGTGGTGCCGTCAGGATTCATGAAACGCATGTGTATGTGCAGACCCGAGCCCGCTTTCCCTATCGTGATCTTCGGCGCGAAGGTCACGTCAAGATCCATCTTGGCAGCCAGGTTGCGAATCACCCACTTGGCTATCAGCAGTTGTTCGGCCGCCTCGCGCGCGTCCACCGGCAGGAACTCTATCTCGTTCTGCTCGTACACCATGCCGTCAAGGGTGAAATTGCCCACCTCCGAATGGCCGTACTTTATCCGGCCGCCTGTGCGGGCTATGTAACTCATGCACAACGTACGGAAGTCGTTGAACTTGGCGAACGGAGCGCTCTCGTGGTATCCCCGCTGGTCAGTGGCCGGGAACGTGCCCGGATCCGGCGCTATGACATAGAACTCCAGTTCGCCCATGGCATGGAACTCCAGGCCGGTCAGCTCCGTAAAGCGTCGGCAGGCCTTGTCGAGCGTAAGCTCGGGCGACGACTCCAGCGGACGCCCGTTCTTGTCGAAAAACGAGCACAGCATAGTAAGTGTCTTTACCGGCGCGAACGGGTCGACGAACGCCGTGCGGTAACGAGGCACCACATACAGGTCCGACTCGCCCGCGCTGATAAAGGGGAACAGCGACGAACCGTCCACACGCTCGCCCAGAGTCAGTATGGTTTCCAGGTATTCCAGCGAATTGATTACGAAATTCAGTGTCTTGAGCCGGCCGTCGGCGGCCGGATACATGAAGTTGACCATCTCCACGTCATTCTCGGTGATGAAGCGCACTATGTCCTCGCGCGTGAAGTCGGCCGGATGCTTGCCCAGCCATGCCGTCACTTCGTTTTTTGACAATCTGAGACTCTTTTCCATGGTATGTAGCATTTAAGGTTTTCCGGGGCCGGATTGACCGGCCCGCACCGCGCCGGTCAAGGCAAATCGGCGCGCAATGGTTTTTCGCGTCTAAATTACAAACAATTTATTGATATTCCAATTATTTTTATTAATTTTGGAGTTATCGGGATTATCCACAATAATAAGCACAATAATAAGCATTATCGCGACTGAAGAAGCACACCCGATAATTTGCAGATTGAAACAACATAATATTATGCGTATGAGAACATTATTACTGATTTCATCCGGATTGCTGACGCTGTCCTCCGTGGCGACGGCGGCGGTGCCGGAACGTACGACGCATGTCACGTCGCAGGGTGCCGTCAGACAGATGCGGGCTCCGCGTCAGCAGGTGACCGCCGCGCAGGCTCAGATTCCCATGACCAAAGAGGCGCCGGCCAACACCGTAGAGGTGCCTTTCACCCATGACTTGGGCAAAGGTGGCACCGAAGTAAAGAACTACACCTCCATCAATGTCAATGGTGACAATCGCAAATGGCAATACGGCACTGTGAACGGCTATGCCGCCTGTATGGTGCCGAACGCTGACAACGTTGATGCCAATGACGACTGGCTCATAACAGTACCCATCCATCTGCCCGCCGGCAGCTACGTCCTCTCGTTCCAGATCGGCATAATGGGAAGCGGCACACCGTCCGTCTCCATGGATGCAAGTATCGGCAAAGCACCTACCGTCGAAGGCCTTACCACTCAGATAGTAGCTCCATTGACCCAGAGCCAGAAAGACTTCAAGACATACGAGTATGGCGTGACTATCGATGAGGAAGGCTATTACTACGTAGGTTTCCACTGCACCACGACCAAGGAACAGAAAGGCACGCTCAAACTTGCCAATGTCGGTATGAAAGCAGGTACGGTTGCGCCTCCTGTCGATCCGCCGGCTGCGGGACAGCTCAGCTGGACACTCGCGCCCCAGGGCGAGCTGAAGGCAACGGTGACATACGTGGCCCCAACCAAGACCGTATCGGGTGCCGACCTGACTGAGATATCCAAGGTGCTGATTACCTCGCGATGGGAGGTGGACAAGTTTGAATACACCGACGTTCAGCCCGGACAGACCATCCCATGCGAAGTGGAAATGTACGCCGGCATCAACAACCGCTTCACCGCCGTTGCATACGTGGGCGACACCCCCGGCGAGAAAGTGGAATACAAGAACATCTGGTGCGGCCCCGACACTCCTAAAGCCCCTGAGAACGTGAAACTGACGCCCTCGGCTGATTACACGAAGGCCACGTTGACATGGGACGCCGTCACTGAGGGCGAGCATGAGGGCGGCTATGTCGATCCTTCAGCTCTGACCTACTACATCTTCGATGCCTTCGGATCCTACTATGATCCGGCCATCGCCGAGGTGAAGGGTTCCACATCATATACCTTCGATTACTCCGACCTCGAGGCTCAGGACTTCGTGGCTTATCAGGTCACCGCAGGCAACGGCGACTTGTATTCGCTCGACACATCGTCCAACATCGTAGTGGTAGGCAAACCTGACCAGGCTCCGTTCATGGAATCTTTCACGGACGGCTATTATGACAAGGTATGGGTGCTTGATCCCAAGACATCGTACAACGGACAGGATTACGGTACGGTCGACGACTCTTACTTCGAGTCGCTGCTCGACCCCGAAGATCCCGAGGCGCCCAAGCCTCTGAAATCGCAGGACGCAGACAACGGCTTCTTCTTCTGGATGCCTATAGAGACCGATGTGATGTGGGGCCTGCAGTCGGTGCGCGTAGACCTGTCTAAGACCAAGAATCCCGTGCTCGACGTATGGTATCAGGGCAAAGGAAGCACTCTTGACATCATGGCCGCACGTGGAGAGGATGAGTTCTCTCCGTTGCGGACCATCGCCCTCAAGGACGCTCCGACCGACGACTGGACCCTCTGTCGCGTGTCCCTCGACAACTTCAAGGCCGATGGCACCGTGCGTGTGGCATTGCGCCTTACAGCCACCGACAACACCGACACTGAGATGTGGAGCGTACCGCTGGACCATATCTCCATCCACGATCTTGTCGAGAAGGATGTGGCCGTGCGCGGACTGGACGTACCCGAATCAGTCAAGGCCGGCGAGAAAATGCCCGTAACGGTCCGCGTGGAGAATACCGGCACGGCTGACGCCGCCGAGGCAACGCTGGCTTGGTGCATCAACGGAGAGACTGTTGCCGAAAACTCGCTGTCGGCCATCTCTGCAAACGAAATAAGAATAGTCTCGGCCGAACTGCCGGTAGCCCTCAATGCCACCGACCTGATCGAAGTATCGGCTAAGGTCGTATACGATGGTGACGCCGTGGAGCATAACAACTCCCTATCGTCTACCGTGACTGTGAAATTCAATGAATTCCCTACCGTCACCGACCTTGCAGCCAATACCGACAAGGAATCCGTCAGCCTGACATGGTCCGCTCCGGAACTTGACAATCTGCCCGGTCCGAAGACTGTCACTGAGGATTTCGAATGCGAGGACTACACTCCGATGTCCATCACCGGTGCCGGAGGCTGGACCGTCTACGACGGCGACAAACAGAAGACCTACAACATATTCCGCGAACTGTACAACCCCTTCCAGACTCAGCCCATGGCCTTCCAGCTGTTCAATACGAAGCTGGCTCAGATTCCCGAGCAGTATCAGCCGGATGCCGAGACCCACAGCGGCGACTCGTTCATGATGGCCCCCAGCGCCCAGTCACAGAACGACAACTGGCTTATATCTCCCGAGCTGTCGGGCAATGCACAGACCTTATCGTTCTGGGCCAAAAGCATGATGTCGGCATGGCCCGAATCATTCCGGGTGCTTTACTCCACCACAGGCAATACCCGCGACTGCTTCACACAGACAGTCGAGGTGCAGAACTATCCCGCCAGCGGCGAAGTGCCTGAGGTCTGGACCGAGTTCAAGGCCCCATTGCCGGAAGGCGCGAAATATTTCGCCATCCATCACGACAGCGATGATACGCTGGCACTCTTGATTGACGACGTGACTTACGAGGCGGCTCCCGAGATTCCGCTTGATCTCGCCGTAACAGGGTATCATGTCTTCCGCAACGGCAAGCAGATCACCGATGAGATTGTAACCGGAACCTCATACTCGGATACTCCTCTGGCCACTTCTGACGAACCCGGCAGCTACACGTTCCGTTACTCCGTAGTGCCTGTTTACAATCACGGCGCAGCGCGTGTCAGCAACGAGGTCGAGGTTTTGCTCACGCACAGCGGCATTAAGGCTGTAAGCATCGATGACCTTAAGAAAGCCAAAGTCTACAACCTGCAGGGCATACCCGTCTCCACCCGTGACATCGTGCCCGGTGTCTACATCGTGGTTGATGCCGACAGCTCCCGCAGGATCCTCGTGAAATAATCCCGAATATCCATGATACAATCCGGGGCTGTGCTCATTCGCACAGCCCCGGATTTCTTATTCTCACTGCGTGAAACCCACGCGACTGTCATCTTTTATTCAGCTCTCATTCCGGGAGGCGTCCCTGGGCCTTCAGGGCGAAATATTTCCAGAGCGGGGCGGCCATCAGCGCCTGCTTCATCTCGTCATCGGCGAGGATGCGGTAAACCTCCTGTTCGGTCAGCAGACGCACCTTGATGTCCTCGGTGGCGTCAAGATGCTGATCCGATATCCGTTCCACGTCCGTGGCTAAAAATACATGGGTAAGGTTGTCTGAATTACCGGGATTCTGGGATATCGTCATAAACTCCCGCCACGTCCCGTTGCCGTAGCCGGATTCTTCGAGTAGTTCCCGCCTGGCAGCCTCCAGGCAGGTCTCCCCCTCCTCCATGGCGCCACCCACAATCTCGGTGTAGACGTCGCGCAGTCCGTGACGGTATTGCTCCACCATGACAAACTTTCCCTCGCGGGTTATCGCTATGATGTTCACCCATGTAGGCAATTCGAATATATAGTATTCCGGATTTATCACCCCCGTCGGCAGCCGGCACACATCACGCCTCACGTTCACCCACGGACTCCGCAGCTTATACTCCGAACTTACTATCTCCCACTTCTTTATTTCCATATCCTATTCTTTGATATGCTTTTAACGGTTCCCGGGCCACTATTATTGAATAATTACATATTTGTCCTCATGAAATAAGTTGGCGGGGTTGTTCGTTGGTTCAATTAGCAATTCTTTTAGACAACCTATGAAACTTAGCAAACAGGCGCTGATCGGTTATCCGGCGGGTATCATTACGGGTGTGACTTACGGTCTCAATCCGCTGTTCGCCATGCCGCTGCTCATGGCCGGTGCGGCCGTGCAGTCCGTATTGTTTTTCCGCTACGCCATCGCGGTAGTGCTGCTCGGCGGCTGGCTGCTGCTGCGCCGACAGAATTTCAAGGTCGATCTCCGGCAACTCGGCGTTCTTATCATCACGGGCCTCCTATATACCTCCAGCAGCCTGTTCCTGTTCATGGCATACCGTTATGTCGCCTCGGGACTGGCCACTACCTTAGTGTTCCTCGCTCCGGTATTCGTAGCCATAATCATGGTATTCTTAGGCAAGACGCCCTCCTGGCCGGTATGGCTGGCCATAGCGGCCACTTTTGCCGGAGTGGTGATCATGACCGGGGGAGACGACGGCGGAGCCATTGACGCCCGCGGTGTATGGCTCGCCATCGCATCAGCACTGGCATACGCCATATTCATGGTGATAATCAACCACAACAAGCGAATAGCCGACATTTCCGATACATTGCTCACGTTTTACGTCCTGACCGTCGGAGCCTTCGTGTTCCTCGGCATAGCGGCCTGGTCCGGCAACTCGCTGACGGCTCATTTAGACAATGCCCGTGCCATACTCAGCCTTATAGGGCTGGCCGTGCTCCCCACCATCGTGTCCACTGCCACGCTGGCCGTGGCCACCAGGAACATCGGCGCCACCAAGGCCTCCATCCTTGAGGTGTTCGAGCCCATCACCGCCATCCTCGTGGGCGCCGTCGCCTTCGGCGAACCGCTCACCCCCGGCATCGTCGCCGGCATTTCCATCGCCATCGTAGCCGTCACCTTCATGATCTACGCCACCAAACGCTGACAGTATCACTGACTGTAGCCGGCCGCGCACAGAATCGCGCAAAAAGTATATTGATGTTATAGGTTGGGTATTCATTTGTTGTAAATTCACTTCAAACAGCACTTCCTTTTAAGATTTTTTCATAATTTTACATACTATTTTAGCAAATCTTAGTATTATTATGAAAAAGTTTTATCTGACAATCCTGACGCTCCTTCTTTGGCCCGTAGCTTTGTACGGGGCAGATAAGGCTCTGTCGCTGTCCGGCTCCGGCACGGAGGCCGACCCCTGGCTTATCCAGACGGCGGCCGACCTTGTGGAGATTGCCGACGCCTGCAACAAACCGACGTCGGGAACCACCATCACCGCCGCCAACGTGAGCCATTACGACGGCAAGTATTTCAAGATTACCGCCGACCTTGACCTGGCCGACAGCGGTTTCCGAGGCATAGCAGTGGCCGCCGACGGCTATGCCTGCAACGTCAACTGCTACTTCGGCGGCAACATCGACGGCGACGGCCACCGCATCTCCAATATGCGCCTCGAGGGGGCCAGGTTCGATGCGAATACCGGCAAGGTTCTCAGTTCCAATAAGGATGGCTCGCGCAAATGGGTCGGCTTCGTGGGCAATCTCGGCAAATCGGCCATGACCACAGCCGCATCCGTCAGGAACCTTACATTCGATTCATCATGCTACATCAGCTCGTATGGCGACTGCGGCACCGTGGCCGGCAAGATGTTCAAGAAATCCACCGTCGAGAACGTCGTGTCATACGCCACCATAGAGTCGTATAATTCTGCGGCCGGAGGTATTGCCGGATCCTCAGCAAGCGCTACTGCCGACCCCTCGACCATCCGTAGCTGCGCCTTCTACGGCACTCTTAAGGAAATATCCAAATGCGGAGGCATCATCGGCGACTTAGGGAGCAACGGCATCGTAGCCGACTGTCTGATGGCCGGAACAGTCCAAGGCGGCAACTGGAGCGACCAACAAACCTCACAGTCCACCTCGGCCGGCCAGAACATAGGGGGCATAGCCGGTTCCAATTCCGGCTCCATAACCGGTTGCGCCGTCACCGGCCAGGTCAAAGTCGGCCAGTGGATTGAATACACAGGAACCTCCACCATTAAATGGGGCCAGAACGTGGGCGGCATCGCCGGCTCCAACTCCGGACTGATTGAAAACTGTGCCACAGGAGTCCCCGTGATTGGTCATACGGGATTTGTAGGTGCCATCTGCGGCTATAACTCCGGCAAGAAGACCGAGACCGTCAACAAGGGCGTGAACAGCTGCGTATGCTGGGGTTACGCCGCCGGCGACGACCCGAAAACCACCGGTGCCGTGGCCGGACGCGGCGCTTCTTCCGCCACTTCCTCTCAGACAGGCACTTTCGAGAACGTATTCTACGATATATCCCTCCGTGGCGCAGCTGCCGTAGGAGGTGCGCCTTACGCCGGAGTCACCGGCATGTCCACCACGGAACTCACTTCCGGCAACGCAATCGAGGGCCTTGATCCTGAATACTGGTCGTTCCGGGACGGGATGTATCCCACGCTTAAGAAACTGGCCGCCGAGCCTCAGAAGATTCCGGCCTCGGTATATCTTCTTCTTCCCGAAGGCCAGACGGTCGATGATTTCCACGGCACCGCCACCGTATCCACGGCAATAACGGGAATCACCATGTCTCTCTCCGAAACCGAATGGTTCAGTCTCGGCAGCGACGCCACATCGGTCACGACGCTCGACCCGCAGGGTGAACGCCGCACCGCCCTGGCCACCCTCACCGCCGGTGATTTCAAACAGATATATCTGCTGGCTCAGAAGCCGGTGCTGTTCGCCGGCGCCGGAACACAGGCCGATCCGTTCCTTATTTCCAAGCCGGCTGACCTCGTGACATTGGCCAAAGTCACCTCAGATGAAGAAGCACCCGAGCATTATCCCAACACATACTTCAGGATTACGGCCGACCTCGACATGACGGGCACCGATTTCGGCGGCATCGCCAGCGCAATCTATACCACCAAGTACCGTCCCATCGAGAAATACTACTTCAGCGGCCACATCGACGGCAACGGTCACACCGTCAGCAACATCACCATCCATGGTGTAAGCCTTGACGCCGACGGGAAGCCGCTGAGCTATGCCGACAAGACCGCCCCGTCGCGCAATGCCGTGGGATTCATAGGCAACCTCGGCAACGGGGCTTCCGTACGCAACCTGCATATCAGGAACGCAGAAATGGACGCCAGCCAGTATGTGGGCGGCATTGCCGGTCTGGCCGACCAGTACGCCACCATCAGCAACTGCTCGTTCGACGGACGCCTTACCGCATACAACGAATGGGCCGGAGGCATCTTGGGATGCTCCATCACCAAACCTGTCTCGGACCAAGACGTACTTCTGATTGAAAACTGCCGCGTTTCCGGCAGAATCTTAGGAGAACGCACCGTGGGCGGCATCGTGGCCAACGGCTACGCAGTCGTGACCGGTTGCGTCAACCTCGCTGACGTGACCGCAGGCGCCACCTACGCGGCCTCCGACAACACGCATGATACGGCCGGCGGCATCATCGGCTCCATGTCGGGCGAAGTCACGAACTGCCTCAATCTTGCCACCGTCACTGCCGAGGACGTTGCAGGCGGAATCGCCGGCGAGGTCTCGAGCGCATGGCGCGGCAACATCACCACCAGCGTCAATGCCGGCATCGTGGTGGACAGCAGCACAACCGGTTCCTCTAAGATCGGTGCCGTCGCAGGCTACACGCCCCGCATCGGAGACGCCAAGTTCACGGGCAATTACTTTGACACTCAGTATTCGCCCCTCTCCCCCTTCCCCGGCCAGTCGTCCGACGGCATGACCGCAACCGCCACCACCGACCTCACCACCGAGGAACTGCCCGAGGCTCTGCGCAACGACCGCTGGACCGCCCGACAGGGTTTCTATCCCGTACCCTCCGCCTTCGCCGACGATGAGACCGTGAAAGCCGCATCGGCCACCTACGTCCTGTTCGGCACCGGCCAGAACATCGACAACATGATCTTCCCGGCCGCCATCAACACGGCCATGCCCCTCACCGCCTCCATCTCAGGCTCCGATGCCTTCCGCATCGAGAACGGTTCGGTGGTCAGCTCGGCCGTGACCGAGACCACCTCGGCCACCCTGACCCTCGCGTGCGGCGACGTGTATACCCGCTCGATGGTATTGAAGAAAATACCTTTCCCCATCCCCGGCTCGGGCACTGCCGAAGATTCATTCCTGATCTCCACCGTGGCTGAATGGAACGCCCTCGTAGCCTCCATGGCCGACAACAAGTACAACTATATG
Organism: uncultured Porphyromonadaceae bacterium; assembly: GCA_902468245.1. GTDB lineage: Bacteria > Bacteroidota > Bacteroidia > Bacteroidales > Muribaculaceae > Lepagella. The sequence continues at coordinate 93,511 of CABQXY010000005.1, read as the reverse complement.
GGCACCGTGACGCGTCTTGGCGCCGACATAGACTTTACGGATCAGGAATTCCATCAGATTGGCTCGCCCCAGCTCCCCTTCGAGGGTAAGTTCGACGGTGCAGGCCATACCGTCAAAGGCGTAAAGATACAGACCGGCGAGGAAGCCTCGAGCCATGCCGGACTGTTCGCGCTGTTAGGTCAGCATTCCGATGTCAGCGACATGACCATAGCCTCGTCCTATTTCGCCTCGCACGGACGTTCGGGCGCGCTGGCCGGTGAGGCCGGCGGCAAGATAAGCAAGATCAATGTCGCCACCGACGTCACGGTCATCGCCTCCGAATTCAAGACCGACCTGCCGCCCATCAGTTTCAACCGTGCTCCATACCGTGGCTATTACGCCGGCGGAGTCGTAGGTTTCGCCACGCCGCAGGCCGACATATCCGGATGCGTCAACAACGCCGGAGTCATCGACGAGGATCGTAACCTCACCTACGGCATCCGTGGCGACCGCTATGTGGGCGGCATCGTCGGAGGCACCGACATCAACGCCGCCACTCCCCGGCTCACCGATTGCGTCAACCGTGGCTACATCGCCGCAATGGCCGACCGTCAGGAGAATGTGAATCCCTCCACCGGCGAGGTCTCCTACGACTATGTCAATGTGTACGCGGGCGGCGTGGCCGGCATGTTCTCCGGCACCATCCGTGGCTGTTCCAACTATGGCGGTGCGTTTGCCGTCAAGAATCCCTGCGCCGGCGGCATCGTGGGCCATAGCGGCACCAGCTCGCTGGTCGAGGACTGCCACAACTACGGCATCGCCTACACCGCATGGATGTATGCCGGCGGCATCGTGGGCGTCACCGGCTCCAAGAATTCGGAGGATATAGGTATCGCCGTGGTGCGCGGCTGCCATAACGAAGGCTCTGTTGAGACTGCCGTCTCCGCCGCCGGAGGCATCGTCGGTCAGGTAGGATGGGCTTCGGAGATACACGACTGCTATAACCTCGCCGACATCACCATCCCCATGTCCATGGCCGGCGGAATCGCCGCCCAGGCACTTGTAGCCGGCGAGATCGACGACTGCTACAACCTCGGCAACATCAAGGCCTCGTCGCGTGCCGCAGGCATCCTGGCCATGACAGGTGCCATCTCAGGATCGTCCGACGTAGCGTTTGTGGCCCGCTGCTTCAACGCCGGCGATATCACCTCCACACAGGATATAGGCACGGGCTATGCTTCCGGAATCACCACGCAGGCCACCGTGGTCAGCGACTCGTATAACGTGGGCACAGTCACGGGCGTGAGCGGTGTGGGCGGCATCAGCGGTTCGGGCGACGACATGATGATACGCCGCAGCTTCAGCCTCGGCGACATCGTCCAGCTGAAAGATGCCGTGACCGAAACCATAACAGACCGCGCCGGACATATCGTCGGCACGCCTCTACGCGACACCGGAAAGGTGGCATCCTCGTTCCCCGACTACCGCGCCGGAATCGACAAGGCATACTATCCCGATGCGTTCACCGCGCTGCCGCAAGATGACGCGGCCGGCGTGGTACGTACATCATACGCCACACTGATGAGCGATAAATCACTCCTGGCACGTCAGGACGGCACATCCGCGTTCATCTACACCGCCAACTGCCTGCCCCGACTGTCAGGCATGGAGGATCTTGACGCAGCCAAGGCTTACGCCGCCTGCTATACGCTGGCCGAGAACGACACGCCCGACCTTGTCACGGCTCCTGTCGCACTCGCCGAACTGGAGGGCGTGAAATGGACCGCAACCGGTCTGCTCGCCGTTTCGGGATCGGAGGCCGTTCCGGCCAAGGCCGAGCAACCGGGCGAAGCTACCCTCACCGCCACGTGCGGCGACTACTCAGTCACCTACACCCTGACCGTAGTGCCCGAAGACAGTGGCGTGGACTCGATCAATCCTGATATGGACGGTCCCGACGCCGAGTATTACACCGTCACAGGTTTGCGCGTCACCCGTCCCGCAAGCGGACAAATCCTGATACGCCGACAGGGCGACACCGTCCGCAAGGTGATTGTCCGCTGATACTTCTGAATCAACTATATGTATGCAGGGCTGCGTTCATTTTCGGACGCAGCCCTTCTTTCGTCAGTTCCTTGCCCTGACATATCCTTAAAAAAATGTGCTGATTCAATCTAAAAAAACACCAAGATTTTCCTGCGCCAAAGCCAATCGCCCAAGTCCGTAACTTATTGTCTATATGCGCTTAACAGAACGGGGAGGATTTCCCCGCACAGGGTAGCCCCTACCCATTTCGGGGGCTGCCGCACCATGCCCGTCCGGCTCTTGCAAATCCCCAAAAAGTGCTTTATTTTTGCCGTCGAAAGATGTTCGGATTATCAGCCAAACATCAGTGAATTAACCATATTGTTCCACTTAAAAATCAAGAGCTATGAACGGATTTATCATCATTTGCGCTTTGTTCGCAATCAGTATGCTCATCCTGCCGTTCCGGTATGACTGGATAGCGGGACCACGCACCAATTACGGGTCATATTCGTATGACACTTCTAATGAATTTGCTTATCTCACAGTGAAACACATCATGTTCTGGATTGGCGTCATTCTCTGCACATTGATGTGGCTGTGCGTCATCCTCGACTTGCCTGACATGAAGACGGTGGCGTGGATTCTGACAGGCATATTCGTGGTGTTTACCCTGATATCGGAGATAACATTCGCTGAATATTGCACGGCGGCCTTCCTGATGCTGATGTTTATCGGCATCTGTCCCTCAGGCCCAGGTGGTTACAGGCCCGAGTACACGGAATCGGGAGTGGAACTACGTTCGCCCATGACCTATTGGATCACGCGCAAGGTAGAGAAAACGGGTAAGGATTCGTTTCATTTTGATATGGTGGGCAGTATCGGCCGCTATGACAATTCACGGCCCGTAACCAAAGTTTATGGACTCCGCAACGAAAAGGGGTACATATACATCCCGAAAATATGCGACTATTCCGATGGATTCACCCGGCTAACCCTTGAACCGTTCCAGGGCAATCGCTCCAATGTGGACATAATGCATTTTTACCGCAATGACGGCTCAGAGGTACGTCGCGATAAAAACGGCGATGATCCCGACCGGGACGGGTACACACAGCCCACCTTCGACGATAGCGACACCGACGCATACGCCTACTGATACAACGAAACGAAACGCCTTGCGCAGAAAGAAGGCGCCTGCTGTGCCGCGACTTACAATTATCACTTTATTTAAGGGTCCTGATCACTACGTCAGCTATCGATTTCCCGTCGGTGGAATCGGTGGCTGACCCGTTTTCGTTGATATACACGTCCCTTATGTGTATCATCCACAGCAGGTCGGCCTCGCATTCAGGCAACGCGGAGTCATCGGCCACGCCGGCCGACACCTGTTGAGCCCAATACTTATACACCGTTCCGAGATGTTCCAGATCGTTCCTGTTCTTAGGCAGATTGACCATGCTGCGGCATTTTTCCTTCATCTTTGCCTTGTCGGGCATCTTGATGTCAAGCTGAGGAGAGTCGCACCCGAAGAAACTGGCGGCAGTCAGCAGAATGGTGTGCAGCTTGGGGTCCTTCATTGTGTTATATCTGAGCGGTCCTTCCGTTATGGACGAGCAACTTGTCTTTACCGCCCACGGTGCTACCCATACGTTCCACAATTCCTTTACGTCCTTGAACATAAAGTCGGGGCACGCGGCTCCCGCACTTTTCAGCTCTACAGCCAGCCTGTTCCGCAGCGTACACGCTCTGGCATTCAGCTTTTCCCATGCAGACGTGAGCCATTCCAGCCGTTCGTAGAAATCCATTGTCATCGGATGGCGCGACCCGGAAATATCACGGCAGAAATTATCCATGGCTACGCCTAAAGGATTGCTGTGGGACGTATGCTTTACGGTTCCATCCCCATCCTTTGGTTTCTTTTCCCTTGACTTCCTGTCAGCACGCGCCTTGGCTATGTTCAGAGCCTTGCCTATCAAGCTGGTGCAGTAGGCTTCCAGCTCGTTGTATGCCTTGCGCGATTCGGGCGTTTCCGTCCAGGTCTCGCCTTGAAAAGCCGACATAATATGGTCGTTCCATTCCATGAGTCTGTTTCGGAACGGCGCGGCATACGGTTTGTCCTCCAGCCGGTTTATGGCATTGGCTATGGCTTCGGCCACATCCCTGTTCACGCGTGCCACCTGATGTCGCATCCGCTTCATGTCATGCCGGTGGCGGCGACGCGAGGCGACATACAGCATAGCCCCGGCTCCGGCCACTGCCAGTATAAGGATGAAAGCGAATGTCACGCCTTTCCTGATATCGGCCCAGCCTGTAACGTCGCGGCTCAGACGCAAGTCCGGGAGTCCGGCGACAGGAAAGTCCTCGGCCGAGCGGACGGCATTGTCGGCCGACAGCGACTTAAGGGTCCACGTGCCGGCATTAAGCGTTTTCAACAGAACCTGTCCCTTGCCGTCACGCATGATGCCGCACACGTACGGACTTTCATACCGTTCCTTGAGCTCGGGAAACGCATAATCATGACGCCGCCCTTTATGAAAGTAATGCAACCCATTGCGCGATCCTATCAGCAGGGTGTCGCCGATGGCGTAAACGCTCTCGACACGGTCGTTGTCGGGGTTGTTGCTCTCCACCATACGGGCCTTGCGCGGAGTGGAGAACATCAGGTCGGAGCCGTTGACGGAATAGACGCCGTCGGCAGTGGCTACATACACCGTATTGCCGTGGGCAGTCATACCGCGTATGCCGGACACCCCCGTCACATCGCCAAGAAACCGGGCTTTGCCGTCATCCTTAATCCGGAACAGGCCCTGCCGGTCGCTTATCACGAACGGCCCGGCACTGAACCGCACACGCTCGTATCCTGCGTCTGCCGGGCGTGCGGAGTCAATCATGCGCAGTTCCCCGCCGCGTATGAAGTATAATCTTGACCCGACAGAGGCTCCCGCCCGGAAACAGAGGAAATCCCCTTCCGCGCCGAATGTACTGATGGAATCGGCGAAGACCGCTGTCCAGCTGGCCGACACCGGAACAAACCTGCGCGACAGAATCCGTCCCTCACGGTCAAACAACACCAGTTCGCGTTGCGAACGATCCGGCAGATCCGGCGTATGTATCACGGCCAGCGTATCGTTCTTCAGCGTCGCGTTCCAGCAACGCATCCCCTCGCTGACCGTGGCGTAACGGGCCGACGGGTCGGCAAAATCCGACAACGCCACGCGATATATGCCATGGTCAGTAACCGTCAGGATGGAATCGCCCTGAAGAAACATTGACTCCTGCGCGAACTGCACCCGGTTCTTACGCAGGTGCTCCAGCGGCCGGACATGACGCGCCTCCACCACCGAATCCGTGCGCATCCGGGCCACGTCCCGGCGTGTCAGGTACATCATGCCGTTGGATGTGCCGAGCACGATGAGCGAATCGGCATCGATGATGGAATATGTGGAGAATGACGACCCTTTCGCCGGCAACGGGCGTAACGGAGACGTCACCCTGGCCGTGTGGCTGATGCGGGCGCCCCGCGGGCCGTACTCGTACGCCACATATATCAGGCCGCAGTTGCGCTTGGCCACCAGCCACTCGCTGTCCGTCAGCCGGTGTATGTCGTAGGTCTTGGTGTCGCGGCTGAAGGCGGGAAGCGGGAAATCCTGACGCGAACCGTCCGCTATGTTCAGCCGGGTAAACATCGGGGCCATCGACCCCAGCAGCAACGCGTCGCTGTCGCGGTCGGCCACGACACAGGTCAGCGACGGCAGAGTCACCGGATCCGAGTTGAACGCGCGCTCACCGCCATCCCGGCGCCCGCATCCGGCCATGACGATGGCTCCGGCCACTATACATGGCAGGATGCCGTAATGCGCCACGCGCCACATTGCCCTTAAACGCCCCCTCATGCTGCGGTCACCACACCTTCATGGCGTGCTTGGGGCAGTTCTCTACGCATGTTCCGCATTCGATGCAGAGGTCGTAGTCTATCACAGGATAGCCCTCGGCATCCTGCGTAATGGCGTCGACAGGACACAGCTTGATAAGCGGGCATACATGATTGTGCGGACAAATGTCTTTATCTACTCGTATCATAATTTTGGATACAGTGAAACCGTTTATTGTTTGGCTGAGTTCTTCAAAAAGTGGACTCAGTACCTGATTGCAAATATAAGGCAAATAAACGGTTCCACAAAATGAAAGGCAAGGTTTGGATATATCTTTTACGGGGTGTGCTTATTTTTTTCGCCATGATCGGCGCAGGAGTATTCATGGTATGCCGCACCACCACCATGGTTAATCCCTGGTTGGTAGCCACGGTGTGCCTGGTATTGTCGCTTCCTGTGGCATGGCTTTGCGCCGACCGCTTCCCTAAGGTAATCGATTTCAAAAATGTGCCGCTGCGCGTGGCCACATGGGTGATCCTGACGGCCCCTATCCTCGCCGGCACATTCTACTGCATCAATTCCGCGGGAGCCCACGCCGACAAGGCCACTACCGTACCGGCCGTAGTGGAACGCAAATACTACACCACCCACCAGCGTACCCGGCGTGTGCGCAAGGGCCGTTACATCCCCACAGGCGAGACCTACCGCACATATTACGCCGACATCCGCCTGGACAACGGCCACCTCGTCACTGTGTCCATCTCCACAGACAAGGCCCACAAGGTACGTGTCGGCCGGCACCTCGACATGAAAGTAGCCCGCGGCACCTTCGGCATCCCCGTCGTCCTGACCCGCGGCCTGTTCAATTAAGCTCAATAAAATTCTTAAACACAAAATTTATTTCACTATTTATTTTGTATTTCAAAATTTATTAATACCTTTGCATTCAATTTTACGGTCGCTTTATATGCACATCATTTCACATAGAAAAATAAAAGAGTTCTATGAACTGCCCGGCAACGAGGATTCAAGAATAGCATTGGAGCGTTGGTACGACATAGCCCAACAACGACAATGGAAAAATCTTACGCAGATACGAGAAGATTTTCCTACCACCGATTATGTTGGCAATCAGCATTATGTCTTTGATATAAAGGGAAACCATTATAGACTGATAGTCGTCATAAAATTTACCATAGGACGTATTTTCGTCCGCTTCGTCGGCACTCACGCCGAATACGACAAAATTAATTGTTCAACAATCTAAGAATCAAAGTATGAAAGCAAAAGTAACTGAAATCTCGGCATCAGACAATAAAGAGTCCCGAGAAATTACAGAACAGCAATATGAATACGCTTTAAACCGTATCGAGGAATTATTGCCTATCGTGACAGATGACACTCCTGCCTACGACAAAAATGCCGTAGAACTTACTATTGTCTCCGATGTGGTTGAGGCATACGAAAAGGCCCATTACCCTATTGCAAAACCAACTATCGGTGAACTTATAAGCCTTTCGATTCAGGAAAAGGGCATGACCCAAAAACAACTTGCTGACGAGATAGGAATCAGCCCGTCAAGAGTGAATGATTATATCTCGGGCCGTTCTGAACCGACCCTAAGGATAGCGCGTGCACTTTGTATGATTCTGGGAATAGCCCCTTCAGCCATGCTTGGACTCTAAGGGCCAACGGTCGGCAGCTTTACAATCTGATATTCACTGCTACTTCTTGTGCCTGGCGGCGTTGCGCCGGCGTTTATGACGGACAGCATGGATGATACCCGCGAGTATCATCAGGAAACCGATCTTGCCGTGGATGGCTCCTATGGGCGAATGATCATGCCCCACAAGCCATACCACCGTCGCTATTATGCCGGTGACCGCCGTCAGTAGGAAAACCCACCACAACACGCGCGTCACCGTGTTCTTGTTCTTCGCAAACAGGGCGAACCAGTTGACCCACCGGTAATGCAGGTATATGTGCCGCAACGACAATACGGTCAGTATAATTCCCAACGCTATGTGCGCCCATACCGACCAGGCATACCGTCCCGATGTCGCCTCCAGCTGTATGCCCGAAGCCAACATCACAATCAGCACAATCCCCAGTGTCCTGTCACACACTCTCAATCTTTCCGCAGGTGTCATGTTTTTTCTTTTTATTACAATGCAAATTTACACTGAATCTGCATCACCGGGAATGGCTTTGATAGGGCAAGAGTTGTACTATTTAAGGTTTTTGCGGTATTCTGACGGCGATTTACCGGTACATTTTGCAAACAGTCTTGAAAAATAGGTATAATCCTCATATCCCAACGCGTATGCTATTTCTTTAGCTGATAGCGACGTGTACGCCAACTGTCGCTTGGCCCGGACCATTACCATATTGCGGATATAAGCGCCGACGCTCAGTCCGGTAGCGCCTTTCACGGCCTCGTTCAGATATACTTCCGATATATTCATCATCGAGGCGTATGCCGACGGATTTTTCTCCACAACAAGATGTATGTCAAGGAGTTTACGCAGTCTCAGGGTTATGGCGCGATACCGTCCAGAGACCATAGTGCCGTCGGTGTTTAGAGTAGACAGCACTATGCTTTTGACAGCTGCCGCAAGTGCTCCGAACACCGCATTGTTTTCTTTGTTGCGGTCCATCATCGAGCATAGCGTCACGACATCGTCCGTGACAGCGCCGTCCGGACTGAACGGAGCGGGTGATATGGAATATTCTTCTATTATTCCGGCTTCCTGTTCCGTCAGCATCTCAGGCGAAAACGCCAGCATCCAGCCGTCGGCGTCCCATGACTCGCCTTCCGGCCTGTTATGCACCTGCCACGGCGACACTATCAGAATATCGCCTGCCTGCAGTTCCTTCCGCTCGAAATCGATCTCTACCGCAACGTTTCCTTCGGTCAGAAGCGCAAGTATATAGTAATCGTCGCGATGCGCATACGGCTTCATCGGCAACCGGCCCGACTGCCCGAAACGCTTCACGAACACTCCCGACGCGGATATCTTCTGCATCTGTGAAAAAGGAATACTCTGCGGCTTTGACATCACATACCTATTTATCCGCAAATATAATACATTCCATTCACATTTTATATTAAAAATCGCCTGCAACTATATATACGGCTGCCGGCAACTGTAAAATTTTATCATTACGACACCGTTATTGCTATAGATGTCATTCGCAAACAAGATACTCGGATTAATCAACAGCGGAAGCGGACGTTCGGTAAGGGCAAAGAAGAATATCGTCTCCATGTTTGCCCTCAGGGGCGTCAGCATAATCTGCTCGTTCCTGATCGTACCGCTGACCATCAATTACGTGTCGAGTTACGAATACGGCATCTGGCTCACAATCTCGTCGTTAGTGGCATGGATCAGCTTCTTCGACGTAGGCATAGGCAACGGCCTGCGCAACAAGTTTATCGAAGCCGTAGAGAACAACCAGCCTGTCCGGGCGCGCCGCCTGGTAAGCACGGCCTACGCCATCATCACCATCATCGTGGTGTCGGTATGGGTCCTGGCCATGACGGCCTCGTTCTTCATTGACTGGAACAGCATCCTGAACGTCAGCGACGTGCCGGGACGCGAGCTGCTGTACACCGTGCTTATCGCACTCACCAATTTCTGCGTACTGTTCATACTGGGCCTGAACCGGACTCTGCTGAACGCATTGCAGAAACCCGCGCTGGCGTCAGCGTTCGACACCGCGACACAGGCGTTGCTTTGCGTCGTCCTGCTGCTCATCACCCGATTCACCCTAGGCAACATCGTCTACCTCGCCATGGCCATGGGCGGCACTTCCATCTTCGTGCTAATCACATCCAATATATGGACATTCCGCACCGTGCTGAACGATTACAGGCCATCCCCAAAATATGTAAGGTTCAGTTACGCCAGGGACATCATGTCGCTCGGCATCATGTTCTTCTTCCTCTCGGTGCTGTCCATCGCCTTCTATCAGACCAACAACCTGATCATATCGCATTATCTCGGGCCGGAGGAAGTGACGGTCTACAACATAGCCTACCGATACATCAACGTGCTGCCCATGGTGTTCACCATCATCATCACGCCATTCTGGAGCGCCTTTGCCGAAGCCAGGGTCAACAACGACTACATCTGGATGAAATCCACAAGGAAACGCCTGATGCAGACACTGATGCTGTTGGGCATCGCCGGCATCGCGATGGTAATCATATCCCCTATGGTTTACAAGGTCTGGATCAAGGACATGGTCACGGTTCCGCTCATGGTCACATTGCTGGCATATCTGTTCCAGATGCTCAACATGTGGGGCACCCTGTGGACGCAACTCCTGTCCGGACTCGGCAAACTGCGGCTGCAGGTCATCTGCTCGACCGTGTGCTGCGTCTCGTACGTACCCTTGGGATGCTATTTCTGCGACCGGTACGGACTGTACGGCCTTATGGTCGTGTCCGTGGTGCTGCAGACGGTCTGCACATCGTGGTTCGGCGTGATACAGACCCGCAAATTATTGAATAAAACCGCAACAGGTATATGGAACAGATAGACAAGGCCCTGACATCCGAGCAACTGGACTGGGACAGCCGTTTTTTCGGCTACGGCGTATCCCGCATCGACATCCGGGATGCCGACGACCGCACCGTTGCCGACGAGATAACCCGTCTTCAGGACCGGGGTTCCGAGCTTATATACGTTTTCAGCCCCCGGCCTCTGGCCCTGGATGGTTTCGACGCCGTATTGGCCGACCGTAAACTGAGCTACGTGCTCGCCGAACCTCATTTTAGGCCCGTGGACCGAACCGTGGAATCCGTGCTGCGGACTTCCGAAGTGCTGTATGAATTGGGTTGCCAGGCCGGCGGACATTCCCGGTATAAGGTGGATCCTCACATCAGCGAGCATGACTTCAGGCGCCTGTTCCGTCTATGGATCGACAATTCCGTCTCACGCCGGTTTGCCGACTATATGCTGGCATTCGGACAGGCCGGCAAGGAACTGGGCATGATCACGGCCGGACGTAAGGACGACATGCTGTCAATCGGACTTATAGCAACGGACGCGTCCTGCCGGGGCAAAGGCATAGGAAGCGCCCTGATACAGTCCGTCATCAACCTCGCCTATGAATCAGGACTTAAGGTGGAAGTCACCACACAGGCCGACAATGCCGAGGCCTGCCGTTTCTACGAAACCCATGGTTTCAAAGTCGAATCCCGCACATACGTCTACCACGTATGGACATCCCGTAATTTAAACATTCAGAATCACCATGATACCATTTAACAAGCCATTTCTCACCGGCAAGGAAGCGCATTACATATATCAGGCCGTATATGGCGGCAAGCTTTCGGGCAACGGAGCCTATACTCAGAAATGTCAGCGATTCTTCGAGGAACACTATGGCTTCCGCAAGGCCCTGATGACCACCTCGTGCACCGACGCGCTCGAGATGGCGGCCATACTGTGCGACATCAAGCCCGGCGATGAAGTTATCGCCCCGAGCTATACCTTTGTCTCCACGGTGCTCGCTTTCGTGCGTCAGGGAGCCAGGATAGTGTTCTGCGAAAGCTGCAAGGACAATCCCAACATCGATCCGGACAAGATAGAGGCGCTGATTACCGAGCGCACCAGGGTAATAGTTCCGGTGCATTACGCCGGCGTGGCCTGCGACATGGACCGCATCATGGACATAGCGCGCCGTCACGACCTGCTGGTGGTGGAGGACGCGGCACAGGCCATCGACTCCTACTACAAGGGACGCGCGCTCGGATCCATTGGCCACCTGGCATGCTTCTCGTTCCATGAGACCAAGAACGTCATAGCCGGCGAAGGCGGCCTGCTTGCCGTCAACGACGAACGATTCGTGCGCCGTTCGGAAATAATCTGGGAAAAAGGCACCAACCGCTCCGAATTCTTCCGTGGCGAGGTCAACAAGTATGGCTGGGTCGACACCGGCTCGTCGTTCCTCCCCTCGGAACTGATTTCGGCGTTCCTGTGGGCGCAGTTAGAGAACCTCGACACCATCCAGACACGTCGCAAGGAGATATGGGAACGTTACCATGCCGGCCTTTCGAACCTGGCCCGACAAGGATGCTTTGAGCTGCCGGATATCCCCGATTATGCCACCAACAACGCCCACATGTTCTATATAGTGTGCCGCTCCCTTCAGGAACGGTCCGCACTCATAGCGCATCTGAAGCAGAACGGCATCCTGTCGGTGTTCCATTACCTCAGCCTGCACAAGAGCCCCTTCTATACCACTCACGCCGAGGCGCGTCCCGACAACTGTCAGGCCGTTCACACCGTCACCGTAACGGAATTCGACGGCACCGTCAACGACGAGACGCAGGTGGTGGGACTCGACCTGCCCCACTGCGACCGCTACGCCGACTGCCTGCTCCGCCTCCCCATGTATTATGAGCTGTCGGACCATGACGTCGATAAGATTATCGGTTGCATCAATGATTTTTACCTCAGCTGAGAAACAGCCTCGCGACCATATTACAACTATGAAATACAAGGGATTGCGCGTTCTGTTAGTTTCATCAAGACCTCCCGAACATTCGGCCGGGTTAGGCGCAAGCATGGTCAAGGCGCTGCAGGATAATGGATGTACGGTGGATTTCCTTTCGTTATACCCGTCAACACAGGAAAATGATTTCACCGTTTTTCCAGTGCTGGCCCAACCGCCTCGCGCCACGGGTGATATTACACACAATGTCGGCAGGTTCGCCCGGCATGTCAAGGATATACTTCACCCAATGGCGCGCATTGCCAAAAACATCATATTCCGGTTTTCTAAAAAGAGGAAGATGGCTTCTTTCAGCGCCGGATCAGGCTTCGTCTATCCCGATGAGAGTTCGCCGGCCATAAATCCGGAACTTCTGTTGGCGGCAATTCCACCCACAGCCGAATATGACCTGATTGTCACATTGTTCTGGCAGAACATGCTGAACTCCACCTCTCTCCGGGCCCTGTTTCACCGATTCAACGCACCGGTTTATATTTTTGCCGTCGATATGGCTCCGATTACCGGGGGATGTTTCTATTTTAACTCATGTGCCGGATACAAGTCGGGCTGCGGACGATGTCCCTGTCTGATGAGTGACGATCCGCAAGACCGCTCTCACACCAATTATCTCACGAAAGAATCGAATTATTCGAATATGCAGGTATATTATCTGGGCAACTCCTGGATGATAGAAAGGGCTTTGGCCAGTCGGCTTTTTAACGAGGGAACAGTACTCAATATGGGTATGATCATAGACGAGACCATATTTTCTCCGCACAGGTCGCCGGAAAACCGTCAGCGATTGAACATACCCTGCGGCAAGGATATCGTGCTGCTTGTCAGAAGCAGTGACGCCAAACGCAAGGGCGCCGACATCATCGTATATGCCGCCGAATACCTGCAGGCTCATCTCCCTGCGGAACTTGCGGAACGCATCTGTTGGTTGGCCATAGGCGACAGAACTTTAAAGGAAGAATTCGCAAAGAAAAAAATCGCATTGGTCAGTCTTGGCTATGTCGATCTGGATACGCTGGTGACGGCATATCGTGAATCCTCGTTATTCCTCAATCCTTCCACCGACGACGCCGGACCGTCGATGGTGAATCAATCCATCATGTGTGGCACTCCCGTTGTGTCGTTCAATTTAGGCACAGCCGTCGATGTGATAAAAGACGGCATTTCCGGTTTCAAGACCGATGATATCAGCGCCAAAGGCTTCGCCGTAACCTTAGAAGGCGCCATACGCGCCTTGACCGACCGCACATACCCCGACCTCAGTGAATCAACCAGGGCCACGGCCTTGAGACACAACACCTCCGCCGTCTTTGCCGATAAGCTGTTGTCCCACTTCGATTCCGGCCGCCACGGCAACTGACGGTTATCTACCGTCAGCTGTGCGGCGAATATCTTATGAAGATATACCTCCCGGTTATATCTTATGAAACCAATTAACCTTGCGCGCTGTTATACCTCAAAGGTGTAAACTTAAATTGCAAGGTTATGAAAATCGGTTTCTTCGTTCCGTGCTATATGGACGCCATCTATCCGCAGGCGGCCATCTCCACGTGGGAACTGCTCAGGAAGCTCGGGCTGGACGTGGAGTTCATCAACCGCGCGGCCTGCTGCGGCCTGCCGGAACTCGACATGGGCTATGTGAAGCATTCATGTACGCTCGAAAAGGGGGCCGTCCCGTTTGTGGCTGACGGTCGCTACGATTACGTGGTGGTGCCGTCGGGCATCTGCACCGATCAGTTCCGCTGCCATTTCGACGAAGTGGAACAGACGCCGGAAGTGGTGCATTTCCGTAACACCGTATATGATCCCGTCGAATTTCTGCACGACGTACTCAAGATAACCGAACTTCCCGGCCATCCCTGTTTTCCGCACCGCGTGGCCATCCACAACGGCTGCCATTCCCTTCGTTATCTGATGGAGGCGCGCCCCACGGAGCTGATGATTCCATCGTTCGACAAATGCGCCGACCTGCTCCGTCTGGTGGACGGCATCGAGATCGGCTATGCCACGCGCCGCGACGAATGCTGCGGATTCGGAGGCATATTTGCCATCTGGGACCCTTCGTGCTCCGGACAGCAGGGACGCGACAAGGTCAGCGACTACGCACGCAACGGCTTCCGGTACGTCACCTCGCAGGATATGTCCTGTCTGATACACCAGCAGACCGTGGCCCGCAAGATCGGCCTTGACCTCAAGATGTACTATATCACGGAAATTCTAAACGGCGACGCGAAATGAAACAGGTTAACCAGGTAAAATTAGGCGCAGAGTTCATAAACCGCCGCGCGCACCGCGAGTCGCACGACCGCTGTCTGTGGGAGGCGCGTATGCGTCGCGACAAGGTGGCCTCCACCATACCCGAATGGGAGGAGATGCGCAGGCTTGCATCCGAGATAAAACAGCATACCCTCACGAATCTTGGCCGCTATCTGGAGCAGTTCATAGCCAACGCGGAAGCCAACGGCATCCACGTGCACCGGGCCCGCGACGCCAAGGAGCATAACGAAATAATCCTCGACATATTCCGCAGTCACGGCGTCCGCACCGTTACCAAAGGAAAGTCCATGACCATGGACGAGTGCGGCATGCGCGAATACATGCAGGAACACGGCATCGACATATACGAGGCGGACTTAGGCGAGCGCATACAGCAGCTCGACCGGCAGCGGCCGTCGCATATCGTCATGCCGGCCATCCACAAGTTGCGCAGCGACGTGGCGGAACTGTTCGCCCGCACCCTCGGCTCCGATCCGGACATCGACGACCCTCATTACCTCAACGGCGTGATGCGCGCCGACATGCGCCCGCGATATGTCAAGGCCGACGCGGGCATGACAGGCGTAAACTTCGGCATCGCCGAGACCGGCGGCATCGTGGTGTGTACCAACGAGGGCAACGCCGACATCAGCGCCACCCTTCCGCCGCTGTATGTGGCCACCATGGGAATGGAGAAGGTGATACCGCGACAAAGCGACCTTCCGCTGTTCATCCGGCTTCTGTCGCGCAGCGCACTGGGCCTGGACATGACACAGTACACCTCGCACTTCCACGGGCCGCGTCCCGGACAGGAGATGCACCTGATCATTCTGGACAACGGCCGCTCCGAACGCCTCGCATCGCCCGACTACTGGCAGGTGCTGAAGTGCATCCGCTGCGGCGCATGCATGAACACCTGCCCCGTGTTCCGACGCACGTCGGGCATCAGCTACGACGCCACGTATATGGGTCCCATCGGCATCGTGCTCGAACCGAGCTACGATCTGTATAAGTACGCACGCCTGCCGTATTCCTGCACGCACTGCGGCTCGTGCGGCAACGTCTGTCCCGTCAAGGTACCTATTCCTGAATTAGTGTTCTACTGGCGCAGCGAGGTGGTGAAGCATGGCTACGGCCAGCCCTCGCACAACATGGAGCAGGCCATGGCCGTGCCGGTGCTGAAAAGCAGCACCAACCTCGCCATGGCCGAGAAGGTAGGTCTCTGGGCCCTCCGCAACCTCCCCGCGAAGCTGACCGAATCGCGCCTCAATCCCTGGGCCATCGACCACACCAACCCCGAGCCTCCCAAAGAGACATTCCGCCAATACTACGCCCGCGTCATCGCTCCGCTGGCAGCTACAGCTGGCACTACCACCCCGCTGGCAGCAGGCGCCTCCACTTCGCAGGAAGCAGCCAGCACCACCCCGCAGGCAGCAGGCGCCACTGTGGGCAAAGCCCGCGGCTTTGCCGCTCCCGGCGCGCCTTCGGACGGCGCCCCCTCCTTTCCCCTCCCTGACGTCCCCATGTATCCCTGGCCCGGCGACCAGTTGGCCGGCTTCATCTCGCACCTGGAGGGCTTCGACGGCAAGGCCGTCAAGTTCGCCACGCGCGCCGAGGCGCTGCGCTGGCTCCTCACGCAGCCCGAAATGGATCCGAGTCAGAACGCCGTCTACTCCACCCTCGACGACATGACCGGCAATTTCGGCGAAAAGGACCTCACCGACCTGCGTAACGCCGAGAAGATCAACACCTGCGTCACCGAGGCCGAGATGGGCGTGGGCGAGATGGGTTCTGTGTGGGTTACCGACCGCACGCTACGACATCCCGCATGCGCGCTGATGTCGCGTCACCTGTTCGTGCTGCTGGACGCCACTAAGATTGTAGGCGGTCTGCACCAGGCCTACGCCCGGCTCAGCCTGCGCGACCAGCAGTATGGCTCCTTCTTCACCGGCCCCTCGGCCACCGCCGACATCGAGGCAGTGCACATCACCGGCGCACAGGGTCCCCTCTCCATGACCGTATTGTTATACAATTGCAAGAACAAACAATAAAATATATACCATATATGCTATGAATACACAGCAAAGAACCTACATTATCTCTTTCCGTAACACGGACAGCTACCGCATGACATTCGACGGTAGCAAAGAGGACCTGGAGAAATCTCCCCGCATCCTGCAGCTACATCAGGAACTGGAGGACTATATCCGCGAGCACGTGGCCGACTGCAACAACATTCCGCAGCTCACCACACCCCACATCCAAGAGGCGGACGATGCCGGCAAATACGCCGGATATCCCCTGCTTGACGCCGCCGCCATCGACCGCATCAAGCACACCCTGACCCTCGAAGCGCGCAATATGCTCGACCAGAAGAACCTGGACCGCAACGCCCCCTTCGACAACATAAACTGACATTGCCCATCCCCCCGCCACTGTGGGCACACCCCATACTGCAGCCACTGTGGGCAAAGCCCGCGGCTTTGTCGTCTATGCCCCGCCCCCAAGTCCCCGCATTGCCTTATACGGGCATAAAGAAAGCCGGAACTCCGCGTGTGTCCCGGCTTTTGTTTCCATATATACTGTCTGTCAGCGCACTATGTACTTGCGGCCACCGGCCACATAGATGCCGGCAGGCAGGTTGATGATGTCCATCACCTTGGCGTCGCGCAACACGCGCACACCCTGCAGGTTGTAGACGTCCACGATTGTGTCGGGAGTAACCTCGATGGCTTCTACACCCGTCGGGCCGTCATTCTTCTCGCTGCCCATCACCTTCATTTCCTTCAGCTTGATACCCCAGCCGGTTGCAGCCGTCTTGGTTTCCAGCTTGACAGTCTGAGCGGGAATCGTAGAGAAGTCCGCGTTGTACAGGTTCTTGCGGGGAGTCATACCCGCACCTCCGATACCATCGGTTACGGTGAACACCTTTGGCTCGGCTGCTGCTTTCTGCATTGCGCCGGCTGCGGCGGCGGGAGTCAGAGTCACCGTATATTCCTTGGCGGAAGCACCTTCCCATACCAGCTGTACGGCCTGAATCTGATATTCCTTCTCAAGTGTTACAGTCACATAGTGCTCCGCTCCTGTTTCAGGAGCCCATTCTATCTGCGTTCCTTCGTTACCGTCGAATGCAAGCGCGGCATTCACGCCACCGTCGGCATCGTAAGTAGCGTTGAGGGCGTGTACGCCCTGTGCGTCACTGTCAAGGAAGCACTCCAGCGCAATGACGCTTGTTGCGTTTCCACACGTGGCATTGATATTGCCAATTCCCTTAGCCGTCGCGGTCAGGACACCGTCAACCAAAGTAAACGGAGCCGCTACAGTGCAGTCGGCTGCTTTCTCCACCAGATAATGACCGTTGTTGTCCTTTACGATAGAACTTACATTATAGGGTTCGTTTACTATCATAGTGGCAGGAACTCCGCTCATTTCAATGCTTGCGGGTTCGCCGTAAGCCACTGCATCGTTCTCCAGACCGGTCTTATAACCCTCTATGTCCAGACGGGCGTCACCACCGGCGAATGCTGCGAAATAATAAACGTAAAGGCCAACATTCTCCTCAAACGTAGCTTCTGTGGTGTAAGTATACTTACCGTCCACCAGCGCCATGTCCATAATCCTGTCACCACCTGCCAGACACGCATTGGCCTTCCATACCAGGCCGTCTATTGCCTTGGCGCAATGAGGGATAGCCGTGATGGTAACGGTACTGTTGGGATTGTATGTTATGGCGGTTTCTATCGAGACAGGTACATTCTTGATAAATGCGTCCTTGATTGTGTGCCATACCTTGGCAGCTGCAGCGTCACGGTTGGTCTTGAATGCAACGGTCACAACCTTGCCTTCGTATGACTGGCCACCCTTGGTAGCCACTGCCTTCATTGCGTAGGAGTAGTCGGTGGCGGGAGTAAGGTCTGTCAATGCAATAGGAGAAGCTGCGGCGATCTCATCGTTCAGATATACCTTCACCTCGGCGCCTTCCAGTTCCTCGGGCAGCGTGACGGTGTATTCTATATTGGCGGATGTAGCTGTAATCTCGGTAGCGGAGGCTGTCAGCTTCGGCACGATTGCCGTGGCAGGCTTCTCGTTGGCTGCGCCGAAGATATAACCTTCTATGAAGTCGGTCATATTAGCGCCCGCCCATTCAAACCAGAATCGTAGATTGTCGCCTTCAAGAGCCTGACCGAGTGCAAATGTCGCATCACTATCTGGCCGGTTCTCATTGTCATGAGAAATCCATTTGTATGTTCCGTCTGCCTGCTTTTCAGCGATAGGGTAAGCACTACCCATTTTCATTTTCAACACCAATCCGGGGATGTCTTCTATACCTTCTATTTCGGCAGTCATCTGAAGATGACCGTCCTCCAGGGCTGTCAGTACGTAATCAACGTTTAAATCATAATCCTTGTCGTTGATCCTGAGCGCCTTCTGAAAGTTGCCGTACCACTGGTTGCCGTAGGCATACTCGGAGGCGTCCTCGCCTGCGGCGGCGCGTACTGTGTTTGTGATTCCTGATACGGGTTGCCGGCTATCTGCCGGAGATGCCTGCTGTAAAACGTTGCCCGTCACGCCGGCTGTGGCCATCAGGCCACCAAGCAGCAGCGCCGTCAGTAAAATTTTCTTCATGGTTGATATTGTTATTGATTATTGTTAACTTTTTTTGTGTCAGGCGACTGGAGTGACGGTGTCCACACCGTCAACACATGGGCGACGTGGACGTCGCCCCTCCAGCAGCAGCCACTCGTCACTTAACCAGCACTTTGCGGTTGCCGATCACGTAGAGGCCGGGGGCAAGTCCGTCGATGGCCGAGGCAGGGTCTACGTTGTGTTTCAGCATCACCCCCTGCATGTTGTAGACGTTCACGTTCGTTAAGGTTTCCATAGCCACTCCCTCCACGGCGCCGGTGCCTTCGGCATAAAGGCCTACGCGCGAGATCCTGATGCCGCTGGGCTGATAAGGCGCGGCGTCGGCAAGGCGCAATGTCACGTGTCCGGCGGGCAACGTCACATTTATGGAGCGCGCCTCGTACTTCTCGTCGGAGTTGGGCAGAGTCATTTTTATCACATCGGTCAGGTCGGTCACGTCGTCACCGTCCACAAGCTGCACCTTCAGCTGCGGATCGAAACGGGTAGGCTCGCCCATGCCGGCCACTATCAGCTTCAGGTCGTACTTGCCCGCCTCGGGCACATCAAACTGCCAGTCGACGGTCGATCCTGAATTGAAGCGGCTTATCTCTATGGGCTTGGCGCAACCGGCGTCATTGCCGGGATACAGTTCTATGGCGTTCGACGCGACATAATCCACTGCCGGGAACTCGGTTCCTACGGCATTCCAGACCTCCATGTCGAAATCGCTCATGTAGCAGTACACCATTCCCTGAGGCGACAGCTGGCGTTCGTCGTAACCCGTCTGAGGTATGATCAGACCATAGTTCGGTCCCTTGTTGCTGTTGTAGGCGCCCTTGGCCTTGAACCACGCATACTTGTGGATCCAGGGAGTGGTCTCCAGCCATTCAAGGGCCTGGGTCATGAAGTTGATCTGTGTGGCCTGGCTCACCGACGAACTCTGATTGCCTGCCTCGGGCCAGTAGCAGAACTCCGTCACCCACACATCCTTGCCATACTTGTCGTGGAACTTGGTGGCCAGGTCAGTCAGCACGCCGTAACCGCCATACACATGTATAGCCGTGTAATCGAACGCGTCCGGGCCTACTATGGCCACAAACTCGTCCATCCATTTCAACGGATCCTGATACGGCGCGTTGGGCGAATAGTTCAGTGCCGGAGCCACCAGCTTCAGGTTCAGTTCCTTGGCCAGGGCCTGCACTGCGGGCCACTTTTCGGCGGCCGCCTCGGGCGTCATATTGGCCTGTTGGGTGAAGTTCGGCTCGTTGAATCCGAGCAGATACTTGCACTCGGGATGGGTCTTGACATACTCGCGGATCTTGTCGGCGCTATAGTTGGCGTTCCAGCACATCGGCACGAAATCGATCCCCTCGTAGGCCTCCACCTGCCCGTTGATTCCGGCGGAGGGAGTATTGGCCCAGTTGTAGTACCAGCTCACGCCGGGCTTCAGCACATCCATCTCGTATGCCAGCGAGAACTGGTTCTCGCCCACGCCGCGCTTCGCGCTCTTGCCCCATGCCGGCACCGACGTCATACATGCCAGTGCACAGCCTATCGTTAATATCGCTGCGGTTCTTTTCATAACATTTCCTTGAGTACGGTTTTGTTGCCGAAATCGTCCCGTGCGCTCAGGATCACCAGTCCGCGGCCCATTCGCGACAGGTCGAGCGTGTCGCGGCCGGCACCCATCAGGCGTCCCGAGGCGTCGTATGCCTTAAGGTCGGCACCCTCGCAGTTGGCATGACCCGATTCTATACGTATCTTGAGGTTGCCGGCCAGACTCGGGCTTATCACACCCGATTCCTCGATGTCGTCGCCCGGAACGGCCATGCTTATCGACTCGTCGCCAGTACCTTTCTGGTACACCTTCACATAGTTCACATACATCGAGGCCTGATGGTTGTTTTCATCGTTCAGGGCCGTGATGGCCGCCGCATCGTGGATACCGGGGAAGTTGCCTCCCACCGCCACGTTGAACAGCACGAAATTCTCCTTGTGGAAGTAATTGCCGGGCGAATTGACGTCATCGGGATTATCCTGCGTGATGTTCATCTGGAAGTACGGCGTCTGCTTGGGCATCTTGTCGAGGTCCACGTACATGCGCACCTTGTCCTCGTCCCATATCACGGTGAATATGTGGAACTCGCCGTCCTGCAGCGAATAGCTTTTGGTGTTGTCGTGCGCGTACGAGCATGCCGGCCAGCCCTGGCCCCAGTGCATCGCACCGTTGAAGTACCGGTCCTGCGTGCCGGGACCGAAGGCATTCTGATGGCCCATCTCCACTATGTCGGTCTCGCCGCTCTTGGGCCAGCCCACCTCCTTGTGGTCGTTGCCCATCATCCAGAACGCGGGCCACAGTCCGTTGGCGGTGCTGGGCATCTTGATGGCGGCCTCTATCTTGCCGTGCTTGAAGGCGAACAGTTTCTGAGTGTTAACTCGGCCCGAAGTGAACTCCTTGCCCTGATAGTTCTCACGTATGGCGGTCAGAATCAGACAGCCGTTGCCCTGACCGTCATCGCCGACATGCACGTTGCATTCGCGGTCGGTGTAGTACTGCAGCTCGGCGTTGCCTCCGCCGTTGCCGTTCACCTCTACGTTCCATCGGTTGCGGTTCAGTTCCGTGCCGTCAAACAGATCCTGCCACACCAGACGGTAGCCGTCGGTCTCTCCTGTGCCGTTCTGACTCTCCTTGGCCTGACACAGTGTGCCCGCCGCTCCGGCTAACATTACAGCAATTCCGGTTCCCAGTATCTTGTGTATCATAATTCGTTTAGCCCTTGGCTCTTATTAAATCTTTATTGTTTTTGGTATCCGAAGGAGGGTCACCCCTCCCACGGACTATGATCGGGAACTTACTTTACGACGATTTTCTTGGCCTGGTTGCCGCTCTTGGCAACGTAAACGCCCTTTGCGAGGTTGCTCAGACCTAAGGTGGTGCCTGCGGTCTTCTTAACCAGCTGGCCGCCTAAGTTATACAGCTCGATGCCGTTGGCGCCGGCCACGTTCACCGTGTTGGCCGTTACGACCCACTCGACCTCGTCGGCGCTGATGCCGTTGATGCCGCTGCCGTTGCCGAGCTGATAGTAATAGATCGCGTCAAATGCGAAGGCCTGGCCTGCGATGCCACCGCCGAGGAACGACATGATGTTGCCCTTCCACTCCTTTACGGCTTTCCAGTCGAAAGTGGGGAACAGTTTCTTGAGATCGCTGAAGCTGATGTCGATGCCCTGCCAGTCATCGTTGGCCTTGGGACCCACAGCGGGGAAGACAGCGCCGTTGTCGTTGAAAGCGTCGCCGAGGGCCACCTTGGCGGGCTGGCTGCCCATGTCAGCGCCGTCGGCAACGATGATGGCGATGGATGCGGGGGCTGTGCCCGGCGACATATATGCCAGATGGAAACGGGTGTCGGCATTCCACCATTCGGTGTTCACTCCGTTGCCGGCTACGTTATAACCGGCGCCTGACCAACCCTGAGTACCCACAATGAACGATGCGTAGCCGTCCATCTGGTCACCTACACCGGGATAGGAAGCGTCTCCGGCATCCATCGTATTGACACCGGCATTTTGCCATACCCACAGGTTGTTGTCAGCGTCATTGGGGGCGGCGGATGTCACGTTGGCTCCCTGAGCCTCGAACTTGGCCACTGCCCCCTCATCCAGTGCGATAGGCATTACCTGGCTCACTTTTCCCTTTGCGAGTACAGTCTCCACGGTGGGATCACAGGTGTACTGTGCGCTTGCGCTCAGAGCTGCCAATGCGGCGGCTGCTACTAATGTAATCTTCTGCATTGTCTTTAGTTTTTAAAGGTTAATTTTTTAGTTTATAGAGTGTTTGGTCAGCCTGCGGATCGCAAGACCCGCAAACTGTAATTGCATATTTATCAGGTAATTGGATTAATATCCGGCGTTCTGTTCCATCGGATTGAGGTTTATCTCCTCAGCCGGTATGGGGAACAGCTCGTTCTTGCCCTTGATGAAGTTGGCCATCTCGGCGCGTGCCTCGGCCGATTCGTTCTTTCCGTAGCTGCCCTGGTCCTTGTCAAGCACCTCGTAGGCTATGCCCCAGCGCACCAGGTCGAACCAGCGGTGACCCTCCATACCGAGTTCCACGCGGCGCTCGTGGCGGATGGCCTGACGCAGGCCGTCGGTGGTGTCGGCATATCCGTAACCCGGGAAGGCGGGCAAGGTGTTGGCGGGGTCGGCCGAGCAGTTGCGGGCGCGCTTGCGCACTTCCTCAAGTGCCCATTTGGCGCCGGCCAGGTCCTTGCCGCTCTCCAATGCCGCCTCGGCATAGAGCAGAAGCACGTCGGAAGCGCGTACCAGACGGTAGTTCATCGGCGAACGGGAATCGTGCGACAACGAGGGGAAATCGCCGTTCTCGCTGTATGCGGTCTTGTTGTTGTAATAAGGCGAGCTGAGGTAGTTCACCTCCACCTCCTGCTGAGCGGTTTCGGAAGGTACGCCTACGGTTGCCTCGCGACGGGGGTCGCCCTGCTCGAATGCGGCATACAGGTCGCGTGTCGGGTGGTTCCAGCCCCAGCCTTTGCGTGAACTTAACTCGGAGCAGCGGGGTCGTGTCAGGATCGTGGTGAACGTGCCGCGTGTGAAGCCGAAGCCCTCGCCGTAGTCGCTGGTGGGATCTTCCATGTACTGTATCTCGAACACGCTCTCGGGGCCGTTCTCGCCGGCGAGTGTGAAGTTGTCGCTGTAATTGGAACAGAGGGTGTATTCCTTGCCGTACTGTTCCTCACGGAACTTCTTGCCCCACACGTAGGCGTTGTCGTAATCCTTGTTATAGAGGTACACCTTGCAGAGCATGGCCTGTGCGGCACCCTTGGTGGCGCGGCCGAGGTCCTCGGCGGGATATTGCGACTTGTTCCACAGCATCTCCTCGGCTTTCAGCAGGTCCGCCACGATATGGTCGTACACCTCCTGCGCGGTGGCGCGGGGCTGCTGCCACTTGTCGCTGCTGTCTATCACGAAGTCCACCAACGGCACGCCGCCGTACACGCGCACCAACTGGAAGTAATAGAACGCACGCATGAAATAGGCTTCGCCCATCAGGCAGTCCTTACGCTCCTGGGTCATGTACTCGTCCGGCTCCATTTCGGATACCTGCTGCAGCGCGAGGTTGCAGCGGGCTATGCCCTGGTATTTCGCGCGGTAGTAGTCCAGCACTATCGCATTGTTGGCGTTCACCTTGAAGTTGTCGATGTCATAGGCATCGGCGCCGTCGGCCACGTTCTGGCCTCCCTTCAGCGCGTCGTCGGAGGCGATGTCGCCGAAAAACCACTCCGAGAAATAGCTGTTGTTGTATTCCCATGCCAGGGGAACGTAGCAGGCGTTGACCGTCTGTATCGCTACCGCGCCGCTGGTGAAGAAGTCGTCGAAATCCTGCGACCCGGGGGCCTCCTCCTTCAGCCAGTCGTTGCAACCCGTCAGCATCAGGGCGCCGGCTATCATCGGTATCGCTATATATCTTGTTTTCATCGTTATATATCCTTAGTATATGTTTGTATCCTGTGTTAAGGTATCAATAAGTGATGTTCACGCCGAAGATGAAGCTGCGTGCCTGGGGATAGTTGCCGTAGTCCACGCCGCCCAGGGTCTCTGGGTCGTAACCCTTGTACTTGGTGACTGTGAACAGGTTTCCGCCCTGGAAGTAGAAGCGGCACTTCTGGAAGCCGATGGCGCTCATCCATTTCTGAGGCAGCGTGTAGCCTATCTGCAGGTTCTTGAGGCGGAAGTACGATCCGCTCTCCAGGAACCGGTCGGATACATAGTAGTTGATGGTGTTCTTGGGGTTGGGGATTGAACCATCGGGATTCTCGGCAGTCCAGGCGTCGGTCATTACGGGCGAGAGTACGGAAGTCGAGCCGTTGCCCTCCAGACGGTGACGCATCTGGTTGTAGATCTTGTTGCCGCCCACGCCCTGGAAGAAGATGGAGAGGTCTATGCCTTTCCACTCGGCGCCGATGGTCAGGCCGTAGTTGAGCCATGGAATCGAGCTGCCTAATTTCACGCGGTCCTTGTCGTCGATGCGGCCGTCGCCGTTGTTGTCGCGGTATTTGGCGTCGCCGGCGTGGAAGGGTATGTCGGCCGAGGTGTAGCCCTTCAGGTGGTCCAAGGCCTCCTGGTCGGTCTTATAGACGCCCTCGTAGTTGTAGCCCCAGAAGTAGTAGAGGGGATATCCCTGGTCCACTACCTGGACGTTGTTGTAGTTGGTGTAGATGGGCGATCCGCCGTTCAGGGCCGTCAGCTTGTTGTCGATGAACGACACGTTGCCGTTGATCCAGTAGTTGACGTTGCCCACCCAGTTGCGGTGCTCCAGGGTGATTTCGATACCCTTGTTGCGCACCTTGCCCACATTGGCTGTTGCGGAGTAGCGGTTGCCCACGTGTGCGGGAGCCGTCACGCTCATCAGCATGTCGTTGGTGTCGCGGATGAAGCCTTCGATCGAACCGGTCAGCTTGTTCTGGAAGAATCCGAAATCCACACCCACGCTCCACTGCTCGGTGTTCTCCCAGTGGCCGCCGTTGTTGACCCAGGTCAGCACCGTGGCGCCGTTGGCCAATTGCTGGTCCTTGCCGAACACATAGTCCACGAATGTGGGGCCTGTGTTGAACATCTGCAGCAGGAATGCGTTGTTGCTGATCAGGTCGTTGCCCACCTTACCCCAGCCGAAGCGGAGTTTCAGGTTGTTCACCCAGCTTACGTCGCGCAGGAACTTCTCCTGGTCTATGCGCCATGCCAGCGCGAACGAGGGGAAGAAGCCCCAGCACTTGTCGCGGAACTTGCTGGAACCGTCGGCACGGAAGTTGACTGTGGCCATGTAGCGGTCGTCGTACGCATAGTGCACACGGCCCAGCCACGACTGACGGCGGTTGCGCGACACGCTGTCGCCGGGGCGTCCGAAGTTGTCCGTAACCTGCGAGAGATACCAGTTCTTCTCCACCGGGTTCAGGATGTCCGAACCGCTCGATCCGATGCTGTAGTAGTTGAATTCCTCGATGGTCATGCCGGCCATCAGGTTCAGGTAGTTCTTGCCGAATGTGTTGTAGTACGACAGGATGTTGTCGACTATATAGTTGAAGCTGCGGGCCATCGAGGAGGAAAGGAAGTTGTGCTCGCGCTTGTCGTAGGCCGAAACCTCGTATGCCTCCATGAAGCTGCGGTCACGCGTCAGCTTGTAGTCGAAACTGAACGTGGATTTGAATGTCAGCGTCGACCAGGGGTTGATCTCGGCGAATACGTTACCCAGCCAGCGCTCGTTGTTCACCTTGGGGTTGGAGTATTCCACCATGCTCAGAGGGTTGGTCACGTTCTTGAAGTTGGAGCCTGCGGAGATTCCGCCGGACAGATCCTTGCCGTTGCGGTTCACCGAGCCTTCGGGATAACGTGTGGGATCCCAGGGAGCCATGGCGAAGGCTGCCGAGATGATGTTGGCGCCCGCGCTCTCGACGTTATCACCGCTTTCGTAGGCGTTTCTGGACTGCGAAGATGTGAACGACAGGTTCTCGCCTATCTTCAGCCATTTGGTGGCCTGGTACGTGGTGTTGAGTCGTGCCGTCAGTCGGCTGAAGTTGGATCCGATTATGGTACCCTCCTGGCCGAACCAGCTGCCCGACATAGAATAGGTGAACTTGTCGGTGCCGCCGTCGATGCTGAGGTGATAGTTCTGAATCGTTGCGTCGCGGAACACGACGTCCTGCCAGTCGGTGTCGACGGCGCTGTAATCGAATCCCGTGGGATTGGTCTCGGCGTTGTAGACCGTGGGGAAGTAAGGCGACGCGCCTACTCCCATGAAAGTATTCAGCCATGCGTTGAAGCCCTGCTCCTCGTACACCTTGCGTGCGCGGGCGTTGGCATTGATGTTCACGTATGTGTCGGCGAAGTCCCTGGCGTTCATCACGTCGAGCTTGCGCCAGCGCGACTGCCAGCCGGCATACATGTCGAACGTGATGTGGGCGCGCTCCCCCTTCTTGCCGGTCTTGGTGGTCACGATCACCACGCCGTTGGCACCACGGCTACCGTAGATGGCTGTGGCCGAGGCGTCTTTCAGGATTTCGGTGCTGGCTATATCGCTAGGCGACAGGAAGGAGATGTCGTCGGTGATCACTCCGTCCACCACATATATAGGCGATGCCCCGTTCACGGTTCCGACACCGCGGATGCGCACCTCGGCACTCGCGCCGGGACGTCCTGTCAGCGAATTGACCGTCACGCCGGCAGCCTGACCCTGAAGGGCGTTGGCAAGTGACGCGGAGGGCGTTTTCTGAAGGTTTTCCGCTGCAATCGAACTTACCGAACCGGTCACGTCGCTCTTTTTCATCGTACCGTAACCTATCACGACCACTTCGTCAAGAGTCTTCGTGCTGGCAAGCTTCACGTCATAACGCTGTGTGGCGTTGAATTTCTTCCTCTGCTGGTCGAATCCCATATAGCTGTATTCCACGGTCTGGCCGGGCTGCAGACTGATGCTGTAATTACCGTCCAGATCCGTCACAACTCCGTTGGTCGGATTCTCTACCACGCGAACTGTAGCTCCTATAAGAGTCTCGCCGTCGTCGGCCGACGTAACCGTTCCTGTCACGGTCACCTGTGCCGCTGCCGTCAGACATCCTAATGATAAGGCTATGCAAAACATCAAGTTTTTCATGTCGCTCCTTAAAATATTGTTACTGTTATTGTAGTATTATTTGTTTCAACAATTTGTTTCAACATTGACGTCGAACATCATCTTGTTATTGGCCGATGCCCGATTTCGGTCACAAAATTAGATGTCGCATTTATTATTGTCAATAGTTTCGTATTCACAATAACTCTACATCGACATTTTTATTACCCTACATCAACTATATTAATATATCTTATGTATTTGTATATATGCGCGTTAGTAAAAATATGTTTTATAACATGTTTTACATATAGACTCACAAATCACTTTTTCCCGTTAAGAATATGCCTTACCTGAATAAATATTCTCATATACTCCTTAAGTGAGTTTTACGACATCATGAAAGCTTCAAAATGGATATATTCGTTTCTTATTGCGGCGACACTACTGCTGAATTTCGTCACTGCACGGGCCTCCTACCCCATCATCGAAAACTATGCGCGCAAGTCTACGGGTGGAGGGACCCAGACCTGGGCCGCGGTGCAGGATTCGATAGGCCGGATGTATTTCTGCAACAAGGACGGACTCCTTATATACAACGGCAACGAATGGGAGCTTAAACAGCTGCCACATGGACTGACCCTCCGCTCGGCGCTGCTGGACTATGACAGGGGACGCCTCTACGTGGGTTCTTCGGAAGAAATCGGTTATTTCTCGCTGCAGGACGGTTCGCGGGGGCTTGTCTATCATTCGATGCGGCCGCTGTTGGGAGAATACTCAAGACCTCTCAACGAGGTATGGGACATTCACCGTCAAGGCAACACCATCTGGTTCCGTGCGGACAAGGATATACTCAGTTATGACGGCCGACGCATGCTTCGGATAGTCATGCCGGGCAAAATCAGCAGTTCGGCGCTGATTCAGGGCTCGCTGTATGTAGCCATACAGGGGCGCGGACTCTATGAGCTGCGAGGCCGCAGGCTGGTGCCCGTACGAGGTCATGAGAAAGTGCGGGATTACCGCATTGTCGCCATCCTCCCCTTCCGGGAAGCCGTCATGCTGGTAACCGACGATCACGGCATCTTCGTCACTTCAGGCACCGACATAGTGCCGCTGCATACGGAAATAGACTCCTTCCTGAAAGACAGCCAGGTGTTCTGCGCCACTTATTCCGAAAACCGCTATGCCTTCGGCACCATCCTCAACGGCGTGGTGACCAAGGATTTCGCCACCGGCAATGTATCCTACGCCAACCTTACCACCGGAATGCAGAACAATACGGTGCTCTCCCTGTTCTTCGACAGCAACCGGAATCTTTGGGCCGGACTGGACGACGGCATCGACCTGATTAAACTTAATTCTCCCTTCACCAATCTGCTTAGTTCCACCAACCGTTACGGAGCCGGATATATGTCTTTGCTTCAGGGGCGGTCGCTTTATTTGGGCACCAATCAGGGACTGTTCCTCACGGACTATCCCGGCAACGGCCCTAATGTTCCCGATCTGGCCCCCATCATACGCGGTCAGATTTGGGATGTGAAGGCAATCGACGGACGCGTATTCGTCTGCGCCGACAACGGAATATATCATGGCACAGGCACGCAGTTCTCCAAGATACCGGGCATAACCGGCGCCTGGAGCGTCCAGAGACTCAGGGATTACCCGCAATACGCCCTTGTGTCGGGCTACGAGGGTCTGTTCATCCTGCGTATCGACGGAGGAAACATCACCAATACGGGGCGCGTCAGCGGATATGACGACATAGGCGGCCATTTCACGCAAGACGGCAATGGATATATATGGATGCCTCACTGGCTCAAGGGCCTGTACCGTCTTTCCATCAATCCGGAGACACGGTCCGTGACCCGGACCGATTTCTACAACAGCCGCCACGGCCTCCCTACTGACCACAACAATAACGTGATGACTGTGGGGGGCAGGCTGGTATTCAGCACCGAAGGCGGATTCATGACCTTCGACGGCAACAGGTTCAGTTACGACGTCAAGCTGATCCGCAGATTCGGCGTCAACACGCCGGCCAAACTAAAGGAGGCTCCTTCCGGCGATATTTGGTGCGTCAACGGCAAACGCATCATACGCACCCGAAATCTGGCTTCTGATGTCACGACCGTCGATTCCGTCGGGTTCGCCTCGATCGGCCCCACCCTGATCCCGGGATTTGAACATTTCAATTTCCTGCCTGACAACCATCTGATTATATCCGGAATGGAAGGATTCATAGACGTGGACCTTAATTATAACCCCGGACCCTTCAGCAAACCGGAACTGGTCATAGACCGTGTCCTTGCCGACCGGGACTCCGTTTTGTGCCGTTCGGGATTCAACGGTGCCATGCCCGATCTCAGGATAGGTCCCGATGTGAGCACCCTTCAGTTTCGGTTCGCGGCTCCCATATTCTTTGACGAGCAAAACGTGAGGTTCAGTTACCGGCTCGAAGGCTTCGACGATCATTGGAGCAGCTACGGACCTGATCCTCAGAAAGAATACACCAACCTCAGTCCCGGCAAGTATGTGATGCATGTACGCGCCTCGCACCCGTTGCTGCCGGACAATTACGAGACGAGCCTGGCCTTCACCATCCTGCCTCCGTGGTACCTCAGTTTATGGGCCAAGGTGACGTACATGATTTTGGTTCTGGCCCTGCTGGAATGCACTCGCCGCGCCATCAAGATATGGATGACGCGCTCCACGCGCCGTCTGGCCGAGCGCAAGGAGAAGGAACTGGAAGATACTCGACGTAAGGCACGCGAGGACGCGCTGCAGAAGGATGTGGCGATCGCCACCCTCAAGGGGCGCCAGCTGGAACTCGACGTCAGACACAAGGCCGAGGAACTCTCCAACCTCACCATGAACATAGTGCGCAAGAACGAGATACTCGGCGACATATCCAACCGTCTCAAAAAGCTGCAGGACAGCGAGATCTCGGTGGAAATAAACAGACAGATCGAGAAGCTGCACGGCATTATCCGCGACAACATCAGCCATGACGACGACTGGAAGAATTTCGTGCACAATTTCGACGCGGCCTACGAGGACTTCACCAAGCGGCTCACCGACCTGCATCCGGACCTTACCATTACTGAACTGCGCACCTGCTGCTACATCAAGATGGGATTGAGCAGCAAGGACATAGCGCCGCTGTTCAACATCTCCTACCGCTCGGTGGAGATGACCCGCTACCGCCTGCGCCGCAAGCTGAATCTTGACCGTTCCGAGAACCTGTCCGACTACCTCCTGAAGATATAACTGGGAGGGCGGTGTCCTCACCGCCCACTAACTGACGGCGTGGACGCCGTCACTCCAGTCTCCGCGACTGGGGACAAAGCCCGTAGCTTTGCCGTTTCAGTCGGCTTTCCATCCGTTTTAGTATATATCAAACGCCAGTCCTACCTGCAGCGCCGCGCCGTCGGTCAGCGGGCAGTTCAGGTAGTAGTATTTCGGCTTGTAGTCGAAGATGTTGTCCACCGCCAAGTTCAGTGTCACGTAGCGCGTGAAACGCTGCGACACACTCAGTTTCCACAGCGTGTAGGCCGGATAGTTCACCGTCACCGTACCCTTCGAGATGTCGTAGTAATCCCGGTATTCCACATTCTTCACACCCGACAGCACGCGCCCGTTAACCGACACGTTCAGCGTATATACCTTGCTGAACTCCTTGCCCCAGTCCAGGCGGCAGGTCAGCGAATGCTTGCGCGCGGGTATGTATTGGTTGGCCACATTATTGCCTCCCTTGTCCCTGGCCTGATGCTCGTCGGTGTAGGCGTAGCTGACGCGAGCGCCCAAGCCGTTGCTCCATTTGCCCTGAAGCGTTATCTCCCCTCCCCACACCGTGAAACGGTTCAGGTTCACATAGTCCAAATACAGCTCGGTCGGATCGTCGGGCCTGTAATAAGGCACGCCGGTGGTTACCTTGTTGCGGATGTTGTTGTAATAGCCCGACACCGTGACATTATAGTTGCCGTGAGTGTAATCGGCCGACAGGGTCACGTTATGGCTGGTCTCCGCCTTCAGGTTGGGATTGCCGTTCACTATCCAGATGCCGGCCATGTCGAAGCTGTAATATTTCTCCTTCAGGGTCGGAGCGCGGAAGCCCATGCCATATCCCAGGCGGATGTTCACATCCTGATGCGGCTTGTAACGGGCCGATACCTTGGGCGTTACACGCGACATATCACCGTCCGAAATATAGTCGTAACGCACGGCACCTACCACTTCCCAGCGCGGGTCGATGGTCCAGTCATACTGAAGGAAGGCGTCGGCCCAGGTCTCGTGGCGGCGGCGGTCGTCTAATTTGGTATTGAGCATGTAATTGTACAGGAAATCGGCACCGGCTGTCAGCACGTCTTCGTTTCCGAAGGTATGGTTATACAGCGCGCGCACCGTGTTCTGCACGTTGCTGTAGCTGCGCACGTCGCGATTGCTGCGGCGGTAATAGTCCGATTTGTCGTACTGGTCGAACGAATAGGCCACCTCCAGGCGGTCGTTCTCGGTTATGCCCCACTCGCCGCGCAGTCCGGCGGTGAAGTCGCGGTAACGCTCCGGGGCGTCGGCCTCGCGCGTGAGCTGACGGAAATAATATCCGGCACGGCCCGATAGCTTCAGGTTGTCGATGGGCTGGTATGCGATGCGTTCCTGCACGTTCCAGACGCGACTGCCGTAGACGGTGCCGATGACGCGAGTCACCGGATCCGGGGCGCTCTTTACATTGTAATTGTCTATGTCATAGAAACTCCCGGTCAGCACGTTGCTGACCTTGCTTCCTTTGGCCGTGACCGACAGATTGTAGCGTTGCTCGTTGTGCTTCGACCAACGGGCGTCGCCGTTGACGCGCCAGGGCTTGGCGGCCTTTCGGGTGATGATGTTGATGACGCCCCCTCCGGCATTGCTGCCGTACAGGGCCGACGAGGCGCCTTTCACAATCTCGATGTGGTCAACGTTGGCCATGTCCAGGCGCGAGAAGTCCACATCGTCCATGGTCTCGCCTGCCAGCCGCTCGCCGTCAACCAGGAACAGGACGCTCTGCCCTCCCTGGCCGTTGAAGTTGAGGTGCGTCTGCTGGTTCATGGCGTAGCTGAACTCCACGCCGGGCATCTCGGCCTGCAGCAGGTCGCGTATGTCGGTGGCGTCGGAGCGCTCGATGTCACGGCGCGTGATGAGGCGTGTCTGCACGGGCACGTCCTTCAGCAGCTTGGGAGTGCGGACGCCGGTCACCACGACCTCGTCGAGGTCGAAATTGCGGACGCCGGCGGTGTCGGCAGTCTCCGACGCCCGAGCCGCGGGCTCGTGCCACAGTCCGGCCAGGCACAACAACACGGGCGCAAGCCGGCGCGCAAAGGAGGCGGGACGGCGCACAAGGACGGCGGGACGGCGCATAGGGGTGCCAGGACGGCGCCCTGAGGGACGCTGCAGGACGAAGCGGCGGGGTGTCATAGCGGGTAACGGTATTTGATGGTAAGACAGCATTTCACGCCTTCGGTGCTGATATAGTCTTTGAGCTGGATGGCGGCGTGCGTGCCGTCGGGCAGGCGCAACACGAACACTTCGGGATTCATCGTAAAAGCGGGGGGCATCGGAGGGATGGCCACTTCAAGCCACGATGAAAGCACAGGACTCACCTCCATACCCTGGTTGCCGATCAGGCCGGACAGCATCCGGTCGCGTATCACCCACACGTCGCGCTCGTTCCATTCATCGGCACGGTATGCGAGACCGTCAAGATATTCGCTGTCCGCAGGGACTTTGTCAATATCGGTCAGGCCGGTTGCGGCGGCTTCGCAGCCGTTGGTGCGCACGTTGTTGCGGTGCACGGCAATGGTCCACGATTCCGGCTCCGGCTGCGGCGCCGTGGCGTAGAAGTCGCGGAACTCGTTGACCGATATGCCGGCGCCGAATACGTCATACCAATAGGTATATATTCCGTTGCGGTCACCGGGCTCCGGGTTCGCAATCGGCTCGGTCGGAATGTCGAATGTGCGCCATGCCTGCGAGGTGTTGTAGGTGGAATCGGTGGCTACTGAATCAGCCAATTGATGAAGATCCAGATAATGCCACTGCGTCCAGTCGGAGGCGTCAACGTATAGTGTACCGTTCACGGTCACCTCGCCACGCGTGTCCGGCTCGTCGTATATGCCGCCGAACACACCCTCGCATCCGGTCAGCACCGCAGCCATCGCCAAGCCTGTCAATATTCCGTTGACCTTCAACATACCTCGTCACTTATCACTTCTTACCTGTAAAGGTCTGCGTGAGCGGGAAAGGCATACGGCCGAGTTTGAAAGGATTGGTCACCTTGATGCCGTCAGCGGTCACTTCGATGGTGATCTCGCTGGTCTCGCCCAATACATAATCCTGGTTCATCGAGGTGCCGTTACTGAAGAATTGAGTCAGTCCCAGACTGCTGTAATCCAGATAGTAGGCGTTCTTCTCCTCCACGTAGGGGATGTTGGGTATCGTGAGTGTTCCGAGAGTCAGGTCGCCCATTACGGTGCCTGTAAGCTGATACTGCGGCCATGTGAAGTTGATGGTGCCGTCGGCGTTCTCCACGATGGTGCAGGTGATGCTTTCGGCAGTATAGGGATCGAAACTTCCTACCTGCACTACATTGTTACCGGTATATTCGCCGGTCATGGATGTAGGTTCTTCGGTGCCGAAGCTGAGCTGCTTGATGTCGGCCACGGGGATAGTCTTTGTGGTGCCGTCGTTCATGTCTATTATCAGCAGCTCGGGATTCTGTGCCGTGGCTGAGAGGGAGGCTATTGTGAGAGCCGCGAAGGCTATGATATTCTTTTTCATTTGATAATCTTGATTGCTGTGTTGTTTGCTTTAATTACATATATACCCTTGGGGAGAGAGGCGGTCGGGACGCGGTCGCGCCCGGTCAGCACGAAGCGTCCGTTAATGTCGTAGACGGCGATGTCGCTGCCCTCGCAACGGAATTCCGTTCCGTCATAGTAATAATTCTCTGTTAATCTGTCGGCTACGGAGAGGCTACTGTTATCAACGAACGTGATGTTCCTGACATCGGCGCGGGGATACGTCACCTCTGCTCCGGGAGCCGTGATTTTCATGTCGGTGGCGCCGAAGGTCACTACCGGCTTATCCGTCAGAGTGAACGTCCGGACATTGCCGTCGTTGAGAGTCACTTTCAGCGACAGCTCCTCGGCCATTGCCGTCGAGGCTCCGGCCATCAACGCCGACATCAACAATAGGGTTAATTTTTTCATTATCATGTTTTATTCTGATTTCGACTGCAAAATTACTATATAATCCGGCCGTCTGCAATACTCAAAAAGTGTTAATTATAGATTGTCGGGATCAAATGGAGTCGTGTCATCGTAGACGGCATCAATTACCAGATCCGGATTAGTGATGTACACGCGCGGAATCGACACGGTGGCGAACAGATTGTAGACAGCGCGGTCGGACTGCGGCGAGTATGGCAGCGTCAGGCCCTTCTCGCGCCAATAGACCGCGATTTCCGCCTCACCTTCCTCGCGCGCTATACATATCACCTTATAATCCGGATCATCCTTGACACGGTCGTAGGCCTGCTGCACCTTGGGCAGTTCACGGCGGCAGTCGGGGCATTCGGTGTTGAAGAACACTATCATACCGCGTTTACCCTGCAACTCGCTGCTGTGAAAGGTGGCGCCGTCGCTCGTTGTCACGCTGAACGCCGGCACCCGGTCGCCCGGCTGAAGACTGTGCTCCTCGGGCAGTTCATCCTTGATGCACCCCGACATAAGCACACACATCACGGTCGCAACCGCCATTTCGATTAATCCTCTCGATTTCATAGCCACAAAGTTAACTATTCTTCCCGACATAATAAAATCCCCCGTATTTCCCTACCCTCCCGTCTTTCCCGTTTCTCCCACCCTCCCATTAAGTTAAATCCGACTTTCAACCGTATATTGACACGTATGGCGTAGGGCCGAGGTTTATTTTGACTGATATGGACTCGTACAGTTTGCAATTTTTTTATTAATTTTGCAATCAGTCACCCGAAGCCCATAATCAACATACCTTAGAAACCAGAGAACTATAAATTAAAACAACATAACGATTATGGAGAACATGTTTTCGCTTGAGGGCAAGACAGCCCTCGTGACAGGTGGTGCCTACGGCATCGGACTGGCCATAGCAAAGGCACTTGCAGAGGCAGGCGCCAGAATTGTATTCAACTGCTCGCGTCAGTCCACCATCGACCGCGGCCTGGCATCGTACAAGGAACTTGGCATCGACGCCAAGGCATATCTGTGCGATGTCACCGACGAGGAGGCTGTAAAGGCAATGGTGGCCGACATCGAGAAGACAGTAGGCACTATCGACATTCTGGTGAACAATGCCGGCATCATCAAGCGCATCCCCATGGAGGAAATGTCGGTCGAGGACTTCCGCAAGGTAGTGGACGTAGACCTCATCGCCCCCTACATCGTGGCCAAGGCCTGCATCCCGGGCATGATCAGGAAGGGTCACGGCAAAATCATCAACATCTGCTCGATGATGAGCGAGTTAGGCCGCGAGACCGTAAGCGCATACGCAGCCGCCAAGGGTGGCCTGAAGATGCTGACCCGCAACATCTGCTCGGAATACGGCGCCGCCAACATC
Organism: uncultured Porphyromonadaceae bacterium; assembly: GCA_902468245.1. Taxonomy (GTDB): domain Bacteria; phylum Bacteroidota; class Bacteroidia; order Bacteroidales; family Muribaculaceae; genus Lepagella. Next base: position 56,981 of record CABQXY010000005.1, on the reverse strand, counting down.
CAGTGCAACGGCATCGGCCCGGGCTACATTGCCACCGAACAGACCGCGCCTCTGCGCGAGAAGCAGGCCGACGGATCGCGCCATCCTTTCGACCAGTTCATCATCTCCAAGACTCCCGCCGGCCGCTGGGGTACGCCTGAAGACCTTGAGGGTCCCGCTGTGTTCCTGGCTTCCGACGCCTCCAACTTCGTGAACGGCCACATCCTTTACGTCGACGGCGGCATCCTCGCCTACATCGGCAAGAATCCGCTGGAGGTATGACTTCCGTATTCTCGTATATCATCGGGCTGGGTGCGGCCGTGATGATGCCGGTGATCTTCACCATCCTCGGCGTGTGCATCGGCATCAAGTTAGGCGACGCGCTCAAGGCCGGCCTCAAGGTAGGCGTCGGTTTCGTCGGCCTCTCCATCGTCACGGCACTGCTGACATCGGCCCTCGGTCCGGCGCTGCAGTCGGTCGTTGACATCTACGACCTGCGCCTGCAGGTGTTCGACATGGGCTGGCCCGCTGCTGCCGCCGTGGCTTACAACACTGCCGTCGGCGCGCTGATCATCCCCGTGTGCCTCGGCGTGAATCTCCTGATGCTCCTCACCAAGACAACGCGCACCGTCAACATCGACCTCTGGAACTACTGGCATTTCGCATTCATCGGCGCCATAATCTATTTCGCGTCCGGCTCATTGGCATGGGGCTTCTTCGGAGCCATCGTCTGTTACATCGTCACGCTGATCATAGCGGACATGACCGCACTGAAGTTCCAGCGCTTCTACAAGGACCTGGACGGCATCAGCATCCCGCAGCCATTCTGCGCGGGATTCGTGCCTTTCGCATGGGCCATCAATAAGGGTCTGGACAAGATTCCCGGCTTTGAGCGACTCAACATCGACGCCGAAGGGATGAAGAAGAAGTTCGGCCTCTTGGGCGAGCCGCTGTTCCTCGGCGTAGTCATAGGCATCGCCATCGGCTGTCTTTCCTACAGCTCGTGGAGCGAAATCGTTGACAATATCCCCACCATCCTGGGCCTCGGCATCAAGATGGGTGCGGTGATGGAACTGATTCCGCGCGTAACGGTGCTGTTCATCGAGGGCCTGAAGCCTATCAGCGAGGCAACGCGTCAGCTGATAGCCCGCAAGTTCAAGGGAGCCGATGGTCTGAACATCGGCATGAGCCCGGCACTGGTGATAGGCCATCCCACCACCTTAGTGGTGTCGCTGCTGCTGATTCCGGTCACGCTGCTGCTCGCCGTCGTGCTGCCTGACAACCGCTTCCTGCCCCTCGCCTCGCTGGCCGGCATGTTCTACATTTTCCCGCTCGTGCTGCCCTACACCAAGGGCAACGTGCTGAAGACGTTCATCGTCGGACTGGTGGTGATTGTAATCGGTCTTTACTCCGTCACATCACTGGCGCCCTACTTCACGTCGGCCGCGCAGGATGTGTACCGCATCACGCAGGACGGCGCCGTAGCCATACCTGCCGGATTTGAGGGTGGCAGCCTTGACTTCGCCGCCAGCCCGCTGACCTGGATCATATTCCAGCTCTGCCACGCCTGGAAATGGATTGGAGCCGGCATCCTGGTGGTTGGCTCCATGGGCCTGATGTACTGGAACCGTGTGCTGATCATCCGCAACCAGAAAGCCATGCAGCAGCACCGCTCCGACCGCCTCCAGACCGAAGAATAAAGCGCTTAGCGCAGTTGAAAAAGTTAAAAGAGTTTAGAAAGTTAAGAGAATACCGAGACGCGACACTCAGAGTCTGCACATTTATCTTAACTTTTTCAACTTTCTCAACTCTATAAACTAATTAAATACATGAAGATAGTAACATTAGGCGAGATTATGCTTCGCCTGTCGCCGGCCGGATGCAGCCGGCTTGTGGAAGTAGACAACTACGATGTGATCTGGGGCGGCGGCGAGGCCAATGTGGCCGTCAGCTGCGCCAACTATGGTCACGACGCATACTTCGTCAGCAAACTCCCCGCCCACGAGGTGGGCCAGAGCGCGGTGAACGCGCTGCGCCGCTATGGCGTACATACCGACTACATCACCCGCGGCGGCGACCGTGTGGGCATATATTACTGCGAGACAGGCGCATCCATGCGTCCCTCCAAGGTAATCTACGACCGCGCCCACTCCGCCATATCCGAGGCCGATCCCTCCGACTTCGATTTCGACGCCATCATGGAGGGCGCCGACTGGTTCCACTGGAGCGGCATCACCCCGGCCATCAGCGACAAGGCCGCCGAACTGACCCGCCTGGCCTGCATCGCGGCCAAGAAACATGGCGTCAAGGTATCGGTAGACCTCAACTTCCGCAAGAAGCTGTGGACGCCCGAGAAGGCCCGTTCCGTGATGGTGCCTCTGATGGAATATGTGGACGTATGCATCGGCAACGAGGAGGACGCCGACCTGTGTCTTGGCTTCAAGCCCGACGCCGACGTGGAGAAGGGCGATACCTCGGCCGAAGGATACAAGGGCATCTTCCGCGAGATGGCCGCCAAGTTCGGTTTCGAGATCGTGGCCTCCACGCTGCGCGAGAGCTTCTCGGCCACCCACAACGGCTGGAAGGCCCTGGCGTATGACGGCAAGGAGTTCTACGAGTCCAAGCGCTATGACATCAACCCGATCATCGACCGTGTAGGGGGCGGCGACTCGTTCTCGGGTGGTCTGATCCACGGACTGCTGACCATGCCTTCCGTACAGGATGCACTGGAGTTTGCCGTGGCCGCTTCGGCGCTGAAACAGACCGTACCCGGCGACTTCAACCTGATGAGCGAGGCCGAGGTGCTGGCCCTGGCCGGCGGCTCCGCCAACGGCCGCGTACAGCGCTAATACGCCGCACGCTTAGCGCAGTTAAAAGAGTTGAAAGAGTTTAGAAAGTTAAGAGAATACCGGGACGCGACGGATAGTTTCGCAGTCTGAACATTTATCTTAACTTTTTCAACTTTATAAACTTTATAAACTAATAAATTATGGCTAAATTCGATAAAATCGCAGTACTGAATAAGATGGCGTCGGCGCCGATGGTGCCGGTGTTCTATCACAAGGATGCCTCCACGGCCAAGCGTGTGGTCAAGGCGTGCTACGACGGCGGTGTCCGTCTGTTCGAGTTCACCAACCGCGGCGACTTCGCCCACGAGGTGTTCGCCGAGGTGGTGAAGTATGCCGCCGTTGAATGCCCCGAGATGGCTGTGGGCGTAGGCTCGGTCGTCGAGCCGGCCACCGCCTCCCTGTATATGCAGCTCGGCGCCTGCTTCGTGGTGGGCCCGCTGTTCAATCCTGAAGTGGCGCGCGTGTGCAACCGCCGCGGTGTGCCATACGTGCCGGGCTGCGGCTCGGTGTCCGAGGTAGGATTCGCCCAGGAGGCCGGTTGCGAGGTATGCAAGCTGTTCCCCGGCGACGTGCTCGGTCCCAAGATGGTAAAGGGGCTGATGGCTCCCATGCCCTGGTCCAAGATCATGGTCACCGGCGGCGTGGAACCGACCGAAGAAAACCTCAACTCATGGTTCAAGGCCGGCGCTTTCGCCGTCGGCATGGGCTCCAAACTGTTCCCCAAGGACGTGGTAGCCGCCGGCGACTGGCAGTTCATACAGGACAAGTGCGCCGAATGCTTCTCCATTATTAACAACAAGTAACAAAGGTTATGAAAAAATACTTAATAGGGGCGGCTCTGATATGCGCCCTGGGCATGTCGGCCCAAACGACACACTACACCATCCAGCGCGCCTGCCATCCCACGGACGTAAAGACTTACGACACCTCCAAGCTGCGCGAACGCTTCGCCATGACCAAGGTGATGAAGGCCGATCAGATCCTTCTCACCTACTCCATGTACGACCGTCTGATCTTCGGCGGCGCCGTGCCGGCCACCAAGCCGCTGACACTGGAGACCATCGACCCGCTGAAGTCGGAATATTTCCTTGAGCACCGCGAACTCGGCGTGATCAACACCGGCGGCGACGGCATCGTGGAGGTAGACGGCAAGGAGTACGAGCTCCACTTCAAGGACGCCCTCTATGTGGGCCGCGGCAACAAGAACGTGGTGTTCAAAAGCAAGGATTATAAGAACCCTGCCAAGTTCTACATCAACTCGGCCAACGCGCACAAGGAATACCCCGTACAGCTCATCACCATCGACGGCCGCAAGGGTTCGCTGAAGGCCAACCGCATATTCGCCGGCAAGATGGAGGAGAGCAACGACCGCGTAATCAACCAGCTTATAGTGCGCAACGTGCTGAAGGAAGGCCCCTGCCAGCTGCAGATGGGTCTGACGGAGCTTAAGCCCGGCTCGGTATGGAACACCATGCCGGCCCACACCCACGACCGCCGCGTGGAGGCCTACTACTATTTCCAGGTGCCCGAGGGCAACGAGATCTGCCACCTGATGGGCGAACCCAATGAGACCCGCGTGCTCTGGCTGCACAACGAGCAGGCCGTCATGAGCCCCGAATGGTCCGTACACGCAGCAGCCGGCACCAGCAACTACATGTTCATCTGGGGCATGGGCGGCGAGAACCTGGACTACGGCGACATGGACAAGGTCTCAGACCTGCGCTAACCGTAATCAGTATTCCCATACAGTGGTGGTGGCCCGCGGCCGCCACTTCTTTTTTACCCCTCTCCCGCCTCCACATTATGATACTATTTTATCCATTAAATGATAAAGTCTGAATTACCCCCCCCGATTTAACATTCGTTAACATTTCATCGATAATTTTATTTATAATTTTGCATCAATCTATAGTCCCATATAGACAATTGTCCATAATGCTATAGACCGTCGCCTTGTGACAGTCGCGTCATGTACGCGGCTATTTTAGACTGAGGTCCTACAAGGAAACCACTGACACGGAAACACACTCCGGACTACCTGAACCCGGATTGAAACACACAGACACACAGACACACACCGTATCTCCTTAACCGGAGACAGACACACACGATCACTTTAAGATTATGATCACCTATACATTACGAAACGCCTTGGACAAAGGGCGGTTCGCCCTTAACCTTAAAAAGAGGCTTCTGGCCGCCGGCATCGTCCTGATGCTGACGTCATTGACCGGCTCGGCCCAATTCGCACTCAAGACCAATCTGCTGTACGACGCCACCACCACGCCCAACCTCGGCGCGGAGCTGGTGCTGAGCCGCAAATCCACCATCAACCTGGTGTACGGCCTGAATCCATGGAAATTCTCGTCCAAAAAGCACGGCCAGCGTTATGCCAAGCACTGGGTGGTGATGCCCGAATACCGCTGGTGGACCTGTTCGGCCCTTGACGGCCATTTCATCGGCGTTCACGCCATGGGAGGCCAGTTCAACGCCCAGAACGTGGACCTGCCCATACCGGGCGGATTCTTCGGCGGCGACAGGCATTCGCGCAACATCGCCAAGGAGGTGCGCGACTCGCGCTATGAGGGCACGTATGCCGGCGTGGGCTTCACCTACGGCTACCAATGGCCGCTGAGCAAGCACTGGAACATCGAGGCTGAAGCCGGCATAGGATACAACCACATCTGGTACAAGCAGTTCAACTGCGGCACCTGCGGCGCAAAGCGCGTAAAATCCGAAACCAACTACGCCGGTCTCACCAAGCTCGGTCTTTCCATCATGTACATATTTTAATCCCCGCAGCCATGAAACGAATCAGCATACTCATAATGACGATTGCCCTGCTGCCCGGGCTTATTACGGCAGCGCGCGTCAACGGCCGCCTGGGGATGGACAATGTGGACATCCACAAGAAGGGCGACCGCCTGCAGGTGAACCTGAACCTGATACTCGATTCCCTCAATATGAAGGGACAGAACCAGTTCTTCGTCACGCCGGTGGTGACGGACGGCACTACCAACGTGGCCATGCCGGCGGTGATGATCAACGGCCGCAACATGCACATAGCCTACCAGCGCGGCACCATCCGCAGCCTGGTGAAGCGCCACGACGTGGCACAGGAAGTGGAACGCCACAACGGCCGTCCCCAGTCCGTGCCTTACAGCGGCTCGCTCCCCTTCGAGTCGTGGATGTTGGGCGAGAAGGCCGGCATCGTCCTGGACATCGACACGTGCGGATGCGGCATCAGACTGGCATCCGGCCGGACTCCCCTCACTCCCTTGGGACTTACGCCCGACATGCGGCTGGCATACCTCACCCCGAAGGTCACGGAACTGCCCGTCACCGTTCATGAGGGCCGCGCCCGCGTGCAGTTTGAGGTGGACAAGACCGTGCTCCACGCCGAGCCCTACACATGCCGCAACGGACAGAAGATAGACAACCGCGCGCAGCTCCGCATGATCGACGACTCCGTGCATTACGCACTGACCGACCCCAACGTGGAGATAGCCGCCATCAACATCACCGGTTACGCCTCGCCCGAGTCGCCCTACCTGCACAACGAGTTCCTGGCTACCAACCGTTCGCGCGCACTGGCCGAATACCTCGCCGCCAAATACAATCTGCCGGCCGACCGCAGCCACTATGACGCCGTGCCCGAGAACTGGATTGAGTTCCGTCAGCAGGTGGTGGACAGCAAGGAGCTGACCGACCGTCAGCGTGCCGACCTGCTCGAACTGATAGACCGCCCCACATACGGACCCGGCGACTTCGACGCCAAAGAGAAGGAACTGAAGACCTCGCCCAAGTTCGCCACACTATACAAGAATACGATACTGCCCGAATGGTTCCCGCGTCTGCGCGCCACCAAGTTCGCAATCCACACGCGCCTCAAACCGATGTCCGACCAAAAGCTGGCCGAAGTCATCAGGAAGACACCGGAACTGCTGTCGCTCAACCAGATGTTCCGCGTGGCACGCCTCTATCCCGAGGGTTCGCCTGAGTTCAACGAGGTGATCCGCACCGCCCTGAAGTATTATCCCGACGATGCAGAGGCCAACCTTAACGCAGCCGTTGCGGCCATGAACGCCGACAAGGACGCCGACGTCAAGTCGATGCTCGACAAGGCCGGCGACTCGCTTGAGGCCATCAACGCCCGGGGTGTCTACCTGACCCGCCAGGGCAAGTACGACGAAGCCGCCGAGCTGTTCAAGCAGGCCGCCACCCTCCCCGAAGCCGCCAAAAACCTGAATCAGCTCCCGTAACAGCCCTCTTTAAAGTCCCTAAAGTCCCTAAGGTCCTTAAAGTCCTTAAAGTCCTTAAAGACCCTACCATAACCCCGAACAAGATACACACATTTTATAAACACACAATTTCAGAACTATGAGAATCAAACATCTGTTATGGGCCGCAGCGCCCATAGCCCTCGCTCTGAGCGGCTGCCAGAGCGACGAACCCGGTGACAAGGGAGGCAACTCCTCGTTCACTGGCGACGGCTACATGGCCGTCAACATCACCCTCCCCACCGGTGCCGGCACTCGCGCGACCAACGACAACTTCGAGGACGGAACTCCCAACGAGTACAAAATCAATGACGCCGCCGTCGTGCTGTTCAAAGGCAACCCCGCCGACGCCGAGTCTACCTACACGATGGAAGGCGCATACGCTCTGCCCAACCCCACCGAAAGCGCAGGTGACGAGACCGTGACCATCCAGCTCGCCAAGACCTTTAAGGTCAACAACGTGGAACTGGACACGGAGGAGAAGATCTTCGCTCTGGCCCTGGTGAACTACAGCGAGGTTCTCGAAATCGAGGGCACCACGCTTAAGGTAAAGGGCGGCGCTGCTGTCGGCACCACCTTCGCCGACATGCTGAAAGCCGTTTCCAGCAGCAACTTCATCGGCTCCAAGACCGACAATTTCTTCATGACCAACGCCGTGATGTCGCGCCGCGCCGGTGGCAACGCCACTCCGCTGCTCAACGACAAGGCCGACATCTTCACACTGGTGCAGTGCCAGGACAAGTGCATCTACGAAGATGCCGGCCAGGCCCAGCAGAATCCCGCCTGCACCATCAATGTAGAGCGGGCCACGGCCAAGGCTACGGTGGTATGCACCAATCCTGCCGTAAGTATCATTAACGGCGACGGCGTCGAGGCCACCCTGACCGTGGCTGACGTGAAGTGGGTTCTGGACAACACCCAGAAGGACTCCTATCTGGTCCGCAACATGGGTACCGACGTCAACACCTACATGGGCTATGCCAGCGAATACGCCTCCCAGTCCCTGAAGTACCGCATGGCCGGCGCCCTGAAGGGTGACAACCTGCAGGTCCTGGCCCGTACGTACTGGTGCGTTGACCCCGTTTACGCCGAGACGGCATCCGCCGCTACCTTCAACCGCTACACCGAGGCCACAGGCGAAGCCGGTGCCGACAAGCCCCAGTACTGCCACGAGAACACGTTCGACGTGGCTCACCAGACATGGCAGAACACCACCCGCGCCGTCCTGAAGGTAACCTACGCCGTTGACGGCGAGGTCAAGGACCTGTACGTCACCAACGGCTTGAACACAGTGTTCTACGCAGATGCCGACAAGACCGGCCTTAAGAGCGCCTTCGTCAACGACAAGACCCTGCAGGACGCCTACAAGCAGACCATAGACGGCACCGTAGACATGGGCGAGGCATTCCAGTTCACATACCGCACCGAGAACGGCGTTCAGAAAGTGAACACCATCAAGATTGGTGCCCAGGCCCTCTATTCTTATGATGAGAGCGGAGCCACGGCAACCGCTATCCAGAAAGAAGGTGAAGACCTTTTCACCGCCGAGCAGGTACTGGCCCTCGTAGCCAAGGCAGAGGCTGACAATGTGGTTACGGTTTACACCGGCGGTGCAGTTTACTATCAGGTACGCATCAAGCACTTCGGCGACGACTTGACCCCGTGGGATTCCGACGGCAGCGTAACGTCTACCGACAACATCGAGAACACCTACGGCACCACCAACGCGGCACAGAACTTCCTGGGACGCTACGGCATGGTCCGCAACAACTGGTACGAGATCAACATCGAGTCCTTCAAGCGCATGGGCGACAACACGTTCCCCACAGTCGAGAACGACGACACCCCCGACGACCAGAAGGACGACGACAAGTTCATGTCGGTCAATATCAACGTCCTGTCCTGGGCTAAGCGCAGCCAGACCGAGACTCTGTAAGTTTAAGCCCCCTATATCATCCGCACCCGGCCTTGCGGCCGGATGCGGAACCAACTGAAAGATTGTACGACAATGACAATTAGCAAAATTTTTAAATTTTTCTCCATAGCGTTAGCCACCTCAGCCCTGAGTCTGGGCGCCGGCTCATGTTCCATGATGACCAACGACCTGGACGACTGTCCCGCGGGCCTGTACGTGCGCTTCGTCTACGACTACAATACCCAGCGCGCCGACATGTTCAAGGACCATGTGGGCCACGTCAAGCTCTATGTCTACGACGAGAGCGGCCGGAAGGTGGCCGAGAAGGAGGTTAGCAACAATGGATTGGACCGTCCGCTGAAGCGTTACGGCTATATGATGCACTTCGAGGACGGCGAGCTTGCCCCGGGGCGCTACCGTCTGCAGGCCGTGGGCATGCAGCGCGACTGGGACACGGCCTTAGGCGACAAGGGCGCCAAATACCGCCGCAACGACCCCGCCTCCCACACCGACCTGCTGGTAACTCTGGACCATGACCCCGACCGCCATCCGCAGACCAACCGTCATCACGTCAGCAACGAGGCACCACTCGACACGCTGTGGCATACGCTGCGCGTCATGAGCCGCGCGCCCATGGACGGCGACGTGATTCCCGACATGGAGGAAACCGTAAAGCCCTTCTCCGTCTATCCGCTCGAGGACCAGTACGTCACCATACAGAAGGAACGCGCCACATACGCCACAATCTCGCTTGTGCGCGACACCAAGCACCTGAATGTATCCATACGCCAGGTGGACAACTCGGCATCCATCAGCCACGAGGACTTCGAGGTGCGCGTGCTGGACTCCAACGGCGTCCTCGCGCATGACAACGAGCTGGCTGAGTGCGACGAACTGCTGTACGCCCCCTACTCCGCCCGCACCTCGCACTTCGACCAGAACGGTCCCGCCAACAAGAGTTCGCGCGCCACGGCAGCCATCTACGACGCCGCGCATTACGACATGATGTTCAACCGCCTGGTGTACGACCCCAAGACCCCGGACGACAACGCCCGCCTGCAGATACTGAACCGCAGGACCGGCGAACTCGTGGCCGACATCAACCTGACGGTCACACTGGCACAGGGGCGCCAGGCATGGGCGCAGTATCAGTACGGCAATCAGGAATATCTGGACCGCGAATACGACTACCGTCTTGACTTCATCCTCAAAGGCGACGAATGGCTGTATTGTGACGTGGTGATAAACGTACTGGACTGGACCAAGCGCATCCAGAACGAAAACCTTTAGTCCATGATGAAAAAGAGCATATTGACAACGGCGGCGGCACTGACGGCGTTATTGCTGTCAGGATGCATCTGCGAGACTCCCGACGGCGCGTGTCCCGTTCCGCAGGGAGGCAACGTGTTGCAGCTCAAGCTCTCCGTGGCCGCCGGCACGCGTGCCAACCCGACACCCGGACACGACGGTGACGGCCGCGAACACGGCACCCTCAACGAAAGCACCGTCCGGGACCTGAACATATTCTTCGTCAACGATGCTGCCGGACTCGCCTCGGACAATGCCAAAGACCTGAAAATAAAAGCATCCATCTATACAGGGTCGATTACCCAGGACCTGTTGGCCAAGCCTGACCGCATAGACAACACCGTAACGGTCACGGTGCCGCTGGAGACATACACGCCGCAGACCGGCGACCATATCCTGGTGGTAGCCAATTACGGGGACGCCATCGAGCTTGACGCCGACGCCACGGTGTCGGCTTTAGGCGATATGTTGGTTTCGGCCACTCTCGCGGGCGACCCGATCGGCAAGCCGTATGACTGCACCGACTTCGTTATGGCCACGGCAAACGCCACGGCCCGAGACGGCCTGGTGACCGTGACCGGCACCGCCGACGACGGCACCGCCAACAAGTTCGGCTGCGAGACTTTCATCGAACGCCTCGCCGGCCGCGTCGACTTCTGGTACAGGCAATCCAACGTCAGGGACGGCGTCACCGACGCATTGGTCTATAACCTGGACGGCGCCATCGACGACAACGGTTCCAAAGTATATATCGAGAAAATCATCCCCGTCAACGCCGTGATGCCCACTGGAGGGACGACGTCCACGTCGTCCGTAACCGGAGGCACGTCGTCCGATACGGACCGCTCCGTCTACATGCTGAAGCACCTGAGCGTCGGCGAAGACATAACGCAGACCACCCTCTGCACACCCGAGACCGGCACCTCCTCTGCCGCGCCCACCAACTATGTGGTGGAACCGCGCACGGGTCTGAAAACCGATGCGCAATCCGCCCTCGAAGCCTGGTACGGCGACTGGCGCGCCGCGAACATCAAGACTAATTGCGCCGACCTGTTCGCACGCAACGGCATCGATCCTTTCGCCCGTCATAACAAGGCGGTGGAGGCCAACGGCGGCAAGCCGAATGTCAGCACACAGGCAGGCTACAGCTTCGACCGCGCCATGACGCTGTTCTACTGCAACGAGAACACCCAACTGACGGAGGCGCAGACCGCCGACTATGTCACGGGACTCGCCTTCGAGGCCACATACGTTCCTGCCACCGTCTACAGTGCGTTTGACGCCACTGAACCCGAATCCGCACAGCTGACGGCCGCCACATACACACGCGGCACCACCTTCTGGCGCGTAACTCTCACCAAGCAGGACATGAAGGAATCGGAAGCCGTCTACTTTACCGACGGCACCGTGGCCGATACGTACGCCGATTTTATCACCGCCAAGACCGGTTTCCCGGCACTTGTACAGGAATATGTGGACGGCAAATGCTACTACAACCTGTGGCTGCGTCACGCCAACACCGATGTCAGCGGCGCCGACAACGCTTGGGACACAGCCGACCCGCACGAGACCTTCCCGATGGAATACGGCATAGTGCGCAACAACATATACCGCGTGGGCGTCGGATTCACCGGCCCCGGCACGCCGCAGCCGGAATTACGCGCACCGCGCAACATACGCTACCGCATCTTCGTGCGCAAGTGGTTCCTCCGCGAATTCCCGCCGGTAGTGATAGAATAGACAGCAGAAGCAATTAAAACACTGCTATATATTATTTTAGACAGAAGAACTGCTATGGAATTTTTTAGACAGGAGAACAGGAGAAACAGGAGGTTCTTCTGCAAACATGATTTAAATTTAGACAGGAGAACAGGAGAAACAGGAGAGACATTTCAAGCCTGACTACTGTTCTCCACACAAAAGAACCTGACAAAAACATGGCCTCAACAGACTCTCCTGTTTCTCCTGTTCTCCTGTCTAAAAAATCCCATAGCTGTTCTCCTGTCAAAAAAATAAAGATGATGCATAACGTTAAGACATACATATACTTTTTGTTCGTCATGTTGCCGGTGCTGGCTCTGGCGGGGTGCTCTAAGTCCACGTCCGACGGTCCGGACCAGGACAATCCCGACAACGCGCCCGTAAGGCGCGCTTCGGTGACCGTGCGCGCAGGTCAGGACCCGAACGCCACTGACAACGAACTCATAAACGACTGGTGGGCCGTGTTTGTGTCCAGGACCAACGGCAAGGTATATGCCAGGCACAGCAACAGCCTCTCGCCCGCCGCCGAGCAGGACATAGTGACCTTCGAGATTCCGCAAGGCACATACCGGGTGTACGCATTCGCCAACATAACCGAGGAACAGCTCAAGACAGCCACCGGCATCTCGTTCGAAATGAAGAAAACGGCCCCGTCAGCGGAGACAATATCATCGGCCGTGTGGAATAACGGAGCAATATCCCTGAACCGCTGGGCCTCCGAAGCCCTGATTCCCATGACCGGCTACAAGGACGTCAAGGTCACCAACGAGGAGAACCAGTCGTTCTCCATAGAAGTGGTGCGTATGCTGGCCAAAATGGAGCTGACCTTCCGGAACCTCAGCAAGCAGGACGTCACCGTAAACTCCCTGGCATTCTCCCCCTACTCGCACGGCGACATCTTCGTGCTGCCCGACTACAACAGTCTGGAGAAAGAGCCGAACTATACACAGACTGACGCTGTGGACGAACTCCTGTTCGGAGCGCCGGGCTTCAGGTTAGCCAAGAAGGAAGGCGCCATGCCGGCATCACGGACGGAACGATTCTATCTGCGCGAATGCATCGTGCCGAAGCCGGGCCCGGCGGATGGCACTGAAGCCGCTCCTGACGACGGGATGTTCAAGTTTACCGTCAACATGCAGAAGGGCGCCCACGAGGCCAGGGACGTTGTGTTCTATGTGGACGGATTCAGCTATATCAACCGTAACGACTACATCAGGATACCGGTGAACTTCAGCGACATCACGGCCTTCGACGTCAGGATAACGCCGAAGTTCTATCCTCCCATCGGCGGCTATCCCGCCCTATGGACCGAGGACAGTTACACGCAGCCCGTCACCACCATCACGTTCAGGACACACGGATACTTCGAGCTGTCGCCCGAGCTGTTGCTTGACGACACGAAGCTGACCGGTCCCGAATATGTCCGGATCGAATCGTTTACAGTCACCACGCCCGGTCCCGACGGATTCATGACTCTTGAATGGCGCGACCGCGAGGTAGTGGGCGAGATATTTGACGTCACCGGCACCGCCGAAATTGAATTCAAGATTCTGGCCCGCCCGGTCAACTCCGGCACTTTCCAGGAATTCACCCGAACGGTCAAAATCATACGCGAACAGTAATGGATACTTTTAGACAGGAGAACAGTAGAAACAGGAGAGACATTTCAAGTCTGGCTACTGTTCTCCATGCAAAAGAAACCACGGGGAGAATTGCCTCAATCGGCTCTCCTGTTCCTCCTGTTCTCCTGTCAGAAAATTATTATCAGGACTTTTGTCCGTGCTTGATTTGAAACAACATACGCGACTTATGCAGATCACTATACGACGCACACTCAAGCGGTTAATGAAGCCGGCGCTTCTTGCGGCGGCCATTGCCTCGACATGCCTTCAGCCGGCCATGGCTCAGGACAGCGGCACCGCCAACCCGTCCAAGCCGACCGTGCCGCCACTTCCCGAGGTTCTGATCAAAGACGCCTCGCAGCTGCACTCCAACGCCCATAACACTACCGGCAATAGCGGTGCAAGCGATGCCGACCTTGCGACACTGATTGACGATTCGAACAGTGCCGTGAATTATCCGTATTGGATTTCGGACACAGAAGGCACGTGCCCGGATCCTCAATATCTGCAGGTAGACCTCGACGAAGGCTTTAAACTCGCTGCCGACGAGGATATAGTGGTATACACGACCCGACACAAGGAGCAGAATCCTCCCACAAACCTGAACATCAGCAATTTCGGCAAGAAACTGCATCCGACGGCATTTCGTGTCGAGGTATCAGCCGACGGCATGACGTGGGAACCGTTCGCCGATCCCGACACGCACGTTTACTTCACATACCGGGGTCCGGGAACCAAAGAATTCTCCACACGCATCCACACCGACAAGACATTCCGATACATCCGCTTCACCGTAACGGCCAACAACAGCAAGACGCTGAACAAGGGAACCCAGTACCGGAGCATGTGCCTCGCCCACTTCCAGCTGCTGAAGGTAAAGAAGGATTCCGGAGCCATTTATTTCTTCAATACCGAACCGGGCAACGAATCATACCTTACCGACCGTTTCCATCTGAACACCGACCTGCGCCCCGACTATGCCGACTATGAGTTTGTGAACACACGAGGCATCTTCGACCTGCATAAGCTCGACCACTACGACACGGCCGACAATCCCAAGGACTTCTGCGACTGGGACGCCTGCTGGGACGAGAACGGCATCTGGAAGAAAGACCTGCTGACCCTGGCCAAGTATGGCATCGACATGCCGAAATACTCCTGGGTCACCGGTGCCGAGGATCCTCTGGTCAAAGAGGGCAAGAGGCAGCGCACCCACGTCATCGAGCACACCTACTACGCCGTGCCCGGCGACGCCGTGGCCCTTGTGCCCTACTACGAGATGCCGACACGTATGCCGGACAAATACGACGTGTCGTACGCACACTGGTATGACTACGAGACGGGAGGTCATCTTATAGACCCGACCACAGGCGTTCGCCTGCTCGACTTCCTCGTCAACCCCCGCGACATCTATTATTCCAAGAATCACGGCTACTTCGCCGGCATCGGCTTCCCCCGCGAAAGTCGTTACGATAAGCCCGAAACCGGCGGCGGCGAGGACCCCAAGCCTGTAACAGAGTTCGAAATCGCCTCTGTCGACGATTTCCTGGAGTTCGTGCAACAGGTGAAAAACAACAAACGACTTAATGCCATACTGACCGCAGACCTCGACTTCGCCGGATATAGCTGGGAACCCGACCAATTCCCCAAAATCGAAAAATATGCCGGCACATTCGACGGTCAGGGTCATGTCATCAAGAACCTGCATTACACTGCGAATAACGGAGGTGTGGCATTTATCTCATCTTTGGGGATACAATCTGTTAATAATAAGACCTATGCCGGCTCTCTGAGAAATATTATATTCGATGAGAACTGCAGCTTTACCAATACTACTGAAAACGCATGGAGCAATCCTACCGCGGCTATCATCGGCACACTTCCGAACTGGGGAGAAGAAACATTCGTGATACAAGGCGTCATAAATAAGGCTACACTGAAGGCACAAGCAGTATCAGGAATTATCGGCAATTGGAATTCAACGGTTTGCAATGTAGAAATCAGGAATTGCGCTGTAACGGGGACTCTAAAAGCATCGGGGGACTATAATGAACATTTGTTTTTCCCTTCAGCCACTATTTTTACAACACATGGAGGAAAATCAACCCTCTCCAATTGCTGGACAATTACGGATGCAGAAGTAGAGACTCGCAATTGGAACGGTGATCCAGAAACTTACACCACCAATGCATTCTATTATTCTGATAATAACAGTGTAACTGTCACCAATTGTTATTCCAATAATCCTCCAATCGCCAGCATAAAGCAGATTCCGACAGATCCTGCCAGCCTTAACACCGAGGAGTTCGTAGGCAAGTTGAACGGCGGCAAACCTGGCTATTGGGCTGTCAGCACGGAAGACGGCGACGGAGCAGGAGCGTATCCCTATCCGTATGTACGACTGACATTGCCGGGCGAGGGTCCGGACAATCCCGATGATCCCCTGGACACATACGACGACTCTCCAGGCTCTTGGGTATGGGCAGATGCTGACGGCAAGCCTATGTCCAGTGATAATCCCGGCTCTTTCTATACTATTAAACCGAATGAAAAAGGATCTGGAAATGCCGGTACATACGCCACATTCTTCTTCCCCCGCTCTCCGTATGCCAAGAGTGGCGAATTACTTGGATTGCCTAAGGAATATACCATAGCTGCTGATTTCAGCTATTCGTTCAACGTCAAAGACCCGACAAGCAGTGGAATGGAACCCTCGATGGATGCGAATCTGAACATCGATTACGCTCACCGCAAGATTTATGAGCCGGAACTCTGCTACCGCCACATATTCCATATCAAGGACGGTCGTCAGTTTGCCGAGGAGATGTCGGGATCATACGAGAATAATCAGAATTATCTGGTAAAGACCCGCAGGTATATCACCGCTCTGACAGGCACGGACTTCAATGTCCGTCTTGACGCCGGTATGCCCATAGCGGCCGGCGACGGTTGGGACGCACGCTCGCGCTTCTATTATAAAATCAGCAATTCCGACTATCGTCGTGTTGCGGGTTGTAAGGTCGTTACAAAAAAATTAGTGACCAATGCCGACGGCATCGAGGAAGAACAGGACTGTATGTGGGACGACGCGAACTTCAGCCTTGGTAAAGAGGTGGTCCTGGTAGGATCACGCACTCTCGATGACAAATCCGATTCCCCACGTTATTATGCCTGTGGAGGCAACCAGAAGGTATACCGTATGCTTTGCTGTGGCAATCCTGCAAAGGCCGGTAAATATGTAGTTCGTCTTGTCGCACAGGATGTGAACGGCAACACTTTGCATCCTTACGATCCCGAACACCCCGAAAATCCTCTGGGAGACGAAGCGCATGATCTGATAGTGCGTGAATTCATCATTGAATTCATAAACCCTGCCGAATCAAATGAGGCATACATCTGCAATGAGCAGGAACTAAAGGACAAGACTGTAGGAACCGAGGCCGATTTGACCGAAAGATTCGGATCGGCTTACAGCACTATAAACTGTGACGAGTACCTGGGGTTCAACAATATGTTAGGCGATGGCGCCGATTTCCCGGTCACAGATTATATTTTCCATCCCTGGCAGACCAGATTCGGAGGAAACGCGCAATCGGACCCGGGTGAAAAATATTATGCTTTGAAATGGCCGTTGCCACGCAACATGTGCGAGTATGGTTCCACGTTGGGACGCGGCCATAATTACTGCACCTACCGTATCGCCCAGCATTCATCCGTAGTGGAATGGAAGGAAGCCGTCAACCGTGGCGCTGGAGACAATTTTAATGTGGCCTCGGGTCTGTTCGACCGTCATTTCTACGAGTCGGGATATAAGATACAGCAGGACATGGCAGCCGCAGCTGCAAAAGGAGAGGAATATACAGGTCCCACCGAACCGGAACCGGGTTATTTCTATTGGCTGAACGCCTCGTCTGACCCCGGGGTTACCTGCCGCCTGAATGTAGGCAAGCTGTGCCATGGCGCCACGTTGCATGTCTCGGCATGGGTCGCGACTTTCAATGGACCCGAACAGGCCAATGTATCGTTTAACTTTATCGCAGTGATGAAGGACGATACCAGGGAACGCCTTCATTCCTTTGTTACAGGGCCGCTGAAATATCCGGGAGAATGGTGTAAGGTGTATTATAGTTTCACGCCCGAAATTGATGCCCTCGACATCGACGCGAGCCGGATAGACCATTACGAGATAGAGCTGGACAACAACGCCTCAAGTTCCGAGGGCGCCGACTACGCCATCGACAACGTGCAGGTGTACATCATGCGCTCGGACGTCAAGGCCCGGCAGCTCTCCTTCCCCTGCGACGACAAGGACAAGGTGACGGATATGAAAGTATATGTGCCTTTCGACAACCTGCTCAAGATAGTAGACCTCAATCCCTCCAAAGAGGGTGAGGAAGCCCGAAAAGTGAATCTTTATTACTCCTTCGTAAACAAAGCCGAGTTCGACAATCTCAGAGAACAGGGCCTGACATCCGAAGATGCATACGCCGCCTCGGTGCTCAAGGGCTGCTACGGCACCGACCGCGAAAGCGAAGCCGACGACGCCACATACGGTCTGATGGAATTCACCACCGACTTCTCCGGGCTTCCCGAATATACCGAAGGCGTATTCGGCACCCCGATGGGCGAAGTGATGAACGGTACTCAGTTCCTTTCCTTCAACTGCTGGGTTCGCGACAACAACATGCGTGTCGGCAACCAATATTACGTCCTGCTGTTCAACCGTCCCGAAGGGGCGCCCGAGATTCCGGGACAGCCCTTTACCGGACCTACGCTCGCGGATTACGACATCGACAACGAATGCTCCACCAAATGCCTCGTGGAGATAGAAGGCACCGGCAAGGTCAAGGTGGACGGCTATCCTACGGGCAACGGCACCGATCTGGAATGCTGCGAGAATGATTCGCCGGTGATTCAGCTCGATATGGTGGGCTATCACGTGGGCAACCGTCCGGGTGGCATGGAATATCCCATCGTGATACAGAACGCCTCGTTCGACTGGTACATCGGCCAGCTGGCGGACTTCTATCTGGAATCAGCCACCGACAAGGGCGGCAACACCGTGATGCTCTCCGACGCACTGGCCCGGTTCCGCGCAGCATACCCTGACGCCACTTCCGCAATTCAGGAATGCACCGGACAATACACCGAGGCCGACCGCGAATATCTGGTCAGCGTCACGACCCCCCGCGACGGAGTGGCGCCGAAGCTATACCTGCATAAGCATTCGTTCGTGTTCCCCGACACAAGCATACCCTCCGGTCAATCGGAGGCCGTATACTTCGCGTCGGCGATACCTTGCGACTACGACGGCAACGCCAAGATACTGGAGAACGGTGTGCTCGTGGATCCCAAGGACATCGTAGTCTGCCCGCAGCCTGTGGAACTGAAGATGACTGTAGGCAAACACGCTCCGCGCATGAAAGGTGGCCTGACGGCTATAGATTCCTATCCCGATTACATTAATGACGCGCCGCTTCGCATCGGACTTAAACAGATACGCAAGGCCTCGGCATCGAAGGCCGAAAGCGCCAACGCCGAATATACCCTCGACTTCCCCATCCGTTACGTAGCCTCTACCAGCGACGCCATCAAGCAGATGGTGATCAACCCCGGCAAGGACGGAAACGACAACGACCGGTCCGAGGTATATCTGACCGAAACCAACGACCCGGAATACAAGGGACTGCATCCCGAACCTGAGGACGATGACCTGAATGAAGGTCAGGTATTCCCCGACGATCAGGGATTATGGGCCGTGGGACGTCTTGTCAAGCTCAAGGCAAATGTATCGACCGACAACAACGTGGCCGACAATATGGCAAGTATCGTGTTCTACAGGAACGACCCGTCCGACCACGAGACCAAGGCCCTGAACTTCAAGGAAGGTTACTACTACCGCTTCGCAATTCCATATATGGAGGAAGTCTTGGATGGTGTGGACTATGTGCCCGCATGTCCCGGACGCCAGATAGTGACGCTGAAGATAGTGCCCGAATACATGCGCTGGGCCGGCAATAACGAAAGCCTGAACTGGAACAATGACATGTTCTGGGAGCGCGTTGACACGAAGGGCCTTTACGCCACCGATGCCGACAAGACCAACGGCAACGGTCTGGACGACTTCGTGACCGACGGCAGCAACGTCATGACACACAGCTACTCCCCGGCTCCGTTCACCAAAGTAATTCTGCCCTCAGAGTCGTCGACGCTCAAGGATGCGGACAACAAACCCCTCCCAATCGAGGATCCATACCTGTATAAGACCGTTGACCAAACGATAGACGTCTACACACGCGAAGGCACCAGGTCCATGACCTGGACTGCCGACCCTAAAGACAAGACCGCTGACATCGACGATGAGACGGGCAACCTGCTGGATCTGCTGAAAAAGTCATCCACATACGACATCAACTACGACATGGTGGCCTTCGAAGGCAAGGGCTTCTTAGGCTGCGGACCGTGGCAGGCTCATGTATGCGATCAGATCGACTTCATGCCCGAGGCCGGCATCTCCAACCAGCAATACCTGACCTACAACAAGGCATGGGTGGAATTCGAGATGACGCCCGGCCGCTGGTACACCCTCTCCTCACCTCTGGCCGAGACCCTGGCAGGCGACATGTACATGCCCACAGCCAACTCGCGGCAGGAAACACTGCGCTTCAGCGACATCACATACGACCCGAAACTGAACAACCGTTTCGCCCCGGCCGTGTTCCAGCGCAACTGGGACGCCGCCAACGCCACACTGTACCATCTGCCCGCATCCGACGGCGGCGACGGCTCGCAGGAAAACGTAGCCGTGGCCACGACATGGAGCCACGTGTACAACGATGTATTGGAAAAATACGAGCCGGGCGAAGGCTTCTCCATCTACACAGACGACTCGCGTGTGACAGAAAAACCGGAGAAAGTGCTGATGCGTCTGCCCAAGGCCGACACCGACTGGTACTACTACGACATCGACTGGACCGGTCCGGACAATAACACCACCGAGTCGGGCATCCACGGCGACCATACCGAGACGGGTCACACCGCAGAGGCCAACTATCGCCTCAACTCGCTGGCCGATGGCCGGACAGGCACCATGACAGGTACCGCGGCCGGCAATTCCCGCTACTACCTGTTCGGCAATCCCTTCATGGCCCCGCTGGATATGGCCAAGCTGCTGGAGATGAATTCTGACAAGATCAAGCCTGTGTACTGGATAATGGCCGACAATACCGTAGAGGCAGCCTCCGTATTCGGCAAATACACCTATACCAATCAGATGACCGGCACCGAAGCGAAGGTATCGCCGCTGCAAGGCTTCTTCGTGGAGCTGAAGGAAGGCTACACACCCCCCGGCAACAAGCTGGAGCTGACCTACGACAACAGCACGATGCTCCGCACCGCCGCAGGCGGCAACCCCCTCCGCAAGCCCGGCACCCGCTCAGCCTCTCCCTCCGCCTCCCCGTCGTCCGCCGCCTCTCTGTCCCGCGCCGAGGCGGAAGCCGAGGCTCCCGGCCTTGTGCTCGAGGCCTTGCGCAACGACACCGTCCTGTCGCGCTCGCTGATAGTGACCGACATGAACGCCTCGGCCGGCTATGGCGACGAGGACGCGCCGCTGATGATAGACCGTCAGCTCGTCACCGCGCCGCTCGTTTACTCGCTGGCCGGACACCATGCCGCCGTAATCAACGTGACGGACGACATCGACGGCACCGGCATCGGCGTGACGACCGACGACCCGACCGAAACTCTGACCATACGCATCAGCAACGTGGCCGAGGCCGCGGACTGCGTGCTGCTCGACATAGCCACCGGCGAAAGCGAACCGATATACGAGGGTATGGAGATACCGGTGACCGGCAGCACGAACGGACGCTACTACATCACGCGCGGCGGCACGCAGGACGGAATCCGCGCCATCCGCATAGAGCGTGACGGCAACACCGTGACCGTCTCCACCGGACGTCAGAACATCCGCGTCGACGTGTTCGACACGCTCGGCGTCCACACCGCCTCGCATCAGGCCGACGCTCCGCAGGTATCCTTCACGCTTCCCGCCGGCGTCTATGTCCTGAAGGCCGACGACGGCACGGAGCGCAAAACCGCCAAACTCATCATCCGCTGATGGTTTAGACAGGAGAACAGGAGAAACAGGAGTGTCAACACAATAAATCTCCTGTTCTCCTGTCAAAAAAACACAGATGTTCCTCAGCATATCTCCTGTTTCTCCTGTTCTCCTGTCAAAATAAACATTTATGAAACGCGCAGTGAAAATATTTATGTCCGTGCTGTCGATACTGCTCCTGTGCGGGGCGGCAAAGCCGGAAGCGGGCATACTTCACCTGGTGAACGACACCATCGACCTCGGCGATGTGCCGCAGGACAGCGTCGCGTCGGCTCCGTTGCCGGTGACCAACACCGGCAACGCCCCGTTTGTCATCACGTCGGTGCGCACCAACTGCAGCTGCAGCGTGGGAAGCTATCCGCACTCCGAGATCCTGCCGGGCGACACAGCCGAGATCATAATAAAATTCTCGGCCCGGGACAGACGTCCGGGCCGAGTTCACAAGTATATATATATCAGATCCACATCTTCGGTACCTCGAAGCGTGGCTTTCCTGAAAGCCAACGTAATCTGACTGGAGGGGCGGTGTCCTCACCGCCCACACAGTTATCCCAGGAAGTGGGCGTAGCAGAACTGCGTGCACCAGATCCAGAAGGGACAGAAGCCGATGAAGGTAATGATGGACAATGCCAGCGATGACGTGGAGGTAGCCACGTAAGTGTCGTATTCGTCAGCGATGATGATGCCAGAGAATGCCGGAGGCAGTGCGCCGGCTATCACCATCATGGCGAGGTTGGTCTCGGTCATCTTGAACAGCAGACCCACAATCAGCAGCAGTGCCGGCATCACGATCATCTTGAGGATACAACCTAAGATACCCTGCCAGTTGATGGTAATCTTGAAAGCCGAAAGAGTGATACCTGCGGCGAACACGGCCATCGAGGCGTTGGCCCCCTTGATCAGGTCGAACGAAGGGCTGAGCCACTCGGGCCATGGAATTCCGACTACAACCCAGATCACGGCTAAGATAGGAGCCCATGCCACAGGCTGTTCCAGAGCGTTGATCACAGCCTTCCATCCGGCATTGCGGCGGGGCTTGCCCGTAGCGGTGCCACCTGTGCCGCCGGCCGTCGCTGCCACGGTGCCGCCGTTGGCCACCGCCTTCTGCGCGGCTTCCTTGTCCAGCGCGTTGTTAAGCAGCGACAGTCCGACAGGAATACCCACGGCGTTGACGACGATACCCACGATGGCCACTACCAGTGCCACACCCACGGTGTGGCCGAAGATCGGCTCCAGGACGGCAAAGCCCAGAAAGCCGATTGTCGGCGAACCGTTCACCAGCGCCATGATGGCGCCGTCGGCGGCGGTGGTGTTCTTGAAGCATTTGGCATAGATGAAATACACGGCCATGAAGCACGCCATAATCACCACAAGCGATATGACGGTCAGCTTCAGGTCCTCCACCAGCATGTGCCGGTTGGCCTGGACTATCGACACAAACAGGGCGGCCGGCAATGCGTAGTCGAGCACTACCTTGTTGAAGGCCTTACCGTTGTCGGCGGTAAAGATTCCCTTCTTGCCCGATATGTATCCTGCAAGCATCACCACGATAATCGGGACGATGGCATACAGGATGATATGCATCATGTTACTCATAACCTTTTTGTTTTAATAATTAAACGGTATAGTCGATCAGCGGCGCAGGGTTGAGATATCCGATGTGGCCGGATTCCTTGCCGGAGTCGGCGGCAAGCTGCACGTCGATCAGGGCCGGTTTCTTAGAGGCGATGGCCTCGGTGAGCGCTTTCTTAAGGTCGGCCACATTGTCGACACGGTAACCGGCTGCGCCGAAGCACTCCCCTATCAGATTGTACCGGGCGTTGATGTCGAGCGTGGTGGGCGCGGGTGCGTCGCCTCCGCCGGGATTGACGCCCACACCGTTGTAGATGCCGCCGTTGTTGAACACCACAACCGTCACAGGGAGATTGAAACGGCAGATTGTAGCGAAGTCCATGCCGGAGAAACCGAATGCGGAGTCTCCCTCGATGGCCACTACGCTCTTGCCTGTAGCCACGGCGGCTCCGACACACGAACCCATGCCCATGCCCATGATGGCCCATGTGGCGCAGTCCACGCGGTGGCGCGGCAACGACATATCGATGGAGTCGCGCGTGTCGTCAAGGGTATTGGCACCCTCGTTGACCAGGACGATGTCGGGATTGGCCTCGAGTATCGGCTTGATGACGCTGAGGGCCGTCCAGTGGTTCATCGGCATGGCAGTGGAGGCTTCCTCCAGGCGTTTGGCGAATTTGGCGTTCTTCGCGGCGGTCTCGGCCTGCAGTCCGCTTACCCATGTCGGGTCAGCGGCTATGGTCTTGCCTTTCATTCCGTCCAGAATCATTTGCAGCGAGGTGCGCATATCGCCCACTACCGGTGCGGCGATAGGCACGTTGCGGTCTATCTCCTCGGCGCAGGCGTCAAGCTGAATGAACTTGCCGGCGGGGTTCCACTTGCCACGGCCGAAAGAGAGCATCCAGTTCAGGCGCGCGCCGATCACTACGACCACGTCCGCCTCCTCCATGATAGTGGAACGGCAGCTGATGGCGCTGAGCGGGCCGTTGTCGGGCAACAGTCCCTTGGCCATCGACATCGGGTAATAAGGTATGTTGTACGTTTCTACCAGTTCCTTCACCAGATCCTCGAGTCCGGCGTAAGCGGCTCCCTTGCCGAGGAGTATGGCCGGTTTTTTGGCCGAAGTCAGCAACTCGACCGCGCGTTTCACCGCGTCGGCGTTGGGTGCGACGGTGGAATAGATGTCAACCGGGGTGTAGAACAGTTTCTCGGCGTCGGCGGCATCCATGATCTCGGCCAGGGCCGGAGTGGTCATGTCGATATACACGCCGCCGGGACGGCCTGAGACGGCAGCGCGGTATGCGCGGGCCACTGCTGACGGGATGTCCTTGGCATACGAGCAGCGGAAGGCGGCCTTGACCAACGGACGTGCGGTATTGAGCTGGTCCAGTTCCTCGTATGTACCCATCTTCATGTCGACCATGGTGGGATCGGTGGCACCGGATATCTGAATCATCGGGTAGCAGTTTACAGTGGCGTTGGCCGTGGCCGTCAGACCGTTCATAAAGCCGAGCGACGACACGGTGAGAAGCACGCCGGGACGGCGTGTCAGATAACCGTAGGTGGCGGCAGCCATGCCGGCCTGCTGCTCGAAACGGAAGCCATAGAAGTTCATGCCTACCTTCTGCATGGCGTAGGCGGCCTCGGTGACGGGGATGCCCACAAGTCCGAACACATCCATCAGACCTAAACGACGAAGACTTTCGGCAAGTATATACATACCCGTAACCTGCTCCGGAAACTTCGGAGCCGGCTTCGGATTGCAGTTACATGTTGTATTTTCCATAATCAAGTTATTTATAGTTTATAAAGTTTGAAAGGAGTGAGGGAGAAGTTTATAGAGTTTATAAAATATAAAAAGTTAAGATAATACCAAGACGCTGTTTTCAGAGTCTACACTATTATCTTAACTTTCTCAACTCTTTAACTTCTTAAACTAAACTTTCAGTTTAAATTACATCTTTCCGTCGGGAAGCGGGGCCGTGGTGCCGTTCTTGGCAAACTCGGCTATCTGCGCGTCGGTATAACCGTATTCCTTCAGCACCTCGGCGGTGTTGCCGCCTAATGTCGGGCAGGGAGGATACGTAGGCTGGAAGTTGCTCATGGTGAAAGGCACGCCTACGGTAACGAACTCGCCCACCTTTCCGGGCTGGTCTATCTTGACCAGAGTGTTGCCGTCATAGAGCGACTGGTCGTCCATAATCTCCTTGGTGTTGAGCACCGGAGCCACAGGCACCCCTGCGGGAGCAAGTTTCTCGGTGACCTGGTATTTGTCGAGGTCATTGTCAAGAACCCATTTCTGGACGCGGGCTATCAGTGCGTCCTTGTGACGGTCGCGGGCGTCGGCGGTGTTGAAGTCTGGATTTGTCAGCCAGTCCTGGAAGCCGAATACCTCCACGGCCTTCTCGAAGTCCTTCTTGCCGCGCTGGAAGATGATGTAGACGTATGCGTTGGGGTCGGTCTCCCAGCCCTTGCATTTGTATGTCCAGCCGAGCACGCCGCTGCCCTCGGTATTGCCGGAACGGGGCACGTAGTCGGGGAATTTCTCGTTAGGATACTGCATGAACTGGGTCAGGTATCCTATCTTGTCGAGCGTGAGCTGGTCGCGTGTCTTGATACGGCACAGGTTCAGACATGCGTTGTGCATGGACTGGTATACGTACGAGCCCTCGCCGGTGTGGGTGCGCTGCACCAGGGCCGCAAGCAGACCGATGGCGAGGTGCATGCCCGTGTTGGAGTCGCCCAGGGCGGCGCCGGACTGCGTCGGGATATTGTCGGGACCGCTGTACCAGCCGGTTGTGGAAGCGGCCGCGGCCGTAACCTGGGCCACAGGCTCGTAAGCCTTCAGGTTGGCGTAACGCGAGCTTACCGGGAAGCCCTTGATGGTGCCGTAGATGCAGCGGGGATTGAGCTTGTGCACTTCCTCCCAGCTGAATCCCAGCTTGTCCATTGCTCCCGGGTGAAGGTTCTCGACGAATATGTCGGCGGTCTCGATCAGTTTGGTCAGAATGACCTTGCCGTCGGGAGTGGCGGCGTCAAGTGTCAGCGACTTCTTGCCGCTGTTCA
Organism: uncultured Porphyromonadaceae bacterium; assembly: GCA_902468245.1. Classification (GTDB taxonomy): domain Bacteria; phylum Bacteroidota; class Bacteroidia; order Bacteroidales; family Muribaculaceae; genus Lepagella. Next base: position 30,510 of record CABQXY010000005.1, on the reverse strand, counting down.
GCTGCAGGAAGTAATAGCTGGGGCAATCGGGATCGAACTGAAGTTCGTTACGGGTAGCGTCGCCGGTACCGGGACGCTCGATCTTGATGACTTCGGCTCCAAGCCATCCCAACAACTGTGTACATGACGGGCCGGACTGTACGCTGGTGAAGTCTATCACCTTAATGCCTTGCAATGGTGCTGTGTTCATAATATTCTGATTTATTAAATTCGTGATTCCGAATGGCTTAAGTATGACAATAGAGTATTTTGCGCAATGCTTGCCGCATAATTCGCCATTCTTAAAATTCTGAAATTAGAACACCGTACAGTAAAAATAAGTTTGAACCCTCCGAAAAATAATAGTGCCTCGGTAGTGGCGCAGGCTTTCAGAGCCGCGCATCAACTCGGACTCAATTCTTATTCGCCTGTCTCATTTACTGCCTCGGAGAGGCTGTTTCTCATTAACCCCACGATGGGCGGCGACAGCGACAGCTGGCACCGTCCTTCGTGGGGTTAATGAGAAACAGCCTCTCCGAGGCAGTATGTCTGAGTTTGGGGCGCGGCTCGGAGAGCCTACGCTACTATGCGTTGCGTATTGTTCGGTCCAGGCGCGCAATGAGGCCCGGCTCGCCTGTCTCAAGGTTGTTGATGGAGAAATAGGAGGTGAGGTCGTGGTCGGCGCGCCACACCAAGGCATGCTGATCATAGCGCGACTCGTGCATGAAGGCCAGTTCCATGCGCTTGACACGCGTACGGTCGAAATCCTCCAGCGTGAGGCGGTTCAGCAGCAACTCGATATACTTCACCGTGTTGACGTGCCGGTAAAAGTCGAGGTCGCAGTATTTGAACCTGTATTCGTATGCCGGTGCGGTCGCGATGACGGCGCCCTTTGGAAGCTCGCCGTCATGGTCCACGGGGAGCACCGGCACGTGCTTGCCCTGACGCGCTATCGGACAGCGACCCGGCATGGGCAGATCCTCCGGGATGACCAGGTGCGACAATCCGACCGACTGGCGCGTGTTGTAGTCCAGCACCATCCACACCGCGCGCGAATAGCCCAACGGATTGCCCTCCGAGTCCGACACCTGCACTATGCGTTCCGAAAAATGACGGTTGTAGCTCTCTATCCATGTGGTGAGGCAATATTCCTCGTTTACCTTGGGATAGCGTTCCATCTCGAGCGCCAGGCGCGACAGCACCCAGCCGCAGCCGCGGTCGGCCATGTCGGGATTGCCAATATGTAGCGCGTTGGCGTGAGCCGTGGATATGTCTATGATTTTTGAAGTGAGCAGGGGCAGCGACAGCTCGGCCTCGGCGTTGGTCTCGCCTGCCGACAGAAAGTATCTTTGAGTCAATTGTGGTGTCATGATGCAAAGTTACAAATTTTTGAGTAACTTTGCACCATGAGTACAGAAAAAGCTCCGATGCGCTGGGACCGGCTGATAAGCGACCGGCGACTGGGCATGGAGGAATACCACGACGAGCGGGTGCACACCCGTTCGGACTTTCAGCGTGACTACGACCGACTGATCTTCTCGTCGCCGTTCCGGCGGCTGCAGAACAAGACGCAGGTGTTTCCGCTGCCAGGGAGCATCTTCGTCCATAACCGTCTGACGCACTCGCTGGAGGTCAGTTCAGTGGGCCGCTCCCTGGGCCACGAGATAGCCCTTGGCCTGCGCGAGCGTCACGGCGACTGCTACGGCATCTTCGACAACATACGCGACATCGTGGCCGCCGCGTGCCTGTGCCATGACCTCGGAAATCCCCCCTTCGGTCATTCGGGCGAAAAGACCATTTCCACTTTCTTCAGCGAGGGACCGGGGCTGGAGTTCCGTCCCCTCCTCTCCGACCGCGAATGGGCCGACCTGATTCATTTCGAGGGGAACGCCAATTCGTTCCGCCTGCTGACCCATCAGTTCGTGGGACGGCGCAACGGCGGCATGGCCATGACATACAGCACATTGGCATCGGTGGTGAAGTATCCCTATACGTCGCTACACGCGGGAGCCAAAGGTAAGTTCGGGTTCTTCGAAAGCGAGGACGAGATATACCGCCGCGTGGCGGACTGGCTCGGCATCCCCGAGAAGGAACCGGGGCTGTTCGCGCGTCATCCGTTAGTGTACATGATGGAGGCGGCCGACGATATCTGCTATCAGATCATGGACATAGAGGACGCCCACAAGCTGCGCATACTCTCCACGCCCGAGGTGACCGAGCTGCTGTTGGGATTCTTCGGCGACACGCAGCGCGCACGCTTGGAGAACGGCATGAAGCGTCTGGACGATCCGAACGAGAAGATAGCCTATCTCCGTTCGGTAGTGATAGGCGCGCTGGTCAGCGACTCGGCACGTGTGTTCCTGCAGAACGAGGACACGATACTTCAAGGAGAGTTTCAGGGACAGCTGCTTAACCACACCACGCCTGAACTGCGCGAGGCATATTCCCGTTGTTCGGACACGGCCTGGAAGCGTATATACTGCGCCCGCGAGGTGGTGGACATCGAGATTGCCGGCAACCGGATCATAACCTACCTGATGAACGCATTAGTGGAGGCCGTGATGTACCCCGAGCGCAATGCCTCGCGCCTGTTGCTGAACATAATACCGGGGCAGTACGACACGCGCAACGAGTCGCCCTACACCCGCCTGCAGTCTGTATTGGACCACGTCAGCGGCATGACCGACGTCTACGCCCTCGACCTCTACCGCAAACTGAACGGACACTCGCTGCCGGCGGTATAACGGGAGTTTATAAAGTTGAAAAAGTTTAAAAAGTCAAGATAATGCCAAGACTCGATAAGAGACTAATAATGATACTGTGGATGGTGCTGGCTGCCGTCGGCTCCTTTAACGCCCAGGTGTACGAGCCGGACCGGATGGTGAACCCGAACGTAGAGAACCGCTACAAGTTCGTGTGCGACCCGGCGCATCTGCTTGACGCCACCACGACCGACGGCGTGAACCGCCGCCTGTACGACCTGCGCCGGACCACCACCTGCGAGGTGGCCGTGATAGTGGTGCCGAGCATCGGCGACACACCCATAGAGGACTGGTGCGAACAGGTGTTCACACGCTGGGGCATAGGCAAGGGCGACAAGGACAACGGCGCGCTGCTGCTCATAGCCGTGGACGACCACAAGACACGCATCCAGACCGGCTACGGCGTGGAGGGCGTATTGACCGACATAGCCTGCAACAACATCATAGGCGAGACCATTGTCCCCAATATGCGCGACGGCAACCTGAACGCCGCCGTCGACCAGTCTACACAGCTGATAAGCGACGCCTTGACCGACCCAGCCGTGGCCGAGGAATTGCGCTCGTCGCAGGCCGACAACTACAGCGGCAGCGTCTCCACGCTGGACAAGGATGTGATATGGGAGTTCGTCCGGATCGTGGCTACAGTCGTATTTCTGCTGGCGTTGGCGCTGTTTGCCTACGACCTGTGGAGCCTGCGCCGCAAAAACGGCTATGACAAGGCGCGCACATGGCGCGGCCATCTCAAGACGTTCGCCATCTGCGGCATCCTGTCGTTGGGCACCGGCATCATATTCTGGCTGTTGGCGCTGTGGCTGTACCGCTCCAACCGCAACAGGCGGCTGAAGTGTCCCACATGCGGCTCGAAGATGAACCGCCTGAACGAGGAGGAGGACAACAACTACCTGAGCGACTCGCAGGACTTCGAGGAACAGCTCAAGACCGTGGACTACGACGTGTGGGTATGCCCCACGTGCGGCACCATCGAACGTTTCCCCTACGCCGAGAAGCAGAGCAAATACAGCAAGTGCCCGGCTTGCGGCACCGTGGCGATGCGTCTGGTGAAGGATATCATAACCCGTCCGGCCACGACGCGCCATGAAGGCGAGGGCGTGAAGATATACGAATGCGAGTTCTGCCACCATCAGGAGCAGAGAAAATACCGCATCCCCCGCAAGGATGACGACGGCCTTGCGGCAGCGGCCATACTCGGCGCGGCGGCCGGCAGACGAGGCGGTGGCGGTTTCGGAGGAGGCTTCGGAGGGGGCTTCGGAGGGGGTGCCACAGGTGGAGGCGGTGCCTCCGGCAGCTGGTAAAGGGAAGTTAAAGGTGTTAAAGGTGTTAAAGTATCTCAATTGGGATAAGGTCAGAATGATTTTGGCGTTTGGTTTGTGATGAATGCAACAAATACTAATTGCAACAAATAACCCAACACAAACCGAAAAATGAAGAAACTGATCACACTGCTGACGCTGATGATGATAAGCATCAGCGCATGGGCATTCCCCTTCGACAAGTACACCATCGACCGCAAGGAACTGCCCGAGGAGGCGCAGACATTCCTGACCACCCACTTCGAAAAGGCGAAAGTGAGCATGATCAAGATAGACAAGAAACTGCTGCGCAAGCCCGACTATGAGGTGAAGCTGACGAACGGCACCAAGATAGAGTTCAACAGCCGTGGCAAATGGACCGAAGTAGACTGCAAGAAGAAAGAGGTTCCCTCGGCCATCCTTCCTTCGGCCATCCGTCGCCACGTGACCAAGAAATATCCCGGTCTGGCGGTAGTCAAAATCGAAAAGACCTCCAAGGGCTATGAAGTAGGCCTGTCGGACGACACCGGCCTGCGCTACGACCTGCTCGGCAGCTTCAAGGGCGTGGCCGATTAACTGGAGGGGCGACGTCCACGTCGCCCATATTTTGACGACGTGGACGTCGTCATCCCAGTCTCAGCGGACCCCTAATTTAAACTTATATAGACGGCAAGCCGTTATAAAGTGTGATGAAAAAGATCAGCTTAACTTTATACGGGCTTGCCGTCGTTGCGTTGGTCGGAGCCATCGCCATGCGCTCGGAGGCGCAGCAAGACTCTATACCAACCGATGAAAAGGCGACAATAAATATAAGCCCGTCGACTGCCGCACTCCCGGCATCCGTTACGGATCCGTTCGAGCAGGCTGTCAGCATTATCAAGAAGTACGAGGGAATGCACCAACCCCGTCACTGGCCCCTGGTCGGCTACGGACACAAGGTGCTTCCAGGCGAGAAATATTCCCGTTCCGCAACATTGAGTGAGAAGCAGGCCGACGCGCTGTTGCGTAAGGACCTGCTGAAAAACTGTGCCGTTTTCCGTGATTTCGGCGCCGATTCGCTTTTGCTCGGCACCCTGGCCTACAACATAGGCTCGGGCAACGTGAAGCGTTCCGGCGTCACGGCCGCCCTGCGCAACGGCAACCGCGATATCCGCGAGCTATATCTGGCTCATTGCCGGTACCATGGCAAGAAACTGAGCCAGCTGCAACGCCGACGCGTGGAGGAGTTCGAGACACTGTTCATCGTCTCCGACTCCACGGCCTCCACGTCTCAGCTGATGAACAGCGATTCCCAGTCACCGGGCCACATTCCTTACAATAATTACCGCCTGGCATCCGTAACTATATTTTGAACTACACATTACACATTGAATGATGAGAAGTAATATTCCGATAATATTTATTTTGACGGGGCTGTTGACCGCGAGCTGCGGCCACAACCGGCAGGCCACGGCCTGCGAGGCTGTGGAACGGTGCGACTCTCTGCCCGAAGGGGTCAAGAATATGGTCCGGGCCGTGGCCGACGACGATGCCGGCAAGTTCGCCGCCACCGTGAGCTATCCGCTGGCCCGGCCCTATCCGCTGCACGACATCCGGGACGCGCGCCAGATGGAGTCGTACTACCACACGCTGGTCGACGACTCGCTGAGGCGTGTCATCACCACGTCCATGCCTGACCAATGGAGCGAATACGGATGGCGCGGCTGGGCCCTGAAGGATGGCCGGTATGTATGGATCGACTCATTGGTTTACGACATACCGTATGTGTCGGCACGTGAGCAGGCCGATCTGGAACGGCTGCGTCAGCAGGAGCTTAACACCCTGCGCGCCGACCTGCGCGGCGACTGGCTGCCATTGGGCGCCATGACAGCCGACAACGGCGACCTGATGCGCATAGACGCCGCCAGCGACGCCACTCCCGATTCTCCCGACGCACTGAGACTGCTGGTGTACAGAAAAGGCACCGACCCGCACGGCAACCCGTCGGACATGTTCACCGGCTCGCTGAGCGCGGAGGGTACCGACGTAAGCCCGATATATGAATTCGCTGACAAGGCAGGCCGCAAATGGACTTACATACCATATCCGGACGACGGTTCGGAACCGGCCATATACCAAGAACTGAAGGATGGCTCGGAACGCACCGTCAATGTCCGTCACGCCTACTGGATGGACATCGTAGGCAAGAAATAAGCGTCACAATTATACTTTTTTGGCATGTTCAGTCGTTTTTGCTTGCAATTATGCCGAAGGAAATGTAATTTTGTAAGTTAATACGTTAATCGATAGAAAAACTAATAGATCGATACTTATGATGAAACCAGACCGTCAGCTTGCTGAGAAGCTACTAAACATCAGCGCCATAAAGTTACAGCCCGATATGCCGTTCGTATGGGGTTCGGGATGGAATTCGCCTATATATAACGACAACCGCCGTCTGCTGTCATATCCCGACATACGCAACTACGTCAAGACGGAGCTTGCGAAGAACATCGTGGAGCACTTCGACGGCGTGGATGCGATAGCGAGCGTGTCGACCGCCGCCATCTCCATCGGCGCGATTGTGGCAGACACGCTGGGCCTCCCCTTCGCCTACGTGCGCGACACCCCCAAGGACCATGGTCTGGAGAACCTGATAGAGGGCAACCTTCGTCCCGGCCACAAGGTGGTGATGGTGGAGGACATCATAGCCACGGCCGGAGGCACGATGAAAGCCGCCGAGGTACTTTCCAACGCCGGCTGCGAGGTGCTTGGCGGCGTGGCCATATTCAACTATGAGTTCCCGATGGCCGTTAAGCGTCTGAACAACGCCAATATCGACATGGTGTCGCTGTGCACCTACAACGTGATGGTGGAGACGGCCCTGGCCACGGACTACATCCAGCCCGAAGACGTGGAGACCCTGAAGGAATGGCGCAAGGACCCCGCCAACTGGGTGCCTGCGGCCAAGTTCTGACGAACTTGGCCTGAAGCGGCTAAAGCCACTTCACAGGAACAAAACCGCCTAAAACCGCAGTCTGCACCATTCTCTTAACTTTTTCAACTTTTTAAACTTTCTGAACTTCCAAAACCAATGGCAGAATACAAAAGCTCCCCCGTGACCGTGCGCAAAAGCGCGGACCAGATATACGACACATTGACCGACCTGCAGGGTCTGGCCGAGAAAATCACCGGCATCCCCGCCGACAGCGTACCCGAGGACAAGCGCGCCATGCTTGAGGGAATCCGCGTTGACGAGACCACACTGACCATCCCCGGTGGTCCCACCGGAGCCATCACGCTGGTCAAGAGCGACTGCACGCGTCCCACATACGTCAGCTACGAGGGCGTAGGCACTCCGGTGCCCGTAACATTAGCGGTAAACATCGCCGCCGTGGGCGACGACGCCGCCGAAGTGACCGTAAAGGCCGACATCCAGGTGCCCGCCTTGCTCAAACCGATGCTGAACGGCCCGATGCAGAAAATGGTGGACGAGGTGGCTCAGAACCTGAAAAACCTGAACGCCTGATACCAAGCCTCAGGGAAACCCTGCAAACGGGTGTCCGGAGGCTTAATTTTTGAACCAAAAAATCTTGAAAATTCGCAGTAACAGCTGTAACGACAGATGGTGCGTCCGTCGGCTTTTGCCGTCGGCGGCTTTGTCGTGCCTGTTGTCTGGTTCCATACTCCTTACCGGCTGCAACACCATCGACTCCGACCGTATCCCGAACTATGCCGTGAACATCAACCTGACGCCCCAGGCGTCGTGGCAGACTTACGGCGTGACTTATTTCGGTCAGTACAAGCGGTTTGTGCGCGAACTGCGCGAGCCGTCCAACTTCCCGTGGCTGGAACGCACCATGACGGGGTTCGGCGGCGTGCTGCTGGTGTGCGGCATCGACGCGTTCACCAACGAGGCGAACGTGCCGCTGGCCTACGACCTGGCCTGCCCGGTGGAATGCCGCCGCGACGTGCGCGTCAATATGGTGGAGGCCGAAGGGCATCCGTTCCCCGTGGCGCAATGCCCCGTGTGCAAGTCGGAATACGATGTATTCGAGGCCGGAGGACGCCCCATATCGGGTAAAGCCGAGGCCGACGGCTATGGATTGAGAATATATTACTGCGTGCCTCCCGCCAACGGTATGGGCGGCTATATCGTAACAAACCAATAGAACAGGCATGACCATCCTGGAGGGCATATTATACATGATGTGGCGCGGATTCGCCATCGGCGTCATCATTTCGGCTCCGATGGGACCCGTGGGCATCCTGTGCGTGCAGCGAACCCTCTCCAAAGGGCGCAAGACCGGCCTGTACACCGGTATCGGCGCGGCAATCTCCGACCTGTTCTATTGCCTTCTCACGGGATTCGGACTCAGCTTCATCGAAGAATTCCTGGAGGAAAACCAGAACATGATACAGCTGGTGGGTTCGGCGGTGCTGATAGGGTTCGCCGCATACCTGTTCTTCTCCAATCCGTCGAAAAGCATACGCAAGCCGGGCGAGAATCCCGGTTCGCCCAAGCTCGATATACTGAACGGGTTCCTGTTCACGGTGTCGAACCCGTTGATTATCTTCCTGATAATCGGCCTGTTCGCACGGTTCAACTTCTTGTTGCCCGATATTCAGTTCGGCCATTATCTCATCGGATTCCTGTTCATCATCATCGGGGCGCTGTGCTGGTGGTGGGTGGTGACATTCTTTGTGGACAAGGTGCGGGCGCACTTCAACCTGCGCAGCATGTGGCTCATCAATAAAATCACGGGCAGCATCATCGGGCTGTTCGGCGTGGTGGGCATCATCACGTCCATAATCGGTCTGGCATCAGGAACAGCGACAGCCGCGCCCCGCGCTCCCGTCTATCTGAACTCCGCGCGCGGATTCCACGGCCAGGCCGAGGGAACGCCTCTCGTAATAGACGCCAAAAGCCCGGTTACACTTCCGATTGCCAACCCTGACTTCTCAATTGATTTCCGTGTCAGGGACATACACAGCCAGCCCAACACGTCATACGACCGCCAGCGGTTGCCCGGATGGTATATGGAATTTCCCGGCGAGAAAGACACGCTGCGCATCAAGGTGCGGCCCATCGACGACTATATGGATACGTATGGCCCGCGCAGCCTGTATGTGGAGGTAAGTATGAACGGCCAGACTCTGGCCGAGACAGGGCTTCGCGACCATTTCGACTGGAACGACGGCTGGAACTGCTGGAAGCTGACGCACAACGGCGGCAACTGGACGCTGCAGGGCGGCGAGCGTGACTACAACGACGTGGCCCGGTGGCAGACCGCTGCGTTCAATCCCACCGAAATGGTGATAGGCGCCAACCGTGGCGGCCTTATCAACGCCGACTGGATATGCTTGGAATGCGCCGACGACACGCGTTCGGAACTGTCATATCTGGCCAACCCCGACGTATTGGACAGCTATCTGCTCCGCTCCACCAATCCCATAGAGGGCGTGTGGGAAATGTACGACCGCACGATGGAGGAAAACATGCTGCGCCCGGGCGGCGATTACAGGCTGGCTATCGTGGGCGACGCCGACGGCGGCTATGAGATGCTGTATCAGTCCGGCGCCACGAAAAACAAACAGCAATGGGAACGCGGCGCCATCAAGGGAAAACTGACGCCCACATCCGCAGAGAACGTATATGATGTGGAATGGCGCGACGCCGACGGCAAACCGTTGCAGACCGAAATCAAAGCCGAATTCCAGAGTCCTGACTTTCTTAACTTTACCCTCCCCTACCTTTCTTCTTCATTCCGTCTGCACAAAATCCGTTAGGCTTCGTTACCTGATTATCTGCCTTAATCAGAAAGTAACCGCAAGCGTAAGCAGCGATATGCGGGCTGTCGGACACGCGGAGACTATCGCTTCTGCGGCCGAGCGCAACGTGGCGCCGGTGGTGCACACATCATCGCACAGCAGGATATGTTTGCCGGCAAATTCCGCGGGATGCTTCAGCCGGAAAATGCCCTTTGTATTCTCTAATCGTTCCTTATGCGACAGGCTGGTCTGAGTGCGGTGCGGCCTCACTGCTTTAAGTGCCGTGCTGACTGGAATGCCCGAATCCTTGGCCAATCCGATGCACAGTTGCTCGGCCTGGTTATAGCCACGCCTGGCCTGTCTCCACCAATGCATGGGAACCGGCATCAGTACGTCGACACCGTTCAGGAAACCCGCCATCAGCAGGTCGCGGCACATCACGGCTCCCATATATCGCCCCAACTTCCTGAAATGATGATATTTCAGGTCGTGAATCACGCCCGCTAACTCCGAATCGGGCGTATAGAAGAAGAACCCCGCCGCCCGTTCATACGGCACTATCCCCATGAAGCGCACGGCCATCGGATTGTCCTGAATACGGTGGAATCCTGTGCGCGGCAGCCGCGCCAGGCAGTGCATACACACGTACCGCTCGCCGCTTTTCAGCGTCTCGCCGCACAGATGGCAGCTATGTGGCAAAATATAATCCAACAATGACGACACGGGGCAGTTGAAAAAGTTTAGAAAGTTAAAAAAGTTAAGATAATGGTATAGAGGGTTAAGTGTCAGGCGGATTGGTTCTGGCATAAAGATTCAATCTTTATTCAAGCGCTTTATCAACGCCGCCACCATCTTCATGCTCAGCTCGGCTTCGAAGCCGCGCGTCATGAGGTACTTCAACAGCTTGGTGCGGTCGCCGTACTCTGTGAGGTCCAAGGACTTGACCTTAGCTTTGGCGGCGCGTATGAGCGCGTCTTTGTAATCCGCCGGCTCTATTGCGCCGAGTGCCTCCGTAATCAACGCGGCCGGTATCCGCTTCAACATAAGCTGCTGGCGTATCTTGTTGCGGCCCCAGCCGCTGAAACGCACCTTGTCGCGCGCGAAACTGCGCGCATAACGCGCCTCGTCTACAAACTTCAACTCGCGCAGGCTGTTCAGCACCTCCCCGGCATCCTCGGCCGTCAGGCCATACTTGCGCAGTTTGGCCATGATGTCGTATGGGCACTGCTCGGACTTGGCGCACAGCCCTGCCATCATTTCCAATGCCTTCTGAGGCGTCACCTCCTTCTTGTTCCTTGACTCCATACGCTTAGCTCCTGATTCCATACGCGAAACGCACCTTGCCACAGCTGTCAAGCCATGTCTCGACATCCGCGAATCCGGCATCGGTCATAAGCTGACGCATCTGCACTGCATACAACGGATTGATCTCGAACCACAACTGGCCGCCGGGGACCAATACATTCCGGCCCACCTCGCATATACGCCGGTAAAACTTCAGCGGGTCGTCATCAGGCACGAACAGTGCCTGCGACGGCTCATATTCCAGGACATTGGCCTCCATGTCCTTCTTCTCGAATTCGGCTATATAGGGAGGATTGCTCACAACGATGTCGAAAGAATCCGGCTCTCCCTGCCATGCGAATATATCAGCCTGGACGAAATCGACATAGGCCTTCAGTGCCTCGGCGTTGCCACGCGCTATCGCGATGGCTTCGGGGGAAACGTCCAGTCCTGTAACCCGGCTGAAAGGGAGATTGCGCGCCAGGGCCACGCTGATGGCGCCTGAGCCGCATCCCACGTCAAGGACACGGAGGTCGGACCTATCACGGTTGCGGTCAACAATGCTGTCTACAAGTTCGGCCGTCTCGGGCCGGGGTATCAGCACGCCCGGAGCCACATGCAGGTCCATGCCGTAGAAGCGGGCATCACCTAATATGTATTGCAGCGGTTCGTGAGCCGCCAGCCTGTTGAGTATCCGGCCGGTGGCCGAGAGCATACGCTCCGACACAGGCAGATCGCCGTTGCTCAGCAACTGCGTGCGGTCCCAACCCTTGAGATGACGGAATATCAGTTCCGTCATCGCCTCAGCCTCATAGCGGCCATATTCCGGCTCAAGCTCCCGGCGCAACTCGCGCCGCAATTCCTCTACTCGCATCTGATTTCGATATTTATTGCAAATATAACCATTTCCCCGAACATCGCAAAATTGACAGTATCAGCAATAATCAATAAAGAGAGTCGTTTTAAAGTTATGCGTAAAACGAGAAGCATATCCATTGTGTTCAGGCTGATAATGGCGGCCGTGGCGGTGTGTGCGCCGGCATTCCACGCCGAGGCGCGCAACGACAAGATTCTGAACCGCCCCTACGCCGACCAGAAACGGATACACCTCGGCTTCTCGATAGGCATGTCGCTACAAGACCTGATCTTCACCAACAACGGCAAGCCCACGTCGGATGGCAACGAATGGTACGCCTCCGTTCCGGCCTGGTCGCCGGGCATAGATGTATCTGTACTTGCCGACCTGCGTCTTGGCAATCATTTCAACCTGCGCTTCTGGCCCGGAATGTCGTTCGGCTCCAAGACGGTGGAATTCATGTCGCCCACCAGCGACGAGCGACTGCGTCAGGACGTAAAGAGCGTGTATGTGCTGTTGCCCCTGGACCTGAAAATCTCCGGCATACGATGGCAGAACGCCCGCCCGTACGTGACGGTAGGCGCCATGGGAGCCTTCGACGTGGGCAAGAAAAGCAACAGCTACCTGAAGTTCAACACCGCCGACGCCTACCTGACCTGCGGCATAGGCTGTGATTTCTATCTCCCCTTCTTCAAGCTCAATCCCGAGATAAAGTTCTGCTTCGGACTCACCGACATACTGCAGCACAAACGTCCCGAACTGGAGGACGACGTACAGACCATGCGCATCACCGAAGCCATCGCCAAGACCAAGTCGCGGATGGTGATGATCACATTCTTCTTTGAATAAATGAAGCGTCCGTTACAACTCATAATCACCCTGTTTGCGCTGACAGCGACTCTGCTGGCACCCGGACGCGCCATGGCGCAGAACGACCCGCAGTTCACCCAGCACTGGGCCGTGCCTACGTTCTACAACCCGGCCTACGCCGGACAGATTGAATACGTGCGCATCCGCCTGGGAGCCAACCTGCAATGGGTGGGCATCAAGAACGCTCCGCAATCATTTATCGGCACCGCCGACATGCCGCTGAAGTTAAGCAAGAAACAGCGTATGGGCGTGGGCGTGACGGCCATGTCCGAGTCGCTGGGCCTGTACAACAACCTCTGGATTTCGGCACAGGCAGCATATCAGATACGCGCACTGAAGGGTGTGTTCTCCGTCGGCATCCAGCCGGCCTATTACAGCGTGAAGTTCAAAGGCTCGAAAGTGTACATACCCGAGGGCGACGACTATCACCAGCCCGACGACGAGGCGTTGCCACACGAGGATGTGGCCGGACAGGCATTCGACCTCTCGGCCGGCGTGACATATACGCACAAATATTTCTCGGTGGGTATCTCCGGACTGCACCTGCTGCAGCCCAAAATCGAGCTAAGCGAGGAGAACTCGTCGGAAACGGAAACAAAACAGTTCTCGGCCACCGTGACGCGCCAGCTCTATTTCACCGCCGACGGCAATATTCCGATCAAAAACTCGTTATTTTCATTACAACCATCGCTGCTGGTACGCACCGATTTCAACAACTTTTCGGCCGAGGTCAGCATGCGCAGCACCTATAAGCAATTCATCTCGTTCGGCCTGGGATATAGGTGGAAGGACGCCGTGAGCGCCATGATTGGAGCCGAATTCAAAAACTTTTTCTTAGGCTACGCCTACAGCTATCCGCTCTCGGCGCTTAACAGGGCGTCGTCGGGGAGCCATGAGGTGGTGGCAGGATATATGATCAAACTCAATTACGGTGACAAAAACAAGAACAAACACCGCTCCATTCGTATAATGTAACGACTGATGAAAAGGAAACAGAACCATAGCATAGGAACGATAGCAGGCGCCATAGGCGTCGTGGCGATATGTGTCGTCATGGCATCGTGTTCGGGGCTGCGACGCGGCAGTGCCGGAGGCGAGGTCACCGGTGTGGGCGGCACCTCGATGGTTGAGCCCACTCCTTACGGAATGGTGCTGGTGGACCGCGGCAACATCGCCTTAGGACCGGCCAAAAACGATTCCGTGGCCGGCATACGCAAGAACGCGCGTGGCGTGTCGATAGACTCTTTCTGGATGGACGAGACCGAGGTAACCAACTCCAAATACAAGCAGTTTGTGTTCTGGGTGCGCGACAGCATCATCCGCGAGCGTCTGGCCGACCCGGCTTACGGCGGCAACGAGGCGTTCAAGATTGAGGAAGACCGCGAGGGCAACCCCATCAAGCCATATCTGAACTGGACGAAGCCCATACCATGGCGCAACGCCAACGAGGACGAGGCACGCGCCATCGAAAGCGTGTACCGCACCAACCCCATAACCGGACACAAGGAACTGGACCCCACGCAGATGAACTATAGATACGAGATCTATAACCACACTGCGGCGGCCAAGCGCAAGAACCGCATGAACCGTGCGGCCCGCGAATACAACACCGACCTTCCCACGCCCGACTCCGACCCGATCATATCGAAGGACACGGCATATCTTACCGAGGAGGGCGAGATACGCCGCGAGACCATAAGCCGCGCCCTTACAGGCGACTACGACTTCCTCAACACATACATCGTGAACGTGTATCCCGACACGACGTGCTGGATCAACGACTTCGAGAACGCCTACAACGAGCCATACACCCGCATGTATTTCTCGCACGCCGGATATAACGAATACCCCGTGGTGGGCGTAAGCTGGGAGCAGGCCAACGCCTTCAGCAACTGGCGCACGGACTTCCTGCGCCGCACGTTGGGCCGCGAGGGCGTGTACATCGAGCCTTACCGCCTCCCCACCGAGGCCGAGTGGGAGTATGCCGCACGCGCCGGCAACTCGGAGAGCATGTATCCCTGGGAGGAAACGCTGCCGATGGACGAGCGGGGATGCTTCTACGCCAACTTCAAGCCGCGCGACGGCGACTATGTGCTTGACGGTCACGTCATCACCTCGCAGGTGGGCACGTACAATCCCAACGACTTCGGCATATACGATATGGCCGGCAACGTGTCGGAATGGACGTCGACGGCCTATACCGAAAGCATCGACAAACTGACGTCGGACCTGAACCCCGAGTACCGCTACGACGCGGCCAAGGAGGACCCGTACAAGATGAAGCGCAAGATTGTGCGCGGCGGCTCGTGGAAGGATGCGGCGCTGAACGTGCGCTCCGACCTGCGCTCGTGGGAATACCAGAACGAGCAGCGCAGCTACATCGGATTCCGCAACGTGCGCTCGCAGATAGGCTTCGCACGCGGCAACAAGGCAAAGCAAAAGAAGAAATAACAACGATACGCATAAACTGTAGAGTAAAATGGTAAAGATCAGAAAATACGCCAACGTCATAGAGCGGTTCCTTCACGGAGAGAAGGGCCAGCGTTTCTTCAATTTTGCGTATTCCATCGGCGCCGCAGTCGTGATCTGGGGTGCGTTGTTCAAGATATTGCATCTTCCCGGCGGTTCGCTGCTGCTGTGCATCGGTATGGGCACCGAGATCGCGATGTTCGTGCTGACGGCGTTCGACCGTCCGCCGCGCGAGTATGCGTGGGAAGATGTGTTCCCCGTGCTTGACACCAAGAACGCCGAGGACCGTCCCGACTTTTCGGGCGGTGGCGGCGGCATCGTGATAAACGGCGGTGCCAACGGCGACGACGTGACTCTGTCGGACAGCAACGTCAGCGGCGTAATCAACCTGCAGGGTGCCGGCGGCGCCGGATTCCCGCAAGTGACCGAGGAACAGTTGGAGCAGGGCGAGGAAATAGCCCGCGCCTCGCAGGATTATCTGGAGGGTATGCAGGGCATAGCCGAGCAGATGAAGAGCCTGAACGAGACCACACAGGCCCTGAACGAGGTGAGCGCCACCCTTCTCAATTCCTATCAGGCCATCACGCAGAACTCGGAAAGTATCTCGGCCAATTCGCAGGGATACGTGAGCCAGATGGAGGACCTGAACCGCAACATCGCCGGTCTGAACACCATTTACGAGATACAGCTCAAGAGCATCGCATCGCAGTTAGAGAGCATCGACCGCGTGAACCGCGGCCTGAAGGACATACGCGACATGTACGAGAAGTCGGCGCGCGAGTCGAGCCGTTACTGCGAGGAGACGGAGAAGATGGCCCGCTACATGAAGCAGCTTAACTCCGTGTACGAGAAGATGATCACCGCAATGACCATCAACATGCAGAATCCCATGATGGGCGGCTCGATGGCCGGCACAAACCCTTTCAACGAGTCGATGGACCGTCAGTAAAAAGATAGCGCATGGCAGGAGGAAACAATGTGGCGCGCATGTCGCCGCGTCAACGAATGATCAACCTGATGTACATCGTGTTGACGGCCATGCTGGCCCTCAACGTGTCGAGCGATGTACTGAACGGGTTCAGCCAGGTGCAGGAGGGCATTGACCGTACCAATGTCAACATGTCGGCGCGCAACAAGGTGCAGTTCGAATACCTGGAGGGGCTGTATGCCAAGAATCCGACGAAAGCCGGGGCTGCCTGGGAACGCGGACAGAAACTGCGCGACGAGTCGGTGCGCCTCTACGACATGCTGGAGCAGTACAAGACACAGATAGCCAAGAAGGCCGACGGCGAGAAGGGTGATTACCATAACATCGTGAACAACGACGACCTGGAGGCCGCGTCGGTGACGATGCTTAATCCCGCCTCGATGGAGGGACGCAAGCTGCGCGCCGCCTTGGGCGAATATTCCAAGGTGGTGACGGCCATGATAGCCGATCCGGCCAAACGTAAGTCCGTGTCCGACATGCTGGCCACCAAGGACAGCCCGGCTCCCGGCTCGGTGACGCCCCTGCCCTGGGAACAGCGCATGTTCGAGAACATGCCGGCCGTGGCGGCCGTGACCATGCTGACCAAGCTGCAGAACGATATTCGCCAGGCTGAGTCCGAGGCCCTGTCGTCGCTGATTACAAGCGTGGACATAGGCGACGTGCGCGTCAACGAACTGAACGCTTACGTCATCCCCAACTCCAACATGATAATACGCGGCGGCAAGTATTCGGCCAACATCGTATTGGCTGCAATCGACACCACCCAGCGCCCCACGATATACGTGAACGGTTCGCGCCTGACCAACCCCGACGGGCTTTATGAGTTCGTGCCCGGGGCCGTCGGTACGCACGACTATTCGGGATACATCGAGGTGGCCCGGGGCGACGGCAGCGTCGACAAGCGCCCCTTCAAGTCATCGTACACGGTGATAGAGCCTATGGCCACCATATCGCCCACGATGATGAACGTGCTGTACGCCGGCATCAACAACCCGATTTCAATCTCGGTGCCGGGCATACCGATGAACGCCGTGAACGCCACCATGACCAACGGCACGCTGACACGCAACGGCGACACCTGGATAGCGCATCCCGGCAAGGTAGGCACCGAGGCCGTGATCTCGGTCTCGGCCCAGGTGGAGGGTCGCACGCAACAGGTAGGCTCAATGACGTTCCGCGTGCGCAAGCTGCCCGATCCCACCGTCTACCTTCCCGTCAAGGGAGCCGACGGCAACACCGTACACTACAAGGGCAGTCCCCGCCGCATATCCAAGGCCATGCTGATGGGCGCCGAGGGACTGGGAGCCGCCATCGACGACGACATACTGAACGTGACATACTCCGTGGTGTCGTTCACCACCGCGTTTGTGGACCAGATGGGCAACTTCATCCCCGAAGTGTCGGACGGAAGCCGCTTCTCTGCGCGCCAGCGCGAGCAGTTCAAACGGTTGAAACCCGGCAAGTCATTCTTTATCACCAACGTCAAGGCCAAAGGCCCCGACGGCATAACACGCGACATCTCGCCTATGGAGGTGGCACTGAACTAACCGCCCCGTAGCACGCAATACAACGTACATTTATGAAACTGTATCGTAAAATATTATTGACCGGTCTTGTGGGTCTGGCAGCCGCCGGGGCGATAGCCCAGGTGGAGAACGCCGGCACGGTGCGCCGTCGCTCGCCCAAAGAGAAACGCAATCAGGAGAAGGCCCAGCCCGGCGTCACCGAGCGCATGCAGGACTTCTACACCGTCAAGGAACCCCACGACGCCGACCTCCAGTACATGCGCGAGATATATCGCCAGATCGACCTGTCCAAGGACCAGAACACTCCGTTATACTTTCCCGAGGATATAATCGACGGACAGAAGAACCTGTTCCGCACCATCCTTGAGCTGGTGGTGTCGGGCAAGGTGCCGGCATACGAGTATCTGGACGGCCGCGAGGTGTTCACCGACAAGTATCAGCTGAAGGTGAACGACATGCTGGACCGTTTCGGCATATACTACACCACCGGCAAAGGGCATTCCGACCGCAACCCCAACTACGTGATCGAGGAGGCCGACGTGCCCACCACCCAGGTGTTGAACTACTATATCATCGAGAAATGGGAGTTCGACAAGCGCACACACCGCATGCGCACCCGCGTGGAGGCCATCTGCCCTGTGCTGAACCGCACCGGCGACTTCGGCGGCGAGGCCAAGTACCCGATGTTCTGGGTGAAGTACGACCAGCTGCGTCCCTGGCTGGCACAGCAGTACGTGTTCCTGACCGACGACAACAACCTGCCTCAGTACAGTCTGGACGATTACTTCAACCTCGGCATGTACGACGGCGAGATATACAAGACCAAGAACCTGCGCAACCAGTCGATGATGCAGATGTATCCCGATCCCGACGACCTGGCCCGCGCCCAGGACAGCATCGACAACCGGTTGAAGAACTACGGCAAGGACCTGTGGGTGCCGACCCGCGAGGAATACCTGGCTCAGAAAGAGCGTGAGGAGGAAGTGGCCAAGGCCCTGGCAACCGGCGACACCATCCCCGAGCGCACCGTAGCCGCCGCCAAGGAGACCAAGAAAGTGACCACCGCGCGCAAGAGTACACGCAAGCGCGGCACCGCAAGAAAGGCCAAGACCGTGAAGCCGAAATCCACGAGCAACGGTCCCGCCTCGAACGCCGAGCGCTCCGTGCGCCGCAGACGCAAATAAATGTAATAATTTTTCTTTACGCCATATCGACCCGGCTCCTCCCAGAGCCGGGTCTTTTTTGATTTATGGCAGATTTTTTGTAATTTTGTAGCTGTCATGACAGAAGATCTTTTCAGCGCAAATATACCACAGACAGAGGAAGAACAACCTCAGGCACAGTCTCCGGAGCAGGACGCGCCGGAAGTCGTCGTGTCGTCGGATGCGGGAGGCTATACCGACGACGCCATCCAGACACTGAAATGGAACGAGCACATACGCCGCCGTCCCGGTATGTACATCGGTAAGTTAGGCGACGGCTCGCATCCGGAGGACGGCATCTACGTCCTGATGAAAGAGGTGCTGGACAACTCGGTGGACGAGTTCAACATGAAGGCCGGCAACCGCATCGACATTACGCTGACCGATGAGGGCACCGTGACCGTGCGCGACTATGGCCGAGGCATCCCGTTGGGCAAGGTGAAGGAAGTGGCCAGCGAAATCAACACCGGCGGTAAGTTCGACGACAAGAATTTCAAGAAATCCGTCGGTCTGAACGGCGTGGGTCTTAAGGCCGTCAACGCCCTGTCGCGCACATGCCGCGTGGAATCGGTGCGCGACGGCCAGAAGGTGACGGTGCTGTTCGACCGTGGCGACTTAGTGTCGCAGACACCTCCCACACCTACCGACGAACCCAACGGCACCCTGGTGCAGTTTACCCCGGACGATGACCTGTTCAAAGGCTACAAGTTCAATCCGGAGACCATCGAGATGATGGTGAACAACTACACCTACCTCAACGTGGGGCTGCAGCTGATGTTCAACGGCAAGAAATACCAGAGCCGCCACGGGCTGCTGGACCTGCTGCGCGAGAACATGACCTCCGAACCCCTCTACCCCATCATCCACCTTAAGGGCGACGACATCGAGGTGGTGCTGACACATACCAACCAGAACGGCGAGGAATACTACAGCTTCGTCAACGGCCAGCACACCACGCAGGGCGGCACGCACCTGTCGGCATTCCGCGAGCACGTGACCCGCACCATCAAGGAATTCAGCGGCAAGAATTACGAATTTTCCGACATACGCAACGGTATGGTGGCCGCCGTGTCCGTCAGGATTCAGGAGCCTGTGTTCGAGAGCCAGACCAAGACGAAATTGGGTTCGAAGGAAGTGGCACCTGATTCCACGTTGACTGTCAATAAGTTCGTGGGCGACTTCATCAAGAAGGAGCTGGACGACTACCTGCACAAGCACACCGCGGACGCCGAGACCATGCTGGCCAAGATAGCCGCCAGCGAGAAGGAGCGCAAAGCCATGTCGGGCGTGGCGAAGTTGGCGCGCGAGAAAGCAAAGAAGGTGTCGCTGCACAATCCCAAGCTGCGCGACTGCCGCATACACTACAACGACCCGCTGAAAGCCAACGCCAAGGAGGACCGCCGCGACGAGTCGGCAATATTCATCACCGAGGGCGACTCCGCGTCGGGCACCATCACCAAGGTGCGCAACGCCGAGACACAGGCTGTGTTCTCGCTGCGGGGCAAGCCGCTGAACTCATACGGCATGACGCAGGAGGTGGTGTACAAGAACGACGAGTTCAACCTGCTGCAGGCCGCGCTCAACATCGAGGACGGCATTGACGGCCTGCGCTACAACAAGGTGATAATAGCCACCGATGCCGATGTGGACGGAATGCACATCCGCCTGCTGGTCATCACATTCTTCCTGCAGCTGTTTCCCGACCTGGTGAAGAAAGGCCACGTCTACATCCTGCAGACTCCCCTGTTCCGCGTGCGCGACAAACGCTCGGCGCGCCGCAAGAACGGCAAAGCCAAGGTGCGCAAGGCCAACCCGGAGGAGAACGCCAACAAGGAGAAGGATACCTACTACTGCTACACCGACGAGGAGCGCGAGAACGCCATCAGCAAGTTCGGCCAGTATTCGGAGATAACGCGATTCAAGGGACTCGGTGAGATCAACGACACCGAGTTTGCGGAGTTCATCGGCCCGGACATGCGTCTGGACCAGGTGAAGCTGAAACGCGAGGACGCCTACGACCAGCTGCTGAAGTTCTATATGGGCAAGAACACGCCTGAACGCCAGCAATTCATCATCAACAATCTCGTGATAGAAGATGACTCCGAAATCTGACGCAGCCGGCCGGCGCATCGCCCTGTTTCCGGGCAGCTTCAATCCCTTTACCCGTGGCCACGAGTCGCTGGTGACACGCGCGCTGTCGATATGCGACGGCGTGACCATAGCCATTGGCATCAACATCGAAAAGATGAATGCCGACACCGAGAGCCGCGTCCGTGCGATACGCGACCTGTATGCCGGCGACCCGAGGATAGACGTAATTACTTACTCTGAATTGACCGGAGAGTTGGCCAAAAGGCTTGGTTGTGCGTTTATACTTAGAGGGGTGCGCAACACCGCCGATTTCGAATACGAGATGAACATGGCCGACACCAACCGGCGTCTGTTCGGCATCGAGACCGTATTGCTCCCCGCGCTGCCTGAGTTAGCCTGGATTTCAAGCTCGACGGCACGCGAACTGGCCCGTTTCGGCCACGACATCTCGGAGCTGCTGCCCTCGGGAAGCATACCCTCCCATACCAAATAGAACCCTGTTATTTGCATACGATATGAAGAAATTACTACTCGCCATTATATGCGTCGGCGCCCTGTGCGGAGCGGGACTGCTCAGCGCCCAGGTGTCGTCGAACCAGAAGCTCCGCGTGGCGGAGGCGGTAATCAACCAGTTCTACGTCGACACCGTCAACGAGGAGAAACTTGTGGAGGACGCCATCCGCGGAATGCTCGATAAACTGGACCCCCACTCGGCCTACAGCAACGCCGAGGAGACGCGCGAACTGAACGAGCCGTTGGAAGGCAACTTCAGCGGCATAGGCATCAGTTTCAACATGAGCTCCGACACTCTCTATGTGATACAGACCATAGCCGGAGGCCCGAGCGAGCGCGTGGGACTGTTGGCCGGCGACCGCATCATAGCCGTGAACGACACCAACATCGCCGGCAACAACACCAAGAATTCTCGTATCATGAAGATGCTGCGCGGTCCTAAAGGCACCACGGTAAACGTCAAGGTGTTGCGCCGCGGCACCGGCGCGCGTCCCGACACCATCGCCTTCACCATAACGCGCGACCAGATTCCCATCTACAGCGTCGACGCCGCCTATATGGTAGACAAGAAGACGGGGTACCTGCGCATCAACAAGTTTGCCGCCGACACGCGCCAGGAGGTGGAGGAAGCTCTGACCAAGCTGAAGAAACAGGGAATGCAGCAGCTGATTCTTGACCTGACCGACAACGGCGGCGGCTACCTGAACGCCGCTACCGACATTCTCGGCGAGTTGCTGAGTCCCGGCAAGCTGACCGTCTACACCGAAGGCCGCGCCTCGGCACGTTACGACCATCTGAGCGAGCCTCACGGCAGCAAGCCGCTGTTCGACAAGGGGCGCCTGGTGGTGATGGCCAACCAGTATTCCGCGTCTGCATCCGAGATTACGTCGGGCGCCATCCAGGACTGGGACCGTGGCCTGATTGTAGGTCGCCGCACGTTCGGCAAGGGACTGGTGCAGCGTCCGTTCCCCTTCCCCGACGGCTCGATGATGCGCCTGACCGTGGCCCACTACTACACCCCCTCGGGACGTGACATACAGAAACCGTACGACAAGGGCAACCAGTCGAAATACGCCCACGACATACTGGACCGTCTCAGCTCGGGCGAACTGATGCACCAGGACAGCATCAAGTATGTGGACTCGCTGCGCGTCAACACCCTGCGCCTGAAACGCCCCATCTACGGCGGCGGAGGCATCAGTCCCGACGTGTTCGTGCCGCTCGACACGACCGACTACACCAAGTATTACCGCGACGTCATGGCTAAGGGCGACATCAACAAGTACTGCATCCGCTACGTGGACACGCACCGCGACCGGATCAAGAAGAAATATCCGGACGACACGCAGTTTATCGCCAACTTCCAGGTGACGGACGACATGCTGAACGAGCTGTATGCCATGGCTGAAAAGGATGGCGTCAAGCCCAACCCCAAGGAGGCCGAACAGAGCAGGAAACTGTTCACTACCGTATTGAAGGGACTGATAGGCCGCGACATATACGACAATCCGACGTACTTCAAGGTCTACAACCAGTATGATCCGATATTCAAGGAGGCCTACCGCCTGATCAACAGTCCGGACTACGATAAAAAGCTATCCGCTCCGAACTAAACTCTGAATTTCTTAACATTATAAACTCTTTCCACCTATTCAACTTCTTCTAACCGACCTGACATGAAACGCATATTTATATTCTCCATATTGACAGCCGTGGCCGGGCTGCTGACGCAGGGCGCCACGGTCAGCAAGTTGGCATTGCCGTGGGTATTTCCCGGCTATCGCAGTCTGTCGCGCCAGTGGCTTCCCGACACGGTGCCGCAAGCCACGCCATCGATGTGGCGCGCGGCCGAGGATTCCATACGCGCCCGTGAGGAAGCCGAGATACGCGAACGGCTCATCAAGGCGGGCGTCAAGATACCCGACGACTACATGGCCAAGACCGACACCGTGACCGTCGCCGGCACCGATACCGAACTGGACTGGGGCGACGCCATACCGTCGTATCAGGCTCCCGAGGAGCAGTTCGACTTCGACCATCCGTACGAGCTTAACACCTCCGACTGGCTGCGCGATGTGATACGCGAACGCAGCATAGCCGACGATTTCATGTACGGCCTGATGGTGAAACAGCCGCACTACATACAGTATGCCGTGTGGGACCTGCCCGTGCCGCCGTCGCTGCCCGAGGAGGATCATTCGTTCATCGCATACATCCGGGGCATGAACTTGCCGCAGGTGGACATCGACGAGGTGGAAATCTCACGTAAAGGTCCCGAAAAGCGTATCAACTGGCTGCATAACTTCAACATAGCGCTGCAACTGTCGCAGGCTTACATATCCCACAACTGGTACCAGGGCGGCAACGACTACCTGGCGTTCTTCGGCAATTTCCTGTGGGACGTGCAGCTCAACCCGGTGTACAATCCCAGAGTGATGTTCCAAAGCACCGTCAACTACAAGCTGGCCATCACGTCGACCCACGAGGACCAGTACCACAAATACGCCATTTCGCAGGAACTGTTCCAGTACAACCTCAAGTTCGGATACAAGGCCGCCAACCGGTGGTACTACTCGCTGACGGGTCTGTTCAAGACGCAGTTCCTCAACAGCTATGCCTCCAATTCCGAGACGCGCACGGCTTCGTTCCTCAGCCCCGGAACGCTCAACGTCGGTCTCGGTATGACCTACAACTACGAGAAACCGAACAAGAAGCTCAGCTTCTCTGCCTCGATCGCGCCGCTGTCATACAACCTGAAGATATGTCTTGACGACAAGATAGACCACGCATCGCTCGGCATGAAGCCCGACCAGCGCACGCTGCACGAATACGGTAGCAACGCCGAGCTGAACTTCTATTGCGCGTTCCGCGACAACATCAGCTACAGGAGCCGGCTGTTCCTGTTCACCGACTACAAGAACTTTGTGGGCGATTGGGAGAACACCCTCAATTTCCAGTTCAGCAAGTATTTCTCCACACAGCTCTACTTCTATTTCCGCTACGACACGGCCACCGACTCGGGCATTGACCGCAAGTGGAAGAAGTGGATGTTGAAGGAGATACTCAGCGTCGGACTTTCATACACATTCTCCACAAAATGAAAAGATTAGCGGCATACATTCTGGTGCTTGCCTCGGCCTGTGCCACGGCGTGGGGCGCGGTGATAGCCGACGAGGGTAAAGCGCGCGAATACTGCGACGACGCCACGCTGACGCGCGTGGAGGGTATCTGGGAATTCCCGGAGGACCATACGCGGGTGCTGATCAAGCGCCGCCAGCCGGACAAGGACTGCGACATCATCGTGCTGTCCAGCCCCGATTGCCGGCTTACGCCCGGCGATGTCATCGGCCACGTGGAGCCTACCGCAGTGGCCGGCAGCTATTCAATGTCGATATGCCGCAATGTGGTGAAGGGAGTGCTGACGAATCCGTCGAGATGTGCCGCGAAACTTGCTGACAACGAGGCGTCGCTGACGTTCGAGCCGATGAAATTCTCGTTCAAGCCCCGCGTGATGTATCTGCTGCCCAGGTTCTGGCGGATGTTCCGCTTCAACATATCCGACCCGCAGGCTGAGATAAAGCAGGGTATGGTCAAGGTGTATCCGGTGCCTTACGGCAGCAAGATACTTGAACCCGTGTATCTATGAAAAAGGCGGCAGCTCTCCTGTTGGCCGTATGTCTGGCGGCGGCTCCGGGCGCGGCGCGGAAGATTTCGCTGAAGCTCAAAGCCGGGAACAAAAAAACGGACACGGAACAGGCCATGAAAGCGGACACGGAACAGGCCATGAAAGCGGACACGGGAGCGGCCATGAAACCGGACACAGGGCCGGCTATGAAGCGCGGGTCGTTCATGGTGGCGTCGCAGTGCGAGGACTGCAACAATGGCTACACGATCTCGCAGATTGCATTCAGCGGCTTCGACAAACCGGGGTCATCGTCGATGGAATCGTTCTTCATCACCAACCGCACCGACCGCACCATGTCGGGCGTGAGCCTGTATATCGAGTATCTGACGTCCGACGGCAGGCAGCTGCATAAGCGCTATGTGAAGCTGGATTGCAACATTCCGGCCGGCGAGACTCGCAAATGCGACATCAAGTCGTGGGACACCCAACGCTCGTTCCATTACGAGCTCTCGGCCGCCTCCAGGCGTTCCTCCCCCTTCACCGTCCGCTTCGACCCCGTCGCCTTCTACCTCCGCTTCTGAAACCATGCTTCCGTGTTGTCGGCGACTGGAAGGGCGGTGTCTCCACCGCCCACATGTTGGCGATGCGAACATCGCCACTCCGGCACAAAATTGGCGGGATTATTGCAAGTTTCAGGCCAATTTGTTAAATTTGCGTTTCAAATAGAACAAAATTCAGGCATGGACCGGTCTCGAGAGGGGACGGCAACGTGACATCATGGCCTTAATCTACCTAAAGATGGGAAAAGAAAATTCTAATCGGCTTCAGACCTCGCTGTTAAACAGCGGGGAAAAGAAACTGCTTGTGTGGCTGGCAAAAAGACAGCCGGCATGGGTGACGTCTGATTTCCTGACTTATTTCGGAGTCGGAGCCGCAGTGCTTTACGCCCTGTTCTGCTGGCTGGCGAATTATAATGTGAATTACCTGTGGCTGGCTTCGCTGTCGCTGGTGCTGAACTGGTATGGCGACAGTCTTGACGGCACGCTTGCCCGCGTGCGCGAGACACAGCGCCCCAAATACGGATTCTTCATCGATCATTCGCTCGACGCCCTCACAACGTGCCTGTTCTGTATCGGCCTGGGTCTCAGCCCCATGATGCAGCTGTCCATCGCCATGTTCATCCTGGCCGGATACCTCTGCATGTCGATCTACACATACCTGTCCACAATCGTGATGGACAAGTTCCGGCTCACCTACGCCAGCATGGGCCCCACTGAGGCTCGGCTGATAATCATAGCGGTATTCACCCTGTACATCTTCAACCCCTGGCCCGATGTGACGGTAACGATATTCAACGAACCCTGGACGGTGTTCGATTGCGTCGGCGCCATCGTGGCCGTAATCCTTTTCCTGATCTACATCTTCTCCCTCGCAAGAGACCTCAGGATGCTTGCCAAGCAGGATCCTCCCAAGAAATTCCGCAAGCAGGATAAATAACACCAATCGCGCTCATTATGACAACGCCCGGGTTGAAGAAGTTCAGGTACAACCTTGTGCATGACAACGGCTTCATATTCACGCTTCTGCGTTCAGGAGCGTCGTCCCAGATATGCGGCTGGATCGACATGATCGTCTCGTTCGTGCTGTTCGCGTTCTGCAACCTGACTCCCTGGCTGTCCACAGCCCTCGGAGCCCTTGTGGGCGGAATCTTCAACTGTATCATCAACTATCGCTTCACGTTCCATTCCGAAGGCCTGGAATGGCGTCCGGTAATCGTGAAGTTCATGTTCGTATGGGTCGGCTCGCTGTTGCTCAACAGTTTCGGTACCCAATTCATGTATTACCTGATTGACGACTGGCGTTGGCTTACCCATACCATCGGACTGGGACAGGACTCCATTTTCCTGACGGCACGCCTGTTCGTTTCGCTGGTGGTGTCGATAATGTGGAATTTCCTGCTGCAGCGCAATTTCGTTTTCAAGCGAAATCCCATCGACGCATACATAATCAGACTCGCAGACCGTCTGGGCATAGAAGGAAGAATAAAGAATGCAGACAAAATTAAATAGCAAAGGCGAACAGGTGTACATCTTCGATGAATACCCTGACATCGAAGTGCGCCCCGAAGTGATTACCACCGGCGATGTGGCCGAGGTTGTCCCGGCATCGAAGAAATTCAAATGGCTCGTAAAACGCCTGATGCATATTCTCCAGATCGATGAGGTGAACCGCGTGCATTCCAAATGGTGTCAGACACCGGGACCCGAGTTTGTAAAGCATCTTATGGTCGACGATTTCAAGATTCCGCTTCAGGTCGACAACGCCGAACTGCTGGACCGATTCAAGGAAGGAGCCTTCATCACCGTGAGCAACCACCCTTTCGGCTCGATTGACGGCATCGCCCTCATTTACATCGTCACCAGGGTGCGACCCAAATTCAAGGTGATGGTCAATATGATCCTCAACCAGCTGTCGGCGATGCGCCCCAATTTCATAGCCGTCGACCAGGCCGCCTCCGACAAGCCGGACCGCCGACGCGTTTCAGTCAACGGAATCCGCGAGGCGCTGTCGATGCTTAAAGCAGGCGAACCCGTAGGATTCTTCCCCGCCGGCGCCATCGGCAAGACCGACAAGGAGGGCATCATCGTCGACCGTCCGTGGCAACCGGCCGTCCTGCAGATCATAATGAAATCGAAGGTGCCCGTGATTCCGATTTATTTCCACGGCACCAATTCCAGGTTCTTCAACTGGCTGGGCCATCACAGCATCCTGCTGCGCACCGCCTGTCTGGCCCGCGAGCTGTTCAAGAAACGCGAGAAACCGATGCGCGTCACCATAGGCGAACCCGTCAGTGTCGAGAAACAGGCCGAATTCGGCAAAGACTACGAAGCCCTCGGCGCCTACCTGCGCCAGGCCACCTACCGCCTCTCCGGCCGCGACATCACCTCCGTCGCCGACTGACCCCACAATTGCCAGCGATTGGAAAGGTGGTGTCCTCACCGCCTACATGTTGACGGGGTGTACGCCATCACTCCAATAGTAGTGCAGGCTGTCCCCAGCGGCACATATAACACTGACCAAATGCCTCATGAAAAAACATAAGGACTTTTGTCATCAGCTATGCGCGGCTCTGAGAACCCACGCCACTAAATAGCAGACGCGCCGAAGTTCGGCGCGTCTGTTATA
Organism: uncultured Porphyromonadaceae bacterium; assembly: GCA_902468245.1. GTDB lineage: Bacteria > Bacteroidota > Bacteroidia > Bacteroidales > Muribaculaceae > Lepagella. Next base: position 2,098 of record CABQXY010000005.1, on the reverse strand, counting down.
TTCATCGTGGATTTGCGTATCGAGACTTACTCATCAATATAGCCTTCTTGATGGTTATGCGGATGTATTGGAATCCCTATTCAGTTACGTTAATTTTATATTCAAGTGAGACGTCTGAGCCATCGCAAGCTGAGATGGTAATAGTTGCTGAGCCTATGCTTTCAGCCTTCAATTCGCCGGCTTCATTACATGACACCACATTGGGATCGGAAGAACTGTAGCTCAGTTTCTTGATTGTGGCAAAGTCTGGCACTATCAGAGGTTTTAAGGAGACAACCTCTCCGACCGCTAATGATTTCTCCTCATCCGGCAACCGAATAGCAGTTATTTTGTCAAACAGTCTTTCATCCTCCTCTATATTCATAAATTTACCCCATATCTCGTCATTCTTATATAAGTCTCCCGTTCCCGTTGGCACCAATAATTTTCCATTCATATACGTGGAAGAATTGAATCCCATAGCGTAGGGAGGTTCGCCATTCCTAACAGATATTTCTGTAAGTGGACAAACATTCAAATCCGGTATTTCGGGAACATGAGGACCAATATATAATTTACTCAGGTAGGCACGTTCCTTGGGCTTATAATAACTAAAATTATCATAATCTATACTTAGATTCTCAATAAATGTATCGTCAAACGGCATTTTTGCTTCCTCCATATGACGTTCAGAAATCTCACGATTATCTGTATAACGAACATAGGAAGTCTTCAAATTAGATTTTAATGGGCGAAATATCTTTAAAGTTGTGATATTACATTCATCAAATAATCCTGTACAACTAACTTCCCAGACAGTTTCTCCATCAACAGATGTTCTCCTTGCGTGTGAATCAGCAATACCAGATATTTCTAAAACCATACTGCTCGGTTCTATTATAACAGTTTTTAAATTGAAGCAAATAGAAAAAGGTTTGCCTCCATAAGTTGTTCCGATATAATGAGGATTCCCTGGAGACTTAGGTATCGGTGGCACAAGCGCTGTTACTAACGGACCTACTACAAATTCTTCTAATTCAGGCCCAAAAGAGAAATCCCATGAAGACAAATCCCTGCCTAACCGGAACGATGAAATATCCATTTCGAAGAACGGATGGAAGTACTCATGTCCGAGTTCCAGCACTTCTTCAGTATCCAGTATATGAACTTTCCCCTTAAAACCTCCAAATGCTGTATACCCAATTTTTTTAATTGTAGGTTTGATTATTAGCTCCGATGGAAACTTACATTTCTGAAAGGCCATATTACCGATTACCTGGAGTTTTTCAGATGCTAAAATATCATTAATCTCAAGCTTTGAGCATTTACTGAAAATCTCATCCGGCAATTCAGAAAGATCCTCGAATCCTTCTACTTTAGTCAGATTTTTGCAACCAGAAAATAATCCTTTCGAGAGAATAGGCTGCGTATTATGCCCATCAATATTTACGACTTTATGTAGATTAAAACTTCTCAATCCACTCTCGGCAAAACAGTATTCTCCGAATTTCTTGAGATTGTCAGGGATATTTATTTCCTTGAGTGATTCACAGTGTGCAAATGCATGGTCCCCAATTGTTTCCAAATCAGGTCCTAAAACCACCTCCGACAATTTCGTACAGCCATCAAAAGCATTAGGACCAATTTCAACAACAGAAGGTGCATATACCGAAGTAAGCTTTTTGCATTTATAAAATGCTTTACTCGCAATTTCTCTTATTGTGTTTCCGATATTGACTTTTTTCACTTCCGAGTTTTCAAACGCATTTTCCCCAATTCTAAATACTGTCAGAGTACGACGATTGGATGTTATTGTACTAGGTATGTCTAATACTCCTTCTGAGCCAAAGCATCTTGCTACTTCTACAGTACCATCCTCAGAGGAAATGAAATTATAATGAATGCCATCTACCTCCAAATCATACCCTAAATCATATCCCGAGGCAGGCAAGAATGACATCAATATTGTCAATGCCAGACCCATGAATAGCAATATTCGCTTCATAATTCTCTCTTGCCTCGGTCATCCCCTCGTTGGCGTTAGGTCAGTATAAAAAGATAGCTCTAAGTTTGCAGCAGCAAAATAAGAGAGTGGAAAATTTATCTTAAAAAGGCCAAG
>CABQXY010000004.1:0-123675 GCA_902468245.1 uncultured Porphyromonadaceae bacterium | reverse complement strand
GAGAAGTTAAACCTTATCACGCCGATGGTACTGCGAAAGCGGAAGAGTAGGTAATCGCCACTTTGAAACGAAGGGACTCAGAAATGAGTCCCTTTTTTTATGTCCAAACGCACGCCCTTTTGTCTAAAGACACGGCCTTTTGTCCCAAGGCCGTGCCTTATCTGTTTATAAGAGAAGTTAAGCCTTACAGAGCGATGACGAGCTTAGAAAGTCTTGCCTCGGAGAGGCTGTTTCTCGTTAACCCCACGATAGCGGGTCAGCGACAGCTGAAACCTGCTTTCGTGGGGACTAATCCGTAGGGGAAAGCTTGGTCGGAGACCATGTCTCTGTACTGTCACGGAGTCGCAATGACGGAAGGCGAGAGACATGGTCTCCGACCAAGCTGTACTGCATCCGGAAGCTCCCCACGAAGGCTGTCGGATTGCTACGCACCCTCCAGCCATAGTGGGGTTAATGAGAAACAGCCTCTCCGAGGCATTAAGACGGTTGTTCAATAGAGTACCCGCTCCACTATTTGTGGCGGAGGTGGCGCAGGAGGAAGCGGATGTGGCGGAGAAAGGTGGGGATGGTGCCGTAATAGCGGCACATGATGCGGAAACGCTCCTTGAGGCTGGCGCTATGATTCTTGTCGGTCATGCCGTCACTAAGATAGTCGATGGTGACTGTGTGCAGGTTTACATTATGGTCGGGATCTGCGGATTTGAGACAGCGTAGTGTCCATTCATAATCGGCGCTGAAACGATATTGCAGGTCGTATTCGGGCGCGAGGTCGCGACGCACCATGAATGCCTGATGACACACCAGCATTCCGTTTGCAAATGAATGGAATGTCAGTCTCTCAGGCACGGAGAGATGGCGGGGCTTCACGAAATTGCGGTCAGAATCCACCACGATAGTATCCCCGTAAATAATATCGGCATAAAATTGACTGGAATCTGCATTTTCATCTGCATTAAAAGTGTTCTTGCCATCCAAGAGCGCCGCGTCTGCATAATGCCGGAGCGTATCGGGCGTGTGAAGCGCGTCGCCGGCGTTCAGAAACAGCAGATACTTGCCTTTGGCAGCACGGAGTCCCTTGTTCATGGCATCGTATAATCCACGGTCCGGCTCGCTGCGTATGATGGAATCAGGACACATCTCGCTGACTATGGAGACAGTGTCATCTTTGGAGGCTCCGTCAATTACAAGATGTTCGAAATCGCGAAAGGTCTGTGCGTTAAGGGATTTGAGCGTGGGCCTGATCACCGGAGCGGCATTGTAGGTTATCGTGATAATCGAAATCAATGGTCCGGCTTCAGAAACAGAAGAATCTTCAGAAGCATCAGAGGCCGAAGAAGTATCAAAGGCTGAAAGAGCGTTACAGACAGAAGAAGCCTCACAGACAGAAGAAGCCTCACAGACAGAAGAAGCCTCACAGACAGAAGAAGCCTCACAGACGGAAGAAGCGTCACAGACAGGGGACGCCTCAGAGGCTGAAGCAGTGTCAGTGGCCGAGGGAATCACCGAAGAAGCTCCGTAGTTAGGATTCTGTACCTTGTTTATGGTATCGGATTGTGTATTGTCGCGGTTATTCATGTCGTGAGTGCGGTTTTGGTAAAAGAATTGCAAAAATACGGTAATTATAATAGGGTATTTTTTGTGAATTTTAAAAAAACAATTAAATTTGCAATTGCAAAAGCAATTGTCGGTGCAAAATTAATAAATGCGCCCGGCAATAACAAACAGGGAAATAAATCATTAAAAAGAATAAACAATGGCTTATGTAATCACCGACCGCTGCGTAGCTTGCGGTACATGTATTTCCGTATGTCCTGTAGAGGCAATCTCCGAGGGCGAGATCTACCACATCGATCCCGACACGTGCATCAGCTGTGGCAGCTGTGCATCGGTATGTCCTAACGACGCAATCGAGGAGGGATAAGGACAAAATCGTTAAATACGAAAAAATTATAGCCGTTTCTAAGCAGAGACGGCTATTTTTTTGTTAAATTTGCAGTTGCATATCTTATAAGGTAGCAGCCGGTAGGGGGGTAATCCCGCTATCAACTATAAAAAGAACGATATGGAAATCACATTGAGTGTAGTAAGGGAGCAGGGCGTAGCGTTGCCGGAATATGCCACGATTGGTTCGGCGGGTATGGACATACATGCGATGCTGGACGAGGCGGTGACGTTGCATCCGGGCGAGCGGAGGCTGATACCCACGGGTCTGAAGATAGAGCTGCCTGAGGGGTACGAGGCGCAGATACGTCCGCGCTCCGGGCTGGCCCTGAAGTACGGCGTGACGGTGCTGAACACACCCGGCACCATCGACTCGGACTATCGCGGAGAAATAGGCGTGGTGCTGATCAATCTGGGCCAGGAGGATTTCGAGATAAAGAACGGCGACCGCATAGCGCAGATGGTGGTGGCTTCTTTCGCACAGGTGAAATGGAACGAGGTGCTGATACTTGACAACACGGTGCGCGGAGAGGGAGGCTACGGCCATACAGGAGAATAAGGCGTAGTTTATAAGGAACTATTCCTAAGGAATGAAACGGAGTGAAAGGTAACAGGACAATAATATCTGTAATTACTGTCGTGGCCGTGGTGTTCGCCATGGCAGCCCGCAGTGCGTCCATAAGCAAGACTGACCGCGAGAAATCGCGATACTATTATTACGAGGGTCTGCGGCAGATGGCGGCAGACCGTGACGATGCCGGTTACGAATGCTTCAAGCGGGCGTGCCATCTGGATCCGGACAATAAGGCGGCTCAGTACATGGCGGCCCAGGGGAGGCTGATGTCGCGCGTGGCGTTCAACGACAGCGTGGGAATGAATACCACCATGTCGATGCTGCGCCGGTATGTCGACGCGTATCCCGACGACATAGAGGAGGGTATCTTCTACGGCTACATGGCGCAGAACATGGACACCACCCGCGAGGGAATCCGTGTGCTGGAGCGTCTGGCCGAGCGGTATCCGGACAACAGCAACGTGCTGATATATCTGTCGGACGCATACAGCAACCACGGCCTGGGCAAGAAAGCCATAGAGGCCATGGACCGCTACGAGAAACTGGAGGGCAAGAGCGCGCCGCTGACGCTGAACAAGATGACCCTCTACATGGAGAACAAGGACTCGTTGGGGGCGGTGCGCGAAGTTGACCGCCTGATAGCCAGCGACCCGAGGGAATACAGTTATCTGATATTGAAAGGGAATCTGTACGAAGTACTGGATAAGCGCGATTCGGCCATGGTGATGTACCGTAAGGCCGAGGCACTCGCGCCTGAATCGAGCGGTCCGAAGATGGCGCTGATGGAGATGTACCGTCAGCTCGGCGATTCGGCAGCCTACGACACGAAAGTGTACGAGGTGCTGCTGACCGAGGATCTGGACCTGACGCAGAAAGTAGGGCTGCTGTCGCAGTACCTTCAGAAGCTGATGGAGGACAAACAGAACACCGAACGCGGCGACTATCTGTTCTCCGTGCTTCAGACGCAGTACCCTCATGAGGCCGACGTGCTGAACCTGTCGGCACGCTATAATGCCGCCAAGGGGAAATTTGACGAAGCAGCCGAGCAGATAGGCTATGCCATAGACATGGACCCCGGCAATCCCGACTATTACCGCCAGAAGATATATTACCTCGGTTCCGGCAAACGTACCGATGACGCCCTTGCGGTCTACGCCGAGGCCGAGAAACATGACGCCGGCGACAAGAATCTGGAACGGTACTGCGCCATGCTGCTGCAGAACGACGATCGCTACACCGAGGCACTCAGCCTGTACCGCAAGATGGTGAATGCCATAGACTCCGGCCTGAACACAGACAAGGAAATAGACCTGTCGAAAGATGTGCGCCGCGACATCACGATGGAGGAGCTGAACTTCCTGAGCGACATCATCACGTCGATGGGCGACGCCGCCTATATGATGAAGGACACCGTGAGCGCATACCGTGACTACCGCAACGCCCTGACGCTGAATCCCGACAATGCCATGGCAGCCAACAATTACGCCTATTTCAGCGTGACCAACGGCGGCGACATGGAGGAGGCGCTGAAACTGAGCGAGAAATCGCTGAGAGGCGACAATGCCGAGAATCCCGTGTATATGGACACTTACGCCTGGATACTCTATCTGATGGGGCGCACCGACGAGGCGCTGGAAACGCAGAAGAAAACCATCGAGCTGATGGAGAAGGCCGGCATACTCGATCCGGAGGCGATGTCGCATTACGCCGATATGCTGGTCAAGACGGGAAACAAGGAAGAAGCAATACAATATTATCAGAAGGCACTGGAGCAGAAACCGGACAATTCGGAGGAGCTTCGTGCCAAAATAGAGAAGGCCCTGAAATGAGAGGCCCTACAACAAGAACGATGAAAAGAGGAATAATCATAGCCATAATGGCAGCAGCGATAGCCCTGGTGCCGGCTTACGGAGCCAAGAAGGCCCGCAAGGCTTCCGGAGAGAAGGCGCGTCAGGAGCAGACCGGTAACACTCCGGGCCAGAGCGCCCTGGAGCTTGACGAGGAAGCCCTGGAGATAGTGAACAAGATTCTGAACGGCTATACGGAGTGGCAAAGCGCCAGCTTTACCGGCAAACTGCGCACCTCGATGCTGAAGCTGCCCGTGTCGCCCACGGTCAAGATATACATGGAGAAAGGGGAGCTGATACAGCTCTCGGTCAGCGCGCCGTTCATAGGCGAGGTGGGCCGCGCCGAAATCACTCCGAACGAGGTGCTGGTGGTGAACAAATACAAGAAGACATACGTGCGCGAAAGCGCCGAGGCCGCTATGAGCCGCGACCGCGGACTATTAGACCAGGTGCAGAGCCTGCTGTTGGGCCGTATCGTGATATTAGGCAAGGGGGAGTTAAGCATGGGACTGCTGAAGGACGTGCTGTTCGAGCACCAGAACAACGGCGAATGGATAGTGGTGCCCAACCGTGAAGGGGAGGAATCGGGGCTGCAATACGGCTATGTGGTGAACGCCAACGGCCGCACGCAGGTATTGTACGGCATGATGCAGGGACGCACCGAGACCGCCACTCTGACCTACGACTATGCCGGAGGGGGAATGACCCTGAGCCTGGACCTGCAGCTGCCTAAGAAGCGTATAGAGGGACAGCTGGACTTCAGCAGCGTGAAATGGGGCGGCAACAGGATGAGCTCCATCAATCTGGACAGATACCAGAAAGTCACATTCTCCGAATTCGTGACCAACTACAAGTAACAATTTATAATTCAGGCAGCTGTGATAATGGCTTCCGGAACAACATAACATGGGCGTTTGTAACAGAGCAATAACCATACTTTTAGCCGCGATGACAGTCGTGGCGGCATTCGGCGAGCCCGTGGCACCGTCCGGGCAGAGCCGTAAGAATAAGGCCAGGACAGAGAAGCAGGCTGTCAAAAACACGAAGAAACGTCAGAACCGCAAAACGGGGACGAAGACAGTTAAAAAGGCGCCCGAAAGCAAAGCCGAACTGCAGCGCAGGCAGCAGGCGGCTCAGGCCGAGATAGCCGAGACCCGCAGGAAGATACAGGAAAACGAACGTCAGGTGAGCCGCAACCTTGCCGAACTGGGGAAACTGCAGGGTGACATAGAGACCGCCAAGAAGCAGGTGGCCGCTACACGCAATCAGGTGACCACGCTTCAGAACCGAATCGGAACGCTGGAGGGCAAGATTGCACAGGGCGACAAGGAAGTGGCCCGTATGCGCGGCGAATACCTTAAGGCTGTGAAGGCGGTGCGCAAGCGTAAGGGAAGCAATTCGACATTGGCATATATATTCTCGTCCAAGAGTTTCGGCGAGGCACGGCGCCGTATGCGCTATCTGCGCGAATTCTCGGAGTGGCGCAAGAAGCAGACCGACGAGATACAGAATGAACTGAACGTGCTGAATCGGGAACGTGCCGCACTGGCGCAGAGCCGTGACATGTACGGCAAAGCATTGGCTAAGAATGTGACGGCACAGAAGCAGCTTGAGACGCAATACGGCAAGCAGGACGCGATAGTGGTTCAGCTTAAGGCCAACGGCAGCGCGTTGAAGACGCACCTGGCCCAGAAGCAGCAGGAAGCAAACGCACTAAAGGGACGCGTGGCTGCGCTGATAGCCGCCGAACAGCGCGCCGCCGAGCAGCGTGAGGCCGAACGTCTTGCCGCCGAAAGGAAAGCGGCTGAACAAAGAGCAGCCGAGCAGCGCGCCGCAGAAGAAAAGGCAGCGCGCGACCGCGAACTTGCCATGACTCCTAAACCGGGTAAAGCCGAGGAAGCGAAAGAACCTGCAAAGGAGAAACCGAAGGAGACCAAGGCCAAGGAACAGCGTAAGCGCCGACCCAAACAGTCGAAGCAGACCCAGTCGAAACAACAGCCGAAGCAAGATAAGGCAGAGTCTCAGAAGAATGCCGGAAACAGCGGCAGGGAATATGCCGATGCCCGCAACCGCCGTCCGCGTTCCGACGCTTCCGTGTCGTCCGGGTCATCGTCAGCGTCTGCATCCGGTTCGAAGCCGGCAGGCGGCTCTAACTTCGCCTCCATGCGCGGCTCTTTGCCCCGACCCGTTGGCGGCGCATTCAATATCACAAGCCGTTTCGGCCCGCATTCATTACCCGATCTGCCCGATGTAGTGTACGACAATCCCGGCATAGACGCCGAGGTGGCGCGTGGCGCTACGGCACAGGCCGTGTATGCCGGCAAGGTCTCCGGCGTGTACATGATACCCGGTTTCTCCACGGTGGTTATTGTGAACCACGGGGGATACTATACTGTGTACGGCAACCTCGCTTCGGCTTCGGTTAAAGTGGGCGACGTGGTGAAGCAGGGCAGCGCGGTGGGACGTGTGGCCGATTCCGAGGATTCGCCCGGTCACGGTCAGATTCACTTCGAGGTGTGGAAAAACCGTGATAAACAGGATCCATTGGCATGGATACGATAAGCATAGAACGCTACAGCCCCGCACATAGAGCGGAATGGGATGACTTCGTGGCCCGAAGCCGCAACGGCACGTTCCTGCTGCAACGCGGCTACATGGACTATCACAGCGACCGGTTCCGCGACTGTTCGTGGATGGCTTATCAGAACGGCAAATTAAGGGCGATACTTCCTGCAAATATAGACGATGCAGGCACGCTTCACAGCCATCAGGGGCTGACATACGGCGGCTGGATAACGCCTGTGGGTCATCTTGACGGCGAGGATCTGTTGGAGATATTCGGACAGGCAATCGAGGTGTGGCGGAAAGAGGATGTCAAGGAGCTGGATTATAAGCGGATACCGTACATCTACAGCAAGACCCCAGCTGACGAGGACCTGTATGCGCTGTTCAGACTCGGAGCGGAGCGGACTGGATGCGGGCTCAGCAGCGCCATAGACCTTAGGGACGGCATTGCATTCAATCAGATGCAGCGCAGGCATCTGCGGAAAAGTCAGGCATTGCCGTTGACAATCAGCGAAGAAACGAATGTCGCCCCGTTTATGAGATTGCTGACCGACTGTCTGCAGGAACGGCACGGCGTGAATCCCGTGCATACGTGCGAGGAACTTCAGATGCTGCGCGACAGATTCCCTGATAGCATACGGGTGTTTGTGTTACGTATTGATGGCGAGGGAACGCCACAGGCCGGAGTGTGCGTGTACGACACCGGGATTGTTGCCCATGCGCAGTATATCGCCACGACACCGCGGGCGCGCGAGCTGAATCTGCTCACTCCGCTGTTCCATCATCTTATAAGTGAGGTGTTTGCAAACCGCAGATATTTTGATTTCGGCATATCGACTGAGGATAACGGCAATTGCCTCAATACGGGCCTGTTGCGTCAGAAATTCTCGTACGGCGCCACGGGCGTGACCTACGACAGATACTGCCTTAAATTCTGATCAGGGCGCCCCGTAACAGATAATATAATGTAGAGAGGAGAGAGCCTCCCTTTTTCTTGTTGCGCCATGCCTTTAACGGCACACGCAGTATCCACGATGCGGGGTATTGCAGGCGAATCAGTTTCCCCTCGGCCAGAGCTACGCCTTTAGATAAGGGCTTATCGCCCGTCGAGGGATGGTCGTGCGTGCAGATGGTGATGGGGAAGAAACGGCAATGGAAGCCGGCCCGGATTACGTCGAAAAGGAATTTTGTATCCTCGCCGCATTGGAATAACGGAGCCCCGGGGCCGAAGTTTACATCGAAAGTTACTTTTCGGAATACTTTGCGCCTGACGGCTATTTCGATTAACGAGCCGTAATATCCTTCAGGCAAATGAGAGGTGAGGTCACATTCTTGCGCAGGGTATTGTTTTTTTGCCCCATTATACTGAAAGGTAGCCAGATCCACATCCGAATTACGGTCGAATGTTTCGATTACGGATTGCAGCTGTTCGGCGGTATAGACCAGGTCGTCATCGGAATTAAGGATGATGTCGGCGGTGCAATGGGCGCAGGCGTTGTTGCGGTTGACGCTGACCCCGGCCTTTTCGATAATGAATACGGACACATCGTCCCTGCAGGCCAACGACTCGGGGATGACCGGATCGGGACCGGGCAACTGCCATGACACGACATAACGCACGCCGGACACGTGCGGGAGGTTCATCGCCTCGACACGGCGGATTCCTTCGGGCTGCCATGTGGCTATGGCCACGTCCATTCGATGGGCCATGTTGCTATTCTGCCCGTGGGGTATGTCGCAATCCGGTCTGTCAGTCATGTTGCAAAAGTAATTAAAAAAAACGGGATGCCCAAGCGGACATCCCGTAATGTTTCGGTATTGTAATGGATTACTCGGCCTTGCCGTCGCTACCCAGCACGTTGAGGATCTTGTGCTTGTAGAGCTTCTCCATTTCGTCGCGAGCCGGACCCAGGTACTTGCGGGGGTCGAACTCGGCGGGCTTGTCGTGGAATACCTTGCGAACGGCGGCAGTCATGGCCAGACGGGAGTCGGAGTCGATGTTGATTTTGCATACATCCATCTTGGCAGCCTTGCGCAGCTCCTCCTCGGGGATACCGATAGCGTCGGGCAGCTTGCCGCCGTACTCGTTGATCATGTCCACATACTCCTGGGGAACGCTGGACGAACCGTGGAGCACGATGGGGAAATCGGGCAGCTTGGCCTCGACAGCCTCGAGTACGTTGAATGCCAACGGCGGGGGAACGAGACGACCGGTCTTCGGGTCGCGCGTACACTGCTCGGGAGTGAACTTGTAGGCACCGTGGCTTGTACCGATGGAGATGGCCAGCGAGTCAACGCCTGTGCGTGTCACGAAGTCGATAACCTCCTCAGGGTCGGTGTAGGTGTGGTGGTCGGACGAAACCTCGTCCTCAACGCCGGCCAGCACGCCCAGCTCGCCCTCTACGGTTACGTCGTACTGGTGAGCGAAGTCGCATACTTTCTTGGTCAGAGCCACATTCTCCTCGTAGGGGAGGTGGCTGCCGTCGATCATGACGGATGAGAAACCGTTCTCGATGCAGTCCTTGCAGAGCTCGAAGCTGTCACCGTGGTCCAGGTGCAGCACGATCTGGGGATGCTCCCAGCCCAGAGACTTGGCGTACTCAACAGCACCCTGAGCCATGTAACGCAGCAGAATCGGGTTTGCGTAGTTGCGGGCACCCTTCGAAACCTGAAGGATCACGGGTGATTTAGTGTCGGCAGCGGCCTTGATGATGGCCTGGAGCTGCTCCATGTTGTTGAAGTTGAATGCCGGAATGGCATAACCGCCGTGAACGGCCTTGGCGAACATCTCGCGGGTGTTCACCAGTCCTAATTTTTTATAGTCTACCATGATAGTTTGTTATTATGGGTAAAGTATTGTCTTAACAAATGAAAGGGGCGTTTGGGTCTGACCTTTAGGGTTCTTAGGGTCAATGTTCCTTTTCAGACTGCAAATATAGAAAAATTTAAGGAATAGACCAAATTTAATAACAATGGCGCGCATCACAGCGCGTATCACAGCGCGTATCAATCGCGGAACTGTTGCTGTTGCTGCTCGCGGGCCTTGGCATCGAGGCGTTCAAGCCAGAAATCGAGATACCATCCGGCCACGGTCTCGCACCGGTTGTGCTTTTCGACGAACTCGCGTGAGCGCAGTCCGCGTTCGCGTATCCGTTCCGGATGCAACGCTATGTCTTCAAGAGTATTCGTTAATGGTTCAAGTTCAATCGGGGCGTTGACGATGGGACGGTTCTCGAACTCGCCGATAAAGTCGTAATATTCAGGCTCGGCGCCTGATACGACGTTGAGTCCGTATGCCATGGCCATCAGGGCGGTGGTGGCCGGCGTGTAGCTGTATATCTGGTCTAAAACCACGTGCGAGTCCTTCAGCAGACCGATGAACTCATTGAACGGCCGGTTCTCGACTATCACGAGTTCGGCCTTGTCCGGATGTCGGCGCGCCACCTCCTGCGCAGCGGTTTCCAGCAGGTCGCTCCCCTTCATCAGCTTGCGGTTGCGGTCGCGCCCCAGGAAGAATTTCACCTTTTTGATGTTGTCGGGGAGCTCGACAGGTTCGAACAGTTCCAGGTCAATCGGGATTCCTCCGTAAGCCGAGCGTTCGGTGCCCAGACGGCGCTCCATCCCAAGCTGATACTCATACAGCACCGAGACGGCCCCGTCGATGATGTCGAAGAAATTCTCCTCATAGCTTCTGAGCGGTTCGGCATGCCATTCGTCCCATTTCGCGGGATTGTCAAGATACATGCGCGACGGTTTGCCGTCGACAAACCATTCGCTGTACCGCAGCGGCGAGTCGGGAGCGGCAAGCATGTCTTGGAATGCGGAGTCGGTGCTCATGGCCGTGTAGAAAAGGCTCCGGTTGCGTTTCTGCAGTAACCCGAGCAACGGCCTGAGCCGTTCGGGCCGCAGGGTGGTGAACACGGGATCGTGAACAGTCACTATGTCATAGCCGCTGAGAGAGGTGCGGAGCAGACCATGCATCCGCAACGTGTGAAGCAGACCATGGACTTTGCCGGGTTTCCTTGAGATGTCGATGTCCCGTCGGCAATCCATCCATCGCGAACCGTCGGATGCGATGGTGACGTCGCAGCCAAGCCTGCGCAGCCCGGTGCCCAGCGTGCGGTGGCAGTTGCTGTAATCGCCGAGCAACAGAATCTTAGGCGGGCGTCCGTTGAGAGAATAATCCATAACAACCGGTAAATTTAACGCCATAGACGGTAAGTACCCCGTCCGCCGACGGCGGTGTATGCGTAAAGAATGCGGAGCCAAAGTTTAGCTAATGCGGAGCATGAAGCCTTGTCAATGGCCTGCTTAAGCAGCCGACGGCCGGCAGCGCGGTTGCCTTCGAGAGTATAAAGCGCCGCAAGATTTACGCGGCGGTAATCGAGCATGGCGCGTATGTCGGGGCGGTCGGCCACGTACGTCTCCATCATGTCGATGATTCGTTCCCATTGGCCTTCCTTGGCACTGAACGAAGTGCCGGTGATGGATTCTGCCTGACTGTACACAAACACGCCGACACGGTCAATGGCGGCACAGCGTGGCGAACGCAGCAACAGCCTCAGTCCCAGTTCCCAGTCGTTCCATACGGGCGCGTCGGGATTCCAACCGCCGGCATCCTTCAGGAATCGGGTGCGCACCATATATGCCTGGGTGCTGAGTATGCCGTTATACAGATGGCAGCGCAGTATGTCGTCGGGGCGGAAAGGTTTGATGGAATGACGGCCGGACAGAGATATCTGTTCGCGCATCCAGCACACCAGGTGGGCATCGGCCGCATGCCGCAAGGCATCGGAGAGAATGCCGGGCGCCATCGCGTCGTCGGAATCGAAAAACTGCACCCATTCCGTCTCCACATGCTCCAGGCCGGTCTGGCGCGCACGGGCCGCGCCGGGCCGCGGTTCGGACAATATGCGTATGTCCAGGCTGGCATCGCCGGCATGGGCTTCGACCCACTCGCGCACCACGTCGGGGCTATGGTCGGTGGAATTGTTGTCTACGACTATCAGCGACAAAGGACGCACATCCTGTGCCGCTATCGAATCGAGCGCGCGCGTCACAAGATGCTCGCGGTTGTACACCGGAACGACGACTGTTATTGATGCATTCTTGGCCATTTGTTTTACTTTCGTTATCTTTGTAACGGAAATTACATAAAGATGTATATAATGAAGTTGTTTAAACTAATTTACGTTTAATAAAAGATCTAAAGAATTGTAAACTTTATGGCAATCTTTATTAATCTTTCGGGCATCTTTGTCCGATTTCGTCGGGACCAACCGCAAGGTTGCTCCCTCCTCAATCGAACAAACCTGCTCCGAAATCTTAATAAATCTTACCATAAAAATTAGTTTAAACAACTTCAATAAGCGCGTCGATTTGTAATTGTGGCGGGGGAGTGTTAAATTTGTAGTCTAATTTGCAGGCTGAAAAACGAGTGAGATGAAGATACTGAATTCTCAGAGCATACATGATGTGGACATAGCGACGTGCGAGGCGCAGAAAATCAGTTCGATCGACCTGATGGAGCGTGCCGCGATGCAGGTGAGCGTGGAGCTGGTGTCGATGTTCCTGCCGAGCCAGCGGTTCGTGATATTCGCGGGTCCGGGCAACAACGGGGGCGACGCGCTGGCGGTGGCCCGGCTGCTGATGGAGCAGGGTTACAGGCGCGTGGAGGTGTTTCTGTTCAACGTGACCGGCAAACTGAGCCACGACTGCGACGAGGAACGCAAGCGTCTGATCATGGTGGACGGCGTGGATTATACCGAAGTGACCCGCGAGTTCACGCCCCCTTATCTCAGCAGCGAGGATGTGGTGGTGGACGGCCTGTTCGGTTCCGGACTGAAACAGCCGTTGCAGGGAGGATTCGTGTCGCTGGCGCGATATGTCAACGAATCGCACGCGTTCGTGGTGTCGATCGACCTCCCCTCCGGCCTGTTCGGAGAGTGGAACGCCAACATCAGCCGCCGCGACGTGATGCACGCCGACATGACGCTTGCGTTCCAGTTGCCCCGCCTCTCGTTCTTCTTCCGCGAGAACGCCCCGATACTAGGCAAGTGGAAGCTGCTGGACATAGACCTGGACATGAAAGCCGTGCGGGCGCAGCAGACGGAATACCGTGTGATCGACGCTCAGAACGTCAAGCCGCTGTTCAAGCCCCGCGACCCGTTCAGCGGCAAACGCGATTACGGATCGGCGTTGCTGTTCGGCGGCAGCTACGGCATGATGGGCGCCGCCGTGATGTGCGCCAAGGCCGTGCTCAAGAGCGGCGGCGGACTGGTGACGGTGCATTCGGCCCACTGCGGAATGCCGATAGTGCAGACGGCATTCCCCGAGGCCATGTTTGAGCCAGACCGCAACGAGCACTACATCACCGACATGAAGATACACCACAACCACCAGGCTGTGGCCGTCGGTCCCGGACTCGGCACGCACGACGCCACCATCGAGGCCCTGCAGGACCTGTTGCAGCATGCCACGATGCCGATGGTGCTCGACGCAGACGCCCTGAACTGTATCTCCATACGTCCCGCACTGCTGACATACGTGCCGGCCAAGACGATACTGACCCCTCATGTGGGAGAGTTCGACCGCATGTTCGGCGAGCATCACGACGACGAGGCGCGGCTGCGCACCGCCATCGAGATGTCGCGCCAGTACAACATAATAATCGTGCTGAAAGGACACTACACGGCCGTGGTAAGCCCCACGGGACGCGTGAACTTCAACATGACCGGCAATGCCGGAATGGCCACGGCCGGCGCCGGCGACGTGCTGACAGGCATCATCACCTCGTTCCTGAGCCAGGGCTACGAGCCGATTTACGCCGCGATGTTGGGCGTGTACGTGCACGGACGCGCCGGTGATCTGGCAGAGGCCGAGTTCGGACAGTACGGAATGACCGCTTCCGACATCATCGGCAAGGTGGGACCCGCCATCCGCGAGATACTTGAATCGTAAACAGTTAAACGAGATAACTATGAAAAAGATAGCAGCCATACTGCTGACGGCGCTGACGGTGACGGCCGCCACGGCGCAGCAGACCAAGATACTGACAGCCGACAAGCACAACGAGTACGGGCTGGTGTACACACTGCCCAACACCGCGCTGCGCATCACCATGACGGCCACGCGCACCGTGAAGCAGGCCGGACCCTACTGGCAGTATGCCAAGAAATATATCGGCACCGACAACGTGGTGCGCAACGACGCCGAGCAGTGGCAGCTTACCGGCGTCAAGGTGGAGCAGTACGGTGTGTCGGACACCGGGACGCAGTATCTGATGCAGCTTAAGCCCGGCGCCATGACCTACATCAGCGTAGGCGACGACAACATGCTGCTGGCCATCAACAAGGAGGTGGCCGACCGGGAACTCGCTCCGTCGGAGGAAGATGACCGTTTCGGCGAGAACCACGACATGCGCGAGTATTTGGGATACGTGGACGAGGACTTCATCTCGTCGCAGTCCACGGCCAAACAGGCGCAGATGCTGGCCTCGAACCTGATGGAAGTGCGCGAGGCGAAGGTGGCGCTGAGCCGCGGCACCGCCGAGACGATGCCCACCGACGGACGCCAGCTGGAGCTTATGTTAGGCTCGCTGGCCAAGCAGGAGAAGGCGTTCACGGCGGCATTCGCCGGTCTGACGCGCACCGACACCGTGACACGTGTATTTACATATATTCCCGGCGAGGCGGACAAGGCCACGCTGTGCCGGTTCAGCGACTTTGCCGGATTCGTGGAACCGGACGACTATGCCGGCGACCCGTTGACCATCGCCGTCACCGACAAGAAATTCGCCGAACTGCCGACAGACGACAAGGGCGAGACCAAGAAACTGCCCAAGGACGCCGTGATGTACCGCATCCCCGGCACCGCCAAGGTGACGCTGAGTCTGAACGGCAGGCGGCTGTGGAGCCGCGAGGGGGAGTATGCGCAGTATGGCGTTGATTTCGGTCTGCAGCCCACGCTGTTCTCCGACCGCCGCGTCAGGTCGTACGCCATATTCGACACGGCTACGGGTGCCCTGAAGGAGATAGGCGAAGTGACGGAATAACCTGACAAGATGCCTGAGACATATCTTACATTATGGCGCTACCAGCAGCTGGTAGGCAACACGTTGCGATCCAACCGCGACCTGCAGGGGGCGTGGGTCATGGCCGAGCTCAGCGACGTGCGCGTGGCCGGAGGCCACTGCTACATGGAGCTGGTGGAGAAGGATGAGCGCGGCGGTATGCGCGCCAAGATGCGCGCCATGATATGGCGCAACACCTTTGAGGCGCTGCGCCGCAAGTTCTGGAGTGCCACCCAACGTGACATACAGAGCGGACTGAAGGTGTTGGTGCGCGGATCGGCCAACCACCACGAGGTGTACGGCTTGAGTTTCGTGATCAGCGACATCGATCCGTTGTACACCCTTGGCGATATGGAGCGGTTGCGCCGCGAGATACTGTCGCGTCTGGAGCGCGAGGGACTGATGGGGTTGAACCGCAGCCTGCCCGTGCCGGCAACGCCCCAGCGTGTGGCGGTGATCTCGGCTGCGGGAGCCGCCGGTTACGGCGACTTCGTAAACCAGCTGTCTGCCAATCCGCAGGGATACGTGGTGTATCCGATGCTGTTCCCGGCCGTGATGCAGGGAGAGCGCACGGTGCCTACGGTGATGGCGGCTCTGGACTTGGTGGAACGGTTCCGCGACAAGTTCGACTGTGTGGTCATAATCCGCGGCGGTGGCGCCACCACCGAACTGAACGCATTTGACAATTACGAACTGGCGGCGCGTGTGTGCACGTTCCCGCTGCCGGTCGTGGTGGGAATAGGTCATGAACGCGACCGCACGGTGCTTGACGAGCTGGCGTGTGTGCGCTGCAAGACGCCAACGGCCGTGGCCGCGTGGATATTGCAGCAATTGGACAACACGTATATGGCCGCTTACGAGGGCTGCCGCCGAATAGGACGCTATATATCGGAGGTCATGAAGGGTGAGCATATACGATTGCATCAGTATGAGGCCATGCTGCCGTCCGTGGTGTCCACAAGGACGCTGCGGGCCAGGATGTCGCTGCAGCAGATAGCCTCGCGCATCACCGAATCGGCGCGCAGGACTCTGCAACAGAACAAATACGGACTGGAACGCCTGGAGGGACTGCAGAGGGTGCTCAGCCCCATCAATACATTAAGGAGAGGTTACAGCATAACGCGCGTCAACGGCCATGCCGTCAGCAGCGTTACGGCCCTGAATCCGGGCGACATTGTTGAGACAACGCTGACCGACGGCACGTTGACATCGGAGGTGCGTACGGTTGACGCCGAAACCCGGAATGCACAATAAAGAGAGAAAAGATGGAAGAAAACAATAAGGAAATGACATACGCCTCGGCCATAAGCGAGCTGGAGGCGATAGTGGCGAAGATGGAATCCAACCAGTGTGACATCGACAGTCTGTCGGGTTATGCCACCCGTGCCCTGCAACTGCTGAGCTTCTGCAAGGAGCGGCTGTTCAAGGTGGACAAGGAAGTTGAGAAATGTCTGTCCGCCCTTAAAGATACAATGGAGGCCGAGTGATGGTCAGAACGATTCCGAGTGATGGTCAGAACGATAGATGAGGTAGGGGAACGGCTTGGCGCCGCAAATGTGGCGCGTCATGGGGAAATCAGGACACTGCTTACGGACTCGCGGGAACTTGAGGATCCGGAAGGGACATTGTTTTTCGCGATACGTACCAAAGGAAATGACGGCCACCGTTACATCGACGACCTGTACCGCCGCGGTGTGCGCAACTTCGTGGTGGAACGTGTGCCGGAGGAGTTTCGCGACGCAAAGGACGTGAATTTCATAGTTGTGGATGATGTTGTCGAGGCGTTGCAGAAACTCACAGCGCGTGACGCATCGTTTCAGGGCACGCTATTGGCCATAACCGGCTCGCGTGGCAAGACCACGCTGAAGGAATGGATATTCCAGCTGATGGAGCCGTTGGCCGACGTGTCGCGCAGCCCGCGCAGCTTCAATTCGCAGATAGGCGTGCCGCTGTCGATGTGGGGGCTGTCGGAATCGGCCGCCCTCGGCATAGTGGAGGCGGGAATCTCGCGTACGGGCGAGATGCAGGCGCTGGCCGACGTGATACGCCCCGATGTGGTGATAATAACCAATGTGTCGGACCCTCACAGCGAAGGATTTGCGGACGATGCCGAGAAGGCGCGCGAGAAATGCCTTCTTGCATCGCGTCCGGAGACCGGGACGGTAATCTATTGCCTTGATTATAAGTTGATAACCGATGCGTTGGAGCAGGTCGCGCCCGGCAAGCGGAGAATCACCTGGTCATACACCGACCCTGAAGCGGATGTCTATATAGTAAAGGGAGAGACCAAGGACGGACTGATACACCTAACATACCGGTATAAAGGAGAGGAGCACGAGCTGGAGGCACCGCTGACGTCGGAGGCCGACTTCGAAAACGCCGCCAACGCGCTGACGTTCATGCTGTACAGCGGCGTGGACGCGCAGGAGATAGCGCGCAATTTCAAGGACCTGCACAAGCTCGGCACGCGCCTGAACGTGAGCGACGGCGTGAACGGCTGCATATTGATACACGACCAGTACACTTCCGATTTCTCGTCGCTGCGGCCGGCGCTGCACTTCGCGCGCCGTCGTCAGACTCCCGGCAGCGGGCTTACGCTGATACTGAGCGACCTGCATCACGAGACATCGGACACCGATACGCTTTACCGGCAGGTAAGCCGGCTTGTAAAGAGTGCGGGAGTGTCGCGGTTTGTGGGTATCGGACCGAAACTGGCGGCTCACCGCGAGCTGTTCGGCGACAACGCCGAGTGCTACGAAAGCCTGGGGCAGTTCACGGCGTCACGGTCCGGTTCCGACTTCAACAACGAGACTATCCTGCTGAAAGGGAGTCCCGAAGCCGGATTTGAGGAAATTGAGGAAATGCTTGAGGCACGCCGTCACGAGACCGTGCTGGAGGTGAATCTTGACGCCATCGTCAGCAATTTCAATCAGTTCCGCCGTCATCTGCAGAAAGGCACGGGCATAGTGTGCATGGTCAAGGCGTCGGGATATGGCGCCGGCAGCTATGAGATAGCCAAGACGCTGCAGGATGCCGGAGCGGCATACCTGGCCGTGGCGGTGCTGGACGAAGGCGTGGAACTGCGCGACAAAGGAATCACCATGCCTGTGATGGTGATGAACCCGAGGGTGGCCAACTACAAGTCGATGTTCGCCAACCGTCTGGAGCCGGAGATATATTCGTTCGGGATGCTGGAGGATGTGATACGCGAGGCGCGCAAGAACGGCGTGAGCGGTTATCCCATCCATATCAAGCTCGACACCGGTATGCACCGCATGGGGTTCATCGGCGAGGAACTGCCGGAACTGATGCGACGTCTCGAGGGCGTGGAGGAAGTGAAGGTCCGCAGCGTGTTCACGCATCTGTGCGTGGCCGACTGTCCGGACCAGGAGGAGTACACGCAGCTTCAGCTGAAGCGGTATGCCGAATGGTCGCAGTATATCGTGGACCATACCGACGGCCGGGTGCTGCGTCATGTGCTTAATACGGCCGGCATACTCCGTTATCCGGAGCATCATTACGATATGGCCCGCCTGGGCATAGGCCTGTACGGCGTGATGCCGTTAGAGATGCCGGAGGAGAAACCGTTGGCTGTGGTGTCGACGTTGCGCACCGTGATATGCGCTATCCACGAATGGAAGGCCGGCGAGACTGTAGGTTACGGCCGCTGGGGCGTGTTGAAGCGCGACTCCCGGATAGCCACCATCGCCATCGGATATGCCGACGGCATGAACCGCCACTTCGGGCGCGGAGCCGTGAACGTGATAGTCAACGGCAAGGAGGCGCCGACGGTAGGCAACATCTGTATGGACGCCTGCATGATCGACGTGACGGACATAGACTGCAAGGTAGGCGATGCCGTCGAGATTTTCGGCCGTCAGGCACCCGTAGAACGCCTGGCCGACGTGCTCGACACCATCCCCTACGAGATCCTGACCTCCGTCTCCCCCCGCGTCAAGCGCGTCTACTACCGCGAATAAGGATATCTTAAGTTTAAGAAGTTAAGATAGTTAAGAAAGTTAAGATAAATGTGGACCGGACTCGTTGGATATATCTAACGGGTTCGATTGTTTTATGGTTAAGCAACAGTTGCTAAAAAAAGCAGGGTCTACAAACAAAAAACAGACGCATATCACTATGCATCTGATTTCCGACTAATCACAAATCACTTTGTAATTTCGCCGTGGGTCCTAATTCTAAAATAACTATTAATCCATAACTTTACTAATGCAACAATAAATTGTCAATGAAACGATATCTTTCACTGGACTTTCGTCCAACACTAACGCTTTAAAAGTATGATTGCGGAGGAAACGTTAACAAAAACGGCAACCTCCCGAATCCATAGGATTCGCAGTGGAGCCGGCTCTTTCATGGCCTTCTCGTTTACGAATGCAAAGTTAAACAACAATTCCGATATGAACAAGAAACCACGGTGCAGAATTTAACACTTTTAGATAATTTAAATTATCAAATGTGTTAAAATCTGCAAAAATTGGTCTAATTGGAACTTAAGTTGCTAAAAAGGGTAAAATCTACACTTATTAAATGCCGGGGCTGTTGTATGAATCCACCGCTTCGGGCAGCCAGGGGATGTCGAGATTGCACGCAGCGTTGACGGCGCGCTCTATGGCCACGGGCACCACGGAGACGATGCCGTGGCTCAGCGCCCACTCGTCGGTCCGGTCGTTGTCAGGCTCCAGATTCTCGTATTTTCCGGTCAGCCAGTAGAAGGGATGTCCGTGCGGGTCGAAGTATTCCTGATATTCGTCGTTCCAGCGCCCCTTGCATGGCACGCAGAGCTGCATACGTTCCGGCACATGGTCGATATTGGGTACGTTGACGTTAAGGCATACGCCTTGGGGCAGACCGTGCTTAAGCGTGGCTTCGGTCAGGATGTCGATGGCCTTGTAACAGGGCATGAAATTGGCGTCCATGGCATGGTCCGTGAGCGAGAAACCGATGGAGGGGATGCCGAAGGCGCAGCCTTCCATGGTGGCGCCCATGGTGCCGGAATACAGCACGTTGACGGCCGCGTTTGAGCCGTGGTTTATGCCGGCCACCACCAGGTCGGGGGTGCGGTCCAGGATGTGGTGCATGGCCAGCTTGACGCAGTCTACGGGGGTGCCGGACACGGTGTATATCTTCGCGCCGTTGTAGTCGGGCATCTGCCTGACGTGGAGGGGCGCGTTGACGGTTATGGCCATGGACTGGCCGGAACGGGGCTCGTCGGGGCAGATGGCCACGACGTCGCCGAATGGCAGCATACGGTCTATCAGCTCGTGCACGCCGTTGGCGCGGTAGCTGTCGTCGTTGGTAACAAGTATGAGAGGCTTCATGTTAATTTGGTTTTTGGGGATTAAAATGGGGGCGGCTGACGCCGGACGAACCGGCGCTAAGCGCCGGAACAGAACGGCTCCGCGACGGAGGGGACGGCTGACGCCGGAGGAGCAGAGCTCCTGACGGGAACTGCTTCGCGACGGAGAAGGGAGGAGGGGAGGGAGCGCTTCTACGAGAGGGGGAGGGAGCGCTTGCGCTTGAGGTAGCGGGCGGCGATGGCCGAATGGCCGGAGCCGGGGAGGGAGGTCAGGATGTCGCGGGAGGGGTAATCCTGATAGTCGTGGCGCATGCGGCGGAAGTCGTTGTGGGCCTTGAGGATGGCTCGGGCGTTGGGGAAATCCAGCTTGAGCAGGAACATGCCGAAGGCTAAGGTGTCGGCCAGGCGGCGCGTCAGCAGCATCCGGCGCCCGGATCGGCGCGTCATGTTCTTGTGTATCAGCAGCAGGTTGTTGCGGAAGTTGAGGTAGGTCTTCCTGGGGTTGCCTTGGTTCAGGCTTGCACCGCCTATATGAAAGACCTCGGAATCGGAGATTGCACAGCAACGAAAGCCGGCGCCCCAGATCCTGGCGCACAGGTCTATCTCCTCCATGTGGGCGAAGAACTTCGGGTCAAGACCGCCAAGTTTCAGGTATAGCTCGCGAGGCACCGTAAGGCATGCGCCCGAGGCCCAGGCCACATCCACGGCCGGTCCGTCGTATTGTCCTTGGTCCTTCTCCACGACATCGAACAGGCGTCCGCGACAGTAGGGATAGCCTAAATTGTCAAGGGCGCCACCTGCAGCACCGGCATATTCGAATTCGTCGCGGCGGTAGAAGCTCTTGATCTTGGGCTGCACGGCGCCGACGTCGGGGTTATTGACCATGAAGTCGAGTACCGGCTTCCACCATCCCGGAGTGGTCTCGACGTCGCTGTTAAGCAGAGTGACGTATTCGTAATCCACCTCGGCGATGGCGCGGTTGTAACCCTCGGCAAAGCCGTAGTTGGTGTCAAAGGCTATAATCCTGACATCGGGGCAGTTCTCGCGGATCCATTGCACGGAGCCGTCGGTCGAGCCGTTGTCGGCCACTATGAGGTCGCAACTGTCGCATACGGTGTCGCGCGCCACGCCCGGCAGAAGCTGCTGCAGCAGTTTCAGACCGTTCCAGTTCAGTATGATGACGCCTAATTTCTTCATTGTTCGGCTACTATGTTATCGGGAGTGAGGATCAGGGTTGATATGCGGTTCACCATGCCGGCGTCGAAGGGAGTCTGCACGCGCACGTAATTGTCGGTGAAGCCTTGCATCATGCCGTGGTGCACGGTATGTTCCCACAGCACGGGACGCTCCAGGCCGTGCTGCGAGTCGAGGAACTGCCGCAGCTTCGTGTCGGATATGGCAATCAGCTGCTCCACGCGGCGATGCTTCTCGGCCTGGGGGACGGGGTCGGGGAGATGAAGGGCGGCGGTGCCGGGACGTTCGGAATAGGGGAACACGTGCAGGCGCGAGACAGGCAGCGACTCGATGAACCGGCATGCCTCGGCCCATTCCTGCGGAGTCTCGCCGCGCGCGCCGGCAATAACGTCCACGCCGATGAAGGCGTGTGGCATGACGCGGCGTATATGCTCCACGCGCTCGCGGAACAGCGAGGTGACATACCGGCGGTTCATCAGCTTCAGCACGCGGTCCGAGCCGGATTGCAGCGGAATATGGAAATGCGGCATGAAGGCACGCGACTGAGCCACCCAGTCGATTATTTCGTCGGTTAGCAGGTTCGGCTCGATCGACGAGATGCGGTAACGTTCAATGCCCTGTACGGTGTCCAGCTCGCGGATCAGGTCGAAGAACGACTGGCCGTTGTCCGAGCCGAACTCGCCGATGTTCACGCCCGTTATCACAATCTCCTTCGCCCCCTCGCCGGCAGCCATGCGCGCGCGTTCGGTAAAATCCGCGATAATGCCGGAACGCGACCGGCCACGGGCGTAGGGGATGGTGCAGTATGTGCAGAAATAGTCGCAGCCGTCCTGCACCTTGAGGAACCAGCGTGTGCGGTCGCCCCGTTCGCACGACGGCTCGAACGTGGATATCTGCCGCGCCGGAGTGACTTCGGTCACCGACTGGCGCGACTGCAGGAAACGGTCGACATACTCGGCCGCCTTCAGTTTCTCGCCCGAGCCGAGTACCAGTTCCACACCGGGGAGCGAGGCCACCTCGCCGGGCTTAAGCTGCGCGTAGCATCCGGTCACCACGATGGTGGCCTGCGGATAGCGCGCGGCCAGGCGGCGTATCAGGCTGCGCCCCTTCTTGTCGGCCGTCTCTGTGACAGAACAGGTGTTGACCACCACGATGTCGGGCGTCTCGCCGTCGGCGGCACGGCGCACGCCGCGCTCGCTGAGCGCACGGCCTATGGCCGATGTCTCCGAAAAGTTCAGCTTACATCCTAATGTGTGATATTCAGCGGTTATATTGTGCGGATATGTGCTCATTTATGCCTGAAATTAGTAGGGTCTGTTCCTTAAAAAATATATACGTCAGGGTCGCAGATGTACCTCAGATTTGGTCTTGCAGACTCGGGAGCATAGTGGGCTATGCGACTGAGTCAAAAGACCAAAGATGAGGTGCATCTGCGAGACAGAACTAATATATCTGTTAAATAATTCATTATTAATCAGTTGTTGTAATATCTTCGTATCTTAAGGCGTTGTCCGGTGTCTTTTCGGTTAATTTTGTCGCTTTCTTCGGTCACAGCCGCGAGGCTGCTCCCTCATCAATCGGCAAAATTCCCTCGAAAATCCACCGCCCTGACGTATATATTTTTTAAGGAACAGTCCCTAAATAACGCCATTTGATGCCATTTGATTTGCAAAATTAACAAAAAAGTATATAAATACTTGACAAAGGGGGGTGGAATTTATTAATTTTGCAGTTTGAATTGTGACACGAAAAGATGAAGCACATAAATAAGGAGCTGAAGATATCGTTCTGGGCCTCGCATTTCACCACGATGGTGACGGTGACGTTAGTGTTGCTGTTGGGAGGCATCATATCGATGCTGTGGCTCAGCGCCAACAACGAGACGCGCCGGCTCAAGGAGCGTATGGAACTGACGGTGATACTGGCAGACAGTATTCCCGACAGCGAGGGAGTGCGTCTGGCCAACGAGATAAAGCGTCAGCCCTACGCAGGTGTGGTGCGCTTCACCAGCAAGGCCGAGGCCATGAAGGAATGGAGCCGCGACACGGGCGAGGACCTGGAGACGCTGTTCGGCGTGAATCCCCTCAGTCCCGAAGTGGCGTTCACCCTTAAGGCCGATTATAGCTCAAAGGCTCAGATAGCCAGGATAAAGAAAAGCATCGAGGGTATCAAGGGAGTGGAGAATGTGGCCAGCCCGGAGGACGAGATGGTGGACGCCATGAACCAGAACCTGGCGCTTGTCACGATGTTGTTGGGAATCATAGCGGTGATAATGCTGCTGATAACGTGCGTGCTTATCAACAACACGGTTCACCTGTCGATATATTCACGGCGGTTCTCCATCCACACCATGCAGCTGGTGGGAGCCACCAACGGTTTTATCCGCAGGCCCATAGTGCTTGACAATCTGCTTTGCGGCCTGATAGCCGGCGCATTGGCGTCGGGGGTTACCGCGCTGGCTATATGGGGAGCGCGCGAAAGCGGGGTGGTGGATGTGGCCACGTTCCTGTCGTGGAGGGATTTTGGATTCGTCGGCGCCGGCATGGTGCTGGCAGGAGTGTTGATGTGCGTGGTTTCGTCGTGGCTGTCGGCCACACACTATCTGCACAAGGAATACGACGAACTGTTTCGATAAATTGAAGTAAATGGCAAAGAAAAAGATATTTACGGGCACAATGTCCACCGAGCCGCTGCAGAAGGAGAAGGCGTCCGAACGACCCTTCACCAAGACCAACTTCGTGATGATGGGCTGCTGCGTGGCGCTGATCATAATAGGCTTCCTGCTGATGAGCGGCGGAGGCAGCTCCGACCCGAACGTGTTCAATCCCGACGTGTTCAGCACACGCCGCATCGTGGTGGGCCCGACGCTGGCCTTCTTAGGCTTCCTGTTCATGGCGTTCGCCATAATCTGGACGCCGCGCCGGCATAAGACCGCCAATACCGAAAACACGACACTGACAGCAGACGCTGCCCAAATTAAAGACGCTGACAAGTAATGGAATGGTTTCAGGCCCTGATACTGGGCATAGTGCAGGGACTCACGGAATATCTGCCTGTGAGCTCCAGCGGACATCTCGAGATATTCAAGGATATTCTCGGCATTGACCTGCCGGCGGACGAGAACCTGCAGTTTGACGTGGTGGTACACGCCGCCACGGTGCTGTCGACGATTGTGGTGCTGTGGCCCATGTTCCGCGACCTGTGCCGCAGTTTCTTCACGTTCAGGCGTGACGAAAACACCACGTATGTGTGGAAGCTGATAGTGAGCTGCATTCCGGTCGGCATAGTCGGCGTGTTCTTCAAGAGCTATGTGGAGGAGATATTCGGCAGCGGCCTGCTGATAGTGGGTATCTGCCTGTGTGTCACCGCCGCGCTGCTCCTGTTCGCCCATCTCAGCGACGTGCGCGCCGGCAAGCTGAAACGGGCCAACGCCGGACGCGACATCACATGGTGGGACGCCATTGTGATAGGGTGCGCGCAGGCTGTGGCCGTGCTGCCGGGTCTGAGCCGCAGCGGCACCACCATCGCCACCGGTATCATGTTGGGCGACAAGCGTGACAAGGTGGCCAGCTTCTCGTTCCTGATGGTCATAATCCCGATATTGGGCGAGATGCTGCTGGACATCAAGGATATAGTGGCTCCTGACTATGCCGCGCAGACCGATCTGCTCAGTATGGCCGTAGGTTTCGTGGCCGCCTTCGCGGTGGGTTGCGCAGCATGCAGCTGGATGCTGAACATAGTGAAGAAAGGTAAGTTGTGGTGGTTCTCCGTATATTGCGTGGTGATGGGCGTGATATGCATACTGTGGAACTAAGTCATAGGTCATAGTGACGAGTGATAAGGTAAGAAAAGAGACTGAATGGACTATATAAGTGGGGAAATACTGGTGATTGACAAGCCGTACCGCTGGACATCGTTCGATGCGGTGAAGCGGTTGCGGGGCGCCGTGCAGCGCAGGCTGAACGCCAAGCGTTTCAAGGTTGGTCACGCGGGTACGCTCGATCCATTGGCTACGGGCGTACTGTTGGTCTGCACCGGTCGCGCCACCAAGCGTATAGCCGAGCTGCAGGAGGGGATGAAGGAGTATGTGGCCGAAATCACCTTCGGTGCCACCACTCCGAGCTACGACCTGGAGAAGGAGATAGACGCCACCTATCCGTGGGAGCACATCACCCCGGAGCTGATAGCGGAGACATTGCCTAAGTTCCGGGGCCATCTGATGCAGGTGCCTCCGGTGTTCTCGGCGGTGAAGGTGGACGGCAAACGCGCCTATAACTACGCCCGCAAGGGCAAGGAGGTGGAAATCAAGGCCAAGCCCCTGGAGATAAAGGAACTCGAGGTGCTGAGCTGGGAGGCTCCGAAGCTGACGCTGAGGGTGCTGTGCAGCAAAGGCACTTACATCCGGGCGCTGGCGCGCGATTTGGGGGAAGCCATGAACTCCGGCGCGCACCTGACGGCCCTGAGACGAACCAGAGTGGGAGACTATACAATTAACGACGCTATGAGTCTGGACCAGGCACTGGAGCTGATCAAGGACGGCCCGGTGGAGTTTCCGGACGAACCGACAGCCGGATAACATAGACAAATAAATGAAATGCCGCACGTGTGCGGCGGAACCATACTAATAAGCATGAAGCTATCTGAATTTAAATTCAAACTTCCTGAGAACCTGATAGCGCAGTACCCGACGGAGAACCGCGACGAGTGCCGCATGATGGTGGTGGATGTCCGTACGGGCGAGATCAGCCATCACATATTCAAGGAGATCATCAATTACTTTGACGAAGGAGACGTCATGGTGTTCAACGACACGAAGGTGTTTCCCGCTCGTCTGTATGGCAACAAGGAGAAGACGGGGGCCCGCATCGAGGTATTCCTGCTGCGGGAACTGAATGCAGAGAACCGATACTGGGACGTGCTGGTTGACCCGGCGCGCAAGATACGTATCGGCAACAAGCTGTATTTCGGGGATGACGAGTCGATGGTGGCCGAGGTAATCGACAACACTACGTCGCGCGGCCGCACGTTGCGTTTCCTGTTCGACGGCGATTACGACGAGTTCAAGAAGGCGCTGTACGCGCTGGGCGAGACGCCGCTGCCTTACTACATCAAGCGCCCCGTAGAGGAGCCGGATGCCGAGAACTATCAGTGCATCTTTGCGCGCGAGGAGGGAGCCGTGATGGCTCCGGCCGCCGGTCTGCACTTCAGTCGCGAACTGATGAAGCGCCTGGAGATCAAGGGCGTGGAGCGCGGATTCCTGACGTTGCATTCCGGATGGGGCAACTTCAAGGAGATAGACGTGGAGGACCTGACCAAGCACCGCATGGACTCCGAGCAGATGCGTGTCAACGATGAACTGGTGGAAATGGTGAACGCCGCCCACGACCGCGGCAACCGTATATGCGCCGTCGGCACGTCGGTGATGCGCGCCATGGCCTCGAGCGTGTGCATGAACGGCCACCTGATGACCATAGAGGGATGGACCAACAAGTTCATCTTCCCGCCGTACGACTTCACGGTGGCCACGGCGATGGTGAGCAACTTCCACATGCCGCTCAGCACCATGCTGATGATGGTGGCGGCCTTCGGCGGCTATCAGCTCGTGATGAAGGCTTACGACACAGCCGTGAAGGAGAAATATCGCTTCGGCGCATACGGCGACGCGATGCTGATCCTGAAATAACAGCCCATGAGATAGAGAATCCCGTCCTGCATGACATGCGGGCCGGGATATTTTATTCTTGGAGAGGCGTTGTCTCGCATAATCTTTATTTTTCGTGCCCGTTTATCAGGTTCTCGCGTACGGCCTGCGCGCGGTCATCGTCGTTGTCATAGCGGGTGTTGAGCAGGTCGGGGAAGAATATCAGCTTGAACACCAGGAAGAAGATGGCTAATTTCACAAGAATCAGTGCCCACAGGTAGCGTCCTATGGTCATGTCGCGGAATCCGTCGGCGTATAGCCTCCAGGTGCGGTACAGGATGGATTTCTTTTCTTCCGGCTGGGTCATGGTGGTATGAATCAAGCTGAGGTGAGGATGCGTGTCTGTCTCTCGGGAGGGCTTGTTTGTCCTCATTGGAAACAAGTGCAAAGATAATGATAAAAAGTGAAAAATAAGTGCATAAAAAAAGATTAATTGTCTCCCGACAACTAATCCTCTAACCTTAAATCTAATACCATGAAAAACACGAATGCAAAGTTAATAATAAAAATCGTGACAAAAAAATATATATAGCAATAAAATGATGTCAATTTGATAATTTTTAACGAAAAACAAGAAACAATAAGAAATTGCGAACAAAAAGGTATAAAAGTGTAAAATAAATGGCGATAGAACGGATACGTGGCATAGTGATAGATGTGGTGAGGCACACCGACCGGCACAATGTGGTGACGCTGTACACGCGCGAGCGCGGGCGCGTGTCCTTTCTTATGCCCGTGGGGACCGGCCGTAACGCCCGGATACGTAACGCCCGCATGCAGCCCTTGTCGGTGATAGAGGCCGATATCAATTTCAAGGGTAACAAAAACCTGCAGACATTGGGCAAGATGTCGCTCCTTGTGCCGTGGCGTGACATTTACTTCAATCCCGCCAAGAGCGCCATAGTGATGTTCCTGTCGGAATTCCTCAACTGCTTTCTGCGGCAGTCGGAGGCCGATGTGCTCCTGTGGGATTTCATATACTTCACGTTGGGCAGCCTCGATGCCGAACGCGGCTCCGTCGCCAACCGGCATATCGCGTTTCTGATCGGATTGCTGCCGTTTGCCGGAATCCAGCCCAATCTGGATTGCAGGGGAAGATATTTCGACATGCGGGAAGGCGTCATGACAGACAGCATACCGCTGCATCATGACGTAGTGGCAGGTGACGCCCTGATGCATTTAGGACTACTGACGCGCATCACTGCGGCAAACTGCAGATATTTCAGATTCACCAAAACTGAAAGAAGAGACACGCTGGCCGGAATTATACGTTATTACTCCATCCACTATCCCGGGTTAAGCGACCTTAAGTCGCCGGCCATTCTGGCCGAGACTTTCGGATGAAAGGGCCGGAAAGAAATTTATTACGTAAATATCGACTGTTTTACACGCCTCAGGAAAAGCAGAAGTACGCAAATTCACAAAGTGCAATAGATTGAGTTAAATAACGTTAAAACTGCACTTTGATTTGGAAATCATTTTAGTATTACGTAAAAAAGTATTATTTTTGCAATGTGTTTTTCATAGTATTAAATTAAGATTAAGGTTTCCGTCAACCTCTTTGTGAAAAGGGGTTGACTTTTTATTTTGTGCAAAATAAGCCACGTTATTGATGAAAATCAGTGATTTGGTATGATTAAGCGGTTTTTTGGACCAATATCGGGCAAAATAATGACGAGGCTGTTGTATATTTATGTGTAAATCTGAATACATACATTTGATGTATAAAATAAACAAATAAAATACATGGAAATATATTAATAATAATCTGCATATTATTTAAATCCATTACACATTTCATGGGGGCCGATGCAACCGGACCGGTAGAGATGATAGGCAACTCTGAGTATTTTTAACAGATAGTCAAATGTTAAAATGGGCTATTTTGAGTATTGCCGCACTTTGAGATTGGGAGTAATTTTGCAACCGATTTCAATAACGACTATATTCAAAATGGCATTGAGGAGAATTTTTATAATTGCCGCCTTATGTATCGGTGTATGCGGAGCCAGGGCCGACCAAGGGGCAATCGATGATGCGGCACCCGCGGTTTTCACCAAGGGAGACAGCGTGGCTTTGAATAACGTAAAGAAGAAAGTGTCTCTATGGGACCGTCTTCATGTCGGAGGATACGGAGAAGCCGCATATTCCTATAATTTCTTCAGCGACAACTATCTGCGGTATTCTCATCCGGAACAATACCGTAATGAGAAGCACGGTCGTTTCGATCTGCCTCATGTAGTGATTTATCTGGGGTACGATTTCGGCAAGGGATGGTCATTCTCGTCGGAGATAGAATTCGAACACGGCGGCACGGAATCGGCCGTGGAGATAGAGACCGAGGAGGCCGGCGAATATGAAAAGGAGATAGAACGCGGCGGAGAAGTGGCCCTCGAGCAATTCTATATACAGAAGGAGTTCTTTCCTCAGTTGAAGGTACGGGCCGGAATGCAGGTGGTGCCGGTAGGAGCCACCAACGCGCATCACGAGCCGAACCAGTTCTTCGGAGTGTACCGTCCGGAGGGTGAAAACACCATAATTCCCTGCACGTGGCACGAAATCTCGCTGTCGGTGTCCGGCCACGCAGGCAAATGGAACTATATGGCCATGTTCCTGCCGGGCCTGGATTCCGAACGGTTCGGCAATCAAGGCTGGATTCACGACGGATCGGCGTCGCCGTTCGAGTTCAAGATAGCCAACCGGTTCGCGTTCGCCACGCGTGTCGAAAACTTCAGCGTGCCCGGATTGCGTCTCGGTGTGAGCGGGTATGTGGGCGAATCGTTCCGGAACACCCTGTATCCCACGGGATCGGATAAAAACAAGGGAATCCGGGGAACGGTGGCTATCGGATCGTTCGATTTCAAATACGAGGGCTACGGCCTGCTGGCGCGAGGCAGTTTTCTGTGGGGACACCTGTCGGACTCGCAGCATATCAGCAAGTTCAACATCGCCATGTCGAAGAATTCCACATCGAAGCGCCAGGAGGTGGCCTCGGATGCCGTAGCCACAGGCGTTGAAGCAGGATACGACATATTCCATACCATCAAGAACCGGCACGTGGCCAATCAGAAATTCTACGTATTCGCACGCTATGACTATTACGACTCGATGGCCAGGATGCAGAATTCCGCGCCGCTGGAATGGTGTCACCGCCAGAAGATCTCGGCCGGCATCAACTGGTATCCGATTCCGCAGGTAGTGATTAAGGCCGACTACACCATCGGCTTACTGAATAAACTGTATAACAACGAGCCTGCCGTGAACGTCGGAGTGGCATACGTGGGCTGGCTCAAATAGAGGCTCGACATTGGATTAAGGATTAAACAACTACAATATAAACAATGAAGAATCTAACTAAATTCATGCTCTTAGGAGCGTTTGCCCTGGCAGTCTCCTCGTGTTCGGAGTCGAACGACGGTCCCGATTCGGGAAAGCTGAGCGATAAGGAGAAGTCGCTGCAGAGTGCCACACAGGAATATGTGACCTACACCGTGCTCCCCACGTACAAGGACATGGCCGACGCAGCCATCGAGATGCGCGAGCTGTGCCACACCATGCAGAGCAAGCACGAGGCCGGAACACTGGCCGAGTCCGACATCAAGACAGCCGGCGAGGCGTGGAAAAAGGCCCGCAAGAGCTGGGAGCTTTCCGAGGCGTTCCTGTTCGGGCCGGCCGCAAACCATAACATCGACCCGCATATCGACTCCTGGCCTCTCGACAAGGCGGCTATGGACAATCTGCTGGTCCAGATACGCAACGGCAATCCCTGGACGCTGGAGAACAACGGCGGCTACGGCCTGATCGGATTCCACGCCGTGGAATACATGCTGTTTGAGCTGAGCGCCGACGAGAACACCGCTTTGGTGCATTCCACCGACTATACGCCCGAGGAAATGGAGTATCTCGTGGCCGTGGCCGATGACCTGTGCGCCCAGTGCGTATGTCTTGAGGCATGCTGGGCCGGTACGGACGCGCTAAGCGAGGCCAAGCAGGCCATCCTGGAGGATGCCGAGCTGGACTACGGCGAGAACTATGGCTGGGAAATGATGAACGCCGGTCAGGCAGGCTCGCGTTTCAAGACATATCAGGAAGCCGCCGAGGAGATAATCCAGGGTTGCATCGACATCGCCGACGAGGTGGGCAATACGAAGATAGGGCGCCCGCATCTCGGATCGTCGAGCGAGGACAAGAACTATATCGAGTCGCCCTATTCGCTGAACTCGATCGAGGACTTCGCCGACAACATCCGTTCGATCCGCAACGCTTACTGCGGTTCGCGTTCGGGCCAGCCCTCGGTGAGCGACTATGTCAAGGCGCAGAACCCGACCGCCGACGCAGCCGTGCGCACCGCCATTGAGAACGCCATCGCGGCAATCGAGCGGATTCCGGAGCCATTCGCAAAGACGGCCGCCGGTGCGGAAGCCGAGGCTGCGATGAAAGCCGCCGGCACCGACCTTGTGGCAGCCCTGGAGGATGCCGCCACCGTTGTGACGGGAAGATAAGGAACAGCGCCTGTCGCGCCTATTATTCAGATCATGAAATATTATTCCATATTAAACATGCTGTCCGTCGCTCTGCTGGGGGCGACGGCAGTTTCGTGCTCGGAGGAGAAGATTACGGACGAACCGGTCAATCCGAGCCAGGAGAAACCCGAGTGGTATTATGCCGGCGGCGAGCTGGGCACCACATTGTTGAGCACCACCAACGCATACGAGCAGCCTGCACCGGCGGTGGAGAACCAGGGACTGTACCAGTCGTTCAAGAACGGCGAGGCACTGTTTGAGAAACCTTTCATGGCCAACCGGACGGGTGTCCGTTCGGGCCTGGGTCCGGCATATATCCGGACCTCGTGCATGCACTGCCATCCGAACTACGGCCACGGACAGCGTGTGCCTGAAGGGGTGTTCAACACCAATGAGATAGGCAACGGCTGTCTGCTAGTGGTGTACGATCCCAAGACGGAAGGCTACGTCAGCTGGCTGGCAGGTATGCCCCAGGGACACGCCGTGGCGCCCTTCAAGGCTCCGGTGGACGAATCCAAGATCAGGGTACACTGGGCCGAGGCAACCGACGAGTGGGGCAACCGCTTTGACGACGGCGAGACCTATTCGCTGCAGTATCCCGAAGTGACCATGCCCAAGGACGCCATCTATGTGGTGAACCGCGGTTACCAGCTTCCGGGCGACTATGCAGTGAAACTCGAGTCGACCATCGGCATATACGGCACCGGACTGCTCGATGCCATCACCGAGGAGGATCTGCTGGCGCAGTATCGCAAGGAGGAAAGCGACGGATTGCTGCAAAACGGAATCAATCCGGCTTTCTATGCCGGAGGGAACTGGGTCTCGATGTATGCCAACAAGCTGCAGGGTGACGGCAAGGGCTATGCTCGCAGGTTCACTTACGCCCTGTCGCGCGGGCCGCTTCAGGATGCCGCAGGTGCCAACGCCATCTGGAACATCACCAACGTGACGCGTTCCGACCGCCGCTATCACTACCTTGACGCCGCCGGGACTTACGCGCAGTATTCGGCTACGGATCCCGAAGTGCAGGCCGGTTTCGAGGCATATATCTCGCGTATCGACCCCGGACATAAGCATCCCGAATACTGGCAGGGCACGATGGAGGAGCGCATCAAGGCGTATCTGAACGACAAGAACCTGGATGTGGAAATGAGCGACGATGAATATACCGACCTGATGGTGTGGCATCGCGGCCTGGCCGTGCCGGCCGTGCGTGACGTGGACGATCCCGACGTGCGCAGAGGTCGAGAGCTTTTCTCTGAAATCGGCTGCGACTACTGCCACCGTCCCTCGTGGACCACGGGACCGGACAATATCGTGGACCCCGCCAGATTCTTCACGGGCAACGAGCTGCCCCGGTTTCCGTATCAGACCATCTGGCCCTATACCGATATGGTGCAGCACAAGCTGTTGATGGCTAACGACATCCGCGGCGGATGGTGCCGCACCACGCCCCTGTGGGGACGCGGTCTGCATCAGAAAATAACCGGAAGCCCCACTGCCGACCGGATGCACGACTGCCGCGCCCGTACCGCCCTCGAGGCCATCATGTGGCATGGCTATTCGCCCATGAGCGATGCGCGCTACAGCATCGAGCAGTTCCGGAAGCTCCCGAAAAAAGACAGGGACGCGATCATAAAATTCGTGGATGCAATATAAAATTCCCGGACACGTATATAATATGATGTCAAGACAACCATTCACATTACTGATACACATTGCCCTGGCCATAATCGTGGCCGGGGCAATTGTCACTCATTACGCGGGCATTCAGGGTGAGCTTATGCTGCGTGACGGGGCGGCCCCGGTGCGCACGTTCGTAAAGACGTCGGGTCCCGGCAACGGCACTTTCCCGTTCGAAATATCGCTTGTCGAGGCCGACATCGACTTCTATCCCGGTACTGCCACGCCGATGGATTTCCGCAGTGTGCTGCGCATCGACGGCCACGACGTGAACGTGTCGATGAACAAGGTAGGGGAGTACGACGGCTGGCGGTTCTTTCAGTCGGGCATGGATCCGGACGGTTCCACGCTGTCGGTGAGTCACGATCCCTGGGGCACGGGCATAACATATACGGGCTACATCCTGTTGGGAATAGGGATGACAGGGTTCTTCTTTCAGCGCCGCACACCCTGGCGGGCGCTTCTGAGGAGCCGTAAGGCTGCAGTGCTGCTCTGCTTAGCCATGATGCCGGCACTGTGCGATGCCGCGGAACTGCCCGCCATGCAGCGTCCGCTGGCAGCCAATTTCGGCAAAGTGTATGTGTACTGGAACGACCGGGTCTGTCCGATGCAGACCATGGCCCGCGACGTGACGCTGAGGCTGTATGGCTCGGACTCGTATCAGGGCATGACGGCCGAACAGGTGTTGTCCGGCTGGCTGTTCTATTATGAAGAATGGGTGCGGGACTACGAGGCAAATGCGGAAAGCGTGGCCGACGCGACGCCGAAGCAGCGGAAGGAGGAAGCCGAGAAGCTGGGTCTGATAAACAGGCTGGGCACCGGCGAGGCGTTCAGGATATACCCCTACAGAACAGCCGAGGGTCATCTGGAATGGCTGTCGCTGACGGGCAAACGTCCGTCGCGCATGGAGCTGGAGCAGTGGAAGTTCATGCAGACCACAATGCCCGACATAAAGGAAAACCTGCTGGCCGGCCGCAATATCCGCGCCGACGAACTCCTGTCCGGTCTGATTGCGGGCCAGCGTAAATATGCCGGCGCCGACACGCTCCCTTCCGAATTAAAGATACAGACGGAACGACTGTACAACAAGTGGGGACGCCCCTTGGCGGCGGCTATTATCGCCCTTCTGTCAGGGGGCGTCTATCTGTATGCAGGCATCTCACGGCGCCGTATCGGCCGGAACATCCGTATGGCCATGATGGCGGTGACATGGCTTCTCCTTATATATATAGGAGCTATCTTGGGGGTGTTGTGGTGGATCAGCGGGCATGTGCCCCTTTCCAACGGCCCGGAGATGATGATGTTCATTGCGTTGGCGGCCTTATGCGGGGCGGTATGTATGAGGCCGGACATACTGCGCGGAGCGTTGTCGTGCATCGGAGCGATGGCGCTGTTCGTGGCCGTGATGGGAGGCCGGACGCCACGCATCGGGGTGCTGATGCCGGTGCTGAACAGTCCGTTGCTGTCGGTGCATGTGGCCATCGTCATGGTCTCGTATGTGCTGTTCCTGCTGATGGCTGTGCTGTCGGCCGTGGCGCTGTGCAGCCGTAACAGGGAGACGGAGGCGTCGATGTCGCGGCTGAACAGGCTGATACTCGTGCCGGCCGTGTTCCTGCTCGGAGCCGGTATGTTCATCGGCGCCGTATGGGCCAACCAGTCATGGGGCCGCTACTGGGGCTGGGATCCCAAGGAGACGTGTGCGCTGGTGATGTTCCTGATCTATTCCGTTCCCATGCACTGGGCTTCACGGCCTCTGAAATGCTTCCGCAATCCCCGTGTGCTGCACTGGTATCTGCTGCTGGCCGTCCTGTCGGTGCTGTTCACATACTTCGGCGCCAACTACCTGCTGCCGGGACTGCACTCGTACGCTTAGAAACTAATTGCGGTATTCCGGATGGAACCTTAAAAAAACAAAACCCGCGGCCACGGAGGTCGCGGGTTTTCTCATCAAAAGGGTATGTGATTATTATTTGATAATCTTAGTCACCTTGTTGCCCTGACGCTTTATGTAGATACCCTTCTTCAGATTGTCGGCGTTGACGCGTATGCCGTTCAGGTCGAAGTACTCGACGGGAGCGTTCACATCCTCGACAAGGGCGCCGGAGATACCGCTGCCGATATCCTTCGGCTTCTTGACCAGCTGGAAGTGGGTGAAGCTCATCCAACGGCCGGAATTGTTATTTCCCGTACCGGCCTGAACGGAGATACATACATTCTGTTTTGAAACGTTTTCTCCTTCTTTTGCAGGAGCGGAAGCCGGTGTGGTAGGTTCTTTAACTGTGAAGTCGAGATAACTCATTCCCCAGCCGTTACCAAATAGTCCGCCATCACCACCCTCTTGTATCAGAGTCTCAACATAACCCGGAACTTCGCTATCGTTGTTAGTGATAAATCCTTCAAGTCTGTTCTTTGCATCATCATGTCCTACTACTGCAAGCATACGGAAATAGTTCAATGTGGGGCCTGCTCGATTAAGTAGGCTAAGACGATATTCACCAGGTTCCAACTGTACCATCTGCTGAACTGCGATACGGTAATTTTTACCGGCTTCCTTGTAGCCGTCGAAATAGGTTGCGATTAATGTGCCATCAGACAAAGTAGGGCTTTGGCCTGATTTATTCGGATTGAAGTCTATTTCACCATTTCTAAATGCGTACCAACCGTCCAGAAGATGCGTGTCAGTAGTTTCTTGATCTGTAATGGATCCTGTTTTAGATCCCCCGTCGGGATTTATGATATTTATGTGTGTTACACCTTCAAGGCCTGCGAGTACTGCATTCTCTTCGGCCAGCTTGCGCTCCTTCAGGGTATCGCCCAACAGAGTCGTGATTTTAGTATTGGCCTCCTTAACAGCTTCGAGGGAAGTCGTATCCACGCTTTCAAGTTCGTTTAGGAGATTCTTGTAAGGTTCCTTTGCTGCGTTCGTTGCATACTGATACTTATTGATAATAGTCTGAAGTTTTGCCTTATTCTCATTCATGACATTGACTTCATTCTGAAGGATTTCGGCTTCAGTAGC
Source organism: uncultured Porphyromonadaceae bacterium (assembly GCA_902468245.1). Lineage (GTDB taxonomy): Bacteria > Bacteroidota > Bacteroidia > Bacteroidales > Muribaculaceae > Lepagella. The sequence continues at coordinate 87,240 of CABQXY010000004.1, read as the reverse complement.
TTCACGCTGCAGGGAGGATATCTGTATTGTGTACCAGTTGGTCTTGCCTTTCTCCATAATCTCGATACCCATTTCCAAGTTTTCGCCTTCTGCGATGGCAACCTTATCAAATGTCATCAAGATGGGTTCGTCAGCAGCCAGTCCATTATTGGCAATGGATTGGAAGTTCTGTTTTGTGGCCACCTTGTCGCCTACCTTCACATAAGCGCAGTTAATGGTGTTACTGGGTTCGGTAAGAGCGAAGGAATCGCCCTCGTCGTTTGCCTTATGGGCGGTGACGAAAAACTCGACTTTGTAAGTACCTGCCTTTAGACCGGAAACAGCCTGATAGAGAGGTTTTACACCCACTTCCGGGACGAATTTGTCATTACTCCATCCATTCTTGGGAGAATAATAGTGCTCAGCGAGGTTGACAGCTGTGCCGCCAAGTGGAGTGACGGGTTTGTTTCCATACATGCCGGTGCCGTGCCAGGCTTCCTTGGAAGTGCCGACTTTGCTGGTCTCGTTGACGTATGCCGTCTCGGCCGACATACCGAAAGCCACGGTCATGGCTACTGCCAGCAGAAGTAAATTTTTCTTCATGATAATGATTCTTTATAGATAGTAATAGGTTATTCAATATTCAGTTTCGGCGATGTCTACGCGTCAGTGTCGATGTGTATCCGCCGGGAATCGGGTAGGCGGGAGGGGCACACGTCCGTGACCCCTCCCGACGGGCTCAATAACAAAACAAAACGTTTGTAATCATGCAATCACCGGAGCTGTGCCAGCTCCGGTGTCTCAGAAGTTCACATATATATCTTGTACGATTTCTTCGTTCCCTTGACGATGTAGATGCCGCCGGGCAGCTCTGCCTTATCGTTGTCGGCCACGCGGATGCCCTGCATGTTGTACACGCCGGTCTCCACGTTGTCGTCGGCATCGTTCATGATGGCCTCGACTGCGGAATAGTCGCCGTCCTTCTTGCTGAAGGTAGGCTCGGAAATCTCGGAATCCACGTGATATGTGGCCTTGCCGTCCGTTCCGACTTTCTGGTAAATACGGGCGTAGTCCACCAGGAAGCGCGAGGGGTTGGGGGTTTTGGCCAGCGAGCCGCCGTTGATGCCGCCCAAAGCCAGGTTGAGCCAGAGCATCTGACGCACGGTGCGGTAGGGGTTGGCGCCGTTGCTGTGATCGAAGTCGCCGTCAGGAATGCCGTTTACGGTCTGGTCCAGGTCAGTCTGGTTGACCAGGAAGTCGTCGCACCACAGCTCGATGTGGTCCGGATCCCATACCATAATCCATGTATGGTAGTTGTCACCCCAGCCTTCGCCGAGCTCAGCATCGCCTACAGTAGCGGAATCCCATACGGCGCTCCAGCGCTTGGTGCCTCCCCATGCCACGTTGCCGTGGATGGCGTGGCCGTAATATTCCATGATGTCGATCTCGCCGTCGTAGGGCCATTCATACTGCTTGCCGGTCGACCAGATTGCGGGCCAGCAGCCTACGTACTGAGGCACCTTGGCGCGCACCTCGTATATGCCGTACATCCAGGTGTAGCCGTCCTGCCACCCGCCCTGGGTCTGCATCGAGCCGGATACCCAGGTCAGGTATCTGTTCTTCTTCCACTTCTCGGTGCTTCCGCGCTGATAAAGAGGGTTGGGAACCTTCTGGTCCTCGATGTTCTTGCCTTCGATCACGAGCACACCGTCCTCGATATAGGTGCAGTTGTCGCCGTAATAGTACTGGTCCTCCTCGTTGCGCTTGTAGCCGGTCTCGAAGTTCCAGATCGAGGGGTCGGGTTTGCCCGAGCCTGAGAATTCCTCGGCGAACACGAGGCGATAGCCGTCATACACGTTGGCACGGGGATCGTTGTCGGCCAGGGGATGGTCCTTGTAGAAATCCTCGGGAGTGGGAGCCTCGGCATATTTTTCGGTCTCCTCGATGCTCCACAGATGCTTCTCGGCGTCGGTGCCGGCCTTGTCGGTATAGATGGATGAACCGGCGGTGACCGCGTCCGTACCGATGCAGTTCTTGCCCTCCGGCATTCCTAAGTTGACCAGGGTCACCATTTCGCCGGAAGCTACAATGCGGTGCTGCGACAGTTTCTTGTTCAGGCCGATGGGGCACGAAGTCCATTTGCCGTCGGAGCCGAGGAATGTCTTGGAGTCGACGCGCTGGATGTTGTAGACGCCCTCCGGGCCGGCGGGGATGAAGCGGAACACCTGTGTGTTGTCCTCCACCTTGGCGGCAATCTTGTTGCCGAAACCGGCGTCGGTCAGATATAAGCCGCTGGCGTGTTTGATGCGGTAATACTTGTTCGCATCGGGGTTAACGACACTTGCGGCCGACATCGCGAGGGTGCCCAGTCCGAAAGCTGCGATTAACGAAACAGTAAGTTTTCGATTCATAGATATTAGTGTAAATTGTTTATTGGTAAGGTCGGGCAGGTCACCCTGCCCGGCCTCTGTGATGTCGGTATCAGAGAGCGATCTTGACGCTCTTGCCGCCCTGCTTGCGGATAACCACACCCTTGTAGTTGTCGCCGCTTACGCGAACACCCTGCAGGTTGTAGTACTCAACGGGAGCTTCATTCTCAACAACGATGCCGTTGACTGCGCCTGTGCCGTTGGGATCGTAGATCTTGACGAGGTCGATATCCATGAATAAGTCTGCCTCATGTTTGTTGTCTTTTCCATAGTTATTGGGCAGAACGAACGTCAGATATACCTTGCCATCAGCAGGTGCAGTGAAAGTATAGGAGTGCTCCATCCAATCCTGATCGGTGAAATCACCATCGGTGTTAGGAGTCTCAAACTTAGCAATTTCTTTGCCTGCATCCTCACCGGCAACCTCGGAAACGGAAACGTAATAGTTGGGATCGGGAGTCCACGCCGGGCCTTTGGGCCAGTTTACGCCCATCACGAAGTCCAGATTGTAAGTAGTTCCTGCGGTGAGGCCAGTCACGATCTGTGAAGCCTTGATGTCAGTCCAACCATCGTCGTTGAAGCCGAGCAGACGGAGATAGTGGGTGTCGTCCTCAGGACGCATGTCACCGTCACCGGGTTCTTCCATCCAGCGGGTGATACCGTTCCACTCGCCACCTGTCGACAGAGTCCATCCGGGAAGGACATCGATGTTAGCGAATGTGTTCCAGGGATCCCAGGTGTATCCCCCGGGTACTGATGCTTCTACACCGGATGCTTCGAAGTCACCGTTCACTACGAGGTTCGGACCCTGTGCATACGCAGCTGTGGCCATTGCTACGGCTGCCAACGAAAGTAAAATCTTTTTCATTGTTGTTTAAATTGGTTGATATTGGTTTATATTTGATTGTTTGCCTTGTTCCGTTTAAGGTTCAGGTTTGATTTAGTATTCACCGCCGGCGCCGGAACGCCGGCGGTGGGTATAGGTTATAGTAGGTTACTGCAATGCGGGAGTATCGTGCGTTGTGGTCCAGTAAGGATTCTGGTAGATGGGAGACTGATCAACTGATGAGCCGTCAATGGAGCTTTCCAGGAAGTGATTCTCGGCGATAGGATTCAGATAATGAGCCATGCGCCATGAGTAACCGCTCTGATACCAGTCGTTCTTAGAAGATATACGGTCGAGGCTCAGGTACTGGGGATCTCCGTTGAAACCACCCTCGATATCCGTAGGCGAAGAAACGTTGTTCGTATTGGGGTCAGACTGGTCGTAGAGTAACTTCTTCAGATTCTTTCCACTGTGTGCGAACCATTCCAGCATCGGGCCGAATACCTTGCAGCCGTGACGGAAGTAGCGCTGAGTCTTGAGCTGGTCGAGAGCGCGCCAGCGGATCAGGTCGTCCCAGCGCATGCCTTCGCTGATGAGCTCGCAACGACGCTCGCGACGGATGTTGTAGAGCACGGGGGAGGTGATGCGGCGACCGGCGCTGTAAAGGCCGAAGTCGTGGCTGGTCTGTTCCTCCTTGGCCAGGTCGGTGGCATTGATGGTGACGTGAGCGTCCTGAGGCAGACCGGCGCGAACGCGGAGCTTGCCCCACAGTTCCCATGCCTTGGCGTCAAGACCGTCGCCATATTTTTCCCAGGCCGCCTCCAGATAGATCAGGTAAGCCTCTGCCGAACGGAATATAATCGGGGATGTCAGGTCGAAACCACCCTTGTTCCATTCCATGTTGGTGGTGAATCCCTTACCCTTGGTGTAACCGGTGGAGGTTGTGAAGTCAACACCACCGGAGATAAGGGCCGGAGCCTTGAACTCAGCGTCCTTCTTGTTTTTCTTGCCTTCGCCGATGCGGAGGTCAGAACCCGCGTACACGTATTCGTTGGGAGCCTTCATGAACAGGCGCCAGCGCCAGTCGCGGCCCTCCTTGGTGTCGGCCACGAAGTCATCGCCCTTATATCCGCTGTTCGCGTCGTAGATAGGCAGACCGTTGTCCATAAGGAAGCAGTTGGCGAACTCCTGAGTATAACCGCGGCCGCCCTTGATGTACTGGTTCAGGCAGTGACCGCCCGATACGTCCTTGATATATGTGCGGTACATCAGAGCTTCGTCCATGCCGCTGGGATCCTCGGTAGAGAATAGATTGTAGTAGGGGTTGCTCGGCATGTTGTTGTAGTCGGCACCGATCATCTGTTTGTTGTTGACAGTCAGATTGGGGTGAGCGTCGGCCACCTTTCCGGCGGCGTCAAGAGCCTGGTCCAGGAAATACGATACCTCGGCGGCATTGTCGTATGTGAAGTCAGCGTTGTAATCCTTGGTCGCGCCTGGCCATCCTGCGGCTGCATCGGGCACGAAAGGAGTGCCGGCGAAGTATTTCTCGAACGTAGCCTCATAGAGAGCAACACGGGCCTTGAGCATGAGGGCGATATCCTTGGTGATTCGGTTGCGCCCGCCGGTGGTGGCACCGTCCGACAGATATTCGTATGCACGGTCCAGGTCTTCGATTATGAAGCGGGCCACCTTGTTGCGGGGCTGGCGTTTGGACACCATGATCAGGGAATCCTTGTCCATCGGCTGTGTCTCCGTAATGATGGGAAAGTCGCCCAGGGAGCGGAGTTTGCCGAAGTATTCGTTGGCACGAAGCAGGTACGCCTCGCCGATATAGTGGCGGATGGTGACGTCTGCTCCCTGAATCTCTCCGCGCTCGTACTTGGGAAGCACTTGCTCGAAGAAGTAGTTCATGTTGTTGATGTACTTGAAGCTCCAGGAACCACCCGACGAACCGACCTTAACCTTGGAGTCTCCGTCGAAGAACTGGTTGTTGTCACCGCTTTCGTTGTCGGTTCCCTGGTCGTCGTCAAGGAAAGTGGAGTAGCTGGAGCCGCCCACACCGAAGTGGGGGAAGGCATTGTTGCCACGGTTGCCCTGAACATCCGAGCCTGTATAGTACGAGATAAGGTAGTTGCCCAACTGATCAGCCGAAGTGAAGTACATCTCCGGGGTGACCTGCGAGGGAGGCGTGATGTCCAGGTAATCGTCGCATCCTGTCAGCATCCCTCCCGAAATCAGGAGAGCACCTAACATCAATTTGCTATATATTGGTTTCATTGTAGTCTGAATTTTTTAGAAATCGATAGATAAACCGAAGCTGTAGGTCTTCGCGATAGGATATGAAGAACCGGACTTCATGGAAGAAACTTCGAGCGATTCGGGGTCGATTACTTTCGACATCTTGGTGCATGTGAAGACGTTCTCGGCCGAGAAGTAGAAGCGGAGTTTCTCGATATAAGCCTTGCGGGTCAACTTCTGAGGCAGGGTGTAACCGATCTGCAGGTTCTTCAGACGGATGTATGAGGCATCCTGCAGGAAGCGGGTCTGAGTCTCGCGATTCTTGTTGGTGTAGTAGATGGGACGACCGTAGTAAGCGTCGCGGTTCTCGCCGAGAGCGGAATTTTCGTCACGCCAGTAGTCCAGGTGCTCCTTCAGGAAGATTGACTCCCAGCGACCACCGACTGTAGCGCCCCAGAACACGGCACCCTTTCCACCTGTACCCTGGTCGCCCTGAGGATTGAAATAGTAATCGCGCTTGGCCACGCCCTGGAAGAACAGGGTAAGGTCGATGCCTTTCCATTCGCCGTACAGGTTCAGACCGAACTGATAGCGGGGAGTATTGTTACCGATCACCTTAAGGTCGCCGAGGTCGTTGAGGGTGGTACCCTTTGTAATCTTGCCGTCTCCGTTGATATCCTTGTACATCAGGTCACCGCCCTGCCAATTGGAGCCGATAGCGTCCTGACCGCCATTGGGCAGAGTAGCCAGGTGAGCCGCCATTTCCGCATCGTCGCGTGCGACGCCAACGGTGGTAAGGCCGTAGATCTGTCCCGTGACTACACCGGCAATGTATTTGTCGATATACTGCTCGTTGTTGGGATATTTCGTAATCTTCGTCTGGTCGTCGGCCATGTTGAACTTAACCGAATAGTTGAAGTCCTTGATGTTGTCCTGCCATTGCAGCGAGAGCTCCCAGCCGTAGGTGCGCATGGAGAGGTTGTTCTCCTTCGGAGCGTCAGCACCGAGGGTGGCGGGATAAACGCGGGCCGGGCCGACCATGTCGGAGTTGCTGCGCCAGAAGTAGTCGAACGATCCGTTCAGACGGTTCTGGAAGAAGCCGAAGTCGACACCGACGTTGGTGGTGCGGATCTTCTCCCATGTCAGGCCTGTAAAGATCAGAGCGGGGAATCCGGATGTGCCGGGCTTCAGGCCGTTGACGAGCCAGCTGGAGTTGTTGTTCTTGGCATCGATGGTGCGGTATGTGGGATACCAGCTGTTGGTGTTCTGGTTAGCCAGCTGACCGTAGGATACGCGGACCTTCAGCTGATTCCACCAGGATGCGATAGGCTCCCAGAATTTCTCGTTGGCTACGTTCCAGCCGGCCGAGAAAGAGGGCGACCATACCCAGCGGTGCTGTCTGCGGAAACGCGATGTGCCGTCGTAACGGAGGTTGACCTCCAGCAGATAGCGGCCGTCGAAGTTATAGTTGATACGGCCGAAGAAGCCTGCTGTGCGCCATTTCTGATATTCGCCGCCCATGCCCCATGAATCGGTGCTGGACGTCAGGTTAAGGACGGGCAGGTCTTCCACAATCATGTCGTTGCGGTTGGCGTTCAGATTACGGTAGTCGAACGACTCACCCTGGAAACCGAGCATCACCTTGAACTCGTTCTTGTCGGCAATGGTGAAGTTGTAGTCGGTAAAGAGGTTGTAGTTCAGATAGGTTGAGCGGTAGGAATACTCGTATACGTTGCTGTGTTCGCCTGAGTCGAATGCCAGGTGAGTGGTGCTGCTGCTCAGACCTTCGAGGTCATCGGCATCGTGAGCGTATACAGGCTTGCTGTCCTGATGCGTCCAGTCGTTGTTGATACGGGTGTTGAATTCGCCTGTGATGTTCCATCCCGGGAGGGGAGTGGCAACAAGCTGGATCTGGTTTGTGAACACGTCGTTCATCTCCTTGTGACGGCCACCGTTCTCCAGATGCTCGATATAGTTGTAGTCAGCGGCGATGTAACCGTTGGGATCGTATTTCGGGTTTGTCGGGGGAAGACGACGGATAACCTTCTCATAGAAACCGCCTGACATGATGGTAGGACGGCTGTACTGTGTGCGTACCCAGCGGCTGGTGAAGCCCAGGCGCAGCCATGAGAACATCTGCGCGTTGAACTTGCCCATGACGTTGAAGCGCTCGTAGTTGTCGTTACCATACTTCAGGAAACCTCCCTGACCCAGGTACTGGCCTGATACGTAGTACTGTATCTTGTCGCTGCCACCCTGCAGGGTCACGTTGTGTTCCTGAGCGAAAGCGGTCTTCTTATACAGCTCGTCACGCCAGTTCACGTTATCGTAAACGCCACCGCACTCGCCTGTACCCCAGCGACGGTGTGTGCCGTCCCACTTGTTCTCGTAGAAGGGGTTGTCGATCTGGCCTGTATAATACAGGTATGCCTGCTGGGTGAAGTCGGCATCGAACTCCGGCTTGTTGGAGGTGTACTGGCTTACATCGTTCAGATAGCAGATGTACTCCCAGGAATCCATCATCTCCATAGGGGTCAGAGGCTGGTTCCAGCGGAAGGAATTGTTGTAATGTATCTGAGCCTTTCCTTTGGCACCGGATTTGGTGGTAATCAAGATAACACCGAAAGGAGCGCGCGAACCATAGATTGAAGATGCTGCGGCATCCTTCAGTACTGAGATAGACTCGATGTCGGAGGGATTGATGGTGTTCATATCGCCCTCCATACCGTCTATCAGGATGAGAGGACCGCCCTTGGATCCGTCACCGATGGTGTTCATACCGCGGACGTTGATCTGTTTTGTGGCGTTCAGCTCACCGCCGGCAGTGGAGTTGGAGATGTTCAGACCGGGGATGACACCCTGCAGGGCTGCAGCCGTGCTCTGTACGGGGCGCTCGGCGATTTCCTTACCTGTAGCCACGCCCACGGATCCGGTCAGGTTCACTTTCTTCTGCGTGCCGAAGCCGACCACTACGACTTCGTCAAGCACCTGGCTGTCCTCCTGCATCTTGAATTCCTTGCTTTCGCCCGGATTCACTTTCTCGGTGAGCGGTTTGTAGCCTACATAGGTAATGGTGATTGTCGCGGGTTTGGACAATTTGAGGGAGAAGTTGCCATCGAGGTCCGTCACGCCGGTGGCGGAACCGTCGCTACTGCGGACAGTGGCGCCGATCAGGGGTTCGCCCGTGGCGGCATCCACGACTGTACCGCTCATAGATCCTGCCGAGACCTGTCTGGCCGCCGACTGCGGAACTGCATAAGCCGTCTGGTAGCCGGCCAATAGCAGACCCGAGCACAACGCCGCCTTCAGGATAAGGCCGGTTTTCTTGTACGGATTGTTGTTCATATTGGATAGGTTAATTCATGTTATTATTCTCTTTCAGGTCAGTGGAGATCATGGTATGGTGCCGGACGCTTGTGAACGCCGGCGTACAGGCCATTTTCAGGCACCGGGATTTCATGGTATAGCAAGAAACACACTTAGTTGCTATTGTCTGGGCGCAAAATTATTGCAAAAAATTGGGGATGGATTGTCCGTTTTCGTCAAATTAATATTCCAAAATATGCAAACAGTGTTAAAAATGATTTTTACATTATATAATGAGTCTTAAGAATCTTTAACAACACCGCAGCCGCAAATCTGCGTCGCGGCCGCAAATGTCCGCCGCGCCCCTAAAATGCGCCGCAGGGATGAATATCCCCCGGAATTATGAGGCAACTCCCGGCCGTGACGGCCATTTTGAACGAATTGGACAATCTTTTAACTAAACAGGCTATTGAGAAGCGGTTTTTAAGTATTAAATTTGCAACGGATGTATCCGATGCCGAAAAACTCAATACTTCGATGCTGAATCCGGTGCATACATAATCCTATTTTTATTTAGAGCTTTTTATTCGAGCTATCCATGCGAATCAGTAATATATTGACCGGAATACTCATGTCCGCGGCGATGTCGCTTCTGCATCCCGCGGCCCGGGCGTCAGTGCACTTGGGCATGTCGCAGGGACTGTCCAACGGTTGCGTGATGCGCACCGTGGAGGACAGTCAGGGCAATATCTGGGTGTCGACCGACAACGGGCTTAACCGTTGGGACGGGGCGCGCTTCCATACCTATACGGCGCTGAATTCCGGACTTGAGTCTTCAGGACTCGGGGAAATGGCCGTGGCCCGCAACAAACCGGGCTATCTGTGGGTGGGAAGCCAGCGTAACGGCACATATATGGTGAACTGCACCACCTACGAGATAGAACGCACCCACATACCCGGCACCCGGTCGAAGGACGTGGCCGACATCACCACAGCCCCCGAGAAGGGAATCTGGATAACGGACTATTATTACGGGCCGCAGCACTATGACCCCGTGACCAACCGGATGAGCCGGTCGGTGCCCGAAATGGTGAAGGGGCTTCCGGCCAAGGCGTGGACGGCGGTGGAGGGTCCGGACCATAAGCTGTATATAGGACATGTGGACCGGGGATTCAGCGTGGTGGACACCGTGAGCCGGACGTTCCGCAATTTCCGCGCCCCCGACATACCGAGCGACAAGGTGTATGCCATCTGCGTGGACAACAACCGCAACGTGTGGATAGGCACCGAAAAGGGGGCGGCCATGTACACCCCCTCGACGGGCCGGATGGTCAAATTCGTTCACGATCCCGCCGACCCGCGTTCCATAGGGGCCGGGTCGATACACTCCATATATATGCGCAGCGACGGCACGCTGTGGTTCGCCACCTCGCGCCAGGGTGTAAGCATCCTGGACATCCGCAGCAACGCCTTCACCGACATCGCCTCGGTGTCGTTCGTGTCGCTGCCGCTCGCCGAAGTGTCCGACGGATCGTCCACCTCGTTTATATGGAGCATATTCGAGGATTCCTACGGCAACGTATGGCTGGGCAAATACCGTACGGGCATGGATTTCATAAGCCACATCCCGCCGCTGATCTCGCCCATGAAGTTCCTGAACGAAAAGGGACAGCCCAATCCCGCATGGGCCGTGAGCGCGGATGCGGCGGGCAAGGTATGGGTCGGTTCCGACAGGGGCATCATCGAACTGGATTCCAGAGGAAACAGAAAGAGGGAGATAATGCTGCCCGACGCCGACCGGGGCACCTCGTCGTTCATAAGCAGCGTGGCCACTGACTCGCGCAACCACCGGATATGGGTGGGCACGCACGAGAACGGAGTGCTGGTGTACGACAACGACTCGGGGACGTGGCAGACAGTGCGGGGAGTGACGGGAAAGGTGTGCACGTTGACAATGCACGCTGACAATGTATATATCGGCACCGACCATGGTCTGTACACGGCCCCGCTGAACGAGGCTGCGCCCGAGGCCGTGGAAAGCGCGAACGTAAACCGCCTGTTGCCGGACAAGATGGTGAACTGCATCAGTTTCGACTCCCGGGGCAGAATGTGGCTGGGAATGTTCGGCCGCGGTATGTACATATTCGGTGAGAACGGCAGGCTCCTGGCCCATCATGAACAGAATACGGGATTTCCGTCGAACACGGTGAACCACATAATCCAGGACCGCAACCACGGGACATGGGTAGCCACAGCGTCGGGTCTGGTGCGGTTTGACAGAGGCGACATCCGGAAATACCACTCCGTGAAGGAGGTGGACGACCTCAAGATAACGCATATCATGTCGCTGGCCGAAGATTCGCGCGGGTGCGTATGGGCCAGTGCCGTGCGTGAGGTGCTGAGAATTGATCCGAACAACGAGAAGGTGTCGATCTACACCGGATATGAGTCGGGCAAGGAAGGCGCGTATTGCGGAGGCGCCTCGGCCCTGAACCTGAACGGCGACATATATTTCCCGTCGGAGAGGGCGCTGGTGCGGATCCGGCCGATGTTGCCGGGTGACGATGACAACGCGCGTAAGGTCGTGGCCACGGGTATCTCGGCATGGAAGCACGGTGTGGAACCGCACAACGGACGCGAGGTGCCGGTGATAGACGGCAAAGCCAGGATTCCCTATAATGAAAGCACGTTCACCGTGACTTTCGCCATACAGGACCTGGCCATGATGATGCATGCCGAATTCTCGTGCATGCTCCAGGGGCTGGACCAGAACTGGAACTATCTGTCCGGCAGCAATTCCGTGACATATACCGACGTGGATCCGGGCACCTATCATTTCCTGGTGCGCCAGAGACTGGCGAACGGAGAATGGAGCGAACCGATGGAAATAGCGGCTATCGAGGTGACGCCGCCGTTATGGCTGACATGGTGGACCAAGTGCATATATGTATTGCTGGCCGCAGCGTTATGCTGCTGGATATACACGCTGATACGCCACCGCATCAGGATGCAGCGCGAGCTGGCGTTGCAGGCAGAGCGCATCAGTGCCGGACAGGCGCTGACCGAGGAACGGTTGCGCTTCTATACCAACGTGACCCATGAGCTGCGCACGCCTCTCACATTGATAATGGGGCCGCTGGAGGACATGGTGTCCGACCCGTCGCTGCCGCAGAAGTTCTCGTACAAGCTCCAGGTGATGCACAACAGCGCCGACCAGCTGATGTCGCTGATAAACGGCATCCTGGAGTTCCGCAAGACCGAGACGCAGAACCGCCGGCTGAACGTGCGTATGGGCAATCCGGCCAATCTGCTGAGGGAGATAGGATTGCGCTTCAAGGAACTGAACCGTAACCCGAATACGGAGATAATACTGGACATAGAGCCGGATTCTCCAGACATGTACATCGACCCGGAGATGCTGACCATCATCATCAACAACCTGGCCAGCAACGCCGTGAAGTACACCCCGAAGGGGAGCATCACGTTCGGCATCCACACCGACACGGACTCCACCGGCAAACGGCGCACGCGCATCAGCGTGTCGGATACCGGCTATGGAATCTCGAGCAAGGCGCAGACTCTAATCTTCGACCGGTATTATCAGGCCGGCGGCGAGCACCAGGCGTCGGGCACCGGCATCGGTCTGGCGCTGGTGAAGCAGCTGGCCGACCTGCATCGCGCCTCGCTGACCGTGGACTCGCAGGAGGGTAAGGGCTCGACGTTCACCCTCACGCTGGATACCGACGAGACATATCCCGATGCATTGCACTTTGAAGACCAGCAGATATCATTGACCGTGAACGGACCCAAGGCGGATGCGGGAGACGGAAGTGAAGATACGACCGCATCGGGAAACGCCCGCAGAAAGATACTTGTGGTGGAGGACAACGACGATATCCGTGAATATATAGCCAATACCCTGGCTGACGAGGCCGACATAATACAGGCGCACAACGGACTGGAGGGTATGCGTATGGCCACGGAGGAGATGCCCGACATCATAATCTCGGACATCATGATGCCGGAGATGGACGGCATAGCGATGTGCCGGTCGCTCAAGGGTGAGCTGGTGACCAGCCATATCCCCATCATTCTGCTTACGGCCAAGGATTCCATAGACGACAAAGAGACCGGATACGAATCCGGCGCCGATTCATACATCACCAAGCCTTTCAGCAGTAAATTGCTGAAATCCAGGATACACAATCTGATAATGACACGCCGGCGAATGTCGGAATATCTGATGAAGCAGGTACAGTCTCTGCAATATGCAGAATCGGGGGGGTGGAAGATGCTGATATACAAGCAGATGCAAAAGAAGTGCCGTGCGCCGGCTCTGAATCCATTTCGGACGACCGGACGGAAGTCACCAAAAATCTGACGGCCCTCGACCGGCAGTTCCTCGACAAACTGTTTGAAATAGTGAGCGATAACATTGACAACGAGGATCTGTCGGTAGGATTTCTCGCAGACAAATTCTGTATGAGCAATTCGACACTATACCGGAAGGTAACCGCATTGCTTCAGATCAGCCCGAACGAGTATGTGCGCCACGTGCGCATGGAGAAGGCCGTGGAATTGCTGAGGACCCGCAAGTATTCCATCAGCGACATCGCGTATCAGACCGGATTCGGCAGCCACAGTTCGTTCAATAAGGTGTTCAGGAAGGAGTTCGGCATGACTCCCACCGAATATATGGAACGGAACGGGGGACGAAACTGACCGATGAGGCAGACACAGCAGCTAAGAAACTTATAACAAACTATCCGATATCATGAACATAAGAATCACGACAGGCGTCCTGCTGGCTGCGGCGGTATGCGGCACGGCGTCGGCCAAGCTGCCGACGGCGCAGGAGACACGCCGCGCCATCGAGAAGGTGAACACTCAATGGCAGAAGAACAATCCGCCGGAATGCAGGGCATTCTGGGACAACGCCGCATACCACACCGGCAACATGGAGGCATACAGGCTGACCGGCAATCAGGATTTTCTGGATTATTCCCGGAAGTGGGCCGAGCACAACGAGTGGAAAGGCGCCAAGGGCACCGACAGGAGCAAGTGGAAATACGCCACATACGGCGAGGACGAGGACCATGTGATGTTCGGCGACTGGCAGATATGCTTCCAGACTTACGCCGACCTCTACAACATCCTGCCCGACGACAGATATATACGCCGCGCCAAGGAGGTGATGGAATACCAGATGTCGACTCCGCAGAACGACTACTGGTGGTGGGCCGACGGTCTCTATATGGTGATGCCGGTGATGACCAAGATGTACAATATCACCCGCAATCAGAAATACCTGGACAAACTGTATGAATACATACAGGTCAGCGACTCGATAATGCTCGACTCCGAGACAGGACTGTACTTCCGCGACGGCAAGTATGTGTATCCCAAGCACAAGAGCGTGAACGGCAAGAAGGACTTCTGGGCGCGTGGCGACGGCTGGGTTCTTGCCGGACTGGCCAAGGTGCTTGCCGACGTACCCGCCAACTGGAAGCACCGCAAGTTCTTCGAGGACAAATATGTAAAATTGGCCGATGCGGTGGTGTCGTGTCAGCAGCCCGGCGGCTGGTGGACGCGCTCCATGCTCGACCCCGAACACGCTCCCGGCCCCGAGACCTCAGGAACGGCATTCTTTACCTACGGACTGCTGTGGGGCGTGAACAACGGCATACTGAAGGACCCGAAATATCTTGCCGCAGCTGAAAAGGGTATGGATTATCTGTACAATACCGCCATGCAGAAGGATGGCTCCGTGGGTTATGTGCAGCCCATCGGCGAGAAGGCCATACCCGGACAGGTGGTAGACCGTAAGTCCACCTCCAATTTCGGAACCGGCGCGTGGCTGCTGGCCGCATCCGAATGGGTGCGCAATCAGGAGCGTAACCGGAACAATGACCGCGCATACTGGGTGGACCTGGCATATCAGATGGCAGCTCCCGTGCTGAGCAACATGGCCGAGGGCAACCTGCAGAAGAACATGCTGGTGGAGGTCAGCCCCAACTGGGACGGTCGCGACAAGCGCGTGACATACATGGAATGCTTCGGTCGTCTGATGGCCGGCCTCGCACCCTGGCTGTCGCTGCCCGACGACGGCACCGAGGAATCGGCCAAGCGCGCGCAGCTGCGCGAATGGGCGCTGAAGGCATACAAGAATGCTGTGGATCCCGAAAGTCCCGACTATCTGCTGTGGCGTGGCCACGGGCAGGCTCTGGTGGACGCAGCGTATGTGGCCGAGAGCCTGATACGTGGTTACGACGCTCTCTGGGTACCTCTTGATTCGCTGACCAAGAAACGGTATGTGGAGGAATTCACACAGCTGCGCCGGGTGGATCCTCCTTACACCAACTGGCTGCTTTTCTCGTCGACCATCGAGAGTTTTCTCGGCAAGATCGGCGCGCAGTGCGACGAATACAGAGTGAATTCCGCCATACGCAAGACCGAGGAATGGTACACCGGCGACGGATGGTATGCCGACGGCCCTAACTTTGCCTTCGACTATTATTCCAGCTTTGTGTTCCACCCCATGTACCTGGAGACGCTGCAGAACATGAAGGAATCGGGCATATACACCCGCATAGACTACAAGAAATACTACGACCGCGCGCTGAAGCGTACGCAGAAGTTCGCAATAGTTCTCGAACGGCTTATCTCGCCTGAAGGCACGTTCCCGGTGTTCGGCCGTTCGATACCCTACCGCATGGCCTGCATGCAGCCCTTGGCACTGATGGCATGGTACGGCAAGTTGCCCGAAGGCGTAGGCAACGGACAGGCCAGGGCTGCCCTTACCGCGGTGATGCACAAGATGTTCGACGGCAAGGAGAACTTCAACGAAAAGGGATACCTCACCATAGGTTTCTCGGGCCGTCAGCCCAACGTGGCCGACTGGTACACCAACAACGGATCGCTGTACATGACCTCGCTGGCGTTCATGCCGTTAGGGCTGCCGGCCACACATCCCTTCTGGACCGACGCGGCTCAGCCCTGGACCCAGGTCAAGGCATGGAACGGAGATCCCTTCCCCAAGGACCACCACTGGAAGGACGACATCAGGACCTGGGACCTCTTTTAGTTAATAGATAGCAGATATTAGATATTGGAAAGCAATAAGAACAACAGATTAAATCACTGATATCATGAAGATATATGAAGGAATGATGTTGAGTGTATTGGCATTGGCGGGGACGTCAGTTGCCATGATGGCCGACGACACCACGGGAATGCAGGATGAATGGGTGACCATAGAGAACGGTCACATCTGGACGGACGAGAGCGGCAACACGGTACAGGCACATGGTGCCGGGTTCCTGATAGAGAACGGCCGGTTCTATATGATCGGTGAAGACCGCAGCAAGACATGGAACCCTGACGTGAACATGTATTCGTCGCCCGACCTGGTGCATTGGAAATTCGAGAACAAGATCATAGCCAACGGCAAGACCCACCCGTCGCTCGGCACGGACCGCATGATAGAGCGTCCGAAACTCATGAAGAATCCGAAGACAGGCAAGTATGTGGTATGGTGCCATTGGGAGGCGTCGAACTACGGGGCTTCGGAAGCCGGGGTGTTCCAGTGCGACAAGGTCAACGGTGACTACGAATATGTGTGGGGCGGCCGGCCTCTGGACACCAAGAGCCGCGACTGCAACGTGTATGTGGACGACGACGGCACCGCATATTTTATCTCGACCACCGACGAGAACACCAACTTGGGACTGTTCAGGCTGAGCGACGACTATCTGTCGGCCGTGGAGAAGACCGTGCTGTTCCAGGGTCAGCGCCGCGAGGCACCGGCAATAGTGAAGCACAACGGCCGTTACTACATGCTGTCGTCGGCATGCTCGGGCTGGGACCCCAATCCCTGCAAGCTGTCGTACACCGACGACCTGACCAAAGGCTGGAGCGGACTTAAACAGATAGGCAACGGCGTGGCCTACGACACGCAGGCCGCCTCCATTCTGAAGATAGAGGGTTCGAAGCAGACCACATACCTGTATGTAGGCGACCGCTGGCAGGATCCCGACCTCCCACAGTCCAAGACCATCATATTCCCGATTTCGTTCACGGAGACCGGCTGTGACTTCACATACCGCCCCGTGTTCGACATCAATTTCGCCACCGGCGAATGGCGCGAACACGAATATCCCGACAAGCTGGACCGTACCGGCTGGACCGTCAGCGACGTCAGCAGCGAGGAGACTGTAGGCGAGAAAGCCCCGGCCAGCAATATCCTGGACGGTGATCTCGGCACTATCTGGCACACGAAGTGGAAGGACAAAGCAGCCGAGGCTCCGCATTATGTAGTGGTCGACATGGGTAAGGTGAACAAAATAAACGCTTACCTGTCGACTCCGCGCAACGACCATTCGCTGAACGGTCTGTATCGCGAATACCGCTGTCAGGTCAGCACCGACGGCCGGAACTGGACCACGGTGTCGGAGGGCGAATGGATGCCGTATTGGACCCGCATCACATTCCCCGAAACGGATGCCCGTTATGTGAAGCTCGAGGCCTTGTCGGGCGAGTATGGCTCGATGGCCGAGCTTGACATATTCGGCACGGAAGGCTCGGGCATCGGTTCCACCGTAGCCGACGCCACGGTGCGTGAGAGTGTTTATTATACGGTGGACGGCCTGAAGGTGCAGAACCCCGATACGGTGAAGGGCGTGGTCCTGAGCTGCAACAGACTCAGCGACGGCACCGTCAAAGTCAGAAAAGTGTTGAAATAAACGAGATTACGTCAATATCACGTATAATCAGTACGAGGCTGTGCCGGATGGCGCAGCCTCGTTATTCATTATCGTAATGCTTTATCGTAATACTTTATCGTAATACATTGACATTTCTCGGTGTCATCCTTGCGCTATTATTTCGAGGAGGCGGGGCAGGGCTTCGTCGGCGGGGATGTTCTTGACGACGCATTCCTTGCCCTTGTAGATGGAGACGCGGCCGGGACCGGCGCCGACATAGCCGTAATCGGCATCGGCCATCTCGCCGGGTCCGTTCACGATGCAGCCCATCACGCCTATCTTCAGGCCCTTCAGGTCCTTGGTGGCTTCCTTTACTTTCTTCAAGGTCTCCTGCAGGTCGAACAGGGTGCGTCCGCAGCTCGGGCAGGCTATGTATTCGGTCTTGGAGGTGCGCAGACGCACGGCCTGGAGTATGTCAAGTTCGAGCTGGGCTAATGTCTTGTCGTCGAAGTTGGGATTGTCGATGTGTATGCCCGAACCGTAGCCGTTGAGCAGGAGGGTGCCGAAGTCGGCGGCGCTCTTTACGCGCAGGGTGTCAAGGTCGGTGTCATCGTAGGCCATGCGCATCAGCACGGGCTGTTTGCCGCCGGTGGCGGTGTAATTGTCGATGGCCGCGGCCATGGCTCCCACCGGATTAGGCCCTGCGGCCGAAATCTCGATCAGATTGGACGACTGTGACGGCTTGTCGGCGTGCCATGCCACGGTGGATGTGCCGTCGGGCAGCGGGCCGTCGTAGGGCGCGGAGTATGTACGGGCCGGACCGGGCATCACGGTCTGAGGTTCGTCGATGGAAGCATGGCCGTCGCGTTCGGTGATGTAGTCACGCAGCAGCAGGGCCACAGGCACTTCGTTTTCCGGCGGTTCGCTGAGCGACACGCGGATGGTGTCGCCGAGGCCGAGGGCCATCAGCGCGCCGATGCCCGCCGCCGATTTGATGCGGCCGTCCTCGGCGTCGCCGGCTTCCGTCACGCCCAAGTGAAGCGGGAACGACATCCCTTCCTTGTCCATCTCCTTGACTAACAGGAGGACGGTCTGATACATCACGACCACATTAGATGCCTTGACCGAGATAACGATACGGTCGAAGTTTATTTCACGCGCTATCCTGAGGAATTCCATCACGGACTCCACCATGCCGGCCGGCGTGTCGCCATACCGGCTCATGATGCGGTCGGACAGCGAACCGTGGTTCACGCCCAAGCGCACGGCCACGTCATGCTCGCGGCACAGTTCCAGGAAAGGGACGAGAGTGCGGCGTATGCGGTCTATCTCCTCGGCATATTCCTCGTCGGTGAAGGTCAGTTTCCTGAACGTGCGTGCCGCGTCGACGAAGTTGCCGGGATTGATTCGCACCTTGTCGGCATGGAGGGCGGCTTCAAAGGCGGCTTTGGGGTTGAAATGCACGTCGGCCGACAGGGGGATGTCGGAGCCGAGGCCTTTCTTGATGTTTTCAAGATTGGATGCCTCGCGCACGCCCTGAGTGGTGAGGCGCACCAGGTCGGCGCCGGCGTCCGCTATGGTCTTGATCTGGGCCACACAGGCATCGGTGTCGTTGGTGTCGGTGTTGGTCATGGACTGTATTGCAATCGGGGCGTTGCCGCCGATCGTGATGCGGCCCACACGCACCGGAAGCGTGCGGCGGCGGCTATAGTTATAGATAGACATAATTCAGGATAGTAGTATTTTGATGAAGCCTTAATAAAAGGTCCTTAAATCATAGTTAAGAAATATACGGAGCAGAAACCGACGGCATAACCGGCCAGGACCTGTCCGAGGGTGTGGCGTCCGAGCCAGAGGCGTGCCGAACCGGTGAGTCCGGCGCAGGCCACGGCCACGATGAGCCAGGTCAGCACATCGGGGTTGACCATCGGCGTGTGCGACATACGTACCAACAGGGCCACGAGTCCCGCCACGCCTGCCCCGTGGGCCGAAATCTTCCACCAATTGTTGATTATCACCTCTATAAGACCGGCCAACGCGCCGCCGGCATAGAACATTACCACCCACATCGGGAATCCCTTCATGGCCAGGAACACTCCGGTGCCACCCATGCACAGTATGGTGATGAGGTAGGGTATGGTGCGCTCTTTCTGATTGTTGAGCCCGATTTCGCTGACCATTCCAAGGTGTTTCAGCAGGAGCACGGTGAGCATGGGCAGGATGATTGTGACGCCGGCCACAATCAGGGTGAAGCCGAGCTTCACGCCCATGGGAACGTAGCTGTAGAGGGTGAGCATGAACACCAGGACGATGCCGTATACGGGCATCAGCAGGGGGCTCATGAGCCAGGATACGGCGGTGGAGAGGTTGTCGACGAGCTGCTCCCGGCGGGTGGGAGGGAGGTCCGGGGCGGAGGAGGAAGCCAAGCCTTCGGCCTGGAACTGAACGGCTCCGCGCTGGTCAGGGAGGACGGCGGGAGACTCGGGGGAGTCCGGCTGCTCGGGAGATTCGGGATGCTTGGGAGAGGGATGCTCGGAGTGCTTGGTAGAGGGCTGGTCGGAGCCTTGCGGCTCCGGGTCGGAGGAGTGGCCGGGCATGTAGGCGGAATGGTCGGGGTCCGGCTCGTCGTCGAGGGGCGATTTGGGGTAATATGAACTGGTGTCGAGCTTCATAAGGCGAGGTGATTATTTCGGAGAGGATTGATTGTCAAGGAGTTTTTTGCCTACGGTGTCAAGGTGCTTTTTGCCCACGGCAGAAAGGAACTGCGGCGGGATTGGCGTCGAGAAGTTCATGTCCTTGCGGGTGATGGGGTGGGCGAAGCGGAGAGTCCGGGCATGGAGCGCCAGACGGTGGATGGGGCTGTGCTTGGCGCCATACTTGCGGTCGCCGGTGATGGGATGTCCTAAGTCGTGGGCGTGGACGCGAATCTGGTTCTTGCGGCCGGTGTCGAGCGAGAACTGGGCCAGCGTGTAGCCCCGGCCACGCTCCAATACATCGTAATGCGTCACGGCTATACGGCCTTCGTCCGGCTCGTCGGTGCTGTAAACCACGAACTGCGAGTTCTCGGTGAGACGGCTCTTGACATATCCGTGGTCTTCCTCCAGGTATCCTTCCAGCACGGCCACATACAGGCGCTCAAGGATGATGTTGTTCCAGTTATGCCGCAACACATCTTGCGCCTCCTCGCTTTTGGCGAACATCATCAGTCCCGACGTGTCGCGGTCCAGGCGATGCACTATGTACAGACGGCGTCGCGGATCCTGAGCCTTGATGTAATTCTTCAGTATGTCGAAGGCATTTTCTTCCTTGCGGTGCGATTCGGTGGGTACGGACAGCAGGCCGTAGCCCTTGTGGATCACGATGACGTGGTCGTCCTCGTACACCACCTTGATTCTGGGATGACGGAACACAACCCAGGGACGCGACGCGTTGAATTCCACCGTCATGCCGGGGCCGACGGAGGTGTCGAACTGGGTGCTGACCTTGCCGTTGACACGGAGGTAACCGAATTTCAGCCATTTTTTCAGCTCGGTGCGTTTCACGTCGGGTCGGCGCGCGGCCACGAACTGCATCAGCGGTACGGTCTCGGCCGTGTCGTTGGTCCAGGTTATTATCTTGTCTTCGCGGAAGGGTTGTTTTTGAACTTTCATATTAATCGGTTGCCATATTAATTAAACGGCATGGGGGACAGATTGTTGGCTGCGGGGAGGGCGGAGAGTCGGAGCAGAGAGGCTGCGAAGCGGCAGTCGAGGCATCGCGAGAAGTCGCAGTATTTCTTGCGAAGCTGAATCAGCGCCTGTGAATCGGCCGCCGATTCGGGCACGATTCCGGCCGACTGCCATTGCCGGATGAAGGTGTTGTTTTCGGGTGCGAGTCCGTACCAGAGGTTCAGTGCGTTTTCGGCCGCCTCGAGGTCGCCGTGCGCCGAACTGTAGGCATACAGCATCGGCGCCGCGAAGTTGATGATGATCAGGTCTACGGCAGCCTTCGACATTGTGGCGGCGCCATGTCCGGGGACATCGAAGTCGGAGTGCGTCTCCCAGTAGGCGGACGGGCGCAGGTCGAACAGCGCGCGGATGCGGTCGGTGCTGCTGCGGCATTCCAGCAGGTCGGACAGCATGGTGAATCCGCCGTACAGCGTGGCGCAGAGGGCCGCGATGCGCCGGTGCGGAAAATTCTGCGGACGTGTGCGGGCGTATTTCCACAGGGTCACGTTCATGGGGCGCAGGTCGTATTTGCGCGCTAAGAAGAAGTATTCGCGCGCCAG
Organism: uncultured Porphyromonadaceae bacterium; assembly: GCA_902468245.1. Classification (GTDB taxonomy): domain Bacteria; phylum Bacteroidota; class Bacteroidia; order Bacteroidales; family Muribaculaceae; genus Lepagella. Next base: position 65,493 of record CABQXY010000004.1, on the reverse strand, counting down.
CGTCTGGTAATATTCGTCGAAGATGTGCAGCGACGTGTCGAGCATACCGGCCTGGCCGAACATCAGCGCCTCGATCTGCAGCAGGTTGTCGGAATGACGCGCCAGGAAATTGAGGGGCAGCGAACGTGCCAGCATCTCGAAGGGGTCGCCGTTGAGGTTGAAGCCGAACGCGCGTGCCAGCGACACGAAGCAGGTGGCGTTCCAGTCGCCGCCTAACGAACGGTTGCACTGCAGTATGCGGTCGGCCTTGTCCTGCATCCGCTCCACGCATAGCGACGACAGCCAGTCGGCGACCGAAAGACCCGGCAACTGCCTGATGTAAGGCTCGCAGGGTACGTTGGAAATCCGGTGGCTCAGGGCCTCGTACATGCGGTAGAAACTTTCGGGAAACGTCACCACGGTCTGCGGGATTTCGGAGCCGTCGTCGCGGCTGACGCGCATGTCGTCCACGCCCACGACGTGCAGGATGACGTTGCCGTAGGCCGGATCCGCATCGTGGCCATGCCTACGCCAGTCGCTGGCCTTGACATGGATCTCGACGTTGCCGATCCATTCCCGGCCGTTGATGCGCAGACGGGCGTTGAGGAAATCAGGGCCGGCATCCCGGTTATGGATGCCGGCATAGATGATTTCCACATCGTCGCCGCGGACTGTGAGGCATTTACGGCCCATCATCCGCTGCTTCCAGAGATACTGATATAGCAGCTCCATTGATGACACGGCAGCTTCCCCGGCGGGGAGGAAGCGCTTGTTACTTAAGGCTCCATTCGGCGCCGTTCTTTGTATCCTTGACGTTGAAGCCGATTTCGGCGAGGCGGTCGCGGATCAGGTCGGAAGTGGCCCAGTCCTTGGCGGCCTTGGCGTTGGCGCGCACCTCAAGCACCAGGTCCACGGCCTTGCGGTAAGGCTCAAGGTCTACGTCCGAGCCGGCGTCGGCGGGTATGATGCCTAACAGGTCGGTCAGCACCGTGCCGAACAGCTTGTTGAGTTCGTCGATGTTGTGCTGCGACAGCTTCAGGCCGGCGTCGGTGGCCGCGTTGATGGTCTTGACGGCATCGAATATGTGGCTCAGTGCAATGGGCGTGTTGAGGTCGTCGTTTATGGCCTCGAGCGCCAGGCCCACGTAGTCGGGCAGGTCGGCGTCGGTGTCCGACGCAGGCTGCAGGTTCTTGAGGCGCCCGCGTGCCTCCTCCAGTTTCTGCAACGCCTTCTCGGCACTCTGCAGGTTGTCGTCGCTGAAGTCCAGCGGGCTGCGGTAGTGGGCCTGCAGGATGAACAGACGAATCACCATGCCGCTGTACGGGCGCGTCAGCAACTCGTGTTCGCCCTTGAAGAACTGCTCCAGGGTGATGAAGTTGTTGTACGACTTGCCCATCTTCTGGCCGTTGATGGTGATCATGTTGTTGTGCATCCAGTAGTTCACGGCCGGATGACCCTGCGCGGCCACGCTCTGCGCTATCTCGCATTCGTGGTGGGGGAACATCAGGTCCATTCCGCCTCCGTGGATGTCGAATACGTCACCAAGGTATTTGCGGCCCATCGTGGAGCACTCCAGGTGCCAGCCCGGGAATCCCTCGCTCCAGGGGCTGGGCCAGTGCATGATGTGTTCCGGGGCGGCCTTCTTCCACAGGGCGAAGTCCAGGGGATTGTGTTTCTCCTGCTGGCCGTCCAGCTCGCGCGTGGTGTTCTTCAGGTCGTCGATATTGCGGCCCGACAGAATGCCGTAATGGTGGTCCTTGTTGTATTTGGCCACGTCGAAGTAGACGGAACCGCAGCTTTCGTAAGCATAGCCGGCGTCCAGAATCTTCCTGACGTATTCTATCTGCTCTATGATATGGCCCGAGGCGTGAGGCTCGATGCTGGGGGGCAGCACGTTGAGCGCCTGCATGTCGCGGTGGTAGCGGTTCAGGTAATACTGCACCACTTCCATCGGCTCGAGCTGCTCGAGGCGCGCCTTCTTGGCCACCTTGTCCTCACCCTCGTCGGCATCATGCTCCAGATGGCCTACGTCCGTGATGTTGCGCACGTAGCGCACCTTGTAACCCAGGAACTTAAGGTAACGGTACAGGATGTCGAACGTGATGGCGGGGCGTGCGTGGCCTAAGTGGGCGTCGCCATAGACCGTGGGGCCGCACACGTACATGCCGACGTGCCCCGGCTGCTGCGGTTTGAACAGCTGCTTGGTGCGCGTCAGCGTGTTGTATATCAACAGATTGGAATTCATATCAATTGTTGCCGGCCTGTCCTTTGACCTGTGCGGGAAGAATCTCGCCGAACTGAGCCTCGTACTTCTGGATGTTGTCGCGCAGGGCGAACATCAGCTTCTTGGCGTTCTCGGGGCTCATTATGACGCGCGACACTACCGGAGCCTGGGGCATGCCGGGAGCGGCGAAGATGAAGTCAATCAGGAATTCGCTGGGGTTGTGGCCGATCATGGCCAGGTTGGTGTATTTGCCGTCGGCCAGTTCGGGACGGAGCTGTATCTGCAGTTGCTGGTTCTGTTCTTTATTTTCCATTTCTTTAATTGTTTCGGTTTATAATAATTGCAAATTTACAACAAATTCGCGACTATTCCAATACTACCCTGCCGTCGGCCATGTGGATGGTGCGGTCGGCGATGTCGCTCAGCGTCGGGTCGTGGGTCACGATTACGAAAGTCTGGCCCAGGGAGTCACGGAGGCTGGAGAACAGTTCCTGTATCTCGTCGCGGTTGCGCGAGTCGAGGCTTCCGGTGGGTTCGTCGGCGAACACGACGCGGGGATTGTTGACCAAGGCGCGTGCCACGGCGGTGCGCTGACGTTCGCCGCCCGACAGCTGCGCCGGTTTGTGCTGTCGGCGGTCGGCCAGTCCGAGCAGGTCCAGCAGCTCGTCGGCGCGACGCAGGGCCTTGGCGCGGCTCATGCCCCCTATCATGGCCGGCAGAGCCACGTTCTCGCGCGCGGAGAATTCCGACAGCAGCTGGTGGAACTGGAAGATGAAGCCGATGTGGCTGTTGCGGAAGGCCGACAGCTTTTTGTCCGACAGCCCCTGCACGGCCTCGCCGTCGTAGAGTATGCGGCCCGAGTCGGGAGTGTCGAGCGTGCCCGCTATCTGAAGCAACGTTGTCTTACCGGCGCCCGACGGCCCGAGGATGGTCACGATCTCCTTCTCGCCGATGGTCAGGTTCACGTCTTTCAGCACGTGAAGCGAGCCGTAATGTTTGTTTATGTCTATTATTTCAAGCATGTAATTGTAGTAATGACATGGTTGGCCAGGAAAATGCCGAAAATTGAAGGAATCGAGGCTAAGGTGCCGAAACTGGACTTCTTGTTGGGCTCGTCCAGACTAATCAGCGCGCGGGAATGGGGCACCTCGATGCTGGCCACTACCTTCAGGCCACGGTTGATGCCCATTTTGCGCAACCGCTGACGCACCACACGCGCCAGCCCGTCGTTGCGCGTCTGCGATATGTCGAAATATCCCACCTGCGTAGGGTCGATGCGGCCGCCGGCGCCCATGCTGCTGATTACGGGGATGCGATGCTCCAGGCAATGGCATATCAGCGCCATCTTAGGCGCCACCGTGTCGATGGCGTCTATGACGTAATCGTAATGGCCGTCAAGAAGTTCCGGCACATTGTCGGGCGTGATGTATTCCTGCCGGGCATCGACCGAAATGTCAGGGTTTATGTCGCTGAACCGTGCGGCGAACAGCGCGGTCTTGGGCTGTCCGACGGTGGAATGCAGCGCTATGATCTGGCGGTTGATGTTGGATGGCGCCACATTGTCGGCATCCACTACCGTGAGGTGGCCTATGCCGGAGCGCGCCAACATCTCGGCGGCATAACCGCCCACGCCACCCACGCCGGCCACGAACACACGCGCCCGGGCCAGGCGCTGCATAGCTTCCTGACCTATAAGCCGTTCGGTACGTTCCTGCCAGCCTTCAGGCATCAATAGCCGATGTTCGGACATCAATAGCCGGTCTGTTGCATCCAGCTTCCCTTGAAACCGGTCTCCTCGATGGTCTTGATCACCTCGGCGGCATGCTCGGCATCCTCCGGAATGCCGTGGCATTCCAGCACCTTGTCGGCGCTCTCCACCTCCATCTGCCATTCGGCATCGGGAAACTTCCTGGTCACGGCATCCATTATCGCTGCCTTGCAGCCGGCGCAACGCGCATTCGTCTTGAATTTCATATCGTTATGTCTATTTATTTCGGATTATATCTTTATCTTGCGGAGTCTCAGCGAGTTGGTCACCACGCATACGGAACTCAGCGCCATGGCGGCCGAGGCTATCATGGGGTTGAGCAGGAAGCCGAGCGGGTACAGCACACCGGCTGCCAGCGGGATTCCTATCACATTATATATAAACGCCCAGAACAGGTTCTCGCGTATTATGCGTAGCGTTTTTTTAGACAGCGAGATTGCTGTGGGAATCATGGCGATGTTGCCTCCGGCCAGGGTGAGCTGTGCCGTCTCCATGGCGATTTCGGAGCCGCCGCCCAGGGCTATCGAGACATTGGCCTTTGCCAGTGCCTCGGCGTCGTTGATGCCGTCGCCGCACATGGCCACGTAATGCCCTTCTTTCTGCAGCCGTTCCACTTCCTTGAGTTTGTCGGCGGGAAGTGTCTCGGCTATCACCGTCTCTATGCCGACCTGATGTGCCACCGTCAGGGCCGCGTTACGGCGGTCGCCCGTCAGCAATATCGGGGTGATGCCGTCGGCTTTCAGTTTGGCGACGGTGTCGGTGGCCTCGGGGCGGAGTGTGTCGCGCACTCCTAAGGCCAACAGCAGCGTGTCTCCCTGCATCATTACGATAATGCTCAGTCCGTCGCGCTCCATGTCGGCAATGTGCATACGCAACGTTAAGTCGGCTGATTTATCTGCCAGGCGCGGAGCACCGATGGCATACTCCTTGCCCTCCGTAGTGCAGAATATTCCCGAGCCGGCTTCATAGCGGAACTCGTCGGGTTCGGCAGGCTGCACATTCCGGTCACGCAGATACTCGCAGATGGCTTCGGCCAACGGGTGGGCGCTTCGCGATTCGGCACCATAGAGCACCTGCTCGGTCTCGCGGCGCTGTTCTTCGGTGAGTGTATCGCTGAAAAATATGTCGGTTACTTTCGGGTGGCCGGTCGTTAGGGTGCCGGTTTTGTCAAACAGGATTGTGTCAGTACGTGAAATCTGTTCAAGCGCGGAGGCGTCTTTGATGATGATGCCGTTGGAGGCGGCGCGACCTATCCCTACCATGATGGCCGTGGGCGTGGCCAGTCCTAACGCGCAGGGACAGGCGATAACTAATACCGAGATGGAGGTGACGAATGCCTGCGGCAGATAGTCAGGGTCGACGCATATCCACACTATGAAGGTAAGGATGGCCAGACAGATGACGGTCGGTACGAAGAAAGCGCTGACGCGGTCCACGAGGCGCTGCACGGGAGCCTTGGAGCTCTGTGCGCGTCGCACGGAGGCTATGATGCGTGCCAGCTCGGTGGCCGCTCCCACACGGCGTGCCGTGATGCGCAGTGAGCCGTTGATGCAGAGTGTTCCGGCCGTGACGTTGTCGCCGTCGGTTTTCTCTACAGGAATCGGTTCGCCCGAAAGCATACTTTCGTCAACGGAGGCCGGACCGTTCTCGACCGTGCCGTCAACGGGTATGCGGTCGCCGGGACGTACCAACAACGTGTCGCCGGGGCGTATCGATGAGATCTCCACCGTTCGCTGCGAGCCGTCGGATTCGATTTTGACCGCCGACGACGGTTGCAGTCCCATCAGGGCCTTCAGGGCGTCGCCGGCATGACGGCGGCTGCTGCCCTCCATGAATTTTCCCGTCAGCACGAAGGCTATGATCATGGCGCTTCCTTCGTAATACAGTTCGGGCGTCATGCTCCGGCTGGACAGATATTCCGGCCAGATGGTGTTGAACAGCGAGAAAAGGAAACTGACTAATGTGGATATGGCCACGAGGGTGTCCATCGACGGAGCCTTTGCCAACAGGGCCTTGAATCCGCGCTTGTAGAATCCTGCGCCGCACCAGAACATTACCACGGCCGCCATGACGGTATAAAGCCAGTCGGCACCGGGGAAATGCAGGTGGGCCATGCAGAGCGCGGCTAAGGGAATGGTGATGGCCCATGCCGTTATCATACGGCGTTTCAGGGAATTAAACTCGCGTTCCTCACGCATGGCGGCCTCCTGCTGTGCCTGTGCCTCGTCGTGGTCGGAAATGAGTGCATAACCGGCCTGGTCGAGGGCGCGGGCCATCTCCTCGGGATCGGTCAGCGAGGAATCCCACGACACGCTTAGGGTGCCGGCGGCAAAATTCACGTCGGCCGAAGTCACGCCCTTTATGTTAGACACAGTTTTGCCGACGGTGTTGGCGCAAACGGCGCACATCATCCCCACGACGGGAAAAATGGCGCTGCGGTCGGCTTTTACAGGTTTCTTATTCTCCATTCTTTGGGATACATATTGTTGGCGCGGTTCCCGAGGTTCTTGACGAAGCCGAGGGTGAATCCCTTGTAGGTCAGCACCGTCACGCCTGTAGGGGAACCGGCGGGCAGGGTTATGGCGTTATGCCTCAGATAGTCGAGGGCCGTCGTAAGGTCAACGTCAGCCCGTGGATATTTGTTTGCGTCGAAGGTGACGTCAAGCGCTGCCGTGGGGTCGGGAATCAGGTTCTTACCCTTCATGACCGGCTCCGGATAACCGTCGCACAGCACCCTGCAGCCTTTCAGCAGTTGGGAGAGTTTCGCCTCAGGATTCCTGACAGGCCGGAGTTCGCCCGGTTTGCGGAGCGCGGCCACGAACAGGCCTTCGCTGTCGGTGATGTGCGGCATGAACCGCACGGCATGGTTGGGGGAGGGATTGTCGGCATGACCCGGTACGAGCGCGGCGCATCGCAGCTGAATCGGTTCAAGGCCGAAGTTGTCGACCAGCCACTGCAGGTTGTCGTCATCCTCGGCGGTGTTGAACGTGCAGGTGGAATAAATCAGAATTCCGCCGGGCAGGAGGGCGTCGACGGCGTCGGCGAGTATTTCACGCTGCAAGGCGGCGCATTGCTGCACCAGGCCGGGGCTCCATTGCGAGCGGGCCACCGGTTCCTTGCGCATCATTCCTTCGCCCGAGCAGGGGGCGTCCACGGCCACGATGCTGAACAGAGGGCCGCCCTTGGCCAAAGCCGATACCGGACTGTTTGTGACGACGATGTCGGGATAGCCCCATTTCAGCAGGTTCTCGCGCAACACGGCGGCGCGTGCCGGCACGAATTCGTTGCTGACCAGCGTCCATCCGTCGGGCAGGGCGTTGAGTATGGAGGTGGATTTGCCGCCGGGAGCTGCACAAGCGTCCAGCACGAGGCCGGGAGGCAGGTCGGCGGCCAATTCCTGAACAATCGACTCATAGAACATCGAGCCGGCTTCCTGCACATAGAACACGCCGGCATGCAGCAGCGGATTGAGCGTGAACTGCGGCCGCGCCGGCAGGTAGAAACCTGACGCGCACCACGGCACCGGCTTCATGTCCCCGTAGTCCAAAGTCTCGGCCACGGCCTGAGGCGAGCCGTCCTTTACCTTTCGCCTGTTTATCTTGATGCTGACGGGCGACGGCGTGTCGAGCGCTGCGAGTAATGCCTCGCCGTCAATGCCCTGCATCCCCCGCACCATCTCCTTGAATCCCTCGGGTATCGCTGTCTCCATATTCTATGGTTCTATGCTTGCCACAGAGCATCTTGCCCTGCAATGTAATGATATGCGTCTGCAAGATGATTTTTGTTGAAAATCTGCTCCTTGCGTTTACTCCATCTTGATATTTCGTCGGCCAATGTATCCAATACGTAATCTCTGGATTCATATCGCCAGTTTTGCAGAGCCGGAACTGTATTGAGGAGATAGTCTACTGATGACAGTAGCTCAAGCGAATAGTTGGAATAATATTCTTGCAGAAATGTCTGGGTTTTAATACAAATGTCCTTAATGTTTTGCGCCTCATGTAGACTTTCCAGATATCGCCATGCTTCCTGTCCTGCATCTTTCAGCAGCCATATATAGTCGAAAGGACGTGCGTCCATTCCGCCCATGCCTTGGATATAGCTTCCATTAAGAGCGTATAGCATGTGGGCTACTTTTCCACCGGAATATGGTCCGTAATAGTAAGGTTTGAAATCAATTCTGAAGATCTCTTTGCCACCGAAACGTTGCATGAAATATATTAGTTTCTCAGCCGCAAAAACTGAAGCAAACTCCCCGTTGTCTATCAAATCCTTAAACATGGTCAGGAGCATGGCGCGGGCAGGAGTAAGCTTAACGCGTTCGGATTTCAATTTGTCTATTATATCCTGAGATGGCTCATAAATATACACGTCACAGTCTAAATCGGTTAATGCGTTCTCTACCATAGGTTTTACTCGATGCCAGTCCAGGCCGCCATTATGAGAACCTAAAGGAGGAATAGCAATTGATTTAATGTTTCTGACAGCTATTTCTTGTCTTAAGGATTGTAACCCTTCTTCAATGTATGAATATTCAGAGGGAAGGCGCCAATGCGTCTTGGTTGGGAAATTAATGATTGTTTTGATTCCAATCAGAGGATTGGAATCAGTCACTACAAGCATCTGTCCCACATTGAGTTCTTTTTTTAGGCATACATTGCGATAAATTCTATAATTTTCAGGAAATGCTTCGCGGAATTGTAAAGCGATACCTTTCCCCATCACTCCAACCGTATTGACAGTGTTGACGAGTGCCTGGGCTGTACTCTCAAATAAATTTCCTTTGACGTAATGTATCATAATCCTAAAAATAATAACTTGACCTGACAACAATCTTATTCACGGGAATCCCTGTGCCAACCAAACGTTGTCTTGCTGTTTCATTATACACCACATATCCGCAGACAAGCTGAGGCTCAATATCTTCTTTTATTAACAACTCAGCTTCTTTTCGACGTTTTAGGTCCAGATCCGTTTCTGAATTCCAATGCGGACAATAGACATCATCGTAATTGACGATATCGTCAATCCGAGGCAATTGATCCTTCCGGTAAAATTTAGTCAACGCGCTTAATGCATGACCGTCCGAGAATATACATTCCTTGTCTCCGTCTATGAGATCTGCAAGTCGAATAACGCAGTAGACAATCAGTTCTGCATTGACTTGCAACACTCCATTATAGCCATGTTGTATTACATACAGCATGGGTGAACGTGGACCTAAATAAAAGGGAATGTATTCGTTGAGTCTATAATTCTTGATGTTTCGACTGGCTCTCTTTTTTATTACGTCGCTATCTCCTATATTCACATAATTAGGGTCGCGTAGAGGTGAGGCAGCACGGGTGATTCCATACTTTTCTATGTATGGAATATTGTCAATATGAGTTATGCGAAACGCATATTTAAGAGTCATAGCCGAATAATATCTACCATCTCTCAATGAGATGGGGTGACATATCTGCAAAGTTAACAAATTTCGGCCAATAATGGAAATGTGTAAAGGCCGACCGTGCCTCGATTATCAGCTGTGACTGGAGGGGAGGTGTCCTCACCGCCCTGATGTTGACGACGTGGACGTCGTCATTCCAGTCATTGACGTCGTGAAGTGAGTGACGATGCTTAGCGGAAGATGTAGAGGGGGGAGGATTCGAAGCGGGGGAGGGCGGAGAGCTGGATGTCGGCGGTGTGGTCGGTGACTTCGGTCATGGCGTTGCCGACACGGCGCCCTCCGGTCTCGAGCACGTCGCGCACGGCCTTCAGCGCCTTGGCAGGCGTGTTGTTGTCGAGCGACAGATGGCAGAGAAACACATATTTCAGTTCGGGATTGACGGCCGATTCCAGGAAGCGGGCTGTCTGCATGTTGTCCAGATGTCCGTTGCTTGTGGCGATGCGGGCCTTGAGGTATTCGGGATAACGGCCCGTGCGGAGCATGTCGGCGTCGTAGTTGGCCTCTATCACCAGATAGTTGGCCTGCCGCATGTAGAAATCGGCGCGTCCGGCCACTTCGCCGAGGTCTGTGGCCAACACGAAACGGTGACGGCCGAACTGCATCGAGAAGCCCATGTTGTCGCTGCCGTCGTGCGGCACGTCGAAAGCTGTAATCTCAATACGTCCCACCTTGAAGGGTATCTCCTTGAAGATAGGGGAATGATAGTCCTTGATGCGTTTGGATATGTTGTGGCGGCGCAGTATGCCGTTCAGCACGCGGGGCGTGCAGTAGAGCGACATGTGGCGGTTGGTGCGCAGCAGCGAGTAGGCATAGCGCACGTGGTCGGAGTGGTCGTGGGTCAGGAGCAGTGCCTTGACGTCCTGCATCTTGATGCCATGCTTGCGCAGCGACATCTCGATGTGGTCGGTCTTGACGCCGGCGTCCACTATTATGCCGCCGCGGCCGGTGCCTATATAACAGCTGTTGCCGCTCGATCCGGAACCGAACGACATGAAATACAGCGGGTCGTCCACCTTCAGGTCGTCGGCGGGACTGACGGCTAAATCGGACTCGAATTCCTCGAACGGAAGCATGGGCTGGAGAGTGCGGACGTAACGCGGACTCATCGACGCGCACCTCCTTTCCTGGCAGCCGGCGGTGCGGACTGAGGCACGTGGATCAGGAATATGGCGGGACGCTTGTCGTAGTCATATCTGGCCGAGCGCCATTTGGCTGCGGCGCGGGTCCTGATGGACTCGGCGTCGGGGTCGGTGATGTCCGCGGCCACGCACAGCAGCGTGTCGGGGCGCAGGGTCTCGGCCAGGGCCTTGACCATGGCGTTGTTGCGGTAAGGCGTTTCGATGAATATCTGTGTCTGGCCTGCGCGTGCGGCGATGCGTTCCAGATCAAGTATGCGCTGACGTCGCGCCTGGGGGTCCTGCGGCAGATAGCCGTTGAAGGCGAACCCCTGGCCGTTGAATCCGCTGGCCATCAGCGCCAGCAATATGGACGAAGGACCGACGAGAGGTATGACCTGAAGGCCCTCTTTCTGGGCTATGGAGACGATGTCGGAGCCGGGATCGGCCACGGCGGGACATCCGGCGTCGCTGAGCAGTCCCATGGGAGTGCCCCGGCGCAGAGGGTCGAGCCATGCGGATATGACGGCGCGGTCGGTGTGGGTGTTCAGTTCATGGAAGGAGCATTCGTCGATGGGGAATGCCGGGTCCCAGCGGCGCAGGAAACGGCGCGCCGAGCGCAGGTTCTCCACGATGAAATGGCGCAACTCCCTGACCACGCCGAGGTTTCCGGCGGGTAGCACATCGGTGAGCGGAGCGTGGCTCAGCTCAGACGGGACGAGATATAGCGCGGTTTTCAGCTCCATCGGGTTTCTTTGCGGTCGTTATGTTCATCAGCGCCCCCTCCATGCCGTCGGCTATGACCTTGCGCGTCTCGATGCGCAGGTATCCGCTGCCGAAGTCATACTCCACGCGGTGGATGTCGGCGTCGGCGTGGACCTGAGGCGAGGGAGGAATCATGTCGCTTTCGTCAAGGTTCAGGGTCTGGACCAGGTAATGCTCCAGGTCCCAGGGAAGGAGGTCGCCTATGTTGGTGTTGCGGATCACGGCCGAGGTGGGTGAGGTGACGTCCACTTCCCAGATGCCGGGTGTGCCGGTGATGTCGGTGTACAGGGGCCGGCCCTGGCCGTCGGTCAGGACTCCCTTGAAATCATAGTTGACGGAATCGAGGCGCTCGCCGATGCTGAGGGCGTCGACAAGGCTCCGGACGGTCATGGCGATATCGTTGTCGGCATGATAATACTCGGCCGGCGCGGTCGCGACGGAGTCGGAATCGGCTATGGCCGTGTCCCGGCTCTGTCGGTTACAGCCACCCGACGGCACCAGCAGCAGGATGGCCGCCGTCAATGCGCTGATGTGGAAATAATGACGAATCACTGCTGTATTCCTCTCTTTCTTCCTCTGTGAAACGGCCTGTATCAGTTATATATTTAATGTGAAGTACAGACAGTTTCTGAAAAACTCTGCAAAATTAATTCTATTTTTCCATATAAACACATAAATGTCAAAAAAAGTTAAGGGAACAGAACCTAAAATAAAATAACTCAGCCTAAAACAAATCCGTCCTCTCATTCTCTGGCCGATTTATTATGCCTTTGAAAGTGTTGAAGTATTGAAATCTTGTTTATTCAAAACATGTTAAACTTTTGTGTCATAAAGTGTCATAGCTCATATGAAACTGTATTATGACGAGATAGATGAATAGAATTTTGACAAATCTAATATAGCTCTTCTGATTGATCGATAATCATCTCGAGGTACATTAATAAATTCTGTTCGATCATCCTCTATTTCATCTTCAAACAACCCTTTCGGTGCTCTCGCGGTATTTATCAAGTCAACATAGCAGCCATAATCTATCGAATATACGTTATATCTCGCACCGGGAGTGTCTTTACTGGAAACATTCTGCTTGATTATATGTAAAATCCTGGCATCATAAAGATAGTTTATTAGATTGTCGTTTTCGTTGCTTTTGAGCATAAAAGCACGTGCTTGCCGAGTATTGATCACATCAGATATAATCCAATCAAGTAGTCCACTTGTATTTGGAATAGCACTGATTGACCCTCGCTTATCTTCATCAAACCAATTTCGGGCTGCTTTTCTTATAACAGGAATAGAGATTCGATTGTAATAGTCAAGCATAATTGCTTTGTGTAAGACATTAAAAAAGTCACGAGGTACTCCTTCTGCGGCTAACACCAATTCTTCGAAACAACTTTCTTGAGTGAAAAGTAACTTCACTAAGTCATCAGAACTTGCAATACTATTCTCTTGAGGTAAGATTGTATTTACTCTTTGAAATAGCAAATTTCTGAAAAATAACAGTGAAGACGCATGATTGTTTCCAAATACCATTAACTCATCTAAGTTAATGGTAGACACATCTGCACCAAGTTCAATCCCCAAATAATTCGAGCCGGTTGTAGCATGCCTGAAATATGATCTGTGTTCAATAGCTCCAATCTTAAAGGTAATTCCACGGACTGGGCAGATTATTCTTCTAAGAATATCAGCTAAAACAACCTGTAAATCAGGATGGAGTTCAGAGAATTCATCAAAGATTAACCATATTTTATGTGGGGATAAAATATCAGCTACTTTCTGGAGGATAGATGTTGCCTCCAGAAGATTTATATAGGCATAGTATCTCCCTGAAAGTTTTAATGTAGTACTCTGATTAACAGTATCTATATCTTTGGCTGAAATATTTAAGTTCCAATCAGATGGGCCAAGGGATATGCCAGAATTATATTCATGAGAACTTTTATCAATTGTGGATGATTCGCTAACGACGTCACCCATAATGGCAGATTTAGTCCATGTCTGATTAAGTTGGTCTAATAAAGGAGTTATTTCATTAAGATATGCTTCCTTGTGCTCATCGGACATAGTGATATATGATATTATCTCATCAGATAATACTTTGATTATATCAATAAAAAATCTTAATGCTCGCTGTTCTATAGGGAGTGATGGATCTGCATAGATGCTATTTGAAGACCCAATTTTTCTAAGGTCTATAAATATGCAACAATCATTTTGCCCATCTTTGATACTTTTAAAGTATCTCAAAACATGCGTTTTTCCTGTCCCTCGGCGTCCAAAAATAATTTGATTATTTTCGCTATCCAATAGAGGAATTAACGGACCTACCTTTACAAATGATTTCACGAGAGAATTATCATCCCATCTATCTGCTCGTAATTGTATCTGTAGTATGGCATCTTTTTCCGTCATAATTCTCACATAGTTAAATTCGTTATTGTTTCGTCGCCGCAGATGTTGCGGATTTTCATGCGAAGAGGTTTGGCGTCCGAGTGGATTGTGCCATCCCAAAAATCGGAGGTCTTACGGCCATTGAGAGTGATGGTGCTGTCCTTCTCGATTTTAATCTCTGAATCGCTATGCCACGGAGCATTTTCCTCGGATGTTGTGCAGTCGAGTGAAACCGTCTCTATGGCTTCAAGGCCCTCAAGACTAAGTTCGATTGGCACAAACTTTTTCTTTGAGTTAGCCATAGCCTTTTGGTTGAACTCGTTTATCTTATGGCTAACACGGTCACTGTAGAATCGTGTTATAGCAACGGTGAAGACATCCACCATTTTAGTCGGGTCTTCACTTATTGTGTACTCGACATCGTCCTGCAGAATTGCATTGTCAAGCAACTCCTTAAGATCGCGGAGTTCTATCTCTATGACAGTGTCGTTGTTGTCCTTTATGAAGTCTTCGAGTTCCTGACGGTCAATAATATCAACATAGTAGATGATGACGCGTTTTGTTGTCGGGGGCAACTGCGGCATAGCATCATTGATAATACGATTGAGCGTGACAATATCGAGAACTCTTGACGAAGAATCCATCAAGTCAGGCACATATACCGGCGATGAACCATATGTAGTATCCATAATGCTGCCAACCCACATTGAGCCGATTGACGGATCAACTCTCAGTCCGAGTATGATGCGAGTGATTGCATCTTTTGTTTGAATAGGATTACGGTAGAGTGTAACACCATCCTGTACTTTCTTGATAGCAAAGCTTGCTCCATTTGATTTCAGACGGTCGCGTGCGGTTTGGATACTGTTGATGTTTATATCAGTATGTATGAATTTGCGATTCAATTTGTTTGCAACGGCGGCTGTGACACCACTTCCGCCAAAGAAGTCAGCCACTACCATCCCCTTATTGCTACTTGCTTTGATAATGCGCTCAAGCAATGCCTCTGGCTTTTGAGTGGCATAGCCTTCTTTTTCTTTAGCCTGAGAGTTTATTGGTTTAATGTCTAACCACATAGCTTGAGAAGGCATGCCGGGTAGTTCATCTAAATATACTTTAGATCGAATACCTCCATTTTTTGTAAAATGAAGCCGCCCTTCTTCATCCATCTTTTTCATTGTTTCAATAGGCATTCGCCACAGTGAACGGCAACCTTTATATGTGTAATCATAACCACCTCCACTTAACCCTTTTGCTGTAAGATTGCCACTTTCCCATTTTCGTCCATTTTCATCTGTTTGAGTAAATCTGGCAATATATGACTCATCATAGGGCTGAAATATTGTGTTGAAATTATAATCATCCTGTGACTTAGTATAAAAATAGATACAATCAAAGTTGTTACCATAAAACTCAGCATCACTATGTGCGGTTGAGCGTTTCCAGATAATTTCATTTCTGAAGTTATCCTCTCCAAAAATCTCATCAAGAAGAATTTTTACATAGTGACCTATATGGTAGTCGAGATGCACATAGATAGAGGCATTTTCACTCATGACTGAGCGGATTGCCATAAGATTCTCATACATCCAGTTAAGATATTTCTCTTTGTCCCAGATGTCACCATACATTTTCTCTTCAAAAGCTTTCAGCTCATCATCCTCAAGTTCCTGTTCCGCTTGTTTAATGACCTTTGCAACAAGGGGATTTCTTCGGATATATATTTTCTTTGCATAATCGGCACCACTGGCAAATGGTGGGTCGATGTAAACTAAGTCGACCTTTATTCCTTGCTCGTTAAGATAGGCACATGCTGAAACACATTCTCCATGTATTATCATATTGTCAGAGTTACCGTCTCCGACATGCTCTGTCTCCTTTACCTCATACAATGGCATTCCTCGAACTATGCGCTCGGTTACTTTGTCACTCTCTCTATACTTTAGGATGCGTTGTGTGCGGACAAAGTTGTCCAGCACAGCCTGACCTGCTACAGTTGAAGGAAAATATGGAACGTATTTGATAGACATTGCTTTATCTGTTTAGAAGGAATGAATTGATTTTGTTGATTGTCTTTTGAAGACGCGCTTCTTTGTCAAGTGTATCTTCAATATAGAGAAATTGGAATCGTTCACGTCCGAATTTAGCATTATTAAGCTTGATAAAGACATCATCCATGAATTGCCTGCGAGGAATAAACTTATCTGCGAATCCTTCACCTTTGGTTTCGACAATCACAATTTTGTTTATTGTGTTGTCTGAATTGCGAGTAAGCATAATGAAATCAGGATAGTAGTAGCCATCTAACTTCCAAGCTCTACCACGCTTTGTGTAGCATCGAATACGGAAATCAGTTAGTGTGTCATCCCCATTGAAGTAGAATTCAACACCGGGAACGGATTTTATATGATTAATTACACTATACAGATAATCTTCTTCCAACTTACTATCAAGATGGTAAGGGAGATATTGGTAAGTGCGGTCATTGACCGATTTCTCGACATCAGGTAACGGTAGCCCGTGCTCGATAAGATATCTTCGGATTTCTTCAGATATTGTTTCAACCGGCTTGCTATCCTGACTCACAATCTCTGCAACTTTTTCCTGAGATGGAGAATAAATTGCAGTTTTACTGTCTTCAATTGGCGACTTTAGAGCATTGACTTTGAGCAATGATGCTTCTTCCGGTACTAACTCTTCCTTAGTGTTGAAGCTGCGTCGCACAGCAAAACTATTTCTTATATCTGAGCGTACTTTGCTTTGGTCAATATCAGTATTATAGACAAGATTCTCACCATTTCTGACAGTAATTTTTTCAAACAAAAGCTTTAGTTCAGCTTCATATTGGGTGAGGGTATCTATAGACAGTAGTCCGAGGCTTTCTTTGACAATCAAATCAAGCCAAAGACGGAAATTCGCTATTTCCGTCATGCCATACCCTACGGTGCTTTCAGATGCCGTATTTGACTGATCGAATCTCTGCGTGTAAATGATGGTTGAATCAACATGAGGCAATTGATATGTTCTCAGATGTTCACCAATATTTGCTACCTGTGCTGTTTCGACTGTATTGTAGTTTATTTTTATCTGATAGTAGTTTATAGGAGGCAATTTTAACCTCTCCATACGTGAGTATCGTTGTATGGTAATGAGGTCATCAGGCTTTTTACCTCCAAATTCTGCGATTGTCGTGTACTGTTGTTCCTGTAACTGTTGATTAAGCTTTTCCGCATTGAACTTATTGAGCCAAATCAGAGCTGTTTCCATATGCGCGTTATCAACTTCTCTCAGACAACGGCAACTGATTTGCAATACCATATTCTGAGGGCAGGCATTGCGTTGAGATAGAATCACCCCTGTAAGACTTTTGCAGTTCCAACCCTCGCGTCCAATACCGACTAATAAGATGATTCTCTTCTTAGATAATGGCGAATCAAGGGTAGAGAACTCAAACTGAGCATCTTCATCTACCTTATACGAAGAATTGCCCTTATGGTATTTCAGAATTGTCTCGGTCGGATTAATTCCCATTTCAGCGCAAACTGCGTAAGCCGCGGGATAAATTTCTTCTTCCAGCACGGCTATTGAGGGAGCATAGACTGCGACTTTTGCAGAAGCTTCATTGGAATAGACGGTGTCGGCGTAACTATCGAAGAACTCGCGCAGTCCTCTGTTTATAATTTCTGTTGAGTCGAGATTGGAATGACGTACAACAGGAATCTTCAGGAAGTTGCCGATGCCTTTTATCAACGGATAGAAGGTAACAACATTTGCATACTGCGTGCATTTGACAGAGAGATTATCTGTAATCTTAATCTTTGCCGATGGATCCATGTTAGGAGTCCCCGAAAACCCAAGTACCGAGTTAAAGTTACTCTGTTCCATCCATTTGTTTACTACCTTGCGTAGCTTTTGGTCATCGCTGGCATGGTGGACTTCGTCAATGAGTATGCACAATCCGGGAATGAGGCCGATTTGATCTCGCAGTTCATTCGCCTGTAATGTGGCTTCGTATTCTTTGCGGTCTTCTTCAGATAGTGATTTTAAAATGGATGCATCAATATTGAAGTCTTTGTCAACTCTGTCAAGAATAACTTTCTCCGCATTCGTCACAGCGACCAATCCCATAAGATTCGGTTTTGCAACCTGCATACTGATTTTACGAGCATTCGGATTCTTCACTATATTGCTTTTTGAAGCTGAAGAAGACTCCTGAAGCCATTCGTATTGAATCAGGTTTTTCAACTGTGATGCAACCGGGTCAGGCAGAATCCATAATGGATTGAAATTCTGAATATCTCTAAGACTTGGTACAATGGAAGATTTCAAGCCCGAAGGAACAAACAGAATGAAATTATGAGCAAATATGGGATTGTCTGGCTCAGCAATGGCAAAATAAAGGTTTAGATAAATCAAAGCTGCCATCAAGTAGGTCTTTCCGGCACCCATAGGTATGCTAAACAGATAATCCGGATAGCTGACATTGGAAAACAAATCTTTGATGACACTGACATAATCAATTGAATCCGGAGACTTTTTAATAGCCTCTAAAATTTTAGGCGAGTTAACATTGCCATTTTCATCGGATATAGAAGCATATTCCCACAATGCCAATGCGGCAGGATTAGATTCAAGAACCTCCCGTGTTACTCTATTGACCTCAAGGTTGTCAACATTTGTATAATTAAACTTACCGGAAGCAAATAACTCCCATAACGGACGATTCTGACATTCAATCTTAAGGAACAAATATGTTTTTATAGACTCAATCTGAGCATCACGCATCTTATGCTGATGTTCGATATAAGATATAAGATCAGTAATGACGCAACTCGGAGAGCTAAGCCATTCCTCTCTTTTTTTCTCGATAATCTTATAGAACATAGCGGATGCTTTATAATTCTACAATTTTGGTGTTTAGCAAATCATCAACATTAACTTCCAATAACTTGGCAATTTTAACTAAGGTAGGCAAATCTGGTTGAGAACTATTCGTACACCATTTTGAGACAGTTGATGGATTCACATTTAATTGTTCGCATAACCATTTATTTGTCCGTTTCTTTTCTGCTAAAATTACTTTTAATCGGTTTATATCAGTTTCCATGTCGATAAAATTTGTTATCCACTCGCAAATTTAGTGAAAGTTTCGCAAACGGCAATGAAATATGCTGAGAAACATCATAGGACGTTCCGAAAGAGGATGAGCTAAAATATAAGGAGCGCCTGCCGGATGAGGGGCAGGCGCTGTGGTTGAGTCGCGGTGATGCGGGTGTTACGGCGTTACTTGGTGACGCGCTCCAGCCAGTTGACCATGGAGAACATCACGGTCATGGACAGGAGGCAGAGACCGGCGAATACGGCCCAGCATTCCCACTGGTAGGGGAAGGAGTTGAGCATCGTGACGCCAAGGGCGATGAACAGGTTGCCGATGGCCGTGGACGACAGCCACAGTCCCTGACAGATGCCCTGCAGATGCTTGGGCGCGATCTTGGATACGAACGACAGTCCGAGGGGCGATATAAACAGCTCGGCCACCGTGAGGAAGAAGTATGTCAGTATCAGCACGACGGGGCCTGCCTTCATCGACTCCTTGACAGCCTCGGCGAGTCCCTTGAATTCCTCGCCCGAAGGATAGTTGAAGACTATGGACACTATCATAAGGAATACATACGCCATGGCGGTGATGGCCATACCGAAGGCAATCTTCTTGGGGGTGGAGATGTCCTTGTTGCGGCGTGCCAGGGCGGCGAATATCCACATGATGATGGGGGTGAGCACAATCACGAAGAAGGGGTTGATGCACTGCCATATCTCGGGAGCGACGTTGTCGGTCTTGACGAAGTCGCGGGCGAATACCGACAGCGACTGGCCGTTCTGATGGAACGAGAACCAGAAGAACACCACCACGAGCAGCACGGCGTAGAGGGCGAACATGCGCTGCTTGATCTCCTTGGCGTCGTGAGCGGCGTCGGCAGCGGATACATTGCTGTCGTTCTTGGCTTTCTTCACGGGGTTGGGCAGGCGCTTCATGACCCATGCGAACACTGCGAGAGATATGAGCATGGCCACAACCGAGGCGATGAACGAGAAGTGGACGCCGGTGTTGAATATCTCGAGATACTGCGTGCAGAAGCCGCTGTCTACGGCTCCTTCGTAACCGACCTTGTCGGCCAGCTCGACGAGGTTGGCGTGGTCGCCGGCCGACATGTTGCCGGCGTCGTTGAGCAGTTTATGGCAGAGACGGGGCAGGTCGGCGTTATAAGCCAGGTGGTGTGCCTTGAGCCAGAACTCGCGCAGCAGCGGGGCGATGAACGGAGCGATCACGCCGCCGATGTTGATGAACACGTAGAAGATCTGGAAACCGGAGTCGCGGCGGCTCTTGGCAATCTCCAGCTCCTTGGGGCCTTTCTTGGCAGCCTCGGCCTCGAAGTTGTCGTAGAGCTGGCCGACGATGGCCTGCAGGTTGCCCTTGAACAGACCGTTGCCGAACGCGATGATGAACAGCGCGAAGCATGTGAACACCAGTACCCATGACACGCCTCCGGCGGGGCCGTCGGAGAAGACGGGGATGGACAGCAGCGCGTAGCCTATGGCCATGGCCAGCAGACCGCTGATGATGGTGCCCTTGTATTTCTGCGTGCGGTCGGCTATCATGCCGCCGGGGAGGCTGAGCACATAGATAAGGAAATAGAATACGGCGTAGATCCAGCCGGCGGCGGCGTCGCTGATGCCGAACTTGGAGCAGAGGAACAGCAGCAGCACGGCGTTCATGATGTAATAGCCGAAGCGCTCGCCCATGTTGGCGATGGCCGCCGGTATCAGTCCCTTGGGGTGGTCACGGTGTGCCTTGATGCAGTAGAATACCAGCAGCGGTATCACTATCACCAGGATGCACAGCAGGATGGCCAAAGCCGAATGTTCCTGCCAGAATTGCGAAATCGATAGTAGCATATATTGTGTTATTGTTGATTGATTTCTGTTTAGTTTAGAAAGTTTAGAAAGTTTAAAGAGTTAAGATAACAGTGCGGTTGTTGGTCGGTATTTGGTATTATCTTAACTTTCTTAACTTTTTCAACTCCTTTAACTCTTTTAACTCCCGTTACGCATTGTCCAGGAGGTTGTAGGCGGTGGCGTAGTCGCGTATCTGCTTCACCATGGCCAGGAGGCCGTTGCTGCGGGTCGGCGACAGGTGGGAGGCCAGGCCGATGCGGTCGATGAAATACAGGTCGGCGTCCAGTATCTCGCGCGGAGTGCGGTCGTTGAGCACACGCATCAGCAGGGCCACGATTCCCTTGACTATAAGGGCGTCGGAGTCGGCCTCGAAATGAATGTGCCGGCCGTCGGGGCGCGAGGCCGCGATCCATACGCGGCTCTGGCATCCCTCTATCAGGTTGGCCGCGGTCTTGTCGGCCTCGGGAAACGGAGGCAGCGTGTTGCCCTGCTCGATGATGTATGCGTAACGGTCCATCCAGTCGGGTCCCAGGGCCTCGAACTCATCTATTATCTCGTCTTGTGCTTCGTTGATTGTCATATATCAAGGTGCCTTGTCCAGAAGGCGATTTTTACGTTAATAATGAGCATTTGTCTTTACCAAAGGTCAAAGTTAATAAAAAATCATTTAAAAACGGAAGTTTTTTGGTGGAATGAATAAAATTAGCTAACTTTGTGGCGTGAAATACACCACTGACGCAAGTCGGCAAGGAGCATCTCCTGGGACATTGAGACGGAATCAATGCTGCCCGGGGGTATTTTTTAACACTATTTTTGTCAGTAACTGATTATAGCAATGGCAACATATCTTACTCAGGAAGGGTATAACAAGAAGATGGAGGAGCTGTCGGCACTGGAGGCACAGCGCCCCCTGATCAAACAGGCGATAGCCGAGGCGCGCGACAAGGGCGACCTGTCGGAGAACGCCGAGTACGATGCGGCCAAGGAGGCCCAGGGGATGCTTGAGATGAAGATATCGAAGCTGAAGGAACTGGTGGCCACCGCGCGCATCATAGACGACTCGAAGCTGAACACGGAGGAAGTGCAGCTGCTGAACAAGGTCACCATCAAGAACGTGGCCAACGGAATGCAGATGACCTATACCATCGTGACCGAAAGCGAGGCCAACCTGCGCGAGATGAAGATAGCGAGCAACACTCCCATAGCGAAGGCCCTGATAGGCCATCACGTAGGAGACAAGGTTAAGGTCCAGGTGCCCGCGGGCGTAATGGACTTTGAAATCATCAAAATCGAAATTTAATACCCGGCCCGATGCATATAGCGGTATATGCGTCGGGCCTGATTAACTTATATACAAGCGGTCTGTCCGGACTGAAAGCTGCCCTCCGGACACTTGCGTAACCCTACGGTCCGGCTGAGCCGGGCTTAAAAATCAAAAACCATGACCATTTTTTCAAAAATAATCGCCGGGGAGATTCCGAGCTACAAGATAGCGGAGGACGACAGGTATTTTGCATTCCTGGACATCAATCCGGTGAACTGGGGCCATACCCTGGTGGTGCCCAAGCATGAGACCGATTACATATTCGACATCGACGACGAAGAACTTACCGGGATGGTGCTGTTCGCGAAGAAAGTGGCCAAGGCAATCAAGAAGGCCATGCCGTGTCGCAAGGTCGGAGTGACGGTCCTGGGTCTGGAAGTGCCGCACGCGCACATCCATCTCGTTCCCTTGCAGCGCGAGGGCGACATGGACTTCTCCAACAAGATATCCGATCCGGATCCGGAGAAGATGCGCGAGATAGCCAAGGCTATCAGCGGTGCGATGGAAGACTGACAGCGTCAGCGATAGGACGCTTACGATTCTCGAATTCATGAAACTCACGAGGGACGCCCGGCGCGTCCCTTTTTCTTTTTTGCCGTTTACGTTGAAATTTGTTATCTTTGTAGACTTCGTAAAAGAAAGCGTATGATAAAGTATCCGGTAAGCGAGTCGAGCTTCAGAGAGATAAGAAGGAATGGATTTGCGTATGTCGACAAGACGATGTACGTGCATCAGCTTGTGAATGGAGGAAAATATTTTTTTCTCAGTCGTCCCAGGCGGTTCGGCAAGAGTCTGCTGATATCCACCATGGACAGCTATTTCCGCGCCGAGCGGGAGCTGTTCAAGGGCTTAGACATCGACCGTCTGGAACCGGAGGAGTGGACGGCTTATCCGGTGCTGCGCCTGGACTTTACGCGCCGTGGATATAATACGCCGGAGGATCTTCCTAAAACTTTGGCCGAGTCCGTGTCCCGATGGGAAACGGAATATGGTATGCCGAATCCCGATGACTCTCCCGAAGGCCGTTTCAACAATCTGATTATCGATATATATCAGCGTACCGGGAAGCAGGTCGTAATATTGATAGACGAGTATGACAGCCCTATCGTGGACGTTCATGGCAATCCGGAGCTGGAGCAATTAAACCGCAAGATTCTGCACGATTTCTACCGCGTGATGAAGGCCAATACGGACTATATCAAGTTTGTGTTCCTGACCGGCGTGGGGAAACTGGGACAGATCAACATCTTCAGCGGACTGAATAACCTGAAGGATATTTCTCTGAATCCTGCATATTCGGCGATATGCGGTATCACCAAGCAGGAACTTGCCGATGATTTTGGCGAAGGAATTCAGGATATGGCTCAGGCGAACGGCTGGACTGTCGAGGAGACTCTGGAGCGTTTGAAAAAGCAATATGACGGTTACCATTTTTCCAGGGACCTGACAGATGTGTACAATCCATTCAGTGTCGTCAACGCATTGTTCGACCGTAGCATCGGAGACTACTGGTTTCAATCGGGCACTCCGACGCGTCTGCTGAACCAGTTCCTGGAGAACGATTGGGGTACGCCTGACCTGGAAGGAACCGTCGTTTCGCAATCCGAACTGGACACAGGTGATGTGTTGGGCAATAACCTTGCGCTGACCTGCTACTACACCGGATATCTGACCATTAAGGATTATTATCAGGATGACGACGAGATCGAGTACACGTTGGGTTATCCCAACGTCGAGGTTCGCCGTGGATTCTTCAATAACCTGCTGTTGGCCGTGCGTCGGCGTGATGCGATGGAGACCAACAATTTCGTGCGGTCGTTGAAAAGATTTGTCAGAGAGGACGACATCGACGGATTCCTGCATGAGCTGCAGTCGTTCTTAGCGGGTATACCGTATATGAACCATACCAACAAGGAGCCTCAGTGGCAGAAGGACATACTGATAATAGGCCGTCTGGTGGGTATCAGCGTCGACGTGGAGCGGCGCACGTCCGACGGCCGTATGGACATGGTGCTGGAAAGCCCGAAGAAGATATACATCATCGAGTTCAAGTATGGCGGTACTCCCGAGGAGGCGCTTGCGCAGATCGACGACAAAAAATACGCCCTTCAGTTCGAGAATTCGCTGAATCCCAAGCCTGTGGTGAAAGTGGGCGTCAACATATCGCCCGACACGCGCACCATCGACGCATGGACCGTCGCAGTGGACGATGCATGAGAAACTTGCCTGCCCGATGAGCGAAAAGGGGCGGATTTTCGTTGTTAGTATATAGGGATATACTGTGCCGTGTCGGCAAGTATGTCCGGGAATGTAGCAACCCAAAAGAAAATATTATGGAAAATTTCAGATATTGCTCGCCCACGGAGTTTATCTTCGGACGCGGCGTTCAGTCGGAAACAGGCGCGGCGCTGAAGCGTTATGGCGCGCAGAAGGTGATGATAGTCTATGGCAGCGACCGCATCAAGAAGGACGGTCTGTTTGACGAGGTGACCAAGTCGCTTGACGCCGAAGGGATAGCCTGGACGGAGTTCGGAGGCATCAGCCCGAATCCGACTGCCGAGAGCGTTTACGCCGGCATAGCCAAGGCTGTGGCCGAGGGTGTCGACTTCCTTCTTGCCATCGGCGGCGGCAGCCCCATCGACGCAGCCAAGGGGATAGCTCTCGGAGCAGTGACGACCGAGGATTTCTGGAATTTCTACAACGGTACTTCCAAGCCCATGGCGGCTCTGCCTGTAGGCGTTGTGCTGACCATCCCCGCCGCCGGCAGCGAGGGGAGCGGCAACTCGGTTATAACGAACGAGAAGACGCATCAGAAGATATCGGTGCGCTATCCGTTCCTGCTCCGTCCCCGGTTCGCGGTGATGAATCCGGAGCTGAC
Source organism: uncultured Porphyromonadaceae bacterium (assembly GCA_902468245.1). GTDB lineage: Bacteria > Bacteroidota > Bacteroidia > Bacteroidales > Muribaculaceae > Lepagella. The sequence continues at coordinate 40,637 of CABQXY010000004.1, read as the reverse complement.
CTATTCGCTGCCGTGGTTTCAGACGGCCTGCGGCATCGTGGACATGATGGCGCACATATACGAGCGTTATTTCTCGCCCACGGAAGGCACACAGTTAGTGGACGCATATTCGGAGGCGATACTGCGTGACGTGATGGACCAGGCGGTGACGCTTCGCATGGACGGCGAGAACTACGATGCACGCGCCGACGTGATGTGGGCCGGGACATTGGCGCACAACGGACTCTGCGGCGTGGGCAAGACCGAGGACTGGGCCTCGCACCGCATGGAGCACGAGATCTCGGCGTTCTATCATGTGGCGCACGGAGCCGGTCTGGCCGTGATAATCCCGGCATGGATGCAGTTCTGCGCCAAGCGTAATCCGGACAAGCTATGGCGTTTCGCCATCAACGTGATGAGCGTGAATCCCGCCGGCAAGTCCACCGACGACATCATTGCCGAAGGCATCGACGAGCTGAAGCATTTCTACCACGACATGGGCCTTACCACCAACCTGCGCGAGCTGGTAGGCGAGGAGCCCGACATCGAGAAGATGGTGGCGTCGCTGCAGCGCAACGTAGGCGACACGCTTGGCGCTTATGTGCCGCTGTCGATGGACGATTGCCGCGAAATTTATAGACTGGCCCTGGAGGGGTAAAACTCTGAGACCAATGGAGATAACGAATTTCATCAAGCTGTACGAAAAGAGCTTCCGGGAGAACTGGGAACTGCCCGCACTCAGCGACTATGTGACGGGCAAGACCATCACTTACAGCGAACTGGCTATGAATATAGCCAAGATTCACCTGTTTTTCAACAATATGGGCATAAAGCCCGGGGCGAAGGTGGCGATATGCGGCCGCGACTCGATGAACTGGGTGATGGTGTATCTGGCCACAGTGACTTACGGCGCGGTGATAGTGCCCATCCTGGCTGAATTCAATCCTCACGACGTGACGCACATCGTGAACCATTCGGAGGCGGAGCTGCTGTTCGTGTCCAAATCGGTGTGGGAGCCGATGGAACCCGATATGCTGCTTAACCTGAAGGGCGTGCTCAGCATCGAGGACTTCAAGTGTCTGGAGGAGCGTCCGGGATTCGAGATGAACCGTACGCTGCGGCTGCTGACACGCCGCTTCCGGTCGTTGTATCCCCACGGATACCGGCCCGAAAACGTGTGCTATATAGACCGCGACAATTCGGAGGTGGTAGAGATAAATTATACTTCGGGTACCACGGGTTTTTCGAAGGGCGTGATGCTGACGGGCGAGAACCTGGCGGGCAACGTATGTTTCGGCATCGACACTCAGTTGCATTTCCGCGGCAGCCGTGCCCTGGCGTTCCTGCCCATGGCTCATGCCTACGGATGCGCCTTCGACATGCTGACACCCATGGCCGTGGGATCGCACGTCACCATCCTGGGCAAGACTCCGTCGCCGCGTATTCTGATACAGGCCATGAATCGGGTACGCCCCAACCTGGTGATATGCGTGCCGTTGATATTGGAGAAGATATACAAGAACCAGATTCTGCCCATGATCTCAAAGGGCGCGGTGCGCTGGACCCTTGCGGTTCCGTTCCTGGATTCGTTCATTTTCGCCAAGATACGCCGCAAGTTAGTTGATGCTTTCGGCGGTAACTTCGAGCAGGTGATAGTGGGCGGTGCGTCGCTGAACCATGAGGTGGAGGAATTTCTGCACAAGATCAAGTTCCCGTTCACCGTGGGCTACGGCATGACCGAATGCGGCCCGCTGATCAGCTACACGCATTGGCGCAAGTTCATTCCGGGATCATCCGGACGTCTGCTGCCTGACATGGAGGCCATGATACTGTCGGACGACCCGGAGAACACCCCGGGCGAGATTTGTGTCAAGGGCTCCAACGTGATGAAGGGTTATTACAAGAATCCGCAGGCCACGGAACTTGTGCTGGACGATAAGGGATGGCTGAAGACCGGCGACATGGGCACAATGACGCCCGACGGCACGCTGTTCCTGCGAGGCCGCAGCAAGACCATGATTCTGTCCGCCTCCGGCCAGAACATCTATCCGGAGGAGATCGAGGCCAAGCTGAACAACATGCCGTTCGTGGCCGAAAGCCTCGTTGTGGAGCGCGACGGCAAGCTGGTGGCCCTGGTGTATCCCGATTTCGACGCGCTTGACCGTCTTGAGGTGCCTGTGACCGACATGGACAACACCATGGAGAATATCCGGAAGGAACTGAACGGACTGGTGGCTCCGTATGAAAGGATATCGAAAATAATCCTGATGCCCAACGAGTTCCAGAAGACTCCGAAGCGTAGCATCAAGCGGTTCCTCTATACCAGATAGATAGAATGCCGCGTCTATAACTGATTGGATTAGCGCTTCAGAACCATCTTGAGTCTGAAAACGTTTCCATAAGAAAAAGTAAAGGTTATGGGAAACACAGACTTAAGTACACGCAATCAGAATGAGATAGATGCCCGTCGAGCGGAATTAGGGATGGAGAAAGCGCGTCTGTCGGCGCAGTCCGCCGGACTGAAGCTGCTGATGTGGCTGATAATCATAACGGTGTGCGGCATCATCGCCTGTGCCGTGCTGGCCGTGCTCAAGATTGCGGTGCAGTCGATAGTGGTGGTCGCGGCCATTCTGCTGGCCATCGGCCTCGTGGCCGTTGTCGGCTACAACGCCGTCAAGGTCAAGATCAAGGAACACCGCGTCGAGAAAGACGAATAAACCCCAACGAGAACAGACAAATAGAAAGTCAGTGCCTTGTTTCGAGGCGCTGATTTTTGTTTACAGATAAATTCATATTGTCAATTTAAGGAATTTAATGCAGTTCGCACAGATGATGGCCGACCTGTAGATTATGTCTCCACTGGCGACACAATTATCATGGACTCATTGTCAGGAGGTCCTGCCGATTGATGAAATTCAACGTGAATGTTATTTAACCAGGACGGCGGAAGAAATTGGTCAATACGGGTGCTAAATATTCTGATTTTTCGTAATGAATATTTAGACATATTTTATGGTCATATTAAGAAAAATGATTATCTTTGCAAATAGACCAAGGAATAGTCAGACAGATTTCATCAGTCATTCTGACTATTCTAAACAAGAACATAAAACTCATAATATAATTTGGTTAAGTAAATAGAATGGATTGCAGCGGAATCCGGAATCATCGAAGTGCTATTGTTTAATAAGTGTCGATATCATCCCATTCGTTGATGTCATTAAGCTTTTGAAAATTTATTCTTAATACGGACTAAATTATTGTGAATGCCCTAACATCTTCCTATTGATTATGATAACGAAAGACGATATAAAGGAATTGCTCCCTGCATTGAAGTTTAAAGAAATTGATGGCGTATTTACAAAGATGTATGAAGGTGTCAGCGTCCCTTTAAAAGTGGATGTGAGTAAAGAGCATTTCTACTATAAAGAAATAGGAATTACCGTTGGTCGCGAGACAACAAGCAATTTTTCTGAACCTGAGAACTTTGTCGTGTTTGAATGTGTTGACCGTCTTCTTACAATGGGATATAAGCCCGATGATATAGAACTGGAACCTTCTTGGAAACTGGGGCGAACTACAAAAGGGGGCTTTGCAGATATTTGGGTTCGGACGCATAATAGTTTTAATAGTGAAATAGCGGAAGATAAGGAATCACTTATAATCATTGAATGTAAGAGAGCTGATGAATTCGATGGTGCTTGGAAAGACACGCTTGAAGATGGTGCTCAATTATTCAGCTATTTTCAACAGGAACAGGCAACCAAGTTCCTTTGTCTTTATACATCCGATATCTCTGAAGAAGGGGTCAAACCGTCATATTATCTTATAAATGTTCAGGATAACGAGGAGAAACTTAAGAATAATCCGGGGTTACTTGCATATAAGGATGCGAAAAATAACAAGCAACTGTTTCGCGTGTGGCATGATACATATCAATGCGACGTAGCAACACGAGGCTTGTTTGAGGACGACATGCAAGCTTATCATATCGGAAAGAATAAATTTTCTGTCAAGGATTTAGTTCCAATAAGCAATGAAGAAATAAAAAAGAAATATAATGAGTTTGCGACCATTCTCCGACGACATAATGTAGGAGCAAGAGAGAATGCATTCGACAAGCTTGTCAATCTGTTTCTTGCTAAAGTCGTTGATGAGACCAACAATCCCAATGACTTGCATTTTTATTGGAAAGGTTCGGCATACGATGACGATTATTCATTACAGGATCGATTGCAAAGACTTTATCGTGACGGAATGGAAAAGTTCCTAAACGAGACTGTCACATATATTGAAAATGAGCAGATAGAAAAGGCTTTCCGCTGGTATAAGAAGGATCCCGATGCCACAATGAAAACCGTATTGGAATACTTCCGTGCTCTTAAGTTCTATTCCGACAATGACTTTTCGTTCATCAGTGTCCATAATGAACGGCTATTCAAAGAGAATGCAAAAATTCTTCTGGAAGTGCTTCAGATGCTTCAAAATATAAAACTGAAATCTACGTCGGAAGAAGGCAGTAATACAGAAACAAACCAGTTCTTGGGAGACCTTTTTGAAGGTTTCCTTACAAAGGGTGTGAAGCAGAGCGAAGGTCAATATTTTACGCCAATGCCCATAGTGCGCTTTATTGTTTCTTCACTTCCGTTGGAACATATTGTAAGCCAAAGTGAAAGGGTTCCATCATGCATAGATTATGCTTGTGGCGCAGGACACTTTCTAACAGAATATGCCACTCGAATCAAGGAATTTGTAAAGAAACATAGGCCTGATATAGACATCCATGAGTATTATAAGCAGATTGCCGGAATAGAAAAAGAATACCGATTGTCTAAAGTTTCAAAAGTCTCTGCATTTATGTATGGACATGATGAAACAAACATAGTATATGCCGATGCACTCAAGCCACATGCTGTGTTACAACCCAACAGTTATGATGTGCTTGTAGCAAATCCCCCGTATGCAGTCACCGGCTTCCTTGAAACACTTGATGAAAATGATCGAAACAAATTTTCGTTGTTTAATAACAGTATCAATGCTTCGAAAAATAACGCCATAGAAACTTTCTTTATAGAACGGTCGGCACAGTTGATGCGTACAGGCGGTGTGACCGGTATAGTGTTGCCCGTTTCTATACTGAATAAGGGAGGAATCTATGCCCGGGCACGGGAAATAGTTCTTGAAAACTTCGACATTGTGTCTCTCGTGGAGTTTGGCAGTGGTACATTTGGAAAGACGGGGACAAATACAGTCGTGTTGTTCTTGCGGCGTAAAGAAACAAGTACGCCAGCAGCAGAACATTATTGGAACCGAGTTAAAAAATGGTTCGCTACCGGAGACAATGCAGAAGATGTCTATCAGGATGAATGCCTGTTGCAGGCATATTGTGAACATTGTGGATATGAGCTTAATGACTACAGGACTTTCCTTAAGGAGGGGGTCATAACCGAATCATTGGCTGGAACCGAGATTTTCAAGACTTATAGAGAATCATTTGACAGCACCGATCGAAATGCAATGAAAGGGGTATGTGATACAGCCAAAGATATTCGAAATCGGTTCCGATCAAAAAGTAAAACGCAATCTTTCCGCAGACTCAATGAGGCAGAGAGAAAGGCGTATAAGAGAATAGCTCTGCGGGACTTTATAATTGCCATAGAACAGGAAAAAGTATATATATTCTTACTTGCATATACTCTAAACACACCGGTACTGATTGTTAAGTCTCCGATAAAGACAGCTGCTGTAAAGAAATTCCTCGGATACCAATGGAGTGATAGCAAAGGGAACGAAGGTATTGAATATCTACACTTGTCGAAAACAAAATCAGAAAACGATGATGAAGGTGATGATGACGACACGGTGCAGCAGATACGTGGAATCAATGGGATAGTCACGCCATTATTCAATCCTGTGGATTTAGAAGATCCGGAAAAGATAAATACTCTAATTCGTAAAAATTTCTTAGGTGAGGACGTTGTAATTCCTGAAGAACTGGCTGAATTCGTTTCACAAGTTAGACTTGTGGATATGATGGAATTTAAGCAAACGGCCTTTGATAAGGCAATAAAAACAAGGGGTAATTTGCGTGAACCGATTAAGGAGTTCGGAGTTAACTTGCAATATGAACCCCTGAAAAATGTGGCACCAATAGTTTCAGATAAAATAGATTTCTCAACGATAATTAGCTCGGAATATATTACAACAGATAATATTCTTCAAAATTTCGAAGGCGTTGAACCGTATAAGGGTAGTCCTATACAGGGAAAAGTGAACCGCTATCAGAAAGGAGATATTCTAATGTCAAATATTAGACCATATCTCAGAAAGATTTGGGTATCAAATAGAAATGGTGGATGTAGTTCGGATGTATTAGTATTTAGACCCTCAACAAATATCGCGCCATCATATGTTGGATGCGTATTGCAAAGACAAGCATTTGTGAATTTCGTAATGGCGGATATTAAAGGATTGAAGATGCCAAGAGGAAATAAATCAAATATAGAAAGATATTTGATACCTATACCATCCCTAAAAATTCAGAAAACTATAATTTCAGAATGTGAAGAACTTGATAAGGAGATAAGAGAAATTAAGAACGAAGCAGATAAGTCTAAAAAACAAATAATAGATATTATCAATTCTATACAGGGAAAACCCGAGAAGCTTGGCGATGTATGTGTATTAAATGAATTTAGCATAAATCCCCTTCAAACTCCGGAGCAACAGTATTTATATGTTGATATTGATGCAATCGAGAATGGAACAGGTGTTATAAGATTTGATAAAAAGATAATAGGGAAGAATGCTCCATCACGAGCAAGACGATTGGCAAAAGAAGGGTCTACCTTAATTTCAACGGTACGCCCCAATCTTTGTGGATTCGCATATCTTGATTCTGAACACCCAGATGCAATATATTCGACAGGATTAGCGATAATTCGTAGTAAAGATACAGAGAGACTTTTAAACAAAATGATCTATCTCTATTTTATGTATGATAAGGGGTTGATGAGTCAAATGATCAACGCTATGCCGAAAGGGTCATATCCGAGTATCAATCAGTCGGATATAAATAATCTAATACTGAATATTCCGACTTTGGTTGAGCAAGAAAAAATCGTCAAGAAAGTTTCAATATATGAAAAACAAATTTCAAGAGCAAATAGAATTATTAACAGTGCTGCCGGGCGTAAACAAGCGATTCTGGATAAATATTTGAAAGACAATTTTTGAATAGAAAATAAGAATGGAGAAGTCAAAAGAATACAAATCATCTCAAGAGAGTGATGTTTTGATAGCTAATGAACCCCAAAAGAGTTGGGGTGGAGATTGGACGGATTGCCCATTTTCTTCTTGAGAATACCGTTAACAAATTCGAAGTGACTTGGATTTGGAGGATTCAATATAAAGGACTATCTTTGCGCTGATAAAAAGTGTGACAAGACACGGTTTTTGTCAGTAAATATGATAATAGAACGTAATACATATCTTAAAAAGCTCATAGCCAAGCGTCACAACGGCAAAATTAAAATTGTAACAGGCATACGCCGATGTGGCAAATCGTTCCTGTTATCCACAATATATGCGAATTGGCTTCGCGAACAAGGTGTTGACGAAGAACACATCATTAATATCAATCTTGAAGATAGGCGCAATAAGTCGCTACGAGATCCTGATGTATTGCTTGCCTACATAGATTCCACGCTATCTGACGATATGATGCATTACGTCATGATAGATGAGATTCAACTCGTTCCGGAATTTGAGGATGTGTTGAACAGCTATCTTAACAAGAAAAATGCGGATGTCTATGTTACCGGGAGCAATGCACGATTCCTTTCCAAACAAGTAAGAACGGAGTTCGCGGGTCGCGGAGAGGAAATCAAACTGCATCCGCTGACATTCCGGGAATACATTACCACCACTCAGGCAAGTCAGTCAGATGCGTTTCGGGATTATATGATTTACGGAGGGTTGCCGCAAGTGGTGGAGAAAGAGACTCATGAAGAAAAGGTTGAAATGCTGCAAGCATTGTTTGAAAATACCTATATCAGTGATATTGTCGAACGCTACAAAATTCGTAACACAGAGGTCCTTGATGAACTACTCAATATACTTGCCTCTTCAATCGGAGGACTGACCAATGCAACAAAACTTGCTAACACTTTTGGCAGTGTCAAACACGAAAACGTAAGCAGAAACACAATAGTCAATTATCTTGAATATCTCTGTGATTCTTTTCTTATGGAAAGGGCGAGCAGGTATGACATCAAAGGTAAAAGATACATTGACAGCCCCTATAAATATTATTTCACAGATTGTGGACTGCGGAACATGCGCTTGAACTTCAGGCAAGTGGAATACACGCATCTCATGGAGAATGTTATTTATAACGAATTAATAGTAAGAGGTTTCAGCGTAGATGTAGGCGTGGTGTCAAAGCAGATGAGAGATGATAGCGGCCAGCGAAGCAGACAATATCTTGAAGTTGATTTTGTATGCAACAAGGGCAGCCGGCGTTATTACATACAGTCTGCATATCGTATGAATGATGAAGGCAAGGTAAAACAAGAAGAAGCGTCGTTGATAAATATTGGCGATTCTTTCAAAAAGATAATAATACTTGGAGAATACACGCCTGTTCTTCATAACGAATCAGGGATAACAATAATCGGAATATATGACTTCTTGCTGAAAGAAAACTCGTTGGAATTGTAAATGTCAAATTACAATGTCCTGAGGTTTTTAATCAATTCAATACATGCGAAAGTAGAGTTTGTAAAGATAAAAATTATACTGCGTGGAATAAAAAAGTCAGCGCTCGCAACCGGGCGCTGACTTTTTTATAATGTTGAATTTGGAATGTTGAATTTGGAATGTTGAGTTATTTGGCGGGGGCGGATTTGATGAGGAAGTGGTCGCCGGATTCCTTGACGATGTTTTCGTAGTATTTCTTGTCGTAGCCGGGGAATTCGGGGTAGACGGGCACGCCGTACTGCGACTTGATGAAGTTGCCGTCGGCATCGGTTTTCTTGCGGTTGCCGTCCATGAATTTCACGAACAGATATATTGCCAGGTCGCGGTAACGGTCGGTGGCCTCCTTGGCGTCCTGCGCGCCGAGCGCGTTGACTGCGTTGCGGTATGCGTCCAGGTCGCCGGCCTCGACCATTGCTTTCAGTTTCGGGTCGTTGGCCTTGACCTGCTCGAAGAATCCTTTCTCCAGCTTGTTCTGCACTTTGCGGATGTCGGGAATCATCATGTCGTAGCGGTGGTATGCCTCGTTGGCCACGATGTTGTTCACCCAGAAGTTGGAGTTGATGTCGAATGTGTTTACGTCACCCTGCGCGAGTTCGGCGGGAACCTCGGTCATGCCGCAGTACAGGGGCATATATACCGATGTGTTGGTGTCGTCGGTGCCGAACCAGAATACACCGCCCACAGGGTCGGGGAGCCAGTCGCGGCTCTGCGATACGAAGCTCCAGCCGGTCTGCTGCGTGGCTATGGCGCGTTCCATCAGGTATTTCTTGCCGTCAACCTCATACTCCATGGGACGCCAGCGGTAAGGCACGTGGTACGGACCCGCGCCTACGTCCTGCGTCATGTCGTAGGGAGTGCCCTGGAACTGGTCGCGCATGGCGTCCTGCATTCCCTCGGGGCTGACCTTGCGGTCGGGGATGATGTAGAGGGGCATCGGCTCGTTGCTGTCGGCGTTGACCCAGGCGAAGTATTGGTCGGCGCCGTCGTTGAAGCGGCGGAAATATGACCACACGCGGGCGTCGCAGCCACGGCGCGTGGACGGATCATGCTCGGCGAAGGCGTCGGCAAACGAGAAGTCCTGGTCCTTGCCGGTGAAATAGCCACGCTTGCGGGCGAACTTGATCAGGTCCTTGGAATAACGCACGTTCTCCTTGTCCTTCAGGTCTACCTTGCGGATGCGTGGCTCGTTGGCATGGCCGGAGATGGCGTTGTCGGGAATGCGCACGGCAATCCACACGGCGCCTTTCTCGGCACCTTTGCCTATCATTTCCATCACCCATACCTCGTTCTTGTCAGCGATGGTGAATGACTCGCCCTCGCTGGCATAGCCGTATTTCTCCACCAGGTCGGTCATCACGTCAATGGCTTCGCGGGCGTTCTTGGCACGTTCCAGGGCCACGTATATCAGCGAGCCATAGTCCATCACGGACTGCCCCGTGGTGTCGGCCAGCTCCTCGCGTCCGCCCCATGTGCTCTCGCCGATGGCGAGCTGATGCTCGTTCATGTTGCCCACCACGTTGTAGGTCTCGGCCACCTGTGGAATCTCTCCCAAAGGCTTGCCGGTGTCCCAGTCGGTTATCTTGCGCATGGCGCCCTTGGGATGCCTGGCTGCCGGCGAATGATGCAGGAAGCCGAACAGGTTGTGGGAGTCGGCCGAGTAAGACATCATCACCGAGCCGTCGGTGGTGGCTCCCTTGCCGGCTATCAGGTTGGTGCATGCCGACGAGTCGGCGGTGACTGCGGCGGCGAATAGCGCCACTGCCGCGAGTGCTTTTGCTGTAAGGCTGTTCTTTATGTTCATATCGTATCGTTGTTTCGTCTGAAAAACCGTTTTGCTCCGCTAAGTTAATAAGAAACGGCTATTCAAGCAAATAAAATCGTATATCGGTTTGAATATGAGTCCGTTTTGGTTGAAAATAAGAGGTGGGATATGGACATAAAAAAATTGATTGTCATCACGACAACCAATCTTGCGTTAACCTTAAAAATCTAATACCATGAAAAACTCGATGCAAAGTTACAAAATATTTCAAAAACAATGTTATATAACATAAGAAAATTCGCTGTATTTAATATAAATTAACAATATCGAGCCGTATATGATTTTATATTAACACAAGTTTGTAAATATGCGGCTTTTAACGGGTGCGCTTGCGGAAAAGGTGGCGGTAGATGAATTCAGTAATCTTAGGGGATGTGGATTTGACCAGCACCCGGACCAGAGGGTAAATCTGGCGCCAGTTGCAGGGACCGTAAAGGCGGCGGATACCTTTGGAATAGATGTCGTATTCGTTTCGGAGCGTGATTTTGGTGCTGCGCTTGCGGTAGGTCTCGGAAGTGCGCCGGAAATTCAGCACCTTTTCAGGGATGTTGTTGATGACGCGTCCTGCGGCCAGGATGTCGTACCACAGCTTCAGGTCCTGGTTTTTCTGGTAGTTTTCGTCATAACCGAATCCCTCCCTGAAAATGGAGGCCCGCAGGAAAGCCGTGGGATGGTTGATGGGGTTGGCCTTTACAATGTATTTCCTGATTTGGTTGATGTCGGCGGGATAAATGCGGATTTCGCCGGGCTTGTCGTTCTCGTCTATTTCCTGGACGGCGCCTCCCAATACGACCACCTCCGGATGGCGCTCCATATATCGCAGCTGGTCGGCGAAACGGTTTGGCAACGACACGTCGTCGCTGTCCATACGGGCGAAGTAGTCGCCGGTGGCAGCCTGTATGGCTTCGTTCAGCGATTTGGTCAGGCCCAGATTCTCGGGATTGCAGATGATGCGCATCTTGTCGCCAAGTTCGGACTGCCATTTGGTTACGATTTTGTCGAGTTCCGGACCGAGGGGGCCGTCCTTGATCAGCACTATCTGGTTCGGCATCACCGTCTGGTCGGTCCATACGCTGCGCAGGGCCCGGTCGAAATACTCGGGCTTCTCGGATTTATATACGGACATCAGTACGGAAATCGTGGCCATTGTCAGGGATGGGTGTTAACAGTGATATCTGCGACATTGACGCGTGCCAGGACCCGGCGTCCGGCATAGACGGTGTCGAAGTAAATGTAATCGCCGTGGCATGAGAAGCGCGGATGCAGATCGCAGCGGGTCTGCCCGGCATAACGAACGGACTGGAACACTTCCAGCAGGTGCGTGAACTGCCGGGTGCGGATATTGTAGAGGTACAGATGCTGCATACGGCTTTTGTCGGGGTAGGAGTCCACCACAATCCAGTCGCCGAATACCGACGGGTGGCCGTCGCCGCTGCCGAGGCTGTTCAGGACTTCGCATGGAGTGAACCGGTTGTCGTCGGGGTCGATGAACCAGAAGCCGTCGCGCCCCTCGTGGCGCAGATAGCCGAACAGGGTGGAGTCGTCTATCCAGCACAGATGGCTCACCATGCTGCCGTGGCTTACGACGCGCAGGTCCGAGCCGTTGCCGGAGCACATCATCAGCCGGTCGAATCGGCGTCCCTTGTGGTAGCGGCGGTGAATGAAGATGAACCTTGAGCCGTCGGGCGAGATCATGACGTGGTTGGCCTGGTGCATGGATTGTGCGGAAAGCGGGTCGGGTTCGGTGTCGGCTATACGGCGCAGGGAGAGGATAAGTTCGTCCTGTCCTGTGGATATGTCCACTCGCCGGATTCCGTCGTGTTCCATGTCGGCCATTTCGGCATCGGAGAGAGGCGGCAGATTGCGGTAGCCGTAATCGGGCGTCATGCGCTGGATGCGGCGATAGTCGATGGACAGATAATACCGGTCTTTCCAGGCGTCCTGGACGGGCAGCGGGAATTCATCGGTTATCTTGCCATCCTTGACCGACAAAATGGCCGCGCGGTATGCGCCATTGCGCAACACGTTGAATATGACATGGTCATTGTCAATCCACTGCGCGCGGCATCCCTGCTGCCAGTTGTAGGTCTCGGAGCGGGCCGAGCAAACCACCCGGCGCGTGTCGAGGTCAAGAATGTTGACGGTCAGCGGATGTGCCGGATCCGGTTCCCGGCTTGTAGGCGCTTCGGTCTCGTTGTAAATCAGGAGCCCGCGGCCGTTGTCGGGGCGCTTGTCGTAGTAGCCGAAGAATGACTCATGAGCCGCGCAGTCGGGCGTGATCAGCTCAATGCCCGTGATCAGGGAGGAATGGATATAGAACGGTTTGCTCTTTTTATGGATTATGGCGTTGGCGCGGATATATGCCGATTTGACCAGTGCCTTGACACCGGGCATGGATGATAACAAGGAAGCAACTAATCGTTCTTTAGCTGAAAACTGCGCCATTTTAAACGTTCATTCACACTATATCCATTATGGATAACGTGAAAAAAAGTGAATTCGCGCCTCGCGCAGCGAAAAAGCGTCAGAAACGGGGGAAAGAACCGTCGGGATGGCGCCGGCGCAGTCCGTCGCGGATGCCCCGCAGGATGTTTTTCAGATATTTGCCCCGGGGGCTGACCATGATGGGGAAATAGAAGAACTTGACGGCATACTTCAAGCCGTTTTTTTTGATCCAGTATGCCGGCGTGTATTCCAGTCGTTTCAGCCACAGGTAGTTGCGGAACTGGTAATATACCCTGTCGGCCGAGGCTATGTGCACCTGCCGGGCGGCAAGATGCCGGTCGCCCTGACCAAGACTATGGTCGATGACGGCGTCTTCAACTATGAAGGTGCGGTAGGCGTGCGTGTGCCATGCGCGCCAGCACCATTCATGGTCCACGCCGTCGATAAACAGGCTTTCGTCAAAGCCTCCGTTGTCCAGCATGGCCCGGCGCGGTATCAGGGATATGGAGGAGATTGCGGAATAATACTCCGAGATTCCTTCGGCGCCGGGGATGCGGCGCAGGTCGTCGGGTGTGTCAATTCTGCGGGCCGACAGCCGGTAAGGCTCGCCGGTCTCGCGGTTTACAGGGAGTGTGCCTGTGAGTCCCACCTTGACGCCGGCATTCGTAAGGATGTTGTATCCCTTCATCAGTCGGACGATTGTGTCTGGCCGCGTCTCGGAATCCTGGTCGGTATATACCAGGAAGTCGACGCCGCGGTCCAGCAGCCAGCGGGTGCCGCGGTTCTGTGCGGCGGCGATACCCGAGTTGCCGCTCATGGCGATGTAATGGATGCGGGTGTCCGTGAATCGCGCGGACAGGTCGGCGCCGGGCGTATTGTCCACTATGCAGAGCAAGTCGACCTGCGGCAGAATAGCCTCGATGGCCTTGTCGGTGACGTCAAGGTCCGGGGCATACAGCACCATGACCGCACCTATCGTCGGTTTTGTCTCGGACTCGGTCATGACTCAATAAGTAAAGATTGCGTATGAACCCGGGTCAAGGGTGACGCTGCTGTTTTTGACAGTGCGCGAGGAACCGTCGGGCATCAACTGACGCAGCCTGCCGGTCCAGCCGATCTTCACTTTCTGCTTCTTGTTGACATCGTGGTTGCAGAACACCACGTAATTGCGGCCGTCGTTGGCGATGGATGAAACAAGGATTCCTTTCTTGCCGGGCTTTATCTTCGTGAAGGGGGCGGGCAGATGCTCCAGTTTGGCGGTGCCTTGCGGGATGGCCCCCAGATGGCCTATGTTGCGAACTTTGCAGCCGAGAAATACGGGGGCATAGCCCTGGATTTCGCTGTTGACAGTCTGAAGCGCGTCCCACACCCGTGTGGACTGACCCTCCATCGTGACGGGAGCTTCGGTGGCATCGTAATCGGCGTTAGACGACAGGATGTAGCGCCAGTACTGTATTCCCTGCGCCCCGTAGGCCAGGGCGTTGAACGTCTGGAAGCGCAGATGCGCCAGCGTGGGCGCCGGGTAGGAATAATGGCCCATTATCAGGCCGAACGCCCAGAAGGGGATGCGGTTTTCGGACGATACCTGGCGCGCGTATTCCAGATTCTCGTAGAATTCCGGTTTAGTCGAGGTCTTGCCATTTTTGCGCACCACGGGGTAGTGGTCGTACGACAGGAGCGGAAGCCGGAGCGCGTTCTCGGAGGCCTGCATATACTGCAGGTAGGTGTCGGTGCCGGTGACTTTGCCCGGCACGATTGGCAGCAGGTTGGTATATACCAGCCGCGTGGTGTCGACGTCATATATGGCATTGCGCACCTTGAGGAGATCGGCGAAATCCTTGACCGTGGGTTCGTCCTGCAGCAGGTAGCCGGCCACGACAGGCTTGTCACGGAAATATTCGGCCATACGCCGCCCGGCGTCGGCGTTTTTGGGCGACTGCTGCACGAATACCTTCAGCCCGTGGCGCTGCGCCTGGTCAAGGATGCGTTCGCCACGCGAGTTGAATCCCACAATATTGGTGATGGCGTTGATGCCGCATTGGCGTATCCGGTCGAAATACTCGTCGCTCAGAAACACGGAGTCGGTAAACTCCGGCGACACGACAGTCCAGGCTATGAGCGGAATCTGCCCCGGTGTGGGATTATGGTATGTGGGGAAGTACGAGTATTTCGCGGGCATGGCTGTGCGGCGTGTCGACTGGGCGCTGCACGGCACCGTCACAGCCACGACCGATGCAACTAACATTAGGCCGGCTGCGAATATCCTTTTAATTTTGTCTGTCATCATAAGTTGGATTAGTCAGTCTCAACAACTGCAAATTTAGCAAATTCCCTCGTGACGGCAAAATTAAGCGTACAAAACAGTAAACGGAGCTTTCGGTCAGAGGAAGTATTCGCGGATGGGGTTTAGGTTGTCGTCAAGCTCGAACACCCAGGGCTGGCCGGTGGGAATTTCGAGGCCGACTACTTCCTGGGGGGACAGCTTTCGGAGCATCATTGCCAGGCCGCGGAGTGAATTGCCGTGGGCGGCCACCAGGACATCGCCGTAATGGCGCAGGGCGGGAAGTATCTTCTCCTCCCATACGCACTGCACGCGACGGATGGTCAGTTCAAGCGATTCGGCGTCCGGCAGCTCATCGGGCGTGAGGTCGCGGTATCTCGGATCGTTGGCGGGATGGCGCGGATCGTCACGGGTCAGCGCCGGTGGCACCACGTCATAGCTGCGGCGCCAGATGTGCACCTGTTCGTCGCCGTATTTCGCAGCTGTATCGGCTTTGTTGAGACCCTGGAGCGCGCCGTAATGCCGTTCGTTAAGGTGCCAGTCCTTCACTTCGGGCACCCAGTCGCGGTCCATGGCCGAGGCGGCGATGTGCAGCGTGTGGATGGCACGTTTCAGGTAGGATGTGAAATAATACTGCGGTTCGATGCCGGCCTGCTTTATTTTCAGACCGGCCTGACGCACCTCCTCGCGTCCCTGGTCGCTGAGGTCAACATCGGTCCAGCCCGTAAACAGATTCTTCAGATTCCATTCGCTCTGGCCGTGCCGGAGCAGTATCAGTCGTGTCATAATAATGTGCTTTTTATAGAATTAACACCGGCATCAGTGCCCGAGTTCCTTATGAAAAATAATAAATTCAGATTGTCTGTGTTTTAAAAGTAATGAGTAAGCGTGCGGAGACATATCAGGGCGAGGAATCGATGCAAGGGTGGCTGGAAGGGCTGCCCGGACGGTTTGCGGGCGAAGGCCGCGTCATATACAAGGGTCGCAACGAGTTGCGCGAGATGCAGGCCGACGGACGGCGGCTGGTGGTGAAACGCTTCAAACGCGACAGCTGGATTCAGAAATTAGCGCGCCGGTTCGTGAAAGGGAAGGCCGAGAAAAGTTTCCGCAACGCGTGCCGGCTTATTGAATGCGGCATAAACACTCCGAATCCCGTCGGATGGCTGGAGGTGAGGAACGGCGCCGGATTCCGCACCGACCAATATTACGTGTGCGAATACACCGATGCCCGTCCGATTGCCGGTCAGGTGATAGACGAGCGGAAGTATGATCCGGAATTCATGAAGGCTTTGGCCGTGCTGTTCGTGACATTGCACCAGAAGGGAATCTATTTCCGCGACTCCAACAATACCAACATACGGTATGTGCGCACTCCGGACGGCATCGAGTTTGAGCTGATAGACATCAACCGGATGCGGTTCAAGGATATGAGCGAGGATGAATGCTTTGAGAATATGACCAAGTTCTGTTATCCTACCCCGGGATTCCGTTATATGTTGGGCGAGTATGTCAGGCTTCGCGGATGGCCGGCCGACAGGGCGGAATGGGGATTGCGGGTGAAGTTGAAATCCGACCGTGCCTGGGACCGCCGCAAAAGCATAGTGCATCCCTGCCGTCCGCACAAACCTCAGGGAGCCTTCTTAGGCGATCCGTCGGAACTGTGAATAAGTCATAGGTCAGAGTGCCGAAGTCATAGGTCAAAATGACGAGTGATGAGTGATTAAGCGGATAAGAGCGTATCAGATAATGAACAAATCTAACCCATGAGACGAATAGCATATTTATTGACATTGTTGGCCGCGTGTGGCGGCGTGAATGTGACGCACGGTCAGGAACTGCTGTCATATTCCAAGAATAACGGCGCTTCGGGCCTGCGGTTGGCGTGGCGTGCCGACAGCACGCAGGCCTGGACCCCGATAGGCAAAGGGTATAATTTTGTAAACTCCGATTTCGGACCCTGGGGCAGCCATAAGAAGATGTTTTCGCCCCGTCTGGTGCGCAATGCCGGACAGAACGAGTGGGTGCTGATATGGGACGCCAATCCCGGCGGTGGCGTAACTGGTGTGGTACGCTCCAAAGACCTGATGAAATGGACGCCACAGCAATACTTCGCATCGCCGACCGACGTGCCGCGCGATATATGCCCGGTAAACAAACTGATACGGGATTCGATCACCATTGACGGCAAGACGGAGTATGGATTCCGCCAGCCGGTGGAGATGGGCGTGATAGAAACGCTGCAGAAATATGTGGCCGAACGCGGAGCGAAGCAGAAACTGTATGACCGAACCACGGCCGACGATGCGAAGGAATTCGGTGCATTGGGCACTGTCAATGTCAAGGCCGAGGTGAAGCCCGACCGTAGCTATGCCATATCGCCCGAGCTGATAGGAATATTCTTTGAGGACATCAATTATGGCGCCGACGGCGGCCTGTATGCGGAGTTAGTGCAGAACCGCGATTTTGAATACAGCACTGCCGACCGCGGCGGCTGGGATTCCATGACGGCATGGACTGTCAGGAACGGTGATAATGCCGTGAAAGTGCAGACCGACACGCCGTTGCATCCCAACAATCCGCATTACTTTCACGTAGATGCGACTAAGTCAGCTCCTGTTATTGTAAACGGTGGCTATGACGGCATCCCCGTGAAGAAAGGGGAGCAATACAAATTCTCTATATTCGTATCGGCGTCGACAAACGGTAAACTGACCGTTGCGCTGAAAGGCAAGGATGGCAAGGAGATAGCGCGTGGCAGGATTAATGTCAAGCAGGGAGGTTGGCACAAATATGCGTTGCGTCTTAAGTCCAACGCTACATGCGACAACGCCGAACTTGTACTGACACCCGAGCGCGGAACGCGGATGAACCTCGACATGGTGTCGCTGTTCCCGGCCAAAACCTTCAAGGGTCGCGACAACGGACTGCGTCTCGACCTGGCACAGACACTGGCCGACCTGAAGCCGAAGTTCGTGCGCTTCCCCGGCGGTTGTGTGGCTCACGGCAACGGAGTGGACAACATATATGATTGGAAGGGTTCGATCGGTCCATTAGAGAGCCGCAAACCGCTGTCCAACCTGTGGGGGTACCATCAGACCCGTGGACTGGGATACCATGAATATTTCCAGTTCTGCGAGGACATAGGCGCCTCGCCGCTGCCGGTAGTGGCCGCCGGCGTGCCGTGTCAGAATTCAGGCCGCAAGGCTTACCATTCGGTCGATGCCGTGACGACATACGGCCAGCAGAACGGCATTCCGATGGAGGACATGGACCGCTACGTGCAGGACATACTCGATCTGATAGAATATGCCAACGGCCCCGTCACTTCCGAGTGGGGCGCCAAGCGTGCCGCTGCGGGACATCCCGAGCCATTTAATCTGAAATACATAGGCATCGGTAACGAGGACATGATAACCGAAGTGTTCGATCCGCGTTTCAAGATGATATACAATGCGGTGCGCGAGCGGTATCCCGACATTACGGTTGTCGGCACCGTGGGACCGTTCTACGAAGGTACGGACTATGACCGAGGCTGGGAACTGGCGCGCGAACTAAATATACCGATGGTGGACGAGCATTACTATGTGGCTCCGGGCTGGCTGATAAACAACCGCGACTATTACGACTGTTACGAGCGTGGCGAGGGCAAGACCAAGGTATATCTCGGCGAATGGGCGGCGCATCTGCCCGGACGTCCCAGCAACATGGAGACGGCGTTGGCCGAGGCACTGTATCTGACTGACGTGGAGCGTAACGGTGATGTGGTGGCCATGACGTCGTATGCGCCGCTGTTGGCGAAGAAAGACCACACGCAGTGGACTCCGGATCTGATATATTTCGACAATACCGGCGTGCATCCCACCACCGATTACTATGTGCAGCAGCTGTTCGGCCGCAATTCAGGCGATGAATATGTGCCGTCGACTCTGACATTCGGCGGTATCGGTGACGGCGACACCGCGCGCGACGTGCGCAACCGCACCGGTCTGTCGGTGGTAAGGGACAAGGCTACGGGACAGTATATAATCAAGATGGTCAACATGCTGCCCGTTCCGGTCAGAATGGATGTGTCGGGACTGCAAGCCGTAACAAAAGCGGGTACGGTGAAGGGTACGCGGCTTGCCGGCACACCTAAGGATAAGGCGCCTGACGCCGTGCCGGTCGAGGTGGAAGTGAAGTGGCCCGATGCTGAACTGCCACCCTATTCCCTCACGGTTGTAAGATTGTAAAGGCTTACAAAATAGATGTCATGCGCTGCGGTCAGTCCGCGGCGCATGTCATTTTGTGAAAATCGTGACCGAAAAAGTCGACTCTGTCCTGGGTCGCGAATCCAAGGCCGGCGTAATACTGCTCCAGACGCGGCTTGTCAACGTCCACCAACAAGGCGAAATTCTTATGTCCTTGCGCGGCAGCCTTGCTCATGACGTGTCGCATGAGGCGTTTGCCCACCGAACCGCGGCCACGGTATTCGGGAATCACCGCCATTGAATCGAGGTAATATTCGCCGGGTCCGGTCTCGGCCGGCGTCAGTCGGACCTGTTCGGGGTCAAGGCCGCCCCACAGCGTGGGCCATGTGCGCGTGCGCAGCGCCTCGTAACGTGCGCCGTCGTACGATACCAGACATCCCACCGGTTTGCCGTCGGCCTCGGCCATGACGGTGTTGGTCCACGAATACATCGATTCGGGGTCGGACACCGACTCCGTGACCAGATCCAGATGCTCGGTGTCCATGTCGAGGGCAGTCAGCACCACCCAGGCGATAAACCGCGCGTCTTCAGGCCGCGCGTCGCGCAGAATTATATTGTCGTTACAGTAGTCCATACTCTATTTTTCTGATTCTAAAACAATTCGGAATAACTTGTGTTATATTTTTATAAACGTTTTTAACACACGCTTGGTATCAGGGCGGACAGATAGAATTTACTATAAACCTTAATTGAAATAATTATGAAAAAGTATGTAGCTGAATTTTTCGGCACGATGTTTCTGGTGCTGCTGGCATGCGGAAGCGCCGTATTGGCCGGCCCGAAAATCGGGACACTGGGAATCGGACTCTGTTTCGGTCTGATATTGTTTGCATTGTGTTATGCCATAGGCGGAGTGTCGGGATGTCATGTCAATCCGGCCGTATCGTTGGGCGTGTACCTGACCGACCGTAACTTCACACTGAAGGACCTGTGCGGATATATCGTGGCACAGCTGGCCGGTGCCGCCGTGGGTGGCGCGCTGCTGCTGTGGCTGATGTCGGCCGGAGGCTATTTCAACGGCGGAACGTTCGAGTTCGGCGGTATCACCAACAACATCGGCTTCACCGACAATATGTCGTATCTGGCCACCAACGTATGCCAGCCGGGCGTGAGCAAGGGCTTCGCGCTGCTGACCGAGGGTCTGCTGACGTTCGTATTCGTATTCGTGGTGCTTGGCTCCACATCCAAATGGGGTAACGGCATGATGGCCGGCGCTGCCATCGGTCTGACCTTGGGCCTGGTGAATATCGTAGGTATTCCCGTGGACAACTGTTCGGTCAATCCCGCCCGTTCGTTCGGTCCCGCCCTCTATTCCATCAACGCCTGGGGCGATTTCTGGGTAATGGTGGTAGGTCCCGTCATCGGCGCCGTTCTCGCCGCTCTGGCATGGAAGTGCATAATACCTAATTTCTCCGATCCAAAAGCCGCTAAGTAAAACGCATTGACAGCCATTTTGACGAGGGTTTCGAGTTTTCGGGACCCTCGTTTTTCAACATTATGTCATTATCAACGTTCTATCATTAGATAGAAATTACGATATGAAGGAAAATTACGAAGATAAGGACGGCCGCGAGGTCGAAACCATAGACGAAAGTGACGCGAAACCGGAAAACCCGATAGACGATTTTTCGGATATAATCGGCGTATTGCCTGAAAACGTGGAGGAGATAATAGCGCAGCGCAACAACGAGGTCAAGACGTTCGCGACGCTTGGCGTGGAGCCACGTCTGCTGAGGGCCATAGAAGAACTTGGCTTCGAACACCCCATGCCCATTCAGGAGATGGTGATACCTCATCTGCTGAACGAGGACAGCGACGCCGTGGGACTGGCCCAGACCGGTACCGGCAAGACGGCGGCTTTCGGACTGCCGCTGCTGCAGCGCATCGATGCCGGCGACAATACACCTCAGGCACTGATAATTGCTCCCACGCGCGAACTCTGTCTGCAGATAGCCGGCGACCTTGCCGACTTCTCCAAATACATAGACGGGCTGAAGATTCTGCCCGTGTACGGCGGCAGCAGCATCGAGAGCCAGATACGCTCCCTGCGTAACGGCGTACAGGTGATAGTGGCCACGCCCGGACGTCTGATAGATCTGATCAAGCGTGGCGTGGTGAAGCTGCAGAATGTGCACACCGTGGTGCTGGACGAGGCAGACGAGATGCTGAACATGGGGTTTGTGGACGACATCAACGAGATACTGACCCATGTGCCGGAGCAGCGCAAGATGCTGATGTTCTCGGCCACGATGCCCAAGGAGATAGCCGACATAGCGCGACGGTTCATGCACGAGCCGGTGGAGTTCGTGGCCGGCAACCGCAACGAGGGCGCCAAGAACGTGCGCCACATCTACTATATGGTCAAGGCGCACGACAAGTATCTGGCGCTGAAGCGTGTGGTGGACAACAGCCCGAACATATACGGCATAGTGTTCTGCCGCACCAAGAAGGACACGCAGGAGATAGCCGACAAGCTGATAGCCGACGGCTACAACGCCGACTGTCTGCACGGCGACCTGTCGCAGCAGCAGCGCGACCTGGCGATGAAGAAGTTCCGCGACCACGTCACCCAGCTGTTAGTGGCCACCGATGTGGCGGCGCGCGGTCTGGACGTGGACGATCTGACGCATGTCATCAACTACGGACTGCCCGAGGATGTGGCCGTCTACACGCACCGCAGCGGCCGTACGGGACGCGCCAACAAGACCGGCGTCTCGGTGGCCATAATCCATAGCCGTGAGAAAAACAAGATCAGGCAGATAGAGAAGATAATAGGCAAGGAGTTCGAATACCGCAAGGTGCCCACTCCGGAGCATATCATTGAGAAACAGCTGTACAACTTGGCAGACCGTCTGGAGCGCGTGGAGGTGGACGAAAACGAGATAGCAAAGTATCTGCCGGGCGTAAGCAAGAAACTGGAATGGCTGTCGGAATCGGACCTGCTTAAGCGTGTGTTGTCGCTGGAGTTCAACCGTCTGCTGGCATACTACAAGGATATGCCGAACATCGACCTGGACGAGGCCGACAAACCGAAGAAGGAACGTGGCGGCAAGGGACGCGACAAGGACCGTCGGGATGCGCGCGACGGCTACGAACGCCTTGTGGTGAATATCGGCAAGGGCTCGGGATTCTTCCCCGGCAATCTGATGGACCTGATAAACCGGAACAGTGTCGGACAGAAGCCCGTGATAGGACGCATAGACCTGATGCCCGGATATACGCTGTTCGATGTCCGCAAGTGTGACGCCCACAGGGTGCTGTCGGCCCTGAAGCATACGGAATTCTTCGGACAGAAAGTGGTGTGCGAGCGTGCCGATGGCCGCGATTACGCCGCCGAAACTGCGGATTATGTCCGTGGCCGTAAAAAAGGGAAAGGCGCCAAGCGCAAGGACAAGGGGCTGAACACCGACTATTTTCTGGACAGCGACCAGGCCCTGAATCCCGGCAAACTGAAGAAGAAAAAGAAAGCCAAGGCTGACAAAGAGAAGAAACCCAAGTATAACGGCAACTACGATAAATTCAAGAAATGAGAAGGTTAATGACGCTGATGGCGGCGGTGCTTACGGCCGCTTCGGGATGTATGGCGCAGACGAACAGCAACAAGGAGGAGGTCGATACGGTTGTGGTGATTGAATCCACGCGGCTGACGGCCCGTCAGGCTTTCGAGGATGTGGATGTGCCGGCGCTTGATTTGCTCACGCCGACCATGCGCGGCGACCTGCTGGCATATCACGATGCCGGTGCCTCGCGCGAGGTAGTCAATGCGATGGGAGGCATGTCGTCGTTGGAACAGCCGTTGACCGATTCCTACGTGAGTTGCATCATCACGCCGGTGTCCAAGGTGACAGTCAAGGTATTGCCTCGCGGTAAGGAGGACGTGGCGCTGCTGATATACACTATTGCCGGCGAAGGGCAGGCCGCCGATTCGCAGCTGATGTTTTTCGACCCGGAGATGAAGGAGTTGCGGCAGGAGAAATATATAAGGCTCGCGTCCATCGACGACTTTATCGAGACCCCGCGCGACCGCGACGGCGCCCTGCTGAAGAAAGAGCTGTTGGGCCTGATACCTTTCCCGACGGTGGAATATGTGGCCAGTCCCGACAATGACGGCCTGACGGCGCGTCTGACGGTGGCCGACTATATGGGCGCCGAGGATCTGCACCGTCTCCAGCCCTATCTGCGCCAGGAGGTGAAATACACCTGGAACGGCAAGAAATTCGACCGAATGAAATAACTTGATTTGCAGAATTAAAAAATTAGTATTAACTTTGCAGACGGAAAATGAGGGCACGCCCTCTGATCTGGCCGGTCCCATAGCTCAGTTGGTCAGAGCAACTGACTCATAATCAGTGGGTCCTTGGTTCAAGCCCAAGTGGGACCACTTTTAAAACAAGAAAAGTCGCTGAAATTCAGCGACTTTTCTTTTAATATGCCTCTCATTTGTCCGAAATGTGTTCGAACGTCGCGATGAGTTTATTTCTCGATGGTGTTTTTAATTTGTATCGTGTCAGGAGATGCACCAGGATTATTTATTTTCTCTACAGGTTCTTTTACCATTTTGTCTACCATATCCGCTTTGCCCTTTTCAGAGAAAGCACCAAGTATCAAGGCTACCGTTATGACTACTGAGAATATAAAAGAACCAAGAACACTTAACAGTATTGTCTTCAAATTCGAGGGAAGTGCCGCCTTAATATTTGCCTGATACTGTTCAAGCATATCGTGTTCCGCATCCTTTATCTGCTCGCCCGCCGTATCCATCACGAATGTGGCAAGCATTGTCTCAGCCTGGGATATGTATTTGCTTCTCTGACTACCAGTGTTGGTGGATAAAGTAAAAGCATGCCATTCGTCTTGGTTTGGCTCTCTGCCATGTGCGCTCTTGATAGATTCGATGAATTCTATTTTATGCTTCTTATATATACCATAAGCGACCATGCCGATAATATCGTCATCGTCACGCACAAGTTTGGAGTAAATAAAATTCTTGTCCATCATCTATGACCTCTTCCCGCCTTGACGATTGCTTCTCTGGAGACAGTGAGAGTCTGAGTACCAAAAACTGTGCGACAGGAGATTTGAGCTGTGTTATTGTCCATAGAGACTTTAGATCTATGTCCAGACATAGACCTTTCATTTGCTCTGCGGATGCTGCCTCTGGAAATCACTTTACACATAAGAAGAAAGATTTATTTATAAATCCTTATAATTATAACGAGGCTTACTTCTCTTTAGTTTGTATAGATGGAGGTTTGTGCAGTTTTTTCTCGGTGTCGTTAAATTTTAGATACTAATCCTCATCTATACCTTCTTTATTCCGCCTGATTTGTTTCTTTCTAAACCTGTTCCAGTTATTATTGAAATTTTTATGCGATTTATATAATGTGATTCCAGTTACCTGTTTAAGCAATAGGAGCGCGCGCCGTCCGATTCTAAAATTTCGCCGTCCGGAATTGTGACCCATCAAGCTGTGATCAGGTATACAGTCTAATCTAATTTCTTTTTTATCAAGGTGATTGACACGTTCAATAAGGTTCGAAGTAGAGAGTGAAAGTGGAGGTGCATCCAAAGGCTCGTATATTCCGATTTCATCAACGTCAAAGTCTCTATTATCCCATTTCTTCGCTTCCTTGACAGTTATGTATTCCTTATCCAAGATGTAAACTTCAGCATTAGTACTTACAAAGAATGGCTCGATTAGTACTTACAAAGAATGGCTCGTTTATTTTATTGAATCGGAACATTTCGCGTCCCCTACCTTTCGATTCAATAGAAAACGAATACCCATTCAGGTCTAATTTGGATATCGAGTCTCCTATTACATTATCATAATTGAAAGTTACTTTAAACTTCTCATAATCCAGACCTTTTTGGAAAAAGTTTGTAAGACCCGGAACCCACTTACGACTTACAGTGTCTGCCAAAACATCAACATCAACCCGAATCTGATCATTGCTTCTGTGCCATATTTCCGTTGGGCTATATTTGCCATACAATGTATCAGCCGAAATCTGACAATTTCGAATCCGCAATGGCATTGACGCTTCTGGAGGCATGCCAATCCAGTCCGACCATGAGAAATGATGTTGATCTACATCGCTAACACTGTCAAGGCCATTATTATTTGTGAATCTGTAATACGATTTGCTTGTCAATACTCTGGGGTAGGACCATCCTTTGAATTTTATCTTGTTATCGGAAGGTAGCATATAATCCACCATTTTTTCTCTAAATAGAAAAATCGTATCTGTGTATGTAGCAAGTGTAGAATATTCTCTGACGTACGCTAATATATGGAGCAGACGCTGCCGGCCCGATTTAACAACCACTTCCGGCAACTCAGATACCTTGTCAGAAAGAAAAATTGTATCTTTATCCCCAAACATAACAGTTTTATCGTTAAATCCTAAATAACGAACTGTTATCGGATAACGACTACGCGGTATTTCAGGCACTGCTCCATTTCTGTTACTTAATCCAACTGGTGTACCATCCTTATCATATATGGACGCATTTGGCAGAGGAACATGGGTTGCTGAATCCACTACAATGACATCTTCTGCCCATGCCTCCATTAAAATAATGGAGAATAAGAACGATATTGCTGTCATTATATATCGTATCACCATATATATATTATATATACCGTGTGGCTATTTGCTATTTGCCGGTGCCGAAGCGGGAGGTGTCGATGTCGGGGGATTGGGATTTGAAGCCGTTGAAGCGCCAGATGAAGGTCAGCTTGAGATTGCGCGACATGTCGCGGACTTTCATCCGGTAGTCCTGGCCGGCGTGGCGGATGGTCATGGTCGGCGACCATCGGTTGAATATGTCATCGGCTTTCAGATCCAGCTCGCAGCAGCGTTTCTTTCCGAACTGCCACTTGATTCCGGCATCAATCTTCCATATAGCGGATAAATCCGCGATGCCTTGCAGTGACGGTGATATGTAACTGAAATCAACTGACAACGATACAGGACAATTCCGGCTGAACGTGAAGGAATTGCTGAGAGAACCGTAGAAAATCCATTTGCTGTTGTCGAAACTTATGTCATGGAAATTGTCGGCCTTCGCACGCCTGTTCATCACGTTGGCGGTGGCTGTGGCGTTCCAGATATATCCTGCGCCGAACGGAGCATATATATTAAGTCCGAACACGCGCTCAAAGTTCATGTTGATGGTCTGATAGATGAGATTGAGGGCGTCAGGCGACTGGTAGGGCAGCTGTACTATGGATTTGTCGCCATATTGAAAATAGAGTGTCGCCACATATTTCTGCCGTAGAATGTAGTTGAATTGTGCATCGTACTGGATATATGGCTGTAATTCCGGATTGCCTATTACCGTCGAGTAGTCGTTGATGTGGCTTGTGCCGCCATGCAGTTCCCAATATGAGGGATAGACGCGTCGGGTGCTGAGATTAAGCTGGAATATACTTTTGGGAGTCTTGTAGTAAGTCGCTCCGAGTTGAGGAATGAAATTCCAATTGTGCTGATACTTATTGTGATAATACTCTCCCTTTGCCGAAGCGTTGAACGACAGACCCCAGTCGAACGACCGCTGCGTACCGACATAAAAACTTGCCACATCTTCGTTGAGAATGTCATCGAAGTCAGTATTATCGGCCGCATCGACAATGCCGTAATGCTGCGAACTTTGATCGTTCGAATGTTGGTATTCCGCGCCGTAGTTCAACTGCCAGTTGTCGAGCTGATGCTGTTGGTCGATATACAGATGCCAGCGGTTTATCTTCTGACGGTTTTCGGAGCCAAGCAGATAATCCGCACCCTTGAACAATGACTGCGAACGGTTCTCGGAATAACGGGTATAGTCACCGCCGACAGTCATGCCGAACGGGGCTGCGTAACGCAGGGCGACATTATGATAGCCCACAGGCGACAGCATATTGTATGCGTTTGTATAGTCGCCCAATGTCCCCGATGATAGTGCCCGGCTCTTTGAGTCGGAGATTATCTGACCGTTGTAAGTGAGTCTGAGCGACTTCCATGAAGCGGAGGCAAATATGGTATTGCTCCAGTTCCGGCCGATGCGGCGCATATCATCCTCAATCATGGTTCGCTTGCCATCATAAAGATGGTTCGACCATGTTTCCTCGCGGCTCCACGATTTGCTGCGCGTCAGGCCGTAGTTAAGGTCAAAAGTCCAGTCCTTTATGGCGTATGTGGCTGCAAGCACACCGCCATACGAAGCATAGTGCGCCTGATTGTATCCGGCTCTGACCTGGCCCTGCAGGCCATCGAGAGGCGTCGGCGTTTTCAGAACCACGTTGATTACCGCTCCGTTGACATGATACTTAGCCGGAGCGGAATACATGATTTCGACATTCTTAAGCCTGTCGACCGGAGTGGTGTAGAGAAGCTGATACAGATTCTGTACTGGCATATTTGTAAGCTCGCCATTGAGGATAACGGTGACATCCGAGGCTCCGGTCAGGCCGATCATGCCGTTGTCGTTTGTCACGCCCGGTAAATAACTGAGCGCTTCAAGTATGTTGTTTACTGGTTTATCCCTGACTATTCCGGGGAGGTCGACGACCATAACGCCGTCCTCCCCTTTGACCTGCGGTTTCTCACCTTTCACAACAACTTCATCGAGCTGCCGGGCGGAGATTGTATCGGGCGCCACTGTCTGTGCATAAGTCGCCACGCCATGCATAATCGTTATGAAAAGTAAAGCTTTCCTCATTGCCGTGCTGTTTTTCTGCGACAAAGTTATATTTACTTACTTTCATAATCACCATGACCAACCTTATTTAGTCTTAACCGCTCCCTTATTTAGTCTTAAAACTACAGAAATAACACGCTGGGATAACCACCTTTACCAATATTCTCAAAATTGGAGGGGCGCATATAGGGGTGCTGACAACAAAAAAGAGGGCAAGATGCCTTGTCATCTACTTTTCATTTACAGAGAGTCACTAATTTTTATTACAGATAGTTACTGGATAAAAAAGATTATGAATTTAACGAATAGCAAGTGTTCTAAGCCACTTTAAGCACGGAGAGGTAGAAGGTAACGGCGAGAGGTTAGAAACGCGGATACAATGCTTTAAAATGGCTGAACAACATCTCTGTCATATTTCCTCGCTCAAGCGTATAATACGGAGCGTCAATTCCCCTGCTGTTTATAGCAATTAGGGATTGCACGTGCAATCCCTCTATTTGCCATTGCCAGCCAATTCAAAACTATAATCATATGCCAATAGCCAATATTACAGTATCATAAATTCAATGATATTATTTATAATCTCTTATCTATAGCATTTAGGCATATATGGACAGGTATATAGGCAATATTACTATTATATAGGTTATTATTCCCCCTTATTATTAAGCAGGTTTAGCATTTATATTTCTGTACCACCATATCGAGTATGAGATTGGAGCATAACAATAATTCGAGAGAAGTTTATATTCTCTCCATTTGCCTTTATATCAGCAAAATATCGGATAATATCTCTATATAAATCAATCTTGCGATAATCATTTATATCACTATGGTTATCAAAGAGGTAATTTATCCTTGTATACAATTTCGTCTTTGCTGAATTTACAGATGACTGCGTTTTATGATGCTCTTTGATATATTCTTCAAAAAAGTTGATATTATCTTTCCAAGGATATAAATTCAAGGTTTCTGCGCAAAGAATATCCTTTAACGAAAAATCGGCAGTATCGGATATGACGCTTTGTATGGTAATTCTTCCGACTTCATAAGCCCATAATTCGCGTAACTCCTCCCAATGATTTATCAAATCATTTATACTGGCTATCTTTGACAGTCCTTTACGTTTTAATGCATCTTTATCGTCAGCAGTAAATTCTATTCGCATAATGTTTGGAGAGGTATTAGATGATATAATATCATCCGTAAAATCTGCTTTATCCTCTATTTCTTTGCATTTGTCATATATTTTCAATCGAAAGTCACTTTCTCTTTTTCCAAAATATAAAGTTCCGTAGTTTCCTTTGGTTCTGCCTCTGCCTCGAATTTTTTTAGCCCTAAATGTGGCATAGGAAACAATCTTTATACTGAGCTTGGAATAAGGAATTGAAATCGGGATATTAAAACCAAACTCAATTTGCGTAGCAGAAGCAACACAAAGAGTTTCCCAGGCTATCCCAAGCATTTCTGCAAGCAGTTTTGTTGCCTCTACGAATGATGAAAGCGTCAAATCCGCAATGCTATAAGCACCGAATTGCCACTTACGCAAACTGCCTTTAACTGTAACTGCACCATTATGATGTTCCCAAACTGACATATGGGAATTATTCATGGGATTATTCAATCTCCATTCATTTCTGGTTCCTTTTTTCTCAGTCAAGATACAATTAGAAAAATTACCCTTGAATTGATTTGCCGGAAAGTAAAATTTGATACTGTCTATCATAGTTACTGATAAAATTTAAAGAAGCCTACTTTGGCTTTCTTACTTATATAATAGCACGGAAAGCAACGTAATTTTACGCCGCTTTCTGTTAAATATTATTAATCAACAAACTTTCAGCTAATTATGTTTGAAATTTTTCAGTCTTTTTCTGTGTTCTCGTTTTTACTTTCGGAAGTATTCCAGCATTTCGTTTTCAAGTTCTTCTTTATTTTTCTTCTTCTGCGCACAATAGACATCGAGGATATGTCATCTGAACAATCGTATATGAATTTATAACATTGGTCATGCCCATAGGTATGATATAAGGGTCATTAAAAGCCACGTCAGACCTACACCGAACAAAAATTCGATTACTATGGCTTTTAGTGTCCGAGGCAAGTTCATATCAGTGTTTTTTAAGATGATTGATTATCTTATTATATTGTTCCTCCCCAAGATTTTTCTTTGTAATAGATTGATTGAGCGGATTTTTTCCGATTATTAATCTATCCTCTCGCTCCAGTTGGCGCCAAGTCACCCCAAGTAACTTTTGCCAATTTTTCACGGCTCTTGGCACCACAAAGATTGCGTCTGTGTAATTGGCGATATATGTTATCATTTTTTTGATGAAAACTTGGGACGGTAGTACACATCCTTTAGGAAGGCTTTTCGCTTTTATCGAAGCATATGGTATTGATTGTATCAAGGCTACATTTGAGAATATTTCATCAAAACTTAATCCTTCATTCTGCCATTTCGAGAGAATATCAAACCAATACCAATCACCAAGCATATTATAAGCGTCTTGATAGTTGGGGTGTTCTTCTTCCAAACTGCGTGCTTCTGGCATAAAACCTTTTACGTTCAGACGCAAATTTTCACGCATGAAGCACATAACGCCTTCTGCCAACTGAGGATAGTGTTGCAGTATCTTAGCAAAATAGCAGTTTACTCTTGGCACATAGCCTGCATTAAGACTTAATATCACCACGTTTGCCGTCAAAGGATTGCCTTGAAACGGATAAGGTATGGTATTAAGAATAAAACGTGTTTCATCGGTAGCAGTCGCGTTATATCTTTCAACACAGACCTCATCACCGGGATATATATATTCCTTGCAATCGCTATACAGTGCATCGTTGCCTTGACATTCATCAGCAACGATGTTCCAGTGATTGGCAACAAGAATATCATTATAGGTTGTTTCCCGTTTGGGAGAAATTAGATAGTGGTCCGAATCATCAAACGGCAATACATAGAACATGACAAGATACTCTTTCAAATCTGCGGCCATATCCTTTACTGAAACACGTTCATACCTTGCCTCTACAAAACTTATCCCTTTTTCCAATAACTCCGACAGAAGTAAAGCTATGGAATGTTTGATGTCTTCTTCTGAGATATAGGAATGGTTTTTCAAGATTTCACGAACATCTTGGGTAATGTCATAACCCATTGTAGTCACATAACCTAAGTCAAGCAACTTTTGCTTTGGGGTGCAATCATTCCATTCTTCCGCTCCATTATCAAAATAAGTGCGGATTGGACATGGCAGATGCAAAGTTTCTCCAGAGCCATAGCGTAAGGAGTAATCAATCATTGGCGAATTTCGAGTTATCCGTGTCGCAGACAAAACACAGGGGTATACATAAAAGTGGACTGCTCCCATGCAAACTCGAAGGCATCGCCAAACGCCTGTACCAACGCACAGAGAGCAGCCCACGATATATGAGCTGTTCAACTGCGCCTCGTTGGTTCTGATAGATTGGCGATTTATCGAGCTTGAGGCACTTTCTTTATTCTTGTCACTCTTGACGATACAAAATTAGTCATTTATTCCGAGAGTAACAAGAGTATAATTCTGTGCGCCAATGATTATTAAGCCTTTTAGCTGAAGGTATCTATCTCTTCCATATTGACTTGCGCTACTTTAAGGTCGAATTTCAAATATCGCTCAGTCATATTGACAGATTTATGACCGAGGAATTTCTGTATCTTATATATTGATACTCCGTCCATTACAAGTAAAGTTGCAAACGTATGGCGGCTTGTATGGAATGTCAGATGCTTATTTATTCCAGCCATCACCGCCAATTCTTTCAGTTTTTTATTGATGTATGGATAGCAATAATCTCCAAAGACCTTATCTTCACTCCCGATTTTACTTTTGCTTGGCAAAACACGCAGAAGTATTTCCCTTGCCTTTTCAAATAACGGTGCTTTTACCTCGCCCTTCGTCTTTACTTGCTTTTTGATAATCAGACCTTTCTCAAAGTCGATATGGTTCCATTGCAGTGTCACGACATCCGATAATCGCAATCCGCAATAACACGCAAAGAGGTACATTTCCAGACATTGAAAAAGCATTCCGTCTTTTGGAAGTTTAGCATATAGTTTTCGGAATAGTTCAATCTCAGACTTTTCAAGATAGGTTTCTTTAACCTTACATTTGGGCATCTTGAAAAGCGGATAGGGGTTCTTGACGGGTAAATCGTGTTTTATCATATCCAATATGATAGTTTTAAGGTGTTTATGCTTATTGGCACGTCCACCGTCTTCATTGCCCCTTACATCTCGCAAAAAGACATCAAAATCCTCAATAAACGATAGGTTGATATCCGAAATGTCTATTACTTTCCGATATGCTTTAAGAGCATTGTAAGTGTTCATATAAGCCATTATCGTACTCTGACTGAGGGTAACCTTCATTCTTTCCACGAAAGCGTTGTAGTAGTCATAGAAAGTGCCGTTAGCAGACTTTCGTGAGCGAGGACTTGACGTTGACAGATAGTTCTTGACACTCGTAACTGAAATCGGAACATTAGTAGCTATGCAAGTGTTCAGAAAGGTTTCTATGGCAAGTACCTTTGAAACAAGAGCCAATCGGAGGGTTTTCTCCTTTGGCTCTTTTCTCTTGGCGTTCCAATCTGCTGGCGCGACATCCAAATTGGTAGGTAACTTGGTTTCTCGGTCATATACCCTGACGCGAAGATAGATTGGATATTTGTTATTCCTCTTTATCGGTTTGTCGTTTCTGATGAATGCAGATATTGAATAATCAGCCATTTACAATTTGCTTTACAGTTTGTTTCTATGGGCGAAGTTATTGGCTTGTCAGCAAAGGGCAAAATTTCTGCCAAAGAATTTTAAAGTAAAGCATTGATTTATTGACAACTAAGCTAATTTTCGTAATTTTTTGAGGTCAAGAAACGACAACTTTGGGGCGACTTTATTCGCTTCATAAGTATTCCACTGACGGTATCTGTCAGTAACGTTTTTAGGCTTATGCCCGAGAAATGACCCTATGATTATTTCCGAAATGCCATTCATGAAACATTGTGTTGCAAATGTTCTTCTTGCCGAATGAAATGTTATTCCCTTTGATATTCCAACCCTTTTCGCCAACGACTTTAAAGTGTCATTGATTTTGGTCGGGGAGTACACTTTGACAAAAACGCTAAGGTTATTATCGACATTATCCAAATCACCCTCAGGAGTATAACATATTATATCACGAGCCATTGGACTTAATGGGACAACTACCTTTCGTTTGGTTTTTTTACAGATAAATTCAAACACTCCGTTACTGCAATTCAAATTTAAATTACACCATTTCAAGGCACGCATATCACTGATGCGTATTCCTGTCGTACATGAAAGGAGATACATCATCAAAATTCTACGTTCTACGATTGTCAATTTATTATTGTAGGATAATTTTACCATTTTAGATAATTCCTTTTCATCAAGATAAACTTCACTCCTTTTACAAGGCTTTATGAAAATCTCTCCGCTTTTGAAAGGGTCTTGAATCATTATCCCCTTGGCTGAGATATAACGGACAATAGTCCGAATTTGAACGAGTTGTTTACTAAAAGTCAAGTTTTCAACGGTTCTTCCTTTTGCTATTCTTCGATTTTTAAGGAATACTACAAATTTCTTAATGAAGTCAGCATTAATATCCTTTACACGCAATCTTGGATTAAATTCTTTTATTGCCGACATCATGTAAATATGACCTTTCATCGTGGATTGACCTATCTGCCCATTTCGTTCTTTTATGTTCAAATATTCTATATAATATTGGAGAAACAGATTATCCAAAGGGTCTGCGGTTTTATTATCCTTTACAATATCTCTAAGTTTGGAGAATGTTATCGGAACATCATCAATAATACAACGATGTATTTCTAACTTGATGCGTTGCATTTCCTTTTCAATTTCCGTTCTCAGCATTTCATCTTTTGGTAAATTGGTTTTGCTATCCCACTCATCTAAGGACAAGCGTAATTTACCAACTGAAAATTTGGGTTCTTTTCCGTCCAATCTTGGAAAACGGATAAAGAGTGGCATGCGCCCCTCGCAATCTACTTTATCCTTGCGAAAATAGAGTTTGGGAGTAAGTTTGCTTGTTAGCATTTTATTGTTTTTTAGAGTTACACAAAAGCAACGCTAAATTTACAATCAAGTTTTGAAATTTCAAGGTCTGTAACGAGGGGAGCAAATTAAGCCGTCCCGAGAAGTTCCAGAGTTTATATAGGAAATCCGAGGTTTGTTAAACATTTATAAATGTTAGATTTCCGAAAAGCTGCCCGATTTTCTTACGAGTTTGGAGTCTTATTTAGTCTTAAATCGATGCAATGTTAATCGATTGTATGACGGATTATTAGTAAATTCGCATTATGAAACGCTTTAAGACAATATCGACCTTGTTTATTATTGTCATTGCAGTCATTTTCGGCTGTAATGTCTATTATCTCATATCCCTTTACAATTCGATAAAGGCCAATGTCGAGCGTGATGTTATGACCGCCTTGGCTGATGCCGATATCGACGACCTCCTGTATCGCGCCGGCAGAGCGCAAGGACTGGCATCAAACGTAAAGGTGCAGGAGGATATTGACGAATACAAAGCTCCAAGAAAAGCAGAGGCATCTACATACAAGGATGAAAACGGTCAACTGATTTCTGTCCGGACCGAGGCCGACGGTACAGTTGTTGAAAAACGGGCTAAACTGTCGGAAAACAGTCCATATTCCAATCAGATGGTCGATGCAATGAGCCGGCAGTTTCATGCGATAATGGAAAAGTATATCCCTTATGACATGGCGGTGATGGATAGCGTTTTACGCAATCAGCTGTCTCATCGGTTCATATATCCTGATTTCTTATGCGTGGAGGTTGTCGACAGCAAGGATTCCGTAATTTGTGGCAATCCTAAATTCAACGGAGAATCAGGATTGGATTCATTCCGTTTTAATATCAATCCTGACGAGGGAGTATATTATAAAGCGTATATGACGCCACTGACACGCCATATCGTTTCGGAAATGTCAGGTGTGATCGTGACCATTTTTCTTCTGATGGTATCGTTCGCCCTGGCGTTCTGGTACCTGTTTCACACGGTGTCGAAGATGAGGACGATTGAGGAAATGAAAGATGATTTTGTCAGCAACATGACGCATGAGCTGAAAACTCCTATCGCCATCGCTTATTCAGCCAACGACGCGCTGCTCAATTATGACACGGCCAATGACCCGCAGAAAAAAGTGACATACCTCAATATCGCCAATAAACAGCTTGTCCGGCTCAGAGAACTGGTAGAAAATATCCTTGCCATGAGTATGGAACGGCGCAATTCGATGAAACTTAAGCCGGAGACAGTGCCGTTGCGGCCCTTTGTGGAGGAAATCGCCGCAGCCCAACGAATGCGCGGGGAGAAGGAGATAACGATAAATGTGGATGTTGACGAGGATGTCTCGATAGAAGCCGACAGGACACACCTGGCAAACATACTGAACAATCTGATTGACAATGCCATCAAATACTCCGGCGACAGCGTCGTCATAACCGTCTCCGGCAACTGGAAGGAAATATCCGTCGCCGACAACGGCATCGGCATTCCCGCCAAGTCCATGCCGTATCTGTTCAACAAATTTTATCGCGTGCCGCACGGCAACCGTCAGGATGTCCGTGGGTACGGCATTGGGTTATACTATGTCAAGAGCATTCTTGACAAAATGGGATGGACCATTGAAGTCGACAGCAAGGAAAGGGAAGGCTCGGTATTCACAATCAAAACCGGTAACGATGGGAAATAGAGTATTGTTTGTCGAAGATGAGGAAGACCTCGCATTGATTGTAGCCGACACACTGCGCGGACAGGGATACGAAGTCATCACGGCAGCCGACGGCATAGCCGGACTTGGGAAATTCAGGTCCGAAGGCGCCGACATTGTCGTGGCTGATGTAATGATGCCCAAGATGGACGGTTTTACTATGGCGAAAGAGATAAGGAAGTTGTCGCAGACGGTCCCGTTGCTGTTCCTCACGGCCAAAAGTACGATTGACGATGTCGAGGAGGGATTTGAAATCGGCGCCAACGACTATCTCAAGAAGCCTTTTGAACTGCGCGAACTTATTGTCAGGATAAAGGCTCTGCTCCGAGGTCGCGGCTTCAATCGGACCGAGGATAATAAAGTCCCTATCGGCAGTTATATTTTCAATATCACGACCCAGACGCTTACCTTGGGAGGGCGAACTAAAGAACTGTCACACTTCGAAGCCAGGATACTTGAGCGACTCGCCACCAACATCGGGAGTACTGTTGACGCCTCGGAACTGATGATAGCGGTATGGCAGCGAGACGAGCCCAGCAACCGCAACTCCCTCCACGGCTATATCCACAAGCTGCGCCGGGCACTTCGCCAGGACCCCTCGATCTCGATCATCAATCAGCGCGGCTTCGGCTATATGCTTACCGTCCGCAACCGCTGAAATGCGGATAACGCCGGTTATTTCAGTTCCAACTCAATATCTTCTATCGATGGCAGAGAACTCTTGAATTCGTCGGGGATGAATTTTGTTAACTGAAATTCCGCTGACCCTTCTTAAGCCTCAGTTCGACTACCTCGGCGTTCAGGGTGACGCAATGACGAGGTCAGGAAATCACAGAGAGCGGCTGCCCGGCCTCCCGGACAACCGCTCTGATTGGATTCATTCGTATTTGCGTGCCGTCAGCGAATCACTGTCTTATGGGCGGAGCCTCCCTGACGCACTATCACAATGCTGCCTTTCTCCGGATTGGCTATGCGGACTCCCTGCAGACTGTAGTATTCCACCGGGGCGTCAAGATCCGATTCTATCTCGGAGACTGCGACCGTGGGGTTGTCTGCTACGCTTACACTATGAAAGTAAACGCCTTTGTTCGAGTCAGCTGTGTCTCCGGACAGGACATGGATGCCGATGAAATTCACACCACCCTCGACTCGGGCATTACCCTGACATATCTCGAATCCGTCTTCGTAATCTTCATCGGTGAATGTGCCGGCGCTCCAGACTTTTTCCATCACCTTTGTTGTCATGGCCTCGACAGTGCTGTTTGAGCCTACGAAGACCTCGAAGCCCTCCTGGAGCGAGACATCGGCCGGACGGGCCGCCACTTTCACAAGGACTGTCCTCGCAGTGCCGAAATCAGTGGCGGGAAGGAAGATCCATGCGTTGCCGCCGCCCTGCGCGAATATGTTCTGCACATTGCCGGCGCTTGACTGGTAGGTCCAGCTCCCACCGTCGACGGGCGTCATGCATTCGCCCAGCTTGGCCCAGCTGCTCATCTCGAAGTCGAGGGGAAGGGTGTATTTAGCTTCGCACACACATGGATCCGCTTCAGTCTCAATACGCAAATTCCTTACGAACAGGCCGTAGAGATCCTTCGGGCTTTTGACGTGTATTCCGACATGGTATTTGCCCCCATCCGTGGCGAGATCAGCGGCATAAGTAGTCCACGTCTTGTCAGTGTTGATCCTCTCGACATCAAGAGCCTTGACAGTCATCGCACTGGCGGAGGGTTCGCTGCCGAGACAAATCTCGAACGATTCATCGAACTCGCCACGTGCCAGCGCATCGACATAGAGTCTCACGTTCGTCTGGCCGGCGAAATCGATTGCCGGAAGGAACAGCCAGTCGTCGGCCGCATTCTGCCTGCTGTACGAGTAATACAGAGCCTTGTATCCGAACTTGTCGCTGTTGAATTCCCATTTGACTCCGTCGTCGTTGGCATCTACAGGAAGACACTGCCCGAACTGTTCCTGTGTGGGAATCAGCTGATACGGGAGATTGAAGGTCCGGCTGAGATCAACGGCGGTGACTTCCTCGCTGACCGGTTCGCTTTGCTTGGTCTGGCCCCCTGTGGTGAGCGACACCACGTATTCGATGGTATGCGTTCCCTCTGTAAGTTCGGCGGAAACCTTGACATCGGAGCCTGCCGTAAGGTTGGGGTATGTCTTGAGCCGGACGCCGTCGACATTCATCAGCAGAGAGATGGAAGAAGCTGAAGTGATGTCCGATCCCTGCGCCGTAGCGGCGGGCATCTTCACCGTGGCGGTGTAGCGGAGTCCATTCATCTCGCTTGACTTGATGACGGCTGGCATGGGCACGGGGACAGAATTGTTCTCCACCTTGATATTGCGGATGCGCAACGTCTTGCCGTTCTTCTGACATATCGCGTGGATGCCGAGCCACCGGGTGCCGCTGATGCTGTTGGTGAATGATGCCGCCACTTCGGCATACTTCGAGGTATCCACTTCTTTAGACAATATGACAGTCATGGCCTCGGGAGTAGCCTCATTGCCGACGGCAAGCTCGAATTTTTCGTTATACCAGTTGTCGGCACCTGTGGCGAGAGCATCGACAGACGCCTTCAGGCTGGTGTCGGAAGATGTGACCTTAAAGGGAATGAAAACCCAGTCGTTGGCATTCTTGTTATTCCCCTTGTACGAGAGGCAGGCGTTGTAGTCGTTGTAGGTCCACTGGTTCCCGTCATTGTTGGCGTCCAGTCTGGCAAATCTTTCAAATTCAGCTGCTGTGGGCGCGAGATTCATCGGAAGCGTGAACGGCTCCGTATCGGCGCTCGCAACAAGGGCTGTCGCGGCGATTGCCGCGCACGACAGCACCGTGCGTAAATTGCGTGTTGTCATAATCTTGAAGGTAAAGGTGACTATCTGTTGATTCTTTTGACATGTGTGCCGTCGTTATATACAATCACCACCACGCCACGGTATGACTCGTCGACCTTGGCGCCCGTCATGTCATAGCGTGCGCACTCCATTCTGTCGCCGGTCGATGTCGTGACGTTGTCGATGCCGTTTGAGACCTCGAACTCGATTTTTGTCCTGAAGAGTTTCCATATCAGGTCCTGGTTGTAGGCGTCGAGGCTGCCTTCGGGCACGTAAAGCTTCGCCTTCGAGTACTGGCCTGAGTCGAACGTGTCGGACGCCACCTCGGCAGGTGTGGACGAATAGCAACGCACTTCCTCAAGACGATTGCAGTCGGCGAAGGTGGCGGAACCGATGGAAGACACAGACCGGCCTATCTCCGCGATGACGAGCTTGGTGCAGCCGTAGAACACGAGTTGGCCGACAGTCCTGACCTTGTCGGGGATTTTCACCGACATCAGGCCCACACACTGCATGAAAGCATAGTCGCCGATGGACAGTACGTTCTCGGGGATTGTGATGGATGTCAGTCGTGTGCACTGGTTGAAGCATTTGAAGCTGATTGATTCCAGAGCAGCGGGAAGCTGTATGGAAGTCAGGCTCTCGCATCTCTCGAATGCCCTCTCGCCGATGAAGTTCACGGTGGCGGGGATATTGATATCCGATAGCTTGCTGCACACCATAAAGGCATTGTCGCCGATGTATTTCACATCACCGAGCATCTCGACCGCCGCGATCTTGAAGCAATATTTGAATGCATCCTCCGAGATGGTCTCGACAGTCTCGGGCAGCGTGGCTTTGCCCGTAAAGCCCTTGGGGCAGGCTATTACAGTCTTGAACTGCTTGTCGTAGAGTATGCCGTCCAGAGAGGCGTATACGGGGTTCTCCGGGTCCACCTCGAAGGCGGTCATGCCCTCGCAGCTGAAGAAAGCCGTATAGTCCATGTCGGTAAGGGACGCCGGCAGATAGACCGAGTCTATCAACACGCATCCCGAGAAGACATACCATCCGATGGTCTGGACCGAATTGCCGATAGTCACCTCAGAGAGGGCGAGGCAACGCTGGAAAGCGCAGTTGCCAACCGTCTGGACCGAATTGGGTATCTGCACCTTCGTGA
The DNA here is from genome assembly GCA_902468245.1 of uncultured Porphyromonadaceae bacterium. Classification (GTDB taxonomy): domain Bacteria; phylum Bacteroidota; class Bacteroidia; order Bacteroidales; family Muribaculaceae; genus Lepagella. The sequence goes on along the minus strand of CABQXY010000004.1, from coordinate 603 downwards.
TCTGCTGGCATTCTCTGAAGGCGTTCTCGCCGATGGTCTTCACAGTGGAGGGAATCGCCACGTTGCCGAGCGCGTAGCAATTCATGAACAGGTCGTTGCTGACGGCTGTCAGACCCTCGGGGAGATTGGCTTTGGCCAGGAGGTTGCAGTCTCTGAACGCTGCGGCACCTATCTGATGCACAGACTCCGGTATCACCACAGATTTCAGCTGTCCGTTGGCGAGGAACGCCCGGTCGGAGATAGCCACGACATCGTAGGTCTGCGATTCATACACCACCGACGCAGGTATTACGAGATCGCCCTTCACATAGTTGCTGTTGTCCGAGCCGTCAGCACGGCAGGTCACGGCAGCAGTATGGCTGTCTGCCGACAGGATGTTGTAACACAGACCCTCCGACTCGAAGTCATAAGCCGATGCAGACAGGAATGCGCAGCCTAAGGCAGCCGCAACCCCCATGGCCTTACAATTGCGTAATAATACCATAAGAATAATGATTGTCGCCGCGGTCATCCCCTCGTTGGCGTTAGGTCAGTATAAAAAGATAGCTCTAAGTTTGCAGCAGCAAAATAAGAGAGTGGAAAATTTATCTTAAAAAGGCCAAG
>CABQXY010000003.1:0-113729 GCA_902468245.1 uncultured Porphyromonadaceae bacterium | reverse complement strand
GCTCGCCAGATGGTACAATGAAGTGGAAGCCTTCGGAAACAATGAATTGAACAAAGTTCTTGAGACTTTCGAGAACCACAACTCCACAATAATCAACTATTTCGAACGGAAGCTCACAAATGCCTCCGCAGAATCCTTCAATGCCAAAATCAAAGCTTTCAGAACCCAGTTCCGAGGAGTTGGCGATATAAAATTCTTCATGTTCAGACTGGCTAAACTATACTCTTGACATCTTCCCCACCAACCGGAAAAATCCGCTGACCCTCTATCTTGTTGCGATTGCCATAGACCCGTTGCGTCGATGGATGTTCGACACCCTATGGCGTACAAGTCAGCGACTTGTGGCCTTTTTGCGTTGAATGTACCGAGTTTTAAGAAAAAAGATGTATATTTGTGGGACATAAATTGTTTTAAAGATCTAAATCAGATAATCATGAAGAAGCAGATTGCAAGCGAGAAGGCGCCGGCCGCTATCGGGCCTTACAGCCAGGGAATAGAAGCCAACGGCTTCGTGTATTGTTCGGGTCAGCTGCCCATCGACGTGGCTACGGGCACGATGCCCGAAGGCATCAAGGAGCAGACACGCGTGTCGTTGGCCAACGTGAAGGCCGTGCTGGAAGCAGCCGGTCTGACTCTGGACAATGTGGTTAAGACCACCGTATATCTGGCCGATATGTCGCTGTTCGGTCCGATGAACGAGGTTTACGGCGAGACGTTTACCGCTCCTTATCCCGCACGCTCGGCTTACGCCGTGAAGGAATTGCCCAAGCAGGCCCTGGTGGAAATCGAGGTGATTGCCGCCCGTTAAGAGCGCAATTCGTCAGATAGATTGTTTTAAGGCCCATCAAGTGTGGGCCTTAATGCGTTATGTTGATATGAATACAGATATTGTCGATATGAAACCTGAGCTTGAGACGGAGGTTCATCCGTTCGGCGCGTGGGTTCCCGATGGAGCGAAGGTGCTGATAATGGGCACATTCCCTCCGCAGTCAAAGAGATGGTCGATGGAATTCTTTTATCCTAACCGCACCAATGACTTCTGGTATGCGATGGGATTGCTGTTCTATGGAGACCGGAATGCATTGCTGCTGCCGGGTTCCAAGGATTTCGATCTGGAAAAGATCAAGGCGTTGCTGAATCGCAAGGGGATAGCTTTGAGCGACACCGGGTATCGGATAAGACGGCTGGCGGGAAACGCTTCCGATAAATTTCTGGAGATAGTCGAGCCGGTAGACCTTGACTCGCTGTTGCGGCGTATGCCTCAGTGCAGGGCCATTGCCACGACCGGACAGAAAGCCGCGGAAGTATTGGCCGAACTCACAGGCACCGAAGCTCCGGCGATGGGACACTGTACGGAATGCGCGCCACGGCCGCTCGGAGACGGCAGGGAAACTTTGCCGTTGGAAATCTGGCGTATGCCGTCCACCAGCCGGGCCTATCCTCTGCCCCTGGCAAAGAAAGCTGAATATTACGGCGCCCTCTTTAAGTCTGTCGGAATCGGGGTCGTTAACTGAGGATGGTGGCGACTACGCGGCGCGGGCCTCCGTAGTCGCGGAACTCGCAGAGGTAGATACCCTGCCAGGTGCCGAGATTAAGATGACCGTCCGTTATGGGTAATGTCAAGGCCGAACCGACAATCACAGACTTGGCGTGTGAGGGCATATCGTCCGGACCCTCGTCGGTATGCAGATAGAACGGGGCGTTTTCCGGTACAAGGCGGTCGAAAATCATGTTCAGGTCGTGGCGCACGTCAGGATCCGCGTTCTCGTTGAGCGCCAACGCCGCCGACGTATGCTTGATCAGCAGATTCAGCAGCCCCTTTTCGGGCAAAGGCGGCAACTGGCGCATAACCTCGCCCGTAACAAGATGAATGCCGCGGGGATAGGGCCGGAGGGTAAATTCAACCTGTTCAACCATAACTCAACTTATTTAACCGGTGACTACGACTTATCAGCGGTTATTTAATCTATAAATTATCAGCATCCTTGTGGTATCGTTGAAACACGTCGACACGACCGAAAATGTTGCCTTCACGCACCTGCCGGCGATAGCACAGATAGAACTTGATGCACAATGCCGTAATTATTACGGCGGTGACCAGATTCCACCATTCCAGCGATCCGTCGGCCACGCGTATGGCCCGGTCGGCGATGCATGCAGTCGACATTATGGCCAGCGTAAGCCACACGTTGCGTTTTACCTTATTGCTAATCATAAGAGCCAATATTCAGTTTATAAGGCAAAATTAACTAAAAAAGTTTAGAGAACACAGATTTGTATAAGAAAATTAGCAAAAAGTGAAACGGCGGAACAGTGGGAAATTTGTTATTTAGATGTCTTATGTTTCGATTAATTTTAGTAATTTTGGGATTTTAAGACGAAGATTATGCAGGAAGACTACGACAGGATAATCCGGGAGAGGGCCGACCGTGTGTTCAAGGTCATGGCCGGGCGTGTTTCCGACGAGGATATGGCGCGGATTCGCAGTGCCTTTGAAATGGCGCGCGAGGCCCATGCGTCCCAGAAGCGCAAGACGGGCGAGCCGTACATACTCCATCCCATAGCGGTGGCCAACATCGCGGCGGAGGAATTGATGCTTGGCGCCAATCCGGTCATAGCTTGCTTCCTGCATGACGTGGTGGAGGACACCGATTATACCATCGATGACATCCAGGCGCGTTTCGGCTATGACGTGGCATTCCTGGTCAGGGTCGTAACCAAGAAGCCGACCAAGGATTACGAGCTGTCCAAGCAGCTGGACAATTACCGTCAGCTGCTCAACTCGATGCAGTATGACATCCGTGCAATTCTGGTGAAACTGGCCGACCGGCTCCACAACATGCGGACCCTTGAGTCCATGAAGCCTGAAAAACAGATGAAGATAGCCGGCGAGACCGACTATTTCTACGCTCCGCTCGCCAACCGCCTGGGCCTATATAACATCAAGACCGAATTGGAGAACCTGTCATTCCGTTTCCGTTGCCCGGACGAGTACGATGAGATATCCGCTCTCATAGCCCGTCATGTGGCTGCAAACAGGGATAACCTTGAAAGGTTCCGCAGCCAAATTTCGGCTACGCTGTCGGCGGCAGGCATCAAGGCCCGTGTCCGCGTGGATTACCGGCGACCGTTCAGCCTGTGGCGCAAGATGAGGAAATATGGCGACGATTTCAACCACCTCAAATACCGTCATTTCGTCGAGGTGGTGTTCGACGAGTCGCAGACCGGGCTAAGCGAGAAGGAGATGGCCATGAGGATATACTGCATCCTTACCGACCGCTTCAAGGAGAAGCATTGCAGCATGAGCAATTACATCGATTCGCCGAAGGAGAACGGCTATCAGAGCATCCATGTAAAGCTGCTGCCTGACTTCGGCCGCTGGCAGGAGGTGCATATCAGCAGCGAGGCTATGATACGCCAGTCGCAGTTGGGATGTGTGGTGGACAGCAACGACACCAACATCAAGAAATGGATAGAAAAGTTCCGTACAGTGCTGCAGGACACCATCAGCGGACCGAAACGCGACGAGAGGTATATGGAGGACGTCATCACGGCCTTCTATAACGACGACATACAGGTATTTACTCCGAAAGGCAAGAAGATAATACTCCCTCAGAACGCCACGGCGATTGATTTTGCCTACGAGGTGAGTCCCAGGCTCGGCAACCATGCCAAGTATGCCCGTATCAACAGCCGTCTTGAACCTGTGGACGCCACCCTGCGGCGCGGCGATGTGGTGGAGATATTCACGGATCCGGCCTGTCATCCCGGACGGGACTGGGAATCGTTCGCACATACGTTCAAGGCCCGCAGGTCAATCCAGCGTTATATTGAGTCTGTGCCACACAGCGACTATCGCCGATGCCCGGAATGCAATCCGATTCCCGGCGAGGAAGTGATAGGAATCCGCAGCCATTTACATCCGGAACTGATCACCATACACAAGCGCGACTGCCGCCATGCCATAAGCATGGCATCGTCGTATGGCGACGATGTGGTGTCGGTGGATTTCAACGCCGACCGGTCGTTGTATCCCGTCACCTTGAGGGTGCGTGCCGTGGATCGCAGCCATCTGTTCGTGGACCTGGTGGACTGCATCACCAACACGTTCCATCTGTCGATGGAGTCGTTCAACACCAAGACCGACCGCAACATCGTGATCTGCAATATCCGTTTCGGCGTGCATTCATACACCGAGTTGAGGACCATCATCAACCACATCTCCACAATCGACGGTGTCGACGAAGTCCGCCGCCTGGACGACGAAGATGTAGGCTGAACCTTATATCTGTCCGTGGCGTAGGAACAGGATGGCCTCGCGCAGTATGGCGGATCTGGCCGACATTATACATCCCGCCGTTGCCTATGTCGCCCCATATCAGGCTCTTGGCCGTTTTTTCTTCAGTTCGCTTTCCGCCACTGTCGTTACCGTTCTAATTGCCCTGCAAAGTTACGAATAAATGTGTAATACGCAAAATCGTGGCGCGGGCACTCCGTACCGCGCATTTTTTAGACAGGAGAACAGTAGTGGCGCTGGCTGTCCCAGACCGAGCACATACACGGCCCAAATGCCGCTGAACAATTAATGAGTGGATGCGGCCTGTGCGCGTCCACTCATTAAATGATATGTTGGAGTAGTATACCTCAGTCGGTCAGGTAGTACATACCGTTGTATAGATACACGTAAGGTGGCTTTGGGAGAGGTTCTGCATTCTTGATTGCGAAGTCTATGATATCCGCAGGTATTTTATGTATGTCTGTTTCGGGATAGGAGTAATCCGGATTATTTGGTTCCGGCTGGTACTGAGACATGCACTTGCTTGATGCGTGGAAGTGATAATAGGGTTCTCCATCTCCCACGTTCTTAAGCGAAGTCGGTTCATCGTCATCGTATGAAGTGAAGCTGTAGCTGCACGTATAGGAGTACGGACATACTACCTTTCCGTTATCAAGGCGTCCGAGATAGAATGTGGCCTCACTGTTCATATCGTCACAGACAAGGAACATGGCGTATGTCCCTTCGATGCCCGGAGTATTCAGCAACATGAACTTTATATACGAAGGATTGCCCGACGCCTGTATTGGGGTGACTTCCGATACTTTGCAGTATTTTGCGCTGACCCAGCCGTTGGATTCATACTTCGGACCCTGATTCAACAGCTCGATCCAGCCGGGCTGTTCTGACACCACGGGCGCCACGCCGTCGAAGGTGATGGACTGCACGGCACCACCGGATTTGGTGCTCCAGTAGCCGTAATATATCACCGGACACTCGTAGTCTTCTATGGAATTTTCATTGTAGACCATTTTCGGAGCCGTAGTGGAGGGTGCCTTACGGATGTTTACGCCACCCTGGGTGGTGCATTGGGCAATCTTGTTCCACGAGGGAGCCGTAACGTTGAACGGCAGCGTCGCGGCCTGGCAGCCGATGGCGGTGATGGCAACCGCCACTGCGATTAGGTTCATTTTCATAATATGGAAATGTAGGTTAGTATTTGTATTCGCCACAAAGGTAGTAAAAACTCTTAACAAAAACGCAACATTTTTGTAATATTATGTCAATACATCTTGCCGTATTTTGCATTATAAAATTAGAGACACTCGCGAAGACACGTCCCGATACAGTCCGCGAGACCGCAAAATAAGGTTAATATGGATTTATTGTTTCTTGGAATAGTAATCTTCCTGTTTCTGCTGGCAGTGTTCGATCTGTCGGTCGGCGTCAGCAACGACGCCGTCAATTTCCTGTCTTCGGCTGTCGGATCGCGCGCCGCATCGTTCAAACGCATCATCATCGTGGCCGCCATCGGCGTATTTGTCGGCGCCGCCATGAGCAACGGCATGATGGATGTGGCCCGTCACGGCATATTCCGGCCGGAGAACCTGTCGTTCTACGACGTGATAGCCATCTTCATGGCCGTAATGGTGACGGACGTCATTCTGCTCGACGTGTTCAATTCTCTGGGAATGCCCACTTCCACCACCGTCTCGCTGGTGTTCGAGCTATTGGGCGCCACGTTCATAGTGGCCCTGTTCAAGATGGCCGACCCCGCCAACACACTCGGCATGGGCGAACTGCTGAATACCGAAAAGGCCCTGTCCGTGATACTCGGTATTTTTCTTTCCGTAGGCATCGCCTTCGTGTTCGGTACCGTGGTGCAGTTCCTGGCCCGACTTATCTTCACTTTTGAATATAAGAGCAAGCTGAAATGGAAGGTCGGACTGTTCGGAGGCATAGCCTGTACCGCCATCGTCTACTTTATGCTGCTGAAGGGAATCAAGGACCTGACCATCATGACCCCCGAACTGAAGGCCTGGATCAACAGCCACAACGCTTTGATATTGGGATGCTGCTTCATTGGCTTCACGATTCTGATGCAGCTGCTTTACTGGATGAAGGTCAACGTGTTCAAGGTAGTAGTTCTGTTGGGTACCTTCTCGCTGGCCATGGCCTTCGCCGGCAACGACCTTGTCAACTTCGTCGGCGTGCCGTTCACTTCGCTGGCCGCATATCAGGACTATATGGCCAATGGTGGGGGCGACCTGCACGGATTCATGATGAGCAGCCTCAACGGGCCTGCGCAGACGCCCTTCTACTTCCTGATCGGAGCCGGCGGCATCATGGTTATAGCATTGAGCACGTCGCGCAAGGCGCGTCAGGTGACGCAGACCACCGTCGGCCTCAGTTCCAAGTCGCAGGGTGACGAGATGTTCGGCAGCTCGCGACTGGGCCGTGCGGTTGTGCGCGGAGCCCTCAACGTTCACGGCTGGGTCACCGACCATACACCGCGCCGCGTCAAGGCATGGATAGACCGCCGCATGAATTCCGCCATCACCCAGGAGGAGGACGGCGCGGCCTTCGACCTGGTGCGCGGAGGGGTCAATCTGATGCTGGCCGCCATGCTGATTGCGTTCGGTACGTCGCTCAAACTGCCGCTGTCCACCACATTCGTCACTTTTATGGTGGCCATGGGTACGTCGCTGGCCGACCGCGCCTGGGGCCGCGAGAGTGCCGTGTTCCGCGTTACCGGGGTGATTTCGGTGATAGGCGGATGGTTCATTACCGCAGGCGTGGCCTTTGTGGGCGCCGGTATGGTAGTGTGTCTGATGCATCTGGGCGGTGTGCCCGTCATGATAGCCGGAGGCGTCATCGCCATAATCGTACTGGTGCGCAGCAATATGCGTTTCCGTAAGAAAAGAGCCGAGGAACAGAAGGACTCGCTGTTCCAGACCATCCTCACCACCGAGGATCCGTCCGAGGTCTGGAACCTGCTGGTGGTGTATATCAACGAAAAGCAGAAGATGTTCCTGGAGTTTGCCGTGGGATGTTTCGACGATGTGACGCGCGGCTTCATGGACGACAACGGCAAGCTGCTGTCGCGCTCGGCCAAAGGGCTGGCCAACGAGAAGAACGTGCTGAAGTCCCAGCGGCGCAAGCTGACACTGTGCCTGCGCCGCGTCTCGCCCGCCGTGGCCATGGAGAAACAGACCTGGTTCCACCTCGGCAACAATATGGCCATGTCCATGACATATAACCTGATGCACATTAACGAAGTGTGCAAGGAACACGTAGACAACAACTTCCGGCCTCTGCCCGAGTCCCTGCGCGAATCGCTGGTAAAGGTCAGTGCCGAGATAGTGGCGGTGTTGCGTGACGCCGACGGCGATATGGATTATAACGACCCGGAGGCAATTGACTCACTGCGCGAGCGTTGCAGCGCCATCAAGGATAAACTGTCGTATATGACACGTGACGTCTACGACATGCTGCAGAAGGGCGATGACCGGAACATGACTGTGGCGTACGTTTACCTCAACGTGCTGCAGGAGACGCAGGAGTTCGTCACCTCGTTACGTAAGCTGCTGCGTGCGATAGGCAAGCTGAACCTTGCGCCACAGTCCTACCGCAGCTTCTCGAAGCACAACGCGTAAGGCTCCGTATCAGATGTCCAGCTGGCTGGAGAGGGTAAGTTTCTTTGAGGGAAGAACCCGGCTTACCTGCTCCAGCATGGGCAGCAGATTGGAGTAGGAGTGCGTCAGCACCACGAAGTTGATTTCGGTGGTCTGCTGGTCGTAGTCGTATTCCAGAAAATAAGTGGACAGGTGCACGTTGTGCTTGCTGAACACTTCCTTATACGGCTTGACGTCGGTGATGATGCCATTGACGGTCAGGCCGATTACTTTTGATTCCTGACCCATGCGCCGGCGCTTCTCGTAATGCTCGAAGGTGATGAGCGTCAGCAGGATCATAAGTGTTGCGAGGATGGAGATTACATACATGCCGATGCCTACGGCCATGCCGATTATGGCGGTCATCCAGATGCCGGCGGCGGTGGTGAGACCCTTGACGGCGCCTTTCATGTGTATCATGGCACCGCCGCCGAGGAAACCGATGCCGGTTATGACCTGTGCGGCGATACGGCCCGGATCACCGTTCTTGAGGCCGAGGTACACCTGCGGCACATAGATGGAGAGGAGCATGGCGAGGCAGGCTCCCATGGATATCAGCGCAAAGGTGCGTATGCCCGCTATCTGGCCCTTGCGCTTGCGCTCGGCCCCCACCACCATGCCTAATACCATGCTGAGGATGAGCCGGAATATGCTGTTCACCAGGTTTACTTCCAGCGAATTGACCGCCGCGACAATGCTCTCTATGAAATCCAGTACTATCATTACCTTTGCGTTTGAATGCAAAGTTAGTGAAAAATTCGTGCATTAGAAAGAGAACTGGGCGAAGGCGTTGAGGCGACGGGCCCAGCGGGTGTCGCCGTTGCCGTTCTGACGTCGTCCCAGGTCGATCTCGGCGCCGCACGAGATACGGGGCGACAGGTACCAGTAGACATTGGCGGCCATATACAGACCCTCCTTGTAGGCGTCGGGCTGCAGCTTGAAGCGCGGGCAATAGCGTGTGCCGCCGAATGTACCCGAGATGAAGATGGAGGGCGTGATGTTATACTGAACGCCGGCATAACCGCCCACTACATACGGTGCATACAGGCGTCCGGGATGATTCTGATCTTCGACAAGGTCGTAGTTGCCCATCAGCCAGTCGCCGCCCATGCTGGCATAGCCGGCGCCGCCGTTGACGGTGCCGTAGAGCGTGAGCTGCGGTATCGGGCTCCACAGCGATGACAGCTGCACGCCCCATCCGGGCGTGATGCGGTTTTTCTGTGTCAGCAGGTCGCGGTAGGTGAGCGAACGGCAGATGGCGGAGAGACGGATATGGTCGGAGGTGTTGAAGCCCCATTGCGCGAACACCGCCACGTCGGGGATATATTGCGATGACTTGGCAGTCTTGTCGGCTATGACCTCGATGCTTTCGTCGGGAGTCTCAAGGGAGGCGGCGATGGTAAAGCCTTTGGGTAGATTGTGCATCCAGCGGACCAGGACGGAGGTTGCACTCATCTTGGCGTTGGGTCCCGAGGCGTCGATAACAGGCGGCAGAGCCTGCGGGTCGCTGAATGTGGAGTTGGCGTAGCCGATGGTCCAGTCGTTGATGGTGGCGTAAGCCTTCTTCAGGCGGAAGTCGCGGGCCTGGTAGCCGTTGAAGTTGGCTTCGATGTATATCTGGTAGTTGCCGATTTTCTTGTTGGTGCCTATGACGCGGAAGAACAGGGCGGTACCCGAAGGCGTGGTGCCGAAGTATCGGCTGCGCGTCGGGTCCTTGGTCATGGGAATCAGGTACGGTGCGAAACCGGGTGAGGGAATGGACCCTCCCCAGTCATAGTAAGCGCGCATACGCACGCAGCCTCCCATGCCCATGGCTAACTTGGAGTCCTTGGATAGAAACAGAAAATAAGGGGCCAGGGGGTCGGAGAAGTGGTGGAACTGATTCTCATAGAACTGGCGAATCAGGTTGGAGACGGAATCGCGTACCGGTTCCTCGCCTTTGCCGAAATAGATGAGCTTGTGGCTGGTCAGGGCGGAGTCCATGGCCACATCGCGCATACTTTTAAGCTGGCCGAGCGCTGAGAACGCCACGGCCAGCCCCGTAAAGGTAATCAATAATCTTCGTGTCGTCATAGCAGAGTGGAATCTTTGTAATAAGAACAAAGACGAGGGCGGCGGTGTTCACCCCTGACGTGCGAGAGGCTGAAGCCTTCGCACAGGGACAAAACCGCCTGACACGCTGCTTAATCCAGGCTGACTTCGGAGATGTCGATGATGTTGTGGAGGATGGCGTATATGGTTAGACCTGCGGCGGAGTGGATCTGAAGCTTGGAGGCAATGTTGCGGCGGTGGGTGGTGACGGTATGCACCGACAGGAACAGACGGTCGGCTATCTCCTTGTTGGAAAGCCCTTTGGCTACAAGGCCGATGATCTCCTTCTCGCGGTTGCTGATTAGGTCGCTCTCCTTGCCGGTAGAGTCGGTCGCGTCAGCATCGTTCACGGCATCGTCGGGGTGCTGCTCGCGCAGTTCCTGCATCTTCTGTTCCAGCGCGAGGCCGGCGGGCATGAAAAGCTCGTTTTCGATGCGCCAGTGCGAGGTCAGGTCGTTCTCGACGTTGATTATGTCGTAGAGCGCGTAGGTCAGCACGTTGTTGGTGGTGTGAGGGTAGTGGCGGATTATGATGTCCTTGAGCTCCTGCAGCTTGTCGACCATGTCGTCGTGGTTCAGCGAATAGTCCAGCAGCGAGACGCTGTCGTCGTCCTGACCGGCAGCCATGCCGTTGATGTGCGGGAATATCACATCGTTCTCATGCTTCATGTGGCGGTTCACCTCGGCGGTATAGTCGTCGTAATATTTCAGTATAAGGAAGCCTACGTCATTGGCGTCCTGGCAGTTGATGGCCTTGATCAGTTTCTCGCGGATGGAGGGAAGTATGAAATCGAGGAAATATGAGTGAGCGTTCTCAAGATAGGTGGTCAGGGCCGGCAGGCTGATGTTGCGTGTGGAGTAGGGGCGACCGCACACCAAGTTGGCCACGGCCAGGAATGTGGGGGTATCCAGATGCTCGTTGCGGCATATTTCCGCTATGGAACTGTCGCCGAAGCCTAACGGAATGTTAAAACGGTCTATGACCAGCAGCAGAAGGTTGTTGTCGTCCACAAGGTCGCGCAGCCGGTCGTCGGCATGGTATGCCTCAATGCTATCTATCTTCTCCATAACGCTCTGATTTCGGTTGCAAAGTTACAAAAAATAGCGAAAAGGGGAGATACCTAAAAATAAGTATCTCCCTCTGTGGCGCACCGACACATGCCTTAGGCATGTTGTAGGGAAAATGCGGGGGTAAATCCCGGATTATTTCTTCTTGGACCAGAGTTTGGACATCTGCTCCAGGGTCTTGCCTTTGGTCTCGGGCACGAGCTTGGCGACGAACCATGCGGCCAGCACGCAGATCACGCCATACATGGCGTAGACGAAGATGTGGCCGAAACTGGAGCCCATGTCAGGCGTGGACATATTGTACAGAGGCACGAATGTGGAGGAGACTATGAAGTTTGAAATCCATTGGAACGCCACCGCGATGGCCACGGCCTGGCTGCGGATGGTGTTGGGGAATATCTCGGAGATGAGCACCCAACAGATGGGACCCCATGAGAACATGAAGCTTGCGGAGTAAATCATGATGGACACGGCGGGGAAATATGTGCCGAGCGACACCGCATTGGCCAATGCAACGCCGAAAGCTCCGATTGCCATGCCGATAGAACCCCATATCAGCAGAGGCTTGCGGCCCAACTTCTCTACGGTGAACACGGCCACGAGTGTGAACGAGATATTGACTATGCCCATGATGACGGTCTGCACCATCGGGTTGCCCATACCCATCGACTCGAATATGCGCGGCGCGTAGTACAGCACGGCGTTGATGCCCACGAATTGCTGGAACACCGACAGCATGATGCCCACGAAGATGACCATATATCCGAACGAGAACAGTTTCTCGCTCTTGGCTTCGACGGTACTCTTTATCTGGTTCAGCACCTCCACGCCCTTGGCGCGGCCGTTGATGCGGCTCAGTATTGACAGCGCCTTGGTGTCCTTACCTACCAATGCCAGATAACGCGGAGACTCGGGCACGAAGCATACCAGGACGGTGAACGCTGCGGCCACGAAGGCCTCGGAACCGAACATATAGCGCCATCCGGTCTGGATGGTCCAGGGATCGGACTGCGGGCTGACGGCATAGACCGTCTCGCCGATCTTTTCGATGACAGGGTTGGTGTGCTCGCCAAGGATCAGGAAGTTGACGAAATAAACGACCAACTGACCGAAGATGATGGCGAACTGGTTCCACGACACGAGCGTGCCACGCAGGTTGGACGGAGCTACCTCGGCGATGTACATGGGGCAGATGGCCGACGCGATGCCGACGCCGATGCCGCCGATGATACGGTATATGTTGAAAGCCACCAGCAGCGAGAAGGTGGGCTTGCCGTAGTCGAAGAAGAAGAACTCAGGGTAGTACGAGCCGAGAGCCGATACCAGGAACAGGATGCCGGCCAGCACTAATGTGGGCTTGCGGCCGTAGCGCGAGGCGACGAGTCCCGAGATGGCCGAGCCGATGATACATCCCAACAGGGCGCTGGAGGATGTGATGCCGTGTATCACGTCGGTATAGACGAAGTCCTTGGCTCCTAAGAAGAACGCCTGCAGACCCTTCTCGGCTCCCGAAATCACGGCTGTATCGTAACCGAACAGCAGACCGCCCAGGACGGCCACCGCCACAATGGAAAAAAGGTAGGCTTTGCTGCCTTTGTCGTTTGTCATGATGTCAAATTTTTAATTGGAACCTAAGGCCGCCGCAAGGCAACCTTAGGTGAAACTGTGCGGTTGAAAGCTAAACTTTTTAAACTTTCAACTTCATACTATATTCAGGCGTACATGTTTACGATAGCCTCGTAGAGTTCCTGCTTGCCGCTGGTCTGAGCGGGTTCTGGATTCTTCTTGGCGTAGGCCACAACATCCTCCAGAGTCAGCTTGCCTTCCTCGAACTTCTTGCCCTCGCCGCTGTCGAATGAAGCGTAGCGGTCGGCCAGCATCTTCTTGTAAGGCGACTTCTCGAGCACGTCGGCTGCGCTGAGCAGGGCGCGGGCCATGGCGTCCATACCGGCGATGTGAGCGATGAAGATGTCGTCCAGGTCGGTGGAGTTGCGGCGGGTCTTGGCGTCGAAGTTGGTACCGCCGTTGCCCAGTCCGCCGTTGCGGATTATCTGCATCATGGCCTGGGTCAGCTCATAGTTGTCGATGGGGAACTGGTCGGTGTCCCAGCCGTTCTGATAGTCGCCGCGGTTGGCGTCGATGCTGCCGAGCATACCGTTGTCTACGGCTACTGCCAGCTCATGCTCGAATGTGTGGCCGGCCAAAGTGGCGTGGTTCACCTCGATGTTCACCTTGAAGTCCTTGTCCAGGTTGTGGGCCTTCAGGAAGCCTATTACGGTCTCGGTATCCACGTCATACTGATGCTTGCTGGGCTCCATGGGCTTCGGCTCGATCAGGAACGTGCCGGTGAAGCCATTGGCGCGTGCATAGTCGCGGGCCATGGTCAGCATGGTGGCCAAATGCTCCTTCTCGCGCTTCTGGTCGGTGTTCAGCAGGCTCATGTAGCCCTCGCGGCCGCCCCAGAACACGTAGTTTGTACCGCCTAACGCGATGGTGGCGTCGATGGCGTTCTTGATCTGCACACATGCGCGGGCCACAACGTCGAAGTCGGGGTTGGTGGCGGCGCCGTTCATATAGCGTGCGTGGCCGAACACGTTGGCCGTACCCCACAGGTTCTTGATGCCCGTGGCGGCCATCTTCTCCTTAAGGTATGCGGTGATTTCGTGCATACGGTTCTCATAGTCTGCGATATCCTCGCCCATGTCGCCGATCAGGTCGATGTCGTGGAAGCAGAAATACTCGATGCCGAGCTTCTGCATGATTTCGAAGCCGGCGTCAGCCTTCTGCTTGGCGATGGTCATGGCGTCCTCGCCCTCGTTCCAGGGGAACTTCTTCGTTCCGCCGCCGAACTGGTCGCCGCCCTCGGCGCACAATGTGTGCCACCATGCCATGGCGAATTTCAGCCATTCCTTCATGGGCTTGCCCAGAACTACGCGCTCGGCGTCATAGTAACGATACGACATCGGATCGTACGATTCCGTGCCTTTGAACTGAATCTTCCCTATATGGGGGAAATATTCCTTTGTTGCCATTTCTTTAAGGTATTTAGATGTTTACAATGTTTTTTCGAGTATGTCTTTCCAGCGTGCGAACGCGTCGATGTAGGGCTGACGGTCGGCTGCCGGATGGATTATGTCAATCTGCTTGAGGGTCGAGAACGCCTGGTCGCGGTTGTCGTAGATACCGGCGCCGATTCCTGCGCCACGGGCAGCTCCGGCCGAGCCGTCGGTGTCGAACAGCACGATGTCGGCGCCCGAAACGGATGCCAATGTGTCGCGGAACACCGGGCTGAGGAACATGTTGGCGTGGCCGGCGTGTATCTTGTTGATCTGCATACCGATGCCCTCCATCACCTCCATGCCGTACATCAGGGCGAACACGATGCCCTCCTGCGCGGCGCGCAGCAGGTCGTTGCGGTCGTTGATATTGAAGCGTATGCCATGGAACGAAGCGCCCGGATCCTGATTCTTCAGCACGCGCTCGGCGCCGTTGCCGAAGGGGAGGATGGTGACGCCGCGCGCGCCGACGGGAGACTTGGCCGCCAGTTCGTTCATCATGTCGTACGAGCAGTCGGGTGCGGCCACGTTGCGTTTCATCCACGAATTGAGGATGCCGGTGCCGCTGATACAGGTCATTACGCCGATGCGCGGATCCTCGGCGGTGTGGTTCACGTGCGCGAAGTTGTTGACGCGGCTCTGCGGGTCATAGTCCACGCGGTCGTTGATGCCGAACACCACGCCGGACGTCCCGGCTGTGGCGGCCACTTCGCCCGGCTCGAATACGTTAAGCGACAGGGCGTTGTTGGGCTGGTCGCCGGCACGGTATGTGATGGGCGTGCCGGGAGCGAGGCCAAGTTCGGCGGCAGCCTCGGCAGTGAGTCCACCCTGGTTGCTGAATGTCGGCACCACCTCGGGCAGTATGGCGAGGGAGTAGCCGAAATAGTCCATCAGGATCCTGGCGGGACCGTTCTCGCGGAAATCCCACAGCATGTATTCCGACAGGCCCTCGGGATTGGTGAGGCAGTTGCCGGTCATGCGCCATGCCACATAGTCGCCGGGCAGCATTATCTTCCAGATACGGTCGAATTTCTCCGGCTCGTTCTCCTTGACCCAGGCCAGTTTGGTGGCGGTGAAGTTGCCGGGACGGTTCAGGATATGCGGCATGATGTTCTCGTCACCCAGCTCGGCCGACGCCTTCTCGCCGTAGGGGACGCCACGGCTGTCGCACCATATTATGGAATCGCGTATCACCTTGCCGGCCTTGTCCACCATGACCAGACCGTGCATCTGGTAGGAGATGCCGATGGCCTTGATGTCCTTGGGGTCGATTCTGGCCATGGCCATAACCGACTTGGTGGCCTCGACCACGCGGGTCCACCAGTCTTCGGGAGCCTGCTCGGCCCATCCCGGCTGAAGACTCTTGATGGGAGCCTCCTGATGCGGGTAAAAGTCTGTGGCCAGCACTTTGCCGGTGGCCGCATCCATCAGACACGCCTTGACCGACGATGTCCCGAGATCATATCCTAAC
Organism: uncultured Porphyromonadaceae bacterium; assembly: GCA_902468245.1. Taxonomy (GTDB): domain Bacteria; phylum Bacteroidota; class Bacteroidia; order Bacteroidales; family Muribaculaceae; genus Lepagella. The sequence goes on along the minus strand of CABQXY010000003.1, from coordinate 98,094 downwards.
AGTATCATAGTGTTTCGCTGTTTTCGCTATTAATGGTATTCGTGTGTTTGTTTTTACATTAATTACGTATGTGGGTGCGGAAATACCCATGCGGGTGCGAAATTTTATTTTGGCCAAAGCCAAAAGCCGGAACCAACCCGCCGGAATGAGTAGCCGGAAAGTCCGCAAGGGCCTTCCGGCTGGAATGTTAAGCTGGAATGTTAATAGGGATACTTGCCGTTGGCAGCGCCCTGCTGCATTGCGGCGAGGTTGTCGGGGTCGATTACAGCGCCGGTCTGGCGATTGAACATCTCGTTGGGGGTGTCCCACAGGAATGGCACGGCGCCGTTGGTCTTGGCCGACTTCACTATATATGAGTGATAATAGCAGCGCGATGCGCGGTGCTTGGCCTCGTCGATTGTGGCCACGAACGAGCGGCGACGGCCGCAACCGAACTCGCCGATAATCACGGGTATGCCCTTGTCGACGAAATTGGTCTTCAGCTTCTGCATCTGGGTGTCGATATGGTTTTCCTCGCCCCAGGTGCAGTCGCGGTCGGTGCCTGTGTGATAATCCTGGCCCCAGAAGTATCTCACCTTGGAGTTAGCGCCCCATTCACCGTCATTCTGCATTATGGTGAAGTCGGAGGGGTCGTAGCAGTGCACCTCGAGCATCATGCGGTCGGCCACCTTGTCCTTGGGCAGATTACCGGCGCAATATTTTACGGCACGGTCAATGTCGGTGCCTGGAGACTGCACTACCAATACACGGTTGGCGTTGTTGGAGCCGGATGCACGCACCACGTCGATGAATGTCTGCATATATGCCTTCAGGGCGTCGGCAGATGCCTGGGTGTCCTGACCGGCCTCGTTGGCGCCGCAGAACACCAGATGCTTGTCATAATCCTTGAAACGGTCGGCTATCTGTGTCCAAAGCTCGCGCTGGATGCGGTCTACGTCCGAGGAGTAGGAATCGATGTTCAGTTCCATCCATCCCTCGTCCCAATGTATGTTCATGAACACATAGAGGCCGTTGGCGATGCAGAGCTGCACCACTTCGTCCACGCGATTCATCCAGCTCTCGTCTATCTTAAGTGTATTCTTGTCCGAATGGTTGTACCATGCCACCGGGAGGCGCACTGCATCGAAACCGGACTCGCGGATGCTGCGGATATAGTCGGCGTTGATTTTGGCCGCGCCCCATGCCGTCTCGCCACCGATAGCCTCGAGGGTGTTGCCGATGTTTATGGCCATCGATATGTTGGCGGCAGTCTGGAATGCGGTCTCGTCGCATTGACCTGTTGAAGCTGTGGCGGCCTGCTTGATGGCGACAGTCACGCTCTGGGTATTATCGGAATCAAGTGAGATTGTAACCGAGCCTTCGCGGGCCTCGGCGCGGTAGTTGGCTGCGACCTTGACGTACACCTTGGACTCAACCATGCCGCGCACGGGCGCGGGCACTATCTCCATCCATGTGTCGGAAACGGTAGCCGTGTATTCGCCGGTGGCCAGAACAGGAATCTCCAGAGTCTCGCCGTCGGCCTTGACTTCCGGGGCGGTGTAACCGTCGGCCAGGAGAATGCCGTCGGAGTTTCGCTGTGTCACCTTGACGGTGGCCTCGTTGGCGCCGCAGGTTATCTTCAGGTTGCCCGTGCGGTTGTCGTAGACGTTATTGTCGGTTACGTTAACGGCCACGGCGTATACAGAGCTGGACTCACCGTTCAATGCGATGTCGCCCACCGTGAGCCATTCGGAATCGGATGTCACGGCCGGCTTGGCCGGCGCGGCGACATAGAGTGTCTGTGTGGCGGCCGTCTTCAGGAAGGTAAGCTCGGTGACGCCTACCTTGAACTCGCCGGCAAAAGGTCCGTCGGGGGTCTTGTCCGAGTCCGAGCAGGAGCCCAGACCCAGAACAAGACTTATCAATGTTGCAAGAAACAAAATTTTCTTCATATTTTATGATGGAAAATTATTAATACTATTCAGCGTAGTTAGGTACGGTGACCGACTCGATGGTGGCCTTGACCTTGGAGGTGTCTACAAGATCCTGCCAGAGGCCGTAAACCTCGATGCACCATACTACGGCGCCTTCGCATTCGCCGCCAAGAGCACACTGCACGGTGTAAGTGCCGTCTGCCGTCACGTCGGCCGTAGCGCACTGGCCGCCCCAGTAGCTGGGATCCCAGCTTGCGTCGGCATACGAGATGTCGGCCTTGTAGTTCTTGGCCGCGTCAGCCTTCAGATTGCCGTCGATGCCCTCGAGCTTGAAGGTGATGGTCATGGTTCCGGCGGGGAACTTCATACCGCTGAAGTCGGCGCCGAGACCCTTGGTGTCGCCATATTCGTTGAATATCTCGATGCGGCCGTCCACGCCGTTGCCGTCCTTGTTGTTGAACAGCACCTTGGTGTTGTCAACGGCTATGGTCTGCACTATGGGCCTCTTGGGATCAAGAGCGATCTTGTCTACGGTAGCCTGTATCTTGCCTGCGTCGGCCAGGGCGGCGCCCAGACCGTCGATGTCGATGCAGAATACCACGGCACCCTCGACATCGGATGCAGTCTCCATCCATACGGTGTAGGTGCCGTCGCCGGTCACCACAGCGTCATACTTCTGGTTGGAGAAATTGCTCCAGTAGCTGGGATCCCAGCTGGCGTCGGCGAATTCCAGACCGGCCTTGAACGAGGTGGCCGCGCCTTCCTTCAGGTTGTCGTTGATGCCCTTGACTGTGAATGTCACTGCCATCGAATTGGAGAAGTTGATCTGGCTGATGTCCACACCCGGATCGTTCTTGGTCTGGCCGAACTCGTTGTAGATCTCGATGCGGATGCGTCCGTTGCCCTCGAGGTCGCCGATGTTGAGCTTGCTGCTGTCGGGTACTATCACCTTGGCGAAAGGCTTGCGCACGGGACGTACGGAGACGCCGGTGCTGCGCTTGGCGATGGCCATCCCGGCCTCGGTGCCGTTCAGCATCAGCACCTCGGTATAGTCGGGTTCGTTGCCGTATGCCTGACCTGTGGCGTAAACGCCCATGCCTTCAGTAACAGCCTCGCCCTCGCGGATGCCGTCAATGGGGAAGTAGATGCTGTTGCCGGTCTTCTTCGATGTGAATTTGTAGCAGTTGTCTTCCTTGGTGATGTCGCACGCTGCCATCAGGGCCTCGAAATCAGCCTTTGAGGGCAAGTAACCCATGGCGCTGGCCACGGCAATGTCCTGAGGTCCCTGCGCGATGTTGCCGGTGGCGTAATCAGCCGGATTCTCCGAACGCTTCAGACCCGTCACGTCGCCGTAACCGATCAGCGCGCCGTTGGCCTTCTCGGCAGCGGCGCCTACGTTATAGCGGCACCATTCCACCGATGTACCCATGTCGACATAGTCGTCGGGCGACTCAACGGATGCGTCACACAGCTTGGGAGTGGTGAAGGTCTTGGCGGGGCTTACCATCTCCTTGCCGCCGGGAATCATGTACACGGCGTACGAATATGTGGTGTTGGGCACCAGATTCTCTACGGGGATGGTGAATGAGTTGGTTTTGCCTTCGGGGTGGATGCGGTTGCCGGTAGCTGCCAAGGAAGCGGCGTCGGTGCCGAGGATGATGCCGTAGTCCAGAGTCTCGGCTTCAATCAGGTCGCTAACGCCGTTCACGGTACCGCCTAAGTTGACGGCGGTAGCGGTCAGCGAAGCGGGGTCGGCGGCGGCTAACTCACCGGAAGTGGTCACGAAGCTCTTGATCTCGCCGTAATAGCTCTGCATCTTCTGCAGCGTGACGCACGAAGCGTAGTAGTAGGTCACGCCTTCCTGCAGGCCGGTGATGTTGGTTACGAAATCACCGTTCTCGCCCATGGTGCCGGCAACGAACGTGCCGCCGGCCGTGGGATTCTCGGTGGTGGAGTAAACTGTTCCGACGGTGTACGAGTCCACGTTCATGGCGCTCAGGTCGGAAGCATGGCCGTTGATTGTGGCCGTCAATGCCGTTGTGGCGGCGTCGCCGGTAACGACCTCTTTTATGATCGGGTCGGTGTAGATGTTGACATCATCGTCGTTGCACGCCGTCAGGAAACCGGACAGGGCAAGTGCCGCCACACCATATATTATTGAATGTTTCATTGGTAGGTCCTATTTATTCGGGTCTTTCGAAAGGTTGGCCGTTATCGAACTTGACGTCCACGGTCACTGTAATCTCATTGTTGAAAAGGAACACCTCCTTGTTCGGGAAGCACGAAGCCGGTCCCCAGGGATTGTATATGTAGCGACGTGCGTCGACAGGATTGTTTTCATCGGCGGGTTTGCGGGAAATCGCATTATCGTCGAATGCGATGGAATTGCCGTCAATCTTGATTTCCTTGATCACGATGTCGCAGTTGGGGAATTTGGGCAGCACTTTGTACAGATCCACCCAAAGACAGGGATCATTCTCTGAGTTGCTTCCAGTGACGGAAAGGGTATAAGTGCCGTCGCCCTCGATGTACAGTGGTGTGCCTTCTATCATCGTCCAACTGCTGGTGTTGTTGTAGCACAACTGGAGCTTGAACTTCGGAGCGGAACTGCCGCCGAACTGGACTACGAAATGGTAGGCTACATACTGAACGGGCTTGCCGGAGAAATCTTTGACAAGACGTCCGAGATAGAGGTCGGAAACGCGGCCTAAGTCATCCTTCTCGTAACGGAGCACACGCAGGGTGTTGTCATCGTTCAGGGCGAAGTCCACATCCGGGCTAAGCGCGGTGGAGCTGATGGGAGTATCAAAGGAGAGGAAGCCGGACTGCGACAGGTTGTACTTGCCGCTGGTCTCCACTTCGCCGACGGTGGTGGTGAACAGGCCGGGAGCGTCGGTGTCGAGGTTGATGTTCACGGTAGCCTCCACGAAGTTCTCGCCGTCCTTGGTCTTGTTGCCATAGAGGTCGCACCATTCGAAAGGCTTGTCGGCGTCGATGCTCCATGTGCAGTAGCGGTTCTGGGTCAGCAGGAGGTTGTACCACTCGCTGTCCAGCTCAGGCTCGGGAACCACGTCGACCGTAGGAGGCACATAGCTCTCGGCATATTCCTTGCTTACGAAGTTGAAGCAGTAGAGGCAGTCGCCCTCGCCCGACAGCACGGGGTCGCGGTGGTTGGCTATCATCAGCTGGTTCTCGTCAAGATAGAGGATTACGTATCCGTTGCGGAAGTCCTTGGCCTTTCCGTCGGTCCATGCGGCGTGCAGGAAGTCTACTCCGTTGGCCGCCATGGTCCATGCGTCGGGGTTCATGTCGAATGTACCCTCTTTGGTGGTGGGCACGCCGTCCACGTACGTGGTGGTCGTGAGCTTGGCGCCTCCCTGAAGCGAGAAGGTCATCTCGGCCTTCAGGTCATCTTCGGTATTGCCTACATCGGCATCGCTGGGTTCCCACCATGTCTTGCTTCCGAAATCAGTGTGCGTGGCACTGGGATCGAAGCAGGAATAGTAGCCCTGTTTCTTGCCGTAGTTGCCGTTGTCGGGCACCCAGGTCTTGGAATTGCCGCCGCCACCGGTCAGGTTCTCCCACATCTCGCCGGTGATGAAATCGGCGCACATGTTCTCGATATTGAATGTGTAGGGCTGACCCATCACGAGGCCGCCTCGGGTGATGACGCCGAAGGTTACGGTCTGCTCGCCCGGGAAAGCGCATTTCAGGTCAAGTTCCGGTTTCTCCGACTGCCCCTGGCCATGCTGCCAGTAAACCTGGTAGTTGGACGGCATCAGACTCTTGAGGTGTATCAGATTCGGGTTCTGGGCGTCCGGAGTGACCGTGAAGGCCACGCCCTGTACCAGGTCGTCGGGGCTTACATCCGGTGCATCCAGCTCATATTTGTCGGCACATGACGTTCCCAACACCATGGCCATCGCTGCTGCTGCGCAGGTTAGAAAATTGAATTTCATGTTGGTTTGCTGTTTCGGTTTCCCTCCCGGTCCCGTGAGACCGGGAGGATTTATATAGTTAAAGATTAATAGGTCACATTACCATCCTTCGTTCTGCTTCAGAACACCGTGCGACAGAGTGATCTGGTTGTAGGGAATCTGGCAGAGACCCTTGGTGCGGATAATCTGTGCGCGGTCGTACGACAGCTGAACCTCGTTGCCGCCGTTCAGGACGGTAGCCGCGGAAGCGCAGACAGCGTCAGCCATCACGTCTACACCCTGACGCAGCAGGTCCCAGTAGCGGACACCCTCGAACGCCAGCTCACGTGCGCGTTCCTCCATGATGTTCTGCTGGTTCAGGGCCAGATGGCCCAGGCCGGCGCGGCTGCGTACCTGGTCCAGATATGCGCTGCCGTTGCTGCTGCCCAATTCGGCTGCCATCAGCAGGACGTCGGCATAACGCATTATGATCCAGGTCTGGGCGTTCTGCGTCATGAAGTCACCCGTTCCGTCAGGATTGGTGGCTGCCGACGAGTTGTTGCCGAACACTAAGGGACAGTATTTCTTGTTGGAATAACCGGTGTATTCACGCCAGTCCTTGAGTGCATTAGCATAGTCAGCGCTGCCGGTCACACCTTCGCCTGCCAGGTCGATGGCCGATGCTGTGCGACGTGTGTCGTTGGCTGTAAATAAGGAACTATAATATTTGGGAGATATTGTGGCCAGTCCCCAGCCCTTGCCGTAGGGGCTCGAGTTCAGTCCGCGCATACCGATATTCACCAGCCAGCGGTTGGAGTCGTTGTTGCCGTTATAGTCCTGGGTAGGGGTGAACATCTGGCAGAGGATCACCTCGCTGTTGGCATCGCCGGCGTAGGTGGATTTCTCGGGATCCCAGCCGATTGCGCCGTCAGCCAGGGGAACAAGCGATGCGGCCGGCCACAGGTTCTTGAAGTCGGGAACCAGCTTGTAGCGGTCGGAGGCAATCACGTCCTCGCAGGCTGCCAGGGCGTCGGCCTTGGTGATGGTGGTGCCTTCGACGGTGACGGGGTCGCCGCCCATGTAGCCGTTGTAGAACAGATATGCGCGTGCCAGGATGGCCTCGCAGGCATATTTGGTGATACGGCCGAAGCTGTCGGCCGATGTGTATGCGTCGGCGGGAATATTCTCCATCGCAAATTTCAGGTCGCTGAATATCACTGCATATACATCCTTGGGATCAGCCTGCTCGCGGTTTTCGTTGCTGGGCTCGGTGAACAGAGGAATGTTGCCCCACAGACGCACCATGTCGAAGTACAGGAACGCGCGGATGGCGCGGGCTTCGCCAAGTATCTGGTTCTTCTTGGCCTCGCTGCTCCAGTCCACGTTGTCCACCTGCGTGATCAGCGTGTTGCAGCGGAACAGACCTGCGTAGTACGACTTCCAGTCCTGTTCGAACATGTTCATCTCCGACGGCCCGGGGGCTGAGGAGAACTGGTCGACGTTCTGGGCACCGAATCCGTCTGACATGCCGGAGCCTCCATAGCATTCGTCGCTCATGATCGTCGAGGCTATCATGAAGGGATATGTGCCGGGTTGGGACGATATCTGACGCCAGCCGTCGTAGCAGCCTATCAGGGCGCGCTCGGCCTGTGTTTCTGTCTTGTAATAGTTGTTTGAGTTCGGCTCAGTCTTGCTGACGGTATCCAGGAAGCTCTCCGCGCACGATGCCATGCCCAGAGCCGCTGCCGATACAAGTCCGAGACCCAAAATCTTATTTATATTTTTCATTTGTTTCATTTTTTTTAGCTTGTTTGGACCGGAGTTAAATATCCGTAAATTTCATTATCGAATCTTAACGAGGGTCTTAGAAAGCAAGGTTGACACCGAACAGGTATGTACGCGAGCGGGGATAGAAACCGTTGTCGATACCCGACACCCAAGCCTGGGAACCGAAACCGATCTCCGGGTCCATGCCGTCGTATTTGGTGAATGTGGCCACGTTCTGCACCTGGAAGTAGAGGCGGCAGTTGCTCAGCCACTTCTTGTTGATGAGCGGAGCGAAGTTGTAGCCTAAGGTGATGTTGGAGATGCGGAAGAAGTCGCCGTTCTGGATGTAGAGGTCGCTGAACTGCCAGTTGGTGTAGTCGGTGGTGACGCGCGGAATCTTGTTGGAGGTTCCCTCGCCGGTCCAGCGGTCCAGGATGCGTGTGGTATAGTTTGCGTGGGCGTTGTCGACGCTGCGGTAGGACTGAACCAGCTGGTTGCCTGCCACGCCGTTGCCTACGATGCCGAGGTCGAAGTTCTTCCAGTAGAGGTTGATGTTGACGCCGTACGTGAAGTCGGGAATGCCGTTGCCCAGGTCGGTCTTGTCCTCGTCGCTGATCTTGCCGTCATGGTTCAGGTCCACGAACTTGACATCTCCGGGAGCCACGTTGTTCTGCAGAATACCGTTGCCGGCTGCAATCCAGTCGTCGATATCCTTCTGGTTCTGGAACAGGCCGGCCGTCTTGTAGCCCCAGAAATAACCGATGGTATGGCCGTTCTCGGCGCGGTAGAACTCGGCGGAGTTGTTGTAAAGCATGCCGACGTCGCCGTGGATGATACCGTCGCTGTTGGGTATGGCGCCCACGCGGTTCTTGTTCCAAGCGCAGTTGAAGCCGATGTTGTAGCTGAAGTCATTGCCCACGGTGTCGTGCCAGTCGAGGTTCAGCTCTATACCGGTGTTCTTCACGTTACCGCCGTTGATGAAGGGAGCGTCCGTACCGGCCGTGGCGAGGATAGGAGCCACTACGAGCCAGTCCTTGGTGTTCTTCATGTAGAAGTCGAAGTTGATGCCGAAGCGGCTGTTGAACAGGCGCGCGTCGAAACCGATGTTGGTCTGCTCGGAGGTCTCCCATGTCAGGTCCATGTTGCCCAGACGGCTGGGATATGCGCCCCAGTTGCTCTCCAGGATGGTGGGGTAGCCGGTGTTGTACACGCCGTTCGGACCTAAGTACTGGCCGAACAGATAGTGGGTGTTGGTCACCTTGATGGGGGAGATGTAACGGTAGTTGTCGATGTTCTGGTTACCTACGCGGCCCCAGCTTGCGCGGATCTTCAGGAAGCTCAGCCAGCTTGCCGCCGATTCCATGAATTTCTCGTTGCTGATGTTCCAGCCCACGGAAACCGAGGGGAACCATCCGTGGCGGTGACCCTTGGCGAACTTGGAGCTGCCGTCGTTACGCAGCGTGAAATTGATCATGTAACGCTCCTTCCAGTTCCAGCCGATACGGCCGAAGTAGGAGACGGTGCGTGTCTTGTCGAACGGATAACCCGAGGCGGCCAGACCGTCGCCGGTGGAGGCGGCTGTACCGTTGCTTACCCATGCGAAGGGCCATGTGTTGAAGCCTTCCTTAAGCGAGGCGTTGGATGCGCCCACGTATTCGCCGCGGAACTGCGATGCCTCCATACCGATCATCACGTTGAAGGCATGGTCCTTGATCTCCCAGTCGTAGCTGGCCGTATTGGTCCATGTCAGCGTCCAGGAATTGCTCATGTTCTAGTCCACCTTTTCCAGAGTGTTCTTGGAATAGGGGCTGAACTCGTATATGGGATTGAACGAACGCCAGTCGCTGCTGTTGTAGACGGCGCCGAACACGGTGCGTATCTTCAGGCCCTGTATGGGCTGCAGCTGAACGTATGCGTTGCCGTTGAAGGTGGCGTTCTTCGACTGGCGGTCGGTGTTGACCATCATGGCGCCGTAGGGGTTGCCGTCGTTGTTGTACCAGTCGGAGTTGGTGGTGCAGTTGTAGTTGCCCTCGGCGTCATAGATAGGGGCGAGGGGCGACGTGTTGAACGCACCGCGCAGGGTGTTGTTGTAGACGTTGCCGTCGCCGATGCTGGTGGACTTGCGGTAAACGAAGGCCACCTGCTCGCCGATGGTCAGGATGTCGCCGAACAGATGATGGTCGGAGTTGACGCGGAAGTTGTAGCGGTTATAGTTCGATACCTTCGGACCGCCCACGATACCTTCCTGGTTCACATAACCGGCCGATACGGCGTATGTGCTGGTCTTCGAGCCGCCGCTCACACCTAAGTTATAGCTCTGTGTGATGGCGCCGTTGTGGAACATGGAACCGAGCCAGTCGGTGTCGATCAGGTTGCCGTCGGCGTCATAGATGCTCTTGAAGCTCGACCAGTCGTAGGGCTTGTCGCCGCTGTTGACCTGCTGTTCGTCCATGATGGTCATGTACTCGCGCGCGTTGAGCATCTTGGTGCTGTGGGCCACGTCCTGCCAGCCGCAATAGCCGTCGAAGGTAACCTTGGCCGTGCCTTCCTTACCGCTCTTGGTCGTGACGAGCACAACGCCGTTGGCGGCCTGCGCACCGTAGATGGCGGCCGAAGCTGCATCCTTGAGCACGTCGATGCTCTCGATGTCGTTCGGGTTAAGGGTGGAGATGTCACCGCCCACACCGTCTATAAGGTACAGAGGCGATGCGTTGCCGGTGGTGCCCAGACCGCGGATGCTTACCTTCATGCCTGCACCCGGCTGTCCGGATTCGGAACTGATCTGCACGCCGGGCATCTGGCCCTGCATGGCCTGAAGCGGAGATGTGGTGTTCATCTTGGCGATCTCGTCGCCCTTCACCTGCGATGTGGCGCCGGTCACCAGTTTCTTCTTCTGTGTGCCGTAACCTACCACTACGACCTCGTCGAGAACGGAGCTGTTCTCCAGCAGGGCGACGTCGAGCTTGGCGCCCGTCACCTTGATCTCGCGGTTGTTCATTCCGACATAGCTGAAACGCAATGTCTGGCCCATTTCGGCATTGATGGAATAGTTGCCGTCAATGTCGGTCGAGGCACCCGTGGTGGTGCCCACTACAAACACGGATGCGCCGATCAGCGGTTCGCCGTCCTGCGCCGACGTAACCGTACCGGTCACCTTGATAGGCGCGGCACTCATCATGCCGGCGCCGACCAACAGTGCGACGCCCGCCAGCAGTTGCCGGCCAAGTGTCTGCATCCAAGATTTTCTCTTGTTTGATTTTTCCATTGGTATACTTGTTGTTGTTAATAGTTTTTCATACAGTCAGTTCGTAAGCCTTCCGTTAAGGTCTGGTTATGTTGAGTCATGGCAATAATCCGTCAGGAATCCTGCGAAGGTCAGGCGCAGGATGGAGGCGTCGGTGTTATTTCCGTTGCAAAATTAGTATTTGTTCACATTTGTTTAGGGGAGTTAATGATTATAAGGCGTGAATGAAATGTTCCATCTTAACATTTGTTGTAAATTAATGGGGTATGAAATGTTAACACCATGTCATAACATGTTTTATAACATATTTAATAAATCGGCTTAAATAGCCGAAATAAGCCAGGTTTTGTTAATTTTGCAATGAAATACACACCGGATGCATCAAGGAATGTCAACCATTGCCTTGCCACTCGGAAAAGAACCTGATTGCATGAAAAGGATTACATTTTCATTAACCTTCATACTGATTTTCATCATATCGTTCGCTCTACATGGCGAAGATATAAGATTCCGGACCATCCAGGAGAGCGGGGGACTTGCCAGCAACCATGTCCTGTCGATGTTGCGCGACAGCAACGGCTTCATGTGGTTCGGCACGGCCTCGGGTCTGAACCGGTTTGACGGGGTGGGCATGAAGGTGTTCATGAACGATTCCGACAACCCTGCGTCGCTTCACGACAATTACGTGCAGGACATACAGGAAGACCCGCAGGGCAACCTGTGGATATGCGCCGGCGACGTCTATGCCGTATTCGACCCGCGCACCGAGACATTCCGCAGGCTCGGGCCGGACTATTTCAAGGGGATCGGCATGAAGCAGGAAGCTCAGATAGTGTATATCGACAAAAACGATATGTGGCTGTGGGCCCGTGGCGACGGGCTGTATGCGCGTACAGGCGGCGTCACGCGTAAGGTGGAGGCATACGATCCGCAGGCCGAGGTGACGGATATAGTGTCGAATCCGCGCACCGGCCACATATATGTGGCGCGCAGCGACGGCAGTATCGGTGAATATGACAAGGCTGGCCGCAAGCTGGTAAATAAGCTGCACGTAGGTGTCAAAGATGTGGACAGGGCTATCTTTTCCTTGTTTGTCGACCGCATGGAACGTCTGTGGGTGTACAGCGAATACGGCGCGTGGGTCTATGACACGGGCTCGGGCCGCTGGCTCGGCGACGAGGCGCGTCCAAGGCTCGCCGGCAATTCCGTTACGGCCATAGATCAGGATGCCGTCGGCAACATCTGGATCGGATACGACAACGAGGGGCTGGAAGTGCGCGGCGCCGACGGATCCGTTACTTCACTGAAAAACAGACCGGGCGATATAACATCGCTGGGCAACAACTCGGTGGAGTCGATTTACCGGGACTCGGACGGCGGATTATGGATAGCCACAATGAAAAACGGTGTATCCGTCTATTACCCGAACGAATACAAGTTCAGCCATTATAATGTAGGCGACATCAATTGCATGGCGTCGGCCGGCAAGGGAACGGTGTATGCCGGCACGGACCACGGAGAGCTGATAGCCATAGACACCGACAGCCACAGCTGGCACAAGATACCGGTGCCCGCCGAATACGGCGACCGTGCCATAACCGACCTCGGAATCACTCCCGACGGAACGGTATGGATCGGCACTTATAAAGGGGGCATGTACCGGTACAGGAACGGGCAGTTCACCCGATATGCCGAACAGAATGGACTCAATTCACCCAATATATGGGCTGTGGTTCCCATGGCGGACGGCACTGTGTGGATAGGCACCTTGGGGTCGGGTATACAGAAGCTGGATCCCGCTTCAGGCAAATTCACCAACTATAACGTCAGCAACTCCGGGCTGAAGTCCAACTATATCAATACCATGGCATTAGGCCGCGACGGACGCATCTACATCGGCACTACCGAGGGCGTATCCGTGCTGGAGCCATCCACGGGCAGCATCGCCTCGATTGAGGGGTATTCAAAGCAGGTGAAACGCCCGGGCGCACGCAACGTGAACCAGCTGATGTACGATTCGCGGGGGCTGCTGTGGATAGCCACGCGCGAAGGACTGTATGTCTACGATCTGGCCAAGGACAGGCTGGTGAATGTGTCGCTCGACGGCAAGTCATCGTCCATGTTTATCAGCGGTGTGGCCGAAGGGGAGGAAAAAACCGTGTGGGTTACTTCGGGAAGCAACATATATAATGTATCTGTCGAAAGCGATGTAAAGAGCGATGACTACAGGTTTGTCAGCTATGGATTCGGCGTGGAGGACGGGCTGAGCGGTCAGAGCTTCAACCAGCGGTCGCTGTGTGTCACTGCCGACGGCCTTGTGTTGGGGGGCGACCTGAGCGGTATACTTGTGATTGATCCGCAGAAACTGCGTTTCGGCTCGAAAGTGCCCAGGCTTCGGTTCACGTCGCTGCAGATAGGCAATGACATAATCGAGCCTGGACGTAAATATGGCGGCAGGGTGGTGCTTCCCGAGAATTTAGCTTATATAAAGGAACTTAATCTCGGAGCGAAACAGAATGAAATCACCATATCGTTCAGCACGGATTCGTACCAGCATGCCAGCTTCGGGCAGTATGAATACATGCTGGAAGGATACGACGACAACTGGCGCCGCTGTCCGCGCGGCGTCAACGAGGTGCATTACGTCCAGTTGCCACCGGGACATTATACGCTGAGGGTCAGGCTGCTGTATCCCGGCATTCCCGCCGACGAGATAACGGGTGAGCTGGAAATCAACGTGGCCCGTCCATGGTACGCCACATGGTGGATGATATGCGTCTATGTGCTGCTCGGACTGGCGATAGTTGGCGGGGTGATGTGGTGGACCAGACGTCGCGAACGCATGCGTTATCTGGCTGCGCGCCGCAAGGAGGCACGTCGCAAGGAGATAGAACTTAATGAAATGAAGTTCCGGTTCTTTACCAATGTCAGCCACGACCTGCGCACGCCGCTCACGCTGATACTGTCGCCCGTGGAGTCGCTGTTGAACGAAAAGACCGAGGAGCGGGACGTAAGCCGCCTCAACACCATCAAGCGTAATGCCGACCGATTGCTGTACCTGGTGAACCAGTTGCTCGATTTCCGAAAGAACGAGATGTCGGGACTGCATCTCAACCTGTCGCGAGGCAATCTGACTGACACCGTGCGCAAGGCTATGGAGGATTTTATGGACATGGCGGACAGACGCAACATCGACATGCGGTTTGAGTCGGAGCCTCCGGTGATTCAGATGGTGTACGATGCCGACAAGATCACCAAGTGCGTGATGAATCTGCTTTCAAACGCCATGAAGTACACTCCCGATGACGGAAGCATACTGGTGCGTGTGGATCAGAAAGGCGACCATGCGGAGATTGCCGTGACGGATAGCGGCAGTGGCATCGATGATAAGGATAAGAAACATATTTTCGAGCGTTTCTACATGGCCGGCAACGAGTCGGGCGCCAAGACCGGTACCGGAATCGGGCTGAGCCTTGTGTTTGAATATGTCAAACTGCACGGCGGCGAGGTTTCGGTAGAGGATAACAAACCAAACGGAGCCATATTCAGACTGACGATTCCCATGGACCTAAAGGTGGACGAAACTGCCGGAACAGGTAATGAAAGCGAGGCTACAGTGAATGCTCCGGCAGGCGTCGGGGCAGACCCGGACGCAACGGTATCCGCAGCAGAGAGGTCGGACAGGCCCTCCGTTCTGTTCGTGGACGACAACAAGGACCTGACTACTTTTCTGAAGGATGAATTTTCGGCTACGTACGATGTCGATACGGCTTCGGATGGCATGGAGGCCCTGGAAATGACGAAACGCAAGGATTACGACCTGATAGTGACCGACATAATGATGCCGGTGATGGATGGCATAAAACTGACGCGCGAACTGAAATCGAAAAAGTCCACCCAGGACATTCCGGTGATAATGCTGACGGCCAAGCAGGATGTATCGTCTGTCCTGGAGGGACTGAGCCTCGGTGCGGATGACTATGTCACCAAGCCGTTCAACAATCAGGTGCTGTCGCTGAAGATAAAACGTCTGGTGGGACTGAAGCGCGGAGGCGTGAAACGGTCGTACATCGAACCGACGCCTTCGGAGATAGAAATCACTTCGCTCGACGAGCAGCTGGTCAGCAAGGCCGTGAAGTATGTGGAGGAAAATATGTCTCGACCGGAACTGACCGTGGAGGAAATGAGCCGTGAATTGGGCATGAGCCGCGTGCATCTTTATAAGAAGCTCGTGGCGCTTACAGGCAAGTCGCCTGTGGAATTCATCCGTGTGTTGCGGTTGAAACGCGCGGCACAGTATCTGCGCGAATCGCAGATGAACGTATCGGAAATCGCATTCCAGCTCGGCTTTAACAACCCCAAGTATTTTTCCAAATATTTCAAGGAGGAATACGGCGTGACACCCAAGGAATATCAGGATAAATTAGGTAAGTGAATGTGTTAATTTAACAAATTATCCCTTATTGGGAAACATCGGGTGCGGTATATTAACATCGTGTTGATAACCAGTCAACATATTTGATTGATTCGGGATAAATATTAAGTTAATTTTGCAGTGTCGGAACCGGACAGTTCCGGCACTGATTGTTTTGAACTGACATAGAACCTTAAAAACATATTTTAAAGGCAACAACCCACTAAGGCAGTCAACCTTAAAGAGACTAACACAAAACATCCCCGATAGATGAAAATAAATAATATCAACTTGCTTGCAGGCGTGCTGGTGATGGGATCGCTCCTCGCTCCCGTATCGTCATGGGCAAAGAAGGCCGGTTATGAACGGCTTAAGGACGGTGTAGTGGTGACCGCACCCGACGCCAAGGTGCGCGTCCGCGTCATCAACGAAAAGATAATGCGCGTGTCCGCCACTCCCGAACAGGAGTTCAAGGCTGATTCCTCGCTTGTGGTGCTTCCCAAATTCCAGGGCAATGCCAACAACCCTCAGTTCACCGTAACTGAGAAGAAGGGCACAGTGGAAGTAGCCACCAGTCAGATCAAGGCCGTGATCAACGAGAAGAACGGTCAGGTGAAGTTCTACGACCACAATGGCAAGGAACTGCTTGTGGAGAACCAGAACGGACGTACGTTCACTCCGCGAGTAACCGACGGAGTGAAGGGTTACAGCGTCCGGCAGACATGGGAGTCGCTGAATCCCGACGAGGGTATCTACGGACTCGGCCAGCACCAGGCCAACGAGTTCAATTATAAGGACAAGAACGAGGAACTGTTCCAGTACAACACCAAGGTGTCGGTACCCTTCGTGGTTTCCACCGACAACTACGGCCTGCTTTGGGACAGCTATTCGCTGTGCCGCTGGGGCAATCCCAATGACTACAGCCAGCTCGGCGAGGTGTTCAAGCTCTTTAACAAGGAGGGTAAGGAAGGCACGCTGACCGGCACATACATCGACAAGGAAGGCAAGACGATGGTGCGTCAGGAACCGAAAATATATTTCGAGAACCTGATCCGCGGCGACCTGAATCATGTTATCAATCTGCCTCAGGACTTCGACTATGCCGGCTCGAACGTGACTTACGAAGGTTACATCGAGCCGTCGGAGACCGGTCTCTACAAGTTCATCATGTATTATTCAGGTTACCAGACCATATACATTGACGGCAAGAAGGTGGTCGACACCCGCTGGCGCACTGCCTGGAACCCGAACAGCTATAAGTTCCAGGTCAACCTGCAGGCCGGCAAGAAGGTGCCCATCAAGATAGAGTGGGAGCCCAACGGAGCCGTGGCATACTGCGGACTGCGTGTCTACGCACCTGTCAAGGACGGCGAGCAGCTGTCGTGGTGGGGCCAGATGCAGGATATGATAGACTATTACTTCATCTATGGCAAGGACATGGACGACATCATCGCCGGCTACCGTACGCTGACGGGCAAGGCCCCGATTATGCCGAACTGGGCCATGGGTTACTGGCAGAGCCGCGAGAAATACAACACCCGCGACGAAGTATTAGGCACGGTCAGCGAGTTCCGCAAGCGCAACATCCCCATCGACAACGTGGTGATCGACTGGCTGCACTGGAAGCAGGATTCATGGGGAAGCCACGAGTTCGACAAGGAGCGTTTCCCCGACCCGAAGGGAATGGTTGACTCCATCCACGACATGAACGCACACGTGATGGTATCGGTATGGCCCAAGTTCTATGTCACCACCAATCATTACAAGGAATTCGACAGGAACGGCTGGATGTACCGGGGAGCCGTACGCGATTCGATCCGCGACTGGGTAGGTCCCGGCTATCTCGGCAGCTTCTACGACGCATACAATCCCGACGCGCGCAAGCTGTTCTGGAGCCAGATGAACGACCACTATATGCCCTTAGGCATTGACGCATGGTGGATGGACGCCAGCGAGCCCAACGTGCGCGACTGCATCGACATCGAATACCGCAAGGACCTGATGAATCCCACATACGCCGGTCCGGCCGACAAATACTTCAACGCATACGCACTGATGAACGCCGAGGCAATCTACGACGGCCAGCGCGGTGTGGATCCCGACAAGCGCGTGTTCCTGCTGACACGTTCCGGTTTCTCAGGCCAGCAGCGGTACAGCACCGCCACATGGAGCGGCGACATCGGCACACGCTGGGAGGACATGGAGGCACAGATTGCCGCCGGACTCAACTTCGCCGTGAGCGGCGTTCCCTACTGGACAATGGATATCGGCGGATTCTGCGTCGAGGACCGTTACGTGAAGGGTGCGGCCAAATACCTTGAGGCCGGCGAGGAGAACGACGATCTGAAGGAATGGCGCGAGCTCAACACACGCTGGTATCAGTTCGGCGCATTCGCACCCCTGTTCCGCGCCCACGGACAATGGCCCTTCCGCGAGGTCTACAACATCGCTCCCGAGGATCATCCCGCTTACAACAGCATCGTGAAATATACCAAGCTGCGCTACAACCTGATGCCTTACATCTATTCGCTGGCCGGCAAGACATATTTCGACGACTACACCATAATGCGTCCCATGGTGATGGACTTCACCGCCGACCTGAACACGCGCAACCTGAAGGATCAGTACATGTTCGGTCCCGCCTTCTTAGTGGCTCCCGTCTACAAGTACGGCGCGCGCGACCGCGAGGTGTACTTCCCCGCCGGCGAGACATGGTATGACTTCTATACCGGCAAGGCCGTTAAGGGGGGCCAGACGCTGAAAGTAGACGCTCCTTACGAGACGATGCCTCTGTTCGTACGTGGCGGTTCGATAGTACCTGCCGGCGGCGACATACAGTATGCCGCACAGAAAAGCGACGAGCCTGTGACCATCGTGGTTTACGGCGGACGTGACGGCGACTTCACCATCTACGAGGACGAAGGCACCAACTATAACTATGAGAAAGGCGCCTTCAGCAAGATCCGTCTGGAATACAACGACAAGACCAACGAACTCACCATAGCCGACCGCGAGGGTAGCTTCCCCGGAATGCAGTCCGACCGCAAGTTCAACATCGTAAAGGTAGATGCCACCCATCCCGTTGCGGACGCCATCAAGGCCAAGGGCAAGCTCGTGAACTACAACGGCAGGAAAGCGGTAGTCAAACTCTGATCAAACACCCCTCAGATATAATACAGTAGAATAAGTGTATATTGGATAGTAAGATTTAAAAACACACGTTTATTCATGCAAATCAGAAGAACAATTCTGAGTCTTATTGCGGCCGGATTCCTCGCGACGGGGAGTTCGGCTGCTGAGGCTAACACATACCGCACCAACTTCAACAGGGGGTGGCGGTTTTCGCTCGACTCGGTTAACTGGCGTCAGCTTGACCTGCCGCACGACTGGGCGATAGAAGGAGATTTCAGTGCCGACAACCCATCGGGAGCCGGAGGCGGCGCATTGCCCGGCGGCATCGGATATTATACCAAGACGTTCACGGCCGGCAAGAACCGTGGCGACAAGCGGCTGTTCATCGACTTCGATGGTGCGTTCATGAACGCGTCGGTGTGGATCAACGGCCATCTGCTCGGCACTCGGCCCTACGGCTACGCCTCGTTCAGCTATGACCTGACGCCATACATCAAGGAAGGCGAGAACGTGCTGTCGGTGAAAGTTGACAACTCGAAGCAGCCCAACTCACGCTGGTACTCCGGCTGCGGCATCTATCGCAACGTCTGGATGCGCGAGCGCAGCGCCATTCACGTGCCGCTGTGGGGCCAGCACGTGGTTCCTTTCGACATCTCGAAGCAGAGCGCCAAGGTGAAACTGACCACAACCGTGACCAATACGGGCAGGAAGCCGGCAGTGCTGAGTGTCGTAACCATGCTGATAGGACCGAACGGCCGTATCGTGGCCGGGAACCGGTCGCCGCTTATATTGAAGAAAGGGGAGACGCGCGACTGCGAGCAGACCCTTGCGTTCGACAATCCGAAACTGTGGAGTGTGGACAGTCCCAACCTGTACACGGTTCACACGGAGATAGAGGAGAAAGGGAAGGTGCTGGACCGCGTGGAGACCACCACCGGATTCCGCAACCTGCGTTATGACGCCGCCAAAGGATTTTTTCTCAACGACTCGGCCATGAAGATAAACGGCGTATGCCTGCACCATGATGCCGGTGCGCTCGGAGCCGTGGTGAACCGCCGCGCCATCGAGCGTCAGCTGCAGATCATGAAAGAGATGGGTGTGAACGCAATCCGAACCACGCACAATCCGCCTGCGCCCGAGCTGTTAGCATTGTGCGACAGCATGGGACTGATGGTGCAGGACGAGTTCTTCGACATGTGGCGCCGCCGCAAGACTCAGTACGACTATTCCAACTACTTCGACGAGTGGCACGAGCGCGACCTGACCGACCAGATGAAGCGCGACCGCAACCATCCTTCCGTGATACAGTGGAGCATCGGCAACGAGGTGCTGGAGCAGTGGAGCAGCGCCGACGCCGACACCCTCAGCCTGGAGGAAGCCAACCTGATACTGAACTTCGGCCACAGCAAGGATATGCTGGCACACGCCGATTCCGGCATGTCGGTCAATTCTATGCTGACCAAGAAATTAGCCGACCTGACCCGTTCGCTCGACTCCACGCGCTACATAACGGCAGGTTGTAACGAGCCTGATCCGGGCAACCATCTGTTCCGCTCCAACGCCCTCGATATAATCGGTTACAACTACCACGACTATTGTTTCCCGGATGTCCCCAAGAACTTCCCCGGCAAGCCGTTCATCGTGACCGAGAGCGTGTCGGGCCTGATGACCCGCGGAGCATACATCATGCCATCCGATTCGATGTACATCTGGCCCGAGCGCTGGGACAAGCCCTTCAGCCGCGAGGTGCTGGAATGCTCCAGCTACGACAACAATCATGTGCCCTGGGGATCGACTCACGAGAAATCGATGTACGACGTGCAGAACAATGACTTCATCATGGGCCAGTTCGTATGGACAGGCTTCGACTACATAGGCGAGCCTACGCCATACGGATTCCCGGCCCGAAGCTCGTACTTCGGCATCGTCGACTTAGCGGGCATACCCAAGGATGTGTACTATATGTATCAGAGCCAATGGCGTCCCGACAAAACGGTGCTGCACCTGTTCCCGCACTGGAACTGGAAGGAGGGCCAGGATGTGGATATGTGGGCTTACTACAACAACGCCGACGAGGCCGAGCTGTTCGTAAACGGCGAGTCGCAGGGTGTCCGAACTATGCCCAAGGACAAATACCATGTGATGTGGCGTGTGAAGTATGTTCCCGGAGAGGTGACGGTGGTTAGCCGCAAGGACGGCAGGGAAGTGGCGCGCCGTACGGTAAAGACAGCCGGCGACCCGTATCAGGTACGTCTCACCCCGGACCGCAACGCGATAAAGGCAGACGGCTCGGATCTGAGCTATGTCCTTGTAGAGATACTGGACAAGGACGGCAATCTGTGTCCCTGGGCCGACAATGAGGTGATATTCGAGGTAACCGGTGTGGGCCGCAATGTCGGTGTCGACAACGGATCGCCCACGTCGATGGAGCGTTTCAAGAGCGACAGGCGCAAGGCTTTCTACGGAAAGGCGATGCTGATAGTGCAGAACGACGGCAAGCCCGGTCAGATTTCGGTAAAGGCTACGTCCCCGAACCTCCAGACGGCCACAGCAAACATAAAGGCCGGAAAGTAAACCTACGGGTAAGGAAGTAAACATAAGGCTGGAAAATGATTCAGTTCCAGTCGGTTTCAACCACACTGATGTCGTTGCTACGGTTCGTTCCAGAATGGAGCGACTGTTGCGACGACTTTTTTTGTATTTCTGATTGAGCCGAAGGCAATGTGCCCTGCGTGCGGATAGTGACGGTGTAATGATAGCTTACGCCCGTCTGCCAGCGCAGGTGGCCCGTGTTCTTGTTCTGCAGCGGGAAGAATATGTAGGCGTATTTTGAGCCGGTATGGGGCAGCAACTGGTAGGGTGTGTTTTTGTCGGGCCACAGCAATGTGCCGTCTGTGGTGCGAGTGAACTGGCACAGCACACGGATTGCCGAACCGTCGATGTTGCCATCATGAGTAGACATCGGGTCGAAGATGATGGGGACATAAAAGAAATTGTTCTTATTGTTCAGCGATACCGGTGATGAAGTGATCGGCACCTCCTTGCCGTCTTCAGCCTGGAAACAGGGAATCTGAATGCTTTTCTGCTCCAATGCCCAGCCGGTCCAGCAATTGTCGAGAGCACCACGTTCCGCTCCGGGTGCGGTAGTGGTCTTAGGCAGATGGAAGTCTCCTCCGCGGCTCATGCGGTACATGGTTATTTCCTTGACTATGACGGTTGTGTATGGAATGTCGGCGGCAATGTCCACTCCCACGCGGGCCATGCAGTGCCCGAAATTGAGTCGCAGCTTCCCGTCGCCTTTCACGGCATCACGGCGGACGGATATGCAATAGTCGCGCGTGGCGTCAGGAGTCTCCACGCCGTTTACATTCCTGTATGTCCGCAGACTTACAGACGAGGGGTAGTCCCAGGCGTTAATTGAAATCTTGACATCGACGGGGGTGACGGCCTCGAAATTCAGGGGTACGTCCGGCCATTTTATCTGGTCGGGATAAGTCCATGAATTGTGGCCGGTGCGGGTCACAAGCACATTGTTCATCAGGATGGGACGTCCTCCCGTAGCTTCGTAAGCGCATACCAGGAATTCGGAAATGTTGCGGGTGGTGATTATGCCGGTGGAATCCTGTACTGTCGATCCGGATGACGGGGTAATGTCAAATGCAATAGGCTCGCCGTCCGGAGGCTCAGGCACGTCCGGATGTCCGGAATCGCATCCCGGAAGCAAGACCACCAATAATGGCAATATGGCTCGACATAATTTCATGACGCATTCCGCACCCTCTTTTTTATCAATTGGTTGCCTTCTCGGCATCACTGCGCGGGAAGACAGATGTATTGGGGATTAGTAATCAGTTACTTGTTTTCGGCGGATTCATCCGAATTGCCGTATTCGTCCACGGTTACGTTCTGGTCGAACTGGATCCATCCCTCGTTGTCAGGCTGGCCGATGCTTACGGTAAATACGTAGCGGTAACCGGGTTTGAATTTGCCATCCTTAGTGTTGATCGGCACATAGATGTCGGAAGCGGCTCCGGTCAGGGGCCAGGTCTGCAATTTCGACGCCTCGTCATAGATAGTGCCGTGTACACGCAGGTACATGCCGCCGGTGTTAGTTTCCGAAGCCATGGATATGTCCTGCGGAATCACGAACTGGTTGTTGTCCGACATCAGCTGAACAGGCGTCTTGCCGATGAAGTCGGAGGGCGTGGAGTTCAAGGTCATGTTACCCTTGTCTTTTGCCGCCCATTTGCCTACGGATACCTCGATATCGGAATCGGTGGTTGAGGTACGCGGGAACTTGAAGTCACCCGTGTTGCAGATGTTGACCAGTTCGATATCGTCGGCCTTGAATACTATGGACTGGCCTTCCTTGCTCTTAAACAGGAAGTCCACGCGGGCCAAGGCGTGACGGAAGTTGATCTTGACCTGCGACGAGCTTGCGTCGGTCAGTCCCATGTTGACACCATAGAGGAGATCGGTCTGGAACGTGTTCTTGAAGTTTGGTATATCGGGCTTGGATGAGTCCATGCCGATATTGTCGGCGGCGGCCGGATCAGTGACTATGGCCGGACTGATGGAGTAGAAGTTCATGGTCTTGCCGACAGGCCAGAACTGCATCGGGCTGTAGCCCCACACGCCGTTGTTCTTAACTACCTCCACACCGTTCATGTAAGGGGTCTCGTACCCCTCGACAAAACCGTATACGCGGAATGTGTTGATTGATCCTGTAGTCGTGACCGCGTCATCCAGCGAACGGTAGGCCGACTGTGGAACAGCGGCCGTGAATGTGATGGCTTTGTCGGATTTTACAGGCTCGTCTTTCGAGTCGTGGGAACAGGAGGCCATTAACGCGACCAGTCCCAGTCCCAGCATTAAGTAATGTGCTTTCATATTATGGTAATTGATATTGATTTCCATTTGACATTACAACAACCCGGAGTTAAGAAACGTTTGCAATACTAAATGTTAACATTTTTTATTATTGCCCGTTTATAAACCTTTTATGCAATAGCCGGGTCAGAATAATTGATTCAGGCAAGATTATGAAAAGGTCAATAATATCAATTACATTATGTTGTTGTGCCGCGGCATTGTACGGCGCGGTAATAACAGGAACCGTCAAAGATGAAGGAGGAGAGCCGTTGACCGGTGCATCGATATCATTAACGGCCGGCAACGACAGTATTCCACTGGAAGGGGCGACAGCCGATGTAGACGGTAAGTTTCAAATCAAATCGGTGAAACCGGGACTTTATTCCCTAAAGGTGTCGATGGTGGGAATGGATCCGGAGTACAGGACGTTGAGTCTGGAGGATTCCGACCAACAATACGACGCGGGAGAAATCAAGCTGCATGAGGCGTCGGTCACACTGAAGGATGCCGTCATTACGGCGACAAAGGCGGCGGTAGTGGCCAAGCAGGACACGCTGGAGTTCAACGCCGGCTCATACCGTACCATGCAGAACGCCACCGTCGAGGACCTGCTGAAGAAACTTCCCGGCGTCGAGGTAGGCAGCGACGGTAAAATCACCTCCAACGGCAAGAGCGTGACCAAGGTGCTGGTGGACGGCAAGGAATTCTTCGGCGAGGACACCAAGATGGCCACCAAGAACCTCCCCTCCGAACTGGTGGACAAGGTGCAGGTGGTGGACCGTAAAAGCGACTTCTCGCGACTCACCGGCGTGGACGACGGCGAGGAGGAGACGGTGATTAACCTGACCGTAAAGAAGTCTATGAAAAACGGCTGGTTCGGCACCGTGCAGGCCGGCTATGGCACCGACAACCGGTATAACGGCAGCTTCAACATATCCACGTTCACCGACAACAACCAGATATCTATCGTTGGCGGCGCCAACAACATCAACGACCTCGGCTTCATGGACGGAGGCCGGGGCCGGTTCCGCAGCTTCGGCCCCCAGGGAGGCATCACGGACTCACAGCGGTTCGGCATAAATTTCAACTTAGGCAAGACCGAGAAGTTCCGCATCGGCGGCAACGTGTTCTACAGTCATTCCGACAGCAAGGTCGATTCGCGCACCGAGACGCAATATCTGTTCCCCGATTCCATCAGCACGAAGTCGCAAGGCTCCAAGTCGCGCGACCGGGGACACAACGTCAACGCCAACTTCCGCATGGAGTGGAAGATAGACGATTACAACACTCTTGACTTCCGGCCCAACTTCTCGTTCAACGTTCGCAACACCGAGCTGACCGACACATCCACCCTTCGGGCCGGCGATATGCTGAAAAGCCTGGTGAACCGTAACAACAACATCAAGTTCAACAAGGGTACGAGCTGGAACGCCTCGGGCGACCTGATCTATAACCATAAGTTCAAGTCGCATCAGGGACGTTCGTTCAGCCTGCGGGCGCAGTACAACTTCTCGGACACGCGCCAGCGCACTACATCGTGGAACGACATCTTGTATTATATGGAGAATGAGGAATCCGAGACGCTGTATCAGTTCATCCGCGACCATGAATGGAGCAATAACGTGACCGGTACGGCCACATGGACCGAACCACTCGGCGACGTGGCCAAAGGCAACTTCCTGCAGGCCGAATACCGCATACAGATGCGTTTCAACAATTCCGACAAATCGACATACGACATCGGACTTCCCGACGATCCCGAGAATTTCATACCCGAGGCGTTGGGAGGCGTTCCCGCCGACGGAGTGTTCAATCCGGATGTGTCCAACAGTTTCCGCAACCGGTTCATAAACCATCAGCTCAAGTTGGGATACAAGAAGGTGAACAAGAAGCTCAATCTTGAAGTGGGTCTGGCAGTCACGCCCTCCAGCAGCAAGAGCACCGACCTGATAAATTCGGAGCGGAACATTCCGCAGCGCACCGTGTGGAACTTCGCTCCCTACGCCAGGTTGCGTCTCAAGTTCTCAAAGACCGAGTCGATGATGCTGCGTTACAACGCCCGCACGTCGCAGCCCTCCATGTCGCAGCTGCAGCCTGTGGCCGATGTGTCAAACCCGCTGAACATCACCATCGGTAACCCGGACCTGAAGCCGACGTTCACGCAGTCGCTCAATTTCCATTACAACAACTATAACCAGGATGCCCAGCGGTCGCTGATGTGTATGCTCCACGCGCAATACGCCACAAACGTGATAGTGGCAAACACTACCACGGACCCCTCCACCGGAGCGCGCACCACCCGCTATGCAAACGCCAACGGCAACATGAACATGTTCACCGGTGTCATGATAAACCAGCCGTTCACCAACCGCCACTGGCGTTATTCGGTCAATATGATGGCCCGCTACGCGTCGAACGCCGGATATATCAACGGCGATTTCAACCGTACCAGCAATCTCAACCTGGCTCCGCGCCTCGGAGTGACATACAGCTGCGACGTGTTCCAGATGTCGGTGAATCCTACCTATTCGTTCGGCATGACCGCCAACACCCTGAAGCAGCAGAAGAACCAGTACACACATACATACGGCTTCAACGCCGACGCTCAGCTGACGCTGCCGTTCGGACTCTCCCTCTCCACCGACCTGAGCTTTGACCGTTCCACCGGATATACGGCCGGATTCGATAACGACTCATGGCTGTGGAACGCCGAGGCATCATACAGTATCCTCAGGGACAAGAGTCTGACCTTCAGCGTGCGTGCCTACGACCTGTTAGGTATGAAGAAGAACGTGAGCCGCAGCATCAGCGCCAACCAGATTGTAGACTCGCGTTACAACGACCTGACGCGCTACGTCATGTTCAGCGTATCGTACACGTTCAATACGATGAAGAACAAGAAACAGGCACAGGAAATGCCCGCCGATTTCGACGGGCATCCCGGACCGCCTCCCGGTCGCGAAGGACGCGGTGGGGGCAGACCTCCGATGGGACCGCCGCCCGGAGGCGGCAGACCGTTTTAATTCTTTATGACCTTTTTCGATTTGGTGCCCTGCTTCAGGATATAAACCCCTGTCGGCAGGGCATCAAGTCCGTCAAGGCGTGCGCCCGATATGGAATATACCTCATAGGGAGCCGACATATCGAACACCTCGGAAGTCACTTCGTTGATGCCGCTGCCGTCACCGGCCACCGTGGTTATGGTTACGGAAGTGGCCGATGCAGGAATTGTGTATTCCACTGTCGCGCCGACAAGTTCAACATCCTGCTGCGGAGCGCCCGCGGCATGTATGCGCCATCCGGTAACGGCATGGTCCGGATCGTCGCTATGGCCCGTCAGCGTCAGTTTGCGGTTGACGAAAAACTTTCCGTCAAACGAGCGGCCACTCAGAGGAACGTCGTTCATCGTGATCTTTATATCGTCGGAGCGACCTTTGTCCACGGTCACAGGCACCGCTTTGCCTAACTTCAGATAGTCGGCAAGATGGTTGTAGAAGAATGTGGTGCGTTCGCGCGCCCATTTCTTGGCGTTGCCCACTTCCTCGTCATAGTTGGGCCACCATTCGTTGAACAGCTTGCGGTGGTGCTGGTACTCGGACTTGATCACAGCCGTCATGTCGTCCAGGTCGGAGGAGAGGACCGTGCCGTTCAGGAAGTCGCCCATATACACGGCGAAACGGTCGATGAACATGTTCTTGAAACGGTCAATGTCCATCAGTCGCCGGAACAGGCGTGTATGGTCGTAATTGTTGGCCCAGCTGTTGTCGGGGTCGAAATTGTGGTCGTACAGCCAGTTGAGGTATTTGTAGTTGGATGCCCTGCCGTAAAGTCCCATGCCGAAGTCGGTGTCCTTGACGATCCAGCGCCAGCGGCCTCCGTCGGCTATGGGACGCCACATCTCGATGTTGTTGCCCGGGAAGTCAAGGTTGTTATGGAAAGATTCCACTATCATCAGATTGCAGAACTCGCTCACGTCCATCACGGCGTCGAATTCCTCGTAAGTGTGTCCGTGCGCCTCGTAGAATGCCTTGAATGCGTCCAGCTGCGACTGTTCGCCCTCCTTCAGCTCCCACCAGTTCTCCACTACGGTCACGTCCTCCAGGCCATCGTAGAATGTATAGACATAATCTTCGTTCGACCGCGGACGCATGTTAAGGATGCCCTTGTATTCGCCGTTGATGAGCACGATTGCCGGCTGCCAGGGCTGCCAGTCCAGGTCGGCGCGGCGTCCCATGTTGCGCTGAATCAGCGCGTCGCGCAGGTAGAGGTAGTCGAAGTCGTTGCCGGCGTTGCGAAGCTCGATCGACTTCCAGTCGGTCAGCCCGGCGGCATCATCGGGAAAGAATTCATGTTCGAACCGCTTGGTGCCGAACCGCTTGTTGGCATACATCACCAGCGACTTCAGCGCGTTTCCACGAGAGGCACCGCCCTTGACACGTGTCTCGCACAGCTGATTTATGACGCTTTCGGTTTCCGGTTGCCGGAATACCTCCATATTGACCGGCCGGCGCCAGTCGTTGCGGGCATTTGCACCGTTGTTGTTTTCATTATATATGCCGAGGTTGTTGCTGTAAAAATAATTCCTGTCCGTAACGAGCGACACAACGGGCAGAGTCATGTCGCGGCCTAAGAATATGTAGCTGTTGGTGACGGAACGCGGCGTGATGGCGCCATCCTTGAACAGGGCGGCGCGTACTGTCTTGGTATCGTCTATGGCCAGTGTCTTAGTGTAAAGCGAAGAATTGACGGTCGGCTCGGTGCCGTCGAGGGTGTAGCGAATCTGAGTTCCGGCGGGGGCATCCTCTGGCAACGAAAGCTCAAGTGCGAATGTTGTCTTTGCCACATGCCCCGTCTTGGAAAACACAGGGTCGCCGAGCACCTCACCGGTAATCCTGCCGCAGTTGGCTTTGCCCGGGGTAGGGGTGAGCTGGTACCCCCATGTGTCGGCGCCGTCGGTCTCGCGCCCGTACGCCACGTTGGGGGCCGGCATCTTCTTCATCCCGGTGTATTGCTCTATAATCGCACCGTTCTTCCACAGATACAACTCGCCGTCCTTGCCCGATTCGAGGCGGAAAGATGCGTGAAGGTCCCTCTCCTCCTTGTCGCAGTACACCACGACGTATTGGCCCGGGGCCACCGTGCGTGAAGGCAGCTTGTAGGCTTTCTTCTCTTTAGGCGAATCAGACAGAGCATAGTCCGAAAGGTTGACGCTTTCGGAACCGGCGTTGTATAGTTCCACCCATGAGTCGGGAAATTCCTTGAGGTCGTCCATGATGCAGTCGATATTGCTCTGCATCAGTTCGTTGATGACCAGTTCGGCGTGTGCGGCGCCTCCCGTGGCCGTGATCCCGGCCAGAATAAGGCCGCAGGTGAGTCTTTTCATGTCGTTATTGTCGTTGATAAGATGACATCCTCATGAGGGATGCCGGGTGTGTCGTTTGGTGCAAAGTTACGAATTAAATCCCATTAATTTAAAGATATAATAATACCTTTTTGTCTTTTTTATAACATATTATGAACATCTTTGCCGAAAATTGAATAAATTTGTAAATTCGTTTGAGAAAACAATACGAATATATTAAAAACATAATGAAAATGAAACGGATTTCGATGATTCTTGCAGCGTTGCTGTGCGGTATGCCGATGATGGCTAAGGTTCAGCCGGGCTCGCCTATAAGCGACAATATGGTTCTTCAGCAGAACACGAAGGCGCGACTGTTCGGCAAGGCCAAGGCCGGTGCCAAAGTCACGGCCACGCCGAGCTGGAACAACAAGACTTACGAAACGAAGGCTGACAAGGACGGCAAATGGATTGTCGAGGTCGAGACTCCCAAGGGTGGCTACACCCCTTACAGCATAGTGCTGAGCGACGGTGAACCCCTGACGCTTAATAACGTGCTGGTGGGTGAGGTATGGCTTGCTTCCGGTCAGTCGAACATGCAGATGCCCCTGCGCGGCTACTGGGGGTGTCCCATCAAGGGCGGATACGAGGAAGTGGCACATTCCGGCAACTGGAAGGACAAGATACGCTTCATGACCCTGCCGCTGGTTCAGAGCTACACTCCGATGGACACGGTGGCCGCACGCTGGACGGTGCCTTCGCCAGCCACATCGCCGGACTACAGCGCCCTGGCCTGGCATGCAGCCAAGCGCATGACCGACGTGCTGCAGGTACCGGTAGGCATCATGAGCGCAGCTTACGGCGGCGCGCGCGTCGAGAGCTGGACGCCCCGCGAGATTCTGGAAACCTATCCTGACGTAAGCCTCGATCCGAAGGATGTGGAGCCGATGGAACATTATATGCGTCCGTTGTTGGCATATAATGCCATGTTCATGCCCATCAAGGACTATACCTATAAGGGTATAATGTGGTATCAGGGCTGCAGCAATGTGGGCCACGACGACGTCTACGCTCAGCGTCTGGCCAATATGGTGAAGGACTGGCGCGAGAAGATAGGCCTGGGTGACATTCCCTTCTATCAGGTGGAATTGGCTCCCTACGCTTTCGACTGGAGCATGAAGACCGCCGAGGGCCCGAAGCTGCGCAAGGCCCAGTGGGATGCCTGCGGACTGATTCCGAACAGCGGCATAATCTGCACCAACGACGCCGCCGAGGAATATGAGCGTTTCAACGTGCATCCCTCCGACAAGAAGGTGGTGGGCGACCGCATGGCCGACCTGATACTTAACAGGACATACGGCCAGACCATGTTCCCCTGCATTAGCCCCAAATATAAGAGCCACACCGTGAAGGGCAACGAGGTATGGGTGGACATAGAGCTGAACAACGACATCATATCGCCCAACTGCGATATAAAGGGATTTGAGGTGGCCGGCGCCGACAAGGTTTTCCATCCCGCTGACCAGGTGCGTCAGGACGGCCAGAAAAATACATTGATAGTCTCGAGTTCGGAAGTGGCCGAGCCGGTGGCCGTGCGCTACTGCTGGAAGGATTTCCAGCTTGGAAACGTAGTGGGCGACAACTACCTGCCCTTGGTGCCTTTCCGCACCGATAACTGGTGATCCGTTCCATCCTGACCGATGGCCCGGATCGTAAATTGAATATATGGAGAAAGCAAGAGCGCAATTCGGTACGAAATTAGGTGTGCTCGCCGCCACGGTCGGATCGGCCGTGGGACTGGGCAATATTTGGAGATTTCCTTACGAATGCGGCACCGGAGGTGGTGCCGCGTTCCTGATGGTGTACATCGGCTTTGTGTTCCTGTTGGGTGTGCCGGCCATCTGCGCCGAGTTCAGCCTGGGACGCAGCAGCCGCAAGGGAATGCCGGGGTCGTTCCGCCGGATCACAGGCAATAAGCGCTGGGATTTCTTAGGCTATGCCGCCATATTGGCAGCCTTCATGATCCTGGCCTTTTATGCCGTGGTAGCTGGTTGGACGCTGGAATACATCGTTGACTCGGCGACGGGGCTGTTCAAGGACACGCCCAACACGGAGCGTCACGCGCAGTTCCAGTCGTTTGTCAGCGGCTGGCGTTCGGTGCTGTGGGCCGTGGTGTTCCTGGTCATCAATGCGTTGGTGATGATAGGCGGGGTAGTGAAGGGCATAGAACGTGTCAGCAACATCCTGATGCCGTTGCTGTTCGTCATATTGATAGCCTTCTGCGTCAACTCGCTGATGATGCCGGGCGCGGCCGATGGTCTGACATTCCTGTTCAAGCCCGATTTCAGCAAACTTACGGCCGATGTGGTGCTCGGGGCGATGGGTCAGGCATTCTTCTCCCTATCATTAGGCATGGGGTGTCTGGTGACTTATTCCAGCTATTTCAGCGACAGCACTCCGTTAATGAAGACTTCGCTCCAGATAGCGGCCCTTGACACGTTGGTGGCCATTATGGCAGGCATCATCATCTTCCCGGCGGTGTTCAGTTTCGGCATGTCACCTGCGGAGGGGCCGACACTGGTGTTCGAGGTTCTGCCCAACATATTCCATAACATGCCCGGCGGCAGCGTGTGGAGTTTCTTCTTCTTCGTGCTGTTGGCGTTGGCTTCGCTTACGTCAATCATCTCGGTAAGCGAGATTGTAGTGGCCTTCCTATGCGACGAATTCGGCATGAGCCGATTAAAGAGCACCATGGCCGTGACCGGCTTATCGTTGGTATTGGCCATACTTTGCTCCCTCTCGTTCGGCCCGCTGCAGAGTCTGAATCTGTTCAACCTGTTTGATTTCATATCAAGCAACGTGCTGATGCCGTTGGGCGGCATGGGAGTGTGCGTGTTCACGGGCTGGAAGATGAAGAAAAGCACTTACGTGGAGCAGATGCGCGGCAATTCGAACGTGTCGAAATGGCTGTTCGACAGCATCACCTTCTGTATGCGCTACATAGCCCCGGTCGGAATCCTGATTGTGTTCATAGCCGGCTTATTGTAGCTCCTCAGCCTTTAACATTCCCGGCCTTTAATATTCGCGCGGAGCCGTTTCCGTAAGGAGCTCCGCTCCAAGTTCATAATCCAACCTTCATTTCAACATGAAATCCATAAAAGAACTGTACAAAATCGGCAAAGGGCCGTCGTCGTCCCACACGATGGGCCCCCAGTCCGCCGCGCAGGAGTTTCTGAAGCGTGTGCCTGAATCTGCGGTGCGTTTCGAGGTGACTCTATACGGCAGCCTTGCGGCTACCGGCAAGGGGCACATGACCGACGAGGCCATAATAAACGTATTTAAGGAACACGGACACGACATTGAAATAATATGGCGCCCGGAGACATTCCTGCCCTATCATCCCAACGCCATGACGTTCAAAGCATACGACCGCGAGGGAAGCCAGGTATCGGAACTAACCATATATAGTGTCGGCGGCGGTGCAATCAAGATAGAGGGTGACCCGGAATCGGCCGAATCGCCCGAAATATACGGCATCAACAAAATGTCGGAGATAGTTGACTATTGCCAGCGCACCGGCAAGTGCTATTGGGAATACGTGGAGGAATGCGAAGGACCCGATATCTGGCCTTATCTGAGCAACGTATGGGCTGTGATGCGCAAGAGCGTCGAGGACGGACTTGCGCAGGAGGGGCGCCTGCCCGGCCCGCTTAACCTGCGCCGCAAGGCCGCACAGTATCAGGTCAAGGCCGAGGGATACCGCGACAACCTGCGCAGCCGTGGACTGACATTCGCCTACGCTCTGGCGGTCAGCGAACAGAACGCCTCGGGCGGCATGATTGTGACTGCTCCGACGTGCGGCAGCTCCGGCGTGGTGCCCGGTGTGCTGTATCATATATGGAAAAGCCGCAACCTGCCTGAAATGAAAGTGTTGCGCGCGCTGGCTACCGCAGGCCTGATAGGCAACATAGTGAAGCAGAACGCATCGATATCGGGTGCTGAGGTAGGATGTCAGGGCGAGGTAGGCGTGGCGTGTGCCATGGCTGCGGCGGCAGCCTGCCAGCTGTTCGGCGGCAGCCCGTCGCAGATAGAGTATGCGGCTGAGATGGGTCTGGAACACCATCTTGGCATGACGTGCGACCCTGTGTGCGGTCTGGTGCAGATTCCCTGTATAGAGCGCAACGCATACGCCGCAGCACGTGCACTCGACGCCAACATATATGCCTCGTTCTCCGACGGCGAGCACCGTGTCAGCTTCGACAAGCTCGTGACCGTGATGAAAGAGACCGGCCACGACCTCCCCTCCCTCTACAAGGAAACTGGCGAAGGCGGCCTGGCCAAAGGCAGCCTGCAATAGCAGGCCAGCCAAAGCCGGGCGCCCTATTGAAAAAGCCGCGGGCTTTTTCCACAGTGTAATCAACGTGCTCCTGACTGTGGAAAAAGCCCGCGGCTTTTCGTGTTCATAACTTTTTCGTGTTCATAATGAGCCTGGCGGATTAAGATTCCGCCAGGTTTTTCTCTATTTCCTCATCACTCAGGGCGTAGTTCTGAAGGTCGCCCTGGAAGTATTTGTCATAGCTCATCATGTCCATAAGGCCGTGGCCGGAAAGGTTGAACAGTATTACTTTCGCCTCGCCGGTCTCCTTGCATTTCCTGGCCTCACGGATTGTGGCGGCGATGGCATGGCATGACTCCGGCGCAGGCACTATGCCCTCGGTGCGGGCGAACAGCGTGCCGGCCTCGAACGATTCGAGCTGCGGGATGTCTACGGCTTCCATCAGGCCGTCTTTCAACAGCTGCGACACGATGACGCCTGCGCCGTGATAACGCAGACCTCCGGCATGGATGTTTGCGGGCTTGAAGTTGTGGCCCAACGTGAACATGGGGAGCAGCGGCGTATATCCGGCCTCGTCGCCGAAATCATAGCGGAATACGCCGCGGGTCAGTTTGGGGCATGAGTCCGGCTCGGCGGCGATGAAGCGGGTGTGACGCTCACCGCTGAAGTTGTGGCGCATGAAGGGGAACGAGATGCCGCCGAAGTTGGAGCCGCCTCCAAAGCAGCCAATTACGATGTCGGGGTATTCTCCTGCCATCTCCATCTGTTTCTCGGCTTCGAGGCCGATTACGGTCTGATGCAGCGTGACATGGCTCAATACGGAGCCTAATGTGTATTTGCAGTTCGGCGTGGTCCGCGCAAGCTCAATGGCCTCGGATATGGCCGTGCCGAGCGATCCCTGATGGTTGGGCGTCTTGGTAAGTATGTCCTTGCCGGCGCGCGTGGACATGGAAGGGGATGGCGTGACCTGAGAGCCGAACACGCGCATCACACTCTTGCGGTATGGCTTCTGCTCATAGCTGATCTTGACCTGATATACGGCCGATTCCAGTTCGAACATGCTTGCTGCGTAAGCCAACGATGCGCCCCACTGGCCTGCACCCGTCTCGGTAGTGACGTTCTGCACGCCCTCCTTCTTGCAATAATACGCCTGCGGGATTGCCGAGTTCAGTTTGTGCGAGCCCATGGGACTGACGCTTTCGTTTTTGAAGTATATGTGTGCCGGCGTACCTAAGGCTTTCTCCAGCTCGTATGCGCGAACCAACGGTGTGGAACGGTAGACCTTATATTTCTCGCGCACTTCCTCGGGGATGTCTATCCAGGCATCCTGCTGGTTCAGTTCCTGGCGGCACAGTTCCTCGGCGAAGATGGGGTAGAGGTCTTCGGGCTTCAGAGCCTCGTGTGTCTTGGGGTTCAGCGGCGGCATAGGCTTGTTGGGCATCTCCGCCTGTATGTTGTACCATTGGCGAGGAATCCGGTCTTCGTCCAGAATGTAGCGTTTCTTCTTTTCCATAGCGTTTATAGTGTTGAATCGGTTGGTCGGGTTAAATCGGGTTAAATCTCGATTAATCGAGATAATCAAGATAATCGGGAATAATCCGGATTAATCGAGATAATCGGGATTAATCGCGATGTATTATTATACAATACGGGTGCAAATATAGTAATAATTATCAATAATAACAACAAAACATAAATAAAGATTTAAAAATATGTAGAATAATCCCAAGAATCCTGTTAATACTGAGAAGTTCGTATATTGGGTAAAAAGAAAAACCGCTGGCTTACGCCGAGCGGTTTTGAATTGTCTTGTCAAAGCGCGTTGAGCATTATTTCAGAATCTTGCGTGTAGAGCCGTCGGACATTATCACGATGTTGACGCCCTTTACGAAGTCATTGTGCTGCACACCGTTCAAGTCGTAGATGGCCTTGACGGTAATATCCTTGTCAATCACATTGTTTGTAATGCCCGATCCTGGAGTATAGCCGTCTGAAACCTTGCGGTAGTTGGTGTTGTAGACCTGAGCCTTATCCCAGTTCACTGTAACACCGTTGCCGTACTTCATGGTCTCATATTCCGTGACCACTGCCTGTATGCGCAGATTCTGCAGGTCATACTCTGGTTTCAGAGTGAACTCATAAGTAAAAGTGAATTCATTATCATCGTTCCAGATGATAGGTTCACCCCATGTGGAATTTGCAGCGCGTGTCACATTCTGGTGAAGATATGATGCGTTTGCGCCAGCCTGACTAACGGGCTTGACATTGTCCTCGACCAGATATACGGTCAGACGTCCGTTGTCTTGCAGAATGTCGGAGACGCGCTTAACAGTACAGGAGACCTCCAGTTTAGTAGCATCTGCTTCTGGAGTATTAAAATCAACATAAACGCCTATCAAAGAAGCCTCATTAACCTGTTGGTCCAGTAAATCGGTCATTATTGATACTGGGTTTGGGAAAAATATAGGTGCCGTGTATTTCTTATTATTGTAAGTGCTTTCTACAGATACTCGGTCTACGGCAAATCCAGGACAGAATACATAATTGTCTCTTGCCGGAAGGTTATACAATAGTTGTAAATTGTTATCCACGCTAATAGCGAAGTCATCACCCACATGATGGCATAGGGCGTCGACTTTGCCGGCGTACGCGGGTTCTTCTTGAATCAGGTGAATCAATTCAGCGCCAGCAGGACAGTTCGAGCACCATTCGCCGGTGAATTCATCTATAAGAACGCGTTTTGCGAAGGTTCGTTCCACTACTGAGAATGAGCCGACATCCTTGAGTTCGTTATTTGCCAGGAATTCATCGGTACCATTGCCGAGCTTGGTTATCTTTATGTAATTTACATTATATTTATCAGGATTTAGTCCGGTGATGGGTGCCTCGATCCGGAGAGTAACTACAGCCTTCTGGCCGGCAGGAATTATGTCAGTGCTGGTAATCGTGACGGGATCCAGCCCTTCGATTCCGACCTCGAATGTAAGACCTTCAATCTGTTTTGTGCCTTGATTCATGACTGTCGCATCGCAGGAAACAGAACCTTTTGTCAATGAGAAATACTTAAAAATGGAAGCATTGACGAGCATAGCATCAAAGCCGCAACGATTGTCGCCGCTGACAAGGCCGTCGATGCAAAGTGTACCCTGGATGTCTGTGTTGTTCCACGCTTTGCCGGGAGCCTGAGTCCATGAGGCGTCAGGACAAAGGGTAGGAATGTACGAGATGATTTTGCATTGGTTCTTCTGTTCCCATGTAACACCGATATAGAAACCCTTGTCGCTGATTGTATAAGGAGAGGTAAGAGACACCTTGTTCCAATCTCGGTTGTAAATGCTGGTTAGGGACAACGTTGAACTTTCAGCCACGTTAGGACCGTCCAGGCTTTCACGAACCCAAACCTTGCAGGATGTCATGTTTACGCGGGATTGTACATAGAAAGACACTGCGTTGAGTTTGTCGCCGCTCATGGTTTTTGCGAAATCGGCGGAGATATGGATAGCGGCGCTGGCTGTAGCCCCGTTATCAGAATATTCTAATGCTGTGGCATTTGTATTGTCTCCGTGGGCAAAGCCCAGCGTGAAGTCGTCGGCTGAGGCTCCGAAAGACGTAGCCATAGCCATGCCGAGCGACAGGAATAGTGTTGACAGTTTGTTCATATTGCTGTATGGTTTGATTAATTATTATTTAACCAGAATCTTGCCGGCACTGTGGCCGAGACGGTAGATGTAGATGCCCTTGGCGAGGTTGGCGAGGGATATGGATCCGTTACCGCTTACAGCGGCGTCGAACACCATCCGGCCGTTGGCGTCGCACAGAGTCAGAGTGCCGGGCTTGCTGACGTTGTATATCAGCTCGCCGTTGGCGTAAGCTACGTTGCGGTCGCCATCCACTACGGCGGCGATGCCGCTTCCGTCGGCATTAAGTACGATGGTATACGTCAGATCTTCGTAGCCTTGAACGTCACTCTCAATTGTAAAGACGGTGGTGATGTTCTTGGGAAGAAGTGTCGGATCCGTTACATCCTGATTGATGTATTCGAATTCAAGATTAGTCTTTTTGTTAGGTTTGAGTTCAATGTCTTCTTTAACCACAGTTGTACCGGGAGTACACATCCCACCGATACAAAGCTGAATTGTCTGACCGGACGTGCATTTGGCCGTGATGTTCACCATTGCGTCTACTGTGCTCATTAATTCCAGCCCCGGGTCAATCTTATATCCACCCAGCTCATAGTCCTTGATGGTGTTGAAGGTGTAGGTGCCGTCGATGTCCAGCTTCTGCTCGCCCATGTACATGTCGATGGCGGCGTTGGCAGTGAGTGCGCCCGGCAGAAGGGCTAATGCTAAGAGTAAATGTTTCTTCATATTGTGGTTTTTTGGTTTAGTTTAAAACGGGAAGGAGCTAAGCTCCTTAACAGAACGGCTCCGCGCTACGGTGAGAGGCCGGAAGGCTCAGCGCTACAGGGAGAGTTTAGGAAAGATCCGCGCTACAGGGAGAGAGCAGGAAGGCCCGGCACCGGCTATTCAGGCTGAGTAGCGGGGACGGGATTGGCGATGGTGCAGTTGAGGATGTCGGAGCCGCGGAAGGCGAAGACCACAACCTGCAGGTTGTCGCGGTTCCAGCGCACCTTGTCGGTCCATTTCAGCGGGATGGTGCATTCGTCGGTACCGATCACGCCGGCCTTCAGCTGCATGGGCTTGCCGCTCTTGACGGGATACTGCACGAAGCGAAGTACATGGTTGTGTATGTATTCCGTGTCGAAGCTGCCGTCGGGCAGACGTTGTGATGCCTTGATGCCGTTTTCTATCACCCATACCTGCAGGGCTATGTCCTGGTCGGAAGTGGAGTGTACGTTGGTAGAAACTTCGATGCGGTCATCGGTCAGCGTTGCAGTAGCCTCGATGTTTATGTCTGTGGGTTTTTCGAAAGCGGTGCGCACTGCAGCCGGCCATTCGGCATACAGCAGGGTGTTGTCCTTGCCGTTGATGTGGTCGACGGCTCCGGTAGGCCAGGCGTTGATGCTGAAGGCATCGTTCATTTCCTGACCTTCGGCTATCATCAGGCCGATGCGGTCAGCGGAAAAGTCGGTGCGGTCCACCGACATGGCCTGCGCGCCGGCATGGATGCTGACGGTAATCAGGTTGGTGTGTCCGTCGGTGTTGTATTGCTTGGACAGCTCGGACATGACGTCGTGGGCGTTGGGACAGTTGATGCATCCCTGGCCGGTGAAGTCCATCAGCAGTACGTTACGCTGGGGCACCACCTTGTCCTCGAGTATGAAGCGGTCGTCGGACGCGATGTCGCACGAGGTCAGCGGTGCGGTCAGTCCGGCCAGCAGCGAGGCTGTGTATGCTATTCTTTTTATTATAGTCATTTAGGTATGCTTCTTAGAAATTGTAGGAATAGGAAATCTTGAAACCCTTGGTGGCAGGCACGTATCGGCACATGCCGCCCGAGCAGTCGAAGCCCTCGCGTGTGCGTCCGTAACTGAGCATCAGTCGGTTGTTGCGATAGGTGCCTGTCAGTCCGAACATATAGTAGTTGTTGCCGGTGCCACCTACGTTGATCATGTCGGAGGCCGAGAACATCAGATAGGGTGTCCACGAGAATTCCACAAGGCCGTAAAACCAGTCCTTCTGGTCGCGCTCGGGATGCTCGGCCATGAATTCGCGTTCGGCCTTGTCCTGGTGCGAGAACATGTACTGCACCTCGCCGCGAAGCACGAACTTACGATTGATTTTCCATTTGGTGTCAAGCACCAGGATGTTGTTGTAGATGTTTCCTCCCTCGCTCTCGATGGCCTTCTTGTTGTAGCGCTGGTTCATGTACATGAACTGTATGGTGACGGGACGCGACAGTCTTTTCTCCAGCATCAGGTTGAAGTCCCAGTAGTTGGTGTGGCCCATCTTCCAGAAGGGCGACTTGTAGCCGTCGGTTCCCATCACAGAGCCGTTAATGGGATTCTTTGGGTCGCCCTCATGCACCAGACCGCTGATGTAGCTCAGGTTCACGGTAAGGCTTGTGCCGTATTTGCCGCCTAACGGTGATTTGCGGGGGAAAGTATAGCCGAACGAACCGTTGAAGGCCCATTCGCCGGGACCATACTGTGTGGCGTATGGATATATGGCAGGCAGGGCGTAGGTGTGCTGGTATGTGAATGCCGGCATATAGTTGATGAACGCCGGAAGGCCGTCGCGCATACGCTGGGTGCGGTACGACATGTTCTGGCTGCGCTTGGCCTGCAGCGTGGCGCTGAGTCCCTTTCGCGAGTATGATCCGGTCAGCATGACGGCCTGGCCGTGATTGTAGGTATAGTCGTTGTCAAACGACGGATCCTGACCTTTCCAGGCATATTCGGCCTGCAGGTTCCAGCCGCCCTTGTTGAATCCGATGCGAGCGTCCACGGCGTTCACCTCCTTGGGCAGATGCAGACGGTAGTCGGTGCCGGCGAGAGTGACGTTTTCCTCCTGTTCATGCTTCATGACCCAGCTGAGTCCGGCTGTCAGCGACACGTCGCGGTCGCGCAGCCCCTGGAACCAGTCCTGGAAATAACCCTCCACATTGGCTCCATACACCTGGTTATGTCTGTTCCAGTCCCAGAACACGCGCTGGATTCCGCCCAGGGCAGTGATGCTGAGGCCCTTGATGGCGTTCACCTTAAGGCGGCCGCCAAGGATGGAATTGTCTATGCCCAGGGCGCGGTCCTCGTAGGTGCGCAGGATGAAGCCGGCTCCGAACTGCTCGTAGAAGTTTCCGGCGGTCAATTCAACGCCTTTCAGCTTCCCTTTGACATATATGTTCGGGAAACCCCAGCCGGAAAAGTCGGGATCGTAACCGGGAAGCGGCCACTTCATGAATTCGAAGCGTAGGCCGGCGTCCACGTATTTGCTGGCCAGTGTCACGTCGGCGTAGGTATTGAACAGGATAGGGGAGTCGTAGTCCTCGACTGCGCCGATGGCCTTGTCTTTCTCAGGAAAGAGAATGTCGGCCTGAACGGACCCGTGGACAGCCACCTTGTTCTGTGCGAGCGCTGGCGTGGTACAAAGGCCAAGCCCGGCCGCTGTGGCGCATATCAGTGCATGACGTAGGTTCATGTCGCGAATGTTTAGCCGTGATTATTTAGCCGTAAGTTTACGTACCTGCTCTATAAGGTGTTCCTCCGAGCCGTCGGTATAGCCGGAATGTGACTCCACGATGTTGCCGTTGCCGTCCAGCAGCACGGTGTGGGGCACGTTACTGCCGCCCATGGCGCGCAGAAAATCGCTGTTCGGATCAAGCAGCACGACGTATTCCCAGCCCTGCTTTTCGGCGAAAGCCTTGACCTTGAACGAATTCTGTGCATCATCGGTGGCGATGGCGTATAGCTTTACGCCCGTCTCGTCTACCCAGTCGGGATATGACTCGTGTATGGCCTTAAGCTCGCGGACGCAGGGCTTGCACCACGTGGCCCAGAAATCGATGATGAAGGGCTTGCCGTCGTTGCTCAGTGTGGAGCTGTCAACAGGTTTGCCGCTCAGGTCCTTGAGCTGCACTGACGGGAGTTGGGCGCTAATGTTGAAGATGCCGGCGAACAAGGCGCAGGCCACTGCAAACAGTCTGAGAGTCTTATTCATTGTTGTCGCTTTTATCATTTTTAATTAACCTGACAATAAACACAATCTTGTCTTTAAGATGACAAAAATAGCTTAAAGTTTATGAAATACCAAAAATAAATGTAAAAATAATGCATAAATTTCTTAAATAAGTTCTAATGGAACAGAAATAGGAAGTAAATTTGGCAAAGTGACAAAAAAAGACTAACTTTGCAGTCGCTAAGAAAAATAGTGGCCCGGTCTATGGATCGAGGTGAAATAGGAAAGATGGCAGAGTGGTCGATTGCGACGGTCTTGAAAACCGTTGAGGGTCACACCTCCGGGGGTTCGAATCCCTCTCTTTCCGCAAATTAAGGCGGCATTGTTGCCGCCTTTTCTGTTGAAAACCGTTGAGGGTCACACAGAGCCTTTCTTGGCGGGGGGTCGAATCCTCTCTTTCCGCAAAGTAAGGCGGCATCGTTGTCGCCTTTTCTGTTGAAAACAGTTAAGAATAAATAAGCTCGCCGGTTGAGGCGAGCTTATTTATTGATACCGGTCATCTGGAGATTGGTGTGGCCTGGATGGCGGCGGAGACACGGGTGCCCGGTGTCTTCTTGTCGCGGGGATGGATGTCGTTCCATTCGCCGATGTCTCCGTTCTGGATAAAGTATACGCGCGGTGTCTCGTCGGCGGCGAGACGCTGCGCGTCGCGCATTTCCTGCCATGCCTTGCGGCCATTTACGTCCGATTCGTGCAGGAAGTTGGCAAGCTCGACGATGTAGAAAGACATATCCGGGTCGTTGAACTGCTTGCGCCAGTCTTTGACAAGCGATTTCATCAGGCCGGTGTATTGATGACGGATATCGATGTCAGACTCGCCTTGATACCACACTACTCCACGGAAAGGAAGATGGAGCATTGGCGCAATCATGCCGTTGTAAAGCACCGAAGGGGTCTGAAACCAGTCGTTCGCCCCCGGTGTGGAAGGCATCTCGATGC
This sequence comes from uncultured Porphyromonadaceae bacterium, assembly GCA_902468245.1. GTDB lineage: Bacteria > Bacteroidota > Bacteroidia > Bacteroidales > Muribaculaceae > Lepagella. Next base: position 56,585 of record CABQXY010000003.1, on the reverse strand, counting down.
CTGTGCGATGTTTCCAAGTGCCTTCAAGCGAATACTCGGATTTATCGTCTAAAATCAGCTTGTGAGGCTTATCGCTGACCACGTGAGGGGCGCCGTAGTTGCTTTGCACACGGATGGCTATGACGTTATCCTTTTCTTTCAGCAGTCCTTCCGGCACCTTATATATACGGGGAGGATACTGATAGGCAGTCCAACCCACGAACTTGCCGTTGATGAAAACCGAGTCGGCATCCACAATGCATCCGAGGCGCAGTTCGGCCGGTTTGCCGGCCTGTGCGGCGGGGAGATCGAAATGACGGCGTAACCAGTGTATTCCGTTTATGGCCGAACCGTCTGGGCGTTTGCCCCATTCGGTGCTGAGCAGGTCGTATTCCTGCCAGTCGCTGTCATCAAGTGCCGGTGCGTTCCAGCGGAGAGTGCCTGTGTTGCCTAATTCGCGGTTGTTGGCCACGCCATACCATAACGACTGGCCACGCTGCTGGGCTTTGGACAGAGCCGCGCGATATTCATCATCCTCCACCATGCGCAGACTGTTCAGGAGCACTGGATAATCCTGCAGCGCCTCCTCGCTGATCCATGTCTGTATCTTGGAACCGCCCCAACTGGAATTTACGATGCCCACCGGCACGTGGCCGTTGTGCTCGTACAGATCCTTGGCCATGAAATATACCAAGGCACCGAACTGTTTTGCATCCTCGGGAATGGCTTTCTTCCATGGTGTTGCCTTTACGTCCTTCTGTGGACCATGGAAAGCATATTCCTTCGGGGTCTTGAACTCGCGGATGTTGCCATTATTATAGTTAGCCACCTCGTCGGCATAGAAATCGAGTGTGCGGCTCACGGGGAGTTCCATATTGCTTTGGCCCGAACCGAGGTATAAGTCGCCGAACAATACGTCGGAAACAGTCACGTCGTTGGCCGTAAGAGTATAAGGGCCACCTGCTTTGAAGGGTTTCAGAGTAACGAGCCAGTTGCCGGAAGCATCGGCTACGGCCGTGCCTTTCTGTTTCCCGATTTTTACGTTGACCGTTTCGCCGGGCGATGCTATGCCCCATATCTTGACCGGCTGATTGCGCTGGAGTATCACGCCATCACTCAGCACGGCCGGAAGCTTGATTGCGGCGTTGCCGGCTATGGCAGTCGCAAGCAGGCTTAAGGCTATTAGTTTTGTTTTCATGTATCGATAGGTTGATATTATGCTGTGAGAATGGTAAGACAAAAGTACTCATTATTTTTCAAATCGCACCCTAAGAGACGTAGCAAAAAGGAAAAATGAGACAAACAGAAACAAATGCGCAACAAAATGGGCGATGATGCAACATAATTTATAATTTAGTAAACAAATTATACGGAATATTACAGATTAATTAGGTAATTTTGCAATGTCCGAAACAAGCCGTCGGCAATGTTATTCGTCGGGGTGATTTCGGCTTAGTGTAAACCTGAAGAACTCTGGAATCCCACATTTGGAAAAATGGGTTCCTTAACACTACCAAGCGCTATGCAGACAGAGATGTCAACAGATGAAATCAGCTTCGAGAAGTTTTACGAGAAAAACTTCGATAACTTGTGCAATTATTTCAGGAGCCGCATTCCGATGGGAGAATGTGCCGAGGATATGGCGCAGGAAGCCTTCATGAAAATGCTTGAGAACAGGATTGAGATCAACAGCCATTCCTGCTGCCTGCTGTATGCCATAGCGCGCAATCTTGTAGTGGATTCCATCCGGAAATATTACAGAAGGGAGAATTTAGAGACAGCTGTAAAAGAGCGGATGCCTTTGTCTGCAAATCTGGTGGAGGACGAAGTGCATTACAGGGAGCTTGAGAAGAACTTCATGCGCGAGATTTCTAAACTTTCGCCACAGCGCAAGATAATCTACCGCAAAGTCGAATTAGAAGACCAAACCGCGGGCGATGTCGCCGAAGAAATGAGCCTCGGACTGCGCACAGTCAACAATCAGCTGTATCTGGCGCGTAGAATCATCAGATGCTCGTTGCAGGCCATAGGATAGAGCTGCGGTTCAGAAATATTCAATCTGCAACACGTTATTATAGATAAGAAAAAACACAACATTCAGAACGATATGATGTCATTACGTAAAAATGCGTTATTGCTGACGCTGTGTGCGTCGGCAATAGGCTCATCATATGCCCGCAACCCCTATCTGCCTTTGGGGGAGTGTATTCCGGACGGCGAACCCTACGTGTTCGAAGACCCAGATAAGCCTGGATCTTACAGAGTGTATATATACGGCTCGCACGACCAGACGGGCAAGATGTATTGCGGACTGGACCAGGTTGTGTGGTCTGCGCCGGTTGACAGTCTCAACAAGTGGCGCTATGACGGAGTGATATTCGAGAACAAGCTGGACGCCAAGGGTAGGAAGTTGTTCCCGGACGGTCGCGGCGATGTGCTTTATGCACCTGATGTGGCCGTGAAGACCAATGCCGACGGCAGCAAGACTTATTATCTTTATCCCAACGTGCAGGGAGAGCGCAACAATCTGGTGGCCAAGTCATCGAGACCCGACGGACCTTTCACGGTATGCAACTGGGATCCGAAGGATCCGAAGAAGACGGTGGGACCGTTCGCTTTCGACCCCGCGGCATTCGTTGACGACGATGGCCGAGCATACGGCTACTGGGGCTTCAACCAGGGATATGCCTGCGAGTTAGACACTGCAACGATGGCTACGGTAAAGCCCGGCACGGAGATAGTCAAGACACTTCCCGGCAAGGACACGGTGAACCAGTTCAGATTTTATGAGGCATCGTCCATGCGTAAAATCAAGGACAAGTACGTATTGGTGTATAGCCGGTGGACAAACGACGGCGAGGATGGACTTCCCGGCTCCAACTATACGCTGGCGTATGCATGGAGCAACAATCCGTTAGGTCCCTGGACATACGGAGGTACCATAATCGACGGCCGTGGCATCGAGAAGATACATGGCAAAAACGTGCCGACAGCCGTGCCGAACGGCAACACTCACGGCAGCATCTGTGAGATAAACGGCAAGTGGTGGGTGTTCTATCACCGTCAGGCCGATACGAACGAATACTGTCGTCAGGCCATGGTAGCGCCGATAGACGTTGAAGTGTTTGAGGGTCCCGATGGTTTTGTCAGGATAAGTCAGGGCGAATTCACCTGCGAGGGTTTCGAAACCGAAGGCCTGAACCCCTTCAAGTGGACGCCTGCCGGAATCGCCTGCTATTTCACAGGTCCGACGCCCGCGTATCAGGAATATCCCAATGTGGTGTATTCCGGCCCGCACTCAAAGGTGATACGCGCCGCGTACGACGGCAGGTCGGATCCCTACGCACCGGAGCGTGACCGCTGTCCGCTGGTGAACAACACCGCCGGATCGAAGGTCGGTTACAAATACTTCAACTTCACGGACACGTACGGCAAGCCGGGAACGAAGCTGGAGGTGAAGTATGTGCCTGAAGGCGTGGCCGGCACTATGGACATATATCTTGACGCGCCCTGCAAATGCCGTGGTGCCGTCAAAATCGGCACGCTGGAGATTCCGGCTGAGACAGGAGGTATGCGCACCGCCACGGTAGAAGTGCCCAACCTGCAGTATTACAACGGCAAGCACGCGCTGTACTTCGTGTTCAATTCCGAGACCCAGAGCAAGTCGCTGTGTGAGTTGGAAAGTTTCAGATTCGTGGAATAAATAGAGAAACATAAACAACAATATATTTATAATGAGAAAGACTATCGTCTTGACAGGAGCAGCGTTGCTCGCGGCATCGGGGATGCAGGCGGGCGAACTGAAGCTGAAATATGACAGACCGGCCAAATATTTCGAGGAGGCATTGGTGATAGGCAACGGAACGTTAGGAGCTATCGTCTATGGTGACGAGTTCGGCGAACGTCTGTCGCTCAACGACATTACGCTATGGAGCGGCGAACCTCGTCCCGAATCGTTCGATCCCGAGGCATACAAGGCAATCCCGGAGATCAAGGCGGCATTGGCGCGTGAGGATTATCGCGCCGCTGACTCGCTGCAGCGCAAGGTGCAGGGATACTATGTTAACAACTACCTGCCTTTGGGTTCGCTTACCATCGACTATCTGAACCGTCACCCCTCGGCAATAGACGCCCTCGACGAGTTCAAGAAGAAAGGCACCGGCGTGACGGGTTATCATCGAGAACTGGACATAGCCAAGGCCAGGGCTTCGGCCGGATACAGCGTGAACGGTTATCCTGTGGAGACGGAATATTTCGCATCCTCTCCCGACTCGGTGATAGTGGTAAGGATTACAACGGCCGATCCCGCCGGCTTCGATGCCGTGATAGGACTCGACTCGCAGCTGCCCCACACCGTGACGGCCACTGCCAACGAGCTGTCGTCGACCGGTTATGCGCCTTATCTCGGACTTCCCAGCTACACACGATACGAGACCAAGAGCTACTACGATCCCGAACGCGGAATGCGTTTCAACACGTTGCTGCGTGCTGTGAACGAGGGTGGAATCCTGACCAACACTTTAGGCAACAGACTTGAGGCCAAGGGAGTGAAGACACTGACCGTCTACCTGACCAATGCCACCAGTTTCAACGGCTTTGACAAGAATCCCGCTACCGAAGGCAAGGATTACAGGAAGATAGCCCGCAACCGGCTGAACCAGGCCCTGACGCACACATATCCGCAGATAGTGGAGCGTCACGAGGCCGATTATACAAAGTACTTCGATCGCGTCAAGATTGACTTCGGACAGACTGCCGCCGACATCGCCGCGCTGCCGACAGACGTTCAGCTGTTGCAATATACCGACAATAATCAGAAGAATCCCGACCTGGAGGAACTTTATTTCCAATACGGACGCTACCTGATGATAGCCTGCTCGCGCACCGAGGGAGTGCCGGCCAACCTGCAGGGACTCTGGAACGAATACCTGTTGCCGCCGTGGAGCGCCAACTACACGATGAACATCAACCTTGAGGAGAACTACTGGCCGGCCGAGACCACCAACCTCAGCGAGTTCCATCAGCCTCTGTTCGGATTCATCAAGGCACTGTCCGGCGAGATTACCGGTCAGAAGACCGCCAAGGATTATTACGGCATCGACAACGGCGGCTGGGCCGCAGGTCACAACTCCGACATCTGGGCGCTGACCAATCCCGTGGGACTGCACGGCGGCGATCCCGTATGGGCCAACTGGAATATGGCGGGAGCATGGGTGTCGTCACATATCTGGGACCATTACCTTTTCACCAGGAATAAGGAAGACCTGCGTCGCGACTATCCTGCGCTGAAGGGTGCGGCCCTTTACTGCCTCGACTGGCTGACTGAGAAGGACGGAGAGCTGATCACACCGCTCGGCACATCGCCCGAGGCACGTTACGTGACGGACAAGGGATACCACGGTGCTACGTCATACGGAACGACAGCCGACCTGGCTATGATCCGTCAGTGTCTGATGGATACGCGCGACGCCGCCAAGGAACTCGGCACCGACAGACAGTTGGTGAAGCGAATAGATAAGGTGCTGCCCAAACTGCGCGAGTATAAGATCGGAGAACGAGGCAACATTCAGGAATGGTATCACGACTGGTTTAACGAGGAGCCATGGCACCGTCATCAGTCGCACCTTTATGGCATATACCCGGGCCGTCACATCATGCCTGAGGAGAATCCCGAACTTGCAAAGGCAGCAGAGCGCACGCTTGAGCTTAAGGGCAACGAGACTACCGGATGGTCTACTGGATGGCGCGTGAATCTGTACGCCCGGCTCAAGGATGCCCCCAAGGCATACGATACGTACAGGACACTGCTGAAATATGTAAGCCCCGACAACTACAAAGGTAAGGACGCACGTCGCGGAGGAGGCACTTATCCCAACCTGCTCGACGCACACGCTCCGTTCCAGATTGACGGTAACTTCGGAGGTACGGCCGGTGTGGCCGAAATGTTGGTGCAGTCTACGCCCGAAACAATAACGCTGCTTCCCGCACTGCCCGAGGCTTGGAAAGACGGCAGTGTCAGCGGACTGCGCGCACGCGGAGGCGTCGAGGTCAGCATGACCTGGAAGGATGGCAAGGTTCAGACCGCCACCCTGAGCAGCGAGAAGGGTGCCAAGACCATAGTGACGGTCAACGGTAAGAAGCGGAAAGTCAATATTCCGGCCGGAGGGTCAATTACGATTTAGTGGCCAGGATATAGACAGGAAGATAAGTTAATTTCGAGAAATCGGCACTCGACGACAGTCGGGTGCCGTTTGTCTGTGATCCGGCCACGCCGGTGTGCTTCAGATGCATCAGCAGGTGGCGTCGTGACGCGAATTCCATGCGTATCTCGTTTTGCTCAATGACCAGGGACTTCAGACCGGCTTTATGTAAAGCCATTGTCAGCGATTCGACATCAGGATATAGCAGTGGCGCGGGACGCATCACGTCAAGTTCGCTGAGATTGCCGGGCAAAAAAGTGGACACGGCCATGATTCCGTCAGAGCGTAACAGACGGGAGGCATTTTGTATGAACACCGGAATGTCGGCAAACCATTGTATCACGGACGATGAGAGGATGACGTCATACTTGGGCGATGTGGTATCGGCGGCTTTTGTCGCTATCCATTCCTCGGCGTCAGTGACGGCGTACGATTCGGAGGGTGCGGTATGAAACGGCCCTATATCGGTCAGATCAACGAAATCAGCATGTTCCGGATGAATGAAACGGCTCCATTCGCGTGTAAGGAAGCCTGTGCCGGGACCGATTTCCAGTACGCGACGCGGTGAGGCTGGAAGATGTTGACGCAGCAAGGAGGCCAAATGCAACGCAATCATCTGTTGCGGCAACGCGTGAGAATCGTAAGTGTCGGCAGCTTTGGCGAAGCGTGACGATACCACGGAGGTATCGGCAATGACGGAGCGAATCAGGGCAGGAATGTCAATGAAATGGGCGCCCTCCAAAGATATTGTTTCCGTATCGCATCCGCGCCATGCCCGTTCCATGTTTTGAGGAGGGAAGATGCGGTCGCTTTGCGAGATATATGCGCGGTTCCACCTCAGGCGCGGTTGATGTCCTGACCCGGCCCCCGACGTCCAGCCGATAACGTTCTCCAGTTCGCGTGCCAGGCATGAGGCCATGACGGGAGAGGGCTCCTCGGGGAAAATTGCTCGGAAAGTGGCGGCATCAGGCATGGTGCGGCGACGGAACTTGGTGAGGTTGGCGGGATTGAGGTTACGCGCCGTGCCTTCGAATATGGCCACGGGAATGCCTGTATCATCGGCCACGGGAGTGACCGTGCCGTTGATGGCGAAAGCGCGTGTAATGCGTTCCGGGTCAAGCAGTCTGTCGGCCATATACACGCCCAACGACCAGGCAAGCAGATAGATGGTGTTGTATTGGTTCAGCCGGGCCGAATCAAAACGGTCGTTGTTTATCTTGAACGCCACGGCCACATCCCAGCCGGGAATGTCCAGGTCGGTATATAGCTCCGGACCGGTTCCCCAGCCGGTGAATATCAGTATGAGCCGTTTGCTGTCGGTATGCTTCAGAAAGCTAAGTATCATTCTGCCAGAATATTCAGTAGTTTGTCAATGTCTGCATCGGAGAGCGATGCGTTCAGAGATATACGAAGCCGTTCCGTTCCGGCCGGGACGGTGGGACGCCGTATGGGAAGTGCCAGAATCCCTTTAGCTTCAAGGACTTTTGACTTCCAAATCGCTTTGGTCGCATCGTATGTATAGAATGGCACGATGGGCGTGTCGCAACCGGAAGTGCCGAGGGCTTCGTGAATACGCCCTGAGATGTCACGCAGATGCTTGCGCTCCGCTTCCATGCCGACCAGACGTTCTATGGTGATAAGGCTCCATGCGATGTTGGCAGGAGGCAGTGCCGTAGAAAATATGAAACTGCGGGCCGCGTTGATGAAATAATCCTTCAACTCCGGCGACACGACGCAGAAAGCTCCTGAGGAACAAGCCGCTTTGCCGAGTGTGCCCATTATAATGTCCGCCTTATCAATGAGACCGAGTTCCTCACAGAGTCCGAGACCCTGACGTCCACGGACACCGAAGGCATGGGCCTCGTCGACATACAGCAGCACATTCTCGTAGCGGTCGCGCAGCGCGGCAATCTCGCGCAACGGGGCCATGTCGCCGTCCATGCTGTAGATTGACTCCACCATTACCACAATCTGGCTGTAATTAGCCGCCTCCCGTTCAAGGATGGTGGATAGGGCATGGATGTCGTTGTGTGCGAAGCGCTTGAAGTTGCAGCGGCCTTGCGTCAGGCCGTCTATCATGGAGGCGTGTACCAATTTGTCAGCCACGAAAAGTGTGCCGGGAATATTGAGTGACGATACGATGCCCGTGTTGGCGTGATAGCCGGAATTGAACAGCAATGCCGGACGGCCATACAGCTCCGCAAGCCTGCTTTCCAGCTGTCTGTGTATGTTCTGGTCTACGGATAACAGGCGCGAGGCAGACGACGAAAAAGACACGTCCGGAAAACGTGTATCGAATTCCTTGCGCATTTCGGGCATGACGTGTCGCAACCCCATGTAGTCATTGCTGCACAGGTCAAGCACGTCCGACTCGGAACGGTCGGCGGGTATGGAGCGCAGCCGCGATTCGTCACGGAATCCCTGCAGTATCTTTTCGTAATTCAGAGTGCGGCTCATTGCTCGGCGAATTCCAGATTAAGGATATTGATGAGTTCGCGGGCCAGTTTACGCACCTGCTCGTCGGAAACAGCGAGATATGGTGGCATGATGTATGCGTTCTTGCCGAAGGGGCGGATCCATACGCCGCGCTCCACGCAACGCTTCTGGAACGATCCGAGGTCCACGGGACGCACGGTCTGAATCACTCCGATGCCGCCGAGTATTCGCACATCCTCCACGAATGGAAGCGAGCGGGCATGGTCCATCTCCTCGTGCATGATGGCTTCGATTTCGCGTATGCGCTGTTGCCAAGGCGAGTCGAGAAGCAACTTTATGCTGGCCAATGCCACGGCGCATGCCAATGGGTTGCCCATGAATGTGGGGCCGTGCATCATCACGCCCGACTGCGATGCGTCAATCATATCGGCTACCTTGGCCGACGTGGCCACGGCACTGAACGTCATGTAACCGCCTGTGATACATTTGCCTATCAGCATGATGTCAGGTTCGACGCCCGCGTGTTCCCATGCGAAAAGTTTGCCGGTGCGGCCGAATCCGGTGGCTATCTCGTCGAAAATCAGAAGTATGCCGAGCCTGTCACATTCCTTGCGAAGCTCGCGAAGGTACTGCGGATGATAGAAGCGCATTCCCCCCGCACCCTGCACTATCGGCTCCAATATCACCGCCGCGAGTGTGTCATTATGCTCCTCCAACAGCCGCCGCATCGGCTCGTAGTCCTCAGGATCCCATTCTTCGCCGAAACGGCACTGAGGCGCCGGGGCGAAGTAACGGATAGGCAGCGCCGGTCCGAATGCACCGTGCATTCCCGTGACGGGATCGCAGACGGACATGGCGTTCCATGTGTCGCCGTGATAACCGCTGCGGATGGTTGCGAAATCCGTGCGCCTCGGGTCGTCGTGGGCCTGTACGGCCATTTTCATTGCCACCTCCGTAGCTACCGAACCGGAATCTGCATAGAAGATATGGTTCATGGAGGGAGGAAGTATAGAGAGCAGCAGCTTGCCCAAGTCTATGGCCGGCTGGTGCGTGAAACCGCCGAACATTACATGGCTCATCTTCTCTAACTGGTCCGTGACTGCCCGGTTGAGGACGGGATGGTTGTAGCCGTGTATCACGCACCACCATGACGACATGCCGTCGATCAGTTCGGTGCCGTCGGCAAGCGTGATGACCGCGCCGTGTGCCTCACGCACCTTGTATGTAGGCAGCGGATTGCGCGTACCTGTGTATGGATGCCATAAATGTTCCCGGTCGAATTCGTCAAAATTCTCCATTGTTCTGTTTCTATCGTTAATGTTGTCAGGCGGGGTCTACGTCATAATAAATCTGTGCGCCCCGCATTTCGGGTAGCTGCGCCATCAGTTCGTAAACCTGACGCAGCAATGCCTTTACCTTCTGCATCGACGCATTGGCTTCGATTTTCAGCATGATGCACTGCAGATACCACAGCGCGACGCGGCTGACGAAAGGTTTTTCAGGTCCCAACACCCTTGGCCCGAATATCTTGCGTAGCTCCAGAGCCAGTCGCACCGCAATCTTGTCGGCCATGCGCCAGTCCTTGTGCTTGACGTATATGTTAACTATGCGTGTAAAGGGTGGGTAGCCGAATTTCTCGCGTTCCTGTATCTCCGTGTCGTAGAACCCCTTGTAATCATGAGCCTTGACGAACTCAAGGACATGCTCGTCAGGTTTGGTGGTCTGTATGCACACCAGTCCCTTCTCCTTGCGGCGACCGGCGCGTCCCGCCACCTGCTCCAGCATGTTGAAGGCCCGCTCGTTGCTGCGGAAGTCGGGGAAATTAAGCAGAGTGTCCGCGTTGGCCACACCCACCATGCTGACATGGTCGAAGTCAAGGCCCTTGGAAATCATCTGTGTGCCTACAAGGATGTCGGTGTCATGGCGTGAGAATGTCTCGATAATCTCCTGATAGGCATCCTTGTTGCGGGTGGTGTCCAGATCCATGCGGGCGATGCGCTGGTGGGGGAATTCCTCGTGAATTTCCTCGGCGATACGCTCGGTGCCGTAGCCATACGACACGATGGAATTCTCCTCACAGGCCGGGCAGAGGGTAGGCAATATCTTTGTAAAGCCGCAGTAATGGCACTTCAGCAGGCCGGATGATTTGTGGTAAACCAGCGAGACATCGCAGTTGTCGCATTTGGGCACCCATCCGCACTGGCGGCATATCACCATCGGCGCGAAACCGCGTCGGTTCTGGAATATAATAGCCTGCTTGCCGTTTTTTATAGCTTCTGTAATATCCTGACGCAGTGGCAATGAGAGGATGCCCTTCACGGTCTTCTCCTTGCGTTGGCGTCGCATGTCGACGATGCGCACATCGGGGAGAACCGAGCCTTCGAAACGCTCGGTAAGCTCCACGAGGCGGAATTTGTCGTTGACAGCCTTGTAGTATGTTTCTATGGATGGTGTGGCGGAACCGAGCAGTACTTTGGCACCGTGCATCTGGGCCAGCACCATCGCGGTGTCGCGTGCGTTGTAACGCGGGGCCGGGTCATATTGCTTGAAGCTGCTTTCATGTTCCTCGTCCACCACAACAAGGCCGAGGCGCGAGAAGGGAAGGAACACCGACGACCGCACGCCCAATACCACAACGGGGTCGTTGGAATGCAGCAGTCGTTTCCAGATGTCCACGCGCTCGTTGTCCGAGAATTTGGAGTGATATACCAACAGTGCGTCGCCGAACATGGCGCGGAGACGGTCGGCGAGCTGGGTGGTCAGCGAAATCTCGGGCACGAGGTAGAGAACCTGATTGCCGTCGCGCAACGCTGCGGCGATAAGATGGGCGTATATCTCGGTCTTGCCGCTGCCGGTGACGCCGTGCAGCAACACCGGTTTGCCGTCCTTGAATCCGCCAAGCACCCGGTCGTATGCCGTGCGCTGTATGTCAGACAATGCCGACAGCACCGGCTCGTGGCTTGACGTCTGCGGATTGAAGCGGTTGATGACCCGCTTTTCGTTAACAAGAATGCCCTTGTCGATCAGAGCGCGCAATATGCCGGGATTCAGGCCGGTGGATTCGAGCAGGTCGCTGCGTTTCACATCCTTAAGCGGTTTGTTGGTCTGCAGCCAGCCGCTCATGTCAAGATAGGTGAGAAGCATTTTCTCCTGTTTGGGCGACCGTTTCACGGCATCGAACAGTGCATGAATGCCGGCCTCGTCGCCTCGTTCCCCGGCGAGTGAGACAAAATATTCCGTACGCGGACGGTAACGTTCCACTACACGTTCGTCAATCTGAATTATCTCGGCATCAAGCAGATGGCTGACGATGCGGGCCGTGTTCCTGAGTTTCAGCTCGTTTTCCAGGTCGGCGATACGCATTCGGCCATTATGCTGCAATGCCGACATCACAAGAGCCTCCTTGTCTGATAATGAAAATCCCTCGGGCATATCGAAATCGTCGTTCAGGGCCACGAATGTCTCGCTTTCAGGCTTGAGGCCGGTGGGAATGGCCGCTTTCATCACTTCACCCTCGCTGCATAAGTAATACTCCGAAATCCAGCGCCATAGTTTGAGCTGCGGATAGCGCAGCACAGGCGTCGGATCAAGAATCTCGGTGATGGGCTTGATCTCGTAATCGCGCTTTTCGTTATGGATATGCGACACGATGCCTGTATAAAACTTCTTACGGCCGAACTGCACCAGCACACGGCTACCTATGCTGATATTTTCCTCCATTTCGGGCGGAATCAGGTACGTGAAGCTCGAATATAGAGGCAACGGGAGTATTACTTCGGCAAACATAATGCAAATTTACAAAATTTTTTGTTAACTTTGTGGGGTAAAAACTAAGAGAATAAGCAAATACTAATGAATATGAAAAAGACACTTGCATTACTGCTGGTTGTGACAATGGGCCTCGGCTACGCGGTCCAGGCACAGGCCGGATTTAAGATCGGACCGCGTATCGGTCTGAACGTGAACAAACTGAGTACATCCGGAGGAATGGGACAGTTCTTCGATGGATCGAACAACTGCGGTTTCACCCTCGGTGTTCAGGCAGAATATATGACACCTCTGAGCCTTGGCCTGGATCTGTCGCTGATGTACACGTACATGGACTATCAGGTAGAAGAAGATGTGACAGGTACGAATCAGAACATGCATCCGAAATTCGGAAAGAATTTCCTTGAGATTCCCTTGAATATCAAGTATAAGATAGGTATTCCGGTATTGAAAAAAATCTTCTCTCCCTACATCTTTACGGGACCTGCTGTTGCCTTGAAGCTTGATAAGGACAACAACGATTTGAATCTGCGCACCAAAACCGCTCAGTGGACGTGGAATGTAGGTGTAGGTCTGGAGTTCATCAATCATCTTCAGATAGGCGCAGGCTATGGATTCGGCATCAACAATATCATGAAGGATAAGGAAATATTGGGAATACCGACAAACGCAGGGAAACTTAAAGCTAAAACCAATTACTGGACAGTGACGGCCGCATGGCTGTTCTAATCCAAATAGAATAGATGAAAAAAGTATTGGCAATCTTACTGATGGCCACGGTCGCGTTCGGAGCCTCGGCGAAGTTTCGCTGGGGCCCGACCGTCGGTCTCACCGTCAGCGATTTTCAGTGGAAGCAGAAGTTAGTTCAGACCGATCAGTTGTGCGGATTCAGCGCCGGCGTGATGGGCGAGTTGATGATACCCGGTATCGGTTTCGGTATCGACATGGCGGTGAAATACACCATGCGCGGTGCCCGGGTGCATTTCGGCGACCAGAAGGTATGGGCATCGCAGGGCATGGGTAATGAAAACCTCTATTTCCATACCCTTCAGATTCCCGTTAACCTGCGTTTCAAATGGACTCGCATGAACGGATTCGAGAATTATCTCGCGCCCATTGTGTTCGCAGGCCCCCTGTTCAATTTCAACCTTGACCATTCCAAGTGCCCGGTTATCGAGAATCCGGCAGGATCGGTCGGAATTCAATGCGGTCTCGGCGTGGAACTGTACAAACGGTATCAGATCACGGCCGGTTATCTGTGGGGCCTGACATACGACATGCGCACCATCCAGCTTGATAACTTCTCGGCGCAGACCAACAGCTGGTTCGTTAATTTGGCCGTATTATTCTAAGCATTATGGAAGAAAAAGAGGAGAGGAAGGAAGGCGAGGCATTTCGCATAGAGTCGGCGGCTGTGGATCTGCTCAAGACGGTATATGACCCCGAAATTCCCGTCGACATATATAATCTGGGGCTGATTTATCGAGTGGAATATGATGAGGCCGAGAAAACGCTGCATGTTGACATGACGCTGACCGCTCCGTCGTGTCCGGCTGCCGATTTCCTCCTTGAGGACGTGCGCCAGAAGCTCGTAAGCATCGAAGGTCCCAAGAAGGTGGATCTTCGTCTGGTGTTCCAGCCGGAATGGAACCAGGACATGATGAGCGAGGAAGCAAAACTGGAACTTGGCTTCCTGTAAATATACATTATAAATTAAACCAAAGGATTCATACACACTAATTCTAATTAAGACAGGTCCCCATAAATGCAGGCATATTTCCTGAGCGACTTACATTTAGGAGCGCCTTATTTCAAAGACAGGATTGAGGCGGAGCGTCGGGTAGTCAGTTTCCTTGATTCCATCAAGAGAAAGGCCGACGTGCTGTATCTGTTGGGAGATATTCTGGATTATTGGTACGAATACCGATATGTGGTGCCCCGTGGATTCGTGAGATTCTTCGGGAAACTGGCCGAACTCAGCGATAGCGGTATACGCATTGTGTGGCTGATCGGCAACCATGATATCTGGATTTACGATTATATCCCGACCGAATTGGGCATAGAGGTAGTGGACGGTGCCCTTACCGAAGTAATAGATGGCCGGAAGTTCTATATGACGCACGGCGATGGCGTCGGGGAACTGAAACCGGCGTTCAGACTGATGCGCAGTCTGTTCCGCAATAAGTTCTGTCAGAAATTGTTCTCGGCCATTCATCCGCGATGGACGGTTCCGTTTGCCTATAACTGGTCGAGTCACAGCCGCAAGACCGGCGGCAGTTCGGGTTACGAATCCACGGATGCGATGGTGGAGAACCTGCGCAAATACAGCCTTGACTATCTTAAGACTCACCCCGACATAAATTATTTCATTTACGGCCACCTGCACGTCATGCTGCAGGAGCCGCTGGCGCTGTCGCCAGAAGCATCGCAGACGCCCTACGCCGAGATGATAGTGCTGGGCGATTGGATCACGCATTTCAGCTACGGCCACTGGGACGGCACCCGATTCGAACTCGCCTCGATTCCGGTCTGAATGCCGCCGCGCAGCATACGCTGCCGGCTCTTGCGGCCGTCGTTGCGGTCCGGGCTTGCCGCCTATATAGTCAACTCTGTGCGCAGCCGTTGGCTGCGTGGAGCAAAGCTCCAGACGGAAACCGCTCCGTGTCAACCCGGCGCAGCCGGCAGGCGAGTAGCGGCAGCTTGCAGGCGAGTAGCGGGAACGGCAGGAGGCTTGCAATGTAGTATAGGCAGCATGTATCAGTGCGGAGCCGTTTCCGTAAGGAGCTATGCTCCTGCGCGTAGCGCGTCTATCTCGCCGCGAGTGGGCCTACTTCAGCCCGAATGTGCTTATTTCAGCACTGTGAAATGCCCCTCCGCTATCCGCTCTGCTACCGAGTTCATGTAGAGGCAATGCTCACGGCTCGGTTTCTCGTGCTTGAATGGATCAGGATGCAATTTGAATGGATCAGGATGCAACATCGCGTCGTTCCGTTCCGGTACCGACACTACCAGCAACCGACCTTCGGCACAGGCGTCGAATAGTGCGCCGGAGGGTTTGTATTTGGCCGGGAGTGTTTGGTTGGTAAGTTGAATTATGGCGCCTCCATTATCTATGCTCCAATCGCGCACTTTCTTTTCATCAGGGTGTATATATGGTGAAACGAGCACTCCGTCATTCCGGATGGTGCGTAACCATAGCCGTTTCTTCTCTATCAGCTGTTCGGGAGTGTAGCTGCGGCTTACCTTGACAGCCTCGATAAGTTCCTCGTCAAGCAGATCCCAGTTGCCGTAGGCTTCGTAACGGATGTTACCGTCAGTGATCCAAAAGCGGTGAAAGTAACCCGGATTCTGAGCGCGAATCAGATGCCGGCGCGGATTATCGCTGATATATGCCAGCATCCTATCCAGCTGCCCTTGCTTCGTGAGAATTTTGTCGTAGTAACCCTCCTCGAAAATGCTGTCCTGCATGTTGAGATTTATGCGGGCGCTATTCTTGATGGCCTTTATCATGATGCCTAAATGCGTGTCCGAGGCCAAACGTACGTAGAAAGCAATATGGACGTGGTCGGGCATGATGCAACGGCGTAATACCGATGTGAAAGGGAATTCTGCTTTAAGGCCTGAAATGGCTGCGGCCACGGCTTTGCCTATTGGCGTAAGTTCGGTGCGCGGTCTCCAGTCTCGGTCGCCGGGAATGCCGATAACGGTGGAGAAGTCCGGGATGCCGGGGGCCTTGTTCAGTACGATGTGATAAATACACCTGGAGCGGTAATCGTGACCGGGACAGCGTATGCGGCCGTTCTGTCTGGTTTGGAGACTTGGCATGGCCACTATTTCTTGCGGCTCTCTTTCTTCTTGAGGAAGAAGTAGAGGGCTGCGATAAGGGCCAGTTCGATCAGCGAAACCACGATCAGTCTGATGACTTCACCATTCCGGATCAGGTCGCCACCGAAATATATGCTCATGGCCGCCAGATAGCATAGCAGCAGTGTCGGCAGCCATACTGAACGCGGTATGCGTTTGCGAGGATCCGGGATTCTGTTCATGACAAATCAGGCTGTATGCTGGTCCTGAGGTACGACGGGATGCAACTCCTCGAGTGTATGGTAATAGGGGGAGGAGGCGGGATCGAAGCCGTTCTGGTTCAGATGGTCGTAGATCTGGATGCAGGCGTATGCGTCGAGGCTGGCGTATTCCTGCTGGTGGGAGGTGAGTTCAGGAGCCTCCCAGTTGGTGAGACGCTGTCCCTTGCTGATGCGTTTGCCGAACAATATGGCGTAGATGCGCGACAGGCTGTTGTCAATGATATCGTAGTCCTTGACGTAACTTTGCAGGTCGATGAAGCCCTGTGGCTTCATGTCATATAGCTTGTGCAGGTTATGGAAATCATCATGAACCGAGACTCCGATCTTGATGATGTCGGGATTCTCAAGAAGCTCGCGCACCTCGGGGAACATCCCTATCATATTGAGGCGGAACAGGTAGCACGTGGTATGTGTGGACAGCTGAAGGAGCGCCACATTGTTGGAATGTCCCCTGCGGAAACTGGGTTTGGTCTCGGTATCGAACCCGATAACAGTTTCGGTACACAATGCGCTGACGGCTTCAGATACTTTCTCGGGACGGTCAACCATTACAATCTTGCCGGGAAATGCAGCCACGGGCAACCCGGCAAGCTCCTGCTTGGAGATGCTCACTACTCGTTCCGCATCGGTCGGGGCGGAATTTAATTTGGTTTCTGTCGTTTCTGTATTCTGTATATCTGATTGTGCGTCTTTCAAAGGTTGTCGCGTTTGTGTATTGACATTCATACTATCTCTTATTGTGGTTAACGAAATTTCCGCGCATAAATTGTAACGGAAATCATGTCAATGACTCCACATCGATAAACAGGGTGTCGGGATTATGCCTCTCGACCCACGATTTTACGTATCGGTGAGTGTCTTCGGCTATCGGTTTGTCGTTGTCGAAATGATGGTTGAACACCACTGCGAACAGCTTGAGTCCGTATGTGCTTATTGCGTTGAGGGCCAGCAGGGTATGGTTGATGGATCCGAGCGTGGCGTTTGTGACGAGCACCACAGGCAGCTTGTGGTCGCGGATATAGTCGATGGTGAGGTAGTCGCCTTTCAGCGGCACCATCAGGCCACCGGCGCCTTCAATCAGCACATGGTCGTATTCGTGCAGAAGCAATTCGGTGCATTCGGCAATCCTGTCGGTATCCACGACTGTGCCGTCTATGGCGGCGGCGAGTTCGGGCGAAGCGGGGTAGGTGTAGATGAGCGGAGCCGTGAGGCGCTGCTTATCCACGGGAAGCATACCTGTACCCATGATTCTGCGGTGTACCTCGATGTCCTCTGAAACGTCGCGGTTGCCTGTCTGTACGAATTTCTGCGTGATGGGCCTCAGTCCATCACGCATCATCATAACTGCCAGCCGGCCTGTGACGTATGATTTACCGGCATCGGTATCGATGCCGGTAATGAAAAGTCGTTCGGGCCACTGTATCACCATGCGAACATGGGATAAGCGTTCATCAGTTCGTTTACTTCGGAACGAACCTGAGCGATGTTCTGTTCGTTGTCGGGATCGGTAAGCACACGGTCGATGAAATCGGCTATGACCTCCATCATATCCTCCTTGGCGCCACGTGTGGTGATTGCAGCCGTACCGAAGCGGAGTCCGCTGGTCAGGAACGGGCTGCGGGTATCGTAAGGCACCATGTTCTTGTTGGCCGTGATGTCGGCCTCGACAAGTACGCGCTCGGCCTTCTTGCCGCTCATTTCGGGGAACTTGGTGCGGAGATCCACCAACATGCAGTGATTGTCCGTACCGTCGGAAATGAGTTTATAGCCACGGGCAATCAGAGCGTTGGCCAGAGCCTTGGCGTTCTTCAGCACCTGCTCGGCGTAAGCCTTCCACTCGGGCTGCAGAGCCTCGCCGAAAGCCACTGCCTTGGCGGCTATGACATGCTCCAGCGGGCCACCCTGTACGCCGGGGAATACGGCGGAGTCGAGAAGCTGAGACATCTTCTTTATTTCACCCTTAGGAGTGGTCTTGCCCCATGGGTTGTCGAAATCCTTGCCCATCAGGATCATACCGCCGCGGGGACCGCGGAGGGTCTTGTGGGTGGTGGTGGTGACGATGTGAGCGTACTTCACGGGGTTATCGAGCAGCCCGGCAGCAATAAGACCTGCGGGATGAGCCATGTCCACCATGAAGATGGCACCGATTTCATCAGCGAGGGCGCGGATACGCTTGTAGTCCCAGTCGCGGCTGTAAGCGCTTGCGCCGGCTATGATCAGCTTCGGACGCTCGGCACGGGCTTTGGTTTCCATCTCCTCGTAATTGACACGTCCCGTCTCCTTGTCAACAGTATAGCTGATGGGGCGGAACATAAGTCCGGAGAAGTTAACGGGGCTTCCGTGCGACAGGTGACCGCCATGCGACAGGTCCATGCCCATGAACGTGTCTCCAGCGTTGAGGCAAGCCATGAACACGGCCATGTTGGCCTGTGCGCCACTGTGAGGCTGTACGTTGGCCCATTCCGCGCCGAACAGTTTCTTGGCACGCTCAATGGCCAGATTCTCGGCCTCGTCCACTACCTGGCATCCGCCGTAGTAACGCTTGCCGGGATAGCCTTCGGCATATTTGTTGGTGAGACATGATCCCATGGCGCGCATCACTTCGTCGCTGACAAAGTTCTCGCTGGCGATTAACTCTATGCCGCGACGCTGACGCAAGTGCTCGCGGTCTATGATGTCGAAAATCTGATTGTCTCTCTGCATGGTTGTGTTCGTATTAAGGTGGGTATTTTATACTGCTGTAAGGCTGTAATTGGGGCTGTGGGCGGCGTGTACCGGAAGTGGCACCCGCGGGGTGCCACCACAGTATGATGCTGCCGGATAAGTTAGCCTCCGAAGTTGTCGTAATGTATGGACGACGGCTCGACGCCGAGGTTGTAGAGCATATTGTTCACTGCATTGCTCATCGGGCCGGGGCCGCACATATAGTACTCGATATCCTCGGGAGCGGGATGATCCTTGAGGTATGTCTTGAACATCACGTCGTGGACGAAGCCGGGGGTGTAAGCCACGCCTGCCGCATCGGCAGCCGGGTCGGGACGGTCCAGAGCCAGATGGAACTTGAAGTTGGGGAATTCCTTCTCAAGCTGCAGGAAGTCCTGGAGATAGAACACCTCGTTCAACGCACGGGCACCGTAGAAGTAGCTCATCTTGCGGTCGGTGGTGTGCAGGGTCTTGGTCATCCACATAATCTGTGCGCGGAGGGGAGCCATACCGGCGCCGCCGCCCACCCATATCATCTCGGCCTTGGAGTCGACGATGGGGTGGAAGTCTCCGTAAGGGCCGGACATCATCACCTTGTCGCCGGGCTTGAGGGAGAAGATGTAGCTGGAGGCGATACCGCAAGGCACGTCCTGGAAGCCCACCTGAGGCTTCGGCTTGAAGGGAGGCGTAGCGATACGGACAGTCAGCATTATGCGGTCGCCCTCCTCGGGATAGTTGGCCATGGAGTAGGCGCGTACCGTCTCCTCGTCGTTCTTGGCTTTAAGGCCGAACAGACCGAACTTCTGCCATGCGGGCAGATATTCGTCGCCGATCAGCGACTTGTCGATGTCGCCGTCGTATGTCATCTCGTATTTAGGTATGCGGATCTGAGCGTAGCTTCCGGGGATGAAGTTCATGTGTTCGCCCTCAGGCAGCTTGACGATGAACTCCTTGATGAACGTAGCCACGTTCTTGTTGGAGATAACCTCGCATTCCCATTCCTTGACGTCGAGAGCGGATTCCGACACCTTGATGGCAAGGTCGTTCTTCACCTTGACCTGGCATCCGAGACGCCAATGGTCCTTGATTTCCTTACGGCTGAAGTGAACGGCCTCGGTGGGGAGGATGTCTCCGCCACCCGAGAGAACCTGAACCTTGCACTGACCGCAGCTTCCCTTGCCGCCGCAGGCCGATGACAGATGCACGCCGTTCTCGCCCAATGTGGCCAGCAGCGACTTGCCCGCCTGGGCATGAAGCAGCTTGGAGCCGTCGTTGATGTCTATGGCTACCTCGCCCGAATTCACAAGCCAATGCTTGCACACTAACAGGATGATGGTCAAGGCCAGGACTATCACAAGGAATATAAGGCCTGCCACCAGAACGTTGTTCCAAATTATATCGCAGATATACATAGCCGATAGAATCAAAGTTTAATACCGAGGAAGCTCATGAAAGCGATGCCCATGAGACCGGTGATGATGAAAGTGATTCCGACGCCGCGCAGCGGAGCGGGCACTTTGGAATTGTCGAGACGTTCGCGGATTGCGGCCAGACAGGTGATGGCCAGCAGCCAGCCGATACCGGAGCCGGCACCGTAAACCGTGGCTGTCCAGGCGTTGCTGAACTCGCGCTGCTGCATGAACAGCACGGCACCCAGGATGGCGCAGTTCACTGCGATAAGCGGCAGGAATATACCTAACGAGTTATACAGCGCAGGGGTATATTTCTCAATTACCATTTCCAGAATCTGTACCAGGGCGGCGATAACCGCGATGAACATGATCAGGCCCAGGAACGATATGTCGGTTTCGGCATATTCCTTGCCCAGCCAGCTCAACGCGCCGGGTTTCAACAGATACTCGTTGATGCACCACGATACCGGAAGTGCGATAAGCAGTACGAACGTAACCGCCACGCCCAATCCGAAAGCCGTCTTAACGTTTTTGGATACCGCCAGGAACGAACACATTCCCAAGAAATAGGCGAATATCATGTTGTCGATGAAAATCGACCGTATGAACAAATTTAAATTTTCCATTATTTCAAGCGAATGTGGTTATTTTTCCTGCAGGTCCTTGTTGACGGAGCGATGCACCCAGATGATGCAAGCCACCACGATCAGCGCCATGGGAGGCAGAATCATCAGACCGTTGTTCATATATCCGGCCTCATACCAGAAATCGGGGAATATTTGACAGCCGAAGATGGTGCCGCTGCCTAACAGCTCGCGGAAGAAGCTGACGATAATCAGGATAATGCCGTAGCCGAGTCCGTTGCCGATACCGTCGAGGAACGCCGGCCACGGACGGTTGTTGAGGGCGAAAGCCTCCAGACGGCCCATGATGATACAGTTGGTGATGATAAGTCCTATGAACACCGACAGCGCCTTGGAGACTTCGTAATTATACGCCTTCAAAACCTGGTCGACGATAACTACCAGCGCGGCCACTACCACCAGCTGCACGATGATGCGGATGGACGAAGGGATGGTCTTGCGCATCAGAGAGATAATGACATTGGCGAATGCGAGCACGGCTGTTACCGAGATGGTCATCACCACGGCCGGCTCCATTTTGGCCGTCACGGCCAGCGCCGAACATATACCGAGAATCTGGACTATGACCGGGTTGTCCTTCGACAACGGGTTTACCAAAGGTATGAATGATTTTTTCCAGTTCATTTGTTATCAGATTTTAGTGTGGCGAGAAAGGCCGAGTAAGGTTCCAACGAGTTAAGAAGCATTTTCTGAACGCCCTGCGAGGTGATGGTGCCTCCCGATATAGCGTGTACCCAGGCACCTGTGGCGGGTTCCTGGCCGTTCTTCACTACCTTGACGCTCTGGAACTGACCGTCGGTCGAGAACACGTCCTTACCCTCGAACTGCTTCTGGAATGCGGGCTTTTCTATTTCGGCGCCAAGTCCGGGAGTCTCGCCCTGATGTGCGAAGTAGGCTCCGTATATGGTGTCGCCGTTATCGTCGAACGCTATGTAACCCCATATGGGGCCCCAGAGTCCGGCACCGTAAACGGGCAGGATGTATTTCGTGCCCTTGTCCGTATTGCATTCGAACACGGGGAGCAGACGCTGGTCGGGGGCTTTCTTCACCTCCTGGTCAACCTTCACATCGAAGGGGTCCTGCGAGGCATCGATTTTCTCCCCCTTGTCGTTCACGATATATGAAGCCGTGATATGCTCCTGCCACAGAGTGGCTATATCCTGCCCTTCAGTGGGCGTGATAAGCGCGGCGGCCAGAATCTGGCGGCGCGTGTCGTTCTGTATATTCTCAACCTGTTTGGGTCGCAGTGCCTGATAGACCACCGACAGCACGACTCCCACAAGCACCACAAGAACTGTGGAATAGATGATGGTGTATGTATTGCTTTGACGGTTCATAATCTGAGTATTAAAGGTTGCGGACCGTCAAGCGGCGCATACGTTTGCGAATGTTGGAGTTGACCACACAGTAATCGATAAGCGGAGCGAAGCAGTTCATGAGCAGAACCGCGAGCATCGCACCTTCGGGATAACCTGTGTTGTAGCAACGGATCAGGATGGCGACGATGCCGATAAGCGCTCCATATATATATTGTCCCACGCGTGTCCGGCAGGCCGTCACAGGGTCTGTGGCCATGAACGTGATGGCGAACAGGAAACCGCCGAGTCCGAGCTGCTCAAGCGGCTTGAGGTAGGTGACAGGGTAAAGGGGACTTGCCCAGTTGTGGGCCACCACAGCCATCAGGAAGCCGCCCACAAGGCCGGACAGGATGATGCGCCAGTTGCCTACGCCCGACAGCAGCAGGATTGCCATACCGATGAAGATGCAGAGGCACGAGGTCTCGCCCCACGATCCGGGATAGAATCCCATGAATATGTCGGTAGCCGACAGGGGATCGCCCAATATGTTGGTGACAATGCCGGTAGGCTCGGTCTGCGATGCAAGCTGACCCAGGGGCGTCGCGCCGGAATATCCGTGGACGGCGGACTGGCTGCCGAGCTGTACGAACACATTGTCGCCGCTCATCTTCGAAGGATAGCTGAAGAAAAGGAACGCGCGCGTCACCAGGGCCACGTTCAGGAAGTTATAGCCTGTGCCGCCGAATACTTCCTTGGCGAAGATAACCGAGAATGCCACCGCAACGGCCAGCATCCATACGGGAGTGTCGACGGGGCATACCATCGGAATCAGGAGGCCCGAAACCAGGAAACCCTCCTGAATCTCCTCGTGACGGATCTGGGCGATGATGAACTCGATGCCGAGACCCACCACGTAAGCCGTGATGATCTGAGGCAGAACGGCCCAGAAGCCATAGAAGAATAACGACCAGAAATTGCGGTCGGCGTCACCGATCGCCATGTTGTGCTGCAGACCGATGTTC
Source organism: uncultured Porphyromonadaceae bacterium (assembly GCA_902468245.1). Taxonomy (GTDB): domain Bacteria; phylum Bacteroidota; class Bacteroidia; order Bacteroidales; family Muribaculaceae; genus Lepagella. The sequence goes on along the minus strand of CABQXY010000003.1, from coordinate 33,038 downwards.
CACATACCGAACAGACAGCAGGGCAGCAGGGCGATGACCACTGTGATCATGGCACGCTTCGAGTCGTTGCTGTCGTGGATGTGAACGCCGGATTTGCCCGTCTCGTTGGGCGTGAACAAGAAGGTGTAGAAGCCGTCGAATACAGACTGGAGCTTGGAGTATTTGCCTCCCTTCTCAAACTGCGGCTTGATTTTGTCTATGTTCTTTTTTAATCCTTTCACAATATAAAGGTGTTAGAATGTTTTCGGGGGAGGTTAGATTGTTTCCTGACGCAGATAGTCGAGACCTTCGCGCACCATCTTCTGGAGTTCCAGTTTGGAGGTGTCCACGAATTCGGGCAGGGCGAAGTCCTCGGGAGCGACTTCGTAGATGCCTAATTTCTCCATGCGGTCAATATCCTTGGCCATAATGGCCTTGATCAGATATTCAGGATATATGTCCATCGGGAACACGCGGTCATACTCATTGTTCATGATCATGGCGCGGTGACCGCCTCGGATACGGGCGTCGAAATGGAATCCCTTGCCCAGACCCTTCAGGAAAGTGGGGAACGTGTTGTGTACGGAATATTTGACGGGCGACATCGAGGCCCATCCCATAAACTCGTCGGCGGTATCGCCTTCCTCTATCACCGTGATCTGACGGTAGGGGTAGCGGAGGAAGCCTTCATCAGACTTAATCTGCGAACCTGTCAGTACATTGCCTGAGATGATACGCTTGTGCTGCCCGTCGTCCACGAGTTGACCTTTCAGCATATCCTTGACGGCAGCGCCAATCAGAGTCTGCACCAAGTGCGGATCCTTGACTTCGGGACCTGTCAGAGCCACGACCGTGGAGAAGTCGAGCACGTTGCTGTCAAAGAATTTACCTATACGTGCTGCGGTGACGGCATCGAGGGTCCAAACCACGTCTCCTTTGTCTACGGGGCGGATGGCGGCTATCTGCGTGCCGACATTGCCGGCGGGATGCGGCCCCCCGAACTTAACCACTTCGGCAGCTTTGCTATCTACATCGGCGTCGTATGGAACCGAAAGGTAGACCTTGCCGTCGGTGAGCTGTCCTAAGATGGCCAGGCCCTTCTCCAGCATCTTCATGTCGATGTTGTCCAACATGGAATATGCAAGAGGTGCGGAATCGAATGCCGTAACGAATATGTCGCGGGGAGCCTGGGGCATGAACGGCACCATGTCGAAAGGACGCTGGCGCAGCATCGCGAACAGACCCGACTGCTTCAGCGACATCATGATGGCGTCGCGCGACGAGGCATCGGCCTTGAGGACTGCAGTCTCATTGCCCGAGGCATCAACCTTGATATATTCGATTTTGCGTCGTTCGCCCCGGTGCACTTCGGCTATGGATCCGGCTACAGGGCTGACGATACGAAGATTCTCGTCCTCTTTTGCATAGAACAGGGGATCGCCTGCCTTGACGGTGTCACCCTCCTTGACGGCCGATTTCCATTTATAGCCCGGGAAATCGTCAGGCACAAGTCCGAATGTCTTCGTGACGGTGTCTTGCGTAATCCGGGCGGAGGCTTCCCCCGTCAATGGAATGTCCAGCCCTTTCTTAATCTTGATAACCTTTGACATTACTACAAAGTCCGATTATGGTGTTACAGGATGCGCGCATACGTGCATGGTGGCTACAATATGCTAAAAGACAAGCAATTACGCCAAACGCGGCTGCGAGTCGCGAATTGACGATATTTTTCTTTAATCGCATCAACTGCAAAAGTACAAAAAAATCTTAAAATGGCCAAATAAATCACCATCGCGCTATCGTGATGGATAGAAATGGACGGATGATGGCCGGAAACGACCGGCGGAATCACAGGAACCGACATGGGAATCCGAGTGGAATTCGCGCGCGGATTTTGACCATTAACAAATTTTTGTTAATTTTACAAGCGCAAAGAATATATATGAACTCAATCCCTCTCCAATTGTTAATAAAATAGAAACAATCAAAAAACACAAAGTTATGAGAGGTACGGAAGATAACAGGCCCACGGCGCCTAAATCGGCACGCGTGGTGTTCGGAATCATTATGGTTCTGGTATATTTGGGAGTCGGTCTGCTGTTTATACTCAATGTGTTTAACATTGACAACCAGACGGTAAGCATCATCATAGGCGCATTGCTGTTCGTATACGGCATCTGGCGCGGTTACAGACTGTATAAAGGCGTAAACTGAGGTTGAAGGCATAGCCCCTGGTTTCGCCATAAAAAAGAAACCTTGAGGAACAAAAGATTTGAATGGTAATAAAGTAAACCGTTCCATGTGTCGGCTGTCAAAAAGACATACGATATATGGGCGGTTGGCTTGTATATAAAGAAAGGAAGGGAAGCGGATATGAAGATACGGAACATAGCCATATACGGACTCCTTGGTATATTGGGACTCGGCATGGCATCGTGCACCAAGATCAAGCGTGGAGAATACGCCAAGGGCACCGCCACAGTGTTCTGCGACGACGGCTTTAAGAAGATACTCGATGAGGAAATTGAAGTTTTCGAATATTCTTACCCGGGTAGCTCGATAATACCGTTCTACGTAGACGAGCAGTCGGCCATAGACACCCTTCTGGCAGACGGCACCCAGTGCATCGTGGTGACTCGCGAACTGACCAAGGACCAGGTGAAATACATGAAGGACAAATGGAAGCGTGTGGTCCGTCAGCGTCCCATCGCCGTTGATGCCGTTGCTTTGATCACAAACAAAGACAACAACGTGAAGGCCATGTCCGTGACTGAAGTGGGCAAGATACTGAACGGCCAGCTGACAAAATGGAGCGAACTGGCAGGCAACGACACCACGGCCATCAAGCTGGTATTCGATAATGCCGGAAGCTCCACCATCTCGTACATGCGCGACAAGTTCATGCCCAAGGGCGCGAAGATCTCCGACAATCCGCATGCCTTCGCCCAGAAAAACAACGCCGCGGTGTTCGATGTTGTGAAAAAAGATAAAAATGCACTCGGCATCATCAGCGTGTCATGGCTGGGCGACGACCTGAGTCTGGCCAAGGACGTGCCGGTGGACAAGCGTTACGAAGACTATCAGAATCAGAACGATACGATTGCCACTAACCTCACCACCGAGGTAAACGTGATGAAAATAAGCAATCCCACCCCTGAGAATGACTTCGATCCGACGGCATATATGCCTTACCAGGTTTATATAAATTCGGGCGAATATCCGTTATTTAGAAAGGTGTACATGATATCCACGGCCGGAAACAGCAACGTATTGCACAGTTTCTATGTGTTCGTGACCGGATTCGCCGGACAGAAGATAATATCCATGACCGGTATCCTGCCGTACAACGTGACGGCACGCCGTGTGGAACTGAAATAGGCATCGTTCCTTAAAAAATGTAAACGCCAGGGCGGTGGATTTTCGAGGTAATTTATTCGGTCTGTGAGGGAGCAGCCTCGCGGCTGCGACCGAGGAGAACGGATAAATTAACCGAAAAGACACCGGACAAGGCACAAAATAAATATGAAATGTTAAAATATGGCTCGTTCAAGATGAATCCGTCAGAAGGAGATATTACCACAGACTCCCAGATGGACCTCATCTTTAGCCTTTTTTATCAGTCAAATAGCCCGCTATGCTCCTGAGTCTGCAAGACTAAATCTGAGGCACATCTGCGACCCTGGCGAATACATTTTTTAAGGAACGATGCCTAATGAAACAGAATAGGAAATCAAATAACCTACTGCATATATGAAACTTAAAGGATTAATGACGCTCTGCATAGCCGGAGCAAGCGCCTTGGGAGTATATGCCCAGACCCATGTGGAGGGTCAGGAGTACTACCGGGCAGACCAACTTGAGAACGCCAAGGAATTGCTGACACGCGCGCTGTCCAACAGCGGCACGGACAAGGCCGTGGCCAACTACTACCTCGGCATGATCGCAGCCGACGAGAAGGACAACGCGGCAGCCGCCAAGTATTTTGAGGCCGGCGTTCAGGCAAACCCCGAATACCCGTTCAACTATGTGGGTCAGGGTATGCTGAAACTCGCAGGCGGTGACCTGAAGGGTGCCGAGGCCTCGTTCAAGGAGGCTCAGAAGCTTTCGAAGAAGGATCCCCGTCTGGAGATAGCCATAGCACGTGCATACGAGGACGCTGATCCCGTGAAGTACGAGAAGCAGATAGCAAAGTGCGTGGAGAAGGCCCGCAAGTACAATATGAAGAACCCCGCCATCTACGTGTTCGAGGGCGACCAGCTTCGCCTTAAGAAGGATGTGGGCGGTGCAGCCGCCAAGTACGAGATGGCCAAGAACTACGACAAGAACGCTACGGAGGCTTACGTTAAGTATGCCAACCTGTTCACACGCGTAAATCCCGACTACGCCGTCAAGATGCTCCAGGAGCTGCTGACAGTGAACCCTCAGTCCGCTCTCGGACAGCGTGAGCTGGCAAACGCCTACTATAACAAGAAGGACTATGCCAACGCCGTCAAGCAGTATGGCGCATACGTAAACAACCCCAGCCACTTCGAGAGCGACGAGAACCGTTACGCGTTCCTGCTGTTCTACGGCGGTCAGTTCAAGGAGGGTTACGACTTCGCTACCAAGCGCCTGAATGAAGATCCCAACGACTTCACCGCACAGCGTTATCAGTTCATGAACGCAGCCCAGCTGCCCGACATGAAGGAGCAGACCCTGGAACTGGCAGAGAAGCTGTACGCAGCCCACAAGGCAAATCCGGAGAAGAACAAGATGGCCATCATCGACTACACCCTGATTGCCGACGAGCTGGACAAGGCTAAGCGCATTGACGAGGCTGTGGACGTTCTGAAGAACGGTATCGCCGCAAATACCGACAACTCCAGCCTGGACAAGCAGCTTGCAATGGTTTACGTAGACAAGGGCGACCTGGTAAGCGCAGCCAACGCCTACAAGCAGTATCTGGCCAAGACCGAGGAGCCTACTTACAACGACTACATACAGCAGGCTACATTCCTGTTCTACGCAGGCGTACAGAGCAAGGACAACCCTGCCGAGGCCGGCAAGTACTTCAGCGAGGAGCGGGAGATACTTGACAAGGCTGCCGAGGCATATCCCGGATTCTATAAGCCCAACAAGATGCGCGGTGACATAGACAAGCAGACTGCTTCGGAAGCCGATGCCCCCGCAGCTGCCGTGCCGATGTACACAAAGGCTATCGCCGAGTTCGAGAGCCTTGAGCAGCCCAGCAACGCCGCTATCAAGGACGCTTGCGACATGTACATGTACATGGGCAACTACTACATCAAGGGCGGTGACAACGCGAATGCCAAGGCTATGTTCAACAAGTATCTGCAGCTCCGTCCGAATGACGAGGCAGTGAGGAACTATGTAAATACGCTCTAAGAATTATCATCGTGTATCCGGCTTTGCCGGATGCCGAACCAACACATAAGTGCCGCGCGGACTTCGGACTGCGTGGCACTTTTTTTGCATAGGGTGGAGAGGTATCAATGGGCGGAGAGGGAGCAGTGGGCGGAGTGTGGAAGCAGTGGACGGAGAGGAAGCAATGGGCGGAGAAGAAGCAGTGAGCGGAGAGGGGCGGAGTTGAAGCAATGGGAGTATGGGGCAGCGGATTTTTCGGTGCATAGCTGTTTTTAATGAATATATTCCTACGACCGTCCCACTGCAGAGTTGCACTATGACAAAGTCGTGAATCATGTCATGTATTGTCCGGGAGTGGCGCTGGCATAGTGGCGTGGGCACTCCATGCCGCGCGTAGGAACACAAAAGGCCTTATCTACATCGAATAGAAAATAGATTTTGATATTTTCAGCGGCATCGGGTCCGTATGGGATGCGAGGCACGGAATGCCTACGCCACTATTGACGCATTTATATCGGTCTGAACGCAGCACAGAGAGCCTGTCAAGGCTCTATGCACCGCACAAAAATAATGGAGGGCAGCCCACTGGGAACTGCCCTCCATCGATATGGAAAATCTCAGTAATTACTGATTCTGAAGTTTGAATACCACGGGAAGGTTGAAGTAGCTTCGTACGGCTACACCATTGTTCTTACCGGGCTGCCACTTGGGCATCTTCTTTACGACGCGGAGAGCCTCGCGGTCCAGGTCCTTGTCAACACCCTTGAGGATGGTGGCGGTACCGATGGAACCGTCTTTCTCAACGACGAACTTCACGATTACACGACCCTGAACATCGTTCTGCTGAGCGGTCTCGGGATAGCGGACGTTCTGCGACAGCCACTTCATCAGCGCTGCCTGACCGCCGGGGAACTCTGCCTGCTGCTCAACAGCAACGAAGATTTCCTCCTCCTTGTGCTTAACCTCGGGCTCGGGTTCCTTTACCACTACCTGTTCCTGCACAGCCTTGAACTTGTCGGCGTCATCGCTACCTTCCTGAGTTACGACACCACGGGCGGTGTTGTCCTCTTTCTGGGTATCCATGTCCATCACCTCGTTCTTCACCTGGTCGGCGTCGACGATGGCGATCTGTGTTACCTGTACGGTAGCCAGCACCTCCTCGGGCACTGTGACTTCGGGCTGTTCGAACTTCTGTTCTTCGGGTTCTTCCTGCTCCTCTACCTCCTCTTCCTGGGCGATCTGAGCAGCCATCATTTTCTCGCGCTGTTCCTGGAGTTCCAGGGCAGCTTTCTCTGCACGGTATGCCGAGTATTTGTTCAGACCAAGGATGAGGCAGAACACCACAACCAGTCCCATGAGCATGTAGAGCATAGCCATGTTGTGGCGTTTGTCGCTCTTTTTACGGATCTGGTATGCGCCGAATTCCTTGTTCTTCTCGGCAAAGATTATATCATTCCATTCCCGTGATGTCAGATCTACGCTACTTTTAGCCATTTTCAGTCTGCTTTAAAGGTTAATAAATCCAACATTACTTATGATGACGATTCTGATAGTCGATGACCATTACGGAGTCGATCTTGGTCATGTTATCGATCTGATACTTGGAGATGGAGTTGATCTGCATCTCGTCGAGCACCTGCACGAGGCTGCCGTAGGAAGCCTGAGGCGTGGACTTGATGATGATGACGGGTTTCTTCAGGTTCTCATCCTTGCGGACCTTGGATGCGGCCTCGTCGTAGGCTGCCTGGGCCTTTTCGCGGCCGTCGGCTGTCTCAAGGCTGCCGAAACCGCCGCTGGCGTATTTCTCCTTGAGCTTGTTCACCTCGGTGAGCACTTCCTTGTTACGCTGCTGGATAATCTCGCGGATACCGCGGGCTTTGCCTGACTTTTCGTCGTTAGTGAGGAACTCCGATTCCTGAAGGTTATTGTTTGCTGCTATCTGCTCGGGGTTGGAGCCGATACCTGCGTCGCCTCCGGGCTTACCGAAATAGTAGTAAACAACAGGCACTACCTTGCCGTTGACTGTGTCGACATCGAACGATCCGGTCTTGCGCTTGGCGTCGAGGATGATGGTCACTGCATCGTCGGCCGATGCCTGCGACATGTTCTCGACATTGTCAACCTTCTCGTTCGAGGGCAAGGCGATACTAAGAGTTTGCGATTTGATCATTGTCGTACAGAGCATGAAGAACGTGATAAGCAACATGTTCATGTCGACCATCGGCGTGAAATCCACGCGGATCTGCATTTTTTTCTGGTGGTTTTTGCCTTTGCCGCCTCCACCATTTTGCTGAACTTCTGCCATTGTCTTATTCTTCTGCGCCCTTTAGAGCGGTCAATAACGTAAACTTATTCATATGGATAGTCTGCAGATTATCCATAATCATGTGGATAATTTCGAACGAAGTGTTCTGGTCGGCCTTGATAGCGACGCCGGAACCATCCTTGATGGCTGAGGCGAGGTTATCGTTGTCGGTCTGACGCATCGCTTTCATCCACATCTGGAACTCATTGGGAGTCTGGTCGTTCTGATTCCAGCTGACGGGGATGCCTGTGGTGTGGCTCGGATTGCCGTCGGAACCGTCCAGCCATTTGTCCATGGCTGTCTGGCCTTCCTGCTGCGAGGCAAGGTTCAGGAATTCGCCCATCTGTGTCAAAGGAACGCCGAAAGTTCCCAACTTGCTGAAGGCATATTTCTGCTCCGGTGTGAAGCTGATCTTGTTCTTATGTGACTCGTTGTAGATCTCGCTGACCTTGTCGAGAAGCGCCATACGCATCTTCTCGTTGCTCCAGTTCTTGGAGGTATCGTTGTTCATCGAGAGCCAGACCTTCCCTTCGGGATTTACCAACACCTGAACGTAGTTGGTTTCCTGCACCTTTTCCGGCGAAACCGAAGGAGGCGTGATAACCTGTGTCGGTTCTTTGGAAAGGAAGGTTGATGTCAGCATGAAGAAGGTAAGCAGCAGCACCGTCACATCACTCATCGCGGTCATGTCGATGAATGTGCTCTTCTTGGCTATTTTTACTCTTCCCATTTTTTGCTGTCTGTTTAATCGGTTTTACAATTCGTTGACTGCCGCAATTATTTGTGGGTAGCGGCGTAAGTAGCTACGATGGAGAAACCGATTTCGTCGATAGCGTAGGTAAGGTTGTCGATCTTGTTGGTGAAGAAGTTGTAGGAGATAACAGCGAAAGCACCAGTCATAATACCGAATGCGGTGTTCACAAGTGCCTCGGAGATACCGGTAGACAGCTCGGTCGAGTCAGGCGAACCGGAAGCGGCCAGAGCCTGGAACGACTTGATCATACCCATTACAGTACCGAGAAGTCCGACCAGAGTACCGAGAGTTGTCAGTGTGGCGATGATGGGGAGGTTCTGCGACAGACCGGGCATCTCGAGGGCGGTGGCCTCCTCAACCTCGTTGCGGAGGGTGGTCAGCTTCTGCTCTTTGCTCAGGGTGTCGTTGGCTTCCATCTCTTTGTACTTAACCAGAGTGTTGTAAACTACAGATGCAACAGAGCCTTTCTGAGTCTTGCAACGCTTCATGGCACCGTCGATGTTGCCGGCAGCCAGGTCAGCCTTGATGTCAGCGACGAACTTGGTGGTGTTGCCCTTGCCGCTTGCGCTCTTGATGGCGATCCAACGTTCGATCGACAGAACGATAACGGTGAGAAGAAGGGTCATCAGGATAGGCACGATGAAACCGCCCTTGTAAACGGTACCGGCCAGGTTCAGCGGGTGGCCTGCCGGGTCATTGCCCTCGAAGTTGCCGGGAGCACCCATTCCGAACAGGAAGATGCATACTGCAACGACTGCGCATGCGATGATCACGATGAACGCGTTGCGGATGCCGCGTACGTTGCTGATCTTCTCTTCTTTCTTCACTTTGGCAGCGGCCGTAGTCGCTTTAGGCTGGGGAGCCATAGGTTTCTGAGATTCCATACTCTTTTAATTAGTTTTGTTTTTTGGTTTGTGTGTATAGATTAGTTTGTATTTCTTCCAACGTCAATGACTCCGCACGGAGTCTATATGTCTTTTTTATAATATCCGGTTATTAAATTTTTAAGGATAGCTGCGAAACCTCTCAGCATTCCCGTTCTGTATAGTCGTTAAGTCGTCATGCACTGCCTCGGAGTCTCGTAATCGCTACGGTGTTGACAACCCGAATGCAAAGTTACTGAATTTTTCAAAAAATCAAATATCTTATCCCGATTTTTTAGCAAGAAACGCAAAATTTTATAATAATTTTAGAATTTCTGTCTTAAAATCGGAAATATTTAATGGTTTCGCGGTCAAAATTCCGGGAAAGCGTGATCATGCAATCCTCCCTTCATGGCGTGACGGCAAGATATATAAAAGCAGGAGAGCGCGCCGATGTGGTCGGCACACTCTCCGGTATATATAGCTTAGCTTGGGGGATTCTTATCAGGCCTTGACTGCTGCTACGCCGGGCAGAACCTTTCCTTCGATGGCTTCGAGCAGAGCGCCGCCGCCGGTGGAAACGTAGCTTACCTTGTCGGCGAGGCCGAACTTGTTGATGCAGGCCACGGAGTCGCCGCCGCCTACCAGCGAGAATGCGCCGTCTTCGGTAGCCTCGACGATAGCGTCGGCTATGGCACGCGAACCGCCGGTGAACTTATCGAACTCGAACACGCCTGCAGGACCGTTCCAGAGTATGGTCTTGGCGGGCAGGATGGCTGCACGGAATGCCTTGATCGATTCGGGACCTGCGTCCATGCCTTCCCATCCGTCGGGAATGTCCATTACGGAGCAGATCTGTGTGTCGGCGTCGTTGCTGAACTTATTGCCGGCGACGCAGTCGGTGCCCAGCACCAGGTTCACGCCCTTCTTCTTGGCCATCTCGATGATGTCCAGAGCCAGCTGCAGCTTGTCGTCCTCTACGATGGAGTTGCCGATGTGGCCGCCCTTGGCCTTGGCGAACGTGAAGGTCATGCCGCCGCACAGAATCAGGTTGTCAACCTTGTCCATCAGGTTCTCGATGATGCCGATCTTGGTGGAAACCTTCGAACCGCCCATGATGGCGGTGAAGGGACGCTTGATGTCGCTGATAATCTTGTCAACGGCGTCTACTTCCTTCTCCATCAGGTATCCCAGCATCTTGTTGTCGGCGTCGAAATAGTCGGCTATCACGGCTGTCGAGGCGTGACGGCGGTGAGCCGTGCCGAATGCGTCGTTAACGTAAACGTCGGCATAGTCTGCCAGAGTCTTTGCGAATTCCTTCTGACGCTCCTTCATCTCCTTCTTGGCGGCGTCGTATGCGGGGTCGTTCTTGTCGATGCCCACGGGCTTGCCCTCCTCCTCGGGATAGAAGCGAAGGTTTTCCAGCAGGAGCACCTGGCCGGGCTTCAGATTCTTGGCCATATCCTGAGCCTTGGCGCAGTCGGGTGCGAACTCGACCTCGGTGTCGAGGGCCTTGGCTACTGCTTCACGGATCTGCGACAGGCTCAGCTTCGGGTTAACCTTGCCTTTGGGCTTGCCCATGTGTGACATCAGGATCAGTGCGCCGCCGTCGCCCAGAATCTTCTTCAGTGTGGGGAGTGCGCCGCGAATACGGGTGTCGTCCGTGATTTTGCCATTCTCATCCAAGGGTACGTTGAAGTCTACGCGAACTATAGCCTTCTTGCCCTTGAAGTTGTAATCTTCAATTTTAGCCATTGTATGTCTATTTGATATAGGGTTATTTTTCAAAAGGCAAATTTACAAAATTTTTCGCATACGGCATTAAGATGCGCGACAAAAAATGTTAACTTGCCAATGATATGCAAGGTAATATGTTATAAAGTGCGAATTCCAACGGAACGCTCCCGATATACTCATGTCGTGAAACTGACGTTACATAAGTATGGAAAAGGATATGGAAGAATTGCAGTCGCTGTACCGTGCCCGATACGGCACACCGGCTGCGGAGGTCATAAAGTTGGCCGGAGCAGGCGGCGACCGTCAGTATTACCGCATGCGTTCGGATGCCGGATGCTGCATCGGCACGGTAGGGGATTCGGAGCGGGACTGCCGCGCGTTCATCGGCCTGGACCGCGTGTTTCATAATCACGGAGTGCCGGTGCCCGAGATATATGGCGTGTCAGACGACATGCGATGCTATATACAGCAGGATTTAGGCGACCGGTCATTGTTCTCATGTCTCGGCAGCGACGAATGGCGCGGGCTGGCAGAGGACTCGCTCAAGGCCCTGGTGAAACTGCAGACTGTGCCGGAATCCGAATGGGGACCGTATGCCGGTTATAAGCAGTACAACCGCCGTCAGGTGATGTGGGACCTGAATTATTTCAAATATGAATACCTGAAGCCCGCGCGCATCGACTTCGACGAGGAGAGGCTTGAAGACGATATGGAGCGTCTTGCCGAATATCTGTCGGGGCCGGCCGCCGGACCGCAGGGCTTCATGATGCGCGACTTCCAGAGCCGAAACGTAATGATACATGAAGGCAAGCCTCGGCTTATCGATTTCCAGGGAGGTCGTCGCGGCCCGGTGACATACGATGCCATATCCTTTCTGTGGCAGGCCAAGGCCGGACTTAAGCCCGAGACACGCGAGGAACTGATGGAGCTGTATGCCTTTGAATATGAACGTGCGACAGGCACACCTGCACGGCAGATACTGGATGCCGTCTGTCCGTTGGCATTCTTCAGGACTCTGCAGGTGTTGGGGGCGTACGGTTTCCGCGGGTTGGTGCAGAAACGCGCGCATTTCATCGAAAGTATACCCGCAGCGCTCGACAATCTCGGCGACCTGATGAATCTCCCTATATTGGACCGGTGTCCCGAGCTGGCGCGTGTATGTCGCGAAGCCATAGCTCATTCTCCGGCTCCGGCCAGGCATGACGGCTTATTGATAAAGGTATATAGTTTTTCGTACAAGCGTGGCTATCCTGAGGATTACACAGGCAACGGCGGCGGATTCATGTTCGATTGCCGCGGTATGCACAATCCGGGGCGATATGCCGAGTATAAGTCATTGACGGGACGGGACAAGCCGGTGATCGATTTTCTGGAAAGCAGGGGAGAGGTTCAGAAATTCGTGGCAGATGCCGAGGCGATAGTGTCGCCGTCGGTGGAATGCTATCTGCGGCGCGGATTCTCGGACCTGCAGATAGGATTCGGATGTACGGGAGGCCAACACAGGTCGGTGTATTGCGCTGAGGCAGTGGCGCATGACATAAAACGAAAATATCCGCAGGTTCAGGTCATGCTGATACACAGGGAGAGGGGTATAGAGGAAACGTTATAACGACATTGTCCGATTAGAGATTATGATAGCGATGATAATGGCGGCCGGTCTCGGAACCCGGCTCAAGCCCTGGACCGAACATCATCCCAAGGCATTGGTACCGGTGTGCGGAGTGCCTGTATTGGACCGGCTCATTTCAAAATTAAAGAATGAAGGCTTTGACCGAATTGTAGTTAACGTGCATCATTTTGCGGATCAGGTCAGGGAGCATCTGTCGGCGCATGACTATGGCGTGCGCATCGACATCAGCGACGAAACCGACGAACTGCTTGATACCGGCGGCGCGTTGGTCAAGGCCGCACCGATATTTTTAGCGGACGGAGGCCCCGTACTGGTTCACAATGTGGATATACTCAGCAATCAGAACCTCCGCTGTCTTGTCCGTGAGCATGAACAGGCCGGGAACGACATAACCCTGCTGACCAGTGGCCGCGAATCGTCGCGTAAACTGATATTCGACTCTGACGGCGAGCTAAAAGGATGGCACAACAACGTTACCGACGAGTACCGGCCTGTGGGTTTCAAGCCCGACCGGGACATGACGGAGGAGGCTTTCAGCGGCATCTACGTGCTGGGCGCCGATGCCGTCAAAAGCCTTGCGGATTATTCGCACCGTTCCTGTCGTGCAAAATTCCCGATAATGGATTATCTGTTGTCACACCCTGAAGGCATGACTATTCGTAAGGTGCGCAACGACCGGTTGCGGATGCTTGACATAGGCAAGCCCGATGCCTTGGCCAAGGCCGGGGATTTCATCTCGTCGCTGTAGCCGGACGTTGCCCGGTCAAGGTCAGTGCTGTTCGCCGGGCGTTGTCTGTCAAGGCCTGTGCTGTGGCGCCCTGTAACGTTTCTTGTTCACATTGAACTGGAACACGCAACCTAAGATGAGGGCGATTACAGCGGCACCGCCCAATACCCATGTCAGAGTCAATCCTGTGGTGAAGCATGAGGCAATCAGTAGCGCGGAGCCGATTATGTAGAATATGATGGAAAGTGTTTTCATAATAGTTTCATATTGATTATACAATATTAACAATCAGCAGGGTCGAATTCCTTAATACGGGCAGCTCTTTAACACAGACAGAGGGATATTTAACACATCGGGACTACATATCGGGATTAATCGAGATATATCGGGATTAATCGAGATAAATCGGGATGAATCCAGATAAATCGGGATGAATCCAGATAAATCGAGATACATCGGGAGGATATATAAAACGGAAGGCGTGTCATTAGACACACCTTCCGGTTTTTTTATCCTTAATGGTCCGTGCGGGGCCATCAGAATGTCACAGTTCCTATGCGTGACGAGCGGATTACTCAGCGGCGGGAGCTTCCTCGGCGGGAGCCTCGGTCTCGGCCTGAGCGGCCTCCTTGGCGGCAGCCTCCTCGGCAGCGAGTTTCTCAGCGCGCTTCTTGGCTACAGCCTCACCTTTGAGACGGTTCTTCTCAGCCTCGGCCTCGAAACGAGCCTTGCTGTCAGCTGCGGCCTTAGCCTCGTTCTTTGCTACGAAAGCTGCGGCTTCCTTGTCGCGTGCAGCCTTCCATGCGTCGAAACGCTTCTGTGCCTCTGCCTCGTCGAACGCGCCCTTCTTGACGCCTCCTCTGAGGTGCTTCATCAGCATCACGCCCTCTTTCGAAAGCAGTGAACGTACTGTGTCCGTGGGCTGTGCGCCCTGTTCTACCCAATACAAAGCACGGTCGAAGTCCAAACTTATTGTAGCAGGATTAGTGTTCGGATTATAAGAACCTATCCTCTCAATAAATTTACCATCTCGTGGTGCCCTGCTATCGGCTACTACAATGGGGTAATAAGCGTAGCCCTTGCGGCCGTGACGCTGTAACCTGATTTTTGTTGCCATAAACTTGCCGGTTTACTATTGATTGGTTTCTCAAACTTCCCTCCGGACTCGGGTCCGAACTCGGTTTGCGACTGCAAAGTTAATTCTATTTGCTGAATCTCGCAAGTTTTTGAAGTTTATTTTGTAATTTTGCAGTGACAATAGGGGTCGCCGCTGCTCCGGGCAGTGCGCATGACCCCGCGACATGTTCCGCAATTTCTGAAATTTATGGCTACATCAAGCTTGATAGAGAGACTCGACATACTCGAACCCCGGTTTGAGGAGGTGTCTACGTTGATAACCGATCCGGCAGTAATCGCCGACCAGCAGCGTTACGTGCGGCTGACCAAGGAATATCACGACCTGGAGCTGATATTGGGGGCCAAGCGCGAATATGTCAGCGCCCTGGCGGCAGTGGAGGAATCCAGGCAGATTCTTGCGGACGAGGAGGACGAGGAGATGCGTCAGCTGGCGCGTCAGGAGCTGGACGAAGCGCAGGCCCGCATCCCGGAACTGGAGGAGCGAATCAAGCTGATGCTTGTGCCGGCCGATCCGGACGACGCCAAGAATGCCGTGGTCGAGATCCGCGGCGGTACGGGAGGCGACGAGGCGGCCCTGTTTGCCGGCGATCTGTTCCGTATGTATCAGAAATTCGCGGAGTCCAAGGGCTGGGAACTGGCCGTAAGCTCATATTCCGAAGGTGCTGCCGGAGGTTATAAGGAAATAGTGTTCACTCTCACGGGTGCGGGCGTGTACGGCGTGATGAAGTATGAGTCGGGCGTGCACCGCGTGCAGCGCGTGCCGGCTACCGAGACACAGGGCCGCGTCCACACTTCGGCGGCGACAGTGGCGGTATTGCCTGAGGCTCAGGAATTCGAGGTGGAGATACACGAGGGCGAGATACGCTGGGATACATTCCGCTCGGGCGGAGCAGGAGGCCAGAATGTCAACAAAGTGGAATCCGGAGTGCGCCTGCGTTACAACTGGAAGAATCCCAATACCGGCCAGGTGGAGGAGATTCTGATAGAATGTACCGAGACCCGCGACCAGCCCAAGAACAAGGAACGGGCCCTGTCGCGTCTGCGCACGTTCATCTATGACCGCGAGCATCAGAAGTATCTGGACGACATCGCGTCCAGACGAAAGACAATGGTCAGTACCGGCGACCGCTCGGCCAAGATACGTACATACAATTTCCCGCAGGGCCGAATCACCGACCACCGCATCAATTACACCATCTATAACCTGCAGGGATTCATGAACGGCGACATCCAGGACTGCATCGACAAACTGACCGTGGCTGAAAACACCGAGAAGCTGAAAAGCGCGGAATTGTAATTTACTTGTCAAGTATTTCGTACTGCGAGTGGCTGGACCTGAACTCGGGCACCATCTCCTTCATGTGCCTTACGATGGTCATGTCATCGTCCTTCAGGCTCGATTCGTACAGGGCATCGATGTTGCGGCAGGCATCCTCATAGTCATAATCGCGTACAGTGGCGATCTTGATTTTGGGATTGTCGGTAGGAAGGGTGGTTTCTTCCTTGTTCAGCACCTCCTCGTACAGTTTCTCGCCGTCGCGCAGACCTATGAATTCAATTTTCACATCCTTGGCACCGGACAGGTCTATCATGCGGCGGGCCAGGTCCACGATACGCACCGGTTTGCCCATGTCGAACACGTATATCTCGCCTCCATGCCCCATGGTGCCGGCTTCGAGCACCAGCTTGCAGGCCTCTGGAATCAGCATGAAATATCGGATTATGTCCTTGTGAGTCACTGTAATGGGCCCTCCTTTTTTAATCTGCTCCTTGAACAGGGGGATTACGGATCCGTTGCTGCCCAATACGTTGCCGAAGCGTGTGGTGACAAACTGCGTGACGCCCTTGACCGTGCCGTTCTTGATGGCCTTGTCCAGACTCTGGACGTATATCTCGCAGATGCGCTTGGAACACCCCATCACGTTGGTGGGATTCACGGCCTTGTCGGTTGAAACCATCACGAACTTCCGGGTTCCGAATTCCACGGCCAGATCGGCGATGTTGCGTGTGCCCTGTACATTGTTGCGCACGCTCTCGCCGGGATTGTCCTCCATCATGGGCACATGCTTGTAGGCGGCGGTATGGAACACATATTCGGGACGGTAATGGTCGAACAGATCGCGCATACGCCGTTTGTTGGTTATGTCGCCAACTATTGTCAGCGCCTCGATTTGGGGCCAGTTGCGCACCATCATCAGCCGTATGTCGTGCAACGGTGTCTCGGCCTGGTCTATCAGGATGAGGCGTCCGGGCCTGAATCGTGCCAGCTGACGCACCAACTCGCTGCCGATGCTGCCCGCGGCTCCCGTCACCATGATGCTGCGGTCCGACAGCTGGTTTCCTATGGCGTCTATGTCTATCTGTATCTCGTCGCGGGGCAGTAGGTCCAGGATGTCCACCTCGCGCAGCTGGTTATGGTCCAGATCGGACTTGCCGTCCCATTCCTTGGGCGAGGGTATCATCATCATCGTTACGCCTGCTCGCAGCAGCATGTCGGTCATCTGCTCGTTGTTGCGTATTATTTCGTTCTTATGCGGAGCTATCAGCACGGTGTCTATGTCCTCGCGTTTGAGTACATCGGCCAGTCCGGCGTCGTTGTGATAGACCTTCACGCCCATCAGCATGTGTTCGGACATATCCTCGCCGTCGGAGATAAAACCGCACAGCTTGTAGCGGCTGTTGTTGTTGCGTATGCTCTTGGCCAGGCCTACGCCACCGTGTGCTGTGCCATATACCATGGCGCGTCGCGACGATGACTGCGCGAATGTGTTGTCGTACAGCACCTTCACTATGACGCGCATGGCCCACATCAATACGGTGGCCAGCAATGCGGACACTATCAGGTCGCGCATGCGGACGGGAAACAGCCAGTCATCGGAATTGAACACATATTTCATGACGGCTGTCATTCCCAGGCCGCTCAGCATAGCCAGGGCGATTTTCTGCAGGTCGATGAACGACGAATATCTGATCACACCCGAATAGGTGTGGAACATCCGGAACCCAAACAGATAGAATATAAGATAGAAAAAGAAAGCTCCGGACAGGGGCTTGAGGACTTCCATAGTATAAGCCGGACCGTTCATCAGCATATAGACGAGCAGGTCGGAAAACAATACCAAGCAACAATCGAGTATCAGTATGCACCATAGCGGCAATGCGCGTTTGGAGAAATACCAGCTTGATAGTTTAGAGATCATAGGTTCTTATTAGCTTTTATTCTATCATTGTTACGATAATGTCATTTTGCCATATACATAGACGTGATCCGTATATATTCATGTTCACGGCTTGCAAAAGTAGCAATAAAAACTGAAATAAACAAAATATACGGCCGTGCGCGGCGGAAAGTGTAAAATAATGCAAAATAAAAAAAGGACTGCGTTTTAGCAGTCCTTTGAAGTAGTCGATCCGGGACTCGAACCCGAGTCTCCACCGTGAGAGGGTGGCGTGCTAACCGCTACACTAATCGACCGGTTTTTGATTGTCAGCAGGTGTTGTTCCTGTTTGACGATGCAAAATTACAACTTATTTTTGAATCTGCAAAATTTCAAGCGATTTTTTTGAAAAAATCTGCAAGAAACCGTGGATTCATACGGATCCGGGAAGGTATTGTCTTGGATTATGGATGCGCTACCTTCCTCGTTATTTGCCGTTTATCTCTATTACGAGTCCATCATACGCGGGATGCACATTTTCAGGCAGCCGATTGTCGAAAAGTTCGTGCGTCTCCACTTCGTGATTGAGATGGGTGAGGTAAGCCACTCCGGGTCTCACTTCTGCAATCAGGTCGAGGGCTTCCTGAACGGTGAAGTGAGCGAAGTGGTCGCGGTCGCGCAGTGCGTTGACCACAAGCACGTCGAGGCCTTCCAGTTTCTCCTTCTCTGTTTCGCTGATGTGCTTGCAATCGGTCACGTATGCGAAGTTACCGATACGGTATCCGAAAATAGGCTTGCTGCCGTGCAGCACTTCGATGGGCGTAATCTTGAGTCCGTTGATATGGAACGGGTAGTTGTCGATGACACGCATATCGAATTTAGGCACACCGGGATAGGGGTGCTCCCTGAAACAATACGCCAGTCTTTCCCTCAGGTCGGTGTCCACATCCTTGCGGACGTACAGCGGCAAATCGCCGGTGGCGCAGAACGGCCGCAGGTCCTCGATGCCGCCGATGTGGTCGTAATGCACGTGAGTGATCAGCACGGCGTCTAAATTGTATATGTGTGCGTCGAGGGCCTGCTGGCGGAAATCGGCCGAGGCATCTATCAGCAGGTTCATGCCGTGGGTCTGTACCAGAACGGAGGCGCGGCGACGTTTGTCGCGTGGATCGGTGGAACGGCATACCTCGCATTCACATCCCACTTCCGGCACTCCCTTGGAGGTGCCGCTTCCCAACACAGTCACCTTGATGGATGTGTCTATATAGTTGACTTCGGGAAGAAGGTCTATATAGAATTTGCGTCTCACGGCACTGCGCACTTCGTTTGCCAGCACTGCGACATCGGTGGCTGTGGCATGGTCCACATTGGCCAGGACAAGCGGCTGCTTCTCCCATACCTGCGCTCCGCCCACGCGATGGCCTTTCATGCCGGCGTGGTCTATGAGCCATGCGGCCGACAGTTTCTTAAGGTGCTCGCCGACATCGTGTGCGGGAATATCCATACCGCTGCGCGCGCATATATCCTCCCAGTGCGGACGGCTTATAACCGGATTCTTGAAGAAGCTGCCCGCACTGCCGATTTCATGCCAGTCAGGCAGCTTTTCGTTGCGGATACGCCGGATTTCTTCGGCAGTCTCGCGCAGTGTGGGCGTATGGCCAAGTTTCTGCTTCAATTCGCGCAACGGGCCATATTCCAGATTCGTGGACTCGTTGCCGGGAATCATCCTGAAGCATACTCGCAGCACTATGTACCGGTCCTTGCCTTCGTGCTTGAAGAACGAGTCGCGGTATCCGAAGCGGCATTCCTCGTTGGTGAAACGGCATGATTTGCGCGTCAGCGTGTCGAAACATTCCACGGAATATATCACATCTTTCGCCTCGACGCCGTAGGCGCCCACATTCTGTACGGCCGACGCGCCCACGCAGCCGGGAATGCCGGCCATGTTCTCCACGCCGCCCAGCTGCCGGGCCACGCACCAGTCTACGAATGCGTCCCAGTTCACACCGGCACCGGCTATGACATAGACATTGTCCGGATCCTTGTCATAACGTTTTATGCCTTCGATGCGCGAATGCAGCACAAGACCGTCAAACTCGTCGATGAACAGAAGATTGCTGCCGCCTCCTAAATTAAGTATCTCGTTGTTGATGAATATTTCGGAACGGGAAATCTTCAGCAACTCGGCTTCGCTGCCGTATTCGGCATACCATCTGGCGCGGGCCGGGATGCCGAAAGTGGTGAGAGAGGTCAGATCCTTATGTTCTTCAAATTGAATGTCCATGATTATCGTTTGTTGTCCACGAGTTTGTCGTCAATAAAAAACAGGTATTTGCCGTCGGAATATTTCCAGATGTCGGCCAGTATGTTCCAGTCATGTCCCGTTTCCACCTGGTCGGGGTTGCCGAGGGCCAGCTTGCATTCCTGTTTTGTCATGCCGGGGCGCACCTGTTCGGAGCATATCAGGTCCCATACCTCGGGAGCGATATCGGGGAATCTGAGTTTCGGGTCGGAGATATAAAACAGCGAGGCGAAGTTGCGCGAGCCCTGGTTTCCCTTTCCGTCCGGCATGTTCATGGGAAGCCATGCCTTGTCCTTGCCGTCGTCGAAACATATAAGGAGCGGGAACGAGGAATTGCCACGCCTCACCTGACCGATGGTGACGGGTATGAATTTACGCCCCTTGACTGGATTCATATCGTTGTCGTACCACAGGGCGGTGCGCAGCCACACTTTGCGGCCGGTAAGCATCGTGCTGAATTCCGACACCATGTCGAGGTCGATCAGCATGGGGAAGTCGCTCCATACCATCGACCCTGTTGCTGCGGGATCCTTGCGCACCGTATATGTCATGAACCGGTCGAGGGAGGGTATGTCGAATTTCACGACCGAAATGTTCCGGCCGTCGGGAGCTACGGCCGCATCGGTGCCGATGTAACGCACGGTCATATCCTGAATGGAATCCTGATGCGTGCGGCGTCCGCTGCGGTCGGTTATGTCGTAAAGCAGCGACGCGCGTGAGTTGGTCACGACGAATTCCTTGCCCGGCGTCCATTGCGACAACGGGACCGGATGCACCGAATCGGCCAGCGCTTCCTCGGCGCTTTCCCTCATGATGAGCCGGTCGGCCCGTGTGGGCGTGATTCGTTTGGTGCGCTCAATGCCCGTGTTGCACGAGGCCATAAGCGACAGGCACGCAAATAAATATATGGTATGTTTCAGTTTCAATTTCAGATATATTGCCATAGTTCTGAATGCAAAATTAGAAAAAAATATCGAGAAATTTTGGTCAGTTTGTAAATTTTATATAACTTTGCACTCGCAAACGGCGGGATAGCTCAGTCGGTTAGAGCGTCGGATTCATAACCCGGAGGTCCCGAGTTCAATTCTCGGTCCCGCTACGAATCGTTTGAAAGGTGCGTCAAATGCAGGTTTGACGCACCTTTTTTACGTTCCCGATGTTATATCATTATAGATTTATAATAGATGATTCCACGGGAATAAAAGAATAGCGCTATGATGACAATGTACGAAAGGCTCATGACTCTGCCCATATTCAAGGGAGTAGGCACCGAACAGTTATCGCTGTTTCTGGAGAAGACGCACCTGGATTTCGATAATTACGAGGCCGGCGCCATGATACAGCCATTGCTTGAGGACTGCAACGGATTGAAATGCGTTCTGTCGGGCCGGATTGAGATGGTATATACATTGTCGGGCGGCGAAAGCCGTCTTGTGGCCGAATACGGGCCGGGCAAGGTGCTGGGCCTGGAGCGGCTGTTCGGCATGGACACGCGCCCGCGTCATGAAGTGCGGGCTCTGGAGCCTTGCGGCACCATGAGTTTCTCGAAGGAACAGTATATGTCGCTGCTGCGCAACAACCACATCTGTCTCATTAATTACCTGAATTATCTGAACTATCACTGCCAGCGCATCGAGGTGTCGATGGAATCGTTGTACAGCCGTTCGGTGGCAGGCACTCTTGCTGTCATCGTGTCGCTGATGACCGACCGCGACTGCAGGCGGATAGTGCTGGAAGGCATGGACCGCCTCTGGGCCACAGGCCCTGAAAACGCTCAGGCGGATTACGACAGGCAGGTTGACGAGCTGGTGGACGCCGGTTATGTCAAGTTCGGTAACGAAGGCGAAATCATCATCGAATCCCGCCAGTCGCTGCTCGATTACGCAGAGAGCATGCAGGAACAGAAGCGGTGAAATCCGGATTATTATTAAATAATAGGCTTACGATGGGGTGATTAGTGAGTAATCATGCCTCGATTCCTTTGTCATTTTATCAATTTTTTATAAATTTGCCTTTCGGAATCCTCGGCCAATACATTTATGGCTGAAAATTGAAAAACTCAAAAGCTGCAAATTATAAATAAGATGACAAATACAGCAAAAATCAAGACCCGCCTGTCGGTGATGAACTTCCTGGAGTTCGCCGTATGGGGCGCATACCTCATTTCAATGGGTATGTTTCTGGGCAATCACGGTCTCGGCGAAGACGTATTCTGGTTTTATACCGTACAGGGCCTCGTGTCCATCATCATGCCCGCGTTGATGGGTATAGTGGCCGACCGTTGGATACCGGCCCAGCGCACATTGGCGTTGTGTCAGCTCCTGGCCGGCGTCATGATGATGGTGACCGGCGCGATAGCCAACTCGCAACTTGCCGCCAACGGCACTCTCGAGTTCGGCCCGCTGTTCGCCGCTTACACAGTCTCGGTGGCATTCTTCATGCCTACCATCGGTCTGAGCAACTCGGTGGCGTTCAATGTGCTGAACCAGAACAAACTCGACACCGTGACGCATTTCCCGATGATCCGCGTGTTCGGTACGGTCGGCTTCATTTTTGCCGAATTGTTTGTCAACTTCGTGCCCTGGGGTGGTCAGGCCATCCAGTTCTCGGCAGCACAGTTCTATACCTCGGGTATATTCAGCATCATTCTTGCGGCATACTGCCTGACGTTGCCCAATTGCCCGATAGACAAGAGCGGCGAGAAGAAATCGCTGGCCGATGCACTCGGTCTCAAGGCGTTCAAGCTGTTCAAATACCGTGATATGGCGATATTCTTCATCTTCAGCATGTTGCTTGGCGTGTCGCTGCAGATTACCAACAGCTATGGCTCGTCGTTCATCAATTTCTTCAGCAATCCGGAACTGCCGCAGTTTGCCGACGGCTTCATGGACGGCTGGTGGGCCAAGAACCCGACGTTCCTTATCTCCATCTCGCAATGCGCCGAGGCTCTGTGCATACTTATGATACCGTTCTGTCTGCGTAAATTCGGCATAAAGGGTGTCATGCTCATAGCCATGTTCGCATGGGTGTTCCGTTTCGGATTCTTCGGTATCGGCGACACCAACTGCCCGGGATTCATCTGGTTGCTGCTTTCGTGCATGGTTTATGGCGTGGCATTCGACTTTTTCAACGTTTCGGGCGGAATGTATGTCGACAGCCGCACGTCGCACGACCAGCGTTCGGCCGCGCAGGGACTGTTCATGCTTATGACCAACGGCATCGGAGCCTCGTTGGGTACGTTCTTGGCAGGTAAGCTGGTGGTCAACAAGCTGGTGAACGCCCCCGGCCTGACATTGCAGCAGCAGCTTGACGGCTGGCATGAGTCGTGGCTTATTTTCGCCGCATACGCCCTGATAGTAGGCGTATTGTTCTGGATAGTCTTCAAGGAGCGCAAACCCGAAGAAAGGCACGAAGCCGAGGATGAAAAAAAGGAAAGTAATCCTGATGCCGGCGGGATGGTCGAAATCTAAGCGGAAATGATACGTTTTTATTCCCCCAGCATAGAGCAGACCGGCACGCTGCCCGAGGATGAGTCCACGCACTGTTGCCGCGTGCTGCGTATGCGCGAGGGCGACGAGATCGAGACCGTCGACGGCGAGGGACATGTGTACCGTTGCGTCATAACGAATGCGCATCCCAAGCATGCCGGTGTAGAAGTGCTGGAACGGACGGACCAGCCTCAGAACTGGCAGGGTCGGCTCACATTGGCCGTGGCTCCGACCAAAAATGCCGACCGTATGGAATGGCTGGTGGAAAAGGCTGTGGAGATGGGCGTGAACGAGATTGTGCTGTTGCGTTGCGAGCATTCCGAGCGGCGCAAGATGAATACGGAGCGACTGGAGCGCATAGCCGTATCGGCCATGAAGCAGTCGCTCAAGGCTCGGTTGCCGAAGGTTGTAGGCCCGGTCGATTTCAAAGATTTCATTAAGGAACATGCGGATAAGCCGGAGTTCAAGTGCTTCGGATACTGCTCGCCTGAAGTGGAGCGTCGGGATTTCGGTCAATGCTGCCCCAAGGATGGCGACGTAGTGGTCATGATAGGTCCTGAGGGAGATTTCAGTCCGACGGAAGTAGAGACGGCCATCGAGGCCGGATTCCTGCCGGTGACATTCGGCACCAGCCGGTTGCGCACCGAGACTGCCGCGCTTTATGCCACCGCCGCGTTCCATGTAATAAACAACATGTAAGAATACTGAAAAATGAAGATATCTGAATATTTGCAAAGCAGCCCTACCGGCAATTTCTTTCTCTTGGCCGGCCCGTGTGTGATTGAAGGAGAGGAGATGGCCCTCGACATAGCAGAGAAGCTGGTTAAAATCACCTCCGGACTCAACATCCCGTACGTGTTCAAGGGCAGCTACCGCAAGGCCAACCGCAGCCGGCTGGACTCATTTCAGGGAATCGGCGATGAAAAGGCTCTTAAGATATTAGCGAAGGTGCGCGACACGTTCGACATCCCGGTTGTGACGGATATACATTCGGCATCCGAGGCCGCGATGGCTGCTGAATATGTCGACATCCTTCAGATACCCGCCTTCCTGTGCCGACAGACTGACCTGCTTATAGCGGCGGCCAAGACGGGTAAGTTCGTAAATATCAAGAAGGGACAGTTCCTGGCGCCGGAATCCATGAGGTTCGCGGTGTCAAAAGTCATAGAGTCAGGCAACAGTGAGGTAGCCGTTACCGACCGCGGTACGTTCTTCGGCTATGGCGACCTGGTTGTGGATATGCGCGGCATTCCGGAAATGAAACGCTCGTGCGGATGTCCGGTTATCATGGACAT
This sequence comes from uncultured Porphyromonadaceae bacterium, assembly GCA_902468245.1. Taxonomy (GTDB): domain Bacteria; phylum Bacteroidota; class Bacteroidia; order Bacteroidales; family Muribaculaceae; genus Lepagella. The sequence continues at coordinate 8,299 of CABQXY010000003.1, read as the reverse complement.
AACGCATTCCCTTCAGCAACCCAACCGCGCCGAGGGCGTGACAGGTGGTAAGCCCGAACTGATAGGCACCATAGCCCGCTCGGCTATAGCCGCCGGTTGTGACGGCATCTTCATGGAGACGCACCAGAATCCGGCAGTGGCCAAAAGCGACGGCGCCAATATGCTTCCGCTCAGTGAGGTGGAAGATATGCTAAGGAAACTGACCGTACTGCGTATTGCTGTAAACGAGATCAGCTGATCAGCTCTGCTGACTCGGCTTTGACTCCGGGTTCGGCTCCGGGTTCGACTCCGGTTTTGACTCTGACTTCGGCTCCGGTTCGCCCCATACTTTTGGAGGCTGCTGCACGGGGCCGTTGTTGTTTTGCGCCGTCTGTGCATATAGCCCTGCGGGAGGCATGCCGGGATTCATAGGCGTGCTTGTATTCCGGAAGAACGGATAGGGCATACCGGTAACGAATTCCGGGTTCTTGCCGGGACTCAGATAGCCGTCCACAATGGTGTCGCGACCGGAAGGATTCTCGAAAGTATATAGATGGAAACGGTGCATCATCACGGCTAAGTGTTCGAATACAGACGCCATGATGCCCTCGTAAGGCAGCCAGGAGGATGTGGCGGTGAAGCAATATATCTGCAGCGGAATCCCGGCCGATGTCTGGGCCAGTGTGGTCACGAAGCACGTGCTGGTCTGCGATATGTCGCTGTTGTTGGCCAGATACATACGGATGTAGGCGCGGAATATGCCTAAATTGGTGTCTATTGTCCCGTCCACCAGGCCGTCGGGATTGTTTACGTCATATTCCTTGCCGGCGGCTTTCTGTTTCAGCTTGCCGTCAATCCATTCGCCCATCAGGGGAATTTCATGGAACTCTTTAAGCATTTCGTCAGTGGTCTCCACCACTGAATCGGCGTCTATCATATACGCCCGCTGGATTCGGCGCGTGTCCGACAGCTGCATATTGCGGTAGTTGGTGAATCCGTTGGTGATCAATGTATACGGTGCCACCGTGGTGACTGTCAGGTCCCAGTTGGTGACCTTTACTGCCGTCAGTGACACTTCGGTCACCGTGCCGTTGGCATTGCTGTTCGGCACCACTATCCAGTCGCCTACGTGCAGAGAGTCGTTCTGGGCCAATTGCACCCCGGCAACGACACCAAGTATAGAATCCTTGAATATCAGCATCAGCACCGCAGCGAAGGCTCCGATACCGGCCAACAGCGATGCCGGCGACTTATTGACGAGAACGGCACAGCAGATTATGGTGGTTATGAGCCATAGAATTATCTTGATAATCTGCACTATTCCGTGAAGCGGCAGCCTCTTTTTGTTTTCGTTCAAGTCGATGTGTTCCCAGATTCCGTCGGCCAGAGTGCACAGCGAGCCGGCCAGTACTATCGACATATACACCCAAGATACGCGTGTGAGCCATGAAGCCAGGGTGACATGTGTATAAAGAGTGAACTGTATGAGAATCACGAACAATAACGGCGGAATCACATTGCACAGCTTGATGAAGAAGTGCTTTCCGACCAGAATATCATACAGCGACAATTTATTTTTGAAACTGATATGCCGCAGTATGAATACGCATATAGTCTTTACAACCCATCCTACCGCAAAGGCCACGGCGAAGACTACCAGTGCATATACCACGACGAATACATCATCGGTTTGGGGCAGATGCAATGTCTTGATAAGCCATGATGAAAGACTCATCAAAAGTCTGGCCACGGCGTATGTGCTTTGCTCCGTGACCGTCTCTGCTATATGTAGAGTCGGCATCTTATCGGTTGCCTCGGCAATAATGGATGTTAATGTCATATCCTATATGGTTTATGTGGATATTATCAGTTTATAGCGGAGATAAATACAGAGAGAACGTACTCACGCTTCTATATATATTACAATGTGCAGTCGGGGATGGTTCGATGCTGCGAAGAAAGTCTATGCATTATGTGACGACAATACCGCCGAGGATGTGTGAATATGACCATGAAAATGCATAATTGACGAAAGCGGGAGTTGAAAATGGTGAGAATGGGCATGTTACAAAGCGTTAACATTTATTCACAATACAGCAAATATATTTTTGCACACAATTTGCGATCTGTGCAAAATGCTCAAAAATATGCTGTAAAACATATTATGGCGTTAATTTGCTATATCATTGGTACTTGGGTGTAAAAATACACTTTTGAATAATTATATTTTGAAAAAAAAGATTAAAACGTTTGGTTTTTTCGGAGAAATAGTTTTACCTTTGAGAAACAGAGAGATCGAAATCTTAAAAAGTGTTTAAAAGCATGGAGCGTACATTAGTAATCCTGAAGCCCGGATGCATCGAGCGTAATCTGATAGGAGAAGTGATAAGCCGCATAGAGAAGCGTGGCCTTACGATATGTGGAATGAAGATGATGCAGCTGGACGAAAAGATACTTCGCGAGCATTACGCACATCTGGTAGACAAGCCCTTCTTCCCCGACATCGTTGCGTCGATGACTGCATGTCCCGTAATAGTGATGTGTCTGCAGGGCGTGGAGATCGTATCCGTGTTCCGCGAGATGACAGGCGTGACCAACGGCCGCAAGGCAGCGCCGGGCACTATCCGCGGAGACCTGAGCATGAGCGGATCTCTCAATATAATACACGCATCCGATTCGGTAGAAAGCGCCAAGATAGAGATAGCACGTTTCTTCAAGCCCGAAGAAGTGTTCGACTATCAGCCGGCCACACTTAAATATACATACGGCCCGGAAGAACTCTAAGGACATCCGAATCGGCGAAACCTGAATTATGATACAGATAAGGAAGATATTAAGCGGAACGTTACTTGTAGCCATGGCGTGTATGGGAGCGCAGGCACAGAACATACGCTCGAAGAACCCCCACTCGCAGATGCACAAGCAGCTGCTGGCATCGCAGACCAAAAGCTCCGATCAGATAAAGCTGATAGAACAGAACACGTTCATCGACCTGATAGAGGATCTGGAGCCGGAGATCGACATCTATACCGAAGGCTGGAATTCCAAGCGCGTCAATCCGTTCCAGGAGAAGGACGTGCCGAACCAGCAGGTAATCGATGTGACGGGCTACCACATGCCTGTCAAGAACATCCGTATCACGTCCAACTATGGCTATCGTGCCAAGTTCGGTCGTATGCACAAGGGCATCGACATGGGCATCAAGATGCGTGACACCATCTATGCCGCGTTCGACGGCAAGGTGCGTCTCACCAACTACGAGGCCAAGGGTTACGGCAACTACGTGATACTCCGTCACCCCAACGGCCTGGAAACCATTTACGGCCACCTCACCAAAGCGCTGGTGAAACCGGAACAGACCGTGAGGGCCGGACAGCCTATCGCCTTAGGTGGCAACACGGGACGTAGCACGGGTCCGCACCTGCATTTCGAAACGCGTTACATGGGTTATGCCATCAATCCGTCGGCAATCTTCGATTTTGCCAACCGCACCACCCATACCGACACGTATACCTTCAGCAAGAAAACATATACCCAGCCGCGTAACTACGCTCCCAGCCGCAATGCGCTGGCCAAGACGGACGGCAACAGCTATCATGCCGCATCCGGCACCCAGAGCACATATACCGTGAAGCGCGGTGACACCCTGTCGTCTATTGCCCGTTCCTACGGTATGTCGGCAACGACTCTGAGACGACTCAACAAGCTGAACCATGCCGACAAGATCCAGGCCGGCCAGGTGCTGAAACTGAAGTAAGAAGTTGATTTTAGAAGATGTTATAAAGAGGGTCGATTAGTTTCGTCCCCGATTATCAGGCTCCGTTCCGCATTAAGTGCGATACGGAGCCTGATATTTTTTTCGTGCAGTTTCGAGGTCATGGGTTTGTGTAATTGCCGACAAACGATTAACTTTGTAGTCAATACCCGAATCCGCACCATGTCCGGAGCCATGATTGACAGGGTATATGGATTATAAGATGGACGCAAAACAACTGACGGAAGAATTAGGTCGACGCCTTGAGCGGGAGCCGCAGGATGTGACGCTGCTGTGCGAGCAGCTTGCCGGAGTGATCGGCGAGGTGCTGGCCGAAGGCGACAGCGTGGCCGTGCCCTCGTTCGGATCGTTCGAACCCAAGAAACGGATGGAACGCATCACGATGCACCCCTCCACAGGCCGACGCATATTGATACCACCGAAATTGTCGGTTACATTCCGACCCTCCACAATGCTAAAACTCAAGGTACGTCAATCATGAGCGAGAATAGCGAGAATATTGAAGATCGCAGACGTGATAGCGAGAAAGTGACGTTGGCTGGTCTGACGGCGCGGCTGTCGGTGCGCACCGGCGATACCAAACGGCAGACCGAGGACTTTCTGCGCGAACTGTTTGCCCTGATTGCCGGTGAGCTTGAGAAAGGTGAGAGTGTCAAGGTTCCCGGCCTGGGAGTGTTCAAGAGCATCGAGGTCGAGGCCCGCAAGAGCGTCAACGTCAATACGGGCGAGGAGACCATGATACCGGGTCACCGCAAGATAGTGTACATGGCGTCCAAGGAACTCTCGGCCACCGTCAACGAACCGTTCAGTATGTTTCAGACCATCGAGCTTACCGACGAAGCCGTCACCGAGCTGGAAGGGGCAGAAGCCGCAGAACCGGAACCTGAGGCAGTCTGTGACGTGCCGTTTGCAAGCACCGTCTATGAGTTGGAGGAGCCGGAAGTGATAGCCGAGTCTGAACTTGAGCGCGAATCGGCGCAGGAAGCCGCATCCGAATTAATTCCGGAACTGCCGGAAACCGCATCCACATTAATTCCGGAACTGCCTGAAGCCTTTGAACCCGCTTCGGAAGAATCCCCGGATTCCGATGACGACCCTAAAGACCTTAAGGACCGTAATGACCTTAAAGACACTACGGACCCTGATATCTCTGAAGACTCCGAAGTTCCCGCCATTCCAAAGAAACGCTTCTGGCCCGGCTTCTTAGTCGGTTTCGCGGCCGCGTGTCTGATTGCTTTCGTTGCGGTGTGGGCGCTGTTCGAGTACGGGGTGCTTTCTTCCGATCGCTTGGCCGAAGCCGAACCCAAGCCTGCGGTCAAGGCTGCGGCGATGACTCCCGCATCGGTGGAAGTGCCGGCCGTTGAGCCTGATAAGTCCAAGTCTGAACCCGAGCCGGCTGCCAAGGAGCCGGAAGTTCAGAAACCGGAAGTTCAGAAATCTGTATCCGAGACCGAAGCGGAACCGCCCGTTCCTACTCAGCCGTCCGACAAGAAGGTGTACGACACCATCACAAAGACCAGATACCTAACCACCATGGCCAAGGACCATTACGGCAACTATCACCTGTGGCCATATATCTACAAGGAGAATGAAAAAATCCTCGGTCATCCGGACCGCATAAGGCCGGGGACCAAGGTTGTGGTGCCTCCTCTGTCCAAGTATGGCGTCAATCCCGACAAAAAGACCGACATAGACAAGGCCAAGAAGTTAGGCAACGAGATATACGCCCGCTACAATTAAGCACAATCCGTCGCATAGGCGGCTATGCGACGGATTATGATGTAATGGCGTGCCGAAGTGGCCGTTATTTCTTGTCGGAACCGAATTTATCCTTCATGAAATCGCCCACTTTGTCCTTGACATCCTCAAGCATGTCTTTGCCTTTCTGGACGTATTTCTGCCCCTCGGGACCGTTGATCCATTCCTTGCCTTTCTCCAGGGCTTCCTTGCCCTTGTCGATAGCACCCTGCACCTGAGGGCTGTTCATGAAGTCCTGTGCGGCTTCTTTTGCTTCCGCGGCACTCTTTTTCAAAGCATCGGTGTTCATATCGATAATGTTTGATGCACTCGGGGACCTGAATCCTTGCGTGCGGTTAATATGCAATGTATTAACAACCGACATGCCTGTGAGGTTGGTTAATAATTCACAATAACGAGATAACAAAAGCATAAAATGCTGACGAGTTATAATTCACAATTGCTTGACACGGCGGTGTCCGAGCTGTCGAAACTGCCGGGCATCGGCGAGAAAACTGCGTTGCGGCTGGCATTGCACCTGTTGCGACGCGAACCGGAGGTGGCCGAGGCTTTGGGTACGGCAATCATCGAGATGCGCCGCCACATTCGCTACTGTCTGGAATGTCATAACATCAGTGACAGCGGCGAATGTCAGATATGCAGCGACCGCCGGCGCGACCGCAGCACCGTGATGGTGGTGGAAAATGTGAAGGATGTAATAACCATAGAGGCCACACACGAGCACCGAGGCCTGTATCATGTATTGGGTGGTCTTATTTCGCCGATAGAAGGCATATCTCCCGGCGACATAGAGATAGCAAGCCTTGTGGAGCGTGTTGCAAAAGGAGAGATACGGGAAGTGATACTTGCCCTGAGCCCGACTATGGAGGGCGACACCACCAATTTCTACATCTACCGCAAGCTCGCTGACTATCCTGTGGAAGTCACCATGCTGGCGCGCGGTCTCAGCATAGGCAACGAACTGGAATATACCGACGAACTGACGTTGGGCCGTTCCATATTGAACCGAATGCCGTTTAAAGACACCTTCCATGGCTGATTCAGAATTGCTGAGAAACGGTGCGTTGCGTCTTCGTCCGGTCGAGCCGGAGGATGCCCTGGCCATGTGGGAGATGGAGAGCGATCCGACGCAGTGGATCCAGAACGGCATGATGGCGCCGTTTTCACTGCGCAATCTCAGGGAATACGCCCTGCAGTATCGGGCAGATCCATTTGCCGAAGGTCAGTTGCGTCTCATGCTGGTTGACAAAAACGTGGCTGAACCGGTTGGTATAGTAGATCTATATGATATATCAGCGTCCAACCGCACTGCATGGGTGGGCATATATATACGTCCGGCATTTCGAGGAAATGGGTTAGGGAAGAAGGCATTGCAGATGCTTGAAGATTACTGCCGCCGATTGCTCAACCTGCGCATCTTGGCCGCAAAGATAGCTTCCGAAAACGCAGCCAGTCAGCGGCTTTTCGCTAAGGCCGGTTACACAGAGTGCGGTCGCCTCCGCGACTGGCTCGTCTCCGCCGACCGCTCACAGGACATCCTCATTTTTCAGAAACACCTCATCACTCATCACTATAACTTAAAAAACTCATGCTTGAATATATAATAGGGAAACCCGCGGAAGTGTCGCCGGCATACGCCGTGATCGAAAACAATGGCCTGGGCTACGGTATAAACATTACATTGATAGACTATCCGCACATTGCCGCGGCCAAGGATAATGTGAAACTGTACGTCTTTGAGTCGATCCGCGAGGACGCCCATGTGCTGTACGGATTTCTCAGTAAGGAGAGCCGCGAGCTGTTCATATTGCTTACCAGCGTGAGCGGTGTGGGACCAAATACGGCCCGGCTCATTCTGTCGGCCATGACCTCTCAGCAGCTTCAGGCGGCAATAGCGTCGGGAAGCGAGGCGCAGCTCAAGGCGGTGAAAGGGATAGGCGGAAAGACCGCGCAGCGCATCATAGTGGACCTGAAGGATAAAATAAAGGGGGTATCCGAGTCGTTAATTATGAGTACGCCTGCGGGAGAAACATACCAGGATGCGCTGGACGCCCTTGTGGCATTGGGATACACTCAGCAGCAGAGTCAGAAGGTGTTGAAGAAAGTATTCGGAGACAATCCGGGAGCATCCACCGAAGAAGCTATAAGGCAGGCGTTTAAAATGCTTTGAAGTTTGTAAGCGGTAATAGATTGCGTAAAATAGTAATGTTTATGGCGGTACTGATAGCGGTACTGCCCTTTGGCATTATAGCGCTGCCGCAGTATTACAAATCCGAGCTTAAGGAGCCGCCCTCCACCCCTCCGGTGGAGACTGTGCTTCCTCCCGTCGGTCCCGGCGATTCGCCGGCCGACACCCTGCTGCTTCCGGGCCGTGTGCATCCTACCGTGCCACGCGGATTCGACGACTACAACAATCCCGAATACCCCGCCGACCTCCGCGATCCCTCCAACGTCCGGACCGAAGTGGAGTACGATCCGGAATTAGGACTGTATGTGTTCAAGACCATGGTGGGCGACCACGTCATCACCACGCCCTACATGATGACGCCCGACCAGTACGAGAACATGATGATGCGGCGCGACATGTATTCCTACTTCAACTCGCGCAACACCGAAACATTCGAGAAGAAGGACAAGGAACCCTTCAACATCTTCGACATGAACTTCAGCCTCGGGCCTCTCGAGAAAGTGTTCGGCCCCGGCGGCGTGCGTCTGCAGACCCAGGGATCAATTCAACTGTCGTTGGGCGTCAAGAGCAACAAGACCGACAATCCCGCGCTGACCAAG
>CABQXY010000002.1:0-97199 GCA_902468245.1 uncultured Porphyromonadaceae bacterium | reverse complement strand
TTTCAGCGAATGGCCGATATGGTAGACTTCCTCGTCGATTATCAGGAAACGGTCGTGAGCTTTGGTGTATTTGTGTAGAGTCACTCCGGGATACTGCGCGTTATGTTTCTCCACATCCTGACGGAGCTGCTTGGAAATCTGCCCGTCGTAAATATCTACCGTAACACCCGGGCTGCGCTTAGATAACTGAACCAATACCGAATCGTCTATATAATTGTCAATAACGACTATCCGATGTTTAGCCTTGCGAATCAAACCGGCGATAAAGGCATACGCATCAAATATCTGGCCATCGAAGAATATGCCTTCTTTAGGTTGAATAGAGCTGCGGACAAAGAAATCTACTTTCTTATCAAGCTGTAAAAGATGTCGGTCGTATTCAGAAAAATGACGGTCTATGCGATCTTCAAGTTGCATCAATCTTTGATTTACGGCATAACCACGTAGTAGATATTCTTTCAGAACCTTATTGGCCCACTGTCTGAATTGAATACCCCGGACTGTATTGACTCTATATCCGACAGAAATAATTACATCCAGATTGAAAAAATCGATGTTTCGGGTCACATTACGATTCCCTTCTTGTCGAACTGTTCGGAATTTCCGAACAGTTGCCTCTTTTGCCAGTTCGCCTGAGTCAAAAATATGCTTGAGATGTTCGCTGATGTTTGCTTTGCTTGATTCGAACAGCTCGACTATCTGGGACTGTGTGAGCCACACGGTTTCATCCTCCACTCTTACGTCAAGAGAGAGGTCCTCGTCGGGCTGATATATTATAATTTCGTTTCCTTGCGTAGATTCCATACGCAAAGTTAATCAAAATTAAGGTAAATCAATAAACTTGAGGAATATAATTCGTTGACATGACTCGGATGTTGATATACTGCGAACCATAGCACTGCGAACCGTGTTGACATGGTGATGTATAAGGTGTTTATTATGATGGTGATGTGTGTGTCGATGTGCGGATGCAACGGGCATTCCGCCGGGCGTGTTACAGACCATATCAAGAATGAAGATAAAACTATGAAAGAAATATACCGGAAACCGTCTGACGAGGAACTGCGCCGTAAGTTGACTGCCGAGCAGTATGCCGTGACGCAGCAGGGCGCGACCGAGCGACCGTTTACCAATCGGTATGACCATGAATTCAGGCCGGGCATATACGTGGATGTCACGACGGGGCAGCCGCTGTTCGTGTCTACCGACAAATACGATTCCGGATGCGGCTGGCCTGCTTTCAGCCGTCCCATATCGCCCGATGCGCTGACGGAACATGCCGACAATTCACACGGAATGAAAAGAGTGGAAGTGCGTAGCTCGGCGGGCGATGCCCATCTGGGCCATGTGTTTCCCGACGGACCCCGTTCGGTAGGGGGACTGAGATACTGTATCAACAGTGCCTCGCTCCGCTTCATTCCGAAATCCGATATGGCGGCCGAAGGTTACGGCGATTATCTGCCGCTGCTGTCGGGCCATTAGGCAGGTTGCGAGAATTTGCCGGGAAAATGGTGCAGGATATTGGCTGAATAAGAAGAATGAATTATCTTTGTCGTGAAATTGGATTTGAGTGCCAATACCGGAATCCGTTCATGAAAAAATCTGTAATACTTCTAATACTTCTAAGCTGTTTCCAGTACGCGCTGTCCCAGGGGCTGCAGTTCCACGGCAACGAGAATAATATCGACGAGCGCTCGTCGCTTGCAATACCGGCGGAACTGTCGGACGCACGCAGCGTGGAAACGTATCAGCTGGAATTCACTGTCCGCAACCATAACCTCACCAGCCCGGGCAACATATTCTGTATCCACAACCGATATGACTCCAATGCGTTCGTGCTGACGTTCAGCTACAACGAACCGGCCGACCTGGGGACGTTCATCTTTGCGAAAAGCGGCGAACGGAACCTGTACTCCACCACCTTCCGGGGTTCTGAACTCCGCGAAAAGTCAATGCCGGTATCCCTGAAGGTCGACAGGTCCCGCGGCGTGATCGACATCGCGATTGGCCCGCGTCACGCAACCATACGATTGCCCGAACTCAGGAAATCGGCCTTCGCTCCCCAGCTGAATTTCAGCATGAGCGGACACATGGTGGAAAGCGCGTCCTTCTCCATCCGCAACCTTCGCATCACGTCCGACGGCAAGCAGACTGTCGTTCCGCTGGCCGAAAGCAGCGGCGAGACCGTGCATGACAGCCGGGGCAACGCCGTGGGCAAGGTGACGCATCCTTACTGGCTGATAAACCGCTCGTACTACTGGGAGCGGGAGTGGGCCGCATGTTCCGACACACCTACAGGCTTCATGTTCGACCCGTCGCGCCAGATGATGTATTCCTACAGCTGCGACACGATCAAGACTTTCGATATCCGCAGGCGCAGACTGACGTCGGTGCCTGTCCGGGGCGACTCCCTGCCCGTGCGTCACGGCATGAGCCTGCTGGATGCGGCGACGGGCCGGATCATACCTTACGAGGTGTATGACGATGCCATGTTCGCCGAACTGGACCCTGCGACGGGCCAATGGCGCCTTCTTGGCGCGACATCGCCCGACGCAGTGTGGCACCATCATGCCGCCGTCCACCGCAGGAAGGACAATACCCTGCTGCTGTTCGGCGGCTACGGCCACCGCAGATACGCCGACAGGCTCGTGCGCTATGACCTGAACCGGCATGTATGGGACACGATTCCATTGGGAGGCGACAGGATAGATCCCAGATTCTACACATCGATGATGCTGACGCCTTCCGAGGACACTATCTATCTGTACGGCGGCAAGGGCAATCCCCAGGGTCTGCAGGACCTGGGCACGAAGTATTACTACGACTTCTACATGATTGACCTGAAACGCCGCACGGTCAGGAAACTATGGAGTCGTGAAGCCCCGGCCGAGGACCGCGTGCCGGCACGGACACTGTTGCCGGATCCCGACGGAAAGCATTTCTATGCCATAACCTATCCGGAATACCGGCCCCATTCCTCGCTGCAGCTGTACCGCATCGCGATGTCCGACGGCAATAGCACTGCCGTCGGCGACACCATACCGCTGATTTCAGAGGAAATAGCCACCAATGTGGCGCTATACCACAATCCGGCGCAGGAACGGATATATTGTGTGGTGCAGCAGTTCGCGAAATACGGCCAGACCCTCACTTCGGTCTATTCCTTATCGACGCCTCCGGTGTCGTCGGCCCAGCTGCAGAGCGCTCCGGCCCGAAAAAACGGCGTCAGGACGGCTTTAATCCTGTCTGTGTCGCTGCTGATACTTGTCTTGACGGTGTTCATCGTAATCAGACGTCGCAGACGGTCGCGCGGAACCAGGCCTCGGGAAGTCGCGGAAGATAAGCCGGAGCAACCCCGGATGCCGGCACTTGCTGAATCCCACAAGGATACCCGTGCTGAATCCCACGAGGATACCCGTGCGGACTCCGCGAGTGTGCCGGCCGCGTTCTCCGAGGACTCTATCAAGGACCTTCCCGTCTCGCCCGGCAGCAACTATATCTCGCTGTTCGGTCCCTTCTCGGCGATAGACGCCAGGGGACGTTCCATAACACATCTGTTCAGCCCGAAACTCAAGCTGATTTTCCTTTATATCCTACTTCATACCGAAAGCCACGACGGTGTCACCTCGTCCGACCTCAACGTTACGTTCTGGACAGACAAGGAGCCGGAAAAGGTCAAGAACCTGCGCAACGTCACTCTCAACAAACTGCGCAAGGCCCTGGCAGACATCGACGGCATCTCGCTGGTGTACGAGCAGGGGATGTTCCGCATCGATATCCAGGAACCGTGCGTCAGCGACATCGGGCGCCTTTACTCCCTCAGTTCCGGCCTCAGTGATGCGGTACCCGCGCCCGATAAGGCCGATGAGATCAATTCCATAGTCATCAAGGGGAAATTCCTGTCCGGCATATCCGACCCGATATTCGACTATTTCCGGCAGAAGATGGACTCCTATATGGTGCGATATTTAGCGGCGGAGATAGCGCGCAGCTATAAGGAGGGGAAATATGACCTGGTACGGCGCCTGTGCTACACGATGCTTGAAACCGACCCGCTGTCGGAAACGGCGCTGACTTATCTGGTCAGGGTGGCGCATGCCACGGGACGGCATACCCGTGCCCGCGCGGTCTATCAGACCTTCTGCCGCGACTACCTCAAGATGATGGGCGAGGAATACCCCAATTCCTTCGAGGAATTGGGCTGACCTTCAGGAGTCAGGATGACCCGGACGGAAAGCACAGGCCGGCGCCCTTGCGGGGACGCCGGCCTGCTTGTGAATGAAGTTGCAACAAGGTTACTTGACGATGGAGATCGCATTGATTTCGGCTACGTGGGTCGACCATTTCCCGTTGTATACGGCAGTGATGGTAAGCCTGAAATAACGTGCCTGCTTGAATCCCGGAAGATAGGACCGGAATTCGGCGCCACCCTCGGCCGGCAGGTCGGAATATGTACCCGCGCCTTCCCAGTTCTCGCCGTCAAGGCTTGTTTCGAGGGTCATTTCCTGGGGCCAGCCCTCGCCGTGATTGCGGCTCACGTACTGGAAGCCGAGCATCCTGACTTCCTGTCCCATGTCCACAACGATATGATGCGGAGGCTGAGGCTCGCCCCCTTTCCACTGCGTGTGCCAGAATGTGCCTAAATCTCCGTCGAAGGCGTGGATGGCATGACCGTTGTCCGAGCCCTCGCCGCTTGCCTCCTCCGAGGACACCTCCACAACCTGCCAGGCGCTGCGGTCGGCCAGCGGCATATTCCACACGTCCTCCGCGCCGCTCATCAGGTAATAGACCGTAGACTGCTGCGGATTGATGTCGGCTCCGGTCACAGCAGAGATGGTGACGGGCAGCAGATACGAGTCGAAGGGCTGGATCTTGCCGCGGGCGTCGACACTGACGGTCAGGTCGTCCGAGCAGGCGGCGCCCGCCGGAATCACGGCGCTTTCGGGGAGTGTGTAGCAGTCGGCGGGAAGGATTTCGTAGTCCGTGCCGCATGCGGAATTGTAGGCTTCCACCTTCGCGGGGTCTACCGAGAGCGTCACGGTGACGTCCGACGATACTTCGAGTCCCGAGGTCGTGACATAATCGCTGGCGGTCACGGCCACATGGAATGTCTGGCTCATGGGCTCGGCCAGGTCGAAGTTTACGATGTTCAGGCTCCGGGCCTCGGGAATGTAGACGGTGGTAGGCTCGCTGTCGCTGCACGCCGCCAGGCATCCCGCCATGCCGCACACGGCGGCGATATGAATAATATTCTTGAGTTTCATGTGTCTAAAGTCTGTAAATGGTTAGGTGTCAATATCCCGGATTCTGGCCGTTGACCCATCCGTCCTCGCCGCCGTTCTGCTGACGGATGGCCGGATTGCGGTCCAGTACATACTGCGGGATGGGCTGATAGTACATCCGTTCCAGGAACGTACGCGGGCATACTTCGTGATAGTTGTATTCCCATACGCCGTCGCCGTCGGTGTCCTCGATCTTCATTCCCCCTACGGGACGGTTCATCACGCCGTCGGGACCGTCGGCAATCTTCCAGCGGATTATGTCCCAGTAGCGTTTGTCCTCGAACGCAAGCTCTATGCGGCGGTCGCGGCGCAGGATGGTGCGCAGCTTGTTGACCGTGACGCCCGAAGGATATGTCTCGCTGACGGACGGCATGTTGCCGCCGCGTGTGCGCACCTTGTCAAGCCACTCGGTAGCACCGGGAACATCGCCGGTTTCCAGCAGCGCCTCGGCGTACATCAGCAGCACGTCGGCGTAGCGGAAGAAGATGTAGTTGGCCATGCCGTTGCTCATCTGCAGGTTGTCGGCGCCGTTGACGCTTTCGTCCAGTGTCTTGCGGGTATAGTAGCCGGTGTTGGTGACATCGCTCGACAAGGAGGTGTCAATCTCGTTGGGACTGCCCACGCCTACACGGGTTATGATCTCCTCGCCCTGCCACATCGAGCCGTCGTAGAGGATGCTCTGGTAGAAACGCTTCTCACGGTTCTCGTAGGGCTTCTGCGGGTTGTAGAGGGGCGATTCGGCGATGGGAAGGCCGTCGGCCATGCAGTAGTCGTCCACCAGCTCCTGCGTGGGCTGCATGTTGCCCCAGCTGGACTGGACGCCCTTCACGAACACCGGTCCGAACAGACCCTCGCGGCGACCTCCGTTCTGTTTGGACATCTGGAAGTCGAAGATCACCTCTGGATTCCCGTTGGTGGCCTCGGTCCAGAGGTCCAGGATGGTGGGCTGCAGCTCATAGATTCCGAGGTCTATCACCTTCTTGAGCGTGGCTGCGGCATTCTGCCACCTGGTCACGTCATGGTCCGGATTGCGGAGCTCCGAGGCGTGGAACAGTTCGATCCATCCTTTCAGTGTCAGGGCGGCGCCGCGGGTGGCGCGGCCGGAGTCGGAGCCTGTCTGTGTCAGCGGCAGGTCCATGTAGATCTCGTCAAGTTCCTTGTCGATGAACTCGAATGTCTCGCGGGCCGTGGCGCGTGGATAGTACAATTCGTCGTCGCTGTTGCTGTCCAGCACGTCGGTGATGATGGGCACCCCGCCGTAGGCCATCCACAGGTAATGGTAGAACCATGCGCGGAGGAAACGGGCCTCGGCCAGACGCTCACGCTTGTACGACTCGGAGAAATCGCTTTCGCTTACCTTGTTGATGAACAGATTGCAGGAGCGGATGCGCTCGTACTGTCCCTTGGCGTCGCTGTTGCTCTCGCGGCCCCATTTCCACATGTCCCACGGGCCGGCGAGCCAGCTGGTGGGCGACAGCGCGGCCGTGTAGATGGTGGTGCGCGCGTTCATCCATTCGGCCCCGACGTAGGAATTGTCGGAGTATTGGTCGAAACACTGCGTCTCGTTGTTGAGGTGCGGGAACTGGTTGTAGATGTCGTTGAGGAACATCGTGGCGTTTTCCTCCGAACCCCACACGGTGATGTCGCTGAAACGGTCCTTGGGCTCGATCTCAAGCCAGTCTTCGCACGACGCAAGACCGAACAGCATTGCCGAGCCAAGGCATATATTGAGGAGTGTTCTGTATTTTTTCATGATTATTTATGGCTTAGGGGGTTCAGAATGTGATGTTGAGACCGAACGAATATACAGCCTGCTGCATGTAGTACTTGCCGTTGGCCGAACCGGCCTCGGGATCGACAATCTCCTTCATGAACGGTGTCCAGGTCCAGAGGTTCTGTCCGGATACATATACGCGCAGCTGGGAGATGTGCAGGAAATCCAGCGCCTTCTTGGGGAGAGAGTATCCCAGCTCGATGCTCTTGAGTCGCACGTATGTGGCGTCGCGTACCCACCATGACGAGCTCTGGCGGTGGTTGTTTACGGTCACTTCGCTGGTGAGGCGCGGATAGCGCGCGTTCTGGTTGGCGGGAGTCCAGTGGTCGCGGAACTGCAGCTTGGTGGCCGAGCCGGAGTCGAAGAACGGCATCACCAGGGTCTCGCCAAGCGAGATGTTGGTGCGAGTGGCGCCCTGGAACAGCGCGTCGAGGTCAAAGCCTTTCCACCGCACTGTCGGAGCGAGGCCGAACACGATCTCCGGATTCCAGTTGGAACGGCCTATCACGGTCATGTCGTTCTCGTCGATCTTGCCGTCGGGCACGCCGTCGGGGCCGGACAGGTCGGCATAGCGCAGGTCGCCGGGATATACCTGTCCCCAGGGCTGCGTGGCGATGCCGCTCTTGAGCGAGCCGTCGGGATTGAAGTCATCGTACGTGAAATAGCCCAGGCACTTGTAGCCGAACATGGTTCCGTCGGGGCGTCCGGTGCGGCGGCGGTTGGGATTGTTGTAGGTGGCGTCGGTCTCGAAAATCTGGTCCAGAGTGTTGTGGGCGTATGTGAACGTGCCCCTGACGCCGAAGTACCAGTCATGTGTGAACTGCTTGTTGAAGCTGACCATCAGGTCCACACCCTGGTTGTGCATGCGGCCGGCGTTGACCTGCGACAGCGGAATGCCGTATTCGGCCGATACCTCCGAGTTGGGGGCCATGAGCATGTTGGAGCGCTTCTCGTAGAAATAGTCCGCCTCAAGGTGGAGCATGCCGTTGAAGGCCGAGAACTCGACGCCGATGTCAAACTTCTTGGCCTTTTCCCAGGTGATGTTGGGATTGCCCTGAATGTTCTCCCACATTCCCATCACGGGGATGCCGCCGAAATTGCCGGCGGTGCCGAAGCCATAGTCACTCAGGTACTGGTAGGAGCCGCCTGCAAGGTTTCCGGATTCGCCGTACGAACCGCGTATCTTAAGATGCGTGAGCCACTGGATGTTCTGCATGAACGCCTCCTGGCCCAGGTTCCAGCCCAGCGACACGGCCGGGAAGAAGCCGAAGCGCTTGCCGGGCGCGAAGTAATAATGGCCGTCGTAACGTCCTGACAGCTCCACCAGATAGCGGTTGTCGTAGTTGTATCCCGCGCGGAACACGTAGCCCACCTGACGTTCGCGCCATGAGGTGCCGCTGTTGCTGATGTCGCTGGGGTCGCTGCTGCCCGAATTGATCTCGTCGACCAGGATGCCGTAGTTGTTGCGGCGCGCACCCAGGTTCCAGCAATGCTTGTCGCGGGCCTCGATCACGGCCAGCGCCGTGACCTGGTGCGGGCCGAAGGAATTGTTGTAATTGATCATGCCCTGATAGGTGAAGGTGGCGTCCTCGGAGTACGAAACCGACAGATAGGGCTTCTCCGGACCCTGGAAGCCTTCGGTCCAGGTGTATGGATCGGTGGATGCGTCCAGGGTGTACACCGGCATGGGGGTGAGCCAGTTCTTCGACTTGGAACGGTATGGGTCGTAACTTACCACGCCCTTGATGCTGAGTCCCTTGAGGAAGGGGAGCTGCTGCGTGATCGACAGGGTGGCGTTGAGCTGGGAACTGGGCTGCTTGTCGTAGCCGCTGTGGAAGGCCATGCCGTAAAGCGACTTGCCCACATACTGGCCCCATAGGCCGTTGGTGTATTTGATGGCCGATACGGGAGGAGTGCGGTATGCCTGATACATTATGTCGCCGGCCGAGACGCCGGGATACTTCTTGTTCTGATGCCATCCGCCCAGGTTCAGGTCGACGGTGGTGGTGGAGGTGGCTTTGACGGAGATGTTCGACTGCAGGTTGAATCGCTGATAGTCGGTGGTGCGCCACATGCCCTGCTGGTAGAGGTATCCCAGGCTTACGTAATAGTTCACGCGCTGTGTTCCGCCGCTGAGCGACAGGTTGTGCGACGTGATGGCCGTGTTGTGGCGTATCAGGTCGCGCAGGCCGTTGCTGTTGGGGTAGCGGTCGGGATCGGCGTCGGGCGCTCCTTCCACGGTCTTGCGGTACATCTCCAGGTCATGCTGTGAGTATGCGTAATAGTTGGGGTATCCTGCGTTCATGGCCGCCTCGTTCTTCATCAGGGCGTATTCGTAGGAATTGACCTGGTCGGTGATGCGCGTGGGGTTCTGGAAACCGACATATCCGCTGTATGAGAGCACGGGCGCCCCCTCGGCGCCTTTCTTGGTGGTGACCAGGATTACGCCGTTCGCGCCCGCCATACCGTAGGGAGCGACAGCCGCCGCATCCTTCAGCACGGTGATGTTCTCGATCATGTTGGGGTCGATCTTGGAGAAGTCGCGAGGCACGCCGTCCACCACGCACAGAGGCTCCTGATTGCCGAGTGTCCCCACGCCGCGGATTCTGAGCGAGGCCCCGTCGGCGCCCGGCTCGCCCGAACCCTGCTTGGCGATGACTCCGGCCACGCGGCCGGCAAGGCTGTTGGTGATGTTGGCCACAGGTTTCTTGGCTATCTCGTCGGGCTTGAGGCTCGATACGGCCGCAGTGGTGGAGATTTTCTTCTGCGTGCCGTAACCCACCACTACGACCTCGCTCAGGGCCTCGGAATGTTCCGACATTTTTATGTCGAGCGTCTTTTGGTCGCCTAAGGTCAGCTCCATCGGCGTGTAGCCTACCAGAGAGACGGAGAGTTTGTCGCCGGGCTTGCCGGCGATGGTGAAGGCGCCGTCGATGTCGGCCACCACGGCGATGTTGCGGGTGACGTTCCGGATTACTGCGCCGGTCAGTTCTTCGCCCGACTGTTCGGTTACTTTACCACTGTATTGGGAGTAGGTGTCTTTGGCCTGTTGCCTTGCGGCAACGGCAGTGGTGCCTTGCGCCGTGGCAGGCAGCCCGCAGGCAAGCGTAATGCCCGCGCACAGTGTAAGCGCCACGGGAATCTTCATGCTTTTGGGTTTTTCATGTTTTCTCATGATAGTATATTGAGTTGTTTTGTTGTTCTACCGGTTCTGTCCGTCATGAACCGATGCAAAATTATGTTAACGGGTATTATTCAGCTGGTTAATCATGGGTTAATTCCGGCATTAACCCGGCGGGAAATTTGTTAACCCGCCCTGGATGCCGTAAATGCGCGTATGGGGACGGTTCCTGCGCGTGAGGACCCCGGAAAATCTGTCAGGGATTAATAAAATTGTATGTCTGCGGTTCCGTTGTTAATCCCGGATTAATACATTGGATAACCCGGTGGTTGTAATTTTGCGGCATATACCATACATCGCCGCCGGTCCGGTGCCGGAGACGGCGGGAAAACTAACATAAAACAACCCATGAAACTTAAAGCCATAGCGGCCGGCGCGCTACTGATTACTGCCGGGGGCATGAGCGTGGCCCAAGCCCAGTCCGAGCCAAAGCCGTTCGGTCCTACGCCAAACAGCCGTCAGCTGGAGTGGTTCGACCGCGAGATGATCGCATTCTTCCATTTCGGAATCAATACATACGAGAATTTCGTCAACGAGGGTGACGGGCGTGCTCCGGCAGCAATCTTCAATCCGTCGGAACTGGACTGCCTGCAGTGGATGGAGACTCTCAAGAACGCCGGCATCCCCGCCGCGATACTTACGGCCAAACATGCCGACGGTTTCTGTCTGTGGCCGAGCGGATACACCGATTACAGCGTGCGGAACGCGGCATGGAAAAACGGACGCGGCGACGTGGTGCGCGAATTCGTGGACGCCTGCGAGGAATCCGGAATCAAGGCGGGAATATATCTCGGCCCCCACGACCGGCACCAACATCTCAGACCGGATTATTCGACCGACAGTTACCGGTCATACTATGCCAGTCAGCTCCGGGAACTGATGACCGGTTACGGCAAGATATGGGAGACATGGTGGGACGGCGCGGGCGCCGACGAGCTGACCACTCCGCTGTACACGGAATGGTACGGTATCGTGAGGGAAAACCAGCCGGATTGCGTGATATTCGGCACGAAGAACTCATATCCTTTCGCCGATGTCCGCTGGATGGGGAACGAGGCCGGCCATTGCGGCGATCCATGCTGGGCCACCACCGATTCCATCGCCATCCGCGACGAGGCGAATTATTACGATGCGCTCAATCAGGGGGTGAAGCTGGGCAACGCCTACATCCCGGCCGAAACGGACGTGTCTATCAGACCGAGCTGGTTTTACCATGCCGAGGAGGACAGCCGCGTCAAGACCGTGCCGGAACTGTGGGATATCTACTGTTCGTCGGTAGGACACAACAGCGTGCTGCTGCTGAACCTGCCGCCCGACCGCCGGGGATTGATAAGTTCCATCGACTCGCTGCGGGTGGCGACCCTCAGGAAAGGGATCGACGAGACATTCGCCCGGAACCTGCTGGCAGGTTCCCGCGTGAGCGCCACCAATCGGCGCGGCGCACGGTTCGCGCCCGAATACCTGATAGACGATGATGTCGATACATACTACGCCGGCAAGGACGGTGTCGCGACTTCCGACATCATCTTCCGTATGCCCAAGGCCGAGACATTCGACTGCCTGATGCTGCGTGAGGTGATACGCCTCGGACACCGCACCACACGCTGGGCCGTGGAACATTCGTCCGACGGACGCACCTGGACCCCGATTCCCGAGGCGTCCGACCTGCAGTCCGTAGGCAATAAATGGATAGTCCGGTTCAATCCCGTCACCGCGCGCTATGTGCGTCTGCGCATACTGGATGGAAACGCCACGCCGGCACTGAACACATTCGGCGTCTACAAGCAATCCGAAATACTTAAAACAATAGACTGATGATACGGTTTCATACATTAAAGGCGCTGTGCGTCGCCGCGGCAATCACGGGCACCTGCGTGGCATCCCCGGCCGACAGGATAGTGCCGGGCCGCAATTACGTGATCAAAGGCTCCACCGGGCTTGTGATGGATTCACAGGAAAGCTATTCTCCCGGTGCCGGGATTATGCTGTCCAAGCCGGTGAAGGACAAGGAGTCGCAGGTGTGGCAGTTTGTCAAGGTGTCGGAGGGTGTCTACTGCATCGTCTCGCCGCTTTCATCGTTTGCCATCGACAGCAGCAACGCCCCCAGGCCGGGCACCCGCGCCATTCAGTGGACGCTTGACCCGCAGAACGCCAACCAGCTGTGGCACGTGACCCTGAACCCGGACGGCACCTATACCTTTGCCGGCACCGGCAACGGCCTGTGCCTGTCGTCGACAGACGCGCCTCAGTTCGGCGAGCCGCTGATACAGGTCGCGGCGTCCGCATCCTCTCCGTACCAGCACTGGACGGTGGAAGCGTCCGGTCTCTCCGTAAAGCCAGAGCCTGCAAGGACCCGGAGCAGCAACGACTGGGAAAACCAGGCGGTGATCGGAATCAACAAGGAGCCGGCCTCGGCCACGTTCATACCGTTCGCCGACATGGCCGAGATGAAGACAGACCCGACTTATGCCAGGCCCTGGCTGCGCACGGCCTCCTCACGCTATATGCTGCTGAACGGTGACTGGAAATTCCACTGGGTCAAGTCGCCCGACGAACGTCCCCGCGATTTCTACAAGCCTGCATACAATGTCGACGGCTGGGACAATATCCCCGTGCCGTCCAACTGGGAGATGCAGGGATACGGCACGCCCATCTACACCAACATAACCTATCCGTTCCGCAACAATCCCCCGTTCATCCAGGGGCAGAGGGGCTACACGGTGGAGAAGGAACCCAATGCCGTGGGTTCGTACCGCCGGGACTTCACGCTTCCGGCCGGATGGAGCGACAAGGAGGTCTATATCACGTTCGAGGGCTGTTACAGTGCGATGTATCTGTGGATCAACGGTAAGAAAGTGGGCTACAGCCAGGGTCCCACGACCGATGCGCGGTTTGACATAACGAAGTATGTGCGTCCCGGCAGCAATACGGTGGCCGTAGAGGTATATCGCTGGAGCGACGGTAGCTATCTGGAGGACCAGGACATGTTCCGCATGAGCGGCATATACCGTGACGTATATCTGACGGCCTCGCCCCGTACGCATATCCGCGACCTGCACCTTACCTCCGAACTCAGTCCGCGTTATGACCGCGCTTTCCTTGACGTTAAGGCCCGGGTGTCCAACCGTGGCAATGCCGCCGGCAGCGCCGCCGTGCGCGTCACCCTGTCCGGCGCCGACGGCCGGACGCTGAGGTCTGTCACCTCGCGCACCGTGCCCGTGGCTAAAGGTCGCGAGGAAACCGTGGACGCAAGGCTTTCGATCCGTGACCCGAGGTTGTGGAGCGCCGAGGCTCCGAATCTGTACACAGTCGACATCGAACTGCTCGACAAGGATGGAAATGTGACCGAAGCCACCTCGCAGAAGTATGGTTTCCGCAACATTGAGATAAAGGACAACAAGGTATATGTCAACGGTATGCTCACATTGTTCAAGGGTGCGAACCATCACGACACGCATCCCCGCCTGGGCAAGGCGGTGCCCGTAGAGACCATGATTCAGGATATACTGATGTTCAAGCGTAACAACCTGAACACCATACGTACCAGCCACTATCCCAAGGCTCCGAAAATGTATGCCTTGTTCGACTATTACGGCCTGTACGTGATGGACGAGGCCGACCAGGAGTGTCACGGCAACCATTCGCTGACCGACAATCCGTCATGGCGCGAGGCCTTCGTGGACCGTGCCGTCCGCATGGTGGAGCGCGACAAGAACCATCCTTCGGTAGTGTTCTGGAGTCTGGGCAACGAAAGCGGCGGCGGTTGCAACGCCGTGGCCGAATACGAGGCCGTCAGGAACATAGACGCCTCGCGTCCCATACATTACGAGGGAATGAACGAGATAGCCGACATGGACTCGCGCATGTATCCGTCCGTGGAAAGCATGATCGAGTCCGACCGTAACGGCAATCAGAAGCCGTTCTTCCTATGCGAGTACAATCATGCCATGGGCAATTCCATCGGCAATCTGGACAGCTACTGGGATTACATAGCCGACCGCTCTGAACGCATGATAGGCGGCTGCATCTGGGACTGGGTGGACCAGGCCCTTAACAAGCCCGGCGAACCGGACCACCATTATTATTACGGCGGCAGTTTCGGGGACGCGCCCAACGACAATGACTTCTGCTGCAACGGTATCGTGACCGCCGATCGCCAGGTCACGCCCAAACTGCTGGAGGTGAAGAATGTATATCAATATATCCGCTTCAGGCTCAATGATCCGAACAGCGTATCGATACAGAATGACTATACGGTCCACAATCTCACTGACTTCAACCTCCGCTACCGGATTATGGAGAACGGCCGGTGCATACGTACCGAGACTTTCGGTCTGCCGGACTGCAAGCCTACGGAGAACCGTACGGTTTTAATCCCGATGGAGCGTTACATGACGGACCCGGATGCGGAATACTTTATCGATCTGGAAGTGCTTGCCAAGGAGGCGAGTCTCTGGGCCGAGGCCGGTCACGTGGTTGCCTCCGCTCAGCTTCCTCTCAAGGGAGGATTCGTGGCCGGGAAGATACACGCCGACGGCCGGATTGGAATGGAGGACACGGAGGGCCGGGTAATGATGAACGGTGACGGCTGGAACATCGCGTTCGACAAAGCTACCGGCCGGCTCGAGAACCTGTGTTACGGAGGTAAGGAGATGATAGAGCGGGGGAGTGGTCCCGTGTTCTACGGTTACCGCACCAATAACAACGAGCCGAGGAATTTCCATGAATACGATTACCGCCTGGACGGTTTCACCTGTCATCTCGATTCCCTGGCCGGGACAGCCGTGGTCTCGACCCGGCTTGCCGCCACGGCAGGAGAGGTTGAGGTGCCTTATGAAGTGACCTATACCGTCTATGCAGACGGCACGATGGACGTAGACGCGGCATATACCACCCCCGCAGAGGGTTCGTTGCCCCGTCTGGGCCTCAGGAGCATGCTTGACGATTCGCTGGAGCATATCGAATGGTATGGCCGCGGTCCGATAGAGAATTACCCCGACCGGCATGCCGCTGCGTTCGTGGGGCGTTACAAGTCGACCGTCGATGCGATGAAGGAGAATTACGTCCGGCCTCAGAGCATGGGAACCCGAACCGATACCCGTTGGCTGACACTCGCGGATAATGACGGCCGCGGCATCAGGATTGAGGCGCTTCAGGGTGATTTCGACTTCACGGCGCTGCATTACACCGACGAGGGCCTGTGGAATCTGAAATATGTCCATGAGGTGGAGCAGGCGCGTTGCCCGGCCACGGTCCTCAACATCGACTGCGCCACACGTGGCCTGGGAAGCGCCAGCTGCGGCCCCGGCCCCCTTGCGGAATATCAGCTTAAGCCGGCGGCGACTTATTCCCACTCGTTCCGCATCTCCCCGCTCCGCTGACGCCGCGGCTCACCGGCCAGGAGTACGCCTTGC
Organism: uncultured Porphyromonadaceae bacterium; assembly: GCA_902468245.1. GTDB lineage: Bacteria > Bacteroidota > Bacteroidia > Bacteroidales > Muribaculaceae > Lepagella. The sequence goes on along the minus strand of CABQXY010000002.1, from coordinate 81,548 downwards.
TATATAAACATAAAGTAATGGGGTTGTGTCATGACGGCACAACCCCTATGTGTTTATCAGGATACAGTGTGGCTTATTTCTTCCGCTTGCCGTGAGATTCCCGGTCTCTGAGGATTGCCGGCATATTCTCCTTGGCCCAGGCTATAAGAGAATTGACATGGGGCAGCAAAGAGCGCGTCCGGTCGGTGATGCTGTATTCCACCCTCGGCGGTACCTCGGCATAAATAGTGCGCGTAACAAGACCGTCCTCTTCAAGAGTGCGAAGTGTATTGGTGAGCATCTTCTGGGATATGTCGGGAATCTCACGACGCAAGGCATTGAAACGCATGGTGGGCTGAAGGTTCAGTGTATACAGAATCAGCAACGACCATTTGTCGCTGAAACGTGACAGAATGTTGCGGATAGGACAACTTGGGAATAATTCTTCGTTCATAATATGCTTGATATTAAAAAGCTCTACAAAAGTAACTAATATTCCTGAAGTGAGCAACAGTCCGTTTTTGCTGCGGTTAAAATAAGTTAACCCGATTTTTGTAAGCTGTTGATAATCTATATCGGTAACCGCGACGAAACTATCTGTCATTCAGGTGCCTTCTTGACAATCGGATCTTTACGCCGTTATCTTTGCATCCGAAATCAATAAAAACATCACTATATGAAGAAAACAGCACTTATCGGCGCCAGCGGCTTTGCAGGCAGCGCCATTCTGAATGAACTCCTCTCACGCGGCTATCAGGTGGAAGCACTGGTGCGCAACCCTGACAACGTCAAAGTCGAAAATCCTCTGCTTACGGTAAAACAAGTTGATGTGGCCGACACCGAGGCCCTTGCGGCGGCTCTCAAAGGATATGACACAGTCATCAGCGCCTACAACCCCGGATGGTCGAACCCCGACATCTATAATCTCACACTGCAGAACTATCCCCGCATACTTCAGGCTGCGAAAGAAGCCGGTGTGAAACGACTGCTCATCGTAGGAGGGGCCGGCACACTTTTCTGCGCGCCCGGCCTTCGCGTCGTGGACAGCGGCGCAATCCCGGCGGAAATCATGGCCGGCGTGAAATCCCTGGGTGAATTCTATCTCAACACCCTCAACAATGAAAAGTCCATCGACTGGGTATTTTTCTCTCCGGCAGGATCCCTTGAACCCGGGGAAGCGAAAGGAAACTATCGTCTCGGCAAGGACGACCTTATCGTAGACGACGAGGGCAACAGTCATATCACCGTAGGCGACTATGCCAAGGCTATGGTTGACGAACTGGAGACACCGGCCCACCATCAGGAGCGTTTCACGATAGGATATTGAACCCGTCGGCGTTAAGAATATGCATCCCCCTCGGAAATGCAATCCGGCGGGGATGCATTGATTATTATAAATATGATAGCCCGTGCATTTGGTTTTCTCAAAGAGAATATAAAAGGGAATATAATAAGCAGTGGCATTTGCCGCAGCAATCAGTTTTTATTCCCCAATATCCCCACATCTCCGATTAATGACTGATTTATATACAAACAAACTCAATATTCCCTCCCCAACAATCGGATTTTGGCCAGCCAAACCACGATAAGAGTCTGTATAATAAAACAATCCACCCGATTTGAGGTGGATTGTGATTTGATTCAAAAGAAAATGCCTTAGCCGAAGATGTCGGAGTGGGAGCCGGTGTCGATCAGGAGAAGAATCAGTTCCGAGTCGCGTTGTTCCCAGACTAAAAGCCAATCGGGCTCAATGTGGCATTCCCAGTTTCCCTGGTACTTGCCGGAGAGTTTATGAGGTCGATATTCGGGAGGAAGTGTTCCGTTGTCGGACAATTCCTTAAGTACTTTGTTCAACTTTCCAATACTCAGACCTCTCTTAATACACTTCTTAAGAGATTTCTCAAATTTATTGGTAGTGATAACTTCATACATCAATCCCTAAGCTTTTAAACATGTCATCGACGCTGTCATAACGGTGTACTCGTCCGGCCTTTACGTCGTCAAGGGCTTCGTCCAGTCCGCACTTCTTTTTTCTTGAAGGTTTGGCAATGCTCACGCCTTCAATCGCATTAAGGATCTTTTTCAGGTGCGGAAGAATGGATTTGTCTTCAACGTTAATAGTGAGCTGTGTCATATCTCGAAGATTTAGGCATTATCCTTATTATTAAGGACGATGCCTTAGTTGCGAACTGTATTGGTTCAACCTTAATTATAACCGCACCGAGACTTAGTATTCCTCCTCGTTGAAGAAGAAGTCGTCTTTGCTGGGGTAGTCGGGCCAGATTTCTTCGATGGATTCGTAGGTCTCGCCTTCGTCCTCGATCTCCTGCAGGTTCTCGATCACCTCCATCGGGGCGCCGCTGCGCAGTGCATAGTCTATCAGTTCTTCTTTCGTCGCGGGCCAGGGTGCATCCTCAAGCTTCGACGCCAGTTCAAGTGTCCAGTACATATCTATAAGTTTTTAAAAGTTTCAATTCTAACCCTAATCCCGTAAATCCATAGGAGTGCTTAAGTCCCTGACCTGCGTATTAGTATTTATCTTTTTTCCGTCAACGAAACGGAATGGTAATTTATTGTTTCGGTTTCTGTTGCCAGACGATTTCGGCCACGCCGTTGGTGAAGTTTATGTAGCGGGCGGCGGCGAACAGATAGTCTGAAAGCCGGTTCACGAAGCGTATCACTGCGGGGTCCACATATTCCTTGCGGCTGAGCGCCAGGATGTTTCTCTCGGCCCTACGGCATACGGTGCGCGCCACATGGGCCAGCGCTGCGGCGGGGTGGCCGCCGGGAAGGACGAATGCGCGGATCTTGGGTGTCTGTTCGTCCAGAGCGTCGATCCATCCCTCCAGGTCCTGAATCATTGCTCCGTCTTCCAGACTCGGACAGGGCGGTTCCGCGTCGCCGGGTGCCGTGGCAAGATAGCCGCCTATGTTGAACAGTTCGTTCTGTATCTGCTGCAGCTGGCCTTTTACCTCGTCGCTTACGCCTTGTGCGGCCGCGACGACGCCTAACTGCGACGATAGTTCGTCGACGGTGCCGTACGATTCCAGCCGCGGCGAATCCTTGGCTATGCGCTGGCCTCCTACCAGCGATGTCTCGCCGGTGTCGCCGGTGCGGGTGTATAACATACTTTTCATGTGCATGAATATTAACAGGTGATACCCTCAATTGCATAACGCAGTATTTTTAATATTGTTTCAGAAAGGGAATTTTTATATATTTGCAGACGATTTTGCAGACAATTATGAGTGACAAATATATAGTAAGCGCGCGTAAGTACCGTCCTGCCACGTTCCGCAGCGTAGTGGGACAGAAGGAGCTGACGGACACGTTGCGCAATTCCATAAAGACGGGGCGGCTGGCGCAGGCGTACCTGTTCTGCGGGCCGCGCGGCGTGGGCAAGACCAGTTGCGCGCGCATCTTCGCGCGTACGGTGAACTGCATGAACCCTACGCCCGAGGGCGAGGCTTGCGGCGAATGCGAGTCGTGCAAGGCCATAGAGCGCGGCAATTCCTACAATCTGATGGAGCTTGACGCGGCGTCCAACAACAGCGTTGACAATATCCGCGAGATCTCCGAGCAGGTGGCCATACCGCCGCAGATAGGCAAGTACCGCATATTCATCATCGACGAGGTACACATGCTGTCGTCGCAGGCGTTCAACGCTTTCCTCAAGACGCTGGAGGAGCCGCCGTCGTATGCCGTGTTCATCCTGGCCACGACCGAGAAGCACAAGGTGATACCCACCATCCTGAGCCGTTGCCAGATATATGACTTCAAGCGCATCACTGTCAACGACATAGCCGACCATCTGAAATATGTGGCCGGACAGGAGGGCATTACCGCCGATCCGCGGGCGTTGGGCGTGATAGCGCGCAAGGCCGACGGCGCCATGCGCGACGCGCTTTCCATCTTCGACCAGATAGCTTCCAGCTCGGGGGGCAACATCACGTACGAATCGGTGCTGGAGAACCTGAACGTGCTGGATTACGACTACTTCTTCAAGCTGGTAGACGACTTCCGTCGCGGCGACGTGGCGGGCGCGCTGCTGCTGTACGGCGAGGTGCGTGACCGGGGCTTCGACTCGTTGTTCTTCATCAACAGCGTGGCGCAGCACGTGCGCGACCTGATGGTGGCGGCCGACCCGCGCACCAAGGAACTGCTGGAGACGCCCGACGACATTTCGGCGCGTATGTCGGAACAGGCGTCGCAGCTGCCGTTGCCGTGGTATTACTCGGCCATGGAACTTCTGAACGAGTGCGACATGCAGTACCGCACCGCATCCAACAAGCAATTCCTGATCGAACTGACGCTGATACGTCTGTGTCAGCTTCTTAATCCCGCGCCGGCCCCTTTTGACCGACCTGCACGGAAGCAGCCTTTGCGCGATCCGGTGGCGCAACAGGCCCGTGCAGTGGCTCCCGAACATAAACCGGAACGTCCACAGGCCGCGCCACAGCAGCCGGCTGTGCAACAGGCTGCAGCGCAGCAGCCTCAGCCTCAACAGCCGACTGCGCAACAATACCGTCCCCAGCCTCAACAACCGTATGGTGCGATGGCATCACCCGGAGCAGGCGCGAAGCGCGCGGCGCGCGGCACCATCTCGCTCAACGCCATGCCGCAGACCGAGTATAAAAAGGAACGCAGGCATGAGCTTGTGACCCCCGAGGGGTTCATGGCGGCGTGGAACAAGTATATCGTAGAGCACCCCGACCAGTTCATGCTGTGCGAGGCCATGCGCAGCGCCAGGCCGGCTCCCGACGAGAAGGAGTCGCTGATGTACCACGTGCTGGTGCAGCATCCCGCACAGCTGCAGTCGTTTGAATCGGGCATGGGACGCCTCACGGAGTTCCTCAGGGACGAGCTGCACAACGATTTTCTGGCCATACATGCCGAGATCGACACGTCGAACAGCGGCCCGGAATTCCTGCGGCCCACCGAGTTCCTGAAGAAAGTAATGGAGGAGAATCCCGCCATGCAGGGATTTATCAAGGATCTGGACGGAGAACTTGTGTAGTGACGGGTGACAAGTAATAAGTGATTAGTTGTAAGGATGGTAAGGAGAGAGGAAGTCGGGAAATATGACGCCGAGACCTGGCGCGAGGCGAGCGGCGAGCAGGAGCGGGAATACTTTTTGAAGCGAAACCGTTACTGCGGATTCTGCGGCGCGCCGACCGAGCGGTTCCAGAGCATCGGCGTGCGGTGTCAGGGGTGCGGGCAGGAGATATTCCCCGGTCTGTCGCCGGCCATCGTTGTGTTGGTGACTCGTGGCGAAGGCTCTGACGAGGAGGCGCTTCTGGTCCACGCGGCCAACTTCAAACGGCCCATGTATGCGTTGGTCGCGGGATTCGTGGAACCGGGCGAAACCTTAGAGCAATGCGTGGAACGTGAGGTGAAGGAGGAAACGACGCTGGAAGTCAGCGACATCCGATATATCGGATCGCAGTCATGGCCGTTTCCGTCGCAGCTTATGACCGGTTTCCGCGCCCGGTATGCAGGCGGGGAGGTGCGGTTTGCCGACGGCGAACTAACCTCCGGTGGCTGGTATAGGCGCGATTCGCTGCCCGAACTCCCGTTGCCCGGCTCGTTGTCTCGTGCCATTATCGACGCCTGGATTGCGGAAGGAGAAAACCGGCAATAGGCTGGTATGTGCAGCCAATAATTTATAAAATAAGTTAAATATAGTTAAAACTGCATCAAAAAGTCCTGAATCATGCCCTAAGAGGGCTGTAAGTGGGTGATTTTGGTGGGAAATGTATTATCTTTGCAAAAGAATTCCGGAGGGGACGTCAGTCTCCTTCGTTTTTTATGTGACAATCGGATTAAAATTGAAGGTTTCGAAGTTTATTCCTGTTACGTAAATTAGTATAAACGACTTCGATATGAAGATAGAAGAACTGACGCGCTATATAACCGGACGGCTTGCGGATACGGACTATTACCTGATAGACGTGCGCGAGGAGCCGGGTGACAGATTTGTGGTGGAGATAGACTCGGACCAGGGAGTTGACATAGACTTCTGCACCGAGCTGGCCCAGGGCGTGGATACCGAGTTTCCGCGCGAGGAAGGCGGCGAGGACTACGAGCTGGAAGTAGGCTCGGCCGGGTTGACGAGCCCGTTCAAGGTTCAGCGCCAGTATCTGAAGAACTTGGGTCAGGACGTGGAGGTCCTGACGCAGGACGGCCGCAAGCTGCACGGCGTGCTCCGCGAGGCGGACGATGCCGGATTCGCGGTGGAATACAGCGTCAAGGAGAAGCCCGAAGGCGCCAAGCGCGCGGCGCTTGTGGCGCGTAAGGAGCGCTTCGCGTACGGAGACGTGAAGATGGTAAGAGTAGATTTGAAATTTTAAACCCATTGGTGACGGCAGACCGGCGACAGACGGTCCGGACGGCACCGCAAACAAAATATAACCAGGCCTTATGGCAAAGAAAGCAGAGACAGTGAACATGGTCGACCGGTTCGCGGAGTTCAAGGAGCTCAAGAACATCGACAAAACCACTATGATATCGGTATTGGAGGAATCGTTCCGCAACGTGCTGGCCAAAATGTTCGGCTCGGACGAGAACTTCGACGTGATCATGAACCCTGACAAAGGCGACTGCGAGATCTATCAGAATCTCGAGGTGGTGGCCGACGACGCAGTGGAGAACAAGGACATGCAGATCGGACTGACCGAGGCCCGCGAGATCGACCCCGAGGCCGAGCTGGGCGAGGAGGTCACCAAGCAGATATTCTTCGAGAAATTCGGACGCCGCGCCATCCTGAATCTGCGCCAGACGCTTCAGTCCAAGATACTTGACCTTCAGAAAGAGGCCATCTACAACAAATTCAAGGACCTGGAGGGCGAACTGATCACCGGCGAGGTTCACCAGATCTGGAAGCGCGAGATGCTGCTGCTGGACGAGGAGAACAACGAGTTGATCATGCCCAAGGAGGAGCAGATTCCCGGCGACTTCTTCCACAAGGGCGACATGGTGCGCTCGGTGGTGAAGCGTGTGGACAATGCCAACAACAACCCCAAGGTGATAGTGAGCCGCACCGACGAGCGTTTCCTGCGCCGTCTGTTCGAGCAGGAGGTGCCTGAGGTTCACGACGGCCTGATCACCATCAAGGGCGTGGCCCGCAAGCCGGGCGAACGCGCCAAGATAGCCGTGGAGAGCTATGACGACCGCATCGACCCCGTAGGCGCCTGCGTGGGCATCAAGGGAAGCCGCATCCACGGCATCGTGCGCGAGTTGCGCAACGAGAACATCGACGTGATCAGCTATACGGCCAATCCGCAGCTGTACATCCAGCGCGCCCTCAGCCCCGCCAAGATCTCCAGCATCCGTCTGGACGAGGAGGAGAAGAAGGCCGAGGTGTTCCTGCGTCCCGAGGAGGTGAGCCTGGCCATCGGCAAGGGAGGCCTCAACATCCGCCTGGCCACTATGTTGACCGGCTACGCCATCGACGTGTACCGCGACATCGAGGACGGCGAGGAGGACATCTATCTCGACGAATTCCGCGACGAGATCGACGACTGGGTGATCGAGGCGCTGAAGAACCTGGGTCTCGGCACCGCCAAGGCCGTGCTGAACGCCCCGCGCGAGCAGCTGGACCGCGCCGACCTGGAGGACAGCACCCTGGAGCATGTCATGAACGTGCTTCGCGCCGAGTTCGAGGACTGATCCGGGCGCGGCCCCGGCCGTGAACGACGGACATGAGAGCATCGCGGCCCGACAGCCGCAGGTGAAGTTGTTTAACAGCTTCTTTAAGTAGAATCAAACACAGCAGAATGCGCACGAAAATAAGTAAAGTAGCAAAAGACCTGAACGTAGCGGTAAGCACGGCTCTTGATTTCCTCAAGAAGCACAACATCGAAGTCGAGGGCGGCCTGAACGCCCGCATCGACGACGATGCCGTGAACTTGCTGTACAAGGAGTTCAGCAAAGACAAGGATGCGAAGGCCGAGGCCGAGCAATACCTTACCACCCGTCGTGAGGAGAAGAAGGACCGCGAGGAGAAGCGCGAGGAGAAGCGCAATCAGCGCGTCGAGACGCCTGCGGGCGAGCCTCATGCCGGATTGAAGATAAAAAGAAAGATCGACCTTGACAACCTTGGGTCACCGCGTGCTGCTGTGTCAGCCGGCAAGCCCGAGCCGAAACCCGAAGCCAAGCCCGAGGAGAAGCCCGTAGAGACGCCTAAGGCTCCCGAGGCGCCCGCCCCGCAGACCCCCAAGCCTGCGGAGGCCGCCGCAGCACCTAAGCCTAAGGCGCAGGAAGCACCGAAGCCCCAGCCCAAGGCTGAGCCGGAGCGTCCCGCAGAGCAGGCCAGGCCTGTAGCCGAGCCCAAGCCCGAAGTGAAGAAAGAAGAAAAGAAACCCGAAGCTCCCAAGCCGGCTCCGCAGCCCGCTCCCGTCAGGAAAGAGGAAGCTCCCGCTCCGAAGCCGGCACCCGCCGAGGCTCCTGCCAAAGAAGCAGCAGCTCCCCAAGTCAAGGCTCCGGAGAGCACCGAGCCTTTCCGTGCACCCGGTTCCACGCCTGCGGCACCCGGCCTGAAGGTGGTGGGCAAGATAGACCTGTCGGCCATCAACTCGGCCACACGTCCCAAGAAAAAGAGCCGCGCCGAGCGTAAGCGCAAGCGCATCGGCCAGGAGAAGGTCAATGTGGAGAAGGCCGCGTCGCAGCCCGGATTCGGCTCCGACAAGCGCAAGGACCAGGGCCAGGGTCGCGGCGACCAGCCGCGTGTGGCCGGTCAGGAGCGTGGCGGTCGCAGACGTCGCGGCGGTAACGGAGGCGGCAATCCTTACGCAGCCCCCAAGCAGGAGGTCAGCAACGAGGACGTTCAGAAGCAGGTAAAGGAGACCCTGGCGCGCCTCACCACAAAGAAGACCAACAAGAGCGTGAAGTTCCGCAAGGAACGCCGCGAGGAGATGCACAACCGAGAGCTGGCCAACGCCGAGCGCGAGGCAGCCGAAAGCAAGGTGCTTAAGATTACGGAGTTCGTCACCGCCAACGACCTGGCCAGCCTGATGGACATCCCCGTGAACAAGGTCATAGCCACATGTATGAACCTCGGTGTGATGGTCTCCATCAACCAGCGTCTGGACGCCGAGACCATTAACATCGTGGCCGAGGAGTTCGGATTCGAGACCGAATTCGTATCGGCCGACGTGACCGAGGCCATCGAGCATGTGGAGGACAAGGAGGAGGAGCTGCAGAGCCGTCCGCCCATCGTGACCGTCATGGGTCATGTGGACCACGGTAAGACGTCGCTGCTGGACTATATCCGCAAGGCCAACGTGATAGCCGGCGAGGCCGGTGGCATCACGCAGCACATCGGTGCATACAATGTGAAGCTGAACGACGGACGCCACATCACGTTCCTCGATACCCCGGGTCACGAGGCGTTCACGGCCATGCGTGCCCGTGGTGCCAAGGTGACCGACCTGGCCATCATCATCGTGGCCGCCGACGACGACGTGATGCCGCAGACCATCGAGGCAATCAATCATGCTTCCGCCGCAGGCGTGCCCATGGTGTTCGCCATCAACAAGATAGACAAGCCCGCCGCCAACCCTGACAAGATCAAGGAGGAGCTGGCTAACATGAACTACCTCGTCGAGGAATGGGGTGGCAAGTACCAGAGCCAGGACATATCCGCCAAGAAGGGAATCGGCGTCGACGAACTGATGGAGAAAGTGCTGTTGGAGGCCGAAATGCTCGACCTGAAGGCCAATCCCGACCGCGCCGCCATCGGCTCGGTGATAGAGTCGAGTCTGGACAAGGGCCGCGGCTACGTGGCCACGGTGCTGGTGCAGAACGGTACGCTCCGCGTGGGCGACGTGATACTGGCCGGAACCAACTTCGGTAAGGTCAAGGCCATGTTCAACGAACGTAACCAGCGTGTCAAGGAGGCCGGTCCCGCAACTCCTGTACAGGTGTTGGGTCTGAACGGCGCTCCCACGGCCGGCGATACGTTCAACGTGATGCCCACCGAGCAGGAGGCACGCGAAATCGCCACGAAGCGTGAGCAGCTGCAGCGCGAACTCGGACTGCGCACCAAGAAGCGCCTGGGTCTCGAGGAGCTGGGACGCCGCCGCGCACTGAACGACTTCCACGAGCTGAACCTGGTGGTGAAGGGCGACGTGGACGGTTCGATCGAGGCTATCTCCGACGCATTGCTCAAGCTCTCCACGCCCGAGGTGCAGGTAAACGTGCTGCATAAGGGAGTGGGTGCCATCTCCGAAAGCGATGTCACGCTGGCCGCCGCATCCGACGCCATCATCATCGGATTCCAGGTGCGCCCCTCGGCCAACGCCCGCAAGGAGGCCGAGCGCGAGGGAGTCGAGATCCGTCTCTATTCCGTCATCTATAAGGCCATAGAGGAGGTGAAGGACGCCATGGAAGGTATGCTTTCGCCCGAAATCAAGGAGGAAATCACCGGTACGGCCGAGGTGCTGCAGACCTACCACATCTCGAAGGTGGGCACCATCGCCGGCGCCCTGGTGCGCGACGGCAAGATCAAACGCACGTCGAAGGTGCGCGTCATCCGCGACGGTATCGTGATCTACACCGGCGAGCTGGGAAGCCTCAAGCGCTTCAAGGACGACGCCAAGGAAGTTGTGTCAGGCTACGATTGCGGTCTCTCGGTGCAGGGATACAACGATATCCGCGAGGGCGACCTGATCGAGGCCTACGAAGAAGTAGAGGTTAAGAAGACACTGAAATAAAACCCGATAACAAAGCGCGTGGTAACGGTGCGGAATCAAAGCCAGCCGTCACCACGCGCTTTTCTTGTATATGAATTATTTTCTGAACATAGGCAGTAACTTAGGCAACCGACGGCTCAACATCAGCCGTGCCGCCCAGCGCATCATGGGCCGTTACGGCTGGATGGAACTGTCGCACATAGTTGAGTCGCAGCCGTGGGGCTACGAGAGCGACAACACCTTCATGAACATCGGCGTGCGGCTGGTCAGCGACCTGGAGCCGATGCAGATGCTTGCCGGCCTGCAGGAGATAGAGCGGGAGTTGGGCGGAGGCGCCCACCGCGACGCCGAAGGACGTTACATGGACCGTGTCGTGGACATCGACATCGTGGCCGTGGACGAGATGCAGATAGACACCCCGGAACTCAGGGTGCCGCATCTGCATTTGGCCGAGCGCGAATTTTTCCTGAAGCCGATGGTGGAATTAGCCCCGATATGGAAACATCCCGCCACAGGACTGACCTGCAGCGAGATGCTTGCTAATCTGGTGCCTGACAGTGAGGATTAAGTTTTGTAGTCACTCATCACTTGTCACTCTGACTTCATCACTCATCACTTGTCATTCTGACTTCAGATCAGGTGGTGTTTCTTGTGCGGCTCAACGTCATGTTCAAGACGCTTCACGTCGTGATGGATGCGGGCCACCTTGCACAGCGTGGTGATGGCAATGCTTAATGCCGCCGATGCGATAGCGAGATGCACGATGTGGCGTACATGGTCTTCCTTGTGATAACCTAATACATGGGTCAGAATGTCATGCTTGCAGGTCTTTCCCTTTTCAATTAATTCTTTCATAATATTTCTTTTTTAGATTGTTTCGTAACTATATACGTAACAACGGAGTCCGTCAAAGAGTTTGGTCCATATATTTCGGTAAAGTGTAGACGTCCCGCGTCCGGAATTACTTTTTGATATTCACGGAGTTTTTAGTAACTTAGCGGATGAAACAAGTCCGAATCACTTAAATAGTAACAATCATGGCACCCAAGTATCCAATAGGCGTTCAGAGTTTCGCGAAACTTCGCGAGGATGGCTATATTTATGTAGACAAGACCGGTTATATCGCAAATCTTATAAAGGAAGGTAATTATTTTTTTCTGAGCCGTCCGCGCAGGTTCGGCAAATCGTTGTTACTGTCCACTATCGAGGCGTTCTTTCAAGGCCGAAAGGAGCTGTTCGAGGGTTTGGAAATCAGTCGCATGGAGCATGACTGGCAGCCGCACCCGGTATTCCACATGGCCATGAATGCCAACAAATGCCAGACAGTGCGTGACCTTGAGGCTACGATTGAGTCATTCCTTTACTATTATGAACAGTTATACGGCCGCAATGAGCCGTCGGATTCATTGGCTTTACGGTTCGGTGCCCTGATACGAAGCGCATATAACAAAACGGGCAAGAGGGTGGCCATCCTTATCGATGAATACGACAAACCGTTGCTGGATTCTGTTGGTAATAAGGCGCTGCAGGATGATTTGCGTGCCATATTGAAAGGGTTCTATTCCAATCTTAAGAACGGAGACCAATACATTCAGTTCGCCATGCTGACGGGCGTGTCCCGTTTCGGCAAACTCAGCATTTTCAGCGACCTCAACAATCTTCAGGATATATCACTTTCCGAAAAATACAGCGCGATATGCGGCATGACCATTGAGGAAATCCGGGATAATTTCGATGCCGGTGTGCGCGAGTTGGCTGCAAACAACGGTATGTCAGTCGAAGATGCATACGCCGAGCTTAAGAAGAACTATGACGGTTATCATTTCTCGCCTTTGTCGCCAGACATGTACAACCCATTCAGCCTGCTGAATGCGCTTTCAAGCGGTTATATCGGAGCATACTGGTTCTCAACCGGCACGCCTACCTTCCTGGTCAGGATGATACGAGACATGCAGATAGACCTTCGCGACCTGGAACATATCGAGGAGAAGCTGAACAATCTGATGGATGCCTCGTTCGACCTGAGCAATGCCATTCCGCTGATGTATCAGAGCGGATATCTGACCATCCGAAGCTATGACCGTCGTTTCGGAACAGTGGTACTTGATTATCCCAACGAGGAAGTGGAGCAGGGATTTCTCGACATGCTGATGAAGATATACACTCAAAGCCGGTCGGGTCGCAGCGAGTTCGATGTGCGGCGTTTTGTGCTTGACGTCGAAGCCGGTCGTGTCGATGACTTCATGACCCGGCTCCAGGCACTGTTCAGTGGCTACCAGTACGACCAGATGGATCTCGGGAACCTTGAGTTGCATTACCGTAACGTGATATATCTGGTCATGAAGCTCATGGGATTCTATACCCACGCCGAGATGCGTACTGCAGCGGGCAGGATAGATCTGTTGGTCAAGACTCCCAAATATCTCTATCTGTTTGAGTTCAAGGTAAACGAGAGCGCACAGGCTGCCATGGATCAGATCAACAGCCGCGATTACCTGTTGCCGTTCCATGCCGACGGCCGCAAAATCGTCAAGGTCGGTGTAAACTTCGACGACACCATCCGTTCCATCGCCACTCCCTGGATTGTGGAATATGAATAAGAATTGGCTGTAAGTCTACGGATTTTCATAATAGAGTGATTTTTTGTAATTTTGCAAAATAATAGCAGCGAAATAAGAAAGACAAGCCGCTAAAAGCGAAAAGCGAATAAGAGAAAGATATGATAACCGGTGACCAGCTGAAGGATATAGAAAAGAGAGTAGAGGACCTGAACCGTTACCTTGACATTGAGTCGAAGAAGATTGAAGTCGAGGAGGAGGAGTTGCGCACGCATGTGGCCGACTTCTGGGACGACCGCGAGAAGGCCGAGGCCCAGATGCGCAAAATCAAGGGTATCCATTTCTGGATTGACTCTTACACGGCTCTTGAAAAACAACTGGAGGAACTGAAACTCTCGATGGACTTCCTGAAAGAAGGTCTGGTGACCGAGGAGGAGATTGACGAGGCTTACGCCAAGACCCTTGAGGATGTCGAGAAGCTGGAACTCCGCAATATGCTCCGTCGCGAGGAGGACAAGCTGGGCGTCGTGCTGAAGATCAATTCCGGCGCCGGCGGTACCGAAAGCCAGGACTGGGCGTCGATGCTGATGCGCCTCTATCTGCGTTACGCCGAGCGTCACGGCTACAAGACCTCGATAGCTCAGCTGCTCGACGGCGACGAGGCCGGCATAAAGTCCGTGACCATCAACATAGAAGGCGATTATGCCTACGGCTTCCTCAAGAGCGAGAACGGTGTGCACCGCTTAGTGCGTGTCAGCCCGTACAACGCCCAGGGCAAGCGCATGACATCGTTCGCATCGGTGTTCGTGACACCTTTAGTGGACGATTCAATCGAGGTTGTGGTTGAGCCGGCACGTGTGTCGTGGGATACCTTCCGTTCGGGCGGCGCCGGCGGTCAGAACGTGAACAAGGTGGAATCCGGCGTACGTCTGCGCTATCAGTACACCGACCCCTACACCGGCGAGGAGGAGGAAATTCTGATCGAGAACACCGAGACGCGCGACCAGCCCAAGAACAAGGAGAACGCCATGCGTCAGCTGCGCTCCATCCTGTATGACAAGGAGCTGAAGCACCGCATGGAGGAGCAGGCCAAGGTGGAGGCCGGCAAGAAGAAGATAGAGTGGGGTTCGCAGATACGCAGCTACGTGTTCGACGACCGCCGCGTCAAGGACCACCGCACCAACTTCCAGACCTCGGACGTGAACGGCGTGATGGACGGCGGCATCGACGGCTTCATCAAGGCCTACCTGATGGAATTCGCCGCCGACCAGGATTAATACACTAATAGGAAATATTATCGGCTGCAAGCTGTCTGACATGGCTTGCAGCCGATTTTGTTACGGTTGCTTTCCGGTGAGGAGGCACTGCAGGTCGTGCAGGGTCTCGAGAGCCTGGAGGGGCGTCAGATTGTCGATCTGCAGGGTCAGCAGGCGGTCGCGGATCTGTTCAAGCAGGGGGTCGTCAAGCTGGAAGAAACTTAACTGATAGCCGTCGCGGGCGGTGCCTAACTGGGCCACATTGGCCTTGGGCGCGTCCGCTTCTTTTGTCTCTAATTGTTTCAGCACCTGTTCGGCGCGGCGCACTATCGACGGCGGCATTCCCGCCAGCTTGGCCACGTGGATACCGAAACTGTGCTCCGAACCGCCGCGTTCCAGCTTGCGCATGAACACAACGCGCCCTTTTATTTCCTTGACCGACACGTTGTAATTGACCACGCGCTGGAATGTGCCCTCCATCTCGTTCAGCTCGTGATAATGGGTGGCGAACAGTGTCTTGGGGCGGCAGCGGCCATTCTCGTGGATATGCTCAACGATGGCCCATGCTATCGAGATACCGTCGTAGGTCGAGGTGCCACGGCCCAATTCGTCAAAGAGGATGAGCGACCGTGCCGTCATGTTGTTCAGTATGGCCGAAGCCTCGTTCATCTCGGTCATGAACGTGGATTCACCCAGCGAGATGTTGTCGCTGGCACCTACACGGGTGAAAATCTTGTCCACAAAGCCTATGTGCGCGGCCTGGGCAGGTACGAAGCTACCCATCTGGGCCATCAGCGTGATAAGGGCCGTCTGGCGCAGCAACGCCGACTTACCGCTCATGTTCGGGCCGGTGATCATCATGATCTGGCTCTTGTCGCAATCCAGGCGCACGCTGTTGGAAATGTAAGCCTCTCCGGCCGGGAGACGGCGCTCTATCACCGGGTGGCGCCCCTCGGTGATGGACAGTTCCATCGAGTCGTCCACTACGGGGCGCACATATTTGAAGCGCTCGGCGGCGGTGGCCAGGGCCAGAAGCGTGTCGATACGCTCCGCGGCGTGTGCCAACGTCTGCATGTCGGTGATGAAGCGCGACAGACCGTCCAGCAACTGGTTGAACAGTTCCGCCTCCAGCGCGTCTATCCGGTCGCGCGCCTGCATTATCTTCTCCTCCAGTTCCTTCAGCTCCGGCGTGATGTATCGTTCGGCGGCGGTCAGCGTCTGCTTGCGTATCCACTCCGCAGGCACCTTGTCCTTGTGCGTGTTGCGGACCTCGATGTAATAGCCGAATACATTGTTGAATCCTATCTTGAGCGACGGTATGCCGGTCTGCTCCGTCTCACGCACCCTGATCTGTTCCAGACGCAGGTTCGCGTTGTCATGCAGATCGCGCCATTCGTCCAGCTCGGGGTGTACGCCCGAGGCTATGATACGTCCCGCGCCGCCCACTTTAGCCGGCGGATCGGGCATCAGCGTGCGCCGGATGGCGTCGGTTGCCGCCGACACGTCGTGCATTCCCCCGGCCATCTCGCGGAGTATGTCGGAATCGGACTCGGCCATGAGGCGGCGCAGTTCGGCTACGGATTCCAGCGCTGCCTGCAACGTCACCGTGTCGCGTGGACCGATACGCCGCAAGCCCAGGCGTGATACCAGGCGTTCCAGGTCACCCACACGTTTCAATATCTCGGTGGAGCGGTCGCGCAGCAATACGTCCTTGAAGAAATAGTCCACCACGTCAAGGCGCCGGTTGATGGCCACCGGGTCGATGAGGGGGAACAGAATCCAGTTGCGCAGCAGACGCGCGCCCATCGGCGTGACGGTATGGTCCAGCACGTCAAGCAGCGACATTCCTTCGGGCGTAAGGGGCGCCACAAGCTCAAGGTTGCGGATGGTGAAACGGTCCAGCGTCATGTACCGGTCGTTGCCGATACGGCGCAGCGAGCTGATGTGCTTCAGGTTGGTATGGCCCGTGATGTCAAGGTATTGCAGGATGCTACCGGCGGCTATCACGGCGTCGGGAATAGCGTCTACACCGAATCCCTTCAGCGACATGGTGTCGAAATGGCGCTGCAGTCGTTCCGAGGCCGCGTCGATGGTATATATCCAGTCGTCCAGCTCATAGACGCTGCAACGGTAAGTCAGCGAGTTCTCGTATTCCTGGCGTGTGCCGCGCATACGCAGCAGTTCCTTGGGCTGCAGCTTGGTCAGCAGTTTGTCGGCGGCGTTGCGTTCGCATTGTTCGCACACGAACTCGCCGGTGGATATGTCCAGGAAGGCGATGCCGACGGATGTCTTGTTGAAATGCACTGCGGCGAGGAAGTTGTTCTCGCGGTTGTTCAGCGCCCCCTCCGACATATTGACGCCGGGAGTTATAAGCTCCGTGATGCCGCGCTTCACCAGCTTTTTGGTCAGCTTCGGGTCCTCCAACTGTTCGCAGATGGCCACGCGCTTGCCGGCGCGCACCAGTTTCGGCAGGTATGTGTCCAATGCGTGGTGCGGGAATCCCGCTAACTCCACGTATGTGGCCGAACCGTTGGCGCGGCGCGTCAGGGTGATGCCCAATATCTCGCTCGCCGTTATGGCGTCGTCGGAAAAGGTCTCGTAGAAATCGCCCACGCGAAAGAGAAGCACCGCGTCAGGATGCTTCTTCTTCATTTCGTAATATTGTTTCATCAACGGTGTCTCCACCGGTTTCTTTGCTTTTTCTGCCATCTGCTTATGATAAGGGTTGGGGAGAGAGGGCGTAGGTTAGCGGAGAGGAGGGTTGGATTGCCGGAGAGGTTATGATGGGAAAATACTGAGCATCCATGCGGCCATGCCCACATAGATCAGCAGGCCCACCACGTCGTTGGTAATCTGTATGAAAGGGCCGGTGGCCAACGCCGGGTTGACCTTCAGTTTCTCGAGAGTGAGGGGCACCAGCGCGCCGAACACCGTGGAGAACACCACGATACAGAACAGCGAGACAGCCACCGCCAAAGTCAGGCCGTAGCTGCCCGGTTCGGTGAAAAGGGTGTATACCAACACCGCTAATGATATGACTACACCCGTCAGCAACGATATCCTGAGTTCTTTCCAAAGCTGCTGCCAGAATTCCTTGAGGTCCAGGCGGCCGTTTGCCAGACCCTGTACCACGATGGCCGATGCCTGCACGCCGACATTTCCTCCGGTACCTCCGATCAGCGGGATAAAGTACGCCAGTGCGGTCACCGCCGCCAACTGCGCCTCGAATCCGCTAAGGATAAGCGAGCTGAGCAGTCCTCCCGCTATGCCTATCAGCAGCCAGGGGAGGCGGGCCTTGGTCTGTGCCAGCACCGAGTCGTCGGCATCCACGTCCGACGAGATACCCGAAGCCAGCTGGTAGTCGCGTTCCTGTTGCTCGCGCACCTGGTCCATCACGTCGTCGACGGTGATCTGACCCATCAGGCGACCGATGCTGTCCACCACAGGCATGGCCACGAGGTTGTATTTCTCGAAGTCGATGGCCACCTCGTCGATGGGCATATCCACCTTCACGGCCACCGGATTGTCCTCCATCACGTGCTTTATCTTCGATACAGACGGATGGGTGATCATCTTCTTCAGCGGCAGCACGCCCTTCAGACGGTTGTCGTCGTTCACCACATAGACGTAATAGATGTCGTCCAGGTCCTCGGCCTGGCGGCGCATCTCCTTGAGGCAGTCGGGCATCGACAGGTTCTCGTTGACCGAGATAAGCTCCGTGCCCATCAATCCGCCGGCAGTGTCCTCGTCATACTGCAGCAGGTCCACGATGTCGCCGGCCTGTTCCACGTCGCCGATGTTCTGGATCACCTCCTCGCGGTCCTCCTCGTCCAGCTCCTGGATAAGGTCGACGGCGTCGTCGGTGTCCAGCAGGTCGATATAATGGCCTATCTGTTCGGGGTCCATCCCCTCCATCAGTTTCTTGCGGTCCTCCTCGTCGAGTTCCATCAGGATGTCGGCCTTCTCCTCGCGGTTGGGGATAAGCTCGAACACCCACTCGGCCTGTTTCAGATTGAGGTGCTGGAACAGTTCGGCGATGTCGGCGGGGTGCATTCCCTCCAGTTCCTGCAGCACTTCCTGGCGCTGCCCGGAGTCTATGAGCCGTTCGATTCTCTCGATATCTTCGGGTGTGAATTCCTTCATTGTTCGGTGGGAGAGAGGGAATGGGTCATTAATAATGGAACGAGGATCCGCCGAGGAACTCGCGCAGCAGCGAGTTGGCCGGCACCTGTTCGGCCGGAATGGATAGGAAGCATCCCAGGAAGTCCGCCAGACGCATAGCCTCGGCGTAATGCGGGTCGTCGGGACTGACGCTGAGCAGCAGCGGCTCCAGGTAATCCTTCATCACGCCTAATTCGAAAATAAGCGATGAATTGAACACCGCGTCGGCGTTCTCCTGGAAGGGAAATATCCATTTCTCCTCACCGCGTCTGACGGAAGGCCAGCGTTCCAGGGTCTGCGAGGGGGTGGTACCGCGGTATTTGGAGTCGCGCACCATTCGGCGCAGCAGGCGGTTGTCGGATGTGGAGATCCAGTTGTGGTTGTCGAGGCGCAGCGAAGTCAGCGCCGAGACATATACCTTGTAAACCTGTTCCTTGGGCACGGATGCGGTCAGTTCCGGGTTCAGGCCGTGTATGCCCTCTATCAGCAGCACGTCGTCTTTCTCAAGTTTAAGAGGACGTTCCTTGTATATGCGTTCTCCCTTTTCGAAGCTGTAGGTGGGCAGGTTTATTTCGCGTCCCGCGAGCAGGTCGTTCAGGTCCCGGTTGAACTGTTCCAGGTCCAGGGCGTACAGGCTCTCGTAGTCATAGTTGCCGTCGGCATCGAGGGGCGTATGCACGCGGTTCACGAAGTAATCGTCCAGACTTATCATCTTGGGCGACATCATGTTGGTCATCAGTTGCACGGCCAGCCGCTTGCAGGTGGTGGTCTTGCCCGACGACGACGGGCCGGCCAGCATTATCAGCGACGCCTCGCCACGGCGGTGGCGGGATGCGATTTCGTCCGAGATGCGGCCCAACAGCTTGTTGTGCATGGCCTCCGCCACGTTGATCAGCATCTTGGTGTCGTTGTCCAGCACCACGCGGTTCAGTTCGCCGGCGCAGCTGACGCGTATCACCTTGTTGAACTCCAGGCTCTGGCGGAATGCCCGGTACATCTTGGCCTGCCGTACGGGCAGCACCGGCACGGCGGGATTGGCCGGATCGGGACCCAACAGCAGCAGTCCCTCCTTGTACATCCGCAGGTCGAACACGCGCAACTGCGCGCTGCGCTCCACCAAGTCGCCGATGTACGAGTCAAGGACACCGTCGAATTCGTAGCATTTCACCTCCTCGCCGGGAATGGTGTCGAGCAATTCTATTTTTTCGGTCAGTCCCTCCTTGCGGAATATGCCGAGGGCTTCGGCTTTCGGCCTGACGGACAGTCGGAAAGGAATGTCCGCGTCCACCAGCAGACGCATGCGTCTCAGCAATCGTCCCGCAAGGTCACGGTCCACCTGCACGACGCTGCCGTCGGCCCGCAGCAGACGGCAATACTGTCCGTGCGAGATGGAATGCTCGACGCGCAGCGTCATGCCCGGAGCCTCCAGGGTCACCGCACGGTACAGCACCATGCACAGCGACCGGGTATAGGTGTATTTTTCTATCTTGTTCTCCATGACTTATGGCCCCTTTTCCCTCGGGTGCATTGTATTATGTGCAAATTTACGAATTTTTTTGGCCTTTTTCTATTAAATCGCTATTTTTGCTAATCAAAAAAAGTAAAAACCTCTATAAAACCTCTTATCACATGAAAAATGCGAACGAAGTGTTCGACCGCTGTGTGGCCGACTATCATAAGACAGACAACGTGGACGCCGAGAAACATAATCCGTATGAGGAGGGAAGTTTTGAATCGATACTGTATTCCAAGTGCTGGGTCGACGCAGTGCAGTGGCACCTGGAGGACATAATCCGCGATCCGGAGATCGACCCCGTGGCCGCGCTTGAGCTGAAGCGCCGCATAGACCGCAGCAACCAGGTGCGCACCGACATGGTGGAGGAGATAGATACATGGTATCGTGAGAAATACAAGGATGTGAAGCCACAGGCCGACGCGACAATCAACACCGAGTCGCCGGCATGGGCGCTGGACCGTCTGTCGATACTGGCGCTGAAGATATGGCACATGCGCGAGCAGGCCGAGCGCAAGGACGCTGCCCCCGAGCATGTGGCCAAGTGCCGTGGCAAACTCGACGTGCTGCTGGAACAGCGCGAGGACCTTACTACGGCAATCTCCCAGTTGCTCGGCGACATCGAGGCCGGCCGAAAGTATATGAAGGTTTACCGCCAGATGAAGATGTATAACGATCCGGCCACCAACCCGGTGCTGTATGGCAAGAAAGCGTGACAACATACTGATGGCGCGGTTTTCCGCCTTGGGCGACATCGCAATGACGCTGCCCGAGGTGTACGACGCATGCTTAGAAAGCCCGGAGAGGAATTTCTATTTCCTCACGCGCGAGCATCCGTCCAGGATGTTTGTCAATGCGCCGTCCAATCTCACTGTGGTGGGAGTGGACCTGGAGCGTTACAAGGGATTACGGGGTATGTGGAGGCTGGCGCGGGAATTGCGCGATGAATATGGCATCGACACATTTCTGGACCTGCACGACGTGTTGCGCACATGCATATTGGGTATTGCATTGCGCATCAAGGGCGTCAGGATATTTCGGCTTGACAAGGGGCGCAGGGCTAAGAAAGCGCTGACCCGCCGCAAGGCGAAGGAACAGGTGCAGCTGCGGCGCATGACCGACCGGTACCGCGATGTGTTCGCCAAGGCCGGATTGCCGTTGGCCGACCGGTTCCGCTCGCTGTTCGGCGACGGTAAGGGAGACCCCGGGGATTTCGCCAAGGTGTCCGGACCGAAGCAAGATGGCGAAAAGTGGCTCGCGGTGGCGCCGTTCGCCAAACATCCCGGCAAGATTTACCCCATGCACCTGATGAAGAAGGTGATAGACCACTTTGCGGTGAAGCCGGGGTGGAAGATATTCGTGTTCGGATTCGGCGACAATGAGATACGCGACATCGACGCATTGACCGGCACGCGGAAAAATGTAGTGAACATGGCCCGCGCCGGCATCGGTATCCGCGCCGAATTGTCGTTGCTGAGCCACTGTGATGTGATGCTTTCCATGGACTCGGCCAACATGCATCTGGCGTCGCTGGTGGGACTCCGCACCGTGTCGGTGTGGGGCGCCACGCATCCCTACGCCGGATTCATGGGGTGGAATCAGGATATGCACGATGCCGTGCAGCTTGATATGGTGTGCCGTCCGTGCTCCGTGTTCGGCAACAAACCGTGCGCGCGCGGCGACTATCATTGCCTCAACGGCATCCCGCCGTCGCTGATTATCGAGAAAATAGAAGGCGGCGATATAGAATAATTGAAAATGAAAGATCAGAAGATACTGTTTCACAGCACGATATTCGGACCGGTACACAGCCGGAGGCTCGGCACGTCGTTGGGCGTGAACCTGACGCCGAGCGATGGGAAGGTGTGTACGTTCGATTGCCTCTACTGCGAGGCCGGTTTCAATTCTCAAGGTCCCGGCAAGACGGGTATGCCTACGCGCGGACAGGTGGCCGAGCGGCTCGAAGCGAAGCTGAAGGAGATGCACACCGCCGGCGATCCGCTGGATGTGATCACGTTCTCCGGCAACGGCGAACCGACCATCCATCCCGAATTCGCAGGGGTGATCGAGGATACAATACGTCTGCGCGACAAGTATTATCCCGAGGCGAAGGTATCGGTGCTGACCAACTCCACACGCATTGACGATCCGGAAGTGGCCGAGGCGTTGAAATTGGTGGACAACAATATACTGAAACTCGACTCGGGCATCGAAAGCACCATGCAGGCACTGGACCGCCCCGTATCGAAGCATTTTACGGTCGGGAAGCTGACACGTGAGCTGAAACAGTTCTCGGGCACCGGCATAATCCAGACCATGCTGCTGCGCGGCGAATACGAGGGAACGCGCATAGACAACACCACACCTGCCGAGCTGGAGGCGCTGGCACGGATTTACAAGGAAGTCAGGCCGCGCGAGGTGATGCTGTACAGCATAGACCGCGACACGCCGGCCGAACATCTGGAGAAAGTGCCGCACGTGGAGCTGCTGCGCATAGCCGATTACTTCCGGTCGGAGGGGATACCGGTCAAGAGTTTCTGAAATGGAGCAGGAGATGATATTTCCTCGGCCGCTTCATGCCGGGTCGCGCATAGCCGTGGTGACTCCGGCGTCACCGATAGAGCGGCAATACGTGGATGGCGCTAAATCGTTTTTAGAGCGTGAAGGTTTCGAGGTGCGGCTGATGCCTCATGTGTTCGGACCCGAGGACGGATGCTTCGCGTCATCGCTGCAGTCGCGCCTGTCGGACCTGACCGAAGCGTGGCTTGACCCGGAGGTGGACGCCATATTGTGTTCGCGCGGCGGATACGGTACCGCCGAACTGTTGCCGCATCTGTCGCGGATTGACATACGTGGCAATGCCAAGTGGCTGATCGGTTTTTCCGACATTTCAGCCCTGCACGCTTGCTTGCAGAGTCATGGCGTGGCGTCGCTGCATTCATCCATGGCCAAACAGTTTGCCCTCAGACCCGACAGCCGGGTTACGCGCACGATGCTCGACCTGTTGCGCGGCGGCAAGATGAACTATGAGGTAGAGAAACATCCGTTCAGCCGCAAGGGGCATGGCGTGGGTAGTCTTATAGGCGGTAACCTTGCTGTGCTGAACGGACTCGCCTCTACGCCGTACGACCTGATGGGTTCTGCCTTGAAGCGGGATTCGGTGCTGTTCATTGAGGATGTGTCCGAGCAGATTTACGAGGTGGAACGGATTTTGTTACGTCTATATATGTCGGGCGTGTTGGGTAGTCTGAAGGGCCTGATTGTGGGCCGTTTTACTGACTACAGACCGTCGAAGAAGTACGAACGGATGGAGCAGATGATTCATGCGTTACTTCAGAGGCTTGGCATCCGCGACATCCCTGTCGCGATTGACTTCCCTGTGGGGCATATCGAGGAAAATCTGCCCATGACAGAGGGGGTTACGGTGGAACTGGACATTGCGGACAAAGTACGCCTGAGACAGATATAGTGTACCTGAACCGAATACGGATAGCTTAACAAACAGTATAGATAGCTTAACAAACAGGTTTCGCGAAACAAATAAGGTTCGCGTGACGTTTTGAAGATATGAGTACTCTTAGTTTGGAATATATCAATGACGACGACAAGGCCTACGGTCTTGCCGGGATGACCATATCGATAGCGGCTCTCGACGCCCTGGACCGTCTGGTGTCGGTGTCGCTTGACTCCGAAGGCCCGATGATGACCTTCAGCCACGAATATTATTTTTGCGGTTCGCCGTCGCTGTCGCCCAAGGCCGTGTGGACCAATCTGGTGAATAATTACAACCTTACGGCCGCCATGGCTCTGAGCAACGTCATGGCTCGTTCCATGATACGCCTTGGCAGCGAGGTTCCCGCCGACATCATGAAGGCGTTGCACGAGCGCATCGTGGAGGAAGGGCGCGACACCTGCGGCCTGGAAGACGACGAGATCGAGAGTCTGTACAACCGCGCCAACAGCTACATGCGCCGCATCTTCAACAACCGGCGCCTGCATCCCGCCGTCGACGAGCTGGTGCGCACCCTCTCCGTCCGCCGCACCATGTCCGCCCCCGAGCTGGCCGACACCCTCCACCTCCTCCAGATAATCTGACGCCGAAAAATCGAAATGTAGCTGGCAGGAAAATATAGAAAAGATATTCTCCTAAGTATATAACAATCCCCGGCTGGACGGGCTGGGGATCAAGAGGAGAGTTGTGTTCTTGTTCATAATCGATGATTTCTGAACAGTAATATCTAAATACTGTTCAAAAAATACATTTTTTGAACAGTATTTACTTTATTCCTCTCACAAATTCTCAATTTGGGGAAATGTTATGATCTATCCGATATTGATTCGATTGGATCTACAGTTTCGGATGGATTGGAATCCGAGACACTCATAAAGAGATTTATCAACGGGAGGTTCATATAATAGTAAGACCGCCCTATCTTGATTCTTTCAATTAACCCGGTATCAACCAGAGTGTTCAGATATCTATTTGCAGTAATCCGACTCACCATCATTTCTTTTTCAAGAAACTCTACTTTGGTATAAGGGTGGAAGAACAGATTATTCAGAAGTTCATGGCGATATTGTTTCCCGAACTTAGGGCGAAGTATGGTCTTAAATTCTGCCATCAGCTTTGAAATCCCTTTGACCAATCTGGTAGTTTCAATTGCTGTTTCCTCAATGCCCTTCAGCATGAACATAATCCATTCTTCCCACTGTGTCGCATTATCTTCATTCTTGTTTCTGATTGCCTGAATCAGCCTGTAATATTCCCCCTTGTTGTGGGTTATATATCGGCTGAGATAAAGAATTGGCAAGTCAAGACATCCGGTAAGTACAAGATATAATACGCAAATAATTCGTCCAGTCCTTCCATTCCCGTCATAGAATGGATGAATACTCTCAAATTGATGATGGATAATACATAACTTTATAAGAGGGTCCAAATCCGATAGACGTTCATCGTTAATGAAACGTTCCAAGTTATCCATCAATTTCAAGATTGTCTGCTTATCTTGAGGAGGAGTGTATACAGTCTTTCCGTCCGAACGTTTCAAGGCCGTGCCAGGAACACTTCGGAAGCCTGCTGAATTATGTTCAAGCGTCTTCTGAATTTCTTTTATGACCGACGAAGTCAACACTCCTTTCTCTTTGACGAGTAGAAAGCCATGATGCAATGCTTCTCGATAATTGAGAACCTCTTTCGTTGCCGCATTAACAACAAAATTTGATAACGATTCTGCTGCTCCCTGGTAGAGGTCATCCTGAGTCGTCACAATATTTTCCACCTCGGAACTATCCTTTGCCTCCTGCAAAGTGAGAGTGCTTACAAGGATATTCTCATTAGGTATTGTCAATGCGACTCCTTTCAACTCAGCCAAACGTCGGTTAGCTTGATTGAGCTGCTTGAGGATTGCTTTAGTTTCTAAGTCATACGAAAGCGGCAAATGCGGGATTTTATATTCGCTCATAACTCAATAAGACTCTTGAAAGTCCAATTTAGATTTTTTACTGAACAGACTAAGGCTTTAAAAGCCATACATTAAAATCTGTGCTCATATATGCGTCTGTATTCCAAGGGAGAACCTCTGTTTCATAAAAAGGTGTTTGGCTCGAATATTCCCAAACGGCTCCTTTAATTGAGTAAGTATAACCGTCTTCCTTTTCTGAATAGGTCGTGCTCGAAACAACGCCACTGGTATAAATTCTTGAATTGTCGATTAATATACTGTTAAGCTTTATCTGATTTCCGGTAATAGGTGCTATCGTTTGAAAGAAATCCCCGTTCTTAACGATTAGCCCATCATAACTAACTGTTGTTCCTCGTGGAACTTGTATTGCCCCACAGGCATAAACATCTCCGTTATAAATATCCATGTCAAATAAAATTCCATAGCGATTTTCTAATTCTGGAGATATTGTTAGTTTAATTCCGTCTTTCCAGATAGCTGGGGTATTCCCATCTTTCCCACAACCATATACATGCCCTTCCGATATGGTTAATGCTTCGCATGTATCATAGTCTCCACCATCTGTAAGGATATAATGGAGTTTGCCATTTTTCCAGATGGCTGCTTGAAAAACAGAATGCTGCACTCCAAGTTTTAAAATCGCCCCGCCTACATATATATCATCTCCTTCGGTAGCAATACATTTGGGTTGAAAGAGACGCCATGTATCTCCATCACTGTATTCGATATTATAAAGAAATTCTTGATTTTTGTAAACACTTGCTCCTTGACCAGGTGTATTATAAACACAACTATATACATCATTACCTACGGCGACTATAGACCCAACCTGCCATGTAGATGATTCCCCTGCCGGCACTGAGAGATATATCTTGTCATTCTTATATATTTTAAAGGGCTGGGGGTGTTTGTTATAAGTGTCCGGTGGAGTATGGCCATAAAACTCATTGGCGCTAATCTGGCAAACTCCATGAGATGGATATATTTCAAAGGAACCGTCCAGGCTTCTTATTAAGCCCCCATTCTCTCCCTTATCAACAGAAATATAAATGCCGGAGAAATCATATTTACTCGTATCGGAATCATCCGTGTTGTCTTTAGAACACGAACATAAAAGAAGCAGAAAAGATAATGAGGCCCAAAGAATGGAATTAAAATTCATGTTGTGAATATTGCTATTGAGAAAATTGTATTAATGCAAAATTACATAATATTTTCGATACTTGGTTAACGACCCGATAAAAAACTTCGATATATACTTAGAATTCATTGAGGAGGAATATGGGGCTGTCCAATTGTCAAAGATGGGAAATGTAATAACACAGGTCAATACCTACTTGCTTCTGAAAAGATCGACCCGCAACAGGACGTTAACATGTTTTTTTGACAATTCAAATAAATTTTATATTTTTGCGATGTCAATCTTAGGATTGGCATTGACATAGTTAGAATTAATAAGAGACGTTATGTCTTCGGCTTGTATGTGAAAAGCGTCGGAAACTTATCACTTTGCGCAAGCGATGGCAGAACTGTCTCCACGTCACAGGGCGTGGAGCTGTTTATTCCACCACTTCGCAAAAGGTAATCCGACCACCTTCACATAAGGACGTGGCATAGCAGCCCACGCCTCTGCGTTTATTCCGGTCGTTGTAGAGTTGCACGACCGACAGAGACAATGTTTTTATAGAATGGATTATACCAAACATTTGCTGGCACTTGCCGTTTTAATGCTGTTTGTATCTTGCTCATCTTCTGACAGCGAGCCGAATCTGCCTCAAAGCGACGCGGATATTGTATTCATGTCGACCGGTGGCACCAAGAGTATGGAAGTGGGTGCCGATTGGATTATAGACAATCCCGATGATTACGCATGGTGCAGTGCCGTCATTTCAGGCACCGGATTGGAATTGACCGCCATGGCCAACACCGGCTCGGAATCCCGTCAGGCCGTCTACTCTCTCAGTCAGGGCGGCACAACGAAAAAGATTGAGGTGTTCCAATATCCGGTAGCTGAAATAGCACTGTCCGAGCGGCCTAAGACAATATCCAAGGATGGAGGAGATATTGAAGTTTCCATCGAAAGCAATGTGCCGTTTGAGGTGTCGATTCCTGAAAAGGACCGGACCTGGGTGCAATACACCAAATCTCGCGGCGTCAGCTTGCACTTCGTGGTCAGCCCCAATACAGGTGCAGCCGGTCGCTCCACGACCGTGTCACTTGTCGATGCCGACGGGAACATGTTGTTCTCATTTACAATATCCCAGAAAGGCGACCAAGCCCCCAATGTGATCTATTACACCACCACCAACGGCAGCAAAATCATGCCGAGGGGCGGCTTCGGGGGAAATTTCGAAATACTATCGCACACATACCTTGACGGGCAGGGAATAATTGTGTTCGACGGCAATCTACTTCAAATAGAGAATAAGGCATTTGCCAATTCAGGCAATCTTACGTCAATGAGTCTGCCTGACGGTATTACGGCCATCGGTACGGAGGCATTTGCAAATTGTGCAAAACTCGAGGAAATAAACATTCCCGAATCCACCGGATCGATTTCTCAAAGAGCTTTCAAAGGGTGCGTTTCATTAAAGACATTGAGCCTGCCCGAAAGCTGCAAGTTTGGCAATTTTGCTTTTGAAGAAAGCGGTCTGGAAAGTTTTATATTCCCGAATAGGAGTGAACAGGACTGTGTTGCCCAGGGATTATTCAGAAACTGTAAGAATCTGAAATCGGTTCAGTTGCCGGACGGCATCACGACGATACTTGAAAATGCGTTCTCCGGATGTTCGGAACTACTTTCCGTCAACATCCCCCGTTCACTCAGGGAGGTAAAAAGTGGCGCGTTCAATAATTGCGAGTCGCTGCAAACCCTTTCGTTCGGACCGGACGTAACATTCGATGACCGTTGCTTTGAGAATATGACGGGTCGCATTCGTTTATATCCCCGTCCGGAAAAGCATTTCGGTATGTTGGACGGTTTCAAGGGCAAGTATGAGTTCCCTGAGGACGCCAATCCCGAATACCTCTCTTATCGGTTCGATAAGGAAATGCGTTTTGCAGGTAAATATGCCAGCGCCGATGGTCGATGCATCATTATTGACGGGAAACTCTATATGGCGACATTGATGGATTATGACAAATTGCAATATAATTTCCCCAGGGGTATAGTTAAGGTAATGGAACGCTCCATCATAGTAAAATCTTATAACAATCGAAATAACACCAATATCAAATTCCTCTTTTTTGCCGATGGCCTTGAAGAAATGGAAGGTAGAGCTGTTTATGACAATTGGTATTATGATGATGGCGTTCATTTCGGGATGTATCCCGTAATGCGTTTTCCGAAGTCATTCAAGCGATTCACCGGCGACGATGTTCTGTATAGCAATGTGGGATGGTATGCCGTGTTTGAGTCTTTGGTTCCCCCGGAGTTGGGCACATATCATCTTTTCGACAACGATTTTTACCCCGGGAATAATATTCCATGCAGGATACTTGTTCCGGAGGAATCGCTTGAAGCCTACCGTGCGGCCTGGCCACAGGAGGCATCCCGTATTCAGGCCGGCGACCTCAGCAAATTTGCGAATTGGGAGCCATACGAATAATAACCTCGACCTTAAAAACCAATATCAGATATGAAAAGTGTAAAATTATTAGGAATCCTGCTGGTTTCAGCAGTCATTCTCTGTGTCGGCGGCTGCTCAAAAGATGAGCCCGGCAACACGAATATAACCTCATCGTTTGACCCTGCCTTCGCCCTCGAACTGCAGAAACGCGGCTACGTTAAGGATGCATCCAATATCACTGTCGATGACGTAAAGGATATCGAGGAATTGGATGTGTCAGGCAAAGGCTACGATTCGGAGTTGCATAAAGAAGTTTATGGCAATTTGACTTCGTTGCATGGCATAGAGCATTTCCTTTCATTAAAGGAGTTGTACTGTGGCTATAATAGACTGAATACGCTTGATGTTAGCAAGAATACAGTTTTAGCGGAGTTGTACTGCAACGATAATCAGTTAGATAGTATTGATGTCAGCAAGAATACTGTTCTGGAGATATTGAATTGCAGTAATAATCAATTGAAGTCTCTTGATGTTAGCCGTAATATGGGTTTGCTTGGTTTAGACTGTGACAATAATCAATTGAACACTATTGATATTAGTCAGAATATTGCTTTGAGGACATTAAGCTGTGAATCTATTAGACTGTATTCACTTGATATCAGCAAAAATATAGCTCTATTGTGGTTGAACTGTGGGGAAAATCAATTGAGTTCCCTTGATGTTAGTAAAAATTCGGCTTTAGAGACCTTGTGGTGCGGACATAATCAGTTAGAAGTGCTTGATGTCGGAAAGAATAATAGATTAGAGTCGTTGATATGCAGCCATAATCAGTTGATTGTGCTTGATGTTAGCAAGAATGCAGCTTTGGAGATATTGAGTTGCAGTAATAATCAATTGGGGGCCTTGGATGTATGCGAAAATATAGACTTAGAAAGATTGGAATGCGAAAATAATCATTTGAGTAATCTTGATGTCAGCAAGAACACCGTTTTAGCGGAGTTGAGCTGCCAGGATAATCAGTTGCGTTCTCTTGATATCAGCAAAAATACTGCTCTCAGACGCTTAAACTGCTCGAATAATCAGTTGGAATTACTTGATATTGGTGAAAATACAGTAATTAAAGAATTAATTTGCCAAACTAATCAGCTAAGGTCGCTTGATATTAGTCAGGCTGCGAATTTGAAGGGAGTATGGTGCATGTTTAATCCGGGTGATGGCAGCGGAGTGTTTCCGGTAACGGCATGGTTTGGCAATGATGCCGTTCCAGCGGATTTTACAAAGGGCGCCTGGGACTTTAACGGGCAGATGGTAACGATAGATTACCGTAAGGCCGAGTGACTGGCAATCCATAGTTATTTCGATTCGAGTCACATTGATTTGTAGCCGACTGTCACGGCCGCGCTGCTACTGGAGTGACGGCGTCCACGCCGTCAAAATGGGCGGCGGGGACGCCGTCACTCCAGTACCAGCTCCTCCTGTTCTCCTGTCAAGAATTCGGGTTGATGCGGAGGTCGGCGGTGGGGACACCGCCCTTCCAGTCCACAGCTTGGGGACAGACTGAGCTAATAAGCGCAAATCAGGGATTCGCAAGTTTGAGGGCGAAGTGCCGTAATCCGAAAAAAAGTGTTATATTTGCAACATAGACACAAAATCAAGTAAGGGCACGATGGCAGCGGAGGTGAAATACCCGATAGGAGACCAGAGTTTCGGTGAGATAATCCGGAATGAATGTGTGTATGTCGACAAAACGGCATACATCCACAAAATGGTGGCCGAGGGAAAATATTATTTCCTGAGTCGCCCCCGCCGCTTCGGTAAAAGCCTTCTTGTGTCTACGTTGGAGGAGTATTTCAGAGGCAATCGCGAACTGTTCAGAGGCCTCGCCATCGACCGTCTTGAACCCGAGGAATGGAGAAGTCGCCCGGTACTGCATCTTGACCTTAACGGCAAGGACTATACGAATCCATCCGCACTGTACGAGCAACTTGAAATGCACCTTGACAACTGGGAAGCAGCGTATGGGCGCAACGGCAATGTCCCAAGCGTGGACAACCGTTTCCGGGAAGTCATCAAATCGGCATACGTCAAAACGGGGAGTCGTGTCGCCGTCCTGATCGATGAATATGACAAGCCGGTAGTTGACGCGCAGGACAATGAGCAGCTCGTGGAGAAATACCGCAATATCCTTCGTGGATTCTACGGCGTGATGAAAAGTTGTTCCGACTATCTGAAATTCGTGTTTCTGACCGGTGTCGGCAAGTTAGGACAGGTCAACATCTTCAGTGGACTGAACAATCTGCGTGACCTGTCGATGAATCCGGAGTATTCGGCAATATGCGGAATCACTACCGATGAACTTATAAATAATTTCCAGACAGGCATCAGGGAGCTTGGCCGAAGCAAGGGATGGAGCGCCGAGCAGACGCTGCAGGCATTGAAACACAATTATGACGGCTATCATTTCGCCGAAGATATGACTGACGTGTACAATCCGTTCAGCCTGCTTAATGCCCTTGCCGACAAGAAACTGAGCAACTATTGGTATCAGTCCGGAGCGTCCAAGAGACTGTATGACCGATTGAAGGATTGGGATTCTCCACTCAGGGATCTTGAAGGAACTATGGTGTCTCCTCGTGTCCTTGAAACGGGCGACGTGCTGGGCAACGATCTGGAAGTGCTGTTCTATTACACAGGATATCTTACTATCAAGCAGGTGATAGACTCGTTTGATGGCCAGCTGCTTGTGCTGGGTTATCCCAACCAGGAAGTGCGCGACTCGTTTTTCGAGGGACTTGCACGCGAATGGACGCGAATGTCGGAAAACAAACGGCATATATGGGTCAATGGATTGCGTCGGTCTATCCGTGAAGGAGATATTGACCGGTTTCTGACGATGATCCAGGAGTTCATGGCCGGCAATTCCTATCGCACAAATCCTGACACTGAGATACATTATCAAGACCTGATATATATCATATCTCGCCTCGTCGGTCTGAATGTCGATGTGGAAAGAGCTACGTCCGACGGTCGCATCGATATGATGCTTGATGGTTCGAAAGCAATATATATTATTGAGTTCAAACTTGATAAGTCGCCCGAAGAAGCGCTGAGACAGATAGATGAGAAGCATTACGACCGGCCATATCTCTCGCTTGGCAAGCCCATAGTAAAGGTCGGTGTCAACATCTCCACGGCAACCCGCACCCTCGATTCCTGGCTGATCAAGGATAATGCCTGAATGGCGACGGGGAAGCCGCCCCGGTGCGCGGCTGAGGACGGTCCGCGCCTCGGTGTGGCAAAAATATAATAATAAGAGGGATATTGTAGATAAAAATTAGTAACTTTGCGGTCATGAAGAAGCTGAGGATGTCGGCTGTGGTCATGACCGCGGCCATTATGATGAGTCCCGCGGCGCGGGGCTTCGATTTTTCGGAGGGTAACGACGACCGGGAATGGCGCACGCTGCAGGATGCGTGGACGCTGGACGCGCCCGGCACCGTGCCGATGCTGCGGTCGTATGCCGAACAGAATCCCACGGGTATACACGCACTGGAGGCACGCCTGATGATAGCCGACGCGGCCTTCTTCGCCCACGACTGGAGCGAGGCGCTGCGCCTGTACCGGGCCGAGGATATTAAGGGTCTTTCCCAGCCCGAACGCTCGCTTTATTCATACCGCAAGGCTCTGTGTCTGCTGAAGACGGGCTATTACAAGGAGGCCCGCACCGCCTTGCGCAGTGTCAAGGGGAAGAAATACGATGCCGTGCGCACTTTCTATGACGCATACATCGACTATATAGAGGGAGACTACGATAAGGCTTACCAAGGTTTCGCACAGGTGCCCGAAGGTGAGAAGGGCCTTGAGGCGGCATACTATATGCTGCAGATAGACTATATGCGCGGCGAATACCGCAAGGTGTCCGAAAAGGCCCGGAAACTCGTAGCCCGCGATGTGGAGCCGGGACTTAAGGCCGAGATATACCGCATAGCCGGTCTGAGCCGCTTCAAGCTCGAGGAGGACGAGACGGGACGCCGCGAGCTGGAGAAATACCTTGAACTGAATCATGGCCCGGTCAACAACGACGCTCTGTATGCCTTAGGCGTAATCGACTATGAGGAAGGGAACTACACCAAAGCCGCTGAACGCCTGACGGCCGTGACGGAAAGTGCCGAGCGCGGGCCGCTGCTGCAGAGCGCATGGCTTTACTTAGGCCAGACCCGTCTGAGTCAGGACGATGTACGCGGCGCCACATTGGCCTTCGAGAAGGCATCGGCATACGAAGCCGATCCGGAAGTGGCCCAGACCGCGATGTACAATTACATTACGGCACAGACACGCGGCACCGGTGTGCCTTTCGGCAAGTCGGCCGAACTCATAGAGACGTACATGCGCCGCTGGCCTGCGTCGCCTCATGCCGAGGAGATGCGCGAATACCTCGCCACGGCGTACTACAACGACCATAATTATCTGAAAGCCATCAGCACCGTTGACGGCACGCGCACGCCCACGCCGGTGATGCAGGCCGTGAAGCAGAAGGCCCTGTACGCGCAGGGCGTGAGCATGGCCACCAACGGCGATGTGGCCGGAAGCGCGCCATATTTCGAGAAGGCGTCGGAGATGAAGACGTCGGACGCCGACCTGGCATTGCAGTCGCTGTTATGGTTAGGAAACGCCCGTTATGAGGCGGGTCAGTTCACCGCCGCCGAACGCAGCTATTCACGTTATGTGCAGGGTGCGCCCGCTTCGGCCAACCGCACGTTGGGTCTCTACGACTTGGCATACGCGCAGTATCGCCTTGAACGCTACGGCCAGGCGGCCGCCACGTTCTCCAAGGCATTGGAGAGCCGTCCCGCGCTGAACAAGGCCATGCGCGACGACGCGCTGATACGCCGTGCCGACTGCCTCTATTACACAGGCGATTATACCGGAGCGCGCCAGCTCTACACCGACGCCATATCCGACAAGGCCAACGACTCCGACTATGCCGCATACCGATATGCGATGCTGTCGGGCAAGAGTGAGGGACAGCGCAAGAAGATAACGCTTCTCGACCAGTTCGTGCGCGACTATCCGCGCAGCAAATGGCTGTCGGCGGCGTTGCTGGAGAAGGCGCTGACCTGCGAGGAACTTGGCGAGACTGCCATGGCGGCCGAGGCATACCGCAAGCGTCTGGCCATCACGCCCGACGCCGATGTGGACGAGCTGCTGCGCGCCGCTGCGGCCAATGACCGCACAGGCGATGCCCCGACCGAGCAGCTTGAACTCCTGAAGCGCATACGAAAAGCCGGTTCGCTCGGTGCTGACGACACGGCCGACCTCGATTATTACGAGGCCAACGCACTGAGCAAACTTGGACGCGACGACGAGGCCGACGCGCTGTACGAGACGTTGTCGCGCAACCCAGAGAGTCCCGTGGGCGCCGCCTCGGCCGTGACGCTGGCACAGCGTCGACTTGATGCCGGCAACGCACAGGAGGCATTCGACATGATGAACTCCTTTACCGACACCGGCACGCCCCACACTT
This sequence comes from uncultured Porphyromonadaceae bacterium, assembly GCA_902468245.1. GTDB lineage: Bacteria > Bacteroidota > Bacteroidia > Bacteroidales > Muribaculaceae > Lepagella. The sequence continues at coordinate 46,832 of CABQXY010000002.1, read as the reverse complement.
ACTGGCTGGCCAAAGGCTTCATAGTCCTGGCCGACGCCTGCCGCGAGTTAGGACGTCCCGAGCTGGCACGCGAATACCTCACATCCCTCCGCGACAATTATCCCGGCAACGAAGCCGACATCCTCTCGGACATCAATTCACGTCTCAAGTCCCTGAAAAAATGAAAGCTACCAAGATACTGACAATCCCGGCCCTGCTGTCCGCGCTGACGGCGTCGGCTCAATATAACCCCACCGTGGAGGTGGAGGGCACCTACAAGCCCGAAGTCATACTGCAGGACCGCGTCAACACGTTTCCCGAGCGTCTGCGCCTCGGCAATACGGACAGTCATCTGGACTACGACATGGACGGCGTGGTGACCGATTTCGCGCCTCTCGGTGTGCCTATGCCGGCCACCGGCTGGAACGATACCCGCGCCCGCTGGCCATATCGCGGATATGCCGAGCTGCAGCTCAGCACGCGCCTCGACGCCATAGTCAACGCAGGATACCGGTTCGTGGACGACGGAAAGACTCTGAGCGGCGTCTATTTGCGTCATAATTCCACATCGCTGTGGAAGCCGAAACTGTCGGATGCGGTGAAGGACACGCGCCGCAAGATTTATGACGAGACGTTAGGCCTGTATCTGCGACATAATGCCCCTAAATATGGTATGCTGGATGTGGATGCGCGTTATAACCTGACATATTTCAATTATTACGGCTTCAATCCGCTGCCGATGGCCGATATGCCGGACGCGCCGACACAGACGTTGAACCAGGCACGGTTTCACGCTAAGTGGACGTCGAATGCCGAGTGCCGTTTCCGCTATTACGCCGGCGTAGATGTGAACTATACGGCGTTCCGCAGCTTCTATACGGCGTTAACCGCCGACGAGTGTCCCGGCAACCGCGAGACGCTGATTTCGCCCGAATTGGGCGCCGGCTACCGCTTCGGTGGCAGTTCGGTGGTAGGTCTGGACTTTTCCGCCGATTTCCTGCTCTATACCGACAAGACGCGGCTTGCACCGGCTATGCCGAAAAACTACAGCCGCTTTTCGTTCACTCCCTACTACAAGTGGGAGGGCGACAACGTTACATTCTACGGAGGCCCGCGCATCGACGTGTTTGCCGACAACGGCACGGCATTGCGCTTGGCTCCGGACGTAAGGTTCGGCTGGCACACGCGCGGCGTGGGACTGGAGCTTTCGGCCACGGGAGGAACGGAGCTGAACTCTCTGCATAACAATGTAATGGAATCCAAATTCTGCGCGCCGGCCATTGTGGACATGACGCCGGCCTATACTCCGGTCGAAGCCCGTCTGAAATTCGGATTCGGGCCGTTCGCCGGCTTCCGCGCCGAGATGGAAGGCGCCTATAAGCGCACCATTCACCGGAGCTTCGGATGCTGGAACACGCCCTATTTGAGCCTGTACGGCCGTTCGGCGGCATCCTCGCAGCCGGTGGCTGAGGATTATCTCGGAACGTACATGAATCTGAGCGGATTCCAGATCGGCATCACGTTGGCTTATAATTACGGCGAATACTTCGGTATCGAGGCTAAGATGAACTATATGCCGCAGGAGGACGACAAGGCCTGGTTCAGCGGATGGGATATGCCGGAGGTGACGGCGCACATCGGCGTGCGCGGCAATCCCTGGAGCACGCTTAAATTAGGCGTTGACTGGGATCTCCGTGCTTGCCGCAAGGTGCCTTTGCTGATAGCCGGGGCTGATGGAAGCGAGTTGACAAGACAGCGCATCGGCAACCTGTCGATGTTGGGATTCAGCGCGACGTACGACATTCTGAAGAACCTGCGCGCCGAAGTATATGTGGACAACCTGCTGAACCGTCTGCATCAGGAGTGGCTGCCCGGCGTGCCGGTACCCGGCATCGCCGCCCGCCTCGGCCTTACATTCCAGTTCTGAGACAGCAGAATCATTATCGACAGGAGAATATTTTTAGACAGGAGAACAGGAGAACAGGAGAAATAATAAGAGAAATTTAGACAGGAGAACAGGAGAAACAGGAGGCCTATTTCAAGTAGACACTCCTGTTTCTCCTGTTCTCCTGTCTAAAAAACATTCTACAGTCAAAAACAGACTCTCCTGTTTCTCCTGTTCTCCTGTCTAAAAATAATCTTCTGTCTAAAAATAGATATTCTCCTGTTCGAAAAATCAGATTAGGATTTTGTTGCGCTTGTATATCTCGCGGAATTCCTTTGGCGTGAAGCCTTTGTTCTTCTTGAAGATGCGGTTGAAGTTCGACACGTTGTTGAAGCCGGAGTTGTAGCATATTTCGGATATCGACTTCGTTGACGACATCAGCTCGCGGCTGGCTATGCCGAGCCGGATGGATATGACATAGTCCGAGAAGCTCCGGCCTGTGCGCAGCTTGAAGAACCGGCTGAAACTGCTGGGCGACATGCCCGCTAAGTCGGCCAGATCGTTCAGGCGTATGTCGCTCTTATAGTTCTTGATGATATAGTCCTGGGCCTTCTTGAGCCGACGCGAGTCGGACGACACGGCAGCCGTGCTGAACGACGAACTGCTGAGCGTGCGCGAATCGGGATCGATGGACAGTACATGCAGCAGCTCCAGCAGCTTTATCATCTTGTCGAAACTCGACTCTGTGTCATTCATAGCCTTGATGATATGCGACACTTTCTCGATGCTGGACTCCGGGAAGGCGATGCCTTTGGACGAGGAGTCAAGCATGGCCTTGATGCTGGCCATCTGTGTGCGTCGCAGCATTTCCTCGCCGAATATGTCGGAGGGAAACTGTATTGTTATTTCGCGAATATTGTTGCTGGTGCAGTCGGCCTGTTCCCATCCGTGCTCAATGCCGTGTCCTATAAGGCAAAGGTCGCGGTCGCCCACCGTCTCGACGTTGTCGCCCACCACGCGGCGTGCGCCGGCGCAGTTCTCAACGTAATTGATCTCGAATTCGTCGTGCTTGTGTATCGGAAAATTGAACGCATCCTTGGTGCGGTCCACCATGTAGAAGAAATCGCAATCCGACAGAGGGGTTATCTCTGTCAGGATGTCCTGATTGAGTGGTGTCGAGTTATTCTGGTGTGCCATAGTTTTTAGGTTAATGCCGTGCAAATCAATATTCATAGCTGGAGGAGAGCAGGACAGCGTTCGTGTTATCTTAACTACAAAGATATATATAAATCCGGAATAAATCAAGAGCTTTTGCAAAATTTATGTCAAAATCCGCAAAGGAAACCGGAATTTTGGCGCAAAGGAAACCGGAATTTCGATATGAAATGAAAAGGGTACACGGAAATTCACATTTCCATGTACCCCGACGTGTGTTGTGTGTAGTATTAGTTATTGAGCCATTAAGGTTTGGTCGTTATGATGGTTTTGTTGTGTGTTGTCGAGATCAGTTCAGACGGAGCACGCGCGATGAGTAGTCCATCTTCTTGTGCCAGTCCACGTCGTGGCTGACGGGAATCTCAAGCCCCGATTCCATCAGGAACTTTCCGGTGAACTGCTTGCCCTCGAAGGGGAGTGGAGTGTTGTCGATGCGGTTCAGCTCGGTTACGGTGTAGAGCTTGTCGGGGTTCAGACCGGCCATGCGCACGCGCGGCATCTTCTGGCCGTAGCTCGGGTCGGTCTTCCACCAGAAGAACACTGCGTCGTCCTTCTCGGGATTGACGTACATCAGCGACGCGGCACCCTTGTTGTCGTACGGGCTCAGCAGACGATAAAGGTCGCCGAACTGCACGACGGGACGAATCTTCTTATATTCCTCGATGGCCTGTCTGCACAGGGCCTTGTCTTCCTCGCTCATGTTGGCGGGCTGGATCTCCATGCCCAGGCGGCCGCTCATGGCCACGTCGGAACGGAACTTGATTGGCACCGTGCGGAAGGTGGTGTGGTTGGGCGTGGCGCTGATGTGCGAGCCCATGGCGATGGCCGGGAAGAAGGCGCTGGTGCCCCACTGCATATAGATGCGCTGCAGCGCGTCGGTGTTGTCCGAGGTCCAGAACTCGTCGAACCAGGGAAGCAGACCCCAGTTGACGCGGCCGCCGCCGCTGGCGCACAGCTGGATGGTGACGTCGGGATATTTGGCGCGGATGTGCTCCAGTGTCTTCTTCAGCCCCTCGTGGTAGCCGATGTAGAGGTGGCTCTGGTTGTCGGCAGTCTGATACTGCGATCCGTGGCTCATGATGGGCGCGTTGGCGTCCCACTTGATATAGTCGATGTCAGGATATTTGGTCATCAGCGTGTCCACGATGTGGAACACCACGTCCTGCACCTTCGGGTTGGCCATGTCCAGCACCAGCTGCGTGCCTCCGCGGCCCTTCACCACGTCGCGGTTCGGAGCCTTGATCACATAGTCGGGATGCTTCTCGTAGAACTCCGATATGGTGTTGGTCATTTCAGGTTCGATCCAGATACCGAACTTCACGCCGTGCTTTTTTGCCGATTCCAACAGGCCGTTGATGCCGTTGGGCAGTTTTTGGGTGTCCACCATCCAGTCGCCTAACGACGAGGAATCGTTCTTGCGGGGATATTTCACGCCGAACCATCCGTCGTCCATCACGAACAGCTCGCCGCCCATCGACGCGATATCCTGCATCATGCGGTCCATGCCCTGTTCGTTGATGTCGAAGTAAACGCCCTCCCACGAGTTGAGCAGAATCTTGCGTTCCTTGTCGCCGTTGGCCAGGCGGTTCTCGCGGCCCCAGCGGTGGAAGCGGCGCGATACGGTGCCCATGCCGTCGGCAGAATATGTCATGGCCACGGGAGGCGTCACGAACGTCTCCTTCGGCTTCAGGTTGTAGGCCGAGTTCTCCTCGTCCATTCCGGCGAACAGACGGTGCTGCAGGCTCTCGTCGGTGTCGATGCGCAGCTTGTAGTTGCCGCCGTATTCCACGGCGGCTCCGATGACGCGGCCGGTCTGCTCCTGTGCCTTGCCGTCAAGGCTGAGCATGATCTCGCCGTGGCTGGTGTGCGAGTTGCGGCCGCCGTCGCGGTTCTTGATCACCTTCATGCCGGGGCGCAGGGGCTCGTCGTTGACGCGCGCCTCGTTGGCCCATGCGCCGTGGTAGTTCTGCAGCCATACGTCGCCGTAACGCACGGGAAGCGACATGGAGGCGAACTGACGCAGGGTGATGTTCTTCTTCTCGTTGTTGGTGGTTTCGGTCCACATCTCGATGATGTCGTCCTTGGGGAAGGTGCGGTACTTCAGCGCCACGGTCACGGGATAGAAGCGGTCCTTCATAGTGATTGTGGTGACGGTGCCTTTGCCGTCGGGTGCTGTCGTGACGCCCTGCACGGCCATGTCCATGGTCATGTTGCCGTCGGCATGGGTCATGGCCATGGCCGACTCATGCTCGGGGAATGTGCCGTAGAAGGGGAAAGCGTCCAGAGCCGGGATGCCGGCGTCGCGCAGAGCTGCGGCCTCGGCGTCGGTGAGACGTGTGCCATAGTACAGGAAATCAAGGCTTCCGTCTTTCTTGGCGTCCAGCACCAGGGAATTATGGTCGGTGGTGATGTTTACTATTTCCGCCCGGATTGCCGGTGCTGTTATTGCCGCGGCAGCCAACAGGAGGGAGATTTTTTTAAGGTTCATGAGAAGTTGTAGTGTTTATTGTAATTATTTGTCAAAGATAGCCAAAAAACGCGAGACGGCCAAGAAAGAGGGGAAAATAAGGGGCACTCTCACAAATAAATGGATATTATAGTATAGACATGGGTGGGCTCGCTGAAGCTCGCCGCCGAGACAAAAGAAGGGGGGCGGGGGGAGCGGCGGCACAAAAGAAGGGGCGCGCCGGAAAGGCACGCCCCTTGTATCGGGTGTCAGGCCCGGAGGCCTGCGTTAAGGCTTGTCAGAGCTGGGGACCTGCGGCTACCAGAGCCTTGCCGGCCTCGTTGTTCTCGAACTTCTTGAAGTTCTTGATGAACATGCCGGCCAGTTCCTTGGCCTTCTTGTCCCACTCTGCGGGATCGGCGTATGTGTCGCGCGGGTCGAGGATCTTGGTGTCTACACCGGGAAGCTCCGTGGGGATGGTGAAGTTGAAGTAGGGCAGCTTCTTTGTGGGAGCCTTGTCGATGTCACCGTTCAGGATGTCGTCGATGATGCCGCGTGTGTCGCGGATGGAGATACGCTTGCCGGTACCGTTCCAGCCGGTGTTCACGAGGTAAGCGTTGGCACCGCTCAGCTTCATCTTCTTAACCAGCTCCTCGGCATACTTGGTGGGGTGCAGCTCCAGGAAAGCCTGGCCGAAGCAAGCCGAGAATGTGGGGGTGGGCTCTGTGATGCCGCGCTCCGTACCTGCCAGCTTGGCGGTGAAGCCGCTCAGGAAGTAGTACTTGGCCTGCTCGTGGTCGAGGATGGCAACGGGAGGCAGAACACCGAATGCGTCGGCGCTCAGGAAGATAACCTGCTTGGCGGCCGGACCCTTGCTGACGGGCTTGACGATGTTCTTGATGTGGTAGATAGGATAGGAAACGCGGGTGTTCTCCGTCACGCTCTTGTCGGCGAAGTCGCATGTTCCGTCGGGACGAACGGTAACGTTCTCAAGCAGGGCGTCGCGGGTGATTGCGTTGTAGATGTCGGGCTCGCTTTCGGGGTCGAGGTTGATCACCTTGGCGTAGCAGCCGCCCTCGTAGTTGAACACGCCCTCGTCGTCCCATCCGTGCTCGTCGTCGCCGATCAGCTTACGCTTCGGGTCGGTGGACAGAGTGGTCTTGCCTGTACCGGAGAGGCCGAAGAAGATAGCGGTCTCGGTCTCGTCCATGTTGGTGTTGGCCGAGCAGTGCATCGAAGCGATGCCGCGCAGGGGGTTGAAGTAGTTCATCATCGAGAACATACCCTTCTTCATCTCGCCGCCGTACCAGGTGTTCAGGATCACCTGCTCGCGCTGCTTGATGTTGAATGCCACTACAGTCTCGCTGTGGAGGCCGAGTTCCTTGTAGTCCTCGCATTTAGCCTTCGAAGCGTTCAGCACAACGAAGTTGGGCTCGAAGTGCTTCAGTTCCTCCTCGGTGGGACGGATGAACATGTTGGTCACGAAGTGAGCCTGCCATGCCACCTCCATGATGAAGCGGACGGCGATGCGGGTGTTGGCGTTGGCGCCGCAGAAGCAGTCAACCACATACAGGGTCTTGTCGCTCAGCTCCTTTACAGCCTTCTCGCGGATCTTGTCCCATACCTCGGTGGTCATCGGGTGGTTGTCGTTCTTATACTCTTCGGTTGTCCACCATACGGTGTCCTCGGAAACCTCGTCCTTAACGATGTACTTGTCCTTAGGCGAACGGCCGGTGTATACGCCGGTGAATACGTCTACGGCGCCAAGGTCGGTGACGTAGCCCTTCTCGTAGCCTTCCAGGCTGGGGTTCGTCTCGTCCTTGAACAGCTCATCATAACTCGGATTGTGGATGATCTTCTTTACATCCTTAATGCCGTACTGCGACAGGTTAAGTGTATCCATAACAGATAATTATTATTTTGGGTTTTTGTTATATTTTGTTCCTTGCATTCGTCATGCCTTGTCTTTCCGGAGGAGGGTGCCTCTGTGTTATATTTATAACCTTTTTCAGTCTGCAAAGTTAACGAAAAAAAGTTAATTGCACATCATTATAAAGAAAAAATTCCTTAATATTGGCGTCCCGAAATCAAAAAAAGAGTGAAAAGTATAATTCCTGATGCGAAATTTTGCAGGAAATAAAAAAAGTGTTAACTTTGCAGCGCAAAGACATAAGCCCGGGTGGATACCAGAGTGGCCAAATGGGGCAGACTGTAAATCTGCTGGCTTACGCCTACGGTGGTTCGAATCCATCTCCACCCACTCAAATTAAAACAGCGATATACAACTACAGGGCGTTCGCGAGGACGCCCTTAGTTTTTTTACATACGGCTGTGGCAAGCCCCCCCCCGCAGGGCCCTCCCAGCGTTTTTGCATATTACTGTGGCAAGACCCCGCGGGTCTTGCTCCAAACTGAATTTATTAATAACCTAAATACCAGGCTATGAAAAGAATATGCTATCTTTGCGCCGTGCTTCTGGCGCTCTCGTTTGCCTCCTGCCGCAAGAACGGCGGCGCGGAAGTGGAGGAACTGCTGCAGAAAGTACCCAACACGGCGTCGTTCGTAGTGCAGGTCGATGTCGAGTCGCTTCTTGACAAGGCCGGGGCCAAGGTCAAAGATGGCAGGATCGAGCTTGACGCCGACCTGAAGGCCGCTCTGGACAAAAACTCGTCGAATCAGGAATTCATGCAGGCGTTGAACGGCGATACCGGTGTCGAACCCTCGGCATTCGTGGCGTTCGGCGACGGATACAAGGTATATCTGACCGGATTCCTGACCGACACGGACAAATTCAAGGCCTGGATGCAGAAGAAGTCCGGCCAGCCCGTGGAGGAAAGCAACGGCGTAAGCCACGCCGGCGACATGGCCATGTCCGGCAATCAGTTCTGGATTCTCGGCTCGGGGGGCAGCACCATCGATCCCGACAAGATCCGCGAATACATGGCTCTGAGCGACAAACAGTCGTTCGCTTCCGGCAATTTCAGCAAACTTCTTACCAACGGCGATGCCGATGTGTCGGGATGGTGCGACTTAGCGGGCATGATGAACACCGCCAACACACCGTTCCAGCAGCGCGCCGTGGTCAAGATGATGACAAGCACCGTGTTCGAGGACGCCAATTTCGCATCGTTCACCATGAACTTCGAGAAAGGCATGATGAAGCTGACGGCCCATATCCTCAACGACAAGGGTAATGACGCCAAATTCCTGTATGCTTCCGAGAAACTTGACACCTCGCTGTTCAACGACCTTAAGGCCAACGCCGACGGCGTGATCGGCATCGCCGTTCCTGCCAAACTGATAAAGCAGCTGCAGGAGCAGACCAAGGGCCAGCTGTCGATGCTGTCGGTGGTGTTCGGGGCCCTCAGCTCGATCGACGGCACCGTGGCGGTGTCCGTCGGAGGTGAGGACAAAGGCGCGTATCAGGGAGCCATCCAGACCAACGACGGCAGCACGTCCGACCTGATGGGTCTGCTGAACGAACTGGACTGCCGTCCCGCCAAGCAGGGCAAGCTCGTGACATTCGAGCGCGGCACCATGTCCGGCGCCAACAGCCCCGCACTGATGGGTCAGAAACTGAAGGGTTCCATCATGGGCGTGGTGCTTTCGTCCGACTTCATCAAGAATCCCGGCGAGAACAACGCCCTGAAATTCGTGACCGTCAAATTGGTGCCAAAATCGGGCAGCGTGGTTCTGGAATGCGAGACGGAGACGAAAGACCAGAATGTCAATGCGGTTAAGGCACTGATCTTAAGCATGAATTGACCCTTTGGCCATGTAGGCCGCAATATCTATAAAGAAAGTAAGAGAGGAGATAAGGATAATGAAAGGGATGGAGTTCAGTCCGCTTGAAAGCATCACGCTGCGCGGTATGCTGCCGCGTGTGTTCAAGGGGGAGAGCATTCCGGCGTCGGAGGTGTGGAACGCCGACCTGACGTTCCGTCGCGGCGAGAGAGTATTGGTGGAGGCTGCGTCGGGCGGCGGCAAGTCGTCGATGTGCTCCTATATATTCGGAGCGCGCACCGACTACGAAGGCACGCTGCTGTTCAACGGCCGGGATGTGGCCGGACTCGATGCCGACGACTGGCAGCGCGTACGCCGCGTCAACATAGCCTATCTGCCTCAGGAACTCTCCCTCTTTCCCGAGCTTTCGGCCTGGGACAACATTCAGCTCAAGAATTCATTGACCCATCATGCCGGGCCGGCGCAGATAGAGGAGTGGATGCGCCGGCTGGGCATACTGTTTCGCCGCGACTATCCCGCCGGGCGCATGTCGATAGGGCAGCAGCAGCGTCTGGCCATAATCCGCGCCCTGTGCCAGCCATTCGACTTCATCCTGCTCGACGAGCCGGTGTCGCACCTGGACGAGGAAAACAACCGTATCGCCGCCGAAATCATAGCCGAGGAAGCCCGGAGGCAAGGCGCCGGCATCATCTCCACAAGCGTGGGCAACCACCTGCTGCTCGACTATAACAAACGAATGCATCTATGAAACTCGTAAGCAGACTGTTGCGGAAAAACACCTCGGTGCCGCGCATCGTGGGTTTCGTGATATCCAATTTCATCGGCCTGGCCATCGTGTTGGGCGGCCTGCAGTTCTATCAGGACGCCAGGGGTATCTGGGAGGCCGACGACTCGTTCATATCCACCGACTATCTTGTGCTGAACAAGAAGGTGACCTCGCGCCAGACCCTGGAGGGCGCCGACCAGGGATTCACTTCCGATGAGGTTGCCGACCTGCGCCGTCAGCCCTGGGTCCGCGACGTGGGCCTGTTCACTGCCAACAATTTCAAGGCATATATGTCCGTGCAGGGCGGAAGTCACAGCATGAGCACATACATGTTCTTCGAATCCATTCCCGACAAGTTCGTGGACGTGCCCGCCTCGCAGTGGTCGTGGCGCCCCGGCAGCGACGACGTGCCAGTCATAATAAGCAAGGACTATCTGACGCTGTATAACTTCGGATTCGCCGGCTCGGCCGGACTGCCCCGCATGTCGGAAGGAATAATGAGCGGCATTCCCATGACGCTGGTGCTGCGCGACGAGAGCGGTATGCGCCGCAAGGAGATGCACGGCCACATAGCCGGATACTCCAACCGTCTGAACACCATTCTGGTGCCTGAAGGCTTCCTGCAGGAAGCCAACCGCGAGCTGGGCGACGGTACGGAGAAGTTGCCCCAGCGCGTCATAGTGGATGTGAGCAGCCCCGGCGACGTGGCCATCGCGCCATACTTAGAGGAACACGGCTGGGAGATGGCCGGCGACAAGAGCGCCAGTCAGGCCAGCTTCCTGCTGAAAGTAGTTACGGGAATCATCCTGGTAATAGGCGGCGTCATCACGTTGCTCAGCTTCTTTATCCTGTTGCTGTCGGTGTCGCTGATCATGGAGAAGAACCGCGACAAGCTGCATGCGCTGCTGATGTTGGGCTATGACCTGCGCACCGTCGGCGCGCCGTATATGAAACTGGTGACCGTGTCGTCGGTGGCGGCGTATGTATTGGCACTCGGCGGCATGTTCGCCATGCGTTGGTCGTACCTCGGAGCCATCACCGGTCTCGGCGCCGAGCCGAGGGGTGTGCTCGTGTCGGTGCTGACCGGAGCGGCGCTTACGGCCCTGATCGTGGCGTTCAACATCGTGGCCGTGCGGCGCAAGGTGCGGTCGGCATGGCGCCTGTGAAGGCCTGGTGAAATATTAACAACTGTTAATTAACAATGTTAACCTTTGCGCATTTTTACAATTATTAATACTTTATAGTTACTTTTGCAAGCATTAATGCAAACGACCAAGTTGGATACTGGCGCAATCCTTCTCTCTCCACAGACCATGAAAAAGCTTGGATAGTTTTCAACAACCAGATATATAGATACTTAATCTAAGGTCCGTTGTTAGGACGGACGTGAGAAACGCGACATAGGAGAAGAAATAACCCAATGTAAAACTAAAACATATTCCTGCATGAAGAACTTATGTTTTCATCTGAACAAGGGGATGTGTCTGATAGCAGTGATGTTATTGGCGATAGCATTTCCCTCGTTGGCTCAGAAGATCACGGTGACAGGCCATGTATCGGACGAGCAAGGCGAAGACCTGATAGGGGCGACCATCATCGAGAAGGGCACCTCTAACGGAACAGCCGCCGACATAGACGGTAACTTCACGATCGAGGTACCGTCGAATGCCGTATTAACGGTAAGTTACGTAGGCTACGATCCGATGGATGTGTCCGTCAACGGGCAGACCCACCTGAACATCGTGATGAAGGAGAATGCCACGATGCTGGCCGAGACGGTCGTGATCGGTTACGGTAGCGTCAAGAAATCGGACGCCACCGGTTCGGTAGCTCTTGTGACTCCCGATGCAGTCGAGGCCGGAATCTCGACATCGGCCCAGGACCTGCTGGTGGGCGCCAGCCCCGGTGTGGTGGTTACTCCCGACGGAGGTAAGCCCGACGGAGCCGCCAACATCCGAATCCGCGGCGGTGCGTCCCTTTCGGCATCCAACGACCCTCTGATCGTGCTTGACGGTGTGCCTCTGGCCAACGACGGCGTACAGGGTATGGCCAACCCTCTGGCCATGATCGCTCCCGACAACATCGAGTCCATGACCATCCTGAAGGACGCCTCCGCAACCGCCATCTACGGTAGCCGCGCATCCAACGGTGTCATCATCATCAATACGAAGCGTGGCAAGGGTGGCAAGCCCCAGCTGAACTTCTCGGCCAACTTTGCCGTCAACACTCCGCGCAAGACATGGAACGTGATGAGCGCCGACAAGTTCTCCGCATTGATCCGCGAGCACTGGGGCGCCGATTCCGAAGCCGCAGCCCAGCTCGGCACCGCCAGCACCAACTGGCAGGACAAGGTGCTCCGCACCTCGTTCAACCAGGAATACAGCCTCAGCATCGGTGGTAAGGCAGGATTCCTGCCCTATCGCGTCAGCGCATCCTACACCATGAACAACGGTATCCTGAAGGATTCGCAGATGCAGCGCGTCACCGCAGGTTTCAACCTGACTCCCGAATTCTTCGGCGGTCTGCTGAAAATCAATGCGAACGTCAAGGGATATTACATGCGTAACCGGTTCTCCAACGAGGGTGCCGTAGGCGCCGCCATCGCGTTCGACCCCACGCAGCCCGTGCATTCCTACAATGCAACCGGCAATCCCGACTTCCCCTACTTCTACAACGGCTATACGTCGGTCACCACCGACCGCTACAACTCCTGGAACATCAACGGTACGGTCAATCCGGTAGCTGTCATCAAGGACCGTCACGACGTGTCGAACGTGTTCCGCAGCAACGGTAACTTCCAGGTGGACTATGCGCTGCATTTCCTCCCCGAACTGCACTTGAACCTGAACCTGGGTTACGACGTGAGCCGTTCGTTCGAGAACATCAACATCGCGCAGAACTCCCCGACATCCTGGAATGAAAGCGCCAAGAACGGTGCCGGCTCCAACTATCATGTCTACGAGATGCGCCGCAACACCCTGCTGGACTTCTATCTGAACTATAAGAAGGACTTCCAGGCCATCCAGTCGTATCTGGACGTAATGGCCGGTTATTCCTGGCAGCGTTTCGACGCCTTCGGCCACAACAACGGTACGGTCTATACCACCAACGGTTTCTACGGACCCTCCACCACCAACGGCGTCCTGACCATCGATCCGAACACCACCAAGCCGGGCGATCACTTCAATCCCGATTATTTCTGGAACACCGGCAACCTGATGCTGGTGTCGTTCTTCGGACGTCTGAACTATACGTTCAAGGACACATACCTGCTGACCGTCACCCTTCGTGACGACGGAACCTCACGTTTCAGCAAGAATAACCGCTGGGGTCTGTTCCCCTCCGTAGCCCTTGGATGGAAGATCTCCGAGATGCCCTTCTTCGAGAAGGCCCGCGAGACCATGAACGAATTCAAGCTCCGCCTGGGATGGGGTGTCACCGGTCAGCAGTCGGTGGGCGGATATTTCCCCTATATGCCCGTGTACGTGCAGAGCACCAACACCGGTTCGTTCTATCCCAACCTCTATACCGGCAAGTACGAAGGCAACATCAGCACCCTGTATCCCGGCATCTACAATCCCGACCTGAAGTGGGAGGAAACCACCACATGGAACGTAGGTCTGGACATGGGCTGGCTCAACAACCGCATCACTCTGGCTCTGGACTGGTATCTGCGTGAGTCGAAAGACCTGCTCAGCTACGTGACCGTAGCTCCCGGTGGCGCCACCTCCAACATGATGGACCAGAACATCGGTACGCTGCAGAACCTCGGTGTCGAGGGTACTATCACCGCGAAGCCCGTCGTGACCGACAACTTCACGTGGACCACCAGCCTGAACGTGGCATGGAACAAGAACAAGATCACCAAGCTGAACGCTACCGACGACGAGAATTCGTACATCACCGCCGGCGGTATTTCCGGCGGTACGGGTAATACGGTACAGGTGCACAAGGTGGGTTATCCCGCTTACACCTACAGCCTCTACGAGCAGGTATATGACCAGAACGGCGATCCCATCGAAGGATGCTATGTCGACCAGAACGGCGACGGCACCATCGACGACAACGACCGCGTTCTCCGTCACTCCAAGGACCCGAAGGTGACTATGGCATGGAACAACTCATTCTCCTGGAAGGGTTGGGACCTGAGTTTCCAGCTCCGCGCATCCATCGGCAACTACGTGTACAACGACGTGCTTTCCACCCACTCCACTCTGATCGATACCTACAACACGTCGGGTATACATAACATCATCGATGCGGAGCATATATTCAAGGGGGGCGAAACCACCAACCGCTATCTGTCCAACTACTGGCTGCGTAACGCAAGCTTCCTCCGCTGCGACAACATCACGTTAGGCTACACATGGACCGACATCAAGGGCGAGATTCCTTCGGTACGTCTGTACGGCGCCGTTCAGAATCCCTTCGTCATCACCGGTTACAACGGTCTTGATCCCGAGGTGTTCTGGGGTATAGACAACAACATATACCCGCGCCCGATCACCGTTACGCTCGGCGTGATGGCCACATTCTAAATTTTTCTCATTATTTTAAGGAAAACAATATGAAATCATATATCAATAAATTCCTGATGGGACTGGCGGTGGTGTCGATGGCCGGACTTACGAGCTGTGTCAAAGACCTGGACCAGGATCCTAAAGATCCCAACACCATCACTTCGGGTGACTTCAGCAAGGACCCGATGGAATATATGGGTCAGGTGATGGGCAAATGCTACAGTTCGCTGGCCGTATCGGGTCAGTCAGGCCCCGACGGAGGATCCGATATCTCCGGACTTGACGGCGGTACGTCCAACTGGACACGCGTCATCTTCATGCTGAACGAATTCACAACAGATGAGGTGTGCTGGGTCTGGCCCGACGTCGGAGTGTTCGATCTGTGTACTTCCACCTGGGGTACCAGCAACGGCAACCTGTACGGCGCATACGGCCGTCTTTACACTCACATAGCAGTGTGCAACGACTTCATCCGTCAGGCCAAGGAGGGTACGTTCGACGTAGGTGAGGCCAACTTCCCCGTACGCGACCAGTTCGTACTCGAGGCGCGCGCTCTGCGCGACCTGTCGTACTACTACGTGATCGACTTCTTCGGCAATGCGGTCCGCGCCTGGGATGATATGTCATACGGCGAGGTTCCCGAGCAGAAGACCCGCAAGGAACTGTTCGACCTCGTTACGGCCGACCTTGAGGACGTGCTGGCTAATTTCAACGAGTCGGGCATCTACGGCCGTGTAGGCAAGGACGGTGTGGAGGCGCTGCTGTGCCGCTTCTATCTGAATGCGGAATCCTGGATTGGCGAGAACATGTACGCCAAGTGCTGGGAGCATGCCCAGAACATCATAAGCCGTCATCAGGGCGGCGGTTTCCAGGGCAGCGGTCTGGCCAACGATTATCTGGCCCTGTTCTGCGGCAGCAACGATATGTTCATGCCCGGCGGAAGCCTGAAGGCTCAGAACGAGATCCTGTGGGGCGTTCCCTTCCAGTATCCTTACACCGAGAGTTATGGCGGTACGGAATTCCTGATCGCAGCAGGTATATCCGCGGGTTCGATGCCCAAGGTGCTGTACGGTCTGAATGCCGACTGGAGCTGTATGCATGCCCGCGAGCAGCTGGCCGACAAGTTCAACTTCCTGAACGGAGAGTCGAACGACGGACGTACCTACCTGTGGTGTACCGAGAAGCAGGGCTTTACGAAAGCCAACGACGAGTTCTCGACATTCACCAGCGGTTACGCTCCCGTCAAATACACGAACTGCAAGGCCAATGCTGACGGTACGATGCCCCGCCACACTTACGACGACCCCGGCACAGGCTTCACGTTCAACTGGGCCGGTGTTCCCGAAGTGAACGGACTGCCCAACCTGAGCAACAACTATCCCGACACCGATTTCCCGATTATCCGTCTGGCCGACGTGTATCTGATGGCTGCCGAATGCGCCCTGCGCGGAGCCGGCGACCAGGCCACCGGTCTGAAATATGTGAATGTTGTCCGCGAGCGTGCAGGCGTTCCCGCATGGGTGGCCGGCGAGTACACTCTCGACAACATGATCGACGAGCGTTCGCGCGAGCTCTACTGGGAGAACACACGCCGTACGGACCTGATCCGTTTCAACAAGTTCACCGGCAACGCCTACAACTGGGCATGGAAGAACAACGTGCGTAACGGAGGCGCCATCGGCGACCACATGAAACTCTTCCCGCTTCCCGCCGACGTGGTGGCCACATACGGCAAGAGCATGACTCAGACCCCCGGATATTAAAAGTGGAAATCCTGAAAAATTGAATCAAATGAAAAAGACAATATTTTTTATGGCTCTGACACTTGCAGCCGGTATGTCTCTGACAGGTTGTAAGGCCGATACCGAGCCACGTCTGGAGAAACCGACGGAGTTCCATCTCAACACTCCGACCATGGCTAACCAGACATTCGTACTTACTGCAAACGACGGTGTGGACCTGACCGTGTCGCAGCCTAACTATGGCCTCGGCGTGGTGCCCAACTATCAGACTCAGGTATCCTTTACGGAGGATTTCGCCACATACGAGAGCGTGGAGGGTCTGTCGCAGCAGGCCAAGTTTACGGTCAACGGCGAGAATCTGTCGCAGGCCCTCTGCAAGCTGATGGGTTATGTCAGCAACGACACCCAGGATAAGTTCTCGGCCGATCCCCGCACGGTTTATTTCCGTGTGCGTTCGTTCGTAGCCAACTGCGACTACAGCGAGATCCTGTCCAACGTGATTCCCCTTACCATCGCTCCATATCCGGCAGCCAAACTCCCGGCACGCATCTATCTGATAGGTGACGTACAGGGGTGGGACATCAATGCAAGCACTTTCATTCTTGAGGAAGCCGCCGATGCCGTAGGATCGAATATCTATTACGGTACGTTCGAGATCACTCACGACCAGGCCAATGCCGGATTCCGATTCTATAAGGAACTGGGCGCATGGGGCGATAACGGCAACCTGCCATCCATCGGCTCCAACTCCGATGACGGCGCCGACGCATCCGTACAGATGGAAAATGGCGTTTACAACGGCGCCTGCGTCTACGGCAAGGGTAACTGGAACATCACCAACTGGGACGGTGGAAAGATGAAAATGACCGTCAACCTCCAGACCATGAAGGTGACATTCGAGACAGCTGAATAACAAGAATACAAATTTCAACATCCGCGGGGTTCACTCCGGAACCCCGCGGGATAAAAGACAAAAGACAAATGAAAAAATCACTTATATTCGGTGCGGTTCTTCTGGCGTTGGGATTTGTATCCTGTAGCGAGGACAACACTCTGGGTATTCCCCAGACGAATCCCCAGGGACCCATCCTGGAGTCCAACGGCGTGGAAGTGGCCTTAGGCCAGGCACTTGCCGGTCAGGACCTGAATCTGAACGATTACACCGACGGCCAGGTGCCCGTAATCAGACTGGTAGAGGCCGACTCCCTGTATCAGGACGGCGTGCACTTCGTAATGGAACTTGCGACCAACGAGGACTTCGCCGGTGCTACCGAACTGACGGTTACCGACGGTTCCGTGTCGCGTGCGGAGTGGGATGAGTATTTCCGCAAGGAACTGGGCCGAAGCCCCAAGGCCAAGCCGATGTACGTACGATTCCAGGCGTTAGCCTCCGTGGGCGGCCAGCTGATACGCATCGGCGGTCTGGACAACTACTATGGCGCCAAGACAATAATGGTGACCCCCATTCCCCTGGACTTCACCATCGAGAACGCGTATTACCTGATCGGCACATGCAACGACTGGGCGCTGAGCGACGCTTATCCCTTCAAGCACAGCGACGCCGATGTCTACGATGATCCGGTATTCACAATCGTGGTGAATATCACCGAGGAACAGGCCACGGCAGGCTGGTGGTGGAAGATAGCTCCGCAGAGCGCCATCGACAGCAGCAGCTGGGATAATGTCGCAGGTACGGAAGTGGACGGCGACACGGCTCTGGAAGGCAAGATTGTTCTCGGCAATGACAAGTGCAAGGCAGGCTGCATGAAGAAGGCAGGTTCGTTCCTGATGACCATCAACATGGAGGACCTGACCTGGAGCTTCAAGGAGCTGGAGATGATCTATACCCCCGGTGACTCCAACGGCTGGAGCTTCGACAAATGCCAGAAGCTGATGTTCGACGCCAATAAGAAGATGTATGTAGGTTTCGCGCATCTGAAAGGTGCGTTCAAGGTTACCAGCAAGCCCAACTGGGACGGCACCAACTATGGTGACGGCGGCGAGGGCAAGCTGTCCACTGACGGCGGCGCAGGCAACCTGAGCGTGGAGGAGGAAGGCCTGTACTGGCTGACGGTCGACACCCAGGCACTGACATATACCGTGACCAAGATCTCCACCCTTGGCGCCATCGGCGACATGAACGGATGGGGAGGCCAGGAGCCGCTGACCATGTCGGCAGACTATCTGACATGGACGGGCGACGTGACCTTCGCGGCAGGCAACGGCTGGAAGTTCCGCGCCAACGACAACTGGGACATCAATCTCGGTGGCGAACCCTCGAACCTGACTCTGGACGGTGCCAATCTGCCTTCTCCCGGCGACGGCACATTCACAGTGACCCTCGACCTGAGCAAGGTGCCCTACAGCTACTCGGCTGTCAAGAAGTAAGACATAACACCGATACGAAAAGGAAGGTCCGGGACTCCGAGTCCCGGACCTTTTTTGCTTTTTTTGCGTTTTTAAAGAAAATTCGTTATCTTTGAAAGTTGAATTAAGGAACAGACCCTAAAAGACATCGTCATGATCAAGTATCCGGTAGGCCAGTCGAGTTTTCGCGAAATCAGAAAAGGAGGCTTTCTGTATGTCGACAAAACGAAGTATATACATGAGCTTGCATCCACAGGCAAGTATTTCTTTTTGAGCCGTCCGCGCCGGTTCGGCAAGAGTATGCTCATATCCACCATGGATTCTTATTTCCGTGGCGAGCGCGAACTGTTCGACGGTCTGGCCATCGACGGTCTGGAGCCGGGGGAATGGACCCGGCATCCGGTGCTGCGCCTTGACTTTATGCGGGGAGGATACAGGGCACCGGGCGAACTGCAGGGGGTGCTGTCGGATGTATTGTCGGAGTGGGAGGAACAATATGGCGAATTGTCGTCGGACGAGGCTCCGGCACGCCGCTTCACCAATGTAATCCGGGAGGCGTACAAACGAATGGGCCAGCAGGTGGTGATACTTATCGATGAATACGACAAGCCTATAATAGACGTGGCGGACAATAAGGAACTTGAAGCCGAGCACCGCAGGATCCTGCATGACTTCTACGGAGTGATGAAGGCCAGCGAGGACTGCCTTAAGTTCGTGTTCCTGACCGGTGTGGGGAAACTGGGACAGATCAACGTTTTCAGCGGACTCAACAACCTGACGGACATTTCGCTCGATCCGAGGTATTCCGCAATATGCGGAATCACTACCGAGGAATTGCACGACAATTTTCAGGAAGGAATCGTGGACTTGGGTAAGGGAATGGATATGACTGCCGATGAAGCGCTGGCTAAGTTAAAGCAAAGATATGACGGCTACCATTTCTCGAAAGACATGGTGGACATATACAATCCGTTCAGCGTAGTCAAGGCGATCTATTCGCGTGACATACGCGATTTCTGGTTCCAGTCAGGCACCCCCACCCGTCTGATCAATCAGTTCCTCAGTAACGACTGGGGCACCCCCGACCTCGAAGGAACGGTGGTGTCTACATCTGACCTTGACAGCGGCGATGTGCTGGGCAGCAACCTGGCATTGGCGTGCTACTTCACCGGCTATCTGACCATCAAAGAATATGATGCGGAGTATGGGGAATACACATTGGGATATCCCAATATGGAAGTGCGTAACGGATTCTTCAATAATTTGATGCAGGCGATACAAGGTGGGGATTCAATGGAGTCTCAGAATTTTGTGCGTTCGCTCAGACGGTTTGTCAAGAAGGACGATATCGACGGCTTCCTGCGCGAATTACAGTCGTTCCTGGCCGGCATTCCGTATATGTCCGATACCAACCGGGAGTCTCAGTGGCAGAAAGACATTCTGATCATAGCGAGGCTGGTGGGTATGAATGTAGACGTGGAGCGCCGTACGTCACGCGGTCGCATGGACATGGTGCTTGACGGTCCCAAGGCCATTTACATCCTTGAGTTCAAATATGATTCCACACCGGAAAAGGCATTGGCCCAGATTGATGAGAAAGATTATGCTCTGCCATTTGAGAATACGATGAATCCCAAGCCTGTCGTGAAGGTAGGCGTCAATATCTCACCGGAAACACGCAACATCGATGGCTGGCTAATCGCCTAACCTGTCGAGGGTGGTGCGCGGGAAGGCGTCGATGAAGGAGCCGGGGGTGGCGTTCAGCACCCGGACACCTCGGCTCTGAGCGTAGGCCTGCACGGCGAAATAGGAGCGGAAGGCTATGGCGAACGATTCGTACAGCTGATGGATGTGGATGTCCTTGTACAGCTCCTCGATGCGCCTCAGTTCGTCGTCGTCGTCCTCGTAGAAGTGGGGCTGCACGGTCACCACTCGGTTGCGGTCGGTGACCCACAGCGTCTGGCTCCAGTTGTGGTCGGCGCCGGTGAGGACAATGCGTCTGAATCCCTCGCGAATCATGCACATTATGGCCGGTATCAGCACGTTGCGCGGGCGCGGCATGGCCAGTCCCAGACGGAACAGCCAATGGGTCACGCCTGTCCAGCCTTCGGCCGGGGTAAGGTTGAAATATTTTACCGTGATGTTCTTAGGTAGCGTCTTCAGTCCCGGATACTTTCGGAACCTGGCCGGTACGAACATGGTCAGCGGCCAGTCGATGCGGTTCACTATGTCCCACAGCTTCGGAACGTTGTCCGAGGCCGCCGGGTTGAAAAACACGCCGTCGGCCAGCAGGTAGTATTCCGGCTTCAGTACTAAGAAATCGGGAGTCATGGCCGACCAGTTGACAGCTAACTTCGGTGTCGAGTCCAGCACCTCGCGGTGTATGGTCAGGGCTTCCTTCAGGCTCGGACCGTTGCCCATGATTATGACCGTGTCGCGCCGGGCGGACGATGCCGGCGAGGGTCGCCCCGACATCAGGGGCACTTTAACGAGCGAGGCCGCAGTTTTAGTGGCCTCGCTCATGAATTTCTGTATCTTTTCGATGGTTTTCATCAGGCGATACGCTTCATCAGTTAGAAGATACGCTTCATCAGATGGAGAGACGGCGCAGCGTGGACAGCAGATCCTGGTTGATCGGCTTGTCGTTCTTGATGGCCTTGGTGAAGGGTATGTAGACGATTTCGTCGTTCTTGATACCGATCATCACGTTGCGCTGGTCGTCAAGCAGGGCGTCGACGGCAGCGGCGCCCATGCGGGAAGCTAAGATACGGTCGTTGGCCGTTGGCGAGCCGCCGCGCTGCAGATGGCCTAAGATGGTGACGCGCACGTCATAACCGGGATATTCCTCCTTTACGCGCTGAGCCAGGCCCATTGCGCCGCCGGTGATGGGGCTTTCGGCCACAAGGACTATCGACGAGTTCTTCGACTTGCGGAATCCGTTCTTGATGAGTTCCGACAGCTGGTCGACCTGCGTGGAGATCTCGGGAATGATGGCAGCCTCGGCGCCGCTGGCGATGGCACCGTTCAGGGCGAGGAAGCCGGCGTCGCGCCCCATGACCTCGATGAAGAACAGGCGCTCGTGGCTGGTGGCAGTGTCGCGTATCTTGTCCACGCAGTCCATGATGGTGTTCAGGGCCGTGTCATAGCCGATGGTGGTGTCGGTGCCGTACAGGTCGTTGTCTATGGTGCCGGGCAGACCCACGATGGGGAACTGGAATTCGTTGCCGAAGATGCGGGCACCGGTCAGCGAGCCGTCGCCGCCGATGACGCACAGCGAGTCGATGCCGCGGCGTTTCAGCACGTCGTAGGCGCACTGGCGTCCCTCCGGTGTCTGGAATTCCTTGCAGCGCGCCGTCTTAAGGATGGTGCCGCCGCGCTGTATGATGTTCGACACGTTCTGGGTGGAGAACTCCTCGATCTCGTCGTAGATGAGGCCGCGATAGCCGCGATAGATGCCGTAGACTTTAAATCCGGCGTAGATGGCTGCGCGCGTCACCGCGCGGATGGCCGCATTCATGCCGGGGGCATCGCCTCCCGACGTCAGAATGCCTACTGAATTGATATTATTCATGATTTTTCAGGCATTTTACATTCTAAGTACAAAAATAACAAAAAAACGGCATAGTTGGGCAATAATGCCACAAAAAAGCATTATATTTGCAAATTAAGAGCGCGCAGGCGCATTTTTGTCAACCCAAAACGGATATCAAAGTTTAGGAAAAGGAATGGACAGGATAGTGACGACAGGCACCTTCGACGGATTGCATCGCGGGCACCGTCTGTTGTTGGATAGTCTCCGCCAGGAGGGGGAGCAACGTGGATGGCAGCCGGTTGTGGTGACGTTTGACCGTCATCCGCTGGCCATGATCAATCCTGCGCGCGCGCCTCACATCCTGATGCTTCCGGGTGAGCGTGACGCGCGTCTGCGCGACCTGGGTTTTGATGTGTCCGAGGTGCATTTCGACGAACGGATGCGCCGCCTCACGGCCGAGGCGTGGATGCGCCGGCTGCGCGACGAATATGGCGCCAAAGGGGTGATGTTGGGTTATGACAACACGTTCGGCAGCGACGGCGCGGACCTGGGCATCCGCGACTATGAGGAGCTGGGACGCGGCATGGGCGTGGAGGTGCTGAGCTGCGGGGTGGAGCCGGGCGTCAGTTCGAGCGACATACGCCGTGCGCTTGCGGCCGGCGACATAGCAGGCGCCAACGCCATGTTGGGCTACGCCTGGACGCTGCGCGGCAATGTGGTGCATGGCCGCGAGATGGGACGCGACATCGGCTTCCGCACCGCCAACCTCAGTGTCGACCCGCGTCTGCAGCTGCCCGGCAGGGGAGTTTACGCCACAATGGTGACGATGCCCGACGGCACGGAGCTGCCGGCCGTCACCAACATAGGGATGCGCCCCACGTTCGGCGAACAGGGTCCAGTGTCGGTCGAGACGCACATTCCCGGTTTTGCGGGAGACCTGTATGGCGCGGAACTCTGCATCCGACCTGTGACCAAAATACGCGACGAAGAACGCTTCAAGACCATAGGCGACCTGCGCCTCGGCATCGAGCGCGACGTGGCCCGCAGCCTTGAGATATTGAACTCATGCACCGCCTGAGTTGTAAAGACAGAACCATAAAAAGACACGAAATAATGGAAGTAATAAATTTTGACGAGCATCCGAGTCTGGTGAGCCGCTACATGGAGGAGCTGCGCGACGTCACCGTCCAGAACGACCCGATGCGTTTCCGCATGAATCTGGAGCGCATAGGCCAGATTATGGCGTACGAGATCTCCAAGCGTCTGGACTATAAGACCGTCACGGTGACCACGCCGTTAGGCGAGGCCGAGTGTCACGAACCGGCCGATCAGGTTGTGCTGGCTACCATACTGCGCGCCGGACTGCCGTTCCATCACGGATTCCTGTCATACTTCGACCATGCCGAGAACGCCTTCGTCAGCGCCTACCGCCGCTATCGCGAGAAGGGCGACTCGTTCGACATCGTGGTGGAATACCTTGCATCGCCATCGATCGAAGGCAAGACGCTGATCATCGTGGACCCGATGCTGGCCACCGGCTCGTCGATGGAGTTGGCCTACAAGGCACTGTTGCAGAAAGGCACACCCGCCAAGATACACATAGCGTCCGTCATAGCCTCGGAGCCCAGCGTGGAATACGTGCGCACGCATTTCCCGCAGGAGAAGTCGACGCTGTGGTGCGGAGCCATCGACAAGGAAATAAACGCGCACTCCTACATAGTGCCCGGTCTCGGCGACGCCGGCGACCTGGCCTACGGCCAGAAGGACTAAGCCCGCAGCCGTAAGGGCCAACCACGCACCGTGACCCCGTTCCGACCGTGGTAAAAGCCCGCGGCTTTTACTTAAACTGATTCAATCATGCTCATAACCACACTCGAGGCAATGAACTTCAAGAACATCGGGGAGGCCCGTCTGGACTTCTCCGAGGGAGTGAACTGTTTCGTGGGGCGCAACGGCATGGGCAAGAGCAACCTTCTTGAGGGCATCCATTTCCTGAGCATGGCGCGTCCCATGCAGTCCATGCCCGAGAGCGGACTGATACGCCACGGCGAGGACATGCTCTTAGTCAAGGGCCATTACCTTACCGACGCCGGCGGCGACGAGGACGTGTCCATCGGCATCAAGCGCGGCAAGGGGAAGACCCTGCTGCGCAACGGCAAGGAATACGGCAAGCTGTCGGAGCATATCGGGCGCTTCCCTATTGTGGCCGTGACGCCCGCGGACTCGATGCTGGTGACGGGCAGCGGCGAGATGCGCCGCAAATTGCTGGACATGGTCATCTCGCAGACCGACCGCCGTTACCTGGCCGAGCTGATACGCTACAACCGCGGGCTGGAGAGCCGCAACCGTATGCTGCGCGCCGGAGTGCGCGACAAGTTGCTGTACGAAAGCGTGGAGGCCGGCATGTGTTCGGCCGCAGCCACGGTGTACGAGGCCCGCAAGGCATGGACCGAGTCGATCAAGCCGATATTCCGCCGTTACTACGAGGAGGTGGCCGGCGAACAGGAGCGCGTGTCGCTCAGCTACACGTCCGTGCTCGACGGCAAGCCGCTGCAGCTCATACTGGACGAGGGGCGCGCCAAGGACGGCGTGTTGGGCTTCACACATCAGGGCGTGCACCGCGACGACCTCTGCATGGAGCTGCGCGGACACTCCATGCGTCGCGTAGGCAGCCAGGGTCAGCTCAAAAGCTATGTGATAGCCCTGCGGCTGGCCATCTACGAGCACCTGTGCGACGTGACGGGCGTGAAACCGATACTGCTGCTGGACGACATATTCGACAAGCTGGATTCCGAGCGCGTGGGCCGCATCATGCGCACGGTGAGCAGCGGAAACTTCGGCCAGATCTTCATCACCGACACCAACCGCGAGCACCTGGACGAGACGGTGTCGACCCTGGTGGGACCGAGCCGTATGTACGAGGTGGAGGAGGGCCGCTTCACGGTGTTATGAAGCGAGTGGAGGCCGAAGCGCTCGGCGATGTGCTGCGGCGCGCCATCGAGGAGCAGAACATGACGCAGAAGCTGCTGGAGACACGCGCCTGCGCCATCTTCCCCGAGACGTTAGGACGCGATTTGGCGTCGCTGTGCGGCCGTCCCACGGTCAACGCCGGCGTCATGACGGTGCCCGTGGCCAACGCCTCGCTGAGACAGGATCTGGCCATGTGCCGCTCCCGGCTCATGGAAGCATTGAATAAGAAATTAGGTCAGAACGTGATCAGCGGCATACGCTTCACGTCCTGACACAGTGGTAAGACCCCGCGGGTCTTACTATAACCCGATATAAACAGAAAGAGAATAATGATAGACATAGACACGTTGCCGCCGCTGTCGGCGTTTCCGCACCGCATACCGGTGGAGATACGGTTCAACGACATAGACATCCTGGGACATGTGAACAACACGGTGTACTTCTCGTTCTACGACACGGGCAAGGCGTGGTATTTCAAGGATATAGTAGACTGGGACATAGACTGGCGCAAGGTGGAGACGGTCATCGCCAACGTGGAGTGCACCTACATGGAGCCGCTGATGTTCGGCGAGGACCTGGTGGTAGGCACGCGCTGCGAGGCGATACACGACCGCAGCTTCCACATCCTGCAGGTCATAGCCGACGCGCGCACGGGCCGCATCAAGTCGGCGTGCCGTACGGTGATGGTGAGCTTCGACCCCGCCACGCAGAAGTCGGCGCCGATGCCCGACAGATGGCGCCGCGCCCTGCAGCGCTCCATAGCCCTGAATCCGATTAACCCCGATGAATCCAGATAAATCCGGATAATCCCGATTAATCCCGATAAATCCGGATAATCTTGATTAATCCCGATAAAATTGAATTTAATCCCGATGAATAGCATAAACGACATAATGCGCTCCATTCTGGAGCGGGAATCGCAGGCCATACTGAACATCCCTGTGACGGACGACTATGGCCGCGCGGTAGACCTGATAGTGGAGCACGTGAACCGGCGAGGCGGCAAGCTGATATGCTCCGGTATGGGCAAGGCCGGCCAGATAGCCATGAATATCGCCACCACATTCTGCAGCACCGGCACTCCGGCCGTGTTCCTGCACCCCAGCGAGGCGCAGCACGGCGACCTCGGCATCATACAGCGCAACGACCTGCTGCTGCTGTTGTCCAACTCCGGCAAGACCCGCGAGATAGTGGAGCTGGTGCAGCTGGCGCGCGTGCTGAACCCCGAAATTCCCATAATTGTTATAACAGGAAACCCCGAGTCGCAGCTCGGCACGCACGGCGACGTCACGCTGAGCACGGGCAACAGCCCCGAAGTGTGCCCGTTAGGCCTGACGCCCACCACATCAACCACCATGATGACCGTGATGGGCGACGTGCTCGTGGTGGCTACAATGCAAAAGATAGGATTCACCAAGGAGGAGTACGCCAAGCGTCATCACGGCGGGTATCTCGGCCACAAGTCCTCCGGTCAGTCCGGTAACCCTGAAATATGTTGAGAAAATGAGTCTTATGAAATACGCACCCCATTTCAAGGGGATGAAGATGGATTCGGACGACGCCCGTATCCTGGAGACTGTGGTGAATCAGCGCAAGGAGGCTCTTGAACTGTTCGAGGCCGAGGAATACAACAAGGTGCTCGAGAAGACCGTGGAGTCGCTAAAGGCCATGCGCGATTTCTCCGACTACAGCCATGTGGAATTCCGCGAGGCCGTGGTGGTGTTGCTGTTCGACCTGTCGGAGATACACTACGCGCTGAAGGACTACAAGCAGTCGAAGAAGGAGCTGGAACAGATCTTCAAGTTGCTGGAGCCGCTGCTTAAGCTCGACGCCGACCGCTTCGGCAAGTATCACGTCATGGCCATGGAGCTGTCCACGCGCATACTGCGCAGCCGCAAGAAGATGCTGGACATGCTGGCCAAGCAGCAGATCCACACCGGCCTGCTGTACGACAAGGTGCACAACGGCGTGGCCACGGCCACCGACAAGCTGGTGGAATCGCTGTGCAAGGACGCCGAGATGATGGCCTCCACGGGCGACTACAAGGGCGCCGTGAAGTTCTATATGGAAGCCATCAAGCTGTCGAAGAAGCGTGCAGGCCGCGTCACGCGCCGCGAGGTGGCCATGACCATCGAGGTGGCGCGTCTGCTGATGCGCAGCCGCGCGCAGATAGACCGTGCGCGCCGGCTGCTAAACGCCGTGCTGCCGCACGCCGTGGCCCTGGAAATCGTGGAACTGGAGCAGGAGATACTGAATCTGCTCGATAATATCGATGCCAATGTGATACATGACTCCGCATGGCGTCAGTTCCTGGCCAAGATGCAGACGGCAACACGCTTCCTGAAGAAAGACAAGGAGAAAGAAGAAAATAATTGAATTAAACTATGACTGATACAGTATCACCGGGCAAATACGTAGAGTATTCCTATCTGCTTACCGACGCGGCTACGGGCCGCAAGCTGTTCGAGGCCACCAAGAGCCGCCCGGACCAGATGATATATGGCGTAAGCCAGGATGTAGTGCCGGGTCTTGCAAGCGTTATGGAGGGCCTGAAGGCCGGCGATAAGTTCGAGGTGACGCTGCCGCCGGCAGCGGCCTTCGGCGAGCGCAACGAGGAGGACGTGGTGGAACTTGACCGCCAGATATTCGAGCGCGACGGCAAGCTGGCCGAGGAGGTGAAGGTAGGCGCGGCGCTGCCCATGATGACGGCCGAGGGCTACCGTGTCGTAGGCACCGTAGCGGCCATAGGGTCGAAGGTGGTTATGGACTTCAACCATCCCTTCGCCGGGCTGACTGTCACGTTTGCCGGCGAGATCGAGACGGTGCGCGACGCCACCGAGGAGGAGATTCATCCCGCGTCCGGTTGCGGAGGCTGCTGCCATGGCGGCGGTTGCGGCGGCGACGAAGGCTGCGGCGGCCATGACGATGGGGGTAGCTGCTGCGGCGGCAAAGGGGGCTGTGGAGGCTGCTGATATACGGACCGATATAAACGATACAAGTAACAATATAAATCGATACAAGTAAAAAGACCGACCTTCACAGGCCGGCCTTTTTCTATTAAAAAAACTTCCTACTATTTACTATATTCTTAATGGTTTTACTGTCGGAACGAGGCGTAACGCAAGGCTCCGGTATGGATGTGGAGGTTGGCCATCTTGATGGCCGCCACCGCCGCTTCGGCACCCTTGTTGCCTAAGCGGCCTCCTGCACGGTCCAGGGCCTGCTGCATGTCGTTGACGGTAAGCACACCGAATATCACCGGGGCCTCGCCGCGCGCGTTAAGCTCGGCCACGCCCTGGCTTACCACCTGGCATACGTAGTCGAAATGCGGCGTGTCGCCGCGCACCACGCAGCCAAGGATGATGATGGCGCTCAGATCCTGCAGATGACGCATGGCCATGCCGGCGGCGTTCACCAGCTCGACTGTGCCCGGCACAGGCTGTGAGAAGATATTGTCGGGGTTGACGCCTGCCTTGGCAAAGGTGTCCGTCACGCCCTTAAGCAACGCGTCGGTGACCTCGGCGTTCCATTC
This sequence comes from uncultured Porphyromonadaceae bacterium, assembly GCA_902468245.1. Classification (GTDB taxonomy): domain Bacteria; phylum Bacteroidota; class Bacteroidia; order Bacteroidales; family Muribaculaceae; genus Lepagella. The sequence continues at coordinate 18,135 of CABQXY010000002.1, read as the reverse complement.
GGCGGTGAAGACGGCGCATTTGAAACTGGCGGCGTCGAGAAGTTGCGGCACTTCCAGTTCCGTGCCGTTCGTATTCAGGATAGTTGACATATCATTCGGGATGTTTCAGTTCATACTGGTTCTGGGGAATCTGCACGTCGAAGTAGAATCCCTGGGCCGATTTGTCGCGCTTGCGCTTGTCCGACGGGTCGGGACGCACGGACAGATAGTCGTAGCCCGGCTCGATGAAGTCGGCGTTGGTGGCCTCGTAGCCGAGGAGCTGCACCATGTCGTATTCATGCATGGGGTATATCACATACCATGCGTTCTCTATGTCCTCGCCCGTGCCGGTGCTCTTGATGGCACCTAACAGATGCTCCAGGCGGTATTCCCATATCTTGGCGCGCATGTCCTTGCGGCGCTCCTTGAGCACGTGCACCAGGAACGACATCTGTCGCAGGTCGAACGGATTGTCGGCCAGTGCCAGCTGCGCGTATTTGGTGATGGTGTCTATCTCGGCGCGGGTGTGCGTGGGTTTGCTGCGCAGGCTGTCCGTGCGGTCGGAGTAGGGCGACATGCGGTAGGGATCGTAGTCCTCCTGGAACATATAGCCCAGGTACAGGTGCCGGAACTCGTCGTTGGTCATCGTGGTGTCGTTCACCTCGTATTTGGCCATTAGCTTCGGGAAATAGTATTTGCTCTGAGGGTCAAGGGTGGAGGTGCGGATCTCCTCCAGGTTCGGTTTCTCGACCACGATTTTGCGCGACTTCGCGGCATTCTGGGCGGTGACGCATACGGCTCCGGCTGCCAAAGCAGTGAGTATTAGTATGTTTCGGAATATCTTCATGTATTGTGTTTCAATATACGGCTATTGTCAGCACGGCGACCACGCCGATCTGCATCATGGTAATGGCAGTGGGGAATCCTTTGGCCAGCAGATACCTGAAGAAGTTCTGCGAGCCGATGGCCAGGGGGCGGCCGTCGGGTGTGCGCGAATAGAGCAGCAGTCCGAAGAAGATTCCGGCTATCACGGCCAGGATCATGAACGAATACAGCATCGTGAGGTTTTGCGAAGCGGAGAAAGCGAGCAGGCCGACAGCCAGGCCGGTGACGGCGCCTACAATCATGTATCCCATGCCGCGTGTCTGCCGGCGCACCGGTTCGGGCTGCAGCATGATGATGACGGACACCACCAATGTCATGCAGAACCATCCGGTCAGGATGGTGCCGTTAATGGGCAGCAGCGGGTAGCCGTTGCGTGTGGCGACGCTGAGCAGCACCAGCCCGATGTACGACAGCACGGGGCCCAGCATGATGCGCGTGGCCAGCGCCCAGACGGACGTGGCGTAGCACAGACAGGCGGTTATGATCAGGAATATCGTCATTTGCGGGTTATCTGGGTTGTTATAGCTTAGATAGCTAAAATAGCTAAGATAGCTAAAATAGCTAAGATAGCTAAGATAGCTAAGGCTGCTATACTGTTATAACGTAGTTTCGGCGGTTTTTAGTTCGCGGCGGGCTGATTTTGTGCGGTGTCCTCCAGCTGCTTGATTTCGGGGTAGGCCACACGGCCGTGGTACATGGTCTGCAGCCTCTTTTTGAACGCAGCCTTGATTTCCTCCACATCCTTGAACGAGATGGGGGAGTCGCGGAACAATCCGTCGCGCTCCTGGCCGTCTATTATCTTGTCCACCAGGTTGTCGATGGCCTCGGTGGAATAATCCGTAAGGCTGCGCGAGGCGGCCTCGACCGAGTCGGCCATCATCAGTATGGCGGTCTCCTTGCTGCGCGGGTTCGGACCGGGATACATGAACGGCTTCTTGTCTATCGGATGTTCGGGGTCTGGATTGTTGTTCACCGCCGTGTTATAGAAGTATTTTGTAAGGCTCCTGCCGTGATGCTCGGGGATGAACTGACGCACCATCTCGGGCAGCTTCTCCTTCTGGGCCAGTTCCATGCCCTTGGTGACGTGTGAGATTATCTTCTGTGCGCTCACCTCGGGGTCGAGACCGTCGTGAGGGTTGACGTTGTGCTGGTTTTCGGTGAAGAACAGCGGGTTGTACAGCTTGCCGATGTCGTGGTACAGTGCTCCGGTACGCACCAGCTGCGTGTTGGCCCCGATTGCGCGGGCGCCTTCGGCGGCCAGCATCGACACCTGCATTGAGTGCTGGAACGTGCCGGGAGCCTCCTGTGCCAGACGGCGCAGCAGCGGACTGTTGATGTCCGACAGCTCAACCAGCGTGACGTTCGACGTGAAACCGAACAGTTTCTCTATCACGAGTATCAGGATGTAGACGAAGCTGAGCACCACGGCGTTGATGGCGAAAATGCCAATCAGCCGCCATTCATACCCTACGAGGGTGCCGTGGTCAAGCAGCAGCAACGTGGTGTAGGCCAGCACGTAGGCCACGAACGACAGGGCGGCTGTCTTGAGCAGCTGTCCGCGCCGGCTCAGCGTGCGCATGGAGAATGCCGCCGTCAGACCCGCGGCCAGCTCCAGGAAGATGAACTGCATCGGCTCGAGCGCCACCATACTTGAGATCATCACCGTGACCAGCAGCGAGAATATGGCTGTGCGCGAGTCGAAGAACACCAATATCACCGCCGGCACGGCGGCGAACGGCACAAGGTAGATGCCGTTGCGGAAATACTCGAACATCAGCACGGCGAACACCACGAACAGCGTGATGAACGTCATGAGGAACAGCATCTTGCGCAGCGACGCGAAGAACCTCTCGCGGTATTCGGCCAGGAAGATGTACAGCCCGGAGAAGCATATCAGGATGAACAGGGCCTGGCCCACGTAGAAGTAGGTGTCGGTGCGGTCCTCGCTGTGGTTCTCGGCCACTTTCTGCAGGTAGGTGTTGAGGTTGGTGAATATCTGTGGCGTCACGATCTCGCCCCGGTCCACGATGCGCTGTCCCTTCTTGATTACGCCTATGGAAGCGTCGGCCGCCAGGTATTCCTGTTTGCGGAATTTCTGGTCGGCGGCGGTGTCGAGCACCACGTTTGGCACAAGGATTGCATTGAGCGATGAAGCGATCTCGTCGTTGTGCTGCTCAATGACCGGTGCGCCCGATACGCGGTAGGCCGAGTCGATGAACTCGAATGCCATGGCCGGCGACATCATCTCGTTGCAGTCAATGGTTATCAGTGCGTCGGCGCCGTTGATCTTGCTGGCGATGCGGGCCTCGTGTCCGGGAGCCGCCTGTATGCGGTCGTACACCTTGGAATCGAGCACGCCGCGTGCGTATATCTCGTTCAGCAATTTGCCGAGCACAAGGCGCGACACGTCGGGCGTCTTGCCCGTGATGGCCTTGTTGAACATCTGTATTCGCCGGTCGGCCCGGTCGTCCTGACGCTTGATGATGGGCAGGAAATTGCGGTCTATGCTGTCGCGCATACGCTGGGCGGACTCCGCGTCGCGTTTTACCTCCATGTCGAAGTCGGCCATCAGCAGCGGATAGCGCCACGGCTGGTTCTCCTCGTACACATAGTCCTGCACGTCGTTGTGCGGCAGCAACAGCATGATTACCGCCGTGGCTCCCGCTATAAGCAGCAGTTTCAGGGAAAAGTCTCTTTTTTTTCTGTTCATCGCTGAACGATTTTACTCATAAACAATATTCAGCCGGTCCGTATGTAATCAGCTGATTCGGGCTGCCTTCTGCACTCCCTTGATGTTCTTCAAGGCGTTGCAGATGGACTCGACGGTGTCGGTGTTGTCCACCAGCACGGTCAGTTCGGCCTGGAACACCTCCTGCGGGGCCGAGATGTTGAGGCCGCGTATGTTGATGCCGAGCTTCTGCGACACGGTGCTGGTGATTTCCTCCAGTATTCCGTGGCGGTCTATGCCCTCTACGGCAATCTTGGCAATAAACTTTTCGGCGGTGCCGCCCCAGCGTGTGGCCACCAGGCGCGGGCCGTAGCTGGTCTTGAGGCGCATTGCCACGGGGCATGACTGCTTGTGCAGCACCACTTCCTCGTCGTCGTTGACGAAACCGAGCACATCGTCGCCCGGGATGGGGGTGCAGCACACGTCGAGCAGATAGTTCGGCTTTTCGGCGTCGGGATGCAGGATATACACCTCCTTGCGGTTGATGGGGTCCTTGGGCGGTTCCTGGCTGTTCAGCTTCTTGCGCGAGGCGAAGGGGTTGCGCAGTATCTTGCGTATCAGCGAGGTGCGCTTCTTGAACAGGGCCTTGAGCTGGTCGGCCGTCAGGTCTATCTCCTCCTTGGCGATGCGCACGTACAGCTCGTCGGGGGTGGTGGCTCCGAGGTTGCGGCACAGGTTCTGTACCAGTTCGTCGGTGATGTCCAGCCCCTCCTGTTCGGCCACCTGCACCAGGAGGTCGCGACCGCGCGATATGAGGTGCGGCCGGCTGCGGCGCAGGAAGTCGCGTATGCAGTTCTGAGCCTTGGCCGTCTTGCAGTATTCCAGCCATTGGGTCACGGGCTTCTGCGACTTGGAGGTGATGATCTCCACCTGGTCGCCGCTGTCCAGTTCGTAGCTGAGAGGTACGAGGCGGTGGTTTATCTTGCCGGCCAGGCAGTGCAGGCCCAGTTCGGTATGGATGGCGAAGGCCATGTCCAGCACAGTGGCCTTGGCCGGCAGCGTTATCAAGTCGCCGCGCGGCGTGAACACGTATATCTCGCGGGCAAATAGGTTGAGCTTGATGGTGTCCAGGAAGTCGATGGCGTTGGGTTCCGGATTGGCCAGGATGTCCTTGATGGTGTTCATCCACTTGTCCAGCTCCGAATCGTCCTCGTATTCGCCGGTCTTGTATTTCCAGTGGGCGGCATAGCCCAGTTCGGCTATCTCGTCCATCTTTCGGCTGCGTATCTGCACTTCAATCCATTTCCCTTCGGGGCCCATGGCCGTGAGGTGCAGCGCACGGTATCCGTTGGCCTTGGGCACCGATGTCCAGTCGCGCAGGCGGTCGGGATGCACCTTGTGGCCGTCGCTGAAGAAGGTGTATATCTGCCAGCAGCGCAGGCGCTCCTGCGAGTCGTCGTCGTTCTCGAAGATGACGCGCACGGCATAGACGTCGTATATCTCGCTGAACGGTATCTTCTTGGTCTCCATCTTGTTATAGATGGAATAGGCGCTCTTGATGCGGGCCTTGATCTCGTATTTGAATCCGGCGGCGTCCAGCTTCTCGCGTATCGGAGCCACGAACTCCTCCACCACCTTCTCGCGGTGTGCCGCCGACTGGTTCACCAGGGCCATTATCTCCTCATACTTCTGCGGATGCTCGTACTTGAATGCCAGGTCCTCGAGCTCCTGCTTTATCTTGTAGAGACCGAGACGGTGAGCCAGCGGGGCGTAGACGTACAGGGTCTCGCCGGCTATCTTGTATTGCTTTTCGGGCCTCATGGATGCGAGGGTGCGCATGTTGTGCAGGCGGTCGGCCATCTTGATGAGCACCACGCGGATGTCCGTGCTCATGGACAGCAGCAGCTTGCGGAAGTTCTCGGCCTGCAGCGATGCCTGCGAGCCGAAGATGCCGCCCGAAATCTTGGTCAGGCCCTCGACGATGGAGGCTATCTTGTCGCCGAAATTGTTCTCTATGTCCTCGCGGGTATATTCCGTGTCCTCCACCACGTCGTGTAGCAGGGCCGCGCAGATGGATGTGGAGCCGAGGCCTAATTCCGAAATCACGATCTTGGCCACGGCGATGGGATGGAGTATGTAAGGCTCGCCGCTGCGGCGCCGCACACCCTTATGGGCCTCGCGGGCGAAACGGTAGGCGCGCTCTATTTTCTCTACTTTCTTGCGATGGTTGCTCTGAAGGTACGCACGTAGCAGCTCCTGATACGAATTCTCGATCATCAGGTCTTCCTCCTCCGGGCTCATCGGTTTGTATTCCGGAGCCGGAATGTGGTGCGGAACAGGTACATACTCCGCATGTCTGGGCACATTCCCCGCGTGTTTGGGCACATTATCCATCATAATCACAAAATTAATCAACAATTCCTCAACTTCCAAATAAAAATGCAGGTAAAAGCAATCGAACTTTAAGGCCGTCAGCGGGGTTATAATAATAGAAAAGACACTAAACGAGATACAGGGCCACGGTATAATGGTGGCGGCCGAGGGTTTCATTGCCGCGGCGTTAACATTATAGGCCGCAAATCTTTAACATTATTTTGCACCCCGGAATAAAATATTGTTCCGGGGTGCGGCGTTATTAATCCACCAAAGAACGATAAAGCGTCCAGACGGAGAATATAACTAATGCAGCAGTAATCTCCAGACATCAAGTTTACGAAAGACATCAGGCAGTGCGCATTGACAGGCGGTCCCTGTTATTAGGCGACAGGAATGTCGCCTTTCCAGAGGCAGCACTGATTGTCAGGCGACAGGAATGTCGCCTCTCCAGTGGCAGAGCCGGGTCAGTCTGAATTGCATAGCTATATTATGCATTGTGCATTATGCATTGAAAGGAAGATATTGTCTAAATTTTGGGTTATATACATTAGTAATTTCTATCGTCTGCGCGGCGACAAGCCAAGCAGGAATTGGGTCAGTCCTCGTGAGAAGACTGACTCTAATTTTTTATAAATGTCAACAATAGATAGAACTGCGATATATGGCGGTACATGGCTGTATATGTGGTATATGTGGTATATGTGGTGTATGGCTGTATATGGGTATATGTCGGTATATGGCTGTATATGGTCGGAGACCATGTTTCTCGTTAACCCCACGATGGACAGGGACAGCGTCAGCTGGCACTGGCCTTCGTGGGGTGAAGATGCAGCAGTCACAGCTTGGTCGGAGACCATGTCGCTCGCCTTATTCGTAGATATACCCATAACCCGGTGATAGTACAGCGGTATGGTCTCCGACCAATCTGCGCTGCCGGCAATCCTCCCCACGAAGGCGTTCGGACGCTTCGCGCCCTCCGCCATCGTGGGGTTAATGAGAAACAGCCTCTCCGAGGCATGTCGGGTTTATGTATTCGGGTTAGTGTGTCGGGTTAGTGTATTTGAGTTAGTGTATTTGAGTTAGTGTATTTGGGTTAGTGTATTCGGGTTAGTGTATCGTGTTTATGTTTTGGGTTTGAGGCCTAAAAATGTGAAATAAGGAAATTTTGCAGTAATCGGTATGGGAATGTGGGAATAAATTCGTAAATTTGCATATTTAAATAGGTATAGCTTAAGTTTCGCAAGTTTTTCAGCTTGCTCAACAGTGGATGAATATCAACTTGAGCTTGCGAAAGTTGAACAGTAAGAGCAGAACGTCTATGGGAAAAATCATAGCGATAGCGAACCAGAAGGGTGGCGTGGGCAAGACCACGACGTCGTTCAATCTGGGTGCATGTCTTGCAGCGGGAGGCCGCAAGGTATTGCTTGTGGACGCCGATCCGCAGGCCAACGCCACGTCCGGTTTGGGCATGGAGCCTCAGGACACCGACGCCACGGTGTACGAATGTCTGATTGAGGGCTATCCCGCCAAGGAGGCCATAATGCAGACCCAGGTCAAGGGCCTGGACATAATCTGTTCGCGCATCGGACTTGTGGGCGCCGAGGTGGAGCTGATGAGCCGCGCCGACCGCGAACGTACCCTGTCAGGCGTGCTCGAACCCGTCAAGGACAACTACGACTACATCCTGATCGACTGCTCGCCGTCGCTTGGCATCATCACCGTAAACGCGCTGACCGCTGCCGACTCCGTGCTGATACCGGTGCAGGCCGAATACTTCGCCCTGGAGGGTATCGCGCAGCTGCTCAATACTATACGCATTATCAAGTCGCGCCTGAAGCCCACTCTCGAGATCGAAGGCTTCCTGCTGACGATGTACGACGCCCGCCTGCGTCTGGCCAACCAGATATTCGAGGAACTGAAGGGACACTTCGGCGACATGGTGTTCACCACGGTGATACCGCGTAACATCAAGCTGAGCGAAAGCCCGAGTCACGGACTGCCGGTGATGCTGTACGACCCCGACAGCCGGGGCGCCATCGCCTACGGTCAGCTGGCCCGCGAGCTGCAGTCGCGCGAGCGTAAACGTAAGAAGAAAGCATGACCATGACAATGGATCAGAATAAGAAGACAGCCGGAACGAAGCGTGCGTTGGGTCGGGGACTCGACGCGCTGTTTGCGTCGGCGCCGGTGCCTGAGGTGCAGACCGGAGGCGCATCGGCAATATCCGAAATAGAACTGAACCTGATAGAACCCAATCCGGAGCAGCCGCGCCGCACGTTCGACCCGGAGGCCCTCGAGGAGCTTGCGGCCAGCATCCGCGAACTTGGCATAGTGCAGCCGCTGACGCTGCGTTCGGTGGCCGGCGGACGCTATCAGATCATAGCCGGCGAACGCCGCTGGCGCGCCGCCACCAGGGCCGGACTCGTCACCGTGCCCGCATACGTGCGCACGGCCTCCGACTCCGAAATGACCGAGATGGCGCTGATAGAGAACATCCAGCGCCAGGACCTGAACGCCATTGAGGTGGCGCTGGGTTTCAAGAAACTGATAGACAGCTATTCGCTGACGCAGGAACGTCTGTCGGAGCGTTTGGGCAAGAAACGTGCCACCATAGCCAACCATCTGCGCCTGCTGCGCCTGCCGGCCGAGATACAGCTCGGCCTGCGCGACCGCAACATAGAGATGGGGCACGCCCGCGCGCTGCTCGGACTGGACAACACCAAGGCCCAGCTCAAGCTCTACAAACGCATAGTAAAGGAGGGTCTGTCCGTGCGCGCCGTCGAGGCCGTGGTGAAGAAAATGAACGAAGGCCCCGCGCAGGAGGAGAAGAAGCAGGACAACGAGGCATACGACGAGCTGGTAAAGAGCCTGAGCACACGCTTCTCGGCGCCGGTGAAATTCAACCGCAACGCCAAGGGCAACGGCACCATTACGTTTAAATTCGACAACGACGACGATCTGCACCGGTTGATCAAGGCGTTCGACAGCGTGAAGTGACAGGAATGGGCATACGGTTGACTCGGATGGAGAAGGCACTGACAGTGGCCCTGGCGATATTGTTCGTGATACCGCCGGGGTTCGCACAGACCGTGCTGCAGGACCGCCAGCCGGTGACTGTGGCCCGTGACCGCAAGCCTGTGATACGCGACCGCCAGCCGCTTAGCCCCGACTCCACCGTAAACGTTGACGTGGACCTTGACCTGCGCGTATTGCCCGACGACAGGGAGACGCTCGCGACCGACTCGCTGAATACGGCAGAGGCCGACAGCATACCGCCCACGGTGGTTACGGCCGACGGATACTCGTTCGACGAGAAGGGACGCCGCCCGTTCAATCCCAATCCCACGCGCGCCGTGTGGATGTCGGCGCTGTTTCCCGGACTGGGACAGATATACAACCGCCGCTACTGGAAGCTGCCCATCGTGGTGGGTGGTTTCATGGGCCTCGGTTATGCCACCAACTGGAACGGCAACCAATACAACGACTATATGCAGGGCTACCGGGACCTGATGGATTCCGACCCCAACACCAAAAGCTACATGAACTTCTTCCCGCCCACGGTCAAGGAGTCCGATCTGGACAAGGCGTGGCTGGAAAGGACCTTCAAATACCGCAAGGACCAGTACCGTCGCAACCGCGACCTGTGCGTCATCTGTCTTGTCGCGCTGTATCTGGTCTGCATGGTCGACGCATACGTCGACGCGCAGATGGCACACTTCGACGTGTCGCCCGACCTGAGCCTCGACCTGGCCCCGGCCGTGATCACCCCGCAGAACCAGAGCTGGAGACGCACCAGCCTCGGACTGCAGTGGACGTTAACCTTTTAAGCATTAACAACGAACATGAGCAGAAAGTCAATCATACTTATGGCCGCGTTGCTTGGCGTCATGCCGGCGATGGCGCAGAAGAACCGCAACGTGAACAGCCTCCGCACCGAGATAACCGACTCGCACATAGTGTATCCCAAGAGCTACGAGGCCGACACGCAGCGTATGCTGGAGGGGTGGTATATGCAGAACTACACCGCCACCGACGACAGCTATCGCCGTAAGGGCGACGTGGAGGTGAGCGACGCCGTGCTGCGCGACCGCCTGTCGAAGCTGCCCACGGTCATTGACATGCCCTATAACTCGATAGTACGCAGCTATATAGAGCGTTACACCCGTCGCGGACGCGACCAGGTGGCCGCCCTGTTGGGTCTGTCATTATATTATATGCCCATCTTCGAGCAGGCGCTTGAGGCCGAGGGACTGCCTCTCGAGCTGAAATACCTGCCCGTGATAGAGTCGGCCCTGGACCCCAACGCCACCAGCAAGCATGGCGCCGCCGGCCTCTGGCAGTTCATGGTGGGTACCGGCAAGGGACTCGGCCTGGAGGTGAACAGCATGGTGGACGAACGCCGCGACCCCTACAAATCGTCGGAAAAGGCCGCCAAATATCTCAAGGACCTGTACAACAGCTACGGCGACTGGTCGCTGGCCATCGCCGCCTACAACTGCGGTCCCGGTGCCGTCAACAAGGCGCTGCGCCGCGCAGGAGGCACCCCCGATACCCAGGACTACTGGTCCATATACTATTATCTCAGCCCCGAGACGCGCGGATACGTGCCCATGTTCATCGCTGCCAACTATGTGATGAACTATTATGACAAGCACAACATCGGCCCGGTGCTGCCCACCAAGCCCCTGGTGATGGACACCGTGCATGTGGCCGAGCGTATACATTTCGACCAGATCTCGCATGTGCTCGACATCCCGGTGGAGGAGCTGCGCGTGCTGAATCCGCAGTTCCGCGCCGACATCATTCCCGGCAACAACGAGCGCAGCTACACGCTGATACTCCCGTCGCGCCAGGTGCAGGCATACCTGATGAGCGAGGAGGAGATACGCGACTATAATGCCGACAAATACGCCCGCCGCGTCGTGGCCGAGCCTGGTTCGGAACCCGACGCCCAGCTTGCCGCTATCATAGCGCAGGAGGATGCCGAGGAACTGGCCAACGAGGAGCACGACCAGGCCAAGGACCTGCCCGCGCCGCGCAAGACCGAGGAGGTGGCCGTGACACGCGACCGTCGCGGCTCGCAGCAACAGCATCTCGACACCGGCGACACCAACGCGCAGGCCGATGCCGCAAGCGACTACCGCGCGGCACGCCAGTCGGCACGCCGCCAGACCAAGAGCACGTACGAGGCTTCCGCCACGCAGAGCAGACAGACCGCGGCCAAGAGCGGCAAGACAACTGCCAAAAAGAAGAAAGCGCAGCCTGCGGCTCCCAAATCGCATACCGTCAAGAGCGGCGACAATCTGTCGAACATAGCCAAGCGGTACGGCACCACCGTGGCGGCATTGAAGAAGGCCAACGGCATAACCGGCAGCGGCGACCAGTTGCAGCCCGGCGACAAGCTGAATCTGCCCGGCAAAAGCAGTGTCTCCTCGTCCAAGAGCAAAAGCAGGAGCAAATCAAAAGCCACATCATCGAAATCAAAGAAAAAGAAAAGGAGACGCTGATATAATGCACAATGCGCAATGTCGCGGTGCATTTCAAAGCGTAATGGTGTAATTTATAAAAATCCCGATATCTAATCATCCATGATCACCACGTTAATTGTAATGTTTTTCGTGGGCTATCTCGCGATAGCCCTGGAGCATCCGCTGCGCGTCGACAAGACGGCGATAGCGCTTGTGCTGGGAATGCTGCTGTGGGTAATCTACGCTCTGTGCGCCGACCGGATAGTGCCGCAGGTGGAACCTGATAAACTTGCGGCCTACATAGCCCAGACGCCGAGCCTGCAGGGCGAGAGTCTGCATTCCCAGGCGTTGAGCTATGTGCTGGATGTCAAGATTGTAGAGGCATTAGGCGACATCACCCAGACCCTGTTCTTCCTGATCGGAGCCATGACCATCGTGGAACTGGTGGACGTTCACGGAGGCTTTTCCATCATTACCGACCATATCAAGACGCGCAGCAAGGGCAAGCTGATGTGGATTCTTTTAGTGACGGCGTTCCTGTTCAGCGCCGTTCTGGACAACATGACCACCACCATCGTGATGATCATGCTGTTGCGCAAGCTGGTGGACAAGCGCAGCGACCAGCTGCTGTACGCCGGACTCATCGTGATAGCGGCCAACTGCGGCGGTGCATGGTCGCCCATCGGCGACGTCACCACCATCATGCTCTGGGTGAAGGGCAACGTCACGGCTCAGGCGCTGGTGGCTTACGTCACGCTCCCCTCTATCGTGGCCTGCGTGGTGCCCGCACTTTGGGTGAGACGTTCGCTGCGGGGAGAGCTCGGCACGGTGCACGTCACCGAGACTCAGGACCACAAGGAATTCACTCACCGCGAGAAACTGACCATGCTGATTCTCGGCGTCACCGGCCTTGTGATGGTGCCTGTGTTCAAGACAGCCACACACATGCCGCCGTTCGTCGGTATGCTGCTGGTGCTGGGTATCCTGTGGATATATACCGAAATATTCTATAACCGCCGTCCGCACTACAAGGGCGCGCGCCAGCACCGTCTGCAGATGGTGATAAAGAGAATAGACTTCCCCTCGATACTGTTCTTCCTCGGCATTCTGATGGCTGTGGATGTGCTGGATGCGTCGGGCATCTTGGCCGCTACGGCCGCATGGCTCGACAAGACCATACACAACATCTATATCATCAACGTTGTGCTGGGCATGATGAGCTCGGTGTTCGACAACGTTCCCCTGGTGGCCGGTGTGATGGGCATGTATCCCGTCACCGATGCGGCGTCGGTGGGTTATGCCGCGCAGTTCGTGCAGGACGGCGTGTTCTGGGAGTTCCTGAGCTACTGTGCCGGTGTGGGCGGCTCGATGCTGATTATCGGCTCGGCTGCCGGCGTGATCGCGATGGGTCTGGAGAAGATCAGCTTCGGATGGTATCTGAAACACTTTTCGATTCCCGCATTGCTCGGCTATCTTTGCGGTGCGGGCGTGTATATCCTCGAGGTGTTCCTGTTCAAATAACCGACGAATAATAATCAATATATAATTGGATAACAATCAATATATAATAAGGAGTAAGGATGAACTCGGCGCTGCGGCCGCATGGCTGATAAAGCAGGCCGGCGACCGGCGTGTCGTGGCTTTCGACGCCCCGATGGGGGCCGGCAAGACCACGCTCATATCCGAGATGACCCGACTGTTGGGCAGTGAAGATGCCGCCAATTCCCCGACGTTCAGCATCGTGAACCATTACGACGTGCCGGGCGGCAAACCCATATATCATTTCGACTTCTACCGCATCGACGATTCGCGCGGCGTGGCCGACATCGGCATCTACGATTATCTGGATTCCGGGTCGTGGTGCCTGCTGGAATGGCCTCGGGTGGCGGTGGACTTCCTGCCAGCCGACACCGTGGTGGTGCGCATCGAGGTGCAGTCCGACGGCGAGAGGGTGCTGACAGTGGTTTCGTAAGTAGCGGAAGGGTTTCGTAAGTACAGGATGGATTACGTATTTTTGGACATAGCGGACTCCACTATGAATTATGCCGCCGCGCATCAGCACGAACTTGGCGACCGGACCATGGTGGTGGCCCACAATCAGGAGTCGGGACGGGGCCAGCGCGGCAACAGCTGGGAGTCGGAGCCGGGCAAGAACCTGACGGTCACGATGCTGTACAGGCCGGTGGCTGACGCGACTCCGCGGCCTCTTGACGAGCAGCAGTTCCGCATCAGCGAGGCCGCGGCACTCGGCGTGGCCGACACGCTGGAGGCTTACGGTCTGAAGGCGATGGTGAAATGGTCGAACGACGTGTATGTGGGCGACCGCAAGATCTCCGGCATACTGATAGAACATACCATAATAGGCAACCGCCTGGACAACAGTCGCATCGGTATCGGCCTGAACGTGAATCAGCGTGAATTCGTCAGCGACGCCCCCAACCCCGTCAGCATGTATCAGCTGTTGGACGAGGAACTTCCGCTGGCGCGGGTGCTCGACACGCTGTCCGGGATGCTGGAACGGCGTCTGGAGCAGGACGCCGATACGCTCCACGCCGACTATATGAACAGACTGTGGCGCAAGGACGGACAGTATTACGGGTTCCGTATGCGCGAAGGCGAACGTACGGAATTTCAGGCAAGTATCAGGGATGTCAGGAGAAACGGACCGCTCGTATTGCTGATGGCGGACGGAGCGGAGACTGCTTTTTATTTCAAGGAAGTGGAGTTTATTCTTTGAAAAATGTGAATTTTCAAAGAAGTTTCTCTGAAATTTACTAATTTTGCGGTATGGACTGGCGCAAGATATTGGGATACGTGGTGCGGTGGCTGTTGCCGCTGGCGCTGACGGTGCTGTTGGTGGCCTACATGTTCCGCAAGGTGGACTTCGCGGACATGATGGAGCTGCTTCGCCATGGCGTTGACTACAAGTGGATACTTGTGGCGATGCTGATGAGCGTGTTCAGCCATGTGTTCCGAGCCGCGCGCTGGCGCATACAGCTCAAGGCATTAGGTATCCGGCCGCCGTTCATGGCGCTGTGCTGCAGCATATTCGGCACCTACGCGCTGAACCTGCTGTTTCCGCGTTTAGGCGAGGTGTGGCGCTGCACTTATATAGCGCATCGCGAGCACGCACCCTTTACGGAGGTGGTGGGTTCGATGGTGGGCGACCGTGTGGCCGACATGATTACGGTGTTCACGCTTACGGTCATCACCTTTCTGATAGCCACGCCCGCGATAGAGGCGTTCCTGATAAAATATCCCGTAGGCCAGGGAGTAGTGGGGCTGGCGCGCAATCCGTGGTTCTGGACCGGCGTGACAGGAGGCTGCGTCATAGTGTGGGCCGTGCTGCATTTCGGCCGAAACTACAGCGCGGTTAGCAAGACGCGCCGGTGGGCAGGGGAGATGTGGAAAGGCTTTGCCGTCGTCGGCAGGATGAAAGGAAAGTGGGCGTTCCTGTTCTGGACGCTGGCCATCTGGGCCTGCTATTACTTCCAGCTGTACGTGGCCCTGTTCTCGTTCAGCTTCATGCGCGACTTGTGCACGCCCGAACTGGCATGGGGTCTGGTGCCCTGTCTGGTGGCGTTCATACTCAGCTCGATCGGCATGGCCGTACCCAGCAACGGCGGCCTCGGCCCCTGGAACCTCGGCATTATCTTCGGCCTTGCCGTCTACGGCGTGTCGGAAGATGCCGCCACGGCATTCTCGATGCTGCAGTGGTCAGGCCAGACCGTGATGCTCATTACTTTGGGTATATTTACGATGATATACATTTCCGTCACCAAAAGCGGAAAGGATGCCACGTTGCCCGACCCGGGCAAAGTGTAGTTAAGAAATTTAAAACGCAATGAATTTCAACGAAGACGATAAAAACGATTATTTCGACCAGGAATATATTCCGGAGGAGCCGAAGCCCGTCAAGGAGGAGAAGCGTCCGGTGCTGAAGCCGGAGGACCCCGCCTATTGGGACGAGCCTGAGTCGGAGTTCGACCACCTGAAGCAGACATCCCGCTCGTGGAAGCTGTGGGTGTGGGTGGCCGTGGCCGGTGTCGTGATGGGTCTGGTTATAGCCGGATGGTTGATTTATTTCAATCCATACGTGGAGAATGCCGTGACCTACGGCTATGTGGAGAGCATCGAGAAGCGCGGCACCGCCATCAAGACATACGAGGGCGTGCTGCTGCCGTATAAGAATATAATGGATACGACGCGCGTTTATGACCGGGACTTCGTGTTCTCGACCGTGAACGACACCGCCGCCGTGATGCTGCGCCGTATGCAGTACCGCAACCGCCCGGTGCGCGTGGAGTATGAGGTATATCATGCCGCAGTGCCCTGGCGCGGCGACACCAGGAATATAGTGGTGCGGGTTGATTCTGTCGATCCGCGGACAATCCTGCCTCCCGACCGCCAACCTGATCTATGAGAAGATTGTTGATACTTATGGCGGCGGTTGTGTCCGCGGTGCAGGTCTGGGCCGACTCGGTGCGCGACTCGGTGCTGACCGTCACGGAGCCGTTGACCGAGCTTAAGTACGCCGAACGCGCGGACTTCCATACGGTGGTGTTCAAGTCGCGCCCGACCGTGATACCGGCATACGCCTTCCGCGAGTGTACCAACCTGCGCGAGGTGAGGCTGCCCGAAAGCGTACGCGACATCAAGTCGCAGGCATTCGTGTATTGCCGCAAGTTGCGGAGCATCAACCTGCCGGACGGGATGACGCACATCGGCGCTAACGTGTTCTCGTTCTGCACGTCGCTGCGGGAGGTGAAGCTGCCGGCCAACCTGAAGGAGCTGGAAAGCTACGCCTTCAGCGAATGCACGTCGTTGCGGCGCGTCACGATGCCGGCCAACGCCAACCTGTTGGGCGAGATGCTGTTCGCCGGCTGCTACGCGCTGACCGAGCTGATAGAGCCGTCGCCTGTGCCTCCGCCGTTCGACTGCAACTCGCAGCCGTTCGACCCCGAGGAGCGGAGCTTATTGCGGACGTGTACCTTAAGGGTTCCCGGCTCGGCGATACCGGTCTACCGTAAGGCGCACGCCTGGCGCGACTTTGAGAATATAGAGCCGCTGAATTAAGCGGTTCAAAGACATATATTCAGACAATATTAAAAACAAGATAGGAATGAAAGTATTGATCATAGGTGCCGGAGGAGTCGGCACGGTAGTGGCGCACAAGTGCGCGGAGCATCCCGATGTGTTCAGCGAGATAGTGCTGGCGTCGCGCACCAAGCGTAAATGCGACGTTATAGCCGAGAATATCAAGGCCCGTCACGGCGTGGATATAGTCACGGACTGCGTGGACGCCGACGAGGTGCCCCAGCTTGTGGAGCTGTTCAGGAAGCACAAGCCCGTCATCTGCATCAATGTGGCGCTGCCCTATCAGGACCTGACCATCATGGAGGCCTGTCTGCAGGCCGGTGTCAATTACCTCGACACGGCCAACTACGAACCCAAGGACGAGGCTCACTTCGAGTATTCGTGGCAGTGGGCGTTCCGCGAGCGTTTCGAGAAAGCCGGTCTTACGGCCATCCTGGGCTGCGGCTTCGACCCGGGGGTCAGCGCCGTGTTCACCGCTTACGCCGCCAAGCATCATTTCAGCGAGATGCGCACCCTCGACATCGTGGACTGCAACGGCGGTAACCACGGCAAAGCGTTCGCCACGAACTTCAATCCCGAAATCAACATCCGCGAAATCACGCAGAAGGGGCGCTACTGGCAGGACGGCAAGTGGGTGGAGACCGAGAACCTGGAGATCCACAAGCCTCTGACCTATCCCAACATTGGCGTTCGCGAGAGCTACCTGCTCTATCACGAGGAACTGGAGAGCCTGGTGCAGAACTTCCCGACCATCCGCCGCGCCCGCTTCTGGATGACCTTCGGCCAGGAATACCTGACGCATCTGCGCGTGATCCAGGACATAGGCATGGCCCGCATCGACCCCGTGATGTACAACGGCCAGGAAATCATTCCAATCCAGTTCCTGAAGGCCGTGCTGCCCGATCCCGGCACACTCGGCGAGAACTACACCGGCGAGACCTCGATAGGGTGCCGCATCTCCGGACTGGACAAGGAGGGAAACCCGAGCACATACTACATCTACAACAACTGCCCGCACCAGCAGGCCTATGCCGAGACCGGCACGCAGGCCGTGAGCTACACCACCGGCGTTCCCGCCATGGTGGGCGCCATGATGTTCCTGACCGGCAAGTGGGTGATGCCCGGCGTTCACAACGTGGAGGAGTTCGATCCCGATCCATTCCTGGAGAAAGTGGCTGAATGCGGTCTTCCCTGGACCGAAATCGTCAACGCCGACATCGAAATGGAATAGTAAAGTCGCAAGCGGCTATCTGGCAACCTTTATAATCTTTATACAGTCTTTCTGTGTAGACCCGCGCAAAGCCGCAAGGACCGCAAAGGTTGCGCAAAGGGTAAGTATATGAATATAAAGGGACATGCCTCGGCATGATTAAAGAAAGCAAAGGCCATCCGGATTGAAAGAGTGCTGGATGGTCTTTGCTTTCTTCTTTAAGAGAACGTTTTTGCGAAATGGAGACTTTATCTTTGCGAGA
Source organism: uncultured Porphyromonadaceae bacterium (assembly GCA_902468245.1). Classification (GTDB taxonomy): domain Bacteria; phylum Bacteroidota; class Bacteroidia; order Bacteroidales; family Muribaculaceae; genus Lepagella. Next base: position 190 of record CABQXY010000002.1, on the reverse strand, counting down.
CCTTTGCGGACTTAGCGGCTTAGCGCGAGACATTATATATCCTGAATGGCCGAGATGAGGATCAAATCGCAGCGAAATCATTCACTGAGCAGACTTCTAATGTCGCCCCGCGCAAAGCCGCAAGGACCGCAAAGGTTGCGCAAAGGGTAAGTATATGAATATAAAGGGACATGCCTCGGCATGATTAAAG
>CABQXY010000001.1:0-172888 GCA_902468245.1 uncultured Porphyromonadaceae bacterium | reverse complement strand
TTTTTTTTGCGATTCGTTGCATTCGCATGTTCTCTTTTTTTATGCGACAGCCTCCTTTCGGATTACTCGGAGAGGCTGTTTCTCATTAACCCCACGATGGGCGGGGCAGCGACAGCTGACACCGTCCTTCGTGGGGATTAACATGGCGCAGGGTAACTTGGTCGAAGACCATGTCTCTGTACTTCCTGTATAAGGCGAGCGGCATGGTCTCCGACCAAGCTGCTCAACGTCCATCATCCCCCACGAAGGCTGTCGGATCGCTATGCTCCCTCCAGCCATCGTGGGGTTAATGAGAAACAGCCTCTCCGAGGCACCGGGCTTGTGGATATTTTCTATGCGCGACTCAGAGCACCCACGCCACTAACGACGCAGACTGCTCCTATTTCTCCTGTTCTCCTGTCAAAAATAACTTACGGGCGGTGGGGACACCGCCCTGGAGTGACGACGTCCACGTCGTCAACAGGTGGGCGGTGAGAACACCGCCCCTCCAGTCGCCGTAAATTGCAGGGCGGTGCGCGTGGCGCGGATTATGCCGTCGCGGACACTCCATTGCTTACCGGTCTCGGGACGGCCGTCGGTGAAAGTGGCCATAATCTCGCGGACTATATTGGATTTTGTGCCGTAGCGCGACAGCCATTTATGCAGTAGCCATTGCGGAGCTGCGGATTCCTTCACCACCTTGTATGGCAACACGGATGGCTCCTGCAGCGAATCAAGCTCGCGGGCGGCCAGCATGTCGAGGGCCTCTGAATCCGACCGGAGATTGGATATGGTCGAAGTGATGGCCTTACGCGCGCCGGGCCATTGCGTTTCTATCAGAGGCAGCAGCTCGTTACGGATAAAATTACGGCGATAGTCCGACTGCAGATTGGTGGAATCCGTAACGTAAGACTGTCCAATGACATCAAGATATTGCAGAATCTCTGCGCGTGTGACATGCAGCAACGGACGGACCACGTTGTTGGCATCGGGCAACATCCCGCGCAGACCGTCTATACCGCATCCTCTGAGCAGGTTCAGGAACAGCGTCTCGATATTGTCGTCCGCATGATGGGCCACCGCTATCCGGTCGAAGCCGGTTTCCTGAAGCATTCTATGGAAATGTTCGTACCTCAATTCGCGGCATGCCACTTCAAGACTCACGTTGTGGGTGACCTGATAAGCAGGTACGTCGAAATGTACGATGTCGAGGGGAACGTCAAGGTCGCGGCACAGTCCGATGCAGAAATTCATGTCGCGGTCCGATTCCGCGCCACGCAGATGGAAATTGCAATGCACCGCACGGACCCGGACGCCGATGTTACGAAGCACATAGAGCAATGCGACCGAGTCTGCTCCTCCGCTCAATCCTATTATAGCAGACGTGATGCCCGGCATAAGCGCACGTGCCTGCTGGTGAATCTTGGCCGTCAATGCGGAATGCTTCATTATAACTATAGTCTTGGATTGAATAATTACAGTCTTGGATTTTCAAGCCACGAAGTCAGGATCAGCACCGCCGACATCTCGTCGGCGAGTTCCTTGCGCTGCCGGTCCGACTTCTTGAAGCCGGCCGTTATCATGTCGCGGTGTGCCTGGACGGAGGTGAAACGCTCGTCCACCATCTCTAAGGGCATATCGGGAAGAATCTTAGACAATCGATTCATGAAGGGACGGATATACTGCATGGATTCCGAATCCTCGCCGCGCACCGTGCGCGGATGACCGATTATGATTCGCTCCACCGGTTCGTGACTGCAGTAATCGAGCAGATACTTTTCAAGGTCGCATGTGCGTTGCGTCGGCAGTCCGTTGGCCGCAATCTTGAGGATGTCGGTCACCGCCACGCCGCAACGCTTTCGCCCGTAATCTATCGCCAGTACTCGTCCCATACTTTATTAACGCGCCATTCCCCGATTTATTAGCCAATCACCCGACAGTAGCGGATGGTGGCTGATAGTGGCGTGGGCTCTGCGAGCCGCGCATCCGCTCGGACAACAGTCCTATTGTTTTTTAGACAGGAGAACAGGAGAAACAAGAGATGGCTGTGACTGGAGGGGCGACGTCCACGTCGCCCATATTTTGACGACGTGGACGTCGCCATTCCAGTCGCAGTGAACTCCCTTCATCCCTGTTATATCGTTAACTTAATTTTTTTAATCATTGATTATAAGTGTTTCAGACACACTCATAAATCGGAGATTTTACGTTACTTTTTCGGGGTTAATTTGTTAAAATCTATTAAGAATGTCAAAATTATACCAATAGAGGACAAAATTATATTAAAATTATCTTCGCAAGAAACCTAACTTTGCATCGACGTTAGCCAAAACAATCATTACGTTAGCCTAAAACAGTCTTTTCACTGTACCACAACAGTAATTCCACTGTACGAAGACACACACTGATTATTGCTTAGGCCCACGATAGAATACCTACCACTTAACACTATACAATAACAAACCCAAATAACAACACACTCTTATTAAATCAGTATCGATGGAAAAGAATCTTATTGATTACTTCAAGGCTCGATTACTCAGATTTGTGATGGCCATGCTATGTGTATTCACAAGCATCGGAATCGCATCTGCACAAGAGCCCGGCACCGTTTCAGGTACGGTGACATCTGCCTCCGACGGCGAACCGCTGATCGGAGCTTCAGTATTGGTGAAAGGAACGACTATCGGAACGGACACTGACATCGACGGTAAGTTCACCGTCAAAGCCAAGAAGGGCGACGTTCTCCAATTCCGCTATGTCGGATACGAGCCCTCTGAAGTCAAGGTCGGCGACAGCAACGTCATCAACGTAATGCTTCAGGAAAACGAGAACAACCTGGACGAAGTAGTGGTAGTGGGCTACGGTACGCAGAAGCGTAAATTGGTGACCGGTTCCACATTCCAGGTAGCCGGCGACCAGCTGGCCCAGATGAACACCACCAACGCCCTGACCGCCATGCAGTCACAGGCTCCCGGTGTCCAGATCACACAATCCTCCACCCAGCCGGGTAAGGGCTTCAAGGTAAGCATCCGTGGTGTCGGCACCATCGGCGAGTCGTCGCCTCTGTTGGTTATCGACGGTATCGTTTCCGGTACGGCCAACGACGGTCTGAACGGCATCAACCCCAACGACATCGAGAGCATCGACGTACTGAAGGACGCCGCTTCCGCAGCCATCTACGGTTCGCGTGCCGCCAACGGTGTGATTCTCGTCACCACCAAGCAGGGTAAGGAAGGCAAGATCTCCATCACTTACGACGGTTTCGTAGGCTGGTCAAACGCCTACCGCAAGCCGGGTCTGCTCAATGCCCAGCAGTACATGGAGGTTATCAACGAGACCAACTTCAACACCTACGGACAGGCTCTCAACTGGAGCGCCATGGTTCCGCAGGCCATCCTTGACAAGGTCAACAACGGATGGAAAGGTACGGACTGGTTTGACGTTTACCGCAATAAGAACGCCTTCCAGCACAGCCATGCCGTGACAGTGAACGGAGGCAGCGACCGCAGCAAGTTCTCCATCTCGGTCAACTACAGCGACCAGGAAGGTATCCTGGGCGGCAGCAACGCCTCCAACTACCGTCGTTACGGCGGCCGCGTCAACTCCGAGCACATCCTGCTCAAGGGCAAGGACCACAGCATCATCACATTGGGTGAGAACATCTCCTACTGGTACCATGACAGCCACGATCTGGCCGAGGGCAACGGCTACTCCAACGTGATGCAGCCGGCTTACACTGCTTCTCCTTTGGTTCCCGCATTCCGCGAGGATGGCACTCCCACCAACTTCCGCCAGGACGGTACAGGCTGGAACTCCATGATCTTCACCAACCCTTACGAAGGTTTCCTTAACGGTCAGTATAACTCTCTGAACAAAAACCGTGACTTCGGCGTAGGCGCGACACTGTACTGGATCATCGAACCGATCAAGAACCTGAGGTACCGCGGTCAGATCAACACTGGCTACAGCGCAAGCAACTGGCGCAGTACTTCCACTCCCTTCTCCGTAAGCTCCACATCGGCAAACGCCAACTACGGACTGCAGCAGAACGCGGAGCAGAGCTCCAGCATGTCGGTCGAGAATACCATCACATACGCCATTCCCGAGTTCGCCAAGAACAATATCGACGTCATGATCGGTCAGTCGGTCGAGATGTCAAAGTGGGCTACCCGTATGAGCATGACCTTCAGCGACTCTCCCGACGATCTGAACTCGCTCGTCATGAACGGATGGAACTTCACCATTCCTTCCAACATGGCCAACATGACCGGTTACAGCGGTTATGACAATCCCCGCGAAGGTCGCATCGCCTCCTTCTTCGGCCGTATCAACTACAACTACGACGAACGTTACCTGCTCACTGCCATCGTACGTCACGACGGCTCCAACAACTTCGCACGCGGCCACCGCTGGCACACATATCCTTCGGTTTCCGCAGGTTGGGTGCTCACCAACGAGAAATTCATGGATAAAGTCACCAACGTGATGAACTTCTTCAAGCTCCGCGCAAGCTGGGGTCAGAACGGTAACTGCCAGATCGGCAACTTCTACTATCTCTCCAACATCGGCTTCTCCCCGACGGACTACGCCGACTACGGCTATAAGTTCAACAGCAACCTGATTCAGACCGTCCAGGGTGTCTACACTCCGGGTGCGTACGCAAAGAACGTTCCTAACGAAGATCTGACTTGGGAGACGTCCGAGCAGTGGGACCTCGGTTTCGACACACGCTTCTTCCAGAACCGCCTGGCCTTCACGTTCGACTGGTATGTCAAGAAGACCAAGGACTGGCTGGTACAGGCTCCTCTGAACGCCGTGCTCGGTTATGAGGAGGCCGCCATGATCAACGGCGGTGACGTAAAGAACACCGGTGTCGAAATGGCACTCTCCTGGAGCGACAACATCGGCGCAGACTTCCTCTATCACGTCAACGTGAACGCCGCATACAACCGCAACAAGGTGACTCGCCTTGCCACGGCTTCCGGCAAGATCGGCGACGCCGTCAGCAACTCTCTGTTCCAGAACTCCTCGTACGTATCGCTCGTAGAAGTCGGACACCCCATCGGTTACTTCAGCGGTATGAGCCACAGCGGCATCTGGCAGAACCAGCAGCAGATCGAGGACGCACGCGCGGCCGGCAAGGCAGTTCTGCCCAACGCACAGCCCGGCGACTTCATCTGGGATGACTACGACAACAACGGTCAGATCGAATTCGACGGCGACCGCCACGAGATCGGAGACCCGAACCCCGACTGGACATTGGGTATCAACCTCGGCTTCACATGGAAGGGCCTCGACTTCAGCATGGCAGGTTCCGGCGCGTTCGGAATGCAGGCAATGCAGTGCTACCGCACCGCCCTCCTTGCTAACCAGTATCTGAACTACACAGCCGACGTCCTGGACCGCTGGCACGGTGAGGGAACAAGCAACTCCGTTCCCCGTCTGTCGGTCGGTGGCGAGAACAACCAGTGGGTTTCCACATACTACATGCAGAACGCCGATTACTTCAAGCTGCAGAACATAACCATCGGTTATGACTTCGCCCGTCAGTTCAAGACTCCGTTCCAGCAGCTGCGTCTCTACGTTCAGGCCCAGAACCTCTGCACCATCACCAAGTACAAGGGCGTTGATCCCGAAATCGGTTCTAACGGCGGTATCGAATACAATGGTTCAGGCGCCGGATGGATCCGTGGAATCGACACCGGTCTTTATCCTTCCGCACGTACCTTCGTTGTCGGAGTGACTGTAAAATTCTAATTTTTAAAATCAAGAGAACACTATATAACGATGAAGAAAAATCTTTTGATTACATTGGCCACAGTCGGGCTCCTCTCGCTGACGTCGTGCGAGGACTTCCTTGACACGAAGAACTACACCCAGGCCAATACAAGCAACTATCCGGCAGCGCCGGCCGACCTGAACAAGGAGCTGGCCGCACTGTACGGAGTCATGAATCAATATGCCAACGACCCCCTTCAGACTCCGTGGCTGGTCTGGAACATAATGTCTGACGACACCAACGGTGCCGGCGGTACGGGCGACGTCGAATCCCACGCCATAGGCCACCTGATGTCGAACAAGGACGCGCTGTTCGAAACGGCCTGGAAGAGCACTTACGTAGGTATCGCCCGTGCAAATGCCATCATAAGCTCGGTCGATGCATTCGACTGGACAGGCAACGAGAATACCCGTAATCAGCTTCTCGGCGAGGCTTACTTTATGCGCGGACTCTATTACCTGTGGGGTACTCAGATGTGGGGTGACATTCCCGCTTACTGGGCCGCAGCCGCTCCCGATCCCTGTCCGCAGCAGAGCGCCAAAGACGTGATCTATCCCCACATCCTCGCTGACTTCGTATCAGCTGCCAACCTGATGCAGCACGGCGCCACCACCTGGGGTGACGGACATGCCATGAAAGGTACGGCCGAAGGTTTCTTAGCTCGCGCTTATATGTTCTATCAGGGCTTCTACAACAAGGCCGGCGAACTTGCTTCCGCCAACCTGGCCGACGTCGAGCTTCCCGAGCAGGAAGGCGTGGAGGGTCCTCTGACCAAGGCTCAGGTGGTTTCCTACCTCGAGGACTGCATCAACAATTCCGGCGCCGAACTGATTTCCGACTACCGCCAGCTGTGGCAGTACAGCAACCAGCTGACAGCTCCCGACTATGCTTATACGAAGGATATGGCCGACGCCGGCAAGTATTGGGCAGGCAACGGCAACAAGGAACAGCTGTTCCAGGTTCAGTTCTCCAACATCGCCACATGGAACGGTACCATCGCCATGGGATTCACCAATATGACCTCCCTTTATCTCGGTCTGCGTTGCGACGCCGACGAGGCCGGTAAGGAGAACGGTGGTTCCGAGACACTTCCCTTCGGACAGGGCTGGGGCCAGGGCGTATTCAACATGAATGCCGTAAACGCATGGTCTGACAGCGACCCCCGTAAGCAAGCCACCGTGCTTGACTGCGAGAAAGAACTCCAGCACTTCGCGTACACAACTTCTTGTTCCGAGGAAACCGGTAAATACAACAAGAAATGGATGCCCATCACCTGCAAGAATTCCTCATGGGACGACCACACCCAGGCATATACATGGTGGGGAGTCTACCGTGTTGAGAACACTGACCCGGTTGTCGCCAATTCCAACGGCAACTCGTTCCAGGGCGACCACTTCGCCGACATCGTGCTGATGCGCCTTTCCGACGTGATGCTGATGCACAGCGAGCTGACCGGTACCGCCACTATGATGAACCGTGTGCAGGAACGTGCCGGAGTGGCCAAGACCGGCTATAGCTGGGAGAACATCAAGAACGAACGTCGCTGGGAGCTGTTCGGCGAGGGTATCCGCTTCAACGACCTGCGCCGCTGGTCGGGCATAGACGGTGGCACGAACTGCGAGGCCGCATTGGCTCTCGAGAAGCAGAACGGCTCGAAGGTCAACTACACCGGCCGCTGGACAGAGATGCACCACGCTTCTTCTTCGTGGGCTCAGCGTTATGCCGAAACCAACGGATTCCTGCAGATTCCCCCGGGTCAGATCAATATCGTCGACAACCCCGACGTGCTGAAGCAGAATCCCGGCTGGGGCACAGACGTGGCCGACTGGAACATGACAGGTGTACCTGTTTACTAATCCCTAAAACAAAAACTCGAAATGAAAAAAATTCTTTTGACATTGGGCATAGCGGCAGGTGTATTGTTCACCTCCTGCGACCCGCTGATGGATAAAGGCAGCTTCGACTACGAGAACATGACAGCCGAAAGCCTGCTGGACGGCGCGACGTTCGCACAGTTCAAGGCCGTGACCGACAACGACGGCAACGTGACCTACGAACCGTCGGAGACCGGTAACTACATACAGTACAACATCCCGAACGTATCGGCCGTCAACATCTTCTACGAGAAGAACGGCGAGCGCAAGCAACTGTCCTACGGTCGTGCCGGCGGTATGATCTACTACCTCCCCTCGCGCGGCAGCGATGCGAAACAGAACCTCTATTTCGCATACATCAACCAGGACGGTCAGGAAGTCGTAGCCTCCAAGGAGTTCACGCTCGAAGTGGCCCAGGCCCTCGACCCGGCTGTAAAGGTTCTTGTATCGAACAAGGGCTCCAAGAAATGGAAATGGATGCCTACTACCACCGAGGAAGGAGCTGTATGGGGTAACGCAGGTTATCCTTTGAACCAGCAGGACGGCAGTGCCGCAATTGACGGTGCATGGTGGGGCTGCGGTATGAACGACGGATCCGCCAAGAGCGACTTCACCGGCCAGACGCAGCACACCGGCGGCAAATATGATGCGATCAAGGGCGAGTGCTATACGCTGTCGTACATGGAGTTCAGCGAAGACGGAACCATTACGGCATACGGCAATGACGGTTCAAAAATCGCATCGGGATCTTTCTCGATCTCGGACTACAAGGACAACGAGATTACACGTCCGGAGCAAAATTCGAGAGGAATCCTCGAGACTACCGCCGGGACTATCCTGTGGCCCTTCACCTGCGATGATTCGGCACTCGGAAACGAGCCTACGAAGTTTGAAATCGCTTACCTCGACGCTTCGCGCATGATCATCTACGCTCAGAATCCCAACGGATCGAGCAGCACATGGTGGTCGTTCATGAGCGACGACGATCCCACCGGCATCCTCGCTTCTCACGACTGGCACTGGAAACCGACCGATGTAAACGATGGTGGTGCAGTCTGGGGCAACGGCGGTTGGATGGGTGCCCAGAACGGTGCCGGCAGCATCAACGGCGCATGGTGGGGATGCGGCGTCAACGACGGCGACTGCAAGAACAAGTTCAGCGACCAGACCCAGCATGCAGGTGGCAGATATGCCGAATACGAATCTGAATGCTACAGCCAGTCATATATGACCTTCAACGAGGATGAGGCTACGGTAACGGTTTATGGCAAGGACGGCAACAAGGTTCGTGAAGGTTCATTCTCCGTAGACTGGGCTCCGACCGAGACAAGAATGGGAACGCTCAACACTTCTGAAGGTGCTATCATGTGGCCGTTTATAATTAATACCGAAGGCAAAATGGCTTCAAAATTCGAGATTGGTTATCTTGGATCGGACGCTCTGATTCTTATCTATAAAGATGGAGATAAAGACGATTCACCATGCACATGGTGGTCGTTCGGTAAATAATTACTGATGAACTGAATTCAATTTGGTATACATTGTTGAAAGGGTGCGCATCATATAATGCGCATCCTTTTTTCAACGTTAATTCAATATGAAATAAAGTATTTTCGATATGAATCTCAGAAAAACATTATATCCTGTTCTTGCAGCCGTTTCAATCTGTGCCGGCTCACTTCTCAGTTCCTGCAATAACGACACCGGCAAGAATGAATATATCATCAAGGGAACCACTTCACAGTCCCGTCTCAACGGAAAAAAGGTGTTTCTGTCTCCTTTCGGCAAACCCGGAATCAGAGACAGCATCGGGGTGGATTCGGCGTTCATCAAGGACGGCAAATTTGAAATTCGCGGCAATAGAGGCAAATTCCTTGCTCGGGTCACAATCGAAATCAACGAGCGGTTCGGCACTCAGGATCTTCTTGTAGTGACGGAGCCTGGGGTGATTAACGTGGTGATCGACACCGTTTCCTCAGGCTCCGGCACACCGCAGAACGATCTGCTTCAGCAGTGGAAAGATCTGAAGACCGACCACGACCGCGTTCAATGGAACCAATCGCAGCATATCAAATACCTACGCCAGCAGGGCGACACCGTGTATGCCGCGGCCCTGACCGATTCGCTCCGGCAGTTCAACGACCGCTACATGGACAGCATCCGCTACATCCTGCGCCGCCTCGGCTCCGGCCCCGCCTACGACTTCATCCACAACATGTACGGCGACCCCGAATAATATCAACCTGATTATTTGACAGGAGAACAGTAGAACAGGAGCAGCGACTGGAGGGGCGGTGTCCCCACCGCCCACAGCATCAACCCGTTTTTTTTGACAGGAGAACAGTAGAAACAGGAGCAGCGACTGGAGGGGCCGTGTCCCCACCGCCCACAGCATCAACCCGTTTTTTTGACAGGAGAACAGTAGAAACAGGAGCAGTTAGTGGCGCGGACTCTCCCATCCGCGTATTGCCTCGGAGAGGCTGTTTCTCATTAACCCCACGATGGGCGGGGACAGCGACAGCTGACACCGTCCTTCGTGGGGATAGACATGACGCAGGGGAGCTTGGTCGGAGACCATGTCTCTGTACTGCGCCACATAACTTAAGGCGAGCGGCATGGTCTCCGACCAAGCAGTACAGCATCCATCTACCCCCACGAAGGCTGTCGGATCGCTACGCTCCCTCCATCCATCGTGGGGTTATTGAGAAACAGCCTCTCCGAGGCAGGCAGATTTGCATATCTTGCAGAAATTCTGTATTTTTGTTGAAAATTCACTGATTCGACATCATGGTTAAACAAAACCGGGAAGACAACGGTAAAAAAACACGCCCATACTCATATATACTCATACCGACGGCTGTATTCGTTGCCGTGGCGGCGTTGTTGTACTGGTTCTGGGCCGTACCTTACCGGGCCGCCCTCGGATATAGGGAGCAGCTGCAGCTGTTCCAGACCACCGGCGCATACTTCCTGAGCCTGTTGCCTCGTCCCGGCGGCATGGCTACATATATCGGCGAATTCCTGACTCAGTTCTTCAACAACTATTGGATTGGGGCGGCCGTCATGTCGGGTATGCTCACTCTGTTCCTGCTTTCCTGTTACAAGGCAGTCCGTCTGCTGGCGCCCGCAATGCGGAAATACCCGGCGCTCGCACTCGCGTTCATCCCGCTCATTGCCCTGCTTCTGTTCTTAGGCAATCCCGACGTCACCATGAATTTCACAGTAGCCATCACAGCCGTAATGTGGGCCAGCTGCCTTTACCTCCGTATTGACGCCGCCAGCATGACAGCAAAACGGCCCGCCGTGAAGGAATACATACTGATGGCCGTGTTCACCCCGATGCTTTACTGGCTGTGCGGTCCCGCCACGATAATATTCACCCTCCTCGCAATCGCCTCCTGCTGCAAGAACGCGGGGCATTCCGTCACATACAAGGCCGCGTTCGCAATCATCTCCCTTCTTTGGCTCGCCGCCAACGTATGGATCTGGTCGCTGACCCTCCCCTATCCCCTGTCTTACCAGCTTATAGGCATCGGCTACATGATGCAGCCCGACAGGCTTTATGCCGGACAACTCATTGTCGAAATCCTTTGCGTTCTGGTTCCCGTCATGGCTATCGCAATGGCGCGTCTGCCGCAAAAAATCGTGGTTCCCTCCCTTGTAGGAATCGAACTGATAGCACTCCTCGCACTCTACTCCAAATCGTACGACTCGGCCACCTACCGCCTGATAGACTACGACTATATGGTGCGTGCCAACGATTGGGAGGGTATTCTGCGATATTCCGACGCACACCAGCCCAATCTGCCCCTCAGCGTCAGCGCCACCAACCTTGCCGCCGCCATGACGGGCCAACTCGATGCCATCGCCTTCAATTACCCCCAGCATGGTCCCGAAGGGCTGATTCCCCCTTTCCTCAAGGAAACCCTTTCCTCGTGGAACACCGGCGAGATTTTCTTCCAGCTCGGCCTCGTCAACAGCGCGCAGCGCTTCTACTTCGAGGGTATGGAGGCCATTCCCAACTACAACAAGAGCAGCCGCGCCATCCGCAGACTCGCCGAGACAGCCATAATCCGAGGCGACTACACATTGGCCGAAAAATACCTGACGATGCTCCGCAACTCCCTGTTCTACAAGAAATGGGCGCAGCGCAACCTCGACCTGATCAGAAATCCGAAAGATGTGGAAAACCACCCTCTCTACGGCACCCTCAGAAAACGTATGATCGACGAAGACTATATGTTCAGCGAGGGAGAACTCGACAAGACCCTTGGCCAGTTGTTTCTGAAAGACCCGACCAACACCCCGGCAAAGCAGTATCTCATACTGTATCCCCTGCTGCAACGCGACCTGAACAAATTCGCGCAATACATGGGTGTCGTGGCCGAGGCCGATCCGCGCTACAATCCTCTCCTGGCCCAACAGGCACTCGCCTTCATCTCGATGAAGAACGGGCAGCAGATTCCGCAGGGTGCGGTTCCCGAGTCGGTGGTGAACCAGCTGCGTGGCTTCGCCTCGGCATGGACCGGCAAGAATCCGGACCTGATCGAGCCATACCGCCGCTCGCTTTTCTATTATCTGCTATCCGAAGAATAATCCCATCCATGAAACAATCCACCCGCCTTACTTATATATACCAAATTCTTCCGGTGCTGTTCGCTTTCTTACTGTGGGGATGCGGAAGCAGACCTGATAATGTTCAAAAAATGGCCACGCCGCCTCCCATCTTCCCCGACTACATCGGCGTGACCGTTCCCGCCGGAATCGCGCCTCTCAATTTCGCCGTAGTGCCGAAAAAAGGAGACGTGCAGCGCGTTGACGTGACAGTCAAGGGCGCCGACGGCCGAGAACTGCACGCCAACGGCCAATACGCCGACTTCGATACAGAAAAATGGCATAAACTTACCGAAGCGAACCGTGGCAAGGACCTGACCGTGACCGTTTGCGCCAAGATAGACGGCAACTGGATGCAGTACAACGACTTCACCATCCACGTCAGCCCGAATCCTCTGGACCAGTGGGGTCTGACCTACCGCCGCATCGCACCCGGTTACGAGGTCTACAGCAAGATGGGCATATACCAGCGCGACCTCGGCAACTTCGACGAATTCCCCATCATCGAGAACACCATGACCGACGGCCAGTGCTACAACTGCCACACGCCGAACCGCACGAATCCCAATGAGTATGTGTTCCACGTCCGCGGCGAGCACGGCGCCACAATGATTTACAAGGACGGCAAATGCACGTGGCTGAATGCCAAAAACGATGATATCGGCGGCTCGATGGTATATCCTTACTGGCATCCGAAGGGCCGGTACTGCGCCTTCTCGACCAACCAGACCCGGCAGGGCTTCCATATCTCCGGGCCTAAAAGGCTGGAGGTGTTCGACATGTCGTCCGACGTGTTTGTCTACGACACCAAGGAAAACCGTCTGCTGCTCGATACCCTCCTGCACACCAAAGAGTGGTCGGAGAACACTCCTTCCTTCTCGCCTGACGGCAAATGGCTCTATTTCACTACGGCACGCCAGCAGAATTATCCCCTCGGACACAAGGAACAGAAATACAACCTGTGCCGCATTGCCTTCGACGAAGCCACGGGCAGTTTCGGCGACCGTGTCGACACTCTGTTCAATGCCGAAGCCATCGGCAAGAGCGTGACATGGCCCCGCCCCTCGTACGACGGCAAATATGTCCTGTTCACCCTTTGCGACTACGGTTATTTCAGCATCTGGCACAAGGAATCCGACCAGTGGCTGCTGAACCTTGCCACTGGCGAGGCCCGCCGCGCCGACGAAATCAACAGCACGGACGCCGACAGCTTCCACAACTGGAGCGACAACAGCCGCTGGATTGTATTCACTTCGCGCCGTCACGACGGCCTCTACTCCCATCTTTACATTGCCGGAATGGACGACAAGGGCCGTTTCACCAAGCCTTTCTTTCTGCCGCAGAAAAACCCGCTGGAATATTACAGGCAATCCATGTTCTCGTTCAACACCCCCGATTTCACCAAATCCAAGGTGATGTTCGACAGTCGCGAGGCCGTCAACGCAATCCTCTCGGACGAAAGAGTGCCTGTCGGAACCAAATAGCATTTAAGGATGTCCCGGAAACCCAATAGAGCAAAAACAATAAAAAGCACAGACCGGACGCGGCTGTCATTCAAAGCATTGACGGCCTACGGACTCGCTCTGTTCTGCATACTCCTCGCCATATTCTACGCAACCGTATATCCGTCGCACCTTCTATGGCAGGAACAGAACCAGGTATTCCTCAACACGCCCCACTGGCTGGCCGCATACTTTGACCATCCGGCATGGCTCGGCTGCATGGCCGGCGACTGGCTGACGCAGTTCTATCACAACACCGTGGTTGGCGCCATCATCCTCTCGCTTGCCGTGACCGGCTGCACAGCCTTGTTCGCCGTCATTCTGTTCCGGCTGCTTCCTCGTGTGCCAGCGCTGATCGGCACCGTCCTGTTCGCCATCCTGATGGTGGGCTGCTCCATGCCGGCGACTACATCTCTGTCATTCTTTATCTGCGTGGCCGGAGGCATGACCTTGGGCCTATCCAATCTGTCGATACGCTTCGGCAAGAAACGTCCCATAGACCTTTCCCCTCTGTTTGTGATATTGGTATACTGGATGTTCGGTTTCGGGGCATTTCTTACCGCCGTAGCCATGTCACTGCTTTTGATAAAAAGATACCACAGCAATGGTCATGACAAATACGGTTTAATCGGTGCCGGCGCGGCAGTCGCATTGGCCTTTCTCACTCCGGCTCTATTGTGCGGCCATTACGCATTGCCGTATTCCAAGGCGTTGCTTTATCCCGGCCTTGTCCGTCCCTCCATGCCCGAAACGGAATATGAGGAACGGCTGGCCATCTCCGACGCATTATGGCGCCGCGACTATGACGATGTAAAACGGCGCGCCATGAATGTCGAGGCTCCCGACGATTACACAGCGTTCCATTATTATCTCGCATCCGCCCTGCAGGATTCCCTTCCCGACAACCTGCTGAAATTCCGGGTCAGGAGTCTCGGAACCCTTACCACCATCAGCGACAAGTCTCCGCTGTCCATCATCAACATGATGAACGAGCTCTATTACGAGCTGGGCGACATGACATACGCCGAACGCGCCGCCATGATGCGAAACGTGTTCTCGCCGCGCAACCGCAACGTGCGCATGATTCGCCGTCTGGCCGAGATAAACCTTGTGAGCGGAGATACACTCGCGGCCCGCAAATACCTGAACATCCTGGGCAAGACGCACGCGTACGACGATTGGAGCGCTGCACACACGCCGGGCAGGATGGATCCGCAGACCAAAGCGGACATAGAGCGGCGCCGAGCCCGCTCCAACACCAAGGACAACATCCGCATAGGCGACAACTGCCGCAACATCCTGCTCGAACTGCTTGAATCCAACCCCGGCAACACATTGGCATTGGATTATCTGCTCTGCACCGACCTGCTGCTGAAGGACATGGACACCTTCAAGATGGATTACGACACATACTGCATGACCAAGGGCCATCCGCGCCACAAGAGACTGTATCAGGAGGCGCTGATGATCTACTTAGCCGGAACCGACGCCCCGGAGGAAGACTGGCACCGATACATCTCCATGCCGGAGCTTATTAGTGAGTTCAACATCTACAGCAACCGCCGCGGCGACCCGTCGTTCAGCAACACCTACTGGTATTATTTCGACACTCAACAACAGCCATAACCTGAAAATGACCATAAAAAAGAACCCTATATACCTAATAACTGCCTTACTGTGGTGCATGACCGCGGCATGCACACCCTCCCCACATGACGAGCACGCCGTCTCCGCCCTCCCTCCCATTTACCCCGACTATGTCGGCGTTACGGTGCCGTGCAACATCGCGCCCCTTAACTTCCGGCTCCGCGACAGCGTCCCGGCCAACCATTCCATCCGCGCCATCTACACCGTGGCTGAAGCCCGCGGCTTCAGCATCAAGTCCCATCGCAAAGGCAACGAGGCCATCTTCGACCTCAAGGACTGGAAGCGCCTCATGGACGTGGCGCAAGGCACGACCATAACCATAACCGTCAGCGCCCTGACCGACACCGGCTGGATAAAGTACAGGCCTTTCGACATAACCGTGTCCAAAGACAAAATCGACCCGTACCTGACATACCGCCTGATAGAGCCTGATTACGAGGTATTCTCACGCCTCAGCATCATGGAGCGAAACATCGAGGATTTTTCCGAACGCGTGCTGTGCGACTACAACAACGTCGGCAACCGCTGTATGAACTGCCACACGCATTCTACTGCGGACGGCGACCTTTCTTTCCTTTATGTCCGTGGCGATGGTGGCGGCATGGTGCTCAACGACCACGGAAAACTACGTCTTCTCAATTTCAAGAGCGCCGACATGGTATCCGGTCCGGTGTATGCCCAGTTCGATCCTACGGGACGCTACCTTACATTCTCCACCAACGTCATAATCCCGGCCTTCCATTCGCGGCCCGGCAAACGTCTGGAAGTGTTCGACACCAAATCGGACGTATATGTCTACGACATCCGCAATGACAAGGTGTTGCGCTCGCCGCTGTTGGCCGATTCCACACGTCTCGAGACCTTCCCGACATTCGGCGCCGACGGAAAGAGCATCTATTACTGCGTGGCCGACACCCCCGCCCGTCCAACGGCCGTGGACAGCGTCAGCTACAGCCTGTGCCGCATAGGGTTTGACCCGGCAAAAGGCACTTTCGCCTCGTCCGTCGATACGGTGGTAGCCGGAGTCCGACAGAAACTGAGCGTCAGCCATCCCAGAGTGTCGCCCGACGGAAAACGGTTGCTTTATACCGTGGCCCGATACGGCACGTTCCCGATATGGCACCGAGAATCGGACCTGCAGATGATTGACCTGACAAGCGGACAGATTGATACCCTCGGCATCGTTAACAGCCCCATGAGCGACACCTATCACAGCTGGTCGTCGTCGGGAAGATGGTTCGTATTCGCCAGCAAACGGGACGACGGCCTGTACGGCAAACCATACTTCGCTCATGTCTCGGCCGACGGCAAGGTGTCTAAACCATTCCTTCTGCCGCAGAAATCGCCGTCGTTCTACGACGACAATCTGAAATCATTCAATGTCCCCGACTTAGGCAAGCGTCCCGTTTCATTCAGTCCCGCAGACGTAGCCACCGCACTGCACAAATAAAACACCATGATTACCACCAGGATAATTAAGGCTGCCTCAGGAAAATGCGAGGCCCACAGCATAATAACGGTCAACGATTCGTCACTCGGATTCGAACCACAGCTTGCGGAAATTGAAAGACAATATGCCGAACTTAAAGGGACTCTGAGCGAAAGGATGTGTCCGGTGTTCCGGCGCTGGTTTCTGAGCGACGCGGCCAACCAACAGGCATCCTTGCCCGACATGGAGGAATGCGCAACGTCCATCGTGGAACAACCCCCGCTGAACGGCACCAAAATCGCCCTTTGGGTATGGATGATAGAGGATGCCGTGTCCCGGCGTGATCCGGATGGCAGATATGTGGTGAAGGCTTTCGGCCGGACGCACATATTCGAGGCTAGCCGGACACGCCCCGACCTCGATCCGCGCACCGCCATCCATGACATGATGACGGACACCGCCTTAGCTCTTGAACATCGTGGAGGCAGCCTGCTGAAAAATTGTGTTCGCACATGGCTGTTTGTACGGGACATCGACAAAGATTACGCCGAGGTGGTGCGTGGCCGTAACGAGGCATTCGACGAACAGGGTCTCACCACATCCACACGATTCATAGCCAGCACCGGCATCCAGGGGCGACAGGCCGACTGTAAGGCGGCTGTGATATATGATTCATACTCGGTACTTGGACTCGCAGATGGGGACATGAAGCAGATCAATGCCCTTGACCATCTCAATCCGACTCATGAGTATGGTGTGGCTTTTGAACGGGCCACAAGCATCGACTATCCCGACCGGCGCCATCTGTTCATTTCAGGCACCGCCAGCATCGACAGCAAGGGACAGATTTTATGGCCCGGCGACATCCGCCGTCAGACTGAACGGATGTGGAAAAATGTAGGCGCACTTCTTGACGCAGCCGAATTCGGCTGGCAGGATGTAGGGCAGATTCTGGTATATCTCCGCGATTCCGCCGACTACTCTGTAGTGAACGCCATGTTTGAACAAAGATTTCCCGACATTCCCCGTATTATAGTGCATGCCCCCGTATGCCGTCCCGGCTGGCTCGTGGAGATGGAATGCATGGCCATGAAGAAAAGATAAACGCCTATTTTTTGCACAATTCAAAAAAAAATTATACTTTTGCATCGTATTTCAGCCCTCGTTATGTGTTATACAGGTAGTAAAGGGCTGGATGTTTCCACATTAGGAATCTCAACACCCACTTTTATTTACATTTAAAATTCAGCGAATCTATCTGATTCGGTTTTCGAATTATACTCATTTTGTAATTTATTATTGCAGTTTCGGATTACTGTGCCGAAATGAATGCAAGATAATTCCGAGCGCGGAAACACCTGTGGTTAAGGCGTTCCGCATGTCGAAAGATTACAAGTTTGCACCATATAAAGAGATATGCAAAGTTTTGATGAACTTATGTCGATGGATGAAGCTCCGCTGCGCGAGCTTGCAGAATCGATGGGAATGAAAAAGGCCGAGAATGCGGACAAGCAGGAACTGGCATACTACATCATAGACAACGCGTCTATAGAAACGGCCCGTGCCGAGGTCGCGAAGATGAAGCCGAAGCGTGGCCGCAAGCCAAAGGCACAGGCTTCAGGCGAAGCCCCATCGCAGGCGGCTTCCGTTCCTGCCGGTGGCGAAGCCGCGGAGGCACCGGCACCCAAGAAGCGTGGCCGCAAGCCAAAGGCCGCTTCCGCAGAGGCCGAGGTACAGGCGCAGGCCGGTGCCGTTCCGGCGGGCTCCGAAACCGCGGATGCTTCCGCAACCGTTGACGAGACCCCCGCGCCCAAGAAACGCGGCCGCAAGCCAAAGGCGGCTTCCGCTGAGGCCGAGGCACAACCGCAGCCCGGTGCTGCTCCGGCAAGTGATGTGGCCACAGGAACTTCGGACCCCTCCATTTCCGATGAGGCTCAGATTCAGCCGGAGGCTAAACCTCAGCCTGAAGCCGCCGACGAACCGCAGACCGACGCTCTGCCCGCTCACGAACAGGAGACTCAACAGGAACCCGCCAACGCACAGCCCAGAAAGAAAGGCACTTTCTTCAAGGATTCCGCAAGCAGCGGCCTGGGTGCTTTCTTCGGAGGTGCGAAAGGCCGCACTTTCACCCCGCGCAGCCAGCAGAACCAGCAGAACCAGCAGAACCAGCCGCAGCAACAACCATATATGGACGAGCCGCGTCAGATGCCTGCCGGTCCGGTCATAATTTCAGAGCCGCAGGTTCAGGCTCCCCAGCAGCAGAACAACAAGAAGAATCAGAAACTTTCCAAGAAACAGCGTCAGCAACAGCGCCAGATGGAACGCCAGATGCAGCAGACTCCGCATCAGTACGACTTAGCCGGCATCGTCTCCACATACGGTCTTCTCGAAGTAATGCCCGACGGTTACGGGTTCCTCCGTTCCAGCGACTACAACTACCTGGGCAGCCCCGACGACGTGTATGTCACCCAACAACAGATACGCACATACGGTCTCAAGACCGGCGACGTGGTGCAGGGCACCATCCGTCCTCCCCGTATCGGTGAAAAATATTTCCCTCTCTGCGAGGTTCAGTCGGTCAACGGCCTCAATCCCGAGGACGTCAAGGACCGCGAGGCATTCGAGCACCTCACCCCTCTGTTCCCTGACGAGAAATTCACTCTGACACGTTCCACACAGCAGAACATTTCCACACGTGTGGTAGACATGTTCGCGCCTATCGGCAAGGGCCAGCGCGCACTCATCGTGGCTCCGCCCAAAACCGGTAAGACAATCCTGCTGAAGGACATAGCCAACGCCATAGCCGAGAATCACCCCGACACATACATCATCATGCTCCTCATAGACGAACGTCCCGAGGAGGTGACCGACATGTCGCGCAGCGTCAACGCCGAGGTGATAGCATCTACATTCGACGAGCCCGCCGAGCGTCACGTCAAGATTGCCGGGCTGGTGCTTGAAAAGGCAAAGCGCCTGGTGGAATGCGGCCACGACGTGGTGATAATGCTCGACTCCATCACCCGTCTGGCACGCGCCTATAACACCGTGTCGCCCGCCAGCGGAAAGATCCTGTCCGGCGGTGTCGACGCCAACGCGCTGCAGCGCCCCAAACGCTTCTTCGGCGCGGCCCGCAACATCGAGAACGGAGGTTCGCTCACCATCATCGCCACCGCCCTGACCGAGACATCCAGCAAGATGGACGAGGTGATCTTCGAGGAATTCAAGGGCACCGGCAACATGGAGCTGCAGCTGGACCGCAAGCTATCGAACAAGCGCATCTTCCCCGCCGTGGACATCACGGCAAGTTCCACACGACGCGACGACCTGCTGCTGCCGCAGGAGACCCTGAACCGTATGTGGATCCTGCGCAACTACCTCAGCGACATGAACTCCATCGAAGCCATGGAATTCATCAAGAAGCGCATGGAAATCACCCGCACCAACGAGGAACTGCTCGTCACAATGGACAAGTAATATGAATTCGTTCGGCAATATAGTACGAATCACGACCTTTGGCGAAAGCCACGGGCCCGCTATGGGGGGAGTCCTTGACGGACTCCCCTCGCGGGTTAAGATAGACCCCGAGTCGGTGCAGGCGTTCGTAGACCGCCGCCGTCCGGGCGTGAATCCCCATACCTCGCCACGCCGCGAAAGCGACCGCGTGGAACTGCTGAGCGGCATCAGCCGCGACGGCCTCACACTCGGTTCCCCCATCGGGTTCATAATCCGCAACACAGACACGCGCAGCCAGGATTATCAGGAAGTGTTCCGTCCCAACCATGCCGACTACACCTACTACAAAAAATACGGCATCCACGAGTTTGCCGGCGGTGGCCGAGCAAGCGCCCGCGAGACGGTGAACTGGGTCGTGGCCGGGGCATTGTGCCGCGAATGGCTCAAAACAAAGGGGATTGAGGTGTCCGCTTACTTCGAGGACTGCAGTTCCGTCGAGGAGGCGATGCAGAAAGGAGACAGCACCGGCGGCATCGTGCATGGCATAATCAACGGACTCCCCGTAGGCATCGGAGAGCCGGTGTTCGACAAACTGCACGCCCGCTTAGGCTACGCCATGATGAGCATACCGGCGGCGAAAGGATTCGACATCGGATTCGGCGTGGGAATGGCATCCATGTTCGGCAGCAAGTCATTGGACATAATGAATCCTGACGGCACGTTCCGGTCCAATTACTCCGGCGGTGTGCTCGGAGGCATCTCCAACGGCATGCCCGTGGAGTTCTCGGTATTTTTCAAACCCACCTCATCGATAATGCAGCCGCGTCCCGGCGTCACGCTCGACGGCAAGCCCTGCATCATCCCGCCCAAAGGGCGTCATGACCCCTGCGTGGCAATCAGGGCGGTGCCCGTAGTCGAGGCATTGGCGTGGCTTGTCGTCGCCGATCTGTTCCGCATGAGATGAATCCATTCTATAAGGATTATTCCGAATATATCGCTGAGATTTTCCCGGACTTCAAGGTTCAGAAGCTGTCGGTAAATACCTCGCGTTCCTGTCCCAACCGCGACGGCACTCTGGGCACCGGCGGCTGCATTTACTGCAACAACCGGTCGTTCACGCCGGGATATTGCTTCAGCGGCGGCTCTGTCGCCAATCAACTGCGGGACGGAAAGCGGTTTTTCGCCCGCAAATATCCCGACATGCGGTATATTGCCTATTTCCAGTCCTTTTCCAGCACGTATGGCGATGGTCTGAGGCAAGACCTTGAAGAAGCCGTAAGCGTTGACGGGATATGCGGCATTGCGGTGGGAGCACGTCCCGACTGTCTCGGACCCGATGTTATCGGGATTCTGACAGAATATGCACTCAAAATGCCGGTATTCGTTGAAATCGGTGTGGAAAGCCTCCATGACGATACGCTAAAGCTGATAAACCGTGGCCATGACGCCGACACCGCCAAGAGTGCCATCCGTAACTGCGCAGAAGCCGGACTCCATGTCGGCGTTCACCTCATCGCCGGACTACCCGGCGAAACAGACAAAATGATCCTTGACACCGTGCGGCGGATCTGCGATTTGCCGATAGGCTCTCTCAAGATGCACCAGCTTCAGGTGCTGAAGAATACTCCCCTCGCCGCCATGACTGAATCCGGCAAAGTATCGGTCTCCGGCTATTCCCTTGAGGATTACCTTACCCTGTGCGTCCGTATTGTTGAGGCAGTGCCGAGACACATCTGTATCGAACGTTTCTTAGCGCAGGCGCCTCCCGACATGGTCCTCACCCCCAAATGGGGCATCAAAAACTACGAATTCACCAATCTCCTGCTGAAGCGTCTCTCCGGTTTGCGTTTCTAACTTCGTAGGCGGTGGGGACACCGCCTCTCCAGTCGTTGCAGTTTGCGTCGGCGACTGGAATGACGACGTCCACGTCGTCAAAATGTCATATCCACCTCCTCAAATACGGGCGGTGGGGACACCGCCCCTCCAGTCGTTGCAGTTTGCGTCGGCGACTGGAATGACGACGTCCACGTCGGCAAGTTATAGCCTACGCTACTATATGCTGATTTGGACAGATTTCAAAAATCTGTAGTAAGATTAAGAATAAATTTCACCATGCGTTTGGTAGTTTGCAAAAAAAATTGTAATTTTGCACTGCATTTGGGAAAAGCACCTCATAAGGCGCCCTCGATGCGAATACATGGTGAGATTAGCTCAGTTGGTTAGAGCGTCGGATTGTGGTTCCGAAGGTCGTGGGTTCGAGACCCACATTTCACCCCCCGCAGACCGCTTCAAAATTCCAATATTTTGAAGCGGCCTTTTTTATTTGCATATCCTTCGGTCTCTTTATTTACATATATTTAATACCCGCACTGCGTGTATTAGCGAAAAAATTTGTAACTTTGCAGATATAGATTAAAGTTGTGTAAACTTATTTACCACCCGCGCCAATGGCGGAATTGAACAATGACCGACACTGACATTACCCTGCGACTGACTCCGGATGAGCTGAAAGAAACCCTGCGACTGGCCGACGACCTTTGCCGTCGCGGCGCGGACATCCTTTCGCCCGAAGACCTGCGCGACATCGAAGCGCTGGCTCTTGACGCCTACGGCCATAAACTTCCGGCCCGTGACACCAAGAACCTTCCCCTGTGCCGTCAGACCCTCCTTTCGGCCGTGACTTTCGCCGAGATGGTCGATCCCGACCGCAACATCCTGTTAGCCATTTTGCTGCAACCCATGCACAATGCCGGAATCATAGACGATGACTTCGTGCTGAAACGCTGGGGCGACGACATACTCTCCATCATTTCCGGCATCGAGGCCGTGACACGCTTCAGCAACCGCAACAACGCCACAAACCAGGACAATTTCCGTGGCCTGATGCTGGCACTGGCACGCGACATCCGCGTCATAATCGTCATGATTGTCCAGAATCTGGTGCTGATGCGCTCCATCAACCATCATCCCGACGACATCTGGGTGCGCAACGTGGCTTTCGAGGCAAACTATCTCTACGCGCAGTTGGCTCACCGTCTCGGCCTGTACAAGATAAAGGGTGAACTCGAGGACCTCTCGCTGAAATACACCAACCGCGAGATATACACGCAGATAGCCCACAAGCTCAACGCCACAAAGCGGAGCCGCGACCAGTACATAAAGGAATTCATCGAACCTCTGCGCAAACGTCTGGAGCAGGAGGACTTCGAGTTTGAGATCAAGGGGCGCACCAAGTCTATCAGCTCCATCTGGAACAAGATGAAGAAGCAGAAGGTGGACCTGCCGGGCATCTACGACCTGTTCGCCATCCGCGTCATCATCGACACGCCGCGCGACCGCGAGAAGACGGACTGCTGGAAGGCGTACGCCATCCTTGCGGACATGTACACGGCCAATCCGGCGCGCATGAAGGACTGGATCACGCTCCCCAAGAGCAACGGCTACGAGTCTCTGCACGCCACCGTGATGGGTCCGGGCAACAAATGGGTGGAAGTGCAGTTCCGCACCCGCCGTATGGACCTTGTGGCCGAAAAGGGCCTTGCCGCCCACTGGCGCTACAAGGGAGTGAAGGGCGACAGCACCGACCAGTGGATGGCCAACATCCGCGACATACTGGAAACGGCCGAGGCCGGACCCATGCAGCTGATGCGAAACATCAACCTCGACCCGACGGCCAAGGAGGTGTTCGCCTTCACGCCCAAGGGTGACCTGTTCCGTCTGTCGGCCGGCGCGACCGTGCTCGACTTCGCTTTCCACATCCATACCAATGTAGGTGCGAAGTGCACCGGCGCCATCATAAACGGTGCCCACCGCAAGCTGAACTATCAGATCCAGAACGGAGACACCGTCGAGATCCTGACCAGCGCCAACCAGGAACCGCGCCTGGAATGGCTTCAGATAGTAAAGTCCACACGCGCCCGCAACAAGATCAAACAGTGTCTCAACGAGCAGAAGCAGCGACTGGCCGACCTCGGCCGCGAGGCACTGATGCGCCGCGCCAAGAACCGCAAGGTAGACCTGGACGAGACCCTGTTGATGAAACTCATCAAGAAACAGGGCTACAAATACAATCTGGAGTTCTTCGCCGACATGGGGGCCGACAAGATCGATCCGGGACGATTCCTCAACACCTACGTCGAGGAGCTTAACCGCGAGCATACCGAGGAACATGTATCGGCCGAAGGATTCAAGATCAACACCACCGAAACCGAGCAGCAGAGCCATGACGTGCTGGCCATCGGCGAAAAGACGATCAACGGCTTGAGCTACCGCTTCGCCAAGTGTTGCAATCCCATCTACGGCGACCGCGTGTTCGGATTCATTTCGTCGGACGGAATCGTCAAGATACACAAGGAGGACTGCCCCAACGCCGCGAACATCAAGGAGCGTTACCCCTACCGCCTCATCAATGCCACCTGGAGCGGAAAGACGGGCAACGTGCTTCCCGCCACCATTCGCGTCATAGGCAACGACGACATCGGCATCGTGGCCAACATCACGGGCATCATCTCGCACGAGCAGGGTGCCGTGCTGCGCAACATCTCGATCGACTCCAACGACGGCATGTTCCAGGGCTTCCTGGTGGTGGGCGTGGTCGACAACCGTCAGCTGACCTCGATACTTAAGAAAATAAAAGGTGTAAAAGGCGTGAAGGATGCAATCAGAATGTAGTCTTTCCGCGTTATTACAGATAGACTGATTATTACAGACAGATTAGAAATTACTGAACCATGAATAGACATATCGGACTAATGGCCACGGTACTGACCGCGGCAATATTGCTGCCCGGACTGGGCGCCTGTTCAAGCAAGAAAGACAATGCGGAGAAGGCACGTGCCGACTATGCGCAGAGCCTTCAGGATTCCGTAACGGCACTCAAGGCCGAAATAGATTCCTGCAACGACAACATCGCCAGGCTGCGCGAGCAACAGGATGTGTGGCTGCGCGACTTCACCACCGTGGCCAACGAACGCGAGGCCGCTCCATACATGATCTACACTCCCTTCAAGGAGAAGTATCCGCCGGCATCAACCTCGCTTATGGCACGCCTGGCCGAAAACGGTCAGTTCGAGCTTGTGGCGGCATGCAGCGGCAAGCGTTTCAACAGCATCACGGTCACGGCTCCGTCGGTGTCGGCCACATCGGACGTCGTGCCGGCCGACCAGGCCCTGAACTACATGGCCGGCAACCTTAACGTGGTGATGTTCACCGGCACCGCCGCCGACAGCATAGGTCATCTCATAGCCGACAACCAGCTGAACGACATCTCCGTGACGTTCGTCAACAACGGCCCGGTGGCTTCGTGGAAGATGCCGCTCGATTACAGCAAGATGATCATGGCAACATACGAGCTTTACGCCTCGCAGCGCGATATGAACGCCATGGAGCGCCGCATACCCATGCTGTCGCGCAAGATCGACCTGCTGCGCCGGCACATAGACCGCAGCGGAAACAATCAGGACAAGGAACAGAAATAATCTAATGCCAATATTATGAACAATACAGACTATAATCCCAAATACATGGATATGGCGGCACGGCTGTCGTACGACAACATCGACGCGGGGGGCGGTCCGTTCGGAGCCGTCATAGTGCGCGACGACGAGGTGGTGGCCACAGGTGTCAATTCCGTAACGCTCGACAACGACCCCACGGCCCACGCCGAAGTGAACGCAATACGCCACGCATGCCGGAAGCTGGAATCGTTCAAGCTGACCGGATGCACCGTGTACAGCAGCTGCGAGCCATGCCCCATGTGCCTGTCAGCCCTATATTGGGCCGGTGTGAAGAAGATTTACTTCGGCAACACCAAGGAAGATGCCGCCGCAATCGACTTCAGCGACAACTTCATTTACGAGGAACTGGCCAAGGAACGCGAGAAACGCGAGCTTCCGGCCATACATGTGGACAACAGCGAAACCATCAAGGCATTCCAGAAATGGGCGCAGACAGCCGACAAAATCAAATATTAACAGAAATATCGGAACATTATCAACAACACTATAATACAATGAAACTCGAGAACGTAGACATCGAATTGCTCGAAAAGAAGGGCATCACCCCCGAGCAACTCCAGGAGCAGCTGGAAATGATCGCCAAGGGCTTCCCCTGGCTCGACATAGAGGCACCGGCCACGCCGGGCCACGGCATCGCCGTGCTGTCGCAGGAAGCGGCCGCTGGCAGCGTCAAAATATGGGACGAGTATCGCGCCTCCGGAGGCTCGGTGCTGAAGATGGTGCCGGCCAGTGGCGCCGCCTCGCGTATGTTCAAGAACGTGTTCGCTTTCATCAACGACCACGGCAAGCTGTCGAAGAACGACTTCATGAAGACATTCTTCGACAACATCGGCAAGTTCGCTTTCTTCCCCATGCTGAACAGCGCCTGCGTGCGCCTGTACGGCAAGAGCGCGCTGACCCTCATAGACGAAAAACGATATGATGACGTGGCACGCGCCTTGGTCGAGAAGGAAGGCCTGAACTATGGCAAGCTTCCCAAGGCACTGCTGCAGTTCCACAAGATAATAGGCGACTCGCGCACCTCGCTCGAGGAACATATGGCCGAAGGCGCGCAGTACGCCGCCGACAAGGATGGCTTGGTGCGCGTGCATTTCACCGTTTCCGAGGACCATCTGCCCCTCGTCAAGCTCAAGGTGGAGGAAGCCGCCAAAGTATTGGCTCTGTTCTACGGCGTGAAGTACGAAATAACATACTCTGTGCAGAAACCCAGCACCGACACCGTTGCCGCCAACATGGACAACACCCCCTACCGCGAGGATGGCAATCTCTTTTTCCGTCCCGGCGGCCACGGCGCACTGATCGAGAACCTCAACGACCTCGACGCCGACGTGATTTTCATCAAGAACATCGACAACGTGGTGCCAGACCTGCATCGTCCCGTCACCATCCAGTACAAGAAAGTACTTGGAGGCACCCTGGTTGGCGTCAAGAAACGCGCCGACGAGTATTGCCGCGCCATCCGTCAGGGCAAGCCCACGGAGCAGGAACTCGACACGATGCTGAAGTTCATGCGCGAGGTACTGTGCATCACCCACGACGAGGCCGACAGGATGACGCCCGAGCAGAAGGCCGAATATATCTATTCCAAGCTGAACCGTCCCTTCCGCGTTGCCGGCATGGTGCGCAACGAAGGCGAACCCGGCGGCGGTCCCTATCTCGTATATAACCAGGACGGCACCGTAAGCCCACAGATTCTCGAATCCACTCAGATCAATATGGCCGACAAGGCTCAGAAGGACATGATGGCCAATGCCACACACTTCAATCCGGTGGATCTGGCCGTATGCACCAAGGACTGGACCGGCAAGAAGTTCGACCTAACCAAGTATGTGGACAAGGCAACAGGCTTCATCTCCGAAAAGAGCCGCGAGGGCGTGGACATCAAGGCACTGGAGCTGCCGGGTCTCTGGAACGGCGCCATGTCGGACTGGAACACTATCTTTATCGAGGTGCCCGCCGAGACATTCAACCCAGTCAAGACCGTGAACGACCTGCTGCGCCCCGTGCATCAGATAGAATAATCGGCTCACCCGTAGTCTTGTATCAGCAAGGAGACTAAAAATTTGCGCGTAGCTGAGTTTTTCATTAACTTTGCACCGTGTTAGCAAAGAATTTGACATCAATACATAAAAGGAGTGTGGCCTTTCTGGCCGCACTCCTTGTCATGTACTGTCTGCCCCTTGCCGTCGGCGCCCAGAACCAGAAAATGGATAATAACACCGACACCAAGACCAAGAAATACTACAAGCCGGGGTCGGCATGGACGCTCGACACGCAATTAGGCATACGGCAGCCGAATACGATGGACACGCTGATGTATAACTATCAGCGCACGTTCATCCCATCCATGACCTACGATGCCTTCGCCACCACGGGCCAGCTGTCCGGGCCCGGCCTGAGCATGCTCTATTTCGAGCGGCCCGACGACCATAAGTTTTTCTTCAACAACGCCCTGAGTCCCTGGATTCCCACGCTGGAAAAGACGAAGTTCTACAATGTCTATATCCCCATGACGCTGTTGAGCTACAACCTGACGTTCGACCGAGAGTCGCGCACCGACTTCCTGCGCGGCGTGTTCGCCGGCAACGTCAACCGCAAGATCGGCGTCGGGGGCTGGATAGACTATCCCTATACCAAGGGTTCCTACACCGACCAGGCGGCAAAGGCAGTGGACTTCGGCCTCAACTTCTACTATACCGGCGATCACTATCAGACGCAGATGCTGTTCAACCATTACCGCCACGTAAACAAGGAGAACGGCGGTATCACCAACGACCTGTACATCACCAATCCGGCCGAGGTGCAGGGCGGCGTCAACGAGATAGAGCCCAAGAGCATCCCGGTGCGTCTGTCGCAGGTTCACAACATACTGAACGGCGAGGAATTCTATATGAGCCACGCCTACTGTGTCGGCTTCTACCGCGATATTACTCAGCCCGAAGATACTGTGGAGCGCAAGGAACTGGTGCCGGTCATCAAGTTCATCTATTCGCTCGACTATAACCGCAACAACCGGCGTCTGCTTGCCCGGGACCCGTCGTCGGCACGCGAGTTCTGGCCGAATACCTATTTCAACAACGGCGACACCGACGACAAGTCGAAATACATGTCCGTAGCCAACACCCTCGGCGTGCAGATGATCGAAGGCTTCCAGAAATGGGCGCCTTTCGGACTCTCGGCATGGGCGACGTACGAATACGACAAATACTGGTACATGCTCAAGGTGCCTCAGCCCGGTGAAGACGGTCTGTTGCCCCCCGAGGGGCAGAACCTGACCCCGCTGCCCGAAGGCGTGCAGGCCAATCCGTCGGCCAAGCGCAACCGTCTGTGGGTCAGTGGCCGTATAGAGAAACAGAAAGGCAAGATACTTAAATATTTCGCCGACGCCAAGTTCGGACTGTTGGGCGACGCTATCGGCGACATGGATATCCGGGGCCGCATCACGACACGCTTCCGTCTCGGCAAGGATACCGTCGAAATAGGCGCACACGGTTTCTTCAAGAATCTGGAGCCGGACTGGACGCTGAAGCATTATTCAGGCAACCATTTCGTCTGGGACAATAATTTCGGCAAGATACGCAAGTTCCGCGTAGGAGGCCATCTGCATATTCCATGGACCAAGACCGACATATCGGCTGACTTCGAGAACGTGCAGAACATGGTGTATTTCAACGCCGCCGGCGTACCCGAGCAGTTCGGCGGCCACGTACAGGTGCTTTCGTTACGCCTCGACCAGAAACTGAAGTTCGGCATCTGGAACTGGAACAACCGCATCACTTACCAGATGTCGTCGGACAGCAAGCGTCTGCCGCTGCCCGTGCTGACCGTTTACAGCAATATGTTCCTGCAGTTCAAGATTGCCAGGGTGCTGCACGTGCAGTTCGGCGTTGACTGCGACTATTACACCAAGTATCGCGGCATGATGTATCAGCCGGCCACCATGTCCTTCCACGTGCAGGGCGACTCCCCCACATGGGTAGGCAACTACGCCTTCTGCAACGCCTATCTGAATTTCAAGCTCTCCAAGACCCGCTTTTTCGTGCTATGCAGCCACGTTAATCAGAACTGGTTCGGCCGCAATTACTTCTCGATGCCCGGCTATCCCGTCAACCCCCGCGAATTCCGCTTCGGCCTCTCCGTCGACTTCGCCAACTAAACCGCGCGGCCAAGAAACAAAAGAAACAGAAGAACCGAAAGGAACAAAAAGAACAAAAAGAACAAAAAGAACAAAAAAAACACAGGGCGCTATGCTCTGTGTCTTTTTTATTACTTGTGCCTCTGGGGTTTCAGGCGGCGTTATCAGGCGGTTTTGTCCTCGGCTGGAGCTTCAGCGACAGCACCTCGCCCGGAGCTTCAGCTACAGCGCCTGCCTCTCGGCCTCAGCCCTTCAGCACTCCTAACTTCCTGCCCACCTTGATGAAGGCGCTGATGGCGCGGTCCAGCTGCTCGCGGTTGTGAGCAGCACTGAGCTGCACGCGGATACGGGCCTCCCCTTTCGGAACCACCGGATAGTAGAAACCGGTCACATAGATGCCCTCTTTCTGCATCTCGGCGGCAAAGTCCTGGCTCAGCTTCGCGTCATACAGCATCACGGCGCAGATGGCGCTCTGCGTCGGCTTGATGTCGAAGCCCGCCTCCAGCATCTTGGTGCGGAAATACTCAACATTGCCCATCAGACGGTCATGCAGCTCGTCGCTCTCGTCCAGCATCCTGAACATCTCCAGGCTCGCGCCCACGATGGCCGGAGCCACCGAGTTGGAGAACAGATAGGGACGCGAACGCTGGCGCAGCATATCTATGATCTCCTTCGGACCCGTCGTGAATCCACCCATGGCGCCCCCGAACGATTTGCCCAACGTGCCGGTGAAGATGTCGATCTTGCCGTATGCGTCGAATTTCTCGGCCACGCCGCGGCCACGCTTGCCGACAACGCCGGCCGAATGGCTCTCGTCCACCATCACCAATGCGTCGTATTTCTCGGCCAGTTCGCATATCTTGTCCATCGGAGCCACGTTGCCGTCCATCGAGAACACGCCGTCGGTGGCGATGATGCGGTAACGGCAGCTCTGAGCCTCCTGCAGACAGCGCTCCAGATCGGCCATGTCGGCGTTCTTGTAGCGGAAACGCTTGGCCTTGCACAGACGCACGCCGTCGATGATGGAAGCGTGGTTCAGCGCGTCGCTGATGATGGCGTCCTCCTCGGTGAACAACGGTTCGAACAGACCGCCGTTGGCGTCGAAACATGCCGCATACAGTATGGTGTCCTCGGTCTTGAAGTAACGGCTTATGGCTGCTTCAAGCTCCTTGTGCAGATCCTGCGTGCCGCAGATGAAGCGGACGGAGCTCATGCCGTAGCCGCGGGCGTCCATCGCCTTTTTGGCAGCCTCTATCAGACGGCTGTTGTCCGACAGGCCCAGGTAGTTGTTGGCGCAGAAGTTCAGCACTTCTCCATTGCCCTCGGCTGTCTCGACTTCGATGTCACTGCTCTGCGGAGTCACGATGATCCGCTCGTTCTTGTAGAGGCCCGCCTCCTTGATGCCGGCCAGCTCCTGCTCAAGATGCTTCTTGAATCCTGTGTACATGATATCAGTATTTGGTTGTTTTTCTATCGTTGTATCGCACCGCGCCGTTTATTAGCAGTGCACTTTCAAAATTACTAAATATTTTTTGATTGTATCTAATTTTTTTTGATTATTTTTGCATTGTGAAATCCGAGAGGGGTTTCATGCATGAATAGCAGTATATCTAATACGACAAAGGATGAAGAACATTCTTGTGATTGGAGGCACGGGGCAGATAGGCTCTGAACTCACGATGAAATTACGCGGAATATATGGCGACGGCCATGTGGTGTGCGGCTATATTCCCAATGCGGCTCCGAAAGGCGAACTGCTGGAAAGCGGACCCGCGGAAATCGTAGACATAACCAATGCACAACAGATAGCAGATGTTGTGAAAAAGCACGACATCGACAGTATCTACAACCTGGCGGCTCTGCTTTCGGCCGTGGCCGAAGCCCGTCCGCAGCTGGCCTGGAACATCGGTGTCAACGGCCTGTACAACGCCCTCGAGGTGTCGCGCGAACACAACTGCGCCCTGTTCACTCCCAGTTCCATCGGATCGTTCGGACTCTCCACTCCCCATGTCAAGACTCCGCAGGACACCGTGCAGCGGCCCCAGACCATCTACGGCGTGACCAAGGTGACAGGCGAACTCCTCTCCGACTACTATGCCAAGCGTTTCGGCGTCGACACGCGCTCGGTACGCTTCCCGGGTCTGATTTCATACACCACTCCTCCCGGCGGAGGCACCACGGACTATGCGGTGGACATCTACTATTCAGCCGTCAAGGGCGAGACTTTCAAATGCCCCCTCAAGCCCGGCACGTTCATGGACATGATGTATATGCCCGACGCCCTGCGCGCCGCCGTCGAGATAATGGAAGCCGATCCATCGCGATTAGTGCACCGAAACTCGTTCAACATCGCATCGATGAGCTTCGACCCGGAGATAATCTACAACAAGATAAAGGAATACATTCCCGACTTCAAGATGGAGTACGAACTCGACCCGCTCCGTCAGTCCATCGCCGACTCATGGCCCGACTCGCTCGACGACTCCTGCGCCCGCACCGAATGGGACTGGATGCCCGAATACGACCTCGACGCAATGTCGCAGGACATGATCAAGAACTTACGCGTCAAGCTCTTGGGCTGACATTCCCGTCATAACGACAAATTCAAGGAACTGTTTGAATTTCACTCAGCAGTAAATTCAGACAGTTCCATTTTTATAAAACAACAGTAATATTATGAAAAAAAACTTGCTATTGACGCTGGGCATGACGGTCGCGCTTATGGCCGGAGCCGCCGAAATCAGTCCGGAACAAGCCCTGCAGCGCGCTCTGGACGCCGCTACTCGCGACGTTTCCACCAAGAGCCTGACGCTGAACCGGAAACCGGGACAGGCCCCCAGGCTCAGCTATGTGATGAACTACACACAGAATCCCGCGCAGGCAGCCGTCTATGTGTTCTCGGCTCCCGGCAACCAAGGTTATCTTGTGTCGCCGGCTGACGACCGCTTCCCGGCACTGCTTGGTTACAGCGACACCGGCAGCATCGACGCCGACAACATCCCGCCGCAGATGCAATGGTGGCTGTCCGAATACGCCCGCGAGATGGACTATGCCATCAGCAACGGCCTGATCCAAAACGTGCCGGAGAACATACAGATGTCGGGAATAGTGCCAGCCAACACTGTGGCAAAGGCGCCGCGCACACCGATTGCGCCTCTGCTTGAAACCAAATACAACCAGGGCGAACCGTACAACAATCAGTGCCCGATGATAAATTACTCTAACGGCACTACATGGGGACGTGCGGTAACAGGTTGCGTAGCCACAGCAATGGCCCAGATGATGCGCTACTGGAAATATCCCGCTACCGGACAGGGTTCACATTCCTATATATGCGAGCCAAACGGAGGACAGTCATTCACCGAGTCGATGGACTTCTCTACAGTCACGTTCGACTGGGACAACATGCTGCCTGTATATACGTACGGCAACTATACCGACACCCAGGCCGACGCAGTGGCCCGGCTGATGCATGCCTGCGGAGTATCGGTGGACATGGGCTACACTCCGAACGAGAGCGGCGCCAACTCCCAGGCGGTGCCGGTGGCGCTGGAGCGATATTTCAAGTACGATTCTTCCATAGCGTATGCGTCGCGCACGCTGT
This sequence comes from uncultured Porphyromonadaceae bacterium, assembly GCA_902468245.1. Taxonomy (GTDB): domain Bacteria; phylum Bacteroidota; class Bacteroidia; order Bacteroidales; family Muribaculaceae; genus Lepagella. The sequence goes on along the minus strand of CABQXY010000001.1, from coordinate 139,353 downwards.
TCAGCAATGCAGAATGGGAGCAGCTGGTCTATAACGAACTGGCAGCATCGCGGCCTGTACAGGTCAGCGGAAGCGGCTCGCAAGGCGGTCATGCATTCGTATGCGACGGCTATCAGGGCGACCATTATTTCCATTTCAACTGGGGATGGGGAGGCACCAGCGACGGTTATTTCATGTTCTGCGCCCTGAATCCCGGCACTCTGGGTATCGGAGGTGGAGCCGGTGGTTTCAACTATAATCAAGGAGTAATATATAATGTCTTCCCTCCCGGCCAGGGCACTCCGCAGACTATCGACATGCCGAATCCCGTGATGGTATGCAATGGAGATTTCACGTATGGCTTGAAATCCGGCTACGAAAGTTTGGGAAATGTATTCTACCCGGCCTACGACGGCGGTTTCGAGGCATTCTTCAACGCCGGCACCAAGGATTTCACAGGAAGCATAGGGATCGTTTTCGAAAACAGACAGACATCCGAGCAATATATCGGCGACACAAACGACTTCGCACAAGAGGGGTTGCCGCCGGGATACGGCATCATAGCAATGTACGCCACCCTTCCATCGGATATTGCCGACGGCGAATACAAGGTATATCCGGCCTATCGCAACAGCAATGTCGGGACATGGACCATGATGCCGTCGGGTGACGGTTTCACCAACTATCTGTACATGACCGTCAGCGACGGGGCCATTGCCTCGGTCGCCACTCCGGAAGCCGATCCCGAGACTCTGCCCGTACTGATGACCTCATATTTCTCCACCGCAGGCAAATTGGCCCGGAACAATCAGATTTATTGCGACATGGCGTTCATGAATGTTTCCGACAGGGATTATGCCGGCAATCTTTCGATGGTAGCCCGCAACTCCACCGGCGATGAAACCACAATGCTTGAATTCAGCCAGGCCCTGCCTGCCGACATCTGTCTGGCATCATCGGGCAACATAACATTGACTCTCGCTCCCGGCGACTATGATGTATATTTCAAGGACGACTACGGCCGCAAACTCGCCGGCACGTATCCCATCACCGTCGTAGAGGGTGAAACTCAACAGCCTCTCGACGTGCCGTGCGAGATGACCGGAATGTCGCCTACCAGGTTCGAACCGTCTGATATTGTCAATACGTTCGAAACATATTGGCGTCTCGAGACTGTGCCTCAAGGTGGCCTTTATTTAGGATTCAGATATGAAATGACTGATTCTCATGATATTGTAAAGTTCAGTTCGCCCATGCACCAGTATTATTACCTGAAAAGCACAGGCAACTATAGAATCATCATGGATGATTTAGTTCCCAATATCGGAATCGGCACATATACCATGACCGTTAAGGCGCATACGTACAATGGGGTTACAGGTGAAGAAAGCGCTGAATTCGACGCATGCCGTCCTTTCCCCGTCATTATCGCTCCTACCGTAGAGACCGTGACGGTAGAACCGACGTGTGAACTGAATTCAAACGAGACCAAGACTTTGACATACTCCGTCATGCCGGTTTCGGCTGCCAGCCTGCTGCAATGGACCAGCAGCAATCCGGAAATCGCAACGGTCGATGCACAGGGCAACGTGACCGGCAAGAAAGCCGGAACGGCGACGGTTACAGTCTGCTCGCCCAACGGCCGCTACGGCACCTGCGTAGTGACGGTGAAACAGAGTACCGGCATCGACACACCCGTCAATGACGGCATCATCCGCGCCGTCTACACCACTCAGGGTGTCCGCATTCTTGAAAATGTAACCGCCGCCGATGTAAACGCCCTTCCCGGAGGTATCTACATCATCGTCACCGACAAAGGCACATACAAGACTACGCTGAACCGTTGATGTCCGTTAGTTAATATCTGTTAATAGATATACCAATACATTATAAAACCCGAAACCGTTTTGCGGTTTCGGGTTTTTTACTTAATTTTGCACCGCTTTGGGCATGCCATATTCTGCCCGGACTAACAAACGTCTTCTCACAGCCAATGACAACCGAGGAATACAGGACACATCTGTTGCACCGCATTTATCCCGTACTTATTAAAAAGGGAGCCAAGAACATGACCATGGATTATGTGGCCAAAAGCCTCTCCATATCAAAACGCACCCTATACGAGATATTCGGCAGTAAGGAACAGTTGCTATGCGAGGCCCTGACCCTGATACACGATGACTTCGCCAAACGGCTGTTCGAACTGACGCACAATGCCGGGAACATGATGGAGACAATGGCCATAGCGCTCCGCCTCCATCAGGAGGCCATGCGCGAGTTCGGAACCGAATTCTTCAAGGCCATGGACGAGAGCTACTCGCAGATACGTCCCTATTTCGAAAAGAACATCCATCGGTCGCAGGAAGACATGCTGAACGGATTCCTTAAAGGAGTGGAGGAAGGTGTGTTCCGCCCAAATATCGACTACCGCATCATAATCCGCCTGTTCATGATCCAGATGGAATCGCTGAAACGGATGGAGGAGAATTTTCCGCCCGACGTCACCCTTCTCGAGGCTTACGAGACGGCCAGCACCGCGTTGCTGCGCAGCATCGCTACCCCAAAAGGGCTGGAGATTCTGGAGGAAATAGGCAGTTCGCACCGTCTGGACGGAATCCTGAAATGTGAACAAAACGACGAATAACAACTATATAACCGATATTTATGAAAATCAGCAGACTGGCAGCATTACCCTTGTTAATGCTTGCATGCTCGCTACCGGGCACGGCCAACGACACCGTCAGGCTGTCGCGCCAGGAATGCGTGTCGATTGCCCTGCAGGACAATCCCTCCATCCGTGTGGCCGACCTGGAAGTGAAACGCATGGATTACAGCAAGCGCGAGACACTTGCAAGCGTATTCCCCAACATCGATTTTTCAGGCGCATACCAGCGCACCATCAAGCTCCAGACCGTATCCATGAACATGGGCGGCCAGACCCAGCAGTTCAAGATGGGTACCGACAACAACTGGAACTTCGGATTTTCGGCTTCGATGCCGTTGGTGAACGCCCAGCTGTGGAAAGCCATCCAGATCAGCGACACGCAGATACTCTCGGCCATGGAGGATGCCCGCGCATCGCGCCTCGACCTGGTGAACAACATCAACAAGGCTTACTACTCGCTCCTGCTGGCCGATGCCTCGCGCAATGTAATCAAGGCAAATTACGACATCGCCAAGATGAACGCCGAGATATACCAGAAGCAATTCGAACAGGGCACCGCTTCCGAGTATGACGTGCTGCGCAGCTCGGTCCAGGTGTCGAACGTGGAACCCGAACTGCTGCAGGCCGACATCTCCGTGAAGCAGGCGTCGCTGATGCTGAAGATACTGATGGGCATGGACCATGAGGTGACCGTGATGCCCAACATTACACTCAAGGACATGCAGCGCGAAATGTACGGTTATCACCTCGGCACGGAACGCGACCTGTCGCAGAACACCTCTCTGCGCACACTCGACATCCAGACCAAGATGCTGAAGCAGAGTCTTACGGCCAAGAAATTCGCGTGGATTCCCACCCTTGGCATCAGCTACAACATGAACTGGAACGCCATGAGCAGCGGCAACGCGCTGAAAAACCAGCAGTTCAATCCCTACAGCAACGTCGGAATCGCCCTGCAGGTGCCCATCTTCAACGGATTGGGTCGTCTCAACGCCGTGAAGCAGGCACAGGTGCAGGTGAAGGAAATGACATTCCAGCGGGAGAACCTGGTGAACAACCTGAATATGCAGGTGGACCTGGCTCTGGACAACCTGAACAAGCAGGTGAAACAGATATCCAGTTCCGAACAGGGCATGAAACAGGCACAGAAAGCGTACGACATTATGCAGAAAAGCTTCGAGATCGGAGCCGCCACTTATCTTAACCTCCGCGACGCGGAGGTGGCCAACACCTCGGCCCAGCTTTCGTACCTGCAGGCCATTTACAATTACCTCGTTTCCACTTCCGAGCTGGACACCCTGCTCGGCAAGGAGGACGCCCTGGGCATAACCACTTATAAATCCGCAAACTAAACGTCACATGAAAAAGTATATATCGATAGCCGCCGTCGCGCTGACGGGTGTAATGGCAGTGTCCTGCTCCGGCAACAAGGAGAAGGCCGACAATGCCGCAGACAAACAGGAAACAGTACCTACGGTCAAGGTAGAGACCGTCCATTCGCAGATTGTGGACCAGGTGGGCCAGTACACCGCTACCGTCGAACCGGAACTGATCAACAACATATCCAGCTCGATGCCCACCCGCATCAAGCAGATATTAGTAGACGAAGGTCAGCGCGTGTCGGCTGGACAGCGTGTCGTGGTGCTTGACGACGTCAACACCGTAAGCTACGAGGCCCAGGTGGACAATGCCCGCGCCAACCTCAAGAACGTGCAGCTGAACTACGACCGCGCAGTAGAGCTCTTCAAGATAGGCGGAGGCACCAAGCAGCAGGTGGACCAGATGGAAATCCAGCTGATCAACGCCAAAAACGCGCTGACCACAGCCGAACGCACCCTACGCAACGTGCGCGAGAACACGGTGCTCACCTCCCCCATCTCGGGCGTCGTGACCGCACGCAACTACGATCCGGGCGACCTGACCGCTCAGCTGCCTATCCTTACGGTTGCCCGCGTTCAGCCCCTGAAGGTGGTGATCAACGTTTCGGAAAGCGACCTCCCCAAGGTGCGCAAGGGTATGCCCGCATTGATTAAGTTCGATACATACGGCGACGAGGAATTCCAGGGCACCGTCACCACCGTGATGCCTACCGTCGACGCTCAGAGCCGCACGTTCGGCGTGGAGGTCACGATGCCCAACGCCAACGGCAAGATTCTGCCCGGTATGTTCGGACGCGTCAGCCTCAACCTCGGCAAAGCCGACCGCGTCGTGGTACCCGACAAGGCCGTGGTGAAGCAGACCGGTTCCGGCAACCATTACGTATATGTATATAATTCCGACGGCACCGTGTCGTACAATAAGGTTGAACTCGGCCAGCGTCTGGGCGACACCTACGAGCTTATCTCGGGTGTGGAGTCCGGCGCGCAGGTAGTGACCGTGGGCCAGGCCCGCCTCGCCAACGGAGCCAAAGTCAAGTTAGCTAAATAATCGCAACCATGAGTCTGTACAGTTCCGCTGTAAAGCGCCCCATAACCACGCTGCTTTGCTTCGTGACGGTCCTGATCCTCGGACTGTTCTCGCTGGCAAAGCTGCCTATCGACCTGTATCCCGACATCGACACCAACACCATCATGGTCATAACCATGTATCCCGGTGCCAGCGCCAAGGATATAGAGCAGAACGTGACAAAGCCCCTGGAGAACACCCTGAACTCCGTGGAGCACCTGAAACACGTCACATCCACCAGCCGCGAGAACACTTCGGTCATCACCCTTGAGTTCGAATACGGTTACGACATAGACGTGCTCACAAACGATGTGCGCGACAAACTGGACATGGTGGAATCGTCGCTTCCCGACGATGCGATGAACCCCATTATCTTCAAATTCTCCACCGACATGATTCCTATCTGTCTGCTTTCGGTGCAGGCAAACGAATCGATGCCCGGTCTGTACAAGATCCTGGACGAGAACCTGGCCAACCCGCTGGCACGTATCGACGGCGTCGGCACAGTGTCCATATCGGGTGCCCCTAAGCGTGAGATACACGTCTACATCGACCCCAACCGCCTGGAGGCATACAACCTCTCCGTGGAGCAGATCTCGGCCATCATCGGCAACGAGAACCGCAACATCCCGGGCGGTTCGTTCGACATCGGCTCCAACACCTACGCGCTGCGCGTGCAGGGTGAGTTCGAGGAATCGTCACAGTTGGCCGACCTGCCGGTAGGCTCGTATCAGGGCAAGACCGTCTACCTGAAGGATGTGGCCCGCATAGCCGACACCGTCGAGGAGCGCACCCAGCACACCTATAACAACGGCAAGGAAGGCGCCATGATCGTAATTCAGAAACAGTCCGGAGCGAACTCCGTGGAGATTTCCGACAAGGTCAAGGAGATGCTGCCTAAACTGCAGAAGAACCTTCCCTCCGACATCAAGATCGGCGTGATCGTCGACACGTCGGACAACATCCGCAACACCATCGCCTCTCTGGTGGAGACCGTGCTGTACGCCCTGCTGTTCGTCATGATCGTGGTGTTCCTGTTCTTAGGACGCTGGCGCGCCACAATGATCATCGTCATTACCATCCCTGTGTCTCTGATCGCTTCGTTCATATATCTGTTTGCCACAGGCAACTCGCTTAACATCGTCTCGCTCTCGGCTTTGTCCATATCCATCGGTATGGTGGTGGACGACGCCATCGTGGTGCTGGAGAATGTCACCACGCATATCGAACGAGGATCCGACCCGAAGCAGGCGGCCGTGCACGGCACCAACGAGGTGGCCATCTCGGTTATCGCATCTACGCTGACCCTTATCGCGGTATTCTTCCCGCTCACCATGGTCACCGGCATGACCGGCGTCCTGTTCCGTCAGTTGGGATGGATGGTGACGATCATGATGATTATCTCCACCACCTGCGCCCTTTCGCTCACCCCGATGCTCTGCAGCCAGTGGCTCCGTCTGCGTCCCAAGACCAAGGCCGAGAAGAATCCCAAGAAGAACTGGTACATATACATCGAACGCGCGCTTGACAGCTTCGACGCATGGTATGCCCGCGTGCTGGGCCGCGTGGTTTCGCACCGCGCAGTCACCATAGTGGTCTGCCTCGGCATATTCATAGGCTCCATATTCCTCATGAAGTTCGTGGGTACGGAGTTCTTCCCCACATCCGACAACTCGCGTATCGGCGTCAGCCTCGAGCTCCCCATCGGATCGCGGGTGGAACAGGCTTACGAATCCACCTCGCGCCTCGACTCGCTGTGGCGAGCCAAGTATCCGGAAATCTTGGTGTCCAACTTCACTGTCGGTCCCGCAAGCTCCGACAATACTTTCGCCTCGCTGTCCGACAACGGCCCGCACATCATCTCGATGAACGTGCGCCTCACCAATCCCACCGAGCGTAAGCGCACCATCACCCAGATAGCCGAGGACATGCGTAAGGATATCGAGACGCAATTCCCCGAGTTCAAGAAGGCCCAGGTCAACGTGGGCGGCGGACGTGGCTCGTCCATGGGCGGACAGTCTACGGTAGACTTCGAGATCTACGGCTACGACTTCGAGGAGACCGACTCCGTGGCTCAGCAGCTGAAAGGCGCGCTGGCCGGCATCGAAGGTACCGCCGATGTCACCATCTCCCGTTCCGACTATCAGCCGGAATATCAGGTGGACTTCGACCGCGAGAAACTGGCCATGTACGGCATCAACCTGTCGACGGCCGCATACTATCTGCGTAACCGCGTCAACGGCGCCACTTCGACCCAGTTCCGCGAGGACGGCGAGGAATACGACGTCAAGGTGATGTACGCTCCCGAGTTCCGTACCCGCATCGAGGATCTGGAAAACATCATGATATACTCCTCCACCGGTCAGGGTGTCCGTCTCAAGGAGCTTGGAAAGGTAGTGGAACGTTCCACGCCTCCCACCATCGAGCGTAAGGACCGCGAGCGCGTCGTAACCGTCTCGGCCGTAGTGGACGGCCGCCCCCTCGGCGACGTCGTGGCCGACGCACAGGCGGCAATCGACAACATGCACCTGCCCGCAAACATCTCCATCGAGATAGCCGGTTCATACGAGGACCAGCAGGATTCGTTCTCCGACCTGCTGATGCTCGGAGTGCTGATAATCATTCTGGTCTACATAGTCATGGCGGCTCAGTTCGAGTCGTTCACATACCCGGGCATCATCATGACCTCGCTGCTGTTCGCATTCTCCGGAGTGTTCCTGATCCTGTGGCTCACCGGACATACGCTGAACATCATGTCCATGATCGGCGCCATCATGCTGATCGGTATCGTGGTGAAGAACGGTATCGTGCTCATAGACTACATCACCCTGAACCGCGAACGAGGCATGTCCATCCGCAAGGCCGTGATAGACGGAGGTCGCTCGCGACTGCGTCCTGTGGTCATGACCACGCTCACCACCATCCTCGGTATGGTGCCTATGGCAATCGGTTCCGGCGAGGGTTCCGAGATGTGGAGGCCTATGGGTACGGCCGTGATCGGCGGTCTGACGTTCTCCACGTGTCTTACCCTGCTGTTCGTGCCCGTGCTGTACTGCGTATTCGCCGGCAACGGCATCAAGAACCAGCGACGCAAGCACCGCAAGATGCTGGCTAAGAAACAACTTAAACTGGAACAGAAATGAAAGGAGTATTCATAGCATACGATCAGGCACATCACGAGAATGTGATTGAAGTACTGAACCGCACCTCCTGCCGAGGCTTCACGGCCTTCGGCGAGGTGCAGGGACGCGGCTCGAAGACCGGCGACCCGCACTACGGCACACACGCCTGGCCTTCGCTGGCATCGGCCATAATGACATTCGTGCCCGACGAACAGCTTGACCTCCTCATGGAGCGTCTGCACGAGCTGGACGAGACCAAACCCATGCTCGGCCTCCGCGCATTCGCCTGGGACGTCGAGAAGTCAATATAAATAACCCTAATCTGGATTAATCAGGATTTATCGAGATTATCCTGATTTATCCCGATTACCCTGATTTATCCCGATTAATCCCGATTAATCCTGTTTAATCTCGATTAATCGGGATTATTCTTGATTAATCCCGATTTTTGTTGTATCTTTGCGTCTGAAAAGGCGCACGTGGCGTAATTGGTAGCCGCGCCAGACTTAGGATCTGGTGTCTTGCGACGTGTAGGTTCGAGTCCTATCGTGCGCACCCGTATATAGCCGTCAGCCCACAGGTTGTCGGCTATTTTTGTTTTCAGGGCTTCCCGGTAACAATCACCAGGGTTAATGAAAATCAACCGGCCCTGTGCTTAAAAACCTGACATCATGAAAGAATTCATCAACGAGGATTTTCTGTTGCAGACCGAATCCGCACGTCGTCTTTACCATGACTATGCGGAGGGACTGCCCATCATAGACTATCATTGCCACCTCTCGCCCGAGTATGTGGCCTACGACCACGTCTTTCCCAACCTGTCAAAGATATGGTTGGAAGGCGACCATTACAAATGGCGCGCGCTTCGCACCAACGGTGTGGACGAACGTTTCATAACCGGCGACGCCTCCGACTGGGAGAAGTTCGAGAAATGGGCCGAGACCGTGCCCTATACCATGCGCAACCCGCTGTACCATTGGACTCACCTTGAACTGAAAACTGCTTTCGGCGTCACAGACCTGCTGAGCCCCGCCACGGCACGTGACATCTACGACCGCTGCTCGGCAATGCTTCAACGACCCGACATGTCGGCGCGCGGCCTGATGCTGCATTACAACGTGGAGGTGGTATGCACCACCGACGACCCGGTCGATTCGCTGGAATACCACATCAAGACGCGCGAAGACGGCTTCAGGGTCAGGATGCTGCCGACATGGCGTCCCGACATGGCCATGGCCGTGGAGAATCCGGGCAAATACCGCGACTACGTCAGACGGCTCGGCGAGGTGGCCAAACTGAATATCCGCTCATTCGCCGACCTGATTGAAGCTCTGCGAATTCGTCACGATTTCTTCGCTTCCGTCGGTTGCCGCCTCTCCGACCACGGTCTCGGAGCATTCTACGCCGAGGATTACACCGATGCCGAAGTCGAGGCGATTTTCTCCAAGGTGTATCTCCGAAACGAGGAACTGACTCCGAAAGAAATAGCCGTATTCAAGACCGCCATGCTCTACGAGTTCGGGGCGATGGACCACGATTCCGGCTGGACGCAGCAGTATCATTACGGCGCGTTGCGCAACAACAACACCCGCATGATGCTGGCAATCGGCCCGGACACCGGCTTTGATTCCATCGGCGACTACACCGTGGGCGAGACCATGTCTAAGTTCCTCGACATGCTGGCCCGCGACAACAAACTGCCCAAGACCATAATCTATAACCTGAATCCGCGCGACAACGAATTGGTGGCCACCATGATCGGCAACTTCCAGGACGGCCGCTACGGCGCCGGCAAGATTCAGTTCGGTTCCGGCTGGTGGTTCATGGACCAGAAAGACGGCATGGAACGCCAGATGAACGCTCTGAGCAACCTCGGTTTGCTGAGCCGGTTCGTGGGGATGCTCACCGACTCGCGCTCGTTCCTGAGCTATCCGCGCCACGAGTATTTTCGCCGCACGCTGTGCAACCTGCTGGGCAACGACATCGAGAACGGGATGCTTCCTGCTTCGGAATTCGATTTTATCGGCAACGAGATAGTAAAGAAAGTATCGTACGGCAACGCCAAGGAATATTTCAAATTCTGACTATGATCAACTCGCAAGCACTCAGCCCCGGAGCGGAGACTACTGAAAAGTCCAGCAACTTCCGCTGGTTCATCTGCACGCTCCTGTTTCTCGCCACCACGGTCAACTACATGGACCGGCAGGTACTGTCGCTGACCTGGAAGGATTTCATCGCTCCGGAATTCCACTGGACCGACACCAACTACGGCATCATTACCGGCGTGTTCTCCGGTGTTTACGCCGTTGCCAACCTGTTCGCCGGCAAATTCATAGACTGGATGGGCACCAAGAAGGGCTACCTGTGGGCTATATTCATCTGGAGCGCCGGCGCCTGTCTGCACGCCCTGTGCGGCTGGGCTACCAAGCACACACTGGGCATCGACTCCGTGTCGCAGATGGTAGGCGCTACCGGTGCCGCAGCTTCGGCCATTGCCATTGTTTCCGTCTATTATTTCATAGCCGCGCGAATTATCCTGAGTGTGGGCGAGGCGGGCAACTTCCCCGCCGCCATCAAGGTTACTGCCGAATATTTCCCCAAACGCGACCGAGCCTTCGCCACGTCGCTATTTAATGCCGGCGCCACTGTCGGCGCATTGATAGCGCCTCTTACCATTCCGTCTTTGGCCCGCTACTTCAAGGACGCCGGAATAGGCAACGGCTGGGAGATGGCCTTCGTCACCATCGGCGCCCTCGGATTCGTGTGGATGGGCCTTTGGATGGTCTATTATAAGAAACCGGCCAAGTCGCCATACGTAAATGCAGCCGAACTGGAATACATAGAGTCCGACAATTCCGGCGACACATCGGCGGAGGCCGCGCGCGGGGAGGCCGTGAAAGAAGACTCCGACACCCCGACGATTCCATTCTTCAAGTGTTTCAAGTATCCGCAGACATGGGCCGTGTTCTTCGGCAAGCTGCTGACTGACGGCGTGTGGTGGTTCTTCCTGTTCTGGATTCCGGCATATATCTCGGATGTATACGGTTTCTCGAGCGACACCGGAACGTCGCAGATGCTGATTTTCGTACTTTACGCCATCACCATGCTTTCGATATACGGCGGAAAGCTCCCTACCATCATCATAGAGAAGACGGGACTTAACCCATACGCCGCCCGCATGAAAGCCATGTTCATATTCGCGCTGTTCCCGCTGCTGGCCATATTCGCGCAGCCCCTCGGCTCCATTTCATACTGGTACCCCATCATCATCATCGGCATCTGCGGCGCCGCGCACCAGGCATGGTCGGCCAATATTTATTCCGTTGCCGGCGACATGTTCCCCAAGAGCACCATCGCCACCATCATCGGTATCGGAGGAATGGCCGGCGGACTTGGATGCTTCCTGATCAACTTCTGCTCCGGCATCCTGTTCGACTACGCTGCGGAAACGAACATGCAGCTTCTCGGCTTCCAGGGCAAGCCAGCCGGCTACTTCATCGTGTTCTGCATCTGCGGCGTCGGCTACCTCGCCGCCTGGTGCCTCATGAAGCTCCTCGTCCCCCGCTACAAACTCATCGAACCATAAACTTCCATCACATTATTTTGGAGATAACCTGATATGGCGCATTTTCGTGCGCCATATTTCATTAATTTTCAGCATCTTCAAAGGCCTATTTTTTGTAATTTTCGCCTGTTCCCGTTACCCTATCATGCCAATTTCGCTGATTAAACGTAAAAATTTGAACAGAAAAATATATCATATATATTTTAGTGTTCAATTTTTTACTATTCTTCCACTAAATTGTTATGCGCCATAATCAAGAATCCCTTGGGTTGTTGAAGCGGGCTTTTGTGCTGACCGATATTTCCTGATTGTCGTTGTTTATTTCAATGCCTCAATTTTAGCAATTGTTGAATCTGGCAAGATGTCTATGCCGTAAAATAAATGGCTACTCCGATATCCGAGAAAACCTATATATTTCAGTATTAGCGCATATTTGCCCTGGGTTCTCGCCATGTCAATGTTTCCGTTCTCGTCAAAGCAGATAGCCTCATGATGGGCTATGCGGTTCCGGAAAGTCTTTATCTCCTGAAGTTCGTTAAACACGGCCCTTTGACCTAAACCGACAGTGCGATTGGGGAATATTCGCAACAGGTTCTGGCCGCCAAGTCTAAATGGCTGTTTTGTAAACAAGTGCGTCCAAAAGCCAAAAGAAACTGAGGAAACAACACGGTCGTTTGAATATCGGCCGTTGTGTCTAAGCGTAGTGATTATCCGAGACACCTCATTTTTCTGCGGGGCATTTTCAATCATACCTCCGGGCTGCATCTGATTTTCTACCCAATCGGCATCGTTGAACACGTTTTGATAATGAGCGTTTATGGCATTACGAAGCACAACCTCAAAGATATTCAATATGCCATAAAACTTTTGGCATAACTTCACGTTATGCCTATAAAGGGTTAACGCTTTGCCTGTATTACCACCACAAGCAACTAAATATTTGTTGAGGCGAGCCAAAGAAAACGCCTTTTCATACTCAGAATATTTCACTTCGTGATTTTTAACATATTGACATTTGCAAAAATACGAATTAATTTCTAACTTTGCAACGGAATCCCCCAAGTGTCCCTGTCTTCGTACAAACCTTGGGGTTTAGTTTTTTAAGCCATTCCTAATCCGAACGGCTTTTCTTGTACCCTCTAAAAGTTTAGGCATCGTTCCTTAATAATTTGGAATATTTACCGGACTTACCGGAGGACCGTATGGTATGTCAATTATTGGAACTGTTTTCTATTTTGGAATTGAGGAAATAAGTATTAACTTTGTACTCCGAGGGTCGCCGGATGCGGCGATATCCGGAGTTTGGTTTCGATTTGATACCGATTGAATTTCAGAATGAGCAAGATAGGCAAACTATATTTCAGATACGGCACGATGGGCTCGGCCAAGACGGCGCTGCTGCTCACCACGGCTTATAATTTCGAGGAACGCGGCATGGCGTACAAATGCTTCAAGCCCGTGGTGGATACCCGCGAGCAGAAGAACGTGATACGCAGCCGCATAGGCATAGAACGCGAATGCAGCTGGATTTATCCCGACACCAATCTATACGCCGTCATCCATGACATGCTGGCCACGGGCAACGGGCCGCGGTGGATCCTGGTGGATGAGGCGCAGTTCCTGTCGCCCGAACAGGTCGACCAGCTGGCTCGTGCCGTAGACGATTTCGGCATCAACGTGATATGCTACGGCCTGCGCACCGATTTCCGTACCAACCTGTTCGAAGGATCGCGCCGCCTCCTGGAGATTGCCGACACCATCGATGAAATAAAATCCACCTGCACATGCGGCCGCAAGACCATAGTCAACGCACGTGTCAACAGCGCCGGCGAGATCATAACCGAAGGCGAGGTGGTGGAGATAGGCGGCAACGAACGCTACATCGCCGTGTGCCGCAAATGCTGGCGCAACAAACGCATAGAACAGAGCGAGAAAGGTAAACTTCCCCTCTAAACAATTTGGCAATTAGCAATTGCTAATCACTGAATAGTATAAACCTTAATCCTCAATACGATGGACAAACCGATCAGAGACAAGATCATCGAGCTGATAAAGAGCGAAGTGGTGCCCGCGTGCGGATGCACGGAGCCGGCGGCCGTATCGCTGTGCGTGGCCAAGGCTACGGAACTGCTCGGCGCGCTGCCCGACAGCATTACCCTGCTGCTCAGCGGCAACATCATCAAGAACGCCATGGGCGTCGGGATCCCCGGCACCGGCATGATCGGACTGCCCATCGCCGTGGCACTCGGAGCCATCTGCGGCAAATCGGAATACGGCCTCGAAGTCCTGCGCGACGTCAATCCCGACGCGCTGCAGGCCGGCAAGCGATATGTGGACGATAACCATATCAAGATCCAGCATAAGGACAACGCCCCTTCCAACCTGTACATCGAAGTGCACGTGGAGGCTGACGGACATACGGCATGCGCCGTGATTTCCGGAGCACACACCAATTTCGTGTATCTTGATAAGGATGGCAGGGTATCGCTGAAAAAATCAGCCGGATCTGATGCCGCCGGTGAAAGCCATATAAAGCTGGACTATGCGCAGGTATATGAGTTTGCCATGACGGCGCCGTTGGAAGAAATCGAGTTCATGGTGAAGGCCGGCGAGATGAACCTCCGCGCCGCTAAGGAAGGCCTGAAACAGAACTACGGCCATTGCCTCGGCGCCTTGCTGAGCCGGCAGGGAAAACAATTCTTCGGCGACACTCCGCTGATGCACATAGTGTCCATGACTTCGGCCGCCTGCGACGCCCGCATGGGTGGCGCACAGGTGTCGGTGATGTCCAATTCCGGCAGCGGCAACCAGGGAATCACGGCCACGCTGCCTGTATTGACTTACGCCCGCGACTGCAACGCCTCGCACGAACAGGAGGTGCGCGCCTTGACCCTCAGCAGCCTCACCAGCATATACATCAAGCAGAGCCTGGGGCGGCTCTCCGCACTATGCGGCTGTGTGGTGGCCTCCACCGCCGCCTCGGCAGGCATAACCTATCTGATGGACGGTGACTACGACCGCGTTTGCGCCTCCATCAAGAATATGGTGGCCAATCTGACTGGTATGATATGCGACGGAGCCAAGCCGTCGTGCGCCATGAAGATCGCTTCGGGAGTGTACACTGCCCTGATGTCGGCCGTTATGGCCATCAACGACCAGTGCGTGTCGAGCGCCGAAGGTATCGTGGACAACGATATAGACAAGACCATACGCAACCTGACGTGCATCGGCCGCGAGGCGATGGACGAAACCGACAGAAAAGTGCTGCAGATCATGGTCGACAAATAAACCGTCGACCCGTTTGCGGCTCTTTTTATAAAACATCCATCCGTTCTATGCGTTTTTATCATGGAAACACAATAGGAACGCACAACAACACGAATTTATGAAGAAATTTTTCTCGATTGTATTGACTCTGACCGTTGCTGCCTGCTGCGTGACGCCTGATGCGCAGGCACGCCGCATACCCAAGGAAGTGGAAGACACAGCTTTATACAACAAAGTGGCCGACGTGCTTGACGCCGTTGACGCCCTGGACGACCTGAGCCTGTACGGTCAGGTCAACGTGGACCTGTACCGCACTTACCGAGACTCGGGCGTGGGCTTCTATCTCGGCAAGCAGGCGTTGCGCTTCGCCGACCCTGTCACCGCACAGAACGTGCTGAACGAGATGCCCGAATCGTGGCGCAACCGCGAGGACATCAAGGTGCTGGAGCAGCGCATCGCCGCCCGTGTGGCCACACGTCCCGGCATGCCTTACGCCAACGTCAAGGGACAGACAGCACAGGGACAGCCCACGGACCTCGCCGCGATGGTGAAACCCGGCAAATACACTCTCGTCGATTTCTGGGCCAGCTGGTGCCCCTGGTGCATCAAGGAGATTCCCAACCTGAAGGAACTGCTGAACCGCTACGGTTCCAAGGGTCTGGAGATAGTGGGCGTAGCCGTGCGCGACACCCCTGAGGACACCGCCAAGAGCGTTGCAAAGCAAGGCATCACATGGCCGGTGCTCTACAACACCGACATGGCGGCGTACGACGCCTACGGATTCGCCGGCATTCCCCATCACCTGCTTATAGGGCCGGATGGAAAGATAATCTTCAACGGCTGCAACCTCAATCAGATAATTCAATACTTGGACACTCACTGAAACACACTGATACTCTATGACAAACGAAAATAAAGATTCTCTTAACGCTCTCATAGAGCATTCCATCAAAAGCAACTGGAACCTGATGGCCCTGTCCGATATGGGCGGCGTCAACCTGCAGTACAAGGACGTGGCGCTGCTCATCGCCAAGATGCACATCCTGTTCGATGCCGCGGGCGTGAAGCGAGGCGACAAGGTGGCCATCTGCGGCAAGAATTCGTCCAACTGGACCGTGGTATTCCTGTCATGCCTCACCGCTGGCGTTGTGGCCGTGCCTATCCTGCACGAGTTCAAGCCCGACACAATCCACCATCTGGTGAATCATTCGGACGCGAAGCTGTTCTTCGTCGACGCCGCCATCTGGGAAAACCTCGACGAGCGCCTGCTTCCCGACTTAGTGGGCGCCATATACATCAGCGAGTTCGGCATGCCTCTGTCGCGAAGCGAGAAACTGACGGAAACACGCAACAACATCAACCAGTGTTTCGGAGCCAAATACCCTTACAGCTTCGAGGAGCAGAACGTGAAGTATTTCAACGACCGGCCCGACGATCTGGCCATGATCAACTATACGTCCGGTTCCACCGGCATGTCCAAAGGCGTGATGGTGCCCTTCCGCAGCCTCTGGAGCAACGTGCGGTTCTGTCTTGACAACCTCACCATGCTCCAGCCCGGAGTCAAGATGGTCAACATGTTGCCCCTGGCCCACATGTACGGCATGACCATCGAGATGCTCAATCCCTTCTGCCACGGCTGCCACTGCTATTTCCTTACCAAGCTTCCAAGCCCCAAGATCATACTCAAGGCATTCGCCGACGTACAGCCCGCGCTAATCATCACGGTGCCCCTGATTGTGGAGAAGATAATACGCAACAAGGTGTTCCCGCTGCTTGAAAAGCCGTTGATGAAGGTGCTGCTCAAGGTGCCCTATCTCGACGACCGTCTGCTGGCCAAGATTAAGGAAAATCTGCTTCAGGCCTTCGGCGGCAACCTCAAGGAGCTTATCATAGGCGGCGCGCCCCTGAATGCCGATGTCGAGAAATTCCTGTACAAGATCGGCTTCCCCGTAACGGTGGGATATGGCATGACCGAATGCGGCCCGCTTATAGCGTACGCTTCGTCGGCCATTTCCAAGCCTCACACCGTCGGCAAAGCGGTAGACCGCGTCGAGGTAAGGATAGACTCGCCCGACCCGCGTAACGTGCCCGGAAACATCATGGTGAAAGGCGTGAACGTGATGCATGGCTACTATAAGAACGACAAGGCCACCGACGAGGTGTTCGACAAGGAATCCGGCTGGATGAACACCGGCGACATGGGCACCATCGACGAAGACGGATTCATCACCATCAACGGCCGCAGCAAGACCATGATACTCGGTCCTTCGGGCCAGAACATATATCCCGAGGAGATCGAGCAGAAGCTGAACAACCTCCCATACGTCAACGAATCGCTGGTAGTGGAGAACGGCACCGACCTCGAGGCGCTCGTTTACCCGGATTTCGATTCGGCCCGCACCCAGGACATCGACCGCGACGAACTGGAGAAGATCATGGTGCAGAACCTGGCGGCGCTCAATCAGGAGATGCCGTCCTACAGCAAGGTCAAGACCATCAAGATCATGGAGGAGGAGTTCGAGAAGACTCCCAAGCGCAGCATCAAGCGCTTCCTCTACCAGCATTGACATTTGGCGCCATCGGATTGCCGGGGGATTCTTCAACTACAGCACCCCCGGGGCGTTTGATGATTATAACAAAAACAGTGTCGGGCACTATGGTCCGGCACTATTTTTTTTGCACTTTGAGAACAACTTTAACTAAAATTTTGTTATATCGTTGAGTTTCAACAAGAATATGTGTCATGAACAAGCCGAACGTTATCTCCATCAATCCGGGACAAAAGACACTCGGCCAGCTTCATCAGGAAGCCGAACGTTACAATCCCGTTGTAAAGCAATTGGTATCCACTATCTCGTCGACTGTGAGGCTCAAGGCATGCCTGAATTTCTTCACGGGCATCGACACCAAGACCATGAAAGGAGCGTCCGCACGAATCCTGCTGCTGCGACTGTTCACCGCGGGACTATTGGCATCGTTCGCGTATGCCGTCATAAATCCGGCCGTGCTGGCTATATCGGACGCCGTACTGGTGCCGGCGCTTGACTCCGTGCAGGGGAACATAGCATTGTCCACGTCCATCTTCGTAATGGCGACATCCATCCTGTTGGGCTTCATGACACGCATAGTCAGCGTGGCCGCGTTCCCGTACTTTATCCCGATGGTGTTGAAGGGCACGCTCCCTATTTCCATAGCCTCGGCATTACTGTTTGTGGCGTTGGGATACATCATCCTCGGCCCCGGCATCTTCAGCGTGGACCAATGCATACGCAAGGCCATATTCCGCCACTACAAGCGCCGCGCCAAGCGTGCCGCCATCCGGCCCTCCACTCCGCGTCGTCTCCGCAACAAGGACCTCGACTACCGAAGTTACCTCAGGCTGTAACCTCGTCGTGGTGCGTCCGAGACCACGAATTTCACCATCACCCCCTTGTGGTCGCTGAACCATTTGTCCGACACGTCAGCGATGCTGTCGCTATCCGTTTCCTTCACCCGTAGGGAACGGCACATCGATGTGCGCGGCCCTACCACAAACGCATCCACCGGCTTAATACCCGCGCTGCCGAACAGGAAGTCGATTCTGTCTCTGTCATCGGCCTTTGGCGCCCAGCATATCTTATCGGCCGGCAATGACGGCACATCCGACGGATACGTGATGCCGGGATTGCGCACCGGGTCCGGATACACCGTGCGCCACATATCCCTGAATCCGTCGCGTTCCAGCATCGTCGTGACGGGCCACTGCACCGTAAATCCGTTATGCCCGAATTCCGACGACATTTCCGGAGTCCAGTCCCTGAACGACGGCTCATTGAAATCACCTCCGAGAATCACATGACGCCCCTGCCCCATCTTTTCACGGGCGCTTTCCACAAATCGACTGATAGCCTCCGTCCTTTTTGACTTCAGTCCCAGGTTTACCAGCGTCTGTGCGTCGGCCGGCCTCTCGCATTCCTTCCATGTCGAGCCGTCGTAGCCGCGGGCGTTGTAACAGGAATAGTGATGCCAGTCAAGATGAGCCGTATACAGTGCGAGCCTGATGCCCTCTATATCCACGTCCGCACAGTAGATGCTGCCGCAGTCATCCTTCAACGGATATACCGTCGAATAGTCTTTGATCGGATACCTGCTTATGATTCCCGAGTCATCGCTGCGGCGCGAATAATACCGCAGCCCTTTTTGTTTCAATGATTCGCACAGACGCGCCGTAAAATCCACTCCGTTGTAGTTTCTGACCTCGCTGAGTGTCACCAAATCGGGCTGCCGGCGTTCTATCTCCGATACCAGTGTCTCGAATCCTCCCGGCACCTTGGTGCATTCCTGCCACACATTGAGCTGCAACGCGCTGAACACCGGCTGCAGCCGGATTGCGAATCCTCCGGCGCGCGCCATTTTCAAAGGGAGTTCGGATGCGGACGTCACCCTTTTCCTATATATGGTGTAGGCCTCGGGATTTGTGAATCCGTCGCTGTCACTCGCATCGCAATATACCGTACATTCATATTCCCTCCCATCTGGCAGAAAGCCGAAGCGCAGTGTATAGTCGCGGGCCTCCTCGTTGGTCACTCCTCCCACATACCAGTCCGGCCCGTTCCTGTCCTTGCGGGCCACTACGATATAATCACCCGGCTCGGCATCAAGATACTCGCTCCTGCTCCAATCCACCGGCACATCCTTGATAAACTGAAACGCATCGATATGCCGCTCATAATGTTCCGGCAGGTCGCCCGCCATCTGCACCGGAGAATACATGGTGAGATACAGGGCAAGCTGATTGCAGATGGTGGCGCGTTTCTTCTTACCCTGGTAGCCGGGCGCGAATTCGGTGATATTCATGCGGAATATGCCGGGTGTAAAATCCATCGGCCCTCCCTGCAGACGTGTGAACGGCAGCACCGTGACATGACGCGGCGACATCTCGGCGTATTCCTGACCTAACGCGCTTTCGTTGGCCATGAGGTTCGGCCATGTCCTGCACAGGCCGGTGGGACGCACGGCCTCGTGCGCGTTCACCATGATATGCTTCTCCGCCCCCTTTTTGACCGCGTTTAGATAATGCCTCACTATGTCCTGGCTGTAATGATACTCCCCTTTCGGTAATATGTTGCCCACGTAGCCGCTTTTTACAATGTCATAGCCGTAACGGTTCATCAGGTCGTAGGCCGCGTCGAGGTGACGCTCGTAATTGTCAATGGAACCCGACGTCTCGTGATGCATCATCAGCTTAATGCCCTTGGAATGCGCGTACTCGTTCAGCGCAGCAATATCGAAATCGGGATATGGCGTTACGAAATCAAACACGAAATCCTTCTCCTTGCCAAACCAGTCCTCCCAACCGATGTTCCAGCCCTCCACCAGCAGCTGGTCGAACCCGTGGCGTGACGCGAAATCTATGTATCGACGCACATTTTCATTGTTAGCGCCGTGTCTTCCGGTAGGTTTGGCCGAGGCATAATCGAATGTTGCGAGGTCTATATCGCCTCCCGATGTGTAGTTCCATCCGCTTTTGCCGGTTATCATTTCCCACCACACGCCCATGAATTTGGCGGGGTGTATCCAGGATGTATCCTTTATCTGACAGGGATCGTTAAGATTGAGAATCAGATTCGACGCCAATATGTCCGTGGCCTTGTCGCTTACCATAACTGTGCGCCACGGCGTCCTGAAAGGAACGTCTGTTATGGCCGCGGTGCCGTCGGGACGCGGCGTAAGATGCGCCCGGAACGTGTTGCTCGTCTTGTCGAGCCTCAGGTGCATGGCCGGAAAATCGACAAGAGCGGCCTCGTGCAGATTGACATACAGGCCGTCATCGGTCTTCATCATCAGCGATGTCTGCACTCCCGGTGCGGTTATTTCGGACAGACGGCTTTCCGTGTATTCAAATTCCTGTGAATCGTAATCTTCCTTGATCCACCATGCCGTGTGGTCGCCGTTCATGGCGAAGGATGTCACCTCATCCTGAATCACCAGCGGCGATACCGGACTTTCCCGAAACACATAACGGAATCCCACCCCCTCGTCAAAGGCCCTGAACTCGATATCCACGCGTGTCTTTGCTTTTGTCAGGCTCACGGTCATGCCGTTATAATGTTCACGTATGGTTTCATTCTCGCCCCAGACCGGCGTCCATACGCTGTCGCATTTCTGACGTGTCACTTCCTTTATTTTGAAACCTTCGGCCAGCGACGTCCCGTCGGCCAGATTGAATCCCATGCGCGAAGGTCTCACCACTGCCCGGTTCTTATAACTCACCCAGTATTCAGGCTTTCCCGATCTGTCGAGGTTGAACGTCACCGAGATATTGCCGTCCGGCGACTTGACACTTGTTTTTCCGGCGCACACGGCCGGAAAGCAACAGACGCACATCAGTGCGGCCATTGCCTTCATTTTTGATATCATTCGGTTTCAGATTTTTTCGATTAGCAATACGCGGCTCGAGAACTCGTTCTTCCGTTCCTTGGCCACATCGTGTCGGTATGGTATGTCGAGTCCGTGATTCATCAGGAATGACCCGGAAAAGCATTTCCCTTCGAATGGAAGCGGACTGTCGTCTATACGGTTCAGTTCCGTAATTCTGTACACGGCGTCCTTGTCGAGACCGTCCATTTTCACCACGGGGAGAATCTGCATCACATACACGTCCGTACGGTACCAGAATGCCACGGCACGGTCCTTGTTTTCGGACACATACATCAGCGAGGCCACGCCTCCCTCGTCGTAGGGCGACCGCAGACGGTACAGGTCCCCTAACTGCACTATATCCCTGATCCGCTTATAGTCGGATATCGCGTTGCGGCACACTTCATATTCCTCCTTGGTCATGTCCTTGGGCTGAAGCTCCACGCCGAGACGTCCGCTCATCGCCACGTCCGCGCGGTATTTTATTGGCATGCTCCGCAGTGTCTGATGGTTGGGCGACGCGCTGATGTGCGAAGCCATGGCCATGGCTGGATAAAAATGCGACGTGCCCCATTGGATGAAGATGCGCTCCAAGGCATCCGTGTTGTCACTGGTCCAGAACTCGTCGAAGTATTTCAACACGCCCCAGTTCACACGGCCTCCTCCGCCGGCACACGCCTGGACAGTCAGGTCGGGATATTTCTCACGGATTCTGGACAGCACTTCTTCCAGGCCCCTGTGCCACGCTATGTTCAGATGGCTTTGCCTGTCTTTGGGCAGATATTGGGATCCATGCTGGTATATCCCGCTGTTGCAGTCCCATTTCACATATTCTATCAATGGGTTTTCCTTCAATATCCTGTCTATTGTGGCCACTACATGGTCGCGCACACGGGGATTGGAGAAGTCAAGAACCACCTGCGCCCCTCCGCGGCCTGTCACCGGCTCACGTCCCGCGGCCTTCACTATCCAGTCGGGATGCTTTTCATAAATTTCGCTCGATATGTCGGCCATCTCCGGCTCGAGCCATAACCCGAATCCCACGCCGGCCTTACGGGCGCTGTCGGTCAATGCCTTGATGCCTCCGGGCAGCTTGTTCCGGTCGCAGACCCAGTCGCCTAACGCCACGCTTTCGTTGTCACGCCGATACTTGTCGCCGAACCATCCGTCGTCCATCACGAACAGTTCCCCGCCCAGAGAGGCTATGTCCCTCATCATGGCCGCCATCTTTGACTCGCTGATGTCGAAATAGACTCCTTCCCAGCTGTTCAGCAATATCTTACGCGGTCTGTCGCCATGGCACAACGAATGGAGTCTCCCCCATTTGTGAAAATTCCTGCTTACTCCCCCTTTTCCCTCCGTGCTGTATGACAATGCCACCCTGGGGGTCACGAACGTTTCGCCGGGGCTAAGCCGATAGCTTGCATTGTCCGGATTGATGCCCATCCTCAGGGTGTGGTACCGGCCGCCGTATGTGTCGATGTCTACCACGTAATTGCCGCTGTAACACAGTGCTGCGCCTATGGTGGCACCGTTCCTTTCGTCGGGCTTGCCGTCCAGCGACAGCATCAGTTCCGCGCGTGAGGTCTGCGAGTTCCTTACGCCGTCCTTGTTGCGTATACGCATGGTTCCGCTGTGCAACGGTTCCTCCACAAGACGCCCTTCCTGGCCCCATGCGCCCCCTTCGTGGCTTACCCAGACATCCCCTATATGTATCGGAAGGCAGGCCGAGTCATAACGTGTCAGGGTTATGTCCCCTTTCTCGCTATGGGTTATTTCAGTCCATGTCTCTATCACGTCACAGTCGGGATAACTCAGGAATCGGATATCCACGTTCACCGGGTATCTGTCATCCCGAGTCCTGACAGTAGTCAATGTCGATTTGTCCGTAGATTCCCGGGTCACGTCGGTCACCACAAGGCGGCTCGTCATGTTCCCGTCCGCATGAGTAATCCACAACGGAGTCTCCTCGTCCGGATAGGTCCCGTACGCCCTGTATATTTTGGCGTACGGGATTCCCGCAGTCTTAATCGACTGCATGTCCTCTCCGGTCACGGTGTTGCCATAGTACAGATATTCGGGTTCCGCCCCCTTGTTCACCTCCAGCACAAGCGCCGTGTTCGGCGTGTTCACGCTTACCTGTGCGGCTTCGGCACCCAACACACAACACAGCAGGACGTATGGCAACGTCCGGATCGACATCTTTCGGAGCATCTACAGAAACTTATTTGCGTATCTTGACTGCCTTTCCTCCGCGGAGCATCACATATATGTTGCCCTTCTGCGGAACGGCCACCTCGGCGCCGCTGAGATCGAAATAACGGGCAGCCGACATATTGTCGCCCATAACGATCGATGTGGCGGAACTTGTGTCGTTCTTCGTAGTGATCGTTACTTCCTTTCCGGCCACACACTGCACCGTTGCGGCTCCGTCGGTCACAGTGATGTCCTTGTCTCCTACCTTTATCGAAACTATGGTGTATCCTTCGTTGGCGTTTACTGTAAATTTAAGGTCCGTTTCGGGTACCTTGACCGTATTCACTCCATTCTGAAGGGTAACGGGCGACGATTCGCCGGCCGGAATTATCTTTACTGCCTCGGCGTCGTCGAGAGTCACTTTCACCAGCAATTTGCCGTCCACTACGACACCCCAGTCTTCTATGTCGGAACCTATGCCTGCGTTATCGGCTACGGCATTGACACTGAACAGCGACGTGCATAAAAGGAGAGTAATAAAGAATTTTTTCATAATGTTGATTTATGGGTTAATTTCTATAATATAGGCGACCGAACGCGCAAAATACACATTCGGCCTCCTTAGAGAATGCTGACGTATCAGAGAGGATGCCGACGAATCAGCGATATTCCAGCCATGTGGTCGCCACGCACGGAGTGTCGGTCTTGAACCGTATCCAGCGTGCCTGGAACGAATCCGGGAATTTATATATGAATGAATCGTCGGGATTCACCTCGAAATCGGCGTAATGCATCCAGTCGCCTTCGCCCGTAGGATCGGCCTCGACGGTGAATTTCACCATACGGTCGGACTTATGAGACAGATTCAGCGTCCGCCGGTCGTAGAATCCGATCAGATATGGCTCGGAATATTCCCCGGCGGAGACATGACGGTCCACCCAGGGACCGCCATTGCCCGTCGGCTTACCCAATTTCCATAAATCATCGATTACGCCGGCCCAGAGTGAAAGCTTGCCGTCGTCCGATGTCACTATACGCTGATTGTCCGCATTGTCGGCATTGCATCCCGACATGAGCAGCATTCCACGGCATGACGCATAATCGTTGATGCCGAGATTGTGCGACGCTATGGGGCGCACCTTGGCGAATCCGTCGGCATTCTCGGCCGGCAGCTCATAGAACGTGCCGTGCAGATTCAGCAGGTCCCTTTCGGTCGAGACCTCGCGACACACGCGCATGGCGTTCTGTCGTGTCGGCTCCGTAAAGGTCCTCGCTCCTAACGGCAGATGCCAGCGACGGCCTTTGTCGTCCGTGATCAGCACCGACCCGGGGGTGATTTCCATCCCTTCGGAACGGATGGCGAGATTCTTACTGATATACGATGCCTTTTCCATGCTGTCGCGTCTCTGCAGCAGCATGTCGCCGTCCAGATCATAATAGGCGCTGCCGTCGGCCGTGTTGGCGGCCACGCCGAGTTTACGGCGGTTCTGGCTCAGGCACAGCATCAGTCCGTCGGATTCATGCTTCTCCCCTATTTTCGACAGTCCGGCGAATATCGGTGACATTTCCTCGGTTCTCGTCTCCTTCGATGCGAAACTGAACACCACGCTTCCCTTCGTGTCCTTGTCAGCGACGACGCGAATCCATTCACCCTTGTCAGCTGCGCTGAATTCCGCGAAACGCGAGTCGGATGCGGGTACGATGACCGT
Organism: uncultured Porphyromonadaceae bacterium; assembly: GCA_902468245.1. GTDB lineage: Bacteria > Bacteroidota > Bacteroidia > Bacteroidales > Muribaculaceae > Lepagella. Next base: position 114,006 of record CABQXY010000001.1, on the reverse strand, counting down.
CTTCAACACTTTGTCTTTGCCGTCGGCGCCTTTGGTCAGGAACTGAAACGTCACGGCCTCCTTGCCGTCGTTCCGGATCCATGCGCAACGCTTGGCCCAGGGTCCGAACAGGAAGGGATCGCTCGCCTCTCCGCTCTTTATATCTTCGTTCAGCCATACGGAGCCTGTCGCATTGGTCGGACCGAGTTCCGACACCTGTTCCGGATCAAGGAACCACAGGTTGGAGTTGCTCTGTCCCGGACCTGCTATGTCGCCCTTTATCCTGCGCTTGTTCAGGAATTCCTTTTGCGCGGAATCGTCGCATCCGAACACCAGACGGTCGTTCCATCGCGTAAAGTCGCCTATCACTTTCAGATAAGCCGACAGGGGCATGATTCCCGTATCATTGTTCTTGCCGAATCTCTGCGGGAATTTCCAGAACATTCCGTGCATGGTCATCAGCATGAATGGATCGCTCTGCGTACCCACCTCGCGGATACGGGGCCATTCGGTGTTCCATCCGTGGGCGCCATCGTACGAGTTGCTGGCCTTGGGCAGACGGTAGAAGCTCCAGCCTCCGTTTTCCCTCACTCCGAGCAATACCGACTTATAGTCCCAGCCCAACGCATATATCGGGTCGGTGGCCGGCGACGGATTGCCGTATATTCCGCCTGGACCCGTCACCTCCGTGAACTGATTGCGGCGCACAACCTTCCAGTTCTTGCCGTCCCATTCGGCAAGACAGCCGGACGGGATGTTGAATTTTTCCAGCGCTTCGGGTGTGGCCTCGCCGTTGTTGGAGAACACCAGCACACCCTGACCGCTGTACAGGCCCTTGCCGTGTGCTCCGGGCAGCAGGTTGTTCTCGGGATTCACGCCCGTGTCGTTGTGCACACCCGTATTGGCGTCGGGATACAGCTCCTTATGCTTCAGCGTGTTTACATCCACCTCGTAGAAGCCTTCCTCCATCGTGGCGATGTAGACCTTGTGCGCCGGATCGGTCAGATGCCGGGCCACTCCGGTGTAACGACCCTGCGCGTCCCTGTACGACAGCGACCTGACGTTGCAGTCCTTGTCGATGAAGTACGGACCGATTATCAGCTGGTTGCTTTCCCGGTGTATCATCCTGTCGGCCGGGGTGCCTCCCACGCTTTCGGGACGCACCTTGATACCGAGGGTGTCATCTATCTCATACAGCTTGTCGCTCGAGCCGAAAGGAAGGTGCGGGCCGTATGTGATCACCCACAGCTTTCCCTGCCAGGGCACTACGGCCCCTGTGCCGCATTCCCCTTCGTTGTTGTAATAAGCCAGATGAGGATACACGCCGCCGTACATCGGACGGCCATCATCCTTGCCTTTGGCTCCGGCTCCCGCAGAGCATCCTCCGGTAAAGGTCAGCAACGCCGCCACACAGATGATGTTCCCAATCTTGAATTTCATAATGTCTCAGTTATATCCTTCCGATTGAAAAACCATATCACTGCTCCACCCAGAACTCGATGCTCCAGGGTTTCAGTTTCGCGCTGAACGTTGCGGCACCGCCGTTGGAACCTACTTCCACATCGCGCCCTTTCTTATCATATCGGAAGCCCTTCATGTTCTTGGCTCCGTCCATGGTCACGTCAAACTCAAACCATTGGTCCGAACGGTTGGTAAGGGCGAACACCAGCTTACCCTGCGGCGTTTTCCATGCCATTATGCGGTTGTCGTGACGCTCCTCGTCCTCCTGCACGTTGTAGCGGCGCGAATCCCACGCCATATATTTCAGGAAGCCGGCCAGCGCGTTGTAGTTCTGCCAGTTGTAGGTCCAGTGCCCGTGAGCCAGATCAGGATAGTCATGGCTCTGGTTGGCGTATGTGGGACGCCACACTCCGAGACCGAAACCGTCACGGTCCGTATGGTCGTCTATTCCCTTCAGGGCATGGAGCCAGAACCATTTCGGCGATTCCACGAAGGTCATCCAGTTCATGATGGACTGGGCGGTGTTGACCATAAACCATTCGTACGTGTGTTCCGACATCTGATTGTTGAAATACTCGAACTCATTCTGATATATCGGCTTGCCCTGGCTGTTGGCCCTGTAGTTGTCGCGATTGTCCATCACGGCGTCGGAATCGTCGCCGATGCGGTGGAACACCCATGCGTCCACGTACGGGAGCAGCTGCGGATTCTCCTGCCACAGTTTCGGGCCGTAACTGCCGGCCTGGCCGCTGTTGGTGTCGTAGATTATCTCTATGTCCGAATCAAGAGCCTTGATTTTCGGAGCGACCTTGCCGAACACCTTCACCAGCTGGTCCTCGGTATAGTGGCAATGGGCATACCCCACGCTCTCGTACTGGCTTTCGTTCTGCAGACCCCAGGACGATACCTTGAATCCCTGGCTTTTCATGTATTTCACATCGTTCACCATCGCGTCGCCGAACTCCTCGAGAAAATCATCCTCGAAACTTTTCAGCGTTCCGTCGTTGAAGCTGCCGTTCGATTTCCAGTATGGAGCGGGCGACCAGTATTCCATCGAGATTCCCTCCACGCCGGCGTCTTTCATCAGCTGCACTAAGGTCTCTGCCTGTCCCTGCTTGCGTTCCGTGAAGTTCTTGCGGTCCGCGGTGAGGCCGCGGAACCATATACCCATACCAACGCGCATATAGCGGAATCCCTTGAGCATGTCTTCGGCAAGGCGTTTACGTTCTTCGGGCACCAGGTCCATCGGCACTCCGATCGGGCCGTTGTCGTCGTTCACGTCCGGTGCAGCGTTTATGTCGGACTGTATCTCGAATCCCAGTCCCTTGATCACCTGGCCGGGCTTGTCGGCAAGCAGCTTGAACGAACCCTTGGGCATCGTTTCGGGCATCGGATCGTCCGGATCATCGGGTTCATCCGTCTTTTCCCCGGGTGTATGGTTGTATGTCAGGTATTTCTCGGAGCAGGCTCCGAGCGCGGGCAGCATCAGCGCGCCGGCTCCGATTATAATTGATTTTACAGAAAGTCTCATATAGTGTTGTTTCAGTTTGAAGTGTTGTGTAGCGATTCCGGAAGGCGCACAGACGCCTTCCTTATCAATAAGTATCGATCAATAATTGTCGTTCTGACCCAGATAGGGATTCGTTATCACCTCCTGCGAAGGAATGGGCCATAGATAGTTCTTCGAAGCGTCGAACTGGCGTTTGGTAATGATCTTGCAGTATCCCTTATCGTAAAGGGGCGAGAAATCCGCCACGCCGTCCTCGTCTATCTGCGGCACCTCGGGCCAGAACCAGAGGTTCTTGGCGATAATCTTCGACACCAGGGCGTCTTTGTCAAGCAGTCCGTAGTCCGGGCGGTTCAGCACTTTCTCGGCCAGGCGCCAGCGTATCAGGTCCATGTAACGCTGTCCCTCGTACGCCAGTTCCATGCGGCGTTCCACCCTGACGATGCGGCGCAGTTCGTTGCGGTCGGTGGTGGTGACGCGCGGATAAGCCGAGCCGTTGGTGTAATCCGTCTTGTATGCGCGGGCGCGGACCATGTTGATGGCGTCCAGCACGCTCTTGTCGATCTTGCCGGCCTCTATGCGGGCCTCGGCGTAGGTCAGCAGCACTTCGGCGTAACGGATGAACACATAATCGTAGGCCACCTTGAAGCTGCCGTTGTTAATCCACGACTCGTCCACACCCTTCTTGCGCAACAGGCCGTTGTACGAAGCGTACTGGCTGCCCGACTTGCAGTCGAGATTGGCTATGTTCTTGCCCATAACAGAGCTATACACTTCGGTGGTGTTGGGATTGGGGTCGTACACCACGCCGCAATGCTCGGTGCCGAATTCCACGATGGTCGCGGCGCAGCGGGGGTCACGGTTCTTGAAGGGATTGTGCGGATCGAACAGCGGGGACTCGTCTATGGGCAGTCCGTCGGTGCAGAGGAACGATGCGAACAGATCCCACGACGGATATTCGCTGGCGTAGCCGCCGCGGTTGCGGGGTGAGAAGCCCTGGATGTTGCCTTCGGAGTCAGTGACCATGTCCAGTTCCAGAGAATATGGCCAGGACAGTATGTTCTCGCTGGCGTGATGCGTTGTGGCCAGGAACAGTTCGGAGAAATCGGGATAGAGCTGGTTGGCGCCGAGATCCATGCAGTCCTTGGCCGCCTGTGCGGCGATGTCCCAGTCTTCGTTGTACAGCGCATAGCGTGCCTTGAGGGCCAGTGCCGCCGACTTTGTAGCGAATTCCTGCGCCACGCCGTAGGTCAGCGGAAGGCTTTCGGCTGCCTTGTCATAGTCCTCGTACACATGTTCCATTATCTCGCTCTTGTCCGTGCGTCCCATCTTGAACGCATCTTCTACGGTGATTTCCTTGTCCACCCACACCACATCGCCGAAGCAGCTTGTCAGCAGTCCGTATTGCGTGGCGCGCACAAACAGCACCTGTGCCCTGTACAGTGCGGCCTTCTCCTCGGAGATTCCTATGGCGGCGGGGTCGGTGAGTTTGTCGAGCAGGATGTTGCAGCGTGCTATCGCCTTATATGCGTTGCGCCAGCGCATGCACACGTCCCACGACTCGCCGTTGAGCGTGGCGGCGGTGAAATCGTTGAGGCGGTCGCGGCTCTGATGGTCGTCGTTCCATTTCACGCCGTCGATGGGGAAAAAGTCGACTCGGTACAGACCGCTGATCGATGCCTTTATCTCCTCCTCGTTCTGATACCAGGAGTCGCTCGAGCCGGTGTCCAGCGGATCAAGGTCAAGGTCGGCGCACGAGCCAAGCAGCAGTGCCGCTGCCACGAATATTGTTGTCTTAAGTATGTTCATGATTGTTTAGAATGTAATGTTAACGCCGCAGATAAACGATTTTGTGATGGGATAGCCCGTGGAGCCGTAGCCTTCGTAATCCCAGCCTCTCGGATAATTGGATATGCAGAACAGGTCGTTGCCGGCCACGTAGAAGCGCAGTGCCTGCACGAAGAATGTCTTGGTTATTTTCTGCGGCAGCGTATATCCGAGCGATATGTTCTTGAGTCGGCAGTAATGGCTGTTGAACAGCCAGAAATCCGACATCGCGTAGTTGTACGACGCCTGCGTGGCCGTGAGGCGCGGATATTCAGCCTTCAGGTTCTGCTCCGGGGTGTTGTAGTTGCTCCAGTAGCGGCCGTCTATCAGCTTGGGGATGTTGCCGAAATTGTCGCGCAGCGGCTGCACCATCGTCGCCGTCTTGCGTTTCAGCTGACGTCCCACGCCCTGGAACGTTATGCTCAGGTCGAAACCGCGCCACGAACCGTTCAGCGACAGTCCGTACTGATACCTCGGCTGCGAGTTGCCCAACAGCACGCGGTCCTTGTCGGGCGAGATCGGTGACTTGTCTTCCGGATCGGCCTTCAGATACTTTATGTCGCCGGGACGCACGCTGCTGCTCATCACCGGATAATTGTCTATCTCCTCCTGAGTCTGGAACAGTCCGTCGCTGCGGTAGCCGTACCATTCGTTGAAGTAGCTGCCCATCATCTTGATCTGGTCGCCCAGGAACTGATTACCGCCCAGGTAACCCATCTTCGACTTGAAGTCGCTAAGGTTGGCCGATACCGAGTAGGTGAAATCAGCCACGCGGTCGCTCCACTTCAACTCGATCTCGAAACCGGTGGTGCGCATCTTGCCCGTGTTCTGCTGCGGATTGTCGTAGCCCACATAGTCCGGGATGTCGATGTCCAGGATCATGTCCTTCGTTATCTTGTAATAATAGTCGCCGGTGATGTTCAGCCGGTTGTTGAAGAACGCGAGGTCAATGCCCACGCCGAACGTCTTGGTGGTTTCCCACGAGATGTCGCGGATGGCGTATTGCCACTGGGCGGCCGTGATATGCGACACACCTTTGTCGCCTTCCCAGAAATAGCCGTTCACATAGTTCAGTAGCGGCAGATAGGGATAGTTGCCTACGCGGTCGTTACCTAACAGACCGTACGATGCCCTGATTTTCAGATAGCTGAGCCAGGGCTGCAGGTTGAAGTTGCGGAACCAGGGTTCGTTTGTAACCACCCAGCCGGCCGAAACCGAGGGGAAATATCCGGCGCGGTGTTTCTTGTCGAAGCGCGACGACATGTCGCAGCGCATGTTGGCCTGAAGCAGATAGCGTCCGTCGAAATTATACATGGCGCGTCCGAAGAACGACCGGTAGGACGTATGGGCTGCATTGCCTCCGTTGGTCTGATAGTCCTCGTTGCCTCGGTCCAGATAGGGGAACTCGGTCAACGCGAAATTATCGCGTGCGGCCCAGATATTGTCGGTCTTGTAGTAGTTGTCCTCGTATCCTAACAGAGCGCTAACCGAATGCTTGCCGAACGTATTGTCGTAGTTGGCCAGGAACTGCTTGGTGATGCTGAAGCTCTTGCCTCGCGATTCGGTCAGCTTGGTGGATGCGAAGCCGTTGATGGCGCCTATCACGTTGTCAGGCGTGTCGGGGCCGGCGTATTCTATGCGTTTCACGAACGACTTGTTTTCCCAGTCGTTCCATATAGGCGAGACGATGGCCGACAGTTTCAGGCCCTCGACGGGAGTGATGTACACTGCCGCCTTTCCGCCCACTTGATTGTAATGGTTCTTGGCCGTTCCGCCGTAATTAAGCGCGGCGTAAGGGTTGTCGCCCGACTTTCCGTCGGCCACACGGCCGTCCTGCCATACGGCCGCATATACAGCCGGGAACAGATAGCAGGCGTTCATCGGATCGTAGTTCGGATTGCGCGAGGTGCTGCGCTTCACGTTAAGGTCTATTGCCGCCTGTATGTATTTGTTGATAGTGATGTCGTTGTTCATGCGGACGGTGAAACGGTTGTAGTCCTTGTCCTTATACAGTCCGTCCGACATGTCGTAGCCTATCGAGGCCGTGGTGCGTATCACCTTGGTGCCTCCGGAAATGCGGAAATTGTGCGACTGGCGGTTGGAGTGTCCCTTCAGCAGCATTCCGCGCCAGTCCGTATCGGGATACCCGTCGGGATTCGTGGCGTGCAGTTCGGCGTAATTGTTGATCATCGCCGGGATGTATGTGGGGAAATGGTCCGGGCCGTTGCCGGCGTCGTTCCATCGGAGCTCGTTGGTCATGGCCATAAACCGGGTAACGTCCACATAGTCGGGACGTGTCGTAGGCGTCTCGTAGCCGTATTCGTACTGATATTGCATCGACACCTTCCCCTCCGAGGCGCGTTTGGTGGTGATCAGTATCACGCCAGAAGCGGCCCTCGAACCGTAAATGGCTGCCGACGCCGCGTCTTTCAGCACCGTCAGTTCCTTCACGTCCTGGGGGTTGATGTCGTTGATGTTGTCGGCGGGAACGCCGTCCACTATTATCAGCGGGTTGCTGTCGCCGATGGTGGTGATGCCTCGGATCTTGATGTCGGCTCCGGCACTCGGGTCGCTGCCCGACCGTGTCACCGACACGCCCGCAAGGGCTCCCTGCAACGCGCTGGACAGCATCGACACCTTCCTGTCGGTCACTGCGTCGCCGTTTATCGAACTTACGGAACCCGTCAGGTCCTTCTTCTTCATCGTGCCGTAGCCTACCACAACCACCTCGTTCAGAAGCGTTTCCGATTCGTCAAGCACTACATCGACCTTATCGCCGGCTCCTACCTTCACCTCCTTAGGGCTGAAGCCTATATAGGAAAAGGCAAGCACGTCGCCTTTCGACGCCTCGATGCTGTAGTCGCCGTCCACGCCGACCACGGCACGTGCCTTCTTACCCTTCACCGCGACGGTGGCTCCGATCAGCGGCTCTCCGCTGCTGTCCCTCACGAATCCGGTGACTTTCTGGACCACCGCCTTGTCGGTCTTGCCCGGTGCGGTCTTGGGGCCTGATTTCAATATGATGTATTTGTCGTCGATCTCATAGCTGATTCCACGGTTGGCGAACAGCCTGTCCAGAGTGCTTGTGATCGTGGCGTTGGTCACCTTGACGCTTACCTTGTCGCTGGCACTGACTATGTTCTTGTTGTACACGAAATGATAGCCGCTCTGCTTTTCTATCAACTCCAGGGCCTTGGGTATGGAAATGTCGGCCGCGTTCAGCGTTATCCGGACGTTTTTCTGCGCCGTTGCGGATAATGGAACACATAACAGAAGCGTCACCGACAGGAGCGCCCCGATAATCTGCAACATCCGTTTCTTGATGGTGCCGTCCCGCTTGGGATTCTGAATTTTTCGCATTGATTAGTTCTGTATTTAAGGAAACTGTTTGATTAGTTCTGATCTAAGGGAACCGTTTGATTGGTTCTGTGTTCAAGCGAACCGTTGTCATACACGCACATTTACGCATACACACTCTTAATTCTGCTAATAAGGCGACTTAATTCCCGTCGCACACATACCCGAAGTGCGATTTTTTAAATTTTGTAAAGATTTATGGATGTTTGTAAAAAAAATTCTTTTATTTGATGTGCCTTTCGTCGATCCGGTCGCCTTATTGTAAAAAGTCTATTCATAAAAACTCAATAATTAACCAACATCCTTAAAATCGACTGATGAAAAAGGTACTTTATTACTTATCCTCTTTGTTGGTCCTGACAGGGTGCTCACAGGAAACCGATTTCTTTTCCGACGGCACCGGCGACCAGGCGGGATTCAAGTTCGAGCTGACCACGGCCGGCACCCGCACCACTACCGACGACAATTTCAAGACGACATTCACCGAGGGCGACCAGGTCGGACTGTTCGTAGTGTCACGCACCGCTAATCCCGACGGCACTTTGGCCGCATCGGGCAATTACGCCGACAACCGCAAGCTCACCTACACCGGTGGCGTATGGCAGATAGACCGCGAGGTGGTGTTCCCCGCCGACGGCGAGACTCTCGACTTCTACGCCTATTATCCCTATGTGGAGAATGTGGATCCCTCCGCCATCGCATACGACGCCACGCAGTCGATGTGCGACCTGCTGATGGCACGCACCGGAGGAGTGGACAATTCCACCGAAACCGTGACCCTTACCTTCAGCCACCAGCTGTCGTTGGTAGACGCTCAGGTCACCGACGGAGCGGCCTCCGCAGCCGTACTTAGCGGTGTCAAGCCTGCCGCGTCCTTCAATCTCGGGAAGTTCGGCACCGACGAGGTCATGACCGTAACATCCACCGAGGCTGCAGACATCAATATGGAGAAGGCGGCGCCCAAGCACTTCCGCGCATACATCCCCGCACAGGAGGGCGCCGAGGGCAAAATCACCATCAGCTCCGGCGAGAAGTCGCAGGCTCCCAGCGCATTGGCCAACAGCGCGTTCAAAACGGGAACCGCCTATAAGTACAATATCGTGTCCACGCTGATCGCGCTGGCCGACCTCCCCAACTGCTACATCGTCAAGCCGGGCGAGTCTGTCACTTTCCCCGTCCTGAAGGCGTACGAGGTATGGCGTACCATCAAGTTCATCAACAATGGCAATCTCCGCAATGACGGCGAATTAGGTGTGGCGCTCGTATGGCAGGACGCCCAGAGCCTGATACCGGCTGACGGTGGCCTGACTCTGAACCTGAATGCGGAAAATCCCGACCAGAGCACCGTTACGGTCAAGACCAACCCCGGCAACGGAGGCAACGCTCTTGTGTCCGTCACCATGGGTGGCGACAAGGTATGGTCGTGGCATATCTGGATCACTGACTTCGACCCCGATGCGAACACGGCGAATGTAGACAACAACGGCGACGGCACGACCGACTATGTGTTCATGGACCGCAACCTCGGCGCCATGACGGCCGATGTATCCAGCCCGCGCTCCGTGGGTATGTATTATCAGGGAGGCAACAACGAACCCTTCGCAGGATTCACCGACAAGTTCCCCACCGACGGCGCGAAAATATCCGACGTGCCTCTTTACGACATCGACAACAATCCGGTAAACTATGACCGCACCGGCGACATCTGGGGTGCAAACCAGGGACAGTCCGTAAGACGTATCCTGACGGCTCCCGGCCTGTTCGTTACGGCACCCGGCGAACCTTACAGCTGGATCACCAACGACCCCAACGCGACACTGGAATACGGTCCTGACTTCTGGACCGAGGAGGCTACAGGCGAGAAGGGTGTGTTCGACCCGTCTCCCGCAGGATGGATGGTGCCCGCATACAAAAACGGCCTCTCACCCTGGAACATGTATCTTGACGGAAATACTGTCCTGATCGATCCCTTCACAGTCTATCCCAAGGGAGGCCGCATGCGTTTCGACGGAACGTTCGGCAACACAGACAATGTGATGCTGTTCTCGGGCACGATGGACGGTCTGAAGAACAATGCCTTCCAGTGTGGCACCGACTGGGGTCAGATCAATAACTACAGCACCGCGAATGGTCTGAATGTCCGTTGCGTCAGGATTCAGTAACAACGACACACGTTCTTTATGCGAAAGTTAATTCATATATTGGCAGTCATGGCGCTCAGCTCCGTCATGGTGTCCTGCGAGGACATCTACGAGGGCGGAGAGGAGCACCATGCTCCCCTGCCGGTGCAGCTGAAGGCTACGATACAGCCCTACGACCGCGACCTGCCCGAAAGCTGGAACGGTGGCGAGGAACTGGGAATGTTCATGTTCCCAAGCGGTGAGGACAACGCGTTTTCCTCGGCCTCATGCGTCCGGCTCCGCACCGATGAAAAGGGAGATGTGCAGCCCGTGGACTCGGAAACGATGCCGCTCTATCCCGAACTCGCCACCAAGGTGGATTTCATCTGCTTCTCCCCATACAGTTCCGAAGCGGCTACCTCCCGGACTCTGAGCCTGGACGTGTCTACGCCTGAAAAAGCCGCAGCCTCGGATTATCTTTATTCCGACAACGCGCGCAACAAATATCCGTCGCTGTCTCCGGTCAAGGTGCAGATGAAGCACATTACGTGTATGGTGCAGTTCTCCATCACCGCCGATGCCAACATATCGGACGATGTGCTGAAGGCTCTGAACCCGTGCATCGAGGAAGTGCCGTCTAAAGGCGAGTTTTCATTGGCGGAAGGCAAACTGACTTCGTCGGATGCCGAATCTCATATTGCGATGAAAACCGATGCCGGCATGACCCGGGCCGAGTGCCTGCTGCTGCCCGCGGCGTCCGCAGTCACAGTCAGATGCAACGTGGCCGGAGCGTCCTTGCGCAGAAAACTCGGTAACATGAGTTTTGAAAGCGGTAAACTTTATAAATTCGATTTACATGTAACCGAACCGGGATTCGAAATCACTCTCCGTGAAATCGAAGACTGGAATGTCGAGACTTTCGACTGATTGATATTATATTGTTTTGCTGATTGTTACCCCATGAATGAATTGGATTCATCAGGCGACGAGCTGCTCTTGAAAAGGTTGCGTGAAGGCGATCCATACGCCTTCACCGCAATCTTTTCTAAATATTACCGCAGTCTGCTGCTGTACTGCAATTCGTTTATAACCGACCGGAGGGAATGCGAGGACATCGTCATGAATCTCTTCGTGAAGTTGTGGGAGAATCGGGAAACATTGGATATAAGGTCATTGAAAAGCTTTCTGCTGCGCTGCGTGCGTCACGACTGTCTGGATGCCATCAAGCACAGGAAGATAGAGGACTCGTACGCGGCGAGCTTTATGATTGCCAACGATTTAAACGATTCAGCCATCGACAGTTATTTCCTTTACGACGAATTGGAGGAGCTGATCGAGACCGCGTTGCTCTCGCTGGACGCCAAATCGGTAGAGGCGTTCAGGATGAGCCGATGGGACGGCATGAAATATGACGATATAGCCCAAAAGATGAACGTATCGCGACGCACTGTTGAGGTCAGGGTCACAAATGTGATCAAAAAGCTTCGCGAGATTATTAAAAAATCATTTCCCTAATGTCCCCTATTGATTATGGGACAATGTAATTGCATTCCATCAATGAAAGATATTGAAGATAAAGATATTGAAGACGATCTTATCATAAGGTGTCTGTCGGGAAATGCCGATAACCGGGATATGGACGAGCTGAGGGAGGCCATCGGCGCTTCCCCCGGAACGGCCGAGCGGTTCTTTGAACTGAAGAACGTGTGGGACGCCACGCCATCTCCCGATGACGTCAACAGCATAGATACGCTTGAATCATTGTCCAGGACCCTGGACCGCATCTATGCCTCCTCGCGCTCAGGCGACGGGTTCCGCCGCAAAGCCATGAGCGTCATCACGAAGACGGCGGCAATTCTCGCCCTGCCGTTGCTGGTGCTCTCCATCTTTTTATATTACACCGGCGGGAATGCCGGCATGAACGCCGGGACTGTACTGTGTCAGGAAATCAAGGCCATGCCCGGAAGCATGGTCCACACGTTCCTTCCGGACAGTACGGAGGTATGGCTGAACGGCGGGAGCCTCCTGACTTACAGACAGGAACATGACAGTCCCAGACTGGTGGACATTAGCGGCGAAGCCTTTTTCAGCGTCGCCAAGGACGCGGAGCACCCTTTCCGCGTGCATACCCCCTCCGGCCTCGATGTCGAGGCTCTGGGAACCGAATTCAACATCTGTTCCTATTCCACCGATACCATTACAACCGTCACACTTACCGAAGGGAGCGTCAAGGTCAACGACAGATCAGCCGAATCCTCGCTTTCGCCGGGACAGTCCATCGTTTACAACGCGAACAAGAAGAAGATGTCGCTCTATCTGGGCAATACGGACAAAATGATTTCATGGCGCGACGGCGATCTGGTATTCAGCAACGAAATGCTGAAAAACGTCTACAAACGCCTGGGCCAGATCTTCAACGTCAGCTTCGAGGTCGATTCCAGGCTTGACAACGCCATCCTGTACGCCACCTTCGAAGATGCGTCGCTCGACCAGATACTGGGTCTGATCAAGCGCTCCACTCCACTCGATTACGAGGTGGTGGACGGCTATGAAGAAAACGGCCCTATAACCGGAACCAAAAGAATTAAGGTCACATCGAGATGAAACACATCACAATCATAGCAGCCGCGGCACTTGCCGCCGTGATTACAGTAAGCGCCGATAACAATGAATCTCCCCGGTTCGGCTCGTCGCCGGTCAGGGACGTGGTCGGGGCCATGACCCGGCAGGAGAAAGCCCGTTTCGTGATAGGCACCGGCATGGAAGGCATCGACAACGGCGACAAGGCTGTAATCGGTTCTACCAAACTGATTGTACCCGGTGCGGCCGGTACCACCTACCCCGTGCCGAGGCTCGGAATACCGGCCATTGTGTTTGCCGACGCGCCGGCTGGCGTCAGGATAGACACGCGCCGGGCCAATGACACAGCCTCATACTTCAGCACTCATTTCACTATGCCCACTCTCATCGGCGCGTCGTGGAACCGCGATGTGGCTCGGCTCACGGGTAAGGCCATCGGCGAGGAGGCCCGCGATTACGGCGTGGACATAATGCTGGCGCCGGCACTAAACATACAGCGTCATGCGCTCTGCGGCCGCAACTACGAGTATTACTCGGAGGACCCGGTGGTCAGCGGCGAGATGGCTGTGGCATACGTCGACGGAATCCAGCAATGCGGCGTCGGGGCCTGCGTCAAGCATCTTGCGGCCAACAATCAGGAAACCAACCGCAAAGACAATGAATCGATAGTATCCCAGCGGGCCCTGCGCGAGATATATCTCAAGGGATTTGAAAAGGTGGTAAGACGTTCCGACCCCTGGTGCGTGATGTCGTCGTACAATTATCTGAACGGGCATTACACCTCGGAAAGCGTCGAACTGCTCGACTCGCTGCTGCGCGGCGAATGGGGCTACAGGGGCGTGGTCGTATCCGACTGGTTCGGCGGCAGCGATGCGGCGGCCCAGATGAAGGCCCGCAACAATCTGCTGCAGCCGGGATTCCCCGGCGAATACGACCGCATTATGGCGGCTCTGGAATCGGGAGAGCTCGACGAGGCAGTCCTGGACCGAAACATAGAGGAAGTCCTGGAACTGATAGCCTCCACTCCGCGCTTCCGGGGACAGCCCCACTCAGACCGGCCCGACCTGAAGGCTCATGCGGCCCTGCTGCGCGACATCACTCCTGAAGGAATGGTTCTGCTCAAGAATGACGGCCGGACACTCCCCTACACCGCCGATGTCAGGAAAATTGCCCTGTTCGGCAACTGCTCGTACGACATGATTGCGGGCGGAAGCGGCTCGGGCGACGTCAACAGGGCATATTGCGTGTCGCTGCCCGAAGGACTCGCAAACGCCGGATACCTGTCGGATCCGGACCTGAACGCCCGATATACGGCACATATCGCGGCCGAGAAGAAGCGCATCAAGAAGGTGGACAAGACATTCCACATGGCGGCCGGCATGAGGCCCGATGAATTGTCCCTGTCACGCGCCGACATCATGCGGTATGCCGAATCCAACGATGCCGCCGTGGTTACTGTCGGATTTGCCGCCGGTGAGTTTGCCGACCGCTCCACAAGCAGTTTCTATCTCGACTCTACGTTGAACGTGGTGCTGAAAGACGTGTGCGACGCTTTCCATGCACGGGGCAAGAAAGTGACTGTACTGCTCAATGTCGGAGGCGTCATCGACACGGGGTCGTGGAAACACCTCCCCGACGCCATCCTGTGTACCTGGCAATGCGGCCAGGAGGCCGGCAACAGCATCGCAGACGTCTTGACGGGCAAGTCCTACCCGTCGGGCAAACTTCCCATGACATTCCCGCTGGATTACCGCGATCAGGCTTCTGACCGCAATTTCCCGCACGACGCCGACACCGGCATCATATTCGGGGCTAACAAAAAGCCTCTGACACGACTGAACCCGAACATAGACCATACAGTCTACGAGGAGGACATATATGTAGGCTACCGTTATTTCGATTCTTTCGACAAGGACGTCTCCTATCCCTTCGGCTACGGGCTGGGCTACACCGAATTCAAATATTCCAAGCCACGCGTCACGTTTGACGGAAACCGTTACAAGATAGACGTAACGGTCACCAATACCGGCCGGGCCAAAGGCAAGGAGGCCGTTCAGGTATACGTATCCAAGCCCGCTGAGATTGAAGTACCTGTAAAGGAACTGGTCGGATTCGCCAAGACCCGCGAGCTGAAGCCCGGAGAATCGCAACGTCTGACCATTGACATTGATCCGGAAGACCTTGCCGTGTTCGACGAATCCCGTTCGGCATGGGTCACCGCGCCCGGTCGATATAAGTTTTCGGTCGGGGCGTCAAGCCGTGACATCCGAGGCACTGCCGCCTGCCGCGTTCCCGCAGCCATCCGCCCCGTCAAGGACATCCTCCGCCCCTCTCTCCCCATCCGTCGCCTCTCCCGCCGCCAATAATCTGACAGCATCCCGACTAAAAAAACAGCGTCTCTACTGGAGGGGCAGTGTCCCCACCGCCCACACATTGACGACGTCCATGTCGTCATTCCAGTAGTGGCGCCGGCTGTCCCAGCCGTGATTACATACGGCTAAAATTAAGTATAGCCGGAGGTATGGACGCTCCGTCATATATGACATGTGTGCTTCGCACATTCGGAAGGACAGTTGCCAGATATTCCATGTTTCGTCGAAAATCAGAACGGTATGTTGCTGCAGCCTTGACTTCGTACAGATCCAGTCCCTCGGGATGTATCGATACAACATCGACCTCTCGGCCTGAATTCTCACGATAAAAATGAATATTCGGTGCAAGAGCCTGATTATATCTCTGTTTCAGAAATTCCGAAATGACCATATTTTCAAATACGGTGCCTCGTAATGGATGTGTGGACAATTGACTTTCTGACTGTACGCCTAACAGATGCACCATAAGTCCTGCATCATAAAAATAGATCTTGGGCGTTTTGGTCAGGCGCTTATTGATATTAACGAAATATGGGCGCAGTTCGAACACGATATACGATGCCTTTAATATGGACAGCCATTCGTTTGCCGTTTTTACCGTAACACCGGTTTCTACAGCCAGCGAGCTGACATTCAATTCCGTGCCGGCACGTCCAGCAAGAAGACGTATGAAGATATCGAATTTGTCAAGATTCTTTATCTGCATCAATTCACGCACATCCCGTTCTATGTAAGTCTGATAATAATTGGAATAGAAGCGTTCGGGGCGTATGCCTCCAATCATACATCCGGGATAAAAACCGGTATATTCTATCTGATCCGTTGACATTTCATCGCAATGACCGGTGATTTCATGCAATGATAAAGGAAGCAACGTAAAAACCGACGCCCTGCCTGCCAGAGACTGGCTGACCCGATTCATCAAGGCAAAATTACAGCTGCCTGTCAATATATAACTAAGATCGGGATCTTCATCTACCGACGCCTGTATTTCTGACAATAATTCGGGCACATTCTGCACCTCGTCTATGATAGCTTTGGGTCCCAACGATTTTAAAAATGCAGCAGGATCATCCTGAGCATATCTGCGATCCGTGAGTCGTTCAAGATTTACGAATTTATAATCCGGCATGAGGTGACGGCACATTGTGGTTTTTCCCGATTGTCTCGGTCCAGTCACAATCTGTACTGGATACTCTTTAATAGACTGGCGTACTGCACTTTCAAGTAATCGCGGAATGTATTCCTTCATAAATTTATATATTTTAACAATTTTTGCAAATATGATACCATACTACCATATTTGCACAAAGTTAATAAACTTATTTTAGATTAACAAATAAAACCATTACCTGTCAATGTAATAATAGCCGCTACTAATCAATGCCGGCGGATGACGCTGCGATGATGGCCGTGATTATTTCCCTTTTTGCTGTTTGGTTTTGGAGACGGATTCCGATTTGAGTTCCTTCAGGAAGCGGGGATAGGATTTGCAGCAGTCGGAGATGAGGCAGCCGTAACAGTCGGGGGTGCGGGCCTTGCAGACGTAACGGCCATGCAGTATCAGCCAGTGATGCGCCTTGGGCAACAGCTCGGGCGCTATGTGCCGGCACAGGGTCTTCTCCGTGGATAACGGTGTCTTGGAATTGTTGGTGAGTCCGATGCGGTTGCTGACACGGAACACGTGCGTGTCCACGGGCATCGCGGCTTCGTTCCACAGCACCGCCAGCATCACGTTGGCAGTCTTGCGCCCTACTCCCGGCAATGTCACCAGCGTGTCTATGTCCTTGGGTATCTCGCCGCCGAATTCCTCCACCAGACGCTGAGCCACCTTGACCAGCGATTTACTTTTGGCGTTGGGATAGGTCACAGACCGAATAAAGGGATACACATCCTCGGGCGTAGCCGCCGCAAGGTCCTGAACCGTCGGAAACCGGTTGAACAATGCCGGAGTAACCATGTTTATACGCTTGTCGGTACATTGCGCGGACAGTATCACGGCTAACAGCAGCTGATACGGCGTGTCGTAATGCAACTCAGTCTGCGGCTCGGGAATCGTGGCCGCAAACGTCTCCAACACTTTGGTGTATCTATCCTTTATGGTC
Organism: uncultured Porphyromonadaceae bacterium; assembly: GCA_902468245.1. Classification (GTDB taxonomy): domain Bacteria; phylum Bacteroidota; class Bacteroidia; order Bacteroidales; family Muribaculaceae; genus Lepagella. Next base: position 96,698 of record CABQXY010000001.1, on the reverse strand, counting down.
ATGCGTTTAATGAGTTGAAAGAATTTATAAAGTTAAAAAAGTTAAGATAACAGTGCAGATTTTGAAACGTCTGCACATTCATCTTAACTTTTTAAACTTCTTAGACTATATAAACTACACTTAATGTGCCGATTCGAATTCCTTGAGGAAACGGACGTCGTTTTCGGAGAACAGGCGCAGGTCCTTCACCTTGTATTTCAGGTTGGCGATACGCTCCACACCCATGCCGAATGCGTAGCCGCTGTAAACATCGGGATCTATGCCGCAGTTCTTAAGCACATTGGGGTCGACCATGCCGCAGCCGAGAATCTCGACCCATCCCGTACCTTTGCAGAGAGCACAGCCCTTGCCGCCGCAGATGTGGCAGCTGATGTCCATCTCGGCGCTCGGCTCGGTGAAGGGGAAATAACTTGGACGCAGGCGTATACGCGTATCGGGGCCGAACATGCGTCGCGCGAAGCCCAACAGCACCTGCTCCAGATCGGCCATCGACACGTTCCTGTCGATATACAGGCCCTCCACCTGATGGAAAAAGCAGTGTGCGCGCGCCGAAATCGCCTCGTTGCGGTAAACGCGGCCGGGACATACTATGCGGATGGGAGGCTGCGTATGCTCCATGGTGCGGGTCTGTACCGACGAGGTGTGCGTGCGCAGCAGCACGTCGGCTTTCTCCCTGTCGATAAAGAATGTGTCCTGCATGTCGCGGGCAGGATGGTCGGGCGGGAAGTTCAGGCTCTCGAACACATGCCAGTCGTCCTCTATTTCCGGACCCTCGGCGATGGTGAAGCCCATGGAGCCGAAGATGGATATTATCTCGTTGCGTACCAGTGTGAGCGGATGGCGTGTGCCGCACGACACGGGCGTACCGGTGCGCGTCAGGTCCAGATCCACGTCTATGTCTCCGTCGCTGCTTTCGAAACTTTCCTTCAATGCGTTGATGCGTTCCTGAGCCTCGTTCTTCAGCTCGTTGATTTTCTGGCCGATCTCACGCTTCAGTTCGGCCGGCACGGTCCGGAAGTCAGCCATCAGGGCCGGTATCAAACCTTTCTTGCTCAGGTACTTTATACGCAATTCCTCGACCGCCTCCTTCGTTGCGGCCGTTTCGTTGGCAAGCTGCTGACGCAGCGTTTCTATCCTCTCTAACATCTCTTTATCGTTTTGCACCGCAAATTTAATCATTTTTCTTCAATTCCGAGCATATTCTACCCCTCGAAGTTGTTTAATTATAAATTAAACTTTATTTTAGATTCCATATCTTACATACAAACTTAATCATTGAAACACATAAACTATGGAACAGGAAAAAGGAAACAAGAGAATCTTTTTCGGCTGGGTACCCGCCCTGCTGATAAGCGTGGGCCTGATGCTGTTGGGAATATTCATCAGCGGCGGCATCCGCAGCATCTCCAACAATTCGCGTGTAGTGACCGTGCGCGGTCTCAGCGAGCGTGAGGTAATGGCCAACAAGGTGACATGGCCCATCGTGAGCAAAGCTGTGGGCAACGACCTGACGGCCCTGTACCAGCAGGTACAGTCCACAGACTCAGCCATCGTAAAGTTCCTGCGCGCCAACGGCATCTCGGAGAAGGAATACAATGTCAACGCTCCGAAAGTACAGGATATGCAGGCCGACAACTATGGCGGCAACCCGGCTCCCTTCCGCTATAACGTCACCACCGTGGTGGTAGTGACTTCGGAACAGGTTGAGAAGGTCAACAAGCTGATGAACAAGCAGACCGAACTTATGTCACAGGGCATAGCCATCGTGGCCGGCGATTACAATTACCAGACGCTGTACGAGTTTACCGGCCTGAACGAGATCAAGCCCGACATGGTGGCCGACGCCACCAAGAACGCCCGCAAGGCCGCCCAGAAGTTCGCCCAGGATTCCAAGTCGAAGCTCGGCAAGATCAAGTCCGCATCCCAGGGCCAGTTCAGCATTGACGACCGCGACCAGTACACCCCCTACATCAAGAATGTCCGCGTAGTCTCCACCATCGAGTACTACCTGAAGGACTGATAAGTCGTTAAGGACTTTAGGGTCCTTAGAGTCCTTAGAGTCCTTAGAGTCCTTAAAGTCCTTAAAGTCCTTAAAGTCCTTAAGGTCCTTAAAGTCCTTAAGGTCAAGATAAAAAAAATCCGCGCCGAGAGTCCGGCGCGGATTTTTTTATTCAGTCGCTATCAGCGATCAGTTCTTGCGGAGTGCCTCCTCCTCGGGAGTCAGCTCGGGATCCTTGCCCCAGTTCTGGGCGGCCAGACGCTTGTAGTTGTTGTAACGCCACTGGGCGTTGTCCTTACAAGCCTGGAACAGTTCTTCGGCCTGCTCGGGATACATCTTGGCCAGCGATGCGAAGCGAACCTCGCCCTTCAGGAAGTCTACGAACTTATCCCAGTCAGGCTCCTTGCTGTCGAGCGAGAAGGGGTTCTGTCCCTCGGCCTCAGCCTGGGGATTGTAACGCCACAGATGCCAGTAACCGCATTCTACGGCCAGTCTCTCCTCCTCCTGGCTCAGACCCATACCCTTCTTGATACCGTGGTTGATACAGGGAGCGTATGCGATCACCAGCGACGGTCCGTCGTAAGCCTCGGCCTCGCGCAGTGCCTTCAGAGTCTGTGCGTTGTCGGCGCCCATGGCCACCTGTGCCACGTAAACGTAACCGTAGGTGGTTGCTATCAGACCGAGGTCCTTCTTGCGGATACGCTTGCCGGCGGCGGCGAACTTGGCGATGGCGCCGATAGGCGTGGACTTCGAGCTCTGACCGCCGGTGTTGGAGTAAACCTCGGTGTCGAGCACCAGGATGTTCACGTTCTTGCCCGATGCTATCACGTGGTCCAGACCGCCGAAGCCGATGTCGTAGCTTGCGCCGTCACCGCCGATGATCCACTGGCTGCGCTTGGTCAGGTAGTTGGCCATGCTGTCCAGGGTCTTGCACAGGTCGCAGCCTGCAGCGGCGCCCTTGGCGGCCTCTGCCTTCAGGGCCTCTCCTTTGACCTGCGACAGCTTCAGGTCGTCCTTGTTGTCGAGCCAGTCCTGAGCGGCGGCCTTCAGAGCTTCGGGTGCGTCTGCCTTAGCCACAATCTCGGCGGCTACGGCCTCTGCGCGCTTGCGAAGCTTCTCGTATGCGATGTACATACCCAAGCCATACTCACAGAAGTCCTCGAACAGCGAGTTGGCCCATGCGGGTCCGTGGCCGTTCTGGTCGGTGGTGTAAGGCGTGGAAGGTGCGGAACCCGAGTAGATTGACGAACAACCCGTGGCGTTGGCCACGATCTCGTTGGCTCCGAACAGCTGGGTGATCAGTTTGACGTACGGAGTCTCGCCGCAACCCGAGCAGGCGCCCGAGAACTCGAACAGAGGCTGTGCGAACTGGCTGTTCTTGGCGTTCAGTTTCACGTCAACCAGGTCGGCTTTGCTCTTTACGTTCTTGACCAGCCACTCCCAGTTGACATCCTGAGCCTCCTGCGACTCGAAATGCTGCATGCTCAGAGCCTTGTTGCCCTTCTTGCCGGGACATACGTTGACGCAGTTGCCGCAACCGAGGCAGTCCATCACGTCAACCTGCTGGCGGAAGCGCATTCCGGTGAATGTCTTGCCGATGGCCGGGATGGTGGCGTCCTCGCCGAACGGCGCTGCCTTCATCTCCTCGGCGTCCAGAACGAACGGACGGATGGCTGCGTGAGGACATACGTACGAACACTTGTTACACTGTATACAGTTGTCGGGATTCCATTCGGGAACGAAAGCTGCCACACCGCGCTTCTCGTAGGCTGCGGTGCCCTGCTCCCATGTGCCGTCGGGGTTGTCGACAAACTTGCTGACGGGCAGCAGGTCGCCGTCCTGGGCGTTCATGGGGCGAACCACGGTCTCGATGAACTCGGGAGCCGGAACGGCCGTGGGAGCGTCATCGGCCAGCGTAGCCCATGCGGGATTCACATCCAGCTTCTTGTACTCGCCGCCGCGGTCTACGGCCGCATAGTTCATGTTCACGATGTTCTCGCCCTTCTTACCGTAGGACTTCACGATGAATTTCTTCATCTGCTCTATGGCCAGGTCAACGGGGATAACCTCGGTGATGCGGAAGAAAGCCGACTGCAGGATGGTGTTGGTGCGGTTGCCCAGACCTATCTCCTGTGCAATCTTGGTGGCGTTGATGTAATATACGGTGATGTCGTTCTGCGCGAAGAAACGCTTAACCTTGTTGGGCAGGTTCTTGGCCAGTTCCTCGCCCTCCCAGATGGTGTTGAGCAGGAATGTGCCGCCCTTCTGCAGGCCGCGTGTCACGTCGTACATGTGCAGGTAGGCCTGAACGTGGCATGCCACGAAGTTAGGCGTGTTCACCAGATATGTGGAGCGGATGGGCTCGTCGCCGAAACGGAGGTGCGAGCAGGTGAAACCGCCCGACTTCTTCGAGTCGTATGCGAAGTATGCCTGGCAATACTTGTTGGTATTGTCACCGATAATCTTCACGGAGTTCTTGTTGGCGCCTACCGTACCGTCGGCACCCAAGCCGAAGAACTTGGCCTGGAACATACCCTTGTTGCCGGTGTTGATTTCGGCGGTGACGGGGAGCGACAGATTTGTCACGTCATCCTCGATGCCGATGGTGAAGCCGTTGCGGGGAGCGTCGGCCTTCAGGTTCTCGTAAACCTGCACGAGCTGTGCGGGCGTGGTGTCCTTGGACGACAGACCATAGCGGCCGCCTACGATGACCGGGGCGTTCTCCTTGCCGTAGAACACATCCTTGACGTCGAGGTAAAGGGGCTCGCCGTTTGCTCCCGGCTCCTTGGTGCGGTCCAGCACAGCGATCTTCTTGGCCGTTGCGGGCACTGCTGCCAGGAAATGCTTGGCGCTGAAGGGACGATACAGGTGCACACTTACCAGACCCACCTTCTCGCCCTTGGCGCGGAGATAGTCAACGGTTTCCTGAGCGGCCTGTGTCACGGAACCCATGGCGATGATGACGCGCTCGGCCTCGGGATCGCCATAGTAGTCGAACAGTCCGTAGTTGCGGCCTGTCAGCTTGTTCATCTCCTTGATGTATTCCTCTACGATCTCGGGGATGGCGTCGTAATATTTGTTGCTTGCCTCGCGGTGCTGGAAGAAGATATCGCCGTTCTCGGCCATACCGCGTGCCACGGGCTTGTCGGGATTCAGTGCGCGCTCGCGGAACTCGGCCAGGGCCTTCCGGTCTACCAGCGGAGCCAGGTCTTCCTCGCTCAGCGCCTCGATCTTCTGGATCTCGTGGCTGGTGCGGAAGCCGTCGAAGAAGTTAACGAAGGGAACGCGGCCCTTGATGGCCGAAAGATGCGCAACGGCTGCCAGGTCCATCACCTCCTGTACGGAACCCTCGCAGAACATTGCGAAGCCGGTCTGACGGGTGGCGTAGATATCCTGGTGGTCGCCGAAGATGCTCAGCGCATGGCTGGCCAGCGTACGTGCCGATACATGGAACACGCAGGGCAGCAGCTCGCCTGCTATCTTGTACATGTTCGGAATCATCAGCAGAAGTCCCTGCGATGCGGTGTAGGTGGTGGTCAGTGCGCCTGCCTGCAGCGATCCGTGCACGGCGCCGGCGGCACCTGCCTCGCTCTGCATCTCCTGTACCATCACCGTCTCGCCGAAGATGTTCTTACGGCCGGCCGCCGACCAGTCGTCCACATACTCGGCCATCGTCGACGACGGAGTGATGGGATAGATGGCGGCTACTTCGCTGAACATGTAGCTGATGTGCGCCGCGGCCTGGTTGCCGTCGCACGTCAGAAATTTCTTTTCCTTGCTCATCGTGTTTGTTATGATATACTGTGTTACTATTTTTCTTCAATACCGATTTACGGGTAGCAATCTTTATGACCTTATGCCCATATAATTCTGCAAAATTAACAAAAATTTCTCAAAATCTCACTTTCTGTGCCATTTTTAATCTTGTTTTGCAGTCTTATTTAACGGTTTTCTAACGGCTATGCCTCACCGGCATTACCTATTTCTCATTACGGATTTAAGGCACGATTCACTTAATCACCGAGACCTGGCGCCGCTCCCCCTTGATTTTGGCGCCCTTCATCTTCTGCAGCAGCTCACTGATGTGGTCGGTCCTCACCGCGGCCAGCGCGAAATGATCCTTTACGTCTATCACGCCAATCTGATCGGGCTGCAGACCGCATTCCTTAACCAGGAAGCCGAGGATGTCGCCCTTCGACAGCTTCTCCTTCTTCCCTGCTCCGAAATACAGCGTCTCCTGCATGGGACGTTCGGGCAATCCGATTTCCGGATCAAGCCATTTAGTGTCGTCGAAGTCTATGTATTCCTTCACAGACTCGTCGGGTCCGACCAGCACATAGATGTCGCCTTCAGCCTGCACGCGCGCCGTACGTCCGTTGCGGTGAGTGTAGGTCTCGGCGCTGAGAGGCTGATGATAATGTATTATGGACTTCACGCCCTCTATGTCGAGGCCTCGCGAGGCGAGGTCGGTCGACACCATAACGGGACGCACGCCGCTGTTGAACTGCGCCAGCGCCGTCTCGCGGTCACGCTGGTCCAGCGCGCCGTGATACAGCACGCACGGCACATTCTCCCGACGCAGGTATTCGTAGACGCGCTCGGCGCTCTCGCGATGGTTCACGAATATGATGGTGCGCGAATATTCACCGTTAGGCGCGGTGATGTTGGCTATCAGGGTGCGGAGGGTCTGCAGCTTGTCCTTGCCGTCGGAATCGACACGATGCACGCGCGTACGGCTGCGCACATCCTCGTTGCCGCCTAAGAAGTCGAGAGTCAGGGGATTCTCAAGATTCAGGAACGCCGGCAGGTCCACGGCGCGTGTGGCCGAGGTAAGTATGGTATGGCTCACGTTCTTAAGACGGTTCACTATCTTCTTCATATCGGTCTCGAAGCCGAGTTCCAGCGATTTGTCGAACTCGTCCAGCACCAGTATCCTGGTCGGCAGCACGTCAATGGTGCGGCGGTTGATATGGTCCAAGAGCCGGCCGGGCGTGGCCACCACGATGTCCGTGCCGGCCTTCAGCGAGTTTTCCTCGTCCTCGAACTTATGGCCGCCGTACAGCGGCGTGGTCTTCATGCCGGCACCGATTTTCTGCAACACGCCGGCTATCTGCATCACCAACTCACGGCTCGGCGCAATCACCACGGCCTGGATGCGCCCCGTGGCCGGGCGCAGTATCTTCAGCATCGGCAGTATGAACGCCAGTGTCTTGCCCGTGCCCGTGGGCGACAGCAATATGATGTCCTTGGCCTGTCCGGCCGTGGCCATCATCCGTTTCTGCATATCGTTAAGTTCGGCTATGCCGAGTCGTTCCGCTATCTGCGGCAGGAATTCTTTTTCTCTCATGATATCTGTGACCAATCGTACTCCTTCTGAAATCTATAACACAATTCCCCCCTCAAAATATTTTCCGATTCGGTCGAAATTTGCAATGATTCGTTCTGCAACGGCTTATCGGGATTGCCGCTGTTGTCGGCCACAAGAGCCGGGCAGCCGTTCAGCACCATGTCGGCGGCCTGCCGGGCTATGTTGAGAATCTGGCCGTCGGTGGCGAGGTTGGCCACGTTCAGATGCCAGGCGATGCCGCTCTGCTGCGTGCCCTCCATGTCGCCGGGGCCACGCATCTTCATGTCGGCCTCCGACACAAGGAAGCCGTCGGTGGTACTTGTCATCACCTCCAGCCGCTTGCGCGTGTCGCTCCCTATCTCGCGCTTGGTCATCAGCACGCAGTAGCTGTGGTCGGCGCCGCGTCCCACACGCCCGCGCAACTGGTGCAGCTGCGACAGTCCGAAACGCTCGGCGTTCTCTATCAGCATCACCGAGGCGTTGGGCACGTTCACGCCCACCTCTATCACGGTGGTGGCCACGAGTATCTGCGTCTCGCGGCTGACGAACATATCCATCTGCGCGTCCTTGGCCTCGGCCTTCATCTGGCCGTGTATCATCCCCACTTTCCAGTCCTTGAATATACCGACAAGGCGGTTGTAACCCTCCTCCACGCTCTTGAGGTCGAGCTTCTGGTTTTCCTTCACCAACGGATACACCACATACACCTGGCGTCCGGCGCGAAGCTCGCGCTCCAGCAGTCGGTACACCTCCATGCGGTTGTCCTCGTACCTGAGGCGCGTGTCTATCGGCTTTCGGCCGGGCGGAAGCTCGTCTATCACCGACACGTCGAGGTCGCCGTACACGGTCATGGCCAATGTGCGCGGTATCGGGGTGGCGGTCATCACCAATACATGCGGCGCTATCGGGCCTTTGCCCCACATGCGGGCGCGCTGGGCCACGCCGAAGCGGTGCTGCTCGTCAATCACAGCCACGCCGAGGCGCTTGAATTTCACCGCATCCTCTATCAGGGCGTGCGTGCCTATCAGTATGTCGATGTCGCCGTTCTCCAACGCCTCGTGCAGTTCGCGGCGCTTCTTTGCACGGGTGCTTCCGGTCAGCAGTTCAACGCGGATGCCTACCTGTTCGCCCCATCCTTTCAGTGTCTCGTAATGCTGGGTGGCGAGTATCTCGGTGGGGGCCATCAACGCTCCCTGGCAGCCGTTGTCTATGGCCATCAGCAGCGTCATGAACGCCACCATGGTCTTGCCGGAGCCGACGTCGCCCTGCAGCAGACGGTTCATCTGCCGCCCCGTGCGCATGTCGTCGCGGATTTCGTGCAGCACGCGCTTCTGCGCTCCGGTCAGTTCGAACGGGATGCATTTGCGGTAATAGTCGTTGAATACCGGGCCAATCTTTAGGAACGGTATGCCGGCTATCCGCTTGCTGCGCTGGCGCGAATAGCGCAATATATTGAGTTGCAGATAGAACAGCTCCTCGAACTTCATCCGTTCGCGGGCCTTCCGCAGCCGGTCGGGCGACGACGGAAAATGCAGTTCGCGCAGTGTGTCGTGAAGCGGCATCAGATGAAACATCTGCCGCACCTCCTCGGGCAACGTATCCTTCACCTCCTGCATCCGTGGATGCTGAAGCAGCGTGCTGACCAGCGTATTGAACGACTTGGACGAAAAACCGCCCTTACGTGCCGAATCCGTAAGATTGTACACTCCGCAGAAGCCCGTGGGCGGTTTGGCGGGATCGTAAACGGTCACTTCGGGGTGCGAGATTGACCATACGTTGCGGTATTCCTGAGGCTTGCCGAAGATGATGTACTCCTTGCCGACCCTGTAATAGTCTTTCATCGCCTTGGCTTTGGAAAACCACACGCATTCCATCAGTCTGTCGCCGTCAGTGAATACTCCGCGCAGCCTCATACGGGCTCCTTCGCCCTCAAGTTCCAGCTGCAGGAAACGTCCGCGTATCTGCACGGCGGGCATCTCCCCTTCCAGTTCGCGGATGCTGTAGAAACGGCTCTTGTCGAGATAGCGGAACGGGAAATAGTACAGTAGCTCGCGCATCGTGCCGATGCCGAACTCTTTCTTCAGCGTGTTGGCCCGGAACGGCCCGACACCCTTCAGATACACTATGTCTGTTTCCCAGAATGCGCTCATTTTTCGCTTTCTTTTCCCGCCTGTTTCTCCTTACTCAGTCCCGTTTCTTATCTGTCTGATACCGCATTATCGCCTCGGCCACGGCGAAGTCCATCGGATTCGTCACCTTGATATTGTCCGGGATTCCGGGCGCTACGGTTATATCGTAACCGGCCTGCTGCACCAGGCTGGCGTCGTCGGTAAACTTCGCTTTCGGATCGCGCTTCACGTACGCCTCGTGCAGTATGTCGGCACGGAACACCTGCGGGGTCTGCACCACTAAGTAATCGGCACGGTCCACGGGACGTGTGTCGCCGTCATCCTTTACCCGGAGCGAGTTCACTTCCTCCACACACGGCACTGCCGATCCCTTATCCTCCGCCGTTTTCCAAAGCTCGGCGACCATTTCCTTTGTGATCAGAGGACGGGCCGCGTCATGTACGGCAATGAGTGTGTCGGCATCGTGCGGAAGGTCCATTATACCGTTCCAAACCGATTCGGTACGGCTGCGGCCGCCGCAAAACAGCTGCAACGGGATTCGCCGGTCCTCCTCCGGCAGTTCGCTGTAGATGATGTCCCAGTCGTCCCAGAACGAGGGGTTCATCACTATGACGATGTGCGTGTCGGGGTCGGCGGCATGGAACGCCCGTACCGACCACCATAATATGGGAATGCCCAACAGTTCGACGAACTGTTTGGGCATTTCACCACCGGCGCGACTTCCGTTGCCGCCGGCTAATATCACGGCATATTTATGCTTAGGCATAACGCATGATTACATGTTCATGCCGCCGTCTACCTGGATTACCTGACCGGTGACATAACCCGACATATCGGATGCCAGGAACGTAGCCACGTTGGCGATATCCTCCACCTTGCCGCCACGACGCAACGGAATCTTCTTGCACCATTCCTCGCGTACCTCGTCGGGCAGAGCTGCGGTCATTGCGGTCTCGATGAAACCGGGGGCGATGGCGTTGGCGCGGATGCCGCGGCTGCCAACCTCCTGCGCGATGCTCTTGGCCAGGGCGATCAGACCGGCCTTCGATGCGGCGTAGTTGCTCTGTCCGGCGTTACCGTGAACGCCTACAACCGATGCCATGTTGATGATGGAGCCGTTGCGCTGACGCATCATGATGGGCAGTACGGCGTGTATGTAGTTGAATGCGGATTTCAGGTTCACTGCAATCACGGCGTCCCACTGCTGCTCGGTCATGCGCAGCATCAGTCCGTCCTTTGTGATGCCGGCGTTGTTCACCAGGATGTCGATGCGGCCGAAGTCGTTCTTGATCTCGTTCACGACTGCCTCGGTGGCGGCGAAGTCAGCGGCGTTCGAGGCATAGCCCTTGCACTTCACGCCGTAAGCTGCAATTTCTTCCTCGGTCTTCTTGCCGTTCTCGTCTATCACCAGGTCGGTGAAGGCGATGTTACATCCCTCGGATGCATATTTCAGTGCGATTTCCTTGCCGATGCCACGGGCGGCGCCGGTGATTACTGCTGTCTTTCCTTCAAGTAATTTCATCAGTTATCTTTATTTTATCGTTTTATTCCGTTAAGTATCAGGCCGGTCACCATCTCCACAATCTTCTCCTTGCCTATGCCGTATTCCGACAGGGTGTTGCGGATATAGGGCACGTCCATGCCGTGGATGCAGTTCGTGACGATGATTGCCGTTTCCTTGATGTCGTTTATCCTGAACACGCCGTCGTGAACACCCTCCTCCAGGATGCTCATCAGCAACGTTATCTCTTTCTTGGAAATGATGGAGCGCGCACGGTCCACCTTGCGCACGTCGCGGAAGAATCCGGCGCGTAACGATCCGTTTCTGAGCACTATCTCGCTCATTTTCTCCAGTCGCACGGCCACGAACTCCCGCAGTTTTTTCTCCGGCGTGTTGGGCAGCGTCACTATCAGACGCATGGAGCGTATCAGGTCCTCGGTCTCGCTGTCTATTACGGCGTTGAATATCTCGCGCTTTGATTTGAAGTACGTGTAGATGGTACGACGCCCCTTGTCCGACGCCGTCGCTATGTCGTTCATAGTGGTGTTCTCCACGCCTTGACGCGCAAACAGACTGCGGGCCACCTCTATGAATTTATCGCGTGTTTTCGTTACCATAATTACACATGCCGGTTATTACACGAGTGTGTTCATTACGCGGTACTTATATTACACAAGTACGCATATTATGTGCAAATTTACAAAAAAATTTTAACATTCGCGCCCCTTAGCCCATTATTTTCTGCATTTCGGGCGTGGGAGGAAGTTCCAACTGTATCTTTTCCTTGCTGACAGGATGAATGAATTCTATGGAATGCGACTGCAGGGATATGCCGCCGTCGGGGTTGGAACGCCTGGCGCCATACTTCAGGTCGCCCTTGATGGGACACCCTATGTTTGCGAGCTGCGCGCGAATCTGATGCTTGCGTCCCGTGAGCAGTTTCACCTCAAGCAGCGTGTACCGGTCGCCCCGGGCTATGGTGCGGTATTCAAGACGCGACAGTTTGGCGTCGCGGACTCCTTCCCGGGCCACGAACGTCTTGTTGATGCGGCCGTCCGAAACAAGCCAGTCCTCAAGCAATGCCTCCGGCTGTTTGGGCTGTCCCTGCACGAGCGCCCAGTACGTCTTGTGCACCTCGCCGTCACGGAACATCCGGTTCATCCGCTCCAGAGCCTTGGACGTGCGGGCCAAGACCACGAGGCCCGACACCGGACGGTCCAGACGATGCACCACGCCGCAGAACACATTGCCCGGCTTGGCGTATTTCTCCTTGATGTATTCCTTTACGATTTCCGACAGCGGTTTGTCGCCGGTCTTGTCCCCCTGCACTATCTCCCCCACCGCCTTATCGACTATGATCAGATGATTGTCCTCGTATACTACCTCCATTCTCCCTGATGATTAAAACAGATTATTACTTAGAAGATTCACAGAGATGTAACACTTCCTGTTTCAACAACGGCAAATGTCTGACCACAATAGCCCATATTATATCTTCTCTAAGACTATCATATCCATGAATCAGATAATTACGAGTATCAACTATTCTTCGCGCAGAGGTAATTGGAATATTCGGATTGATTTTTAATATTCTGTTCATAGCCTCCCCTATTATGGCTATTTCCCATTGAACAGCACTTCTAAAGCATCTATCTTCACAAAAGACTTGATATTCCTTCGGCCTGGAGAAACTGAATAATTCTATATTAGATATACTGTTCAAGATATCTTTCAGTAATTTTTGAATTTGTTCATCCATAAATCAATCGTTTAGTGTTATTCAGTTCTTTCCTGAAAATATCATTCTTTATGGCTGTCTCATCCACCAGATCAACTTCACGACCGAGCAGACGACGCAATTCATCGATGAAATCGAAGAATGTCAAAAAAAGGTCCGGGATTTGATCGTAATGGAAAACCACAGAAAAATCAACATCACTATTATCATTGAAACGTGAAGTCAGAATTGATCCGAAAACCCATAGTTTTGCGACCTTGTACTTTCGGCACAAAGCTGCAATCTGATCCAAATGCAGTTCTATCAGTTTCATACCTGCAAATTTACCTATTTATTATGATATAACAAAAAAACGAATCTTGAATTGCTTCAAAATTCGTTTCCTTTGGTGGCGAGGGCAGGACTCGAACCTGCGACCTTTGGGTTATGAGCCCAACGAGCTACCACTGCTCCACCTCGCGATATTTCCTTTTTTGCGACTGCAAAATTACAACATTTTTTCCATCCCACCAAATTCCGACCCGATTTTTCTCTGTTTTTAACACAATTTAATAACCTGTCGTCAAGATTTATGATGCATAAAGTCGCATATTATAGGAATTTAAGAAATTATTCGTACCTTTACGCATTCTTTTCATAAGAATTAACCTATAAAACTTATCGATTTAATGGATCAATCAGAACTGCGCCAGGAATGGCGGTCATCTTCTTCCTTGATTTTCTGGGGCGTCGTCGTCCTGACAGTATTCGGATGCGCTGCCTCTGTGTTCGAGTTTTTCTTCGGCATCGTCAATGCCGTCGACAATTATTTAGGCAGTATCCTCAACACGGCCTCGTCGTTCGGTGTCGGCTCTCACGCCGAAGGGGTTGCCAAATTCTCTGCCGTCCACGACCGGATGTCGGTATTCACCCGGCTGTTCGAAGTGCTGACCGTTGCCGGCTGGATAATATATGTGGTCGGGCTGTCCCACTTCCGTACCGCTCAGCATACCGAACGCGGACGCTGGCTCACAGGCAGTCTGTACACCGCCTGCTGGCTTGGTCTTATAGGTATGGCCTGCACCTTCTTAGGCAGCTTTCTCGGCATGTTCGGATTGCTGTTCACATTCGCGGGCTGGGTGCTGAATCTGATTTCACTGTTCAAATTCCGCTCGGCATTCAATCAGTTGTACATGGAAGATGGTTGGTCCGACATGGCGCGACAAGGCGCCAGGACATTGCGCAATTCCTACACATTCGGTATCATCCTGGCCTTCTTCCCCCTAATCGTTTTCTTTGCCATGTTGCTTATCTCCATCGGCTCCATCAGCAGTCTCGGCGGGATGATGCGTGGATTGTCCGATGATGCGGCAGGTACGATAATGTCACTATTAGGCGGCTCGATAGCCTTCATGATCCTGCTTGGATTAATCGGAATAGTATTATGGATTCTTCAGACATGCTATCTGATATCCGGATGGTGCAAGATCAACGACGGTGCTCCCGTCGATGACCCGGAGATGGATGAATATCCGTCCGACCACAGCACTCTCGCCATAATCTGCTCCATACTTGGCGCCATAGCGGTGATGATCCTCGGAGCATGGCTCTGTCTCTCGCCCCTTACGCATGACGGCTCAAAACGTGTAGAATCCGCATACAAGTCGGAAAGCGTGGAATCAGAAACGGAAGCGATAGATTCCGACAACGAGAACGAGGAGCTGACCTCCATTGTGGAAAGCCTCCGCGAATCCGGTCTGAGCAAAACGAAGCAGGAGGAATCCGAGCCGGAGGCAGATATGTACACGCATCATTACAAAGGATCAATCGACAATAAATACGCCATCGAGATGACGCTCACCACCGATGGAGGCGCATATTACACAGGCGAGTATATGTACGTCAAGAACAAGCGTCCCATACAACTCAGCGGTCATCGTGTTGATGACGGCGACCGCCTTGTGCTTGAAGAATATGTAGGCGACAAAATGACCGGGCGGTTCGACGGCATTTTACGCCGTTCCGGCTACAGCGGCACCTGGACCAGCGCCGACGGCAGCCGCAGCTACCCCTTCTCCGTCCGCCCGAACTGACCGGAATGGCGGTGTACCGCCGCCATCCAACAAGCTGTCATATTCACTTATGATTCATATTTGTGTACACATTTTTGTACACTGATTTGTTTTAATAATAAAAAGCTGTTATATTTGCATCAGATTAATAATAGCATTATTGTTTTACGTATTTAAATCATTATCAATATGGAAGCATTGTCAGTAAGAGAATATCGAAATAACTTAGCGGAATCTTTTGACAGAGCGTCTGCGGGTGAACGCGTACTGATACGACGCAAAAACTCGCTTTATGCTCTTGTAAGCATCGGGAATGAAGATGTGACTCTATCACCGGCTCAACAACAAAAAGTTGATGCCATGACCCGGAGCATCAAACGCAGTTTAAAACAGGTCAGACAGATGGAAGCCGGTGAAATTCCATCTAAATCAGCATTAGCTTTCCTCGATGAGCTTTGAAGTTTTAACCACTCCCGAATTCGAGAGTCAATACAAGGCCCTTCAGAAGCGGCACAGATCTTTCAAGAATGATCTGAAGGAACTTGTTCTTTCCCTTATGGAGAATCCTTTTCAAGGAACCGAACTCAGCCCGGGAATCCGCAAGATTCGTATGGCTATCACATCCAAAGGACGAGGCAAATCCGGAGGCGCCCGAATTATTACTTACACAGTCGTCGTCACAGAATCCGAAGGTCGCGTATATCTGATGAATGTCTACGACAAGTCGGATTTTTCCTCCGTGGAATTGTCAATTATAAAAGATATGATTCGGGACTTAAAGTAACCGCCACAGTGATATCTTTACTTGTATGATCCCAATTGAAACCTACCGAATTCGAGGGGTTTACAAATTTGTTAGGCTTATATTATTATAATTGATTAATTTTGTGGTAATGAAAAACCTCATAGCAAGTAAAGAGCAACTGGAAAGGGCGGCGCTCCGTTTCGGGATGCTACCTTTCTTTGCAAACAAAATACCGGGATTCTCCGTCGAGGAAATAGCGGCTCCCGGCATGCTGTTCGGCGAGACACGCGACGATTACGGATGCTGGGAGTGGAAGGGTCCCGTAATTCAGGAACAGACCACGGCCTACGGCAAATTTTTCAACCGCAAGGCCGGCTTCGTGTCGTTGGATCTGTTGCCTGACTTTCTGAATTACCGGAGAGCGGCCTATCCTGTCAAGCCTGACTCGACAGAGCAAATAATCCTTGACATAATCCGCGAAAACGAAGGAGTGTCGTCGACAGAACTCAAACGTATCATTTTCGGCACCCCCTCCCGCAAAAGAAAACCCGAAGATCTTGTAGAGGCGATGGATTATGTCAAACCCAAACGCCACAGCATCGAGGGACCCCTGCAACGTCTGCAGATGGGCGCATGGCTGTTGATTGCCGATTTCGAATACAAACTGACAGCGCGAGGAGACCGTTACGGCTGGGGCGTCGCCGTTTATTCCACGCCCGAAATCTGGTTCGAGCGCTCATTCCGCGAGACAGACCGAACGCCCTCCGAATCCTTCGATTTCCTTGTCGACACCCTCTCCGTCAAACTCCCCGACGTACCCCGCAACCAGATAACCGCCCTCCTTAAATAAGGTTATAACGAAGCCATCACATTGTCAATTAACCACTTACTCTCCGTGTCCTAAATTTTAGGACACTTTCACGCATTTCTGTCCCCAAATTTAGGACACATCCCTATAATTCCATCTATTTTACACTTAACCTATAATTTAACCTATAATATTGAATAGAAAAAATATATTGTATATGTTTTTGTGTTCAGATTTTTACCACCCTATCTTTAACATATACAAATATGCCAATCAAATAATTACAGAAATTGTGCCGTCAAACCACAACACTTTCTTCACTTTCTTTACACTTCCTTTAATGTTTTTTAAGTTTATTCTTGCGCCTTTACAATCTTTTTATTAAATTTGTCGCGCTAAATTGCATTAGCATACATATTTGGAAAGCACTTTCGCTTCGTTCTTTTGATGAAACCTAGGAAATTTCAGCAAGAAATACAGAACGATGAGAATTGATGCTCTCTTTGGCTTGTAATATCATCAATCTTGATATACGGTCAAAGTGGAGTTCATCTTTCACTTTATTCGTATTTCTTGGGTTCCTAGGCCCGCATCAAAGAATAAGTGGAAGGATAGGCTCCACTTTCTTTGTATGGTAACGATACATATTATTAATCCGCAGATAGAGCCCGGCTGCCTAATACTATTTTAAATGAACGTATATTAAATTTCTAGCTACACGCCCAACTCTAATTCGGAGTTCTCGCTTTACTATTCATAAAAAGCGACAAGACTTATTTATCAGTAAATATCTATTAAATGAATATATCTAAACTAATAGTTGCGATTGCATTTGTACTAACGGCATCATCAGCATTAGCACAGGCAGAGCATAAACACTCGAAGTCACATGATAATCCGTGTACTTCCTACAACAGAATAAATGTGGAATACACATGGACAAAGATGTGGTCAGTAGATGACAATTCACTCTTTATCAAAGAGTGTGGGAACCATATAAACCTCCATGGAGCCGCGATTGAATATATTCACGGCTTTAACTTGAGCAAAAGGATTCCCCTTTTCATCGAAACCGGCGCTAAGATCAATGGAGGATTCGGTCATCAAACAATCAAAACAGTAACGACCTCTACAAGGGATGTTAAACTGCAGATGAAGAATTTCTATTTAGCAGTCCCTGTAAACCTTGCATATCGCATAAAAGCGGGAAATAACATCTCAATCACTCCTTATATAGGAATTAATCTAAAATTAAATCTCGCGCTTCGTTCCAGAAGAATCTTTGTCCCGGACGTTATCGTAGGTCCGGATGGGATTCCGACACTAAAAGAGAATATTGATACAGGTTGGAAATCCCTATATACCGATGACTCATCCTCTGCATTCGGCGAGAAATATCATTATCAAGTCGGTTGGCATGCAGGCATAGGTATGGAATGGAAATTCCTCTATTGGGGCATAAACTATGGAACTGATTTCACCAAACCTCTTAATGGAATTCAATCCAGCAATCTTGCTGCTTCCGTAGGATTTTTATTCTAACTATAAACACATTTACAAAGAGGGTGTATCAAAATGAAGGTTTTGGTACATCCTCTTTAGCCTATTTCTATACGTAAATTCAGGGCATCTCAACAGGCGACTGGAATGGCGGCGTCCTCGCCGCCAACCAATTATTAGCATCTTCCCATTATACGTGTAGATGAAAAGTCTGGACTTATAATCTTTGTTTTGTTCAATCCGACGAAAACAATTATCTTTGCCAAGAAGCTGAATCGGCTATGTAATTAAACATTTCGTCACCAAACGTATGGCTAAATTAATTGTAAAAGACTCCACAATCAGAACATTTGCAAAAGATGGCATAGATTATATCTGTATCACTGATATCGCCGCCAAAAGAATCCTGAAGAACCAAAAGATGTTGTTAAAAATTGGATGAGAGCAAAAAACACGCTTGAATATCTTGGTTTATGGGAGTCCCTGAATAATCCCGATTTTAAAGGGGTCGAATTCGACCCCATTTTGAGGGAAACCGGATCTAATGCCTTTACAATGAGACCAAGCCGTTGGGTTGAACTGACAGGAGCAATCGGCATCATGAATAAGTTAGGCAGAGATGGTGGCATCTATGCCCAACGTGACATTGCTTTTAAGTTCGCAAGCTGGGTATCTGAACGGTTGCTGAAATTAAATCAGATTGCCATCCATCAGATGAGCGTATTGGAAAACGAAATCCCAGACAGAAAATTCATAAAGTAAGAATGCCAAAACGAAATTAGCATTTTCATATAAAACTCCGCAGGGTGTGTCCGGCTCGGCCGGACACACCCTGTATAATTCAGTGAGATTAGTATTGTTTACTTGCCGAGGAAGGCGCGGATCTTGGCGAGGACGGCGGGGACGGTGTAGCCGAACTTCTCCTCCAGCACCTTGGCGGGGGCGGAGGCGCCGAAACGCTCCATGCCGACTACGTCGAACTTGCCGTGCAGCACGGGCCACAAGGTGATGGGCAGTCCGCTGGTGAGTCCGAACTGAGGCACGCCCTCGGGAATCACGCTGTCGCGGTACGATTTGTCCTGATCCAGGAACAGTCCGATCGACGGCACGGACACCACCTGTGCCTTTACTCCTTCCTTATCCAATTCTTCGGCTGCGTGTACCAGCAGGGCCACGTCGCTGCCGTTGGCAACCAGCGTAACGTCGGGCTGGCCGTCTACGCCCTTCACTACATAACCGCCGTGTGCGGCCTTCTTGGCCTCGTCGCGGCGGTTCTCACCGGGCAGGTCCTCCAGATTCTGACGCGAGAAGATCAGTACCGAGGGACGGTCCTTGGTCTCCATAGCCAGCTTGTAGCTCTCTACCGTCTCGGCTGAGTCGCAGGAACGGAGCACCAGTACCGAACGCTTGCCGGCAAAGTTGTGAACCAGCTCCATCAGACGGATCTGAGCCTCCTGCTCGATGGGCTCGTGCGTAGGTCCATCCTCGCCCACACGGAACGAGTCGTGAGTGTAGATGAACTTGACGGGGAGCTTCATCAGCGCAGCCATACGGATTGCGGGCTTCATATAGTCGCTGAACACGAAGAATGTGCCACAGGCGGCGAAGATGCCGCCGTGCAGGGCGATACCGTTCATGATGCAGGCCATGGTCAGCTCAGACACGCCGCTCTGCAGGAACGCGCCGCTGAAATCGCCCTTGGCGAAGGCGTGCGTCTTCTTCAGGAAGCCGTCGGTCTTGTCACTGTTGGCCAGGTCGGCGCTCGACACTATCATATTGCCTACATGCTCTGCCAGGAAACTGAGAACCGTGGCCGATGCGGCACGCGACGCCATGTTGGGCTTGAACTCGATGGAATCCCAGTCCAGAGCGGGCAGTTCCAGAGCCTTGTAGTCTTCCAGTGTCTTGGCCAGTTCGGGATTGGCCTTGGCCCATTCGTTATATTCCTCGCGGCGTGCGGCCACAATCTTCTTCAGTTCTTCGGCACGCTTTGCGTACAGTTCCTTGACTTCCTCGCGGATCACCCAGGGATTCTCGGGATCGCCGCCGTAGTTTCTTACTGTTGCGGCCACGTCGGCGCCGGCAGCCGAGATGGGCTGTCCGTGAGTGTTGATGGCGCCTTCCAGCGATTCGCCGTCACCCTTCACAACGCCCTTGGCCATCGTGGTGTGGCCGATGATGATGGTGGGACGTTCCTTCTCTTCCTGAGCCTTGGCAAGCACATCGGCCATTGCCAAGGGATCGCTGCCGTCCACCTCGAGAACGTTCCAGTTCCATGCGCGATACTTGGCGGCCACATCCTCCTGATCCACATCCTTCACCAGTGTGGACAGCTGCACCTTGTTCGAATCGTAGAACATGATGAGATTGTGCAGACCCAACGTGCCGGCTATGCGGCCGGCTCCCTGAGAAATCTCCTCCTGCACGCCGCCGTCGGAAATGAAGGCGTATGTCTTGTGGGCCACAACCTTGCCGAAACGCGCCTCAAGGAACTGCTCGGCGATGGCGCTGCCCACTGCCATGACGTGACCCTGGCCTAACGGGCCGGACGTGTTCTCCACGCCACGGGTCACATCCACCTCGGGATGGCCGGGAGTCTCGCTGCCCCACTGGCGGAACTGCTGCAGGTCCTCCATTGTGTATTTGCCGGTCAGGGCCAGGATGCTGTACAGCATCGGCGACATGTGGCCCGGGTCGAGGAAGAACCGGTCGCGGGCGAACCATGACGGATCCTCGGGATCGTATACCAGGAACGACGAATAAAGCACGTTCACGAAATCGGCCGCGCCCAGAGCGCCTCCGGGATGTCCCGACTTCGATTTCTCTACCATCTCTGCAATCAGCACGCGCAGGTTGTTGCCGGCCGACCGCATCACTTTCTCATCCATATCTTTTTTGTATTTATTTCTATAATATATTACGAAAAAATCCGGGCTAATCCCCAAAGGGCTCCCGGATTTTTTGTTATGTCGCGTTATCAGAGGTCACGTGCATCGAACGGCTCCTCGTTGACGGGGATATCCTTGTTCACATTCTTGGAACCGACCAGCGAATAGAACAGGATATAAGCCAGCATGGCTACGACCAGCCAGTAGCTGTTTACATAACCGACGCCGCTGCGTGCGATCATATCCTGGATATAAGGCATCACGCCGCCGCCGACAACCATCATCATGAACAGTCCGGAAGCCTTGGCCGTGTACTTGCCCAGGCCCTCGGTGGCGAGGTTGAAGATACCGCCCCACATCACCGATGTACAGAGACCGCACAGGAAGATGAACAGACACTTGATGGGCACTTCGCCGCTGGTGATGTTCAGGGCCTTGATCTCAGGCGACTTGAAGGTAACGGACTCGGGAATGAAGATAGCCAGCAGTATCAGAACGATAGCCACGGTGGACACGGTCACCATCTGGGTACGTGTCGATACCTTGCCGCTGATGATAGAGCTGAGGAAACGTCCGATAAGCATCATCAGCCAGTAGAGGGCAGCCAGCGAACCGGCCACTGCGGCAGCGCCTTCGAAGTTCTCGCGGCTGATCCATGCGTTCATCTCGCCCGGGATACCGATCTCGATACCCACATAGAAGAAGATGGCGATGATGCCGAGGGTGCAATGGCGGAAAGCCAGAGGACTGCGCTCATACTTCACCTTGCTCAGATTCTGCTGGGGCTCGGGAATCTTCACGAACGAGATTACTACGAACGAAAGCGCGAAGATAACGATACCGGTGATTACCAGCGGAGCAACCGACGCCATTGTGGTCTGCTTCGTGAGCGTACCTACGAGCATACCGACCAACAGCGGGGTCAGCGTACCGGACAGCGAGTTCAGCGTGCCGCCGGTCTGAATCAGCTGGTTACCCTTGTTGCCGCCGCCGCCCAACAGGTTAAGCATCGGGTTTACCACGGTGTTCAGCATACATACGCAGAAACCGCAGACCAGAGCGCCGAGCAGATAGATGAACAGGTTAAGGTAAGTGGGGTTCTCGCCGCCGATCACAACGACATTGCCGCCCACCACACTCGAGAGAAGCTGGATGCCGAGACCGATGGCTCCGACTGCCAGCGCGATCAGCGCGGTCTTCTTGTAGCCGTACTTGATCAGCATGTTACCCGCCGGGATACCCATGAACAGGTAGGCGGTGAAGTTCATAAGGTTACCTGCCATTCCGGCCCATTCGTACTTGAAACTCCAGATGTTTCCGAACGGAGCCGCCATATTGGTCACGAAAGAGATCATCGCGAACATGAAGAACATCGTGATGATCGCCACGGTGCGGCCATTCGATTTCGGTGCGGCCGCTGCTGCTTTTGTTGAGCTCATGTTATTTGTTATTGTTGTTTATTAAATTTCAGGTTAACATACATTGCCGGAATATCGGGTCAGTACTCTCTTTCGCCGAATATGGCCGTTCCGATTCTTACCATATTGCTGCCATGTTCCACGGCCAGCGGCCAGTCGCCGCTCATGCCCATCGACAGTGTGTCGAATCCGCGCAGGTCCGGACACAACTCAATAATATCTCCGTAGACCTTTGAGATAGCGGCGAAATCCTGACTTACACGCTCCGCGTCATCGGTATTTGAGGCCATCCCCATCACGCCGCAAATATGCGTGTTGGTCAGGTTCTCGAACTTGCGGGCGCGGAAATAGTCGAGCAGTTCCTCCGGCCAGAAACCGAACTTGGTTTCCTCGAGGGCCACATGCACCTGCATCAGAACGCGGGTCGTCACTCCTGCCTTGCGCGATTCGTGATCGACCATGTCCAGCAGCCGCTCGGAATCTATGCTTTCTATCAGCGATGCCTTGCCCACCAGTTGCTTCACCTTGTTGGTCTGCAGATGTCCGATGAAGTGCCACTCCACGTCAGCCGGCATCTGCGGCTCTTTGGCCAAGAGCTCCTGCACACGGCTTTCGCCGAAACGGCGCTGGCCCGCTTCGTAAGCCGCCATCAGCTTCTCCACCGGATGGAACTTCGATACGGCCACAAGCCTGACGCCCTCCGGCATTTCGCTCAGCACACGCTCTATGTTCGCTTGGACATCAACCATCGCTACGTGATTATTCGGCTGTCTTGGCGCCTAAGTTGGCGGGATATACGTCCATGATAAGGGTCTCGGCCACGGAACCGATCTCGTAATCGGCCATCGTGCCCTGCATTCCCTCCTTGAAATTGCTTACGGCACTGTCGAAATCCGATGCCTGCACCAGTATCTGGCTTGTGGTCTTCTTTTCCACGCCGGTCTTCTCGTCAAGAGTTATGAAATTCACTTTCACCAGATACCAGCGGTCGCCACCCTCCTTGAAAAACACTTCCGAAATCTTGGTCTTCTTTTCCGACGCCAGCGAGTATTCGCCGCTGATAAAGGGGGTCATCTCCTCGATGATGCGGGCCTCGGCCTCCGTAAATGTCAATGCGTCTACAAGATACGGCTCGTTCACCTTCTTCACCTGGCCGTTTTCCGTCATCTTGTCATATCTTACCTTGCATTCAAACCACAATGCCATTGTATTATTATCCTTTCCTTAAGTTTATACCTTAAAAATTCGGGTTTCATGCGGCTTGCGGGTGTTGTCCCCGCACCGCAATACGCCCTCGCATTGCAAAATTAATCATTTATTTCCACTTCACAAACCATTATTCAAAAAACAATCCCGTTCATGTTGGGTATTTTTCTAAATAATTGTTAACTTTGCTCTGTTTAATAGACTATAAACCCAAAACGGAAAACTATAACCTCTAAACACCATACACCACTATGGAAGACCTTAGCACTCTTGTTGACTGGTCGCGACTGCAGTTCGCACTGACAGCCATCTATCACTGGCTGTTCGTGCCGCTGACTCTCGGTCTGTCGGTCATCGTGGCCATCATGGAATCGGCCTATCTGAAAACCAAGAACGAAAAGTGGCTGCCGATCACTAAGTTCTGGATGACACTGTTCGGCATCAACTTTGCCATCGGCGTAGCCACCGGCCTGATTCTGGAATTTGAATTCGGCACCAACTGGAGCAACTACTCATGGTTCGTGGGCGACATCTTCGGCGCTCCCCTCGCCATTGAGGGACTGCTTGCATTCTTCCTTGAGGCCACGTTCGGCGCCGTCATGTTCTTCGGCTGGAACAAGGTCAGCCCCAAGTTTCACCTCGCTTCCACCTGGCTTACGGCCATCGGCGCCTCCATTTCCGCACTCTGGATACTCGTAGCCAACGCCTGGATGCAGTATCCCGTGGGCATGGAGTTCGACCCCGACCAGATGCGCAACGTAATGACCGATTTCTGGGCCCTGTTCTCGGGCATAGCGGTCAACAAGTTCTTCCATGCGGTGTTCAGCGGCTGGGCGCTGGCCGGCGTGTTCGTAATCGCCGTAAGCTGCTTCCTCCTGCTTAAGAAACACAACCGCGAGTTCGCAATCATCTCGATCAAGGTCGGCGGATGGGTCGGATTGGCCGGTCTGCTGCTCACCATGTACACGGGCGACGGCTCGGCTGTGCAGGTTGCCAGGCATCAGCCCATGAAACTCGCTGCGATGGAGGGTCTGTATCATGGATCCGAGGGCCAGGGACTCACTCTTATCGGCATAGTGAACCCCGACAAGACATGGGACAACGACGAGCCGGAATACTTAGGCCACATCACCATGCCTCACGCCCTCTCCGTGCTGGCCACACACACGTGGAACGCTTTCGTACCCGGTATCTCCGACATCATAAACGGATACACCATCAATAAAAACGGCGACACCGTCAACACCGTTTCCTATCAGGAACGCATAGCGCGTGGCTTGGCGGCCCGTCAGGCCCTGGCCGACTACGACGCCGCCCGCAAGGCCGACGACAAGCAGGCAATGGCGCTGGCCAAAGCCGAACTTGACAAGAACTATGAGTTCTTCGGTTATTCATACTTCAAGAGCGTGGACGAGGCCATTCCGCCCGTAGGACTTACGTTCACCATGTTCCGCGTCATGGTCTATCTCGGATCGTTCTTCCTGCTGTTCTACGTGGTTGCTCTGTTCCTGGTCTACCGCAAGAACCTGATGGACCGTGCCAAGTGGTTCTGGTGGGTGGCCATGATCTCCACCCCGTTCATGTGGCTCTGCTCTGAAGCCGGATGGTGCGTGGCCGAAGTGGGACGCCAGCCCTGGACCATCCAGGATCTGCTGCCTACCGTAGCGGCCATCTCCGACATCCCCGCCTCATCGGTTGTCGTCACGTTCTGGGCTTTCGCGGCAGTATTCACGCTTCTGCTCGTGGCCGAAGTCGGCATCATGGTGAAATATGTCGAGAAAAAATCAGCTTCCAACATCCTTTCCGACAAACAGAAATAATCACCCTCTAATACATCTACAATTATGACACTGGAATATCTTCAGAATTATTGGTGGGTGCTTATCTCCGTTCTCGGCGGCATCCTCGTGTTCCTCCTGTTCGTACAGGGCGGACAATCCATGATATATACCTTCGGACGCAAGCCCGAGCAGCGCGACGTTCTGCTGCAGGGCATGGGGTCGAAGTGGGAACTTACATATACTACACTTGTAGTGTTCGGCGGCGCGTTCTTCGCCAGCTTCCCCCTGTTCTACTCCACATGCTTCGGCGGCGCGTACTGGCTCTGGATTCTCATCCTGTTCAGCTTCGTGCTCCAGGCCGTCAGCTATGAATACCGCAAGAAGAAAGGCAACGTCTATGGCCATAACACCTACGACGCCTTCCTGTTCGTCAATGGCCTGGTCGGCTGCGTGCTGTTAGGCGTGGCGGTCTCGATGTTCTTCTTCGGCGCAGACTTCACGGTACGTCGCGGCAACCTGCTGACCACGGGCGCTCCTGTAATCTCGCAGTGGGGCAACGCTCACGGATTCGAGGCAATATTCAACGCACGCAACCTCGTGCTCGGAGTGGCAGTGTTCTTCCTGGCACGCATGCAGGCTTCATTCTATATGATAAACCGTCTGAAGGACGACACCCGCTACGACGCGCAGCTGCGCAAGGCCGCTTTCATCAACGGCGGCATCTTCCTGGTGTTCTTCGTGCTGTTCGTCACGCTGGTTTGCCTCGCGACAGGCTACACCGTCACCGAGGTTGACGGCCGCACCACCGACATTCAGGAAGTACCCTACAAGTATTTCCACAACTTCATCCAGGACTGGTGGATCGGTCTGATGCTCGTAGTGGGCGCGGTGTTGGTTATCTACGGATGGTTCCGCGGATGTTTCGACAAGAAATTCCGTGGCACGGTATGGTTCACGGGCATCGGCACGTTCTTGGCTGTCGTTGCGCTGTTCTGGTGCGCCGGATTCAACAACACCCCTTTCCTCCCCTCGCTGGCAGATCCGGCAAGTTCACTGACCATCCGCAACGCTTCGTCTTCTGAATATACGCTGAAGGCCATGAGCTACGTTTCCATCGTCATTCCCTTCGTATTGGCTTACATAGCCTACGTCTGGCGAAAGATGGACAAATGACAATCATTTATGAGGGTCCCTTCGCGGGACCCTCGTTATTAATATATGTACTGGACACTCTTTATAACCTTCTTTAAAATCGGCGCCTTCACCTTCGGGGGAGGCTGGGCCATGATCTCCATCATAGAGCGCGAGATCGTGGACCGACATCATTGGATAGAACGTGACGAATTCCTGGATCTCCTGGCCGTGGCCCAGTCGCTTCCGGGAATTCTTGCCGTCAACATCGCCGTAGCGGTGGGCGACAAGATACTGCGCACCCGTGGCTCAATCGTAGCGGCATTGGGCACCATCCTGCCGTCGTTCATCATCATACTGTGCTTCGCCATATTCCTGACGCCCGAGACCATCAAGAACAACCGTGTCATCTCGGCCATATTCATGGGCATACGTCCGTGTGTGGTGGCCCTGATCATCGCGCCGGTGCTGTCGTCGGCCAAGGCCGCCAAACTGAAGTGGAAGACGGTGTGGATCCCCTGCGTCGTGGCGCTGATGATTTCGCTTGACCTCGGCGCGGTCTCCTCCCCTATCCTGTACATTGTGCTCGGAGGACTGTTCGGTTTCCTCATCTGGTGGTATCCCCACCGCAAACAGCTTAAGAAGTCATGAGCATATACTGGAAACTTATATGGGCCTACATCAAGATAGGCATTTTCGGCTTCGGCGGCGGTTACGCCATGCTGTCATTAGTGGAACAGTCTGTGGTTAATCCCGGATGGATTTCCGAGCAGATGTTCACAGACATTGTGGCAATATCGCAGATGACACCGGGACCCATCGGCATCAATTCCGCCACATACATAGGTTATATCGCTCCCGGCACGGTCAATCCTGAACTTACCGGCTTTATGTGGGGCATACTCGGGTCGGTGCTGTGTACATTAGCCGTGACGCTTCCCTCCTATTTCCTTGTGCTGTATGCCGAGCACTTCATCCGAAGGCATCAGGAATCGGGTGCCGTCAAGGCGGTGTTCTCGGGGCTGCGTCCTGTCGTGGTCGGTCTGATTGCCTCGGCGGCAATCATGTTGATGAATGCCCCGAACTTCAACCCCAACGGCATTGACTGGCAGCTTTGGGTAAACATAGCCATCTGTGCCGGGGCATTCTGCCTCGCGTGGTTCCCCATTCCCTGGAAAGGAACGAAAATCAAAATACATCCGATACTTATCATAATTTTGGCCGGAATCTTAGGGTTAATTCTTTACTATTAATCCTTCCGGCCACATCAATAAGATATGAGTTACGAAGAAAAACTTGACTGGCTGTTCAGGCAACTGCCCATGTTTTCACGTGTAGGGCAGGCTGCCTACAAGCCCGGACTGGAACGTTCATGGGCGCTGGCACGTCATTTCGGCAATCCACAGGACAAATGGCCCTCGATCCACATAGCCGGCACCAACGGCAAAGGTTCCGTGTCGCACCTTATCGCATCCACGCTCCAGAGCCAGGGCTATAAAGTTGGTCTCTATACCTCCCCGCATTTAGTCGATTTCCGCGAACGTATGCGCGTCAACGGCGCCATGATTCCCAAGGATGCTGTGGAACGTTTCATAGACCAATGGCGCGCCATGGCCGACGAATATCCCGACAAACCTTCGTTCTTTGAACTGACCATGATGATGGCCTTCACATGGTTTGCCGACGAGCAGGTGGACTATGCCGTGATCGAGACCGGGATGGGCGGCCGTCTCGACTCCACCAACATCATCACGCCCCTGCTGAGTGTCATCACCAACATATCGTGGGACCACGCGCAATTTTTAGGCGATACGCTGCCGAAAATCGCCGGAGAGAAGGCCGGCATCATGAAGCCGGACGTACCGGTTGTGATCGGTGAGGCCGAAGGCGACGTGCAGCAGGTGTTCCGCACTCATGCTGCCGAAACCGGTTCTCCCATCATCGAAGCATACGATCAGATAGACATGCAGGCCAACGCCGAGTTAGAGGGCGTATGCCCGCTGCATGGCGACTATCAGCACAAGAACATCAACACGGCACGGGTAGCATTGCGGGAACTGCGCAATCGCGGCGTGGAGATTTCAGACAACAGCATCCTTGACGGTTTTGCCCGCGTCATGTCTCAGACCGGACTGCGGGGCCGCTGGGAAGTGATTTCAGACACTCCCCTTACCATCTGCGACACGGGCCACAACGAAGCCGGCATCCGCAGCAATGTAGCTCAGCTGGAGCGCCTTCTATCAGAGCGTGCTCGGAAAGGCGACGGCACACCTCGCCTACGCATAGTCATGGGATTCGTGGCCGACAAGGACCTGGACCACATTCTGCCGCTCTTCCCCGACGACGCAACCTATTATCTGACACAGGCGCAGATACCCCGTGCCCTCGATTACCGGGAACTGCACAATCGCGTTACGGGACTGGGCTACGACGCCACCGCATGGCCCACAGTCCGCGAGGCATACGAAGCCGCACTTGCCGATGCCGATCCCGACGACATCATCTTCATCGGCGGCTCCACCTTCATCGTGGCGGACTTCCTGGAGCATATTCCCAGACACCATTAAGGTCCTTAAAGTCCTTAAAGTCCTTAATGACCTTAATGACCTTAATGACCTTAATGACCTTAATGACCTTAATGACCTTAAAAGAGAGAGTGTGTAAAAAGGGCGGGCAGACTGAATCTGCTCGCCCTTTGTCTTACTCCGGTTGCTGTGTGGGGGTCGTTGGTTCTATGACCATTAGTCCCGTTTCCGTCACAGCTGCCTTTTCTTCATTATCTTTTTTGGGTTGTGGTTTCCTGCGCGGCTTTGGTGCCGGCTTGGGTTTCTGTTCCTGTTGAGGCTGCGGAGCCTCCTTAGGCTTTTGTTCCTGAGGCTGCGGAGCCTCCTTAGGCTTTTGTTCCTGAGGCTGAGGAGCCTCCTTCGGTTTCTGTTCCTGCTGAGGTTTCCGGGCCTCCTTCTGCTTGGGTTCCTGCTTGGGTTCCTGCTTGGGCTGAGGCTGAGGCTGTTGCTGAGCCTGCTTGGGCTGAGGCTGAGGCTGAGCCTGCTTCTGCTTGTTCTTCTTAGCCTTGGTCTTGGCAGGCTGGGCGTCAGCAGTCTCGTCGGCGGTGTTCACGTCGTTGCGGGTGTTCACTTTCTGGCCGTTCTTGGTCTGGCTCGAATTCATGTCGCTTTCTTCCTGCAGGTCTATCTCGACCTTGTTCTGGTCCAGTACCTTGTACTGCAGGAATGCCAATGACTCGTCGGCCACAACCTTCACTCCCCGTCCGTAGCGGCGACGCCACCTGGAATAGAGCGAGAACAGTCCCTTCTTGATGTACGATTCAACGTATGGATGAACGTACATTATGAATTTCTTCACCTTAAGGTGCTCGGTGAGGTATTCTATCTTCTCCTCGAGTTTGTCGGTGAACAGCAGCGAGCTCTGCACATATCCCTTTCCGAAGCACGAGGGGCAGGTTTCGGCGGTGGCGATGTCCAGGGCCGGACGCACGCGCTGGCGTGTGATCTGCATCAGGCCGAACTTGGACAGCGGCAGGATGTTGTGGCGCGCGCGGTCGTTGGCCATGATCTCACGCATGTGGTCGTACAGTTCCTGACGGTGTTCCTGCTTGGCCATGTCTATGAAGTCCACCACTATGATGCCGCCCATGTCGCGCAGACGCAGCTGGCGCGCTATCTCGTCGGCGGCCTTGAGGTTCACGTCCAGGGCGTTCGATTCCTGGTCGGGCGTCGACTTGCTGCGGTTGCCCGAGTTCACGTCTATTACGTGCAGCGCCTCGGTGTGCTCTATGATCAAGTATGCCCCGCTGCGGAACGATACCGTCTTGCCGAAGCTGCTCTTGATCTGGCGGGTGATGTTGTAATGGTCGAAGATAGGCACTTCGCTGTCGTACAGCTGCACGATGCTGTCCTTTTCCGGTGCGATCAGGGACACATACTTGCGTATCTGCTCGTACGACTCCTTGTCGTTGACATGGATATTCTCGAACGTGGGTGCGAACAGGTCGCGTATCATGCTCAGCGTACGCGAGTCCTCCTGATACACAAGTGCCGGGGCCTTGGCCCGCTGCATCTTGGCTATGGAGTCCTCCCAGCTCTTGAGCAGTGTGCGCATCTCGTTGTTAAGCTCCGCGACGCGCTTGTTTTCGGCCGACGTGCGTACTATCACGCTGAATCCCTTGGGCTTGATGCTGCCTATCAGCTGACGCAGACGTATCTTCTCCTCCGTGCTTTTGATTTTCTGCGATATGGAGATCTTGTCGCCGAACGGCATCAGCACCATAAACCGTCCCGTAAAGGATATCTCGGTGGTGAGTCGGGGACCCTTGGTCGATATCGGCTCCTTGGCCACCTGCACCAGCAGCTGGTCGCCGGGCTTCAGCACGTCCTGGATGGTGCCCTGTTTCGGAATGTCCTGGTCGAATTTCAGTTTCGACACACTGGGGACCTTTCGCTTGTCGTCCAACGCCTCGCGCACATAGCGTATGTAGGTGTTGAACTGAGGTCCCAAATCAAGATAATGAAGAAAAGCGTCCTTTTCGTAGCCGACATCAACAAATGCGGCGTTCAGTCCCGGCATCAGCTTCTTGACCTTGGCCAGATAGAGATCGCCCACGGCATACGCTATGTTGCGGCTCTCCTTCTGAAGCGACACCAGACGCGAATCCTCGAGAAGCGCTATCGACACTTCCTCGCGGCTTACATCTACTACTAATTCGCTTTTCATTTCTACATAAATTGCGCAATATGGTACGCGCTTAAATAAAAAAGAACAAAACGAAGCCCCATCCCGAGGGGCGGGGTCCCGTTTGTCCTTTATTTCGCAAGATTGTCGTATGCGAAGCTCCCTTGCGGGTCACAAGTCCCGTAGGACCTGATTACTTCTTCTTATGACGATTCTTTCTCAGTCTTTTCTTGCGCTTGTGAGTGGCCATCTTATGGCCTTTTCTCTTTTTTCCGCTTGGCATCGTTGTTTGGTTTTAGTATTACTAATATTTTCAGGATTCCGTCCGGAATCCGTATCTCTCCTGACTCGTCCGATTAGTGGATCTCCTCCAGGAACACCTTCGAGGGCTTGAAGGTCGGAACCTTGTGCTCCGGAATCTTGATGGCCGTGTTCTTCGAGATGTTGCGTGCGGTCTTCTCCTTGCGGGTCTTAACCACGAAGCTGCCGAAGCCTCTCAGATAAACGTTATTGCCGGCGCCCATGCTCTCCTTCACTGTAGTCATGAACTCTTCAACAACGGTCAGCACTGCTGCCTTCTCCAGTCCGGTCTTGCGCGAGATCTCTGTTACTATATCTGCTTTTGTCATTGTGTATGAGTTATTATATTTCGTTTGAAATTTCTATTCTCACATTTACGCACAATTGAGTGTCGATAAAACACCCAATTGCCTGAGCAACACCGCTTTGGACCAAATTTTGCCCGCATTTCAAGGGGTGCTCATTTTTTTCGCACTGCAAATATCGTAATTTTTTTTCATTCGGCAATCATTTAAAGCGTTTTTTCTTAGATTTTTACGCTTTTTTCTTAAATATGCCGTTATTCGAGAATCCTGCACTCGTCCGCGCTTCCCAGCCGTCCGCGCAGTTCACTTTCCATATCCAGCGGGAATTCTATCTCCAGTCCGCACCGGTTGTCGAATGTCTGATTCACTATTCTTATATCGGGTTGTTTCACTATCCTCATCACTCCCTCTGCCTTGGCGTACGGCACCTCCAGACGCAGTCTCACCATCTGCCGCATCTCCTTGACGCCCGCATCCTCCAACGCCTCGCGCGCAGCCTCCCTGTATGCCTGTATCAATCCCGACGTCCCCAGCTTGATTCCGCCGAAATAGCGCACCACTATCACCAGCACGTCCGTAAGCTCCATGCTGTTGATCTGTCCCAATATCGGCTTGCCCGCCGTACCCGACGGCTCGCCGTTGTCCGACAGCTGCCATTCCCTGCGCCCCGGACCTAACATATAAGCCCAGCATACATGCCGCGCGTCGTGGTATCTGTTCTGATATTCCTTTATCAGTTCCTTGCATTCCTCGGCCGTATATGCCGGCAACGCAAATGAAAGGAACCGACTCATCTTCTCCTTGTATTGAGACGAGCCGGCTCCCTGTATCGTATAGTATCTGTCCATTCAGTGTATTAGAGTTCCGGAATTATCCGAAAAAGTTCTCCAGCGTCTGCTGCCCGTTGGGATACAGCAGCATGGCGTTGGCGGTTGAGCTCATCTTCTCCTCGCCGGCCCATGCCGTCACGATGGCCAGCGCCCACAGCAAAGCGCTGCTGGGTCCGTTGCCGAGCACGAACTTCTCGTCCACCGTCACGCGGCGGTCCTGATAATCGGCGCCTTCCATATATTTCTGGAATCCCGGATAGCATGTGGCCTTGCGTCCCTTCAGAAGCCCGAGCTGGCCTAACACCACGCCCGGCGACGCGCAGATGGCGGCGATGCGTCCGTCGGCGCTATCGTACTGCGCCTTCAGCAACTCGCGCAGTGCCTTGCAGCCATACAGGTTCGTGGCTCCGGGAAGTCCGCCGGGCAATATCAGCCATGCGGCTCCATTGAAATCAGTGTCGCGCAGCAACACGTCCGCGCGGACCGTAATGCCATGCGCACCCGTCACCTCATGATCCTCGGTAATCGATACCGTCTTAACCGGAAGTCCCGCGCGACGCAGCACGTCTACCGGCGTTAATGCTTCTACTTCTTCAAACCCCTCTGCCAAAAATACGTATGCCTCTTTCATAGTTATATAAGTTTTAGGTTCTTTGTTTGTAAAGCTGTTTTATGAACGTTAATGTTATTGTATCTCTGTGTATATTGTTATTATGCAAACTTAATAAATATTTCTGTAATAAACAAATCAAGAACTAAAAAGTGCGTTAACGAACCATTAATTTTTCAAATTGGCCTGAGCACCACACCGTCGAATCGGCCAAAACGAGCATAACCGGTAGCCTCGTGGACTTGTTGAGGCGTTTCACATCATCGGCGCCCATGGCCATGAACGCCGTGGCCAGCGCATCCGACTCCATGGCTGTGCGTCCTATCACCGTGGCGCTTATCACGTCCGTGCGCGCCGGCCGTCCCGTCCGGGCCGAAATGGTGTGTCCGTAATACCGGCCCTTGTCGTCACTCTGCAGATTGCGGTAATTGCCCGACGTGGCGATTCCGGCATCCGTCACCTCCACCACGCATTGCGAGTCGTGAAGTATGCGGTCCTTCTGCATCACCGGACGGTCTATCGACACCCGCCATTTGCCTCCGTCGGGGCTCTTGCCTTGGCACGAGATCTCGCCTCCTATCTCTATCAGCCAATCCTCCACGCCGTTGCGCTTCAGCATCTCGCCCACGCAGTCGCAGCCGTAGCCCTTGGCGATTGCCGAGAAATTGAACCGAATACGGCTGTCGTCCTTAACCAGCGTGTCCATGGTGAGACGTGTCTTGTCGATGCCCACGAATTTCATCAATGAATCTATACGGGCAGTGTCAGCCGTAGCCTTATGCCCCTTGCCGAAGCCCCAGGCCTCGATCAGCGGGCCCAATGTCGGGTCAAAGGCACCCTCCGTGAGCCGGTTCACCTTCACCGACTCCACATATACCCGGATGAAATCGGTGTCTACGGCCGTGCTGTCGCTGACGTTGACCCGGCTCACAAGCGATTTCTCGTCAAACACATTAAGCGATGCTCCCACCTTGTTCAGCACCTGCATTATCGAGTCTTTCAGTTCGGGGGCTCCGTTATAAGTGACATGATACGTGGTGTTCCATATCATTCCCTCTGCGTTCTGATACTCCCGCGAACCTGCGTTACCGGAGCGGCCGCATCCTCCTGACAGAATGGATATGACGCCTGCAGCCGCGGCTAATATTCCGATTATGTTCCTATGCATCAATGAATCAGTTTTGGGGCTTGGAAGAACAAGCCGAAGTTTATACCGAAATTCCAGTTATTCTTGGGCGAGCTCAGATAGTTGACATACAGGCTGAGGCTGGCGAACGGGAAATTATAGACAGCCGCCACCTCTCCGATGAACTCCACCTTGGGAAACCATTTGCCATACTCGGTCACAGAGGGTCCGAGGTTCTTGAGTCCGCGCACCTTTGAGTATCCGTAGAAATCACCTCTTACCTGGAATCCGCGCGACGGAGTCCACACGGGAATCAGTCCTGCCGCGACATAATTGTCGGAGCGGAACGCCTCGTTGAAGTAATTCTGGGTCGATGGCGTGGGTGCGAACTCTGCCGAATGCACCAAGGTCGAAGTGTAGTTCTGTTTCAGCTTCTTGTAATTGCCCATGGCGTTGCCCATCACCCCGAGCTTTATGTTCCGGTGCACCGGGAAGAAATGTTTGTAGTATGCCCATAACGCGGCGTTCCAGTTGTCGCGCTGGGTGGTCTTCATCACGTTTTCCGGATAGAACGAACTCTTTTCGAACGCTCCCCGGAATTCAAAGTTCCAATGCACTCCCTCGCTGGGATACAGCTTGTTGTTCAGCGTGTTCTTTTCAAATCCCACTCTCAGCACCCCGAGCCAATATTTGGTGCGGTCGCGCGAACGGTCGTGATACGAGCCTTCGCTGTCGGGGAAGTATCTGTCGTTCATGTATCCCCATGCGGCCGACACCCATCCCTTTACCTTGCGGCTGGCCGCCCAGATGTAGCTGCCGCGCAGATAATTCTCGTCCTCGGTGATGAATGCCGGTGAACCGGTCTGATAGAACAGCACCTCCGAGTCGTAATACTTCTGTCGGCTCATCAGTCCGTCCAGCTGCACCAACGAGGGACGGGCACTCGGAAAAGTAAACCTTGCGGACAGCAATCCGGCATAGTAACTCTGTCCTACCCAGCCGCTGACCGACACGTCCAGCGAGTTGAAGCTCATGGAG
Source organism: uncultured Porphyromonadaceae bacterium (assembly GCA_902468245.1). Taxonomy (GTDB): domain Bacteria; phylum Bacteroidota; class Bacteroidia; order Bacteroidales; family Muribaculaceae; genus Lepagella. The sequence goes on along the minus strand of CABQXY010000001.1, from coordinate 61,558 downwards.
TGGTAGCCTAACTTCAGATACAGCATGGAATTGGTCGACGATGATATCCATCCTCCCACTCCGATGTTCCACGGACGTTTCTGACTGGCCTGCAGCAACAACGTATTGTGGCCGTCCTTGCCGAATTCGGCGTTGGGCACCAGATTGTTAAGCGTGCCGTCGGTTACGGCTCGGTAATAGGAATTGATCACGCCGGGCATTCCGATGGAGTGGGAACGCCCTCCGAAAAAGAGGAAACGCAGGTATCGCGCCTGATCGGGCGTAGCGCCTGTCACGGCTATCGAGTCGAACTCCAGGGCCGGCGTCTTTGCCGCGAATTTCGCACGGCTTGCAGCCAGATCCTCCGGCGTGCGCCGGGCCGTAACGCGCTTTTTGATGCTGTCTATCATGGCCAGTCCCGATTTATAGCCAATCTCGTATATTTCCTTGGCCTTGTCGAACTGCAGGACGGCAAAATTCGACACCGGGACCTTTATCTTGATTCCATCGGCGCTCGGCATGGAGTAGTCGTTGTTCTGGATTATCATGTCCTCCAGCTGCGAGTATAGGTCTCCGCGCATCGGGGCCTTGTCGGCGCCGGCTACCTGAACGCCTATCATGAAATCGGGATGGAAGTCCTTCTCCATCACGTTCACCGGGAAGTTGTCGTATATGCCGCCGTCATATACCAGCACGCCGTCCAGCTTGATGGGACGGAACACGAGCGGAAAACTCATCGACGCGCGCACGGCATCGCCGAGCGAACCGCGCGACAGCACTATCTTATGCTTGTGGTAGACATCCGATGTGACGCATCTGAACGGCACGAACAGATTGTTGAAGTTTTCGCCGCATTGCTCGCTGTATGGCCCGTACAGGTTCAGAAACTCGATGTTCATGGGCAACGGGCTGATCAGCGAGGTGGGCAGCACCTCGTTCAGCATCTTCTTGCCCCCGGACTTGAAGTTGATGTTCACTTCAAGCCATTTCGGCGTAGGAGCGGGCTGGATGTAGTAATAAATCCGTTCGGGCGGAATCGTGCCTGTGCTCCAGTATCCGAAATCGGAACTGGTGAAGAACTCCAGCATCCGGTCCGGGCTCCATCCGCATGAATAGAGCGAGCCTACGATGGCGCCCATTGATGTGCCTGTCACATAATCTATCGGGATATTGTTTTCCTCCAAAGCCTTGATCACGCCCACATGGGCTATGCCCTTGGCGCCTCCGCCGCTCAGCACCAGTCCGACCGTCTGCCGGTCAGGTCTGGCTATGCTGTCGTTGTGCGGCGTGCGTATCACTGAATCAGGCATGGCCGACGAGCCTGTGGCGTTCACACCCAAGGCAGCGGATATGACACATACCGCCGCGCATAACCTTTTCGCAATATTCCTTGTCCCGCTCATCATGTTTGCGGCTCAAAGCCGACTGAGATATGCGGCCGAAGCCGCGCGTTTATAGCTTCATGTAGGAGTCCTTGAATCCCAGGAAGTAGAGCACCCCGTCAAGACCTATGGTCGAAATGCTCTGCGAGGCTTCGGCCTTTACCTTGGGCTTGGCGTGGAACGCTATGCCCAGGCCGGCCTCCGAAAGCATCGGCAGGTCGTTGGCGCCGTCGCCTACGGCTATGGTCTGCGCTATGTCGATGTTCTCCACCTGCGCCAGCAGCTTCAGCAACTCGCGCTTGCGCTTGCCGTCGACTATGTCGCCCACGTAGCGCCCTGTCAACTTTCCGTCAGGACCAATCTCCAGTTCATTAGCATAAACGTAATCGAAGCCGAATCGGTTCTTTAGACTCTGTCCGAAATAGGTAAAACCGCCCGACAATATAGCTGTCTTATATCCCGAACGCTTCAGCACGGACATCAGCTTCTCCACGCCCTCGGTGATGGGGAGGTTGTCGGCTATTTCCTTCATCACCGACACGTCCAGACCCTTGAGCAGAGCCACCCTTCGCGTAAAACTTTCGCAGAAGTCTATCTCGCCGCGCATTGCACTTTCGGTTATGGCCCGCACTTCCGGTCCGACGCCGGCACGGTCGGCCAGCTCGTCTATCACCTCGGTGCGTATCAGAGTGGAATCCATGTCGAAGCATATCAGCCGGCGGCAGCGGCGGTACATGGTGTCCTCCTGCATCGACACGTCGAAGTTCAGTTCCGACGTAAGGCGCAGTATGTCGCTCTGCATCTTGGTCTTATCTTTCGGATTGCCACGCACCGAGAACTCGATGCACGCCTTGGTGGCCATCTCCGTGTTGGCGTCCAGGGGCATGCGTCCGGTCAGACGCGTTATGGTGTCGATATTCAGGCCCTGGTTGGCTATTATCTTCGAAATCTCGGATATATGCCGCGCCGTGATGTGCCGTCCCAACAGCGTCAGGATGTAGCGGTTCTTGCCCTGGGCGGCTACCCACGACTGGTATTCCTCCTCGGGCACGATGCTGAACTGCACCTGCACGTGCATCTCGTTGGTGGCGAACAGCAGTTCCTTCAGTATGTCGCCGCTGCGCGTGCTGTCGGTCATCACCAGCATGCCCATCGCAAGGGTGTGGTGTATGTCGGCCTGGCCTATGTCCAGTATCGTGGCGTCATGGTCGGCCAGTATACCGGTCAGCTGGGCCGTGATGCCGGCCCGGTCCGGACCGGATATGTTTATCAGTATCAGTTCGCGGTGCGCTTCCTTTTCGTTTTTACTCACGGTGTTTTCAGTTTATAGTGTGTATCGGTACGGGTCCGTTATCTTCTTTTCGACTTGTGTCCGGACTTAGTGGCAGCGGCCTTATGGTTACGGCTCTTGGACGATGCCGTCACACCCGTTTTCTTTCTGACCGCGCCCGTTTTGGTCGGGCGCAGCTTCACTCCGTTGGACTGAAGCATGCTCACCTGTCCGGCAGCGTCGGAATATGAACTTTCGGCCGCCTGCATGAAATATTTCAGTGCACGGGGCAGATCCTGCTGCACACCGACACCGTCACGCAGCATGATGGCGAAGTTGTAGGCTCCCTGCGCGCTTCCGCGTTCGGCCGCACGCCAATAGTTTTCGGCGGCCACACGCTTATCCTGCAGCACACCGCGGCCCAGCTCGAATTCCTTGGCCGTGGCCAGCAGCGCCTCCACATGGCCGTTGCGCGCGGCGCGGCGATACCAGTATGCCGCCTCCTTGTCACTGCGGCTCACGCCTATGCCGGCGTCATACATCTTTCCTATCTGGAACTGGGCGTTTTCATTGCCCTGTTCGGCCGAACGCGCCAGCCATTTCCAGGCCTCGCTGACGTTTTGCTCCACGTCCGCGCCGGCAAGGTAGCACATTCCTATCACATATTGCGCCGAGGCATCGCCCTGACGGGCCTGTGCCATGTTGGCGGTGTAATCGCCGGCCTTGACACTGCTTTTGTCGGATTCGGATATGGCATATACGGGAGCCTTGCCTGCCGACTCGGCTTCATCGTCCGGCCGATAGGATTTCCGGGGTTTCGCACCTTTGGCCACGGTAGCACCCGATGCGGGAACGCTTGCTTTGGCCTTGGACGCTGTCGGAATCTCCACCTTTTCTGTCCGTTCGGCCGCCTCGGCCAGACTGTCGCGCTGCTCCACATATTTCAGCACCGTCGGGCTCTTGATGATGATGTCGTCGCCCGGATTATGCGTCGTGTCGTTCTGCTCGTAGCGCTCCGGGTACAATGCATTGGTTATGTCCACGTATTGTGCCTGTAATCCTAATGCCGCTATCCCTGCCATAGCGGCCGCTATCATAGTTACGGTTACTTTCATCTATATTTGTAAAGAATACGGCGCCCAGAATTGAGTGCCGTATTCATGTATGTCTCTGTTAATGATTAATCTTCTGTTTTTTCCTCTGCCTTGGCTTCTTCCTTTACTTCGGCCTTCTCCTCGGTCACGGCGGGTTTGGCGGCCTCGGGATTGTCCACCATGCGGATCTTCTGCTTGATTTCCTCAATCTCCTCCTTGAGGCGCGCTATCTTGCGTTCCATCTCCTTCAGCATCGAATTGCCGGCCGACGACTTGACGTTGAAGAATCCGAGATTGTTCTCGTAGGTCAGAAGGTCGCTCTTGCGGGCCTCCAGGGCGCGCACCAGTTTCTCGCGTTCGCTGCTCACCTTGTTGCCGTCGCCACGCATACGGCCCATCTTCTCCTGCCAGTTGTTCATGCGGCGGCTGTTCTCGCGCTCGGTGTATGTATTATACAGAGTGTCGCATATCTCGCGGTATTCCTTGAAGATGCTGTCCTTTACCTTGAAGGGAACGAAACCGATCTTGTTCCATTCGGCCTGCAAATCCTTCACCTGACCTATCACCTCGCGGCGGTCGCCGTCCAGCGGCAGTTCCTTCAGCTTGGCTATGATGGCCTTCTTGGCGTCAAGGTTCTCGTTCTCCTCCTTGCGGCGTTCGCGGGTCTGACGCTTGCGCTCGTCGAAGAAGTAATTGCATGCGTCCGTGAAGCGCTTCCATACCTCGTCGCTCTGCTTGCGCGGAACGGCCCCGATGGTCTTCCATTCGGCCTGCAGACGCACTATCTCGTCCGTAGGATTCTTCACATCCGGATTCTCCTTCAGTTTCTCGGCCTTCTCGCACAGGGCTATCTTCTTCGCTAAGTTCTCGTTGAATCCCTCGCGTGTGCGGCGGAAATACTCGGTCTTGGCTTCGAAGAAGTTGTCGCAGGCGCGGCGGAAGCGGGTGTACAGCGCGGTATTGGCTTTCTTCGACGCGTAGCCGTATTCCTTCCACTTCTTCTGCAGGTTGATGATCTGGTCGGTCATCGTGTTCCACTGCGCGAATGTGGTGTTCTCGCTGGGATTCAGCTCCTCTATTTGCTTGCAGAGTTCCTCCTTTGCGGCCTCGTTGATCTGCTCGGAAGCCTTGCGCTGCTCGAAATATTCCTGATGACGCTTGTTCACCACCGTCGACGCCTCGCGGAATTCTTCCCACAGGCTCTCGCGCAGCTCCTTGGCCACGGGGCCGATGTTGCGCCATTCCTCGTGCAGTTCCTGCAGCTTGCGGAACGCCTGCACCGGATCGTTCACCTCGCTGAGCTTGCGGGCCTCGTCCACTAATGCGCGCTTTACCTCAAGGTTCTTGCGGAAATCAAGGTCGCGCAGCTCCTTGTTCATTTTCAGATGGTCGTAGAACTGCTCGCCTACGGTCTGGAAATTCTTCCATATCTCGCTTTCGGCTGCCGGCGGCACATCCTTGATGGCGCGGAAGTCGGCCTGAAGCTGCTGGAATTCCTGGAACTTGACGTTTACCGTGTCGATGTCCGACGCTATGGCGTTCATCTTCTCCAGCAACTCGAGTTTCTGCTCCAGGTTGGCCTGGCGGCGCGCCTCGTCGGCTGCTATGTATTCCTGACGTTTTTCCTTGAATGTAGCGTAGAGCGTATTGAATTCATTCTCAAGCTCGTCGGGCTTGGCCGCAAAGGCGGCCGGTTCGTTGCCGGCTTCCACGAAAGCGTTCAGTTCCTCCAGCCGTTCGCGGCTGCGCAGACTGAAAAACGCCTGCTTCATCGCCGTCACTTCCCGATGGCTTTCCATCTTGTCATTCTCCAGAATCTCCTTCATCGCGGCCACGAGTTCTTCCTTGCTCATCGCGTGCACGTTGCGGGCCGGAGTCTCCTCTGTCTCTGCTACACATGCGCCTTCAGTGGGCTCGCCGGCCGCTGCCTCGAGTTCCGGGGTCTCGACTTCCTTAGCCTCAACCTCAGGGGTCTCGACTTCCGTAGCCTCGACCTTAGTCACCTCCACTTCGGGTACCTTCTTTTCAAGTTCGTCCATTGTCTGTTTGTTCCCGGCCTCTCCGTCTCCGTTTTGGTCCGGATGTCGGCCGAATTTCATTTTGGCTGTAAATTTAATCGTTTTATCCGTTTTGACAAAATTTAAAGCCTATTATTTTGTCTGTAAGGTTATTTCTCTGCGATTTTCGCGCTTATGATGCGTATGTCCTCCACCGGGCGGTCGCGGCGGTCGGTCTCCGCTTTCTGAATCTTCTCTACGGTGTCCATGCCCGACACCACCTCGCCGAACACGGTGTACTGCCCGTCCAGATGCGGGGTGCCTCCGATTGTGGTGTAGTCCGCCATTACATTTTCCGGCATCGGCATTCCGGGACGACGCTGCTGCATCATGCCGAGTTGCTCGGGGGTATATTTCTGGCCGGTCACTATATAGAACTGGCTGCCGCTGCTGCGGCGCTCCGGATTGACATAATCGCCGGTGCGCGCGGCCGCCAACGCGCCGTATTTGTGATAATGCTCGGGATACTTTATCTCGGCCGGTATCGTATAGTTGGGGTCTCCCGCGCCCAACGCCTCGCCGGCCGTGGCATTCTTGGAATTCGGATCGCCGGTCTGCACCATGAATCCGTCTATGACGCGGTGAAACAGCACCCCGTCGTAAAATCCCTCCTTCACCAGCTTCGTGAAATTATCGCGGTGTGCGGGTGTATCGTCGTACAGTTTGATCCGTATCGGACCCATCGTGGTCTGGAAGTCGACCATTACATTCTGCTCCATTGTCGGTTTCTCTGACTTTTGCTTTTGCTGATTAATTTTCGCCGATTGCGCGGTACGCGTGGTTTTCTTCGCCGTTCCTGTTCTTGCGGCGGTTTTGGTCGTCCTTGCCTTTGTGGCCGTCCGCTTCACGGCTGCGTCGCCGCTGGCTATGACTCCTGCCGCCAGCAGCAATGCCAGCAGTATGTTACATCGCATCTTCCTCGGGGTGTATGCGCCGGTATATCCGGCGGAAATTATTATCTGCCTCTTTCAGTTCCGCCACACGCTCCTCGTAATCGCGCCCCCACAGGGCTTCGAGCAACGAGCCGATGTAACGGCGTTCGCGATCCTTCTCGATGGCACCCTCCACCAAGGGACTAAGCCACCCTTCGAAACGCTCACGGTCTATGGCCGCAAGATAGCGTGCCGTGCTTGCCAGAAACTGTCCGGTCTGGTCGGCCGCCCTCAACTGATCCACTATCTCTTTCGGATCGCTCCCCAGTTCGTCCACATGGTCAACTATATATTCATACAGCTCCATACCTTTGCTTTCGTTCTGTTCGCTCATATCGTATTGTTGTCTTTTCTTAATCAATTGTCAAAATCCGTTTCAAAAACAGACGTTTGAAATTGCAAAAATACCTAATTATTTATAATTTTGAGCCAATTTCGTAAATAATTTTATCCCCGCTTCCCTTATAAAGCCCGGATTACATATATCATAGCATTAATTATCAGAGCATTATGTCTCAGCAAAAAGCAGTCGTAAAAGACACGGAGAAAACACCGTTCATCATATCCATAGGTCGCCAGTTCGGATGCGGAGGGCGCGAGATAGGCAAAATGATAGCCGAGCGGCTTGGAGCGGATTATTACGACAAGACTCTGCTGAGCAAGGCTGCCGAAGCCTTGGGTTTCGACAAGCGTCTGTTTGACGGTGCCGACGAGAAACGTCCCTCGTGGATACGCAGCATGCTGCAGTTCAACTATGGCGTGGAGAACGCCATGGCCGAGTTCTCGGACATTGACAACGAGGGACTGTACAGCATCCAGTCGCGAGTCATAAACCAGCTGGCCGACAAGGGACCGTGCGTGATAGTGGGCCGCACCGCCGACTACATCCTGCGCGACCGTCCGGGTCTGATCAGCATATTCCTGCATGCTCCGGCGGAATACCGCATCCGCAAGATCATGGAACGCCGGGACACCGACACCGAGTCGGCGGCCCGATCGCTGGCCCGCAAGATGGACAACGCGCGAGAATCGTACTACACCTACTACACCAACCACAAGTGGGGCCACGCCGAAACATACCATATCTGTCTCGACACATCCCGTTTCTCCGCTGAAGAAATAGTCGACATCTGCCGCGCCCGCATCAAGGCTTTGTCGCAGAATCGCTGACCAAAGGCTCACCTGTCACCATGGCGTGCACCTGCTCGGGCAGCGGCACCGGCACGTCTATGAGTTTAATCCGTGAAAAGGCATCGTAGCTTTTCTGCTCCGGACCCGACAGCATCTCGAACACAGGCTCGTATATCCTGCGGAAATCGGGCGATACCTCACTGTCGCCGGCATTGGTGAAGGTCTCGAGCACATCGCCCACAGTCATGTCGTGCACGTCGCGGCTCGGGCCTATGCCCAGCTCATCATCCTTGATTGACACCGGATATATCAGTCCTCCGTCCTTCAGCCGCTCCAATATGCGGCCCAGCACCCGAACGGGCAGATTATACTCCGCGGCAAACTGAGTGCGGGTCAGCGGGGTCTCCCCTTTTTCGAAACGGCGTGCCACCACAGCCATCACTATCACGGCCACTGCGGCCCGCGATTGGTACGACAGGGTCTCCTCGCTGCCCAGGAAATTGAACGTAAACACATTCTGAAGCGAATATGTCAGCACGCATCCGCTCAGCAATATCAGCCATGAAATCTGCAGCCACACCAACAGCAGCGGCAGGAAGGCAAACGACCCGTAGATGGCGTTATAGCGCGACACATATATCTGTCCGTTGATGAAAAGCCACTGCACCACGTAGAAGCCGATGGCTGCCATCAGTCCCGAAATGGCTGCGAACTTGAAGTTGACTTTCGTATTGGGTATCAGCCAGTACGAGATGGTGAACGCCAGCCATGACAATGCCAGTGGCGTCAGTTCAAGCATCAGGTTCACCACCGGTGTCAGGAATGAGAAATATACCATTCCCTGCACCGTGTCAGACATGAATATCGACACTCCCGATGAACATATCAGCAATATCGGCACCATTAGGCAGATAGTGATATAGTCGGTAAACTTGCGGAACAGCGTGCGCTCGCTCCGCACGTCCCAGATGGAATTGAAGGCGTCGTCAATGCCCGACAGCAGCATTATCACCGTCCACAACAGCACTATGATGCCCACGCCCACAAACAGGCCCTGCGTGGTGCTTGACAGATACGAGTCGACGAATTTCATAAATGTAGTTATGGCCTTGTGCTGGGCCGGGAACAGCATGTACAGCTCGTTCTGCACCGAATCCTGCAGGCCGAATCCCCGGCCGATGGCCACCATCAGCGCGAATGCCGGCACTATCGACAGCACTGTGTTGTAAGTCAGCGCCATCGACTTGATCTGAAGACCGCGGTCAAAAAAGGATTTCACCGACAGATTGACAGTCTTCACGAACCTGACGCCCACAGTGTTGCGCCCGTCGCTCCACACCCCGGTGGAACAATATTCCCACCATCGCATTATCCTGTCCACCAGTCTTGTGATGAAATTATCCTTTTTCTTCTTCATACCTCAGTCTATTTAGAAACAGGCCGGTTACCCGTCGTTTTTTGTTTTAATAACAAACAAAATGAGTCTTCAGCCTTAGCCAAAGACCCATTATGATGCACAGAGGCGCTGTAAGCCGGGTTATGTACGGAACAATTTCCGTTCCGCGTCTGTCATTTATCTTTGTCGGCAGTTGCCTGCCGGCTATAGCAGCCTACCCCCCGGCAATGGACGGACCATCCTTGACTGCCGGTGTATTTGGCCTTGCAACCCGCAGGATGTGCGGCGCCGCATGTCGCCATGCGGCCCGGTGGTCTCTTACACTCGCCTTTTCACCCTTACCCGGCTGCTTGCGCCGCCGGGCGGTCGTTCTCTGTCACTTATCCCTGACATCGCTGCCAGCTTTCCGTTAGAAAATGCGGCGTCCTGTGTTGCCCGGACTTTCCTCTACGGCCCCGTAGGCCGGAGCGACAGACCACGCCTCTGTGTGGTTTCCTCTATTTTCGGTACAAAATTATCATTTTTTCCTCATTTTCACAACTTCCTTGGCCATATCCCCTTTTTTAACTACCTTTATCGAAATTATTCAGACTATGAAAAGTATTCTTGTCCCCCTCGCTATAATAGGAGCCGGAGTCCTGACTTATTCGGCATCAGTGTCGTCGCGCACACGCATCAACATCGACCCGGACTGGGCATTCGCTTTCGGACATACCGACCCCGCCAAGGATTTCGGACGTGGCACAGAGTATTTCAACTATCTCACCAAGGCCAATTCCATCCACAACACAGGTCCGTATTCCTCTAAATTCAACGATTCGCTCTGGTATCGCGTCAACCTGCCGTTCGATTTCGTGGTAGACCTCCCCTACGATTCGTTAGCTTCCCACAGCCACGGCTACAAGACCGTGGGCTATAAATACCCCGAGACATCCGTAGGATGGTACCGCAAGACATTCACGCTGCAGCCCGGGGACTCCACGGCACATTACGACCTGATGTTTGACGGCATATTCCGCGACTCGCAGGTGTGGGTCAACGGCTTCTACCTCGGTGGCGAACCTTCGGGATATACTCGCCAACGCCACGACATCACCCCCTATCTGAATTACGGCCCCGACGCCGAGAATGTCATCGCCGTCCGCTCCGACGCCACCTTCGAGGAAGGCTGGTTCTACGAGGGCGGCGGCATCTACCGCCATGCCTGGCTTGAAAAGTCGCCGTTGGTGCGCCTGGTGCCCGACAAGACACGTGTACAGTACAGCACCTCGGACTCCGGCAACGGCAAAGTCACTGTAAGCGGCACCATTGAAAACCTGTCACATGCCGATATCAGGAATCTGAAAGTTATCGTCAATATTACATCGTTGTCGGGTCAGTCGGTGCCGGGTGGCTCGTCTTCAATCTCAGATCCTGCCGTCATAAAGCCTCGCGGCAACGCCAAATGGCATATCGACCTGAAGCCTCAGGACCTGAAGCTGTGGAGTCCCGACACTCCCGAACGCTACGACGTGACTGTCACACTGCAGGACAATGGCCGCGACATCGAATCCGAACGTATCCGCACCGGATTCCGCACCCTGACGTTCGATCGGGATAAAGGACTGTTCGTCAATGGCCGGCATTACAAGATACATGGCGTGGACCAGCATCAGGACCATGCGGGCGTAGGCGCCGGTATCCCCGATGCCGTCAACGTCTACCGCCTTAAGGAACTTAAGAAATACGGAATCAACACCGTCCGCACCTCGCACAATCCCTTCACCCCCGAAGCCATAGCGGCTGCCGACTCACTCGGCATCATGTTGGTTGAGGAAAACCGCCTGCTTGGCATCAACGACTACCACACCGGTCAGCTGGAAAAGATGATAGACCGCGACTTCAATCACCCGTCGGTGATACTGTGGAGCGTCGGCAACGAGGAATGGGGCGTGGAATGGGACAAGCGCGGCGACCGCATAGTGAAGGACCTGCGCGACATCTCGCACAGCCTCGATTCCACGCGCCTTATGACTGTGGCCACCTCCAGCGGCCCGACAGTCGTAATCAGCCCTGACGTGGCCGGCTACAACTACATCATGCAGAATCCCGTTGAGGAACACCGCCGCAACTATCCCGGCCGTATCGCATTCGGCTCGGAGGAGACCACGGGCAGCGGTACGCGAGGCGTTTATTTCGACGACAAGGCCAACGGACACATGGCATCGCTGAACCGTACGCCCGACAAGGACGGCACGCTGAACCGCATTGCACGCGGCTGGACTTTCTACCGCGACCGCCCCTGGCTGCTCGGTCTCTGCTACTGGACCGGCTTCGACTATCGCGGCGAACCGAATCCCCTTGTATTCCCGGCCACGGGCAGCGAGTTCGGAATCCTGGACTATGCCGGATTCCCCAAGGACGAAGCTTTCTATCTGCAGTCGCAGTGGACCGATCAGCCTGTGCTCCACATCCTCCCGCATTGGAATCTTGAAGGTCACGAGGGCGAGACCATCGACATCTGGGTTTATTCCAACATGGATGAGGTGGAACTGAACGTGAACGGCAAGAACTTAGGCCGCAAGAAAGTGACGCCCGGTCAGCACGTATCGTTCCCGGCTGTCTACAAACCGGGCAAGGTCACGGCCAAGGGATATAAGAACGGGAAGCTCGTCAAGACCTCGGTCGTAGAGACTTCCGGCCCCGCCGAGAAATTAGACATCGAAACGGCTCACGAACAGGACGGCATCCGCGTCATCAACGTCACTCTACGCGACAGGAAAGGTCGTTTCGCACCTACAGCCTGCAATCCGCTGACCATTCATCTGTCGGAGGGTCAGACTCTGTTAGGCAGCGGCAACGGCGACCCCGCCTTCCGCATCAAGGAACGTCCCGCTCCCGGCGAGCATCCCGACTCGTTTACCCTGCCGGCCTTCAACGGCCATGCACAGTTCATAGTCAAAGGCTCAGGACCCGTAAACATCACTCTGGACAAATAACATCACGACACCTTTTTGCGGATTTCCACACGGCGAATCTTGCCGCTGATGGTTTTGGGGAGCTCGTCAACAAACTCTATGACACGAGGATACTTGTACGGCGCGGTCTGATGCTTCACATAGTTCTGAAGCTCCTTCACCAGCTCGTCGCCGGCCTTTTCCTTATATGCCTCGCTCAGCACTATCGTGGCCTTGACCAACTGGCCGCGTATCGGGTCGGGTACACCGGTGATGGCGCATTCCACCACCGCCTCGTGGCTCATCAGCGCATTCTCCACCTCGAACGGTCCGATACGGTAGCCCGACGATTTGATTACGTCGTCGGCGCGACCTACGAACCAGAAATAACCGTCCTCGTCGCGCGTCGCCATGTCGCCGGTGTAATACACGCCGTTGCGGTGCGCGGCCTTGGTCAGCTCCGGGTCGTACAGATACTCGCGGAACAATCCCAACGGTCGGTCAGGCTCGGTGTATATCACTATCTGCCCCTGCTCCCCGGGCTTGCAGCTCTCGCCGGCATCGTTCAGCAAATCGATGTGATAGCCGGGACTCGGGATGCCCATCGAACCCGGTTTCGGCGTCATCCACGGGAAGGTGCCGATGGTCAGCGTGGTCTCGGTCTGGCCGAAGGCTTCATGAATGGAAAGGCCCGTAAGTTCCTCCCACTTCTCGAACACGCTCGGATTCATGGCCTCGCCCGCAGTGGTGCAGTAACGCAAGGCACTCAGGTCATAACTCCTGACATCCTCCAGGATGAGGAAACGGTACACCGTCGGCGGTGCGCAGAACGATGTGATATGGTATTTCTGGAACATGTTCAGCAGCTCCTTCGGCTTGAATTTGTCGAAATCATACACGAACACATTCGCACCCGAGAACCATTGTCCGTACAGCTTCCCCCATACGGCTTTGCCCCATCCGGTATCGGCCAATGTGAGATGCAGCGAGTTTTCATCGAGGTTGTGCCAGTATTTGCCGGTGATGATGTGGCCCAACGGATAGAGGAAATCGTGCGCCACCATCTTAGGCTCGCCAGTGGTGCCCGAGGTGAAGTATAGCAGCGACAGGTCTTCGTTGCGGTTCTTCAATGCAGGGCGTCTGAATTCCGGAGCCCCCGCTATCCCCTTGTTGAAGTCTTCCCAGCCTTCGGGCACGATCGGTCCGGTAGAGATTACACGACGCACCGTCGGACACTTGGGCAACGCCTTCTCTATGTTCCCGGTCACGACCTCGTCGCCCACGGCCACTATGGCCTTGATTTTCGCGGCGTTGCAGCGATACACTATGTCCTTGGGCATCAGCAGATGTGTGGCCGGTATAGCCACTGCTCCTAATTTGTGCAGAGCAAGGATGGAGAACCAGAACTGGTATCTGCGCTTCAATATCAGCATCACCATGTCGCCGCGCCCTATTCCGAGACTTTGGAAGAAAGAGGCCGTACGGTCGGAGTATTCCTTCATCTCTCGGAACGTGAACTGCCGTTCCTCGCCCGCTTCGTTGGTCCACAGCAATGCCGGTTTGTCGGGTTGTTCCTCGGCCCACCGGTCCACGACATCGTATGCGAAATTGAAGTGCTCCGGCACTTTTATCTTGAAATTACGCTGGAAATCCTCCAGCGAATCGAACTCCGTCTTTTCCAAATACCGCTCTAACATAATGCAAACAGTTTAGTGTAATTATCATCTTCATAATGCAGTCGCGTCTCAGGTTCGTCACGCCTGATTTTTCATAGCTGCTCAACACTGTTTTCCAACAGCTTTTTAATTCTGAATGCAAATGTCAACAAATTGTTTTAATATTCCAACAATTTGCTACCTAAATCATCATATATTGCACACTTATCCACCCATAGTGCAGCCCAAATTGCACATTGCCAATCCATCAGTGCATTCTTACGCCTTAATCACCCACCCACATAAAACAGGCAGGTGGAACCACGGTTCCACCTGCCTTGATCATTACTGAGATTGTATTTCCTAAATCGCCTTGACCCTACTGCATATTGTATGGGCTGGTTCGTTGTGTGGGTTGGTTCGGGCGCAGGCCTTTAGGTCTGCTTGCTTATTTCTCCGCCTTCTTCGCAGCCTTCTTGGCCGGAGCTTTCTTTGCGGCAGGCTTCTTTTCAGTCGCCTTCTTCGCTGCGGGCTTGCGGCCGGGCTTCTTGGCGGGAGCCTCTACGTCAGCCTTCTCTACCGGCATCACCTGCTCCACGGGGAGGTCTTCGCTGTCCTGGGCGGCACGCAGCGACTTCACTTCCTTGTTGAGCGAAGCAATCTCCGAAGCCTGGTTGCGGATGGTGAGCAGCAGCGAGTTCAGCTCCTCGTTGTCGATGCTCTCCGGATACTGCTCCTCTACGCGCACCAGGAAGTCGGCCAGCACATTCATGTAGTTGGTGAATGCCGAGAACGGCGAGTCGTAGGGCGAGAATGCCGCGTGGCTTGCGCCGTCAGCCATGTTCTTTGTGCTCATGTAATAGAAGTGGTCGGAGCTCTGCAGATACTCCCAGTCCTGCTTCAGCTGACGGTCGGAGCAGAGGCTTACGCGCTCGGCCACGGCATACAGCTTGTTGAGGGCTTCGTTCTGCAGGTCGTTACCCTTCCATGCGGATACGTCGCGGGCCTCGTCGATGTCCGAGATGGGATACGGTACGCTCATCATGCCCACGGGCTTGAGCTGGGCCGTCACCTCGCTCGGTGTGGCGAAGCGGATGCCACGTTCGGCGGCGAACTGCGGCAGGGCCTTCATGAACATGAAAATACCGGTGTTGGCGGGCAGGAACGATCCGAACACGTCCATCGAGAACCACAGGTTCACCACCTGCTCCTGCTCGGGCAGTGCGGCGATCCAGTCCATGTACTTGTCGGCTGTCAGGGGATATGCCGGCCATTCGGGGTTGGCGAAATTGCGGGCCACGTCGTCGGCCAGTTTGTCGTTGCTGAGCAGCAGCTTCAGATCGGGAGCCGTCTCGGCCTGATATACGTAGTTAGGCGACTTCCATCCCAGGATATGCTTGGCGCCTACGGTCACGCATGTGTTGAAGCCCATGCGGCCCACTTCGGCGGCGATGTCGTCGTCATAGATCAGCTCGGTGTTGGCGAACGTGGTGGGTTTCTTGCCGAACAGATCCTTGATCATGGCGTCGTGACGCTTCACGTCGCGCATGAATTCCTCTGTGTCCTCCAGACTCGACAGGGAGTGCGCGTATGTGCCCGACAGGAACTCCACGCAGCCTGTGTCGGCCAGAGCCTTGAGCTTATCTATCATCTCGGGTACGTAGAGCTGCAGCTGCTCGATGGCCGTGCCGCTCACGCTCAGGGCGCACTTGAACGCTCCGTTCGTGCTCTTTATCATATCCAGCAGAGTGTCGCACATCGGCATATACGAATTCTCCGCCAGGCGGGTGATGATGTCGTCGTCCGAGAAATCATCGAAATAGTAGTGGTCGTTACCTATGTCGAAGAAACGGTAACGTTTCAGCCGGAACGGCTGATGTATGTGGAAATAAAAACAAACTGATTTCATATCTTTGATGTGCGGTATTTTACTTGTTGATGACCTGGTTGTAGATGTCTATTACCTTCTGTCCGGCCTTCTCCCATGTAATGCCGTGTATCTCCTCTATGCCTTTGACGCGGAGATAGTCGTGCATGGCGGGATAGGACACCAGCGCGTGCATGGCGTCGGCCATGGCATCGATGTCCCAGTAGTCGGTCTTGATTACGTTGGTCAGGATTTCTGCGCATCCCGACTGCTTGGATATGATGGAGGGAACGCCCATTTCCATGGCCTCAAGCGGCGAGATTCCGAAAGGCTCGGACACCGACGGCATCACGTACACGTCGGAATCGGCCAGCATCTCGTACACCTGCTTGCCGCGCAGGAAGCCCGTGAAGTGGAACCTGTCGGCGATATTGCGCTGGGCGGCCAGACGTATCATGGCGTCCATCATGTCGCCGCTGCCGGCCATCACGAAGCGTACGTTCTTGGTTTTCTGCAGCACCTTGGCGGCTGCCTCCACGAAATATTCCGGTCCTTTCTGCATTGTGATGCGGCCCAGGAACGTTATCACCTTGTCTTTCTTTTCGTGGCGAGGCAGGTTCAGCAGGTCATCGCTCAAAGGTATCACGGCATTGTGCACCGTCGTCACCTTATCGGGATTGATGCCGTATTTCTCTATTACCGTGCGGCGTGTCAGGTCAGACACCGTGATGATATGGTCGGCGTTGTTCATGCCGTCCTTCTCGATGGAGAACACGGTGGGATTCACGTTGCCGCGGCTGCGGTCGAAGTCGGTGGCGTGTACGTGGATCACCAGCGGCTTGCCGGTCACGTTCTTGGCATGGATGCCGGCCGGATATGTCAGCCAGTCGTGCGAGTGTATCACGTCGCAAGGCACCGTGCGCGCTATCACGCCGGCCACTATCGAGTAATTGTTTATCTCCTCCAGGATGTTGTCGGGATACCGGCCCGAGAACTCGATGCAGCCCAGGTCGTTGAGCCGCATATAGTTGAAGTCGGCATAGATATGGTCGCGCAGCTGGAAGTACAGCTGTGGATCCATCACTTTGCCCAGGCGGTTGGCCACATAGTCATAATTCACATCGCGCCAGGCCACCGGGGTGCTGTTGGCGCCTATGATGTTGGCAAAGCCCTTCTCCTCGTCGCCGTACGGCTTCGGTATCACGAACGTGATGTCCATGTTGCCGCAGTTGTGCATCCCCTTGGTCAGTCCGTAGCTCGCCGTTCCCAATCCCCCGAGAATGTGGGGAGGAAACTCCCATCCGAACATTAATGCTCTCATTTCTCTTATGTTTAGGGGTTATTTCTGTAATTTGATCATTTGGTTCACTGTCTTGATCACGGTCAGTATGCCCCCCACGTTCTTGGCCGTAGACACGGCGCCTCGGCCGGTGTACGGCGGGTTGGCGTCATACATCTCGCTCAGCGATCCTATACATCCGGTCGACATCTCGTCCTCGTAGCCGATAAGCATACGCTCTATGAACGAGAGGCCGGACAGTCCGAACACCTTGAAATATGCGTCGGCATAGAATCCGAACAGCCAGGGACGCGCCGGACCCTGATGGACGGCGTATTCACGCTCTATCGGGTTGCCGACGTATGTGGGATGATAGTTCTGGCTCTTGGGGCTGAGCGAACGGAGTCCCTTGGGGGTCAGCAGTTCGCGCGTGCAGAAGTCCAGCACGGTCTTGCGCTGGCGGCGGTTCAGCGGGCTGTATTCCAGACCGATGGCGATAGCCATGTTGGGACGCACCTCAAGGTCTGTATAGGTGCCGTTCACATAGTCGTACAGATAACCGTAGCCGTTCAGGAACGTGCTGACGAACGATTCGCCGCACTTCGTGGCCAGCTCGTCGAGTTCCTTTACATATTCCTGCTCGCCCGGTTCGTCCTCCAGCAGCGACTGCAGGAAGCGCAGACTGTTGTACCACAGCGCGTTGAATTCCAGGATGTATCCTGTGCGCGGTATGATGGGCTTGCCGTTGATGGAAGCCGACAGCCAGGTCACAGGCTTGTCGCGGCCCTCGGTCGAAACCAGACCGTTGTCGTTGACACGCAGGTTGACAATGCGTCCGTTGCGTATATCCTCCACCAGACGGCGCACCTCGTCGCCATATTTTTCAAGGCACTGCTTCTCGTCAGTAGCCTTGCGGTAGGCCTGGATGGCCCAGATGGTCCACAACGGAATGTCGGGCAGGTCTATCTCGTGGATTACCGGATCCGTCTCCTTGGTGTCGATATAATGATTCAGGGCATTGATGAACGTGCCCATTATCTTGTGGTAGTCATCCTCGTGGCCTACCGACAAAGTACAGCCGGGCAACGCTATCAGCTCGTCACGACTGCGTACGTTGTACCAGGGATAGCCGGCCATGATGTAGTCGCCATGTTCGTTCTTCAGGTAGAACTGCTTGGCGGCGTTCTTAAGGCAGTTGTAGAAGCTGGTGCGGCATGTGCGCGTCTTCAGCTCCTCGTCGTACACCTTCTCGAACTTGGCGGGGTCGGTCTCGGCCGTCGATGCGGAGAAAATGATGGACTCTCCCTTCTTGATAGGAACCTCGAAATAGCCGGGCACCCACAGGTCTTCCTTATAGGGGATTCCGCGGTCGCGGTCCTTGTAATATTCAATTCCCTTGTACCAATGGCCGTTGTCCACCCACTTCACATCCTTATTGAACTGCATGTACAGCTCGGGGTATCCCTGATACAGACAGGTGGACACTCCGTTGGGCACGTGATTGATGGTCTTGTTGATGGCGGAGTTTTCCATCACCAGCGCGTTGGCGTTGCGGAACGCCAGGAAGGGACGGAACTTGAGTGTGGTGTCCGAATGCGCGTCTATGAGCGTATAGCGGATCAGAATGCGGTTCTGATGGGAGATGAACACTTTCTCCTTCGACAATATCACGCCGCCCACGCGGTACAATATGCTCGGAACCACCTCGCAGCTGTATTCCCTGATGTACTTGTGACCGTTCGGACTGAACGTCGTCGGTCCGTACTGGTGCAGCCCCAGGTTGAACTCCGCGCCGTGCTGCACCACTGTCTCGTCCAGCGATGACAGCAGCACATGGGCCTGATCGTCCATCTCAGGTATCGGTATCACCAGCAATCCATGCTGTTTGCGTGTGTTGCATCCCACAATCGTCGTACAATGATAGGCCCCCGACCGATTAGTCCGGAGCATTTCTTTCGGCAGACTCTGCTCCAAATTTATCATCAGGTTCTTGTCAAATTTCAGATAACTCATGAGGAATTATAAAATTTTGGGTAAGTTTTTCATTTCATGCGAAGGGGTCGTAAGGCTCTGGTCATAGAATCTCAGGCTCGCTTCTTTTATTATTACAAATTTAGTTACTTTTTAATCAATTGACAAACAAATATGTTGCAAAACAACATTTTTGATAGATTATTGTCAATTACTTATACTTGGTACGCTTATATGGCCCCTTACACTCAGAGAGCGCGCCCTTTCGGACACGCTCTCCGTATTGATGATCAGGTCACCGTAGCGACCGTTATTCTTGCTTCTTATAGGTCGTTCACTGTCGCGACCTTCGGGCTTTACTGTCCCAGTCCGGGAATCAGGGCCGCATTGTAGCAGTATTCGTAGATGTAAGGCACGAGGCCGAACAGTACGATACCGGCCACACAGATCCAGAGCGCGGCGCGCTCGCCTGCGTTGCTCTTGAACGCCTCCACCTTGGCCTCGCCGGGATTGATCCAGATTGCCTTTACCACCAGCAGATAGTAGTACAGAGAGATTATGGTGTTGATCAGCGCGATAAGCACCAGGATGTACAGCGGCATCGAACCCGTGGAGGTTGCCGACGTGAAGATCAGGAACTTCGAGAAGAATCCTGCGAACGGCGGAATACCTGCCAGCGAGAACATGGCCAGTGTCATTGCGAACGACAGCCAGGGGTTGGTCTTGTGCAGTCCGTCGTAATCGTCCATGCCGACCTTGCCGGTCTTGTTCTCGATGCTTGTGATCACGGCGAATGCGCCGAGGTTGCTGACGATGTAAACGAAGATGTAGTACATCATCGAACCAAGTCCGATTGTGGAGCTTGTCATGGCGCCCAGCATGATGTATCCTGCCTGCGAGATAGACGAGAAGGCCATGAATCGCTTCAGGTTTTTCTGACGTATGGCGAACAGGTTACCTACCGTAATGGTTGCGATGATTACGGCATACAGCATCCATTCCCAGCAATCCGGATAGATCTGACCGAATGCCTGGACAAAGATGATGAAGAATGCGAATGCCGTGGCGCCCTTGGAGATTACCGACAGATACGATGTGATGGCCGTGGGCGCACCCTGGTAAACGTCGGCTGTCCAGAGGTGGAACGGAACGAGGCTGAGCTTGAAACCTATGCCGGCAATCATGAATGCCATGGCCACTATCAGCAGTCCGGACATCTGTCCGCTCGTGATGTTGGTGTAGATGTCGCTGTAATAGAGCGAGCCGCCCGAGAAGGCGTATACGAAGCTCAGGCCCGTCAGCAGAATTGCCGACGAGAACACTGCCGTCAGTATATACTTTATGGCTGCCTCGTTGCTCTCGTAGTGCTTCTTGTTGAATGCCACCAGTGCGGCCAGCGGCAGAGACGCTGCCTCCAGACCGATGACAAACAGCAGGAAGTGACGTGCCGAAATCATCAGGTACATGCCGAACAGCGTGACGAGCAGCAGCTCGTAGAACTCACCCTTGCGGATGGCTACTTCGTCGCTCTCAACCCAGTGGGCCGACTGCAGCAGCACGATGAACACACCTATGTTCAGGATGGCCTTGATGGCCATGCTTGCGGTGTCGTTGACGTACATGCCGCCGAACACCGATACCTCGCACGACGGCAACAGCCATATCGCTATCGTCCCAAGACCGAACAACACCGTGGTCATGGGCGTCAGAAATTTCTTCGCGGAGCCGTCGCGGCTGAAAACGTCAGCCACGAACACCACAAGGAAAATGCCCAGTATTATTAACTCGGGGATCATTGCCCCAAATTGAGAATATCCCATTTTTTCGTTTCTTGTTGTTCTAATTGATTAGATAGCCATCGCCAATGCGTCGACGATTGGTTTGAAGCTATGCTGTATTGTCTCGCTAAGCCAGTTGGGGAAGAATCCGATACCGGCCAGACACGCTATCAGGGTCACCGTCGACAGACGCTCCCACCATGTGGCGTCGGTCAGGCTCAGATGATGCTCGTCCTGCACCGGACCGAGTATCAGCTTGCCCACCACGCGCAGGATATAGACCGCTGTAATCACGATCGAGGTCGTGGCGGCAATCACGAAGATGCGGTGGAACATGTCGGCGTGCTCGAACGATCCGAAGAAGATGGTCATCTCGGCCACGAAGCCCGACATACCGGGAAGTCCCAAGGATGCGAAACCGGCTATCATGTAGCATACGCCGAGGTAAGGCATTATCTTCATCAGGCCGCCCATCTGACGGATGTCACGTGTATGCGTACGTCCGTATATCATACCGATCAGGGCGAAGAACAGGGCCGTCATCAGACCGTGGCTCAGCATCTGCAGTATTGCACCGGTCATTGCAGTGGTGTTGAGCATCAGCAGCGCGAACAGCACCATGCCGCAGTGAGACACCGACGAATATGCGTTGATATACTTGAGGTCGGTCTGGACGCAGGCCGAGAAGGCTCCGTACACGATGCTGATACCTGTCAGGATAATGAATATCCATGCCAGCTCGTTGGCGGCGTGAGGCAGCAGGAAGATGGCGATACGGAAGCATCCGTAACCACCGAGCTTCATCAGCACGCCTGCGTGTAGCATCGACACAGCCGTCGGGGCACATGCGTGACCGTCGGGGCTCCATGTGTGGAACGGGAACATGGCGCCCAGAACGCCGAAGCCAACGAACGTGAACACGAACAGCAGGTTCTGCCAGCCGTAGTCGATGTTGCCGTAATGCGAGATCTCGAGAATGTTCCATGTGTGGGTCATTCCTTCAGGAGTACCGTGCCAATAGATTCCGAGCAGACCGAGCATCAGGAAGGCCGAACCTCCCATCAGCATCAGCGTCAGCTTCATTGCCGAGTATTCCTTGCGACCCGTGCCCCATACGCCGATAAGCAGGTACATCGGAATCAGAGCCACCTCGTAGAACATGAACATGGTGAACATGTCTATCGAGATGAAGAATCCGTACACACCCGTCGACAGCAGCGAGTACCACAGGAAGAAATTCTTGGGAAGCGGGTTGATCTTCCACGATGCGAACGTGCCCGCAAACACTATTATAGAGGTAAGCAGCAGCATCAGGACGGAGATACCGTCCACACCCACTGCTAAGTGAATGTTCAGTGGCTTATACCACATCCATGAATCCATCCACAGCATTTCGGCCTGATTGCCGGCTGCCCGCTGTGCCAGGAAGTCGCACACCAGCCAGATGCTCATGCCCAGCAACACCGTGGAGCAGGTTACCATAACCCCGCGGATCGCCTTCATGTTGTTCTGACCGCACAACGCGAGTCCGGCCAGCATCAGGATCGGCACTACTACGAACCAGATTAAGATATTTCCGAAAAACATAATCTTTGTATTGTTGTTATTGAGGGGTTAGATAAGACAGATCCATGTGATTGCCGCCAGCACCACTGCTCCGGCAAAGTACCACAGCACGTAAGCCTGGACATAACCGGACTGCATGCCTTTGATCTTTACGGAGAAGAAATTGGTGACGTAAGCCAGGGCGTTCATCGTGCCGTCGATCACGTGACGGTCGAACCATGCTATGCTGCGGCAGATGATGTTGAATATGATCTTATGCGTGACGAACTGATACATCTCGTCCCAGTAGAAGCGATGGTGAGCGGCCTTCCACAGACCGGGCATCGCGTTCTTGAACTTGGTGGGCAGAGGATTCTTCTTGGCGTACATCACGGTTGCAAGACCGATGGCAAGCAACGCTATGACGATTGAAGTAACTGCAACCGGAGTCTCCAGCTGGATTTCGTAGGGTTCGCCGTTATATGTCACGAACTCTCCGAAGGGGATGAAACCTGCCACGCAGCTTACGGCTGCCAGGAACAGCAACGGCAGCGACATCTGCCAGGGTGCGTCATGAGGCTTGTGGCCTTCCTTCTTGTACTCGGGATTCTCCTCCCACCAGAAGATCAGGTAGTAGAGACGGAACATATAGAAAGCGGTCAGACCGGCCACCATCGACATCCATGCGCCCCAGAACCAATGGTTGTTGTACATGGCTGCCAGCATCTCGTCCTTCGAGAAGAAACCGGAGAACGGAGGTATGCCCGCGATGGCGAGACAGCCTATCAGGAACGTCCAGTGTGTGATGGGCATATACTTGCGCAGACCGCCCATCTTGGTGTAGTCGTTGCTGTGAACGGCATGTATCAGTGCGCCGGCGCCAAGGAACAGGAGTGCCTTGAACATGGCGTGTGTGAACAGATGGAACATGGAGGCCATGTAACCGAGTCCCGAGTAGTGAACGCCCTCGATGGGCTGGTTGTAAGCCACGCCTAACGACACCATCATGAACGCAATCTGCGAGATGGTGGAGAAGGCCAACACGCGCTTGATATCTATCTGCGTACATGCCACTACGGCTGCGTAGAACGCCGTGATGGCGCCCACCACCGTAATGAATGTAAGCGAGTCGGGAACGATGCAGTACAGAGGGAAGAAACGTGCCACCAAGTATACACCGGCCACGACCATCGTAGCGGCATGAATCAGAGCCGATACAGGCGTCGGGCCCTCCATTGCGTCGGGAAGCCAGATGTGCAGGGGAAGCATGGCCGATTTACCCATACCGCCGACGAATATCAACACCATAGCCCATGTCAGTACCGAACCGCTCATGAACGTAGCGCCTACAACGGTGTTGGCGATAACGCCTGCGTTGTTGTTCAGCATCTGGAAGTTGAATGCGGATGCCGTGCCTAAGGGACCGTCGGCGGGTGCGTTCGATACATAATAGCTCAGCACCAGGATACCGATCAGCATGAACAGGTCGGCGAAACGCGTCACGATGAATGCCTTCTTCGAAGCCGATACGGCCGACGGAAGCTTATAGAAGAATCCGATCAGCAGATACGAGCTGACACCCACCAGCTCCCAGAATATATACATCTGGAATATGTTGGTGGCTACCACCAGGCCTAACATCGAGAACGTGAACAGGGCCAGGAACGCGTAATAGCGCTGGAAACCCGGCTCGTGTTCCATATATCCCCAGCTGTAGAGGTGAACCATGAACGAGATGGTGGTGATCACCACCAGCATCATGGCCGAGATGGGATCCAGCAGGAAACCGATGTTCACCACCATACGGTCGGTAAACGCCAGCCAGGTCACGTCGAACATCTGACACTGCTGCCTTACGCCGTCTACGATAAACAGCGGGTCGCCGCTGAAGAAATATGTGAATGCAACGTAATAACTGATCACTGCCACAGCCCCCAAAGCCGTGATGCCAAGTATGCCCGCAAGCTTGCGCGACATCTTTACGCCGCCGATGCCCAGCAACAGGAACATGAACAGCGGTATGGCAAGAATTAATATCGGTAGTGTAACGCTCATGATCAATACTTCATTTTATCTACCTCGTCTATCTCCGTGCTGTGGAGCTTGCGGTAAATGTTCACGATTATCGCAATCGCAATGGCTGTCTCGGCGGCCGCGATGGCTATGGCGAACAGGGTGAACACCATACCCTCCATCGACCCCGGATACAGGAAACGATTGAAAATCACAAAATTCAGGTCTGCCGAATTGAGCATCAGCTCCAACGATATCAGCAACGCTATCATATTTTTGCGTGTCACGAATCCGTACACGCCGGCCACGAACATTATCACGCTCGGAACCAAATACCATAACATATTCAAATCCATCGCGCTTAACGTTTACGGGCAACTGTTACGCCGCCGATTATACATGCCAACAACAGTATCGATATTGCCTCGAACGGCAACAGATACTGGAACTTCTCGGTGCCCGTGAAGGCCTTGCCTATCTCTTTCATGCTGATTGTCGCGCTGCCGTCCAGACAGGACATCAGATTCGCTTCGTGGGACAACGGCATATACAGCAGTGCCAGCACCAGCAGGATGCCGCCCAACACCGATACCGTCGCGCCGATGGCACGGCGGTGATTGCGCAGATATGCCACCTCCTCGTCAGGACGGTGCGTCAGAAGGATCGCGAACACAAACAGCACCATGATGCCGCCCGCATATACAGCGATCTGCACCGCGCCCAGGAACTGATACCCTAACTGGAAATAGAATATCGAGGTTCCGATCAGCACGAAAAGCAGATATGTGGCCGCACGCAGTATCTTGCGCGTCATCACAGTCGCTACCGAAAAGATAACCACTATCAGGGCCACAACGAAATATAAAATTATATTCGCTACTGAATCCATTATATTGTTATTGTTTCTTAATTAAGTGTTATGCGGAAGGGCAGGCTTTGGCCTCGGGCTGAGCCGGAGCTTCGGGCTTTGGAGCCTCTGCGGGTGCTACGGGCTTCGCTGGTGCGGCAGGCTTTGGAGCCTCTGCGGGCTTCGCGGGTGCTGCGGGCTTGGGCGCGGGTGCCGGGTCCTCCGGCTCGGGGCGGTAATTAAGCTGCTTCACAAGTTTGTCGCGCTCGAACACCGCCTGCTCGAAATCATTGCTGAATTCCAGGGCGTTCTGCGGACAGCTCGTGACGCACAGCATACAGAACGTGCAGCTGCCCAGGTCGTACATGTACTTGTCCAGCTTGCGCTTCTTCTTGCCGTCGGGCAGTTCCACCATTTTTGTGTCCAGATGAATGGTCCCGTTCGGGCAATTCATCTGGCAGATGCCACACGCTATGCACTTGTGGCGTCCCTCCGAATCGTATATCAGCGTAAGTTCCGCACGGAACTGGTCGCTGATCTTCAGGTCCTGTCGGTTCTCCGGATACTGTTCCGTGATCTTGGGCGTCACGAACTCCTTGCCCGTAACGGCCATTCCCGTCACCAGACTTTTCAGTCCCGTACCGACCTCCTTAAAGTATTCTAATATATTGGCCATCAAATATTGATTTTTCTCTCTCGGTTATCAAATAAGGTTGTTCATCGTTCCACCTGGCCTCCCAGCAGGTCAAGCAATTCGGCCGTGATGCTCTGCTGGCGCAGCTTGTTGTACTCCAGCTGGAGTTCGTCGCGCAGCTTCTGGGCGTTGTCGTTGGCCGTCTGCATGGCCATCACGCGCGCCGCCTGCTCGCTGGCACGGTTCTCGATGGTGATCTCCTGCATGGTCGACTGTACGAACATCGGCAGCACCTCGTTGAAGATGCTGTTGGGATCCGGCTCGAAAATGTACAGCTGATTCTCGTCAGCCTCGATCCCGTCGATCAGAGACGCCTGCTCCACGGGGAACAGCCGGTCTGTCGTAAGCGTCTGCTTGCTCATCGACTTATACTTCATGTAGATCACATCCACACGGTCCACCGTGCCCTTGACGAAGCGGTCGCGGAGTCCCTCGGTGAACTCAGTCACCTTAGGGCCGGCCATCTTCGAATCCACTCCTTCGGGGATTTCCACCTTCACGCCATCGAGCTTCGACACGGCGCGGGCTATCTTCTGCCCTACCGGTATCACGGTGATTGTGGCTCCGGGACAGTTGCGGCGCAGCTTGTCCAGCTGAATCAGCAGCCCCTTGAAGATATTGATATTGTAGGCGCCGCACAGACCGTCGTCCGAACCATATACCACCACGGCCGCATTCATCACCTCGCGACTCTCGATCAGAGGCGATTCGAAATTCTCCTGCGCCCCCAGTATATGACCCATGATCTCCGTCAGCTTGGCGCGGAACGGCTTCAGCTGCTTGAGCTGCATCTCGTTCTGGTGTGCCTTGGCCGACGATATCATCTTCATCGCTCCGGTTATCTTCTCCGTCGATGATACCGACCCAATGCGGTTCTTTAGTTCTCTTAACGTTGCCATGCGGTATGACTCCTCTTATTTATTTCGCACTCGCAATTCTGTCTGCCACTTCCTTGGCCACGGCCGTCATGGCGCTTTCGGCTTCGGGAGTGAGCTTGCCGCTCTTAAGCACGTCGAGCACATCGGCCTGGTGGCTCATCTGCAGTGCCTGAAGATACTGGCTCTCGAACTCATGCACACTCTCCAGCGGCACATTCTCCAGCAGTCCGTTCACACCGGCGTATATCACGGCCACCTGATTCTCCACGGGCCAGGGGTGATACTGCGGCTGGCACAGAATCTGCTGGTTCTTGCGGCCACGGTCTATGGCACGTGCCGTAACGGGGTCGATGTCGCCGCCGAACTTGGTGAACGATTCCAGCTCACGGAACTGGGCCTGGTCGGTCTTCAGCGTTCCGGCCACCTTCTTCATACACTTCAGCTGTGCGCTACCACCCACACGCGATACAGAGATACCTACGTTGATGGCCGGACGGATACCCTGGTTGAACAGCGATGTCTCCAGGAAGATCTGTCCGTCGGTGATGGAGATCACGTTGGTCGGGATGTATGCCGACACGTCGCCCGCCTGAGTCTCGATGATGGGAAGCGCGGTAAGCGAACCGCCACCCTTCACCATAGGCTTCAGCACGGCGGGAAGGTCGTTCATCTGCTCGGCCACCTTCTGGTCGGAGATGATGCGCGCGGCACGTTCCAGCAGACGCGAATGCAGATAGAAAATATCGCCCGGGTAAGCCTCGCGGCCCGAAGGACGCTTCAGCACCAGCGAAACCTCACGGTATGCCACGGCCTGCTTCGACAGGTCGTCGTATATGATCAGCGCGTCGCGGCCGGTGTCGCGGAAATACTCGCCGATGGCAGCGCCCGAGAAGGGTGCGAAATAACGCATCGAAGCGGATTCCGACGCATTGGCGGCTACTACCACCGTGTATTTCATTGCGCCGAATTTCTCCAGCGTGTTTACTATCGAAGCCACGGTCGATGCCTTCTGACCTATGGCCACGTATATGCAGTACAAAGGCTTGCCGGCCTCGTAGTTCGCTTTCTGGTTTATGATTGTGTCGATGGCTATGGCGGTCTTGCCCACCTGACGGTCGCCGATGATCAGCTCGCGCTGTCCGCGGCCGATAGGAATCATGGAGTCCACGGCCTTCAGGCCCGTCTGCAGAGGCGTAGTCACCGGCTGGCGGAACACTACGCCCGGAGCCTTACGCTCCAGCGGCAGCAGGATGCGGTCGCCCTCGATCGGACCTTTGCCGTCGATAGGCTCGCCAAGCATATTGATGACGCGGCCCAGCAGTCCTTCGCCCACAGGTATGGAGGCTACCTCGCCCGTGCGCTTCACCGACATGTTCTCGGTGATGCTGTTCACGCGGTCCAGCAACACGACGCCGACGTTGCTCTCCTCAAGGTTGAGAGCCACGCCCTTCGCTCCGTTCTCGAACTCCACAAGCTCGTTGCTCCGAACATTCTCCAGACCGTACACGTGCGCCACGCCGTCGCCGGCTGTCAGCACCGTGCCTACTTCTTCGAATTTGACCTTCGAGTTGATGTTCTCAAGCTCCTGCTTCAGCACATCCGATATTTCACTTGGATTAAGCATGTTAATTGTTACCTGTTAAGAGGTTTTGTCGTAATTGTTGCAGTTCTCCGCTGATCGAGGCGTCCATGCGGGTAGAATCCACATCGATCACAAACCCTCCGATCACTTCCGGATCCACCTCGTGTTCGTATTCGAACTTCGACTTCGGGAATGATTTCTCCACCACGTCGTGCAGACGCTTCATTTCGGTGTCGGGAATCTCTACCGCCGTCACTATCCGGACCTGCGATATGTTGTTCTCTTTGCGATATATGTCGCGATATGCCAGCGCCATGAGCTGGAAGAATTCTTCCCGCTTATGGTCCAGCACCAGTTGTACGAACCTGTCGAACGGGCTGTCGGGCTTAGCCTTGCACAGTCCGTCCAGAACCTTGCGCTTGTCCTCGCCCTTCACATAGGGATTGGACATCGTTTTCTGCAGGTCTTTGTTTTCTGAATATGCCCCTAACACTGTCTTCATGGCCTCGTAGATCGGCTGCTGAGAGCCGGTCTCCCGGGCGTATTTGTACAGCGCCATGGCATAACGGTGGGGTATCAGTCCGGAAATCATGGTTTTAGTTCTTCTCGATATCGTCCAGCATCTTGTTCACCAGCTCGGTCTGAGCCTTGGTGTCCTTAAGCTGCGAACGCATCATTTTTTCAGCAATTTCTATTGAGAATCTGCTCACCTCGTCACGAATCTGGGACTCGGCCTGCTTCCGCGCCTGCTCTATCGAGACCTTCGCGGCATCCATCTCGCCCTGGGCCACCTTGGCCGCCTCGTTGCGTGCCTGCTCTATGATTTCGGTCTTCATCTTCTGGGCGTCACGCAGCATCTCCTGCTGCTTGGCCATCACCTCCTTCATATAGCGGTCCGCTTCGGCGCGCGCGTTGTCCAGCTGCTCCTTGGCCTGACGGGCGTTCTCCACTCCTTCGTCTATGGTGCTCGCCCGCTTGTCCATCATCTTGATTATCACCGGCCAACCCCATTTTGCCAACACCAGGAACAACAGGATGAACGCTACGAACATCCAGAAAACCAGGCCAAAATCAGGCGTAAATAATTCCATATCTTATTTGTTTAGGGTTGCGAGAATGCGCGTGCCGTCGCCTTATGCCGCGACGACACGCGGATTATACAGTTCGATTCTTACTTGATGAAGATTGCCAGTGCCGACACAATCACTGCGAACAGTGCCACACCCTCTATCAGAGCCGCAATCACAATCATGTTGCTTCGGATGTCGCCTGCTGCTTCGGGCTGACGGGCAATTGCCTCCATGGCCGAGCCGCCGATCTTGCCGATACCCATACCGGCGCCTATGGCTGCTATACCTGCGCCAAGTGCGGCGCCTAATCCTGCCAAAGGCTGCAATGACATCACCTCGGCGATAATCGCTGTTAATACCGTTGTTAACATAGCTGTACTGTTTTATTTGTTTTTATTATTTTTCTATTTATATCTTTACGCTGTCAATCCTCTCGGCCTCCTTGTGCAGCAACGATTCCTCCTCTTTCCTGGCCTCGCCGTGCTCGCCTTTCTCCTGCGCCATCGCTATGAACAGTGTGGACAGCAGCGTGAACACGTATGCCTGAATGAAACTTACCAGCACGTCCAGCGCCAGCATGAACACTGAGAACAGTATCGATATCACTGCCGCGCTTCCTGCCACCGCCGCGCCGAACGACGCGAAGATGAATATGAGCAGTGTCAGCGTTATCACAATCATGTGGCCTCCCATCATGTTCGCGAACAGACGGACAGCCAGGGCGGCCGGCTTCGTGAAGATTCCGAATATCTCGATGAACTGCATGATGGGCAGCGGACACTTAAGCCAGATAGGCACATCCGGCCACAATATCTCTTTCCAGTAATGCTTCGTACCCAGCACATTGGTCAGCACGAACGTGCATACCGCAAGCACCAGTGTCACCGCGATGTTGCCCGTCAGGTTGGCGCCGCCCGGGAACACCACTATCAGGCCTAACAGGTTCATCGTCAGGATGAAGAAGAACACCGTCAGCAGATATGGAGCGAATTTACGGGAGTTCTCGCCTAAGGTCGGCTTGATGTTGTCGTAGTAAATGAAGCTGACCAGCAGCTCTATGAATCCCATTCCCTTGCGCGGAGCCTTCATGTCGGGATTACGGCGGTAGAAGCCTACCAGACCCAACACCATTGCAATCACGACGAGAACGGAAATGAACAATGCCATCACGTCCTTGGTGATCGACAGGTCAAGAGGCCGGTATTCCTTGTAATATTGTCCGGCCACCTTGTGAGCGGCTGCAGCGTCGGCATCTGGCACATAGACATATCCGTCGATGACGGGCATACCCTCGTCCACCACATCGCCTTCCTTATGCTTGGCCAGTTCGGCATCCACTTTCTTCCGGTCTTCGGGCGACAGATCGAATATCTCCACCACCTTGTCCTTGTGCGTGCTGATCTGAGCCAGCACGAAACGGTGCTGCTTGCCGTCGCGCTCACATGTCTTAACCACGGGCACCATCTGCTTGTGCTCTTTGCCGGTGGCGGGATCCTTGACCTCGATGGACTTGATCAGGTCAGCGCTCGAGAAACAGAACCAGCTGTGGTCCTCCGCACGCACTATCACAGGCAGCGGCATACGCATGGTATGCGAGAAGGGAACCTCCCAGCCATACCCGTCGCCGAGATGCTCGAAGATCAGCTCCTTCACGTCCATCTTCTCCTCGTTCTGTTCCTCCTTCTGCAGTTCCGACGACACCTTTTCCGAGTCATCCTTCGAGCATCCGGAGACCATAACGACTGTCAGGACCGCCAGTAACAATATGTAGATGCGTTTTAACATATCTTTCTTTATATTCCGGTCTGTGGGACTATCCGATCAATAGGCCAAAACCGAGATTTTATTATCGTTCACATCCGCCAGACCGCCGTTGATGGGCATGTCACCGCTCTCACCGTCGGGCTTGACATAATGCACCGTTCCCTTCACCAGCACCGATATGATCGGGGCGTGGTTCTTAAGCACGGTGAACGATCCGAGCTGACCGGGCAGTGTCACCATCGTGACCTCGCCGCTGTAGCTCACTTCGTGTGCGGATATAATTTCAAGGTTCATGGCTCGATCACTTCACCTCCGCCAGGAGTTTCTTACCCTTCTCGATAGCCTCGTCGATGGTGCCGACGTTCAGGAACGCCTGCTCGGGCAGCTCGTCAAGCTCGCCGCTCAATATCATCTTGAAGCCACGGATTGTCTCGGCCAGAGGCACCATCACGCCGGGAAGGCCTGTGAACTGCTCGGCCACGAAGAACGGCTGCGACAGGAAGCGCTGTGCGCGACGTGCGCGGGCCACCACCTTCTTGTCCTCGTCCGACAGCTCGTCCACACCCAGAATGGCGATGATGTCCTGCAGCTCGTTGTATTTCTGCAGCAGCTGCTTCACGGCCTGAGCCGTGTTGTAGTGGTCCTCGCCCACGATGTTGGGGTCCAGGATTCGCGATGTGGAATCCAACGGGTCTACGGCGGGATAGATACCGAGCTCCGAAATCTTACGGTTCAGCACCGTCGTGGCGTCAAGGAACGAGAACGTCGTGGCCGGAGCCGGGTCGGTAAGGTCGTCGGCAGGCACGTAGATGGCCTGTACCGATGTGATGGAGCCCTGCTTGGTCGATGTGATTCGCTCCTGCAGCATACCCATCTCCGACGACAGTGTGGGCTGATAACCCACGGCCGACGGCATACGGCCTAAGAGCGCCGACACCTCGGAACCGGCCTGAGTGAATCGGAAGATGTTGTCGATGAACAGAAGAATATCTTTCGATCCGCCGTCGCTGTCACGGAACTGCTCGGCTACGGTCAGACCCGACAGGGCGACGCGCAGACGTGCGCCCGGCGGCTCGTTCATCTGTCCGAATACCAGCGTGGACTGCGAGTTCTTCAGCTCCTCATGGTCGACATCGTCCAGGTTCCATTCACCCTTCTCCATGCCTTCCACGAATTTCTTTCCATATTTGATCACACCGCTCTCGATCATCTCGCGCAGCAGGTCGTTACCCTCGCGGGTACGTTCGCCCACTCCGGTGAACACCGAGAAACCGTTGTGTCCTTTGGCAATATTATTGATGAGCTCCTGAATCAGCACCGTCTTGCCCACACCGGCACCGCCGAACAGACCGATCTTACCACCCTTCATGTAGGGCTCCAGGAAGTCCACCACCTTGATACCGGTGAACAGGATCTCCTGCGAGATGGCCAGGTCGTCGAACTCGGGAGCCGGCTGATGGATGCCGCGCAGATTGTCGCGGTTCAGCGCGCCCAGCATGTCGATGGGTTCGCCCACAACGTTCAGCAGACGGCCCTTGACCTGAGTGCCCGTAGGCACCGAAATGGGTGTGCCAAGATTGCGCACCTTGACACCGCGGCGTACGCCGTCCGTGCTCTCCATTGCCACGCAGCGAGCCGTATCCTCGCCGATGTGCTGCTCCACTTCAAGTATCAGCTCCTCGCCGTTGTCGCGAAGCACCTGCAACGCCGTATAGATCGGCGGTATCTGGTCCTTGCCGCCCTCGAACGATACGTCGATCACAGGGCCGATGACCTGAACTACAGTACCTAAATTCTCGCTCATATCTCGTTTTTCTTATTTTCAGTTAGTATTAGAAGTGCCACCCTAATGCTACGAACACCGTCATCAGCAAAAGGTTTGCCAGCGCGAACGGCATCAGGTATTTCCACTCGAACGACAGCAGCTGGTCGATACGCACACGGGGGAACGTCCACTTGAACCAGATGATGACGAACGAGATGAAGAATGCCTTGCCCAGGAACCACACCACGCTCGGGATATAGTCCATCACCATGTTGAAGCCGTCCCAGCCGGGAATGTGCAGAGGCATCCAGCCGCCTAAGAACATCAGCGACGCTATGCCCGACACGATGAACAGGTTCAGATACTCGGCCAGATAGAAGAAGCCGAAGTGGATACCCGAATACTCCGTGTGGTAACCGGCCGTCAGCTCATGCTCGGCTTCGGGAAGGTCGAAAGGGCCTCGGTTGGTCTCGGCCGTTGCAGCCACAATGTATATCAGGAATGCGATGATGGCGGGGATGTGTCCCTTGAACAGGAACCATGCGTCCTCCTGCGCCCATACTAATTCGTTTATGTTCATGGTGCCGGACAGTACGATGATGGTCATTATGGCCAGACCCAACGACACCTCGTAGCTTATCATCTGCGCGCCGCTTCGCATGGCGCCGATCAGCGTGTACTTGTTGTTGGACGCCCATCCGGCCAGCAGGATGCCTAACACACCCACCGAGCTGACTGCCAGGACGAAGAAGATGCCGATGTTCCAGTCTATGATCTGCAGGCCGTTGCCCCACGGCAGACACGCCAGCATTATCACCGACGACGTGATGACCAGATAAGGCGCGAGCTTGAACAGGAACCGGTCGGTGCCTTTCAGACATATAAGCTCCTTGATCAGAATCTTGAACATGTCGGCGAACACCTGCAGAAGTCCCCACGGACCTACACGCATCGGGCCCAGACGGCACTGGAACCATGCGCACAGCTTGCGCTCGTACAATATATAGAACAGGGCCAGCACAGTGTATGCCAGCAGAACGATCACTCCGACAATGACACACTCTATCAGGACGGCCAGCCAGTCGGCCATACCCGTCCCCAACAGCCAGTCATTGAAGCACGATGTCCATTTCCCAAAATCAAACATATCTTGTTATTGTTGTTTATGCGTGGTTTATATCACTGTTAACGGTCAATATCGGGGATCACGAAGTCCAGGGCGGCGCCGATTGTGATCAGGTCCGCTATCATATAGCCTGTACATGTCAGGTCCATCACACCCACCAGGTTGAAGCAGGGGCTCTGGAAGTGCACGCGATAAGGATTCTTCGATCCGTCGCTCTCGATGTACACGCCGAACGCGCCGCGCGATGCCTCCACCTGCTGGTACCAATGGCCTACAGGCAGCTTTATCAGCTTCGGAACCTGCGCGCGGATGTCGCCCTCGGGAATATTGTCCACCAGCTGGGCCAGTATCTTGCAGCTCTCCTCTATCTCCTTCATGCGCACCA
This sequence comes from uncultured Porphyromonadaceae bacterium, assembly GCA_902468245.1. GTDB lineage: Bacteria > Bacteroidota > Bacteroidia > Bacteroidales > Muribaculaceae > Lepagella. The sequence goes on along the minus strand of CABQXY010000001.1, from coordinate 27,162 downwards.
TGTAGCGGCTGTACGAATCGCAGCCGTCCAGCAGCACCTCGTCGAAGTCAAGCTCGGAATAGATGCCGTAGGGATGTTTCTTGCGCGTGTCGTTGCTCCAGCCCGATCCGCGTCCGCTCGGTCCGGTGATGGCGTAGTTGATGGCATCTTCTTTCGACAGCATGCCCACTCCCACCAGACGGTTCTTGGCTATAAGGTTGTTGGAGAATACGTTGTGATATTCCTTCAGACGCTTGGGCATGATGGCTATCAGCTCCTTAACGTCCTTCTGGAAGTCAGGGTGCAGGTCGGCTATGACGCCGCCTATCACATTATAGTTCATAGACATGCGTGCGCCGCAGGTCTTCTCGAATATGTCGAGTATCATTTCACGCTCACGGAATCCGTAGAAGAACGCCGTGGTGGCGCCTAAGTCCATAGCCGTACATCCGAACGACAGCAGATGGGACGAAATACGCATCAACTCGTCCATCATGCAGCGTATCACCTCGGCGCGGCGGGGCACCTCGATGCCTAAGGCCTTTTCGATACACATACACAGGCAGTGGCGGTTCATGTGGGCCGACATATAGTCCATACGGTCGGTGAAGTGCAGTGTCTGCGGATAGGTCATCCCCTCCGACAGCTTCTCGATGCCTCGGTGAATATAACCTGACACTACGTCCACCTTCTTCACGTACTCGCCGTCGAGCGACGTGCGGAAACGCATCACACCGTGAGTGGACGGATGCTGCGGACCGATGTTCACCACATAATCGTCCTTCTCGAACACGCGGCCGTATTCAGGCTTCAGCTCGCCGTTCACCAGCTTGTAGCTTACGGTCTGGTCCTCGTTCTCCTCATCCTCCATGCGGATGGGATTCAGCTCGGGGTTGGCGTCGTAGTCCTTGCGCAGAGGGTGTCCCACCCAGTCGTTGCGCAGGAAGAAGCGGCGCATGTCGGGATGGTTCACGAACTTGATGCCGAACATGTCGTACACCTCGCGCTCCTGGAAATCAGCCACCTTCCACAGGTCGCTTACCGTATGTATATAGCTGTTGTCGCGGTCGCCCGACGCCTCTACCTTCACCGACAGCATCTCCCAGTCATGGGAGGTCGACGTCAGATAGTACATCACGCCTAATTTCTCCTTCCAGTCCATGCCCACAACTGCGGTCAGGACATCGAAACCGAAATCTTCCTTCAGTTTTTTGGCGAAGTCATGCCAATCCGGCTCCGCTACATTCACCTGCAGGCACTCTCCATCCTCGAATGTGGCCGCAGGATAAATCTTCTCTATCTTTTCTTTTAATTGGCTCATATCCGTTTATCCTATCTGCCCCTTCTCATCGGGATGTTGTGCGAAAAAGTCCTCGATCTTCTCCTTGCGGTTAGCGCCGCCGAAGAATTTCTGCACCTTGATCTTGCGCTGCAGCTGCATCAGGCCGTAGAACATGGCCTCGGGACGCGGAGGACATCCGGGGATGTACACGTCCACCGGCAAAATCTTGTCCACGCCGGGCACCACGCAGTATGAGTTCTTGAACGGGCCGCCCGAAACGGCGCAGCCGCCGCATGCTATCACGTATTTGGGTTCGGCCAGCTGCTCGTACAGACGGCGCAGCGCCGGCGCCATGCGGTGTACGATGGTGCCCTGCACCATTATATAGTCTGCCTGACGGGGCGAGTTGCGGGCCACCTCGAATCCGAACCGGGCCATGTCGTAGCGGGCGGCGCCCAGACACATGAACTCGATGGCGCAGCACGACGTGCCGAAGCACAGCGGCCACAATGAATTGGCACGACCCCAGTTGATCAGGTCGTCGAATGCCCCCACCATTACGTTTGCTCCTGTCGCGTTCAGCTCCTCGACCAACTTGTCAATGTAATCGTTGTTCTTGAAGTCCTCGCGCTTCATGCTTTTAATATGGTCTACTCCCATTTCAGCGCACCTTTACGCCAGGCGTATGCCAGGCCCATTATCAATACAAACATGAATATGCCGATGCAAAGTATTCCCGAAGGACCCATATCCTTCATCACCACGGACCAGGGATACAGGAACACCACCTCCACATCGAACAATAAAAACAAAATGGCGAAGATATAATATCCCGCCTTAAACTGTAGCATAGACGCACCGCGCGTCGGTATGCCGCACTCGTATGCCTCCGCCTTCTTCACCGAATATGAACGAGGCGATATCAATTTGGCAATAAGCAGCGCCGCAAACACCAGGGCAAGACCAGTAATCATGGCCGTGATGCTCAACGCTCCATTACCGATATGGCACAATAACTCCATATTGTGTTTATGATTAGTTAGTTACATGGTTTTAGACGCGCCCCCAACTTGCGCATCCCGTTACTTCTTGTGCAAAGTTACCCAAAATTTTTCACTCTGACAAATAAAAAAGCCGCTGTCCGCCTCGGGACACCGGCTTTTATATTCATCTTGTCTATACGGCACGAACGGTCTACTGCTTCCAGTCAGACATATTGAATCCCAACATACACAGTCCGTTGAATGTAACGGTATAGCCGTTGTCAAGCATAATGCGGCATTCGGCACGTGTCAGATCCTGCGACGAACTGTTCAGCTGCAGACGCTTCACTTTAATGGCAGGGACTTTCTCGCCTTCCTTCACAGTAATTGCCTCGGGGGTCACTTCCGAGCATTCCAGAACGAAACCGGCTGACCCGAATTTCACGGGAACGTTCTTTATGACATAGTTTACCGGAGTTTCGGTATTAAGATAGGAGACATTATAGAGGAATACGTCTGCTGTGTATGCTCCGGGCTTGTCCAGGTTCATCAGCACACGATACGAAGGCACCTGCGATTTCTGAACCTGCACCATATCGGCTGTCACTACATTTGTGGTACCGGTGAATATCATGTCTTTCCAGAAGGTCTTGACCTGATATTCGCCAATCTTGAACTGCGTTTCCGAATAGATGCGCGTGCGCGGATACACTATTGGATTCAGTTTAAGCTGAGCTCCCAGCACATCCTGCATAATAGAGTCGTTAAATGTGTTGGAACATGTAGTGAAATCTGCATATACATTGGTGATGGGCGTAGCTCCGGCCGGAGTGGCGTCGGCCGCCTCGCTCAGGTAAAAAGATGTCTGGGATTTGGCGCCAGACATACGGATGACCCCGTACACCATCGGCATTTCCGTTGTGCCGAAGTCTACCTTGTTGCCGCCTATAACCAGATCATCACTGTTCAGCATCAGGGTGTAGTTGTAATTGTCAGTGATGAACGTATAGTTGGTCAGAGTCACTGCTGCATCCTGATCAGGACCTATCACCAGCGAATACGACTCAAGCTTATACGTCGAGGTCGATGTAAAGTCCTGCTTGTTGTTACAGGATGTCGCCCCTATCAGGAGCGCGACACTTGCAATAAGTGTGATTTTCTTCATAGTTATGCTTTATCTTTGGTATATCTCACTATCAAACGCTGGATAGTGGCGGATATTGTCGTGGCACGTATGATAATATAATCATCGCACGTCTGTTATCAGTCCTTCGCGGTTCTGCAGCACGCACGGAAACACCTCGCAGGCCTCCTTCACGAACAGCGAGTCATCGTTGTAACGCGACGAATAATGTCCCGTCAGCAACCGCTTGGCGCCGGCGTCACGCGCCACTATGGCCGCCTGCTCGGCTGTGGAATGAAACCGTTCGCGTGCGTTGTCGGCATTGTCGCGCAGATAGGTGGTCTCGTGAAACATCAGGTCCACCGGCCCCACCTTGGCCGCTAATTCGGGCATGTACAGCGTATCCGACAGATGCGCGTACTTCCGTCCCGGCTCTGCGGGACAGGTCAGAATTTCGTTCGGTATTACAGTGCCGTCCTCCTTCACAAAGTCGGCACCCTCCTTTATCTCGCGCATCCTGAACACAGGCACACCGTGGAAGTCGCACATGTCTCGGCGTATGTGACGCAACGGCTCAGCCTCCTCAAACACATACCCTACCGTCGGCACACGGTGCTTCAGCGGAATGGTGCGGACTCGCAGCGACCCCGTGTCAAGTATCACCTTTTCCTCCGGTCTTATTATGTCATATTCCAGCTCGAACGACAGCTCACGTGCGAAGAATCCCAATATCTGCTCCAGTATCGCCTTCCCTTCCTTAAATGTGTGGACAGTCAGCTTTCCCTCCTTGCCGCCGAGCGCCATGGTCGAGATCAGCCCTGGAAGTCCCAACACATGGTCGCCGTGAAGATGGGTCAGGAATATATGGCGCAGACGCCCGAACTTCAGCCTCTGTTTCTGAAACTGAAGCTGCGCGCCTTCGCCGCAGTCTACCATATACAGAGTGCCGCGATGTTCCACAACAGTCGACGACGGCTGATGCTTCACGGTCGGCTTGGCCGAACCGCATCCTAACGTATGTATCCTGAAGTCGCTCATTTCACGGACGTATATATTCTTTTACAGCTCATTTCACATTGATTATCATTCCGGCGGAATGCGCCGTTATCACCGGTGCGTACTGGCTCTGTGCCTGTGCGATGCCGAGGCTGTACTCGCCGGCACGGTCCACGTAACATTCATAGTTCAGCACACGAGTGCCTTTGCCCAGGAAGGGTATGAACAGGTTGGTGCCTTCGTTGCGCACCTCGCGGTAATACCACACGCCGTCGGACGACATGTAGCCCGACAACTGTCCGGCGGGTTCCAGACATGCGCTGCGCGAGTCCATCACGGCCACGTAGTCCAGATCGCGGTCACACTTTATGGTCAGCGTCACGCGCACCTTGTCGCCGATCTTAAGCTGCGAAAGCTGCGCCTTGTTGCCGTCCATCGTGTATATGTTCTTGAATATGCTCAGCTGCGGTATGCTCTGATCCTTCACATCCTCTATGGGCGCCACATACTGGCTTATCACGCCGCCCCATGCCGGGCCTGCGGAATGCTTCTCTATCTTTATGTCGCCCCGCATCACCATGTCCGGCGTCAGGGTCATCGTGAAGCTGTCGGTCAGTTTGGCGCGCTTGGGCACGGCCACCTCCTTGCCGCCCACCGTGACGGTGGCGTTCTCCGAAGGTACGGTCCAGTCACTGCCGCTGCTCAGCAACGCATGGATCACCTCGGCGGTAGCGCAGTTGTCGCTCCAGCTCTGTGTCTGCTTTGACATCAGCAGCCACTGACGCAGCCGGTCGACGGCCTCGGCATCGGGCTGCACCTCGGTGTAAGCCTCCAGCACCTGGGCCGTGGTGATGAGCGGACTCCAGCCCGACCATACGCCGCGCAGGTTCTCGAAGCACATTCCCTTCTCCGGACTTACCGTAGCAAACTGACGCAACGATTCCAATATATTTCCTGACAGCGTTTTATTACCCGAACGATGCTCAAGTATCACGGCCACCGCCTTGTCGTATATGTCGAAGTTCTTCCAACCGTCGGCTATCTCCTTCATGGCCACCTTGCGCATCTGGCCGAAATTGCCGGCGTCCTTCACATCGGGGAAGAAGCTCTTGACATACAGATAATTCAGCATTTGCGACACGCTGATATATTTGCGTTTGTTACGCTCCCATTCCTTTACCAACTCCTTGTCGGTGTACGCGAATGCCTTGGTCAGCATCGGCGTGGAGTTGGCGGGCATGTATCCCATACCTTTCAGCATGGCGAAATGCAGCAGGACGCGGGCCGTGATGAATTCCGACGTAGGCATATTGTCGCACCAGCTCCAGCCGCCGTCGTTGTTCTGCTTCTCGCGCAACTTGGCCATAATTGCGTTTACCGCAGCCTCGGCCTCCTTGGTGTTGGTGTACTTTATCAGCGACTGCATCCGCATGGTCTCGTCCTTGGCATCGTTAACCCAGGGCGTGTTGTTGAGAGTCGTCACCTTCAGGTTCTGATCCTTCTCCAAGTGTGATACCAATGTGGAATCACCGGCGTTTTCGGGAGCGGCGAAAGTCTTCAGCGCTTCGCCGAGCAGCGGGAATTGCTTTATAAGGCCCGACGCTATGGCATTGCCGTACAGGGCGGCCACCTGCGACAGTATGTTGTCGGACTTTGGCGTCACTATATCGGGAAGTGCCGTGACGCACTCCCAGATGGGATTGCCGCAGTATTGCAGCGTCACGTTGGCGTCCTTGGCGTTCGCCGGAATATCTGCCTTGATTACCTGCTCGCCGGGTCCGGCGTAGAAAGACTTGGACTCAATCACAGGCGTGCTGCTGGGCAGAACGGCCACATCCGTACCCTCGCCGTCACGATGGTTGCCGCCGATGGCGTATGCGCGGATCTTGACCGCCGACAGGTTGTTCGGCACATTATATTTTATCGTGACTGTACGCGAGCCCGACGCCTTGGTTTCCTCGGCACCGAAATCTTCGGTCACAAGCACCTTACCCTCTGCATCCAGTATCTCGATGCGCCCGGCCAACGGCAGCGACTCGCCGCTGTTGTTGAACAATGTGGCGCTCACCTCGGCCTTGTCGCCGGTGCGCAGGAAGCGCGGCGCGTTCATCTGCACCATCACTTTCTTGGTGGCTACGGCCGTCAGCATCTTCACGCCCCCGCGCATATACTTGTCGTAACCGGCTATCTGCAGCTGCCATGTGCCGTTGAACTGCGGCACGTCGAAGTCCAGCGTAGCCACGCCGTCGCCGTCGGTTGTCAACTCCGGCATAAAGAATGCCAACGGACACTCCACGGGACGTACTTCCTCCTCAGTGACGGCCGAACCTGCTCCGGCTTCGGTCACCTCGGCCTCGGCCAATTCCTCGTCGGCCGCCGCCTCCGTTATGACGCGGGCTGTCTGTTTCATTTTGACACCGGCACTTCTGCTCGATCGCAATTCTACGGGAGCGGCATCCATTTTCATCTCGTTTACCGCCCCCATTGTGGCCTGAGGCACCACACAATCATAGAGCACCATGCCGCTTCCCCAGCGATCGTACAGGCCGTAGCCGTACGTGTTGAGTTCCGGCATCACGAATCTGCCGTAATCCTTGCCGCCGAGCCGCGCATATTTATGGAAGTCAGTGGACCAGGAGCCGATCTGCCTCATATTTATCGAGGTGGATGTGCTCCACGAACACATCGCAGCGGGATTGAACGACCATTCAAATGGTGCGATGGCGTTCAGGGCCTGGTTGCTCATCACGGCCATAACCGGACGGTTGGCCATAGGCTTGCCGCCGATTTTGAAACCGAATTTCCATTGTTCCTTCGCGCCCGGCTCCAGCTTGTCGCGGAAACTCTCGGTGCTGATCTCCACCTTTTCCTGCTGGAACGGCGGGATAACGACAACGTTACATACCTCGCCTTTCAGGTCATGCATTCCGGTAAAGTGCAGGAATATCCTTCGGTCGGCAGCCGGAGCATCGACTTTGACCGACGTCATGCCGTCAGAAACTTTCAGCCATTTGCGCTCCAACGTTTTCTCGCCGTCATTTTCCACACAGTATATGTAGCTGTCCTTGTAGCTGCTGCCTACCGGCACGCTCAGCGTCTTTTCGCCCTCGGCCATATAGTATGTGTACTCGGGTACCCACAATGCAGTCTCCACCGGCGGTTTCTTTTCATCGGCGCTCCAGACTATTACTGTAGTTGAATGATTGGGGCATTCGTCCGTGTCCCTCATATCCTCGCTGAGCGAGAAGGTTATCTTATACTTACCGGGGATAATGGCATTTGTCCCGGGCACAAAAGCCCCCGGAGCAAACTCACCTTTCTCTACGGTCGCGCCCTTGGCATCGGCGATGGTGTAATATATCTTCCTGTCGGCTGGTTTGCCGGTCATGTCGCGCACGGTGACCGTCCCGAATTTCGCATCGGGTTCCGATTTAAATCTCTCCGGCACATTTGCATCAATGGTATACGCCGCTGCCATGCTGAACATCGTGGCCGGTGCCTGACGGGTCTCGCCGGCGGCGTCGGTCACATCCACCTTAAGCTTAAACAGTCCCTTGGCATACGGGGTGCCTTTCAATGTCTCCGTGGGCAGTTCTATCACAAACTTACCGTCACCGTCCGTAGTGGTCGTTCCGGTGCACGATTGATTGTTCTCGGACATCCCCCACCACCAGCGCCACGGGCTGTACGTTACGGTGTATGCCACTTTCGCGCCGGCTACCGGCATACCGGAATATGTCCTGGCGTCACCTTCTATCTTCAGCACGTCGCCGAGCTTGAAGTTTTCGGCCACCTTGCCGGTCTCTACCTTGAATGTCGGGGTCTTGTAGTCGGCTACCTGCACGTTGGTTTGGGCCACTACCCTGTCTCCTGCCACCAGCTGTAACGCATAACTGCCCAACAGTCCGTCGGTAGGCACACGGAATTCCCCCGTCAGTCGTCCGTATGTATCCGTAGTGCCGCGCACTGTATCGACAGGTTGATAGTTGGCGTCACGCAACACCACTTCCATAGCCTTGCCGCCTGTTTCCTTCATGTCGTTGCCTTTGCGGATGCCGGCCACGGCCACGAAACGCACCGTATCGCCTGGTTTGTAGATTGACAGATCAGTCAGCACCGTGCCGCACGGCTGCTCTTTTACCTCCGACCGGCCTCGTCCATACATCCAGTACGACATATCGCAGAAGCTATCCCCCTTGCGCACGAATACCTTGCCGTTTTCCGACGGAAGCACCACGCATCCGTTGGAATCGGTTGTGAAATGTCTTGTCTCGGATGCGCCACGGTAAGTGGTTTTGGTCCAGGTCACCTTCGCGCCCTGCACCGGCTGCTGCGTGCGGGCATCCACCACATAAAGTCTCTTGACGTTATCGTTTATGTCTGTTTCCTCAAAGTAGCTTATGTCGCTTACCAGCATGCGGCTGCTTGATACATCCTTCTGCGAGTTGCGGATTATGCCGGTTTCCTTGCCGGTAGTGCTTGCAAACAGCGCATAGTTGCCGGCTTTCATCAGCGGCATCTTCACCTCGGTCTTAGACATATCCGGTGCTGTGCCCGTCATCTTGACAGGCACGGTGGTTACGAGTTGTCCCTTAGTCTTGAATGTATTGTAATCGATATTGTTATCAGTCAGCGTGTCGGGGAATTTATAGACCATGATATAAAAATCATAGACATTCATGCCCGTCACCTTGCATTTCCATTCCTCACCGGGAATTACAGCCTGTGGATAGCTAAGGTTGACCATCTGCGACGTCAGCGCCTCGATGAAAGAACGCACCTCGCCATTGCCTCGCGCCGTGGGGAAAGCATTGTTGTAACGGGTGGCTATCTCAAGAGCCTCGCGGCTCCGCTTGTTCCTGATTGCGTTGTCATCCTCTTTATCTTCGTCTATCCTGTCCTCGTCTATCCTTGTAAAATCACGCAGATACGCGCCTACGAAATACGCACCGTATGCCGTGTTGCCGTATTCCTTGTAGCAACGGTCCAGCCAGTTTTGTCGCTGTTCCCTGTTTTCGATATTCTGCCATACGCGGTATGCAAACTCGGAGGCTAACTCTATGTTTCCTTTCTCTTTATTTACCGTCTCGCCCTCACGAAGCAGTTTCTGCTGTAATTCCCCGCATTTCTGTGCTTCGGTCAGTTCCGTAATATCGCCGAATCTAAGCGGTTCAATTCTGTCGGCATACACATCAAGTGCCTGCGCGCCGGCGAATCTTACGAAGTCGTCGACGGTCATCTTGGCGGCGATAGCATCCTTGGTATTCTTCAATACACCGGCCACGTCGGCGATGCCGTAGTTTCCGGCTCCGGCCATATCCGCAGCCCGTTCCACGCATTGCTGCGTACGGATGGCGAACATATCCTTGCTCCAGGCCAGAACGTTATCGGGAAACCGGTCCAGCGGCAGTTTACGCTGGTTGAAGTCCCATTGGTTAGACTGATATATGCTGTTGTATAGTTGCGCCTGGGCTATCAGCGACATGGCGTTCCACGGTGCCGGCAAAGTATTGGCCAGCGTGTCGAAACGGGCGATGTTGTCGTTCACGTTTCCCTCAGAGTTCACGAGACTCGATGCCACGCTAAGCTGTATGGCACCCTGCAGAGCCCTCTGTCCGTCACCGGCCTTCAGGGCCTTGGCATATTCGGCGCGGGCGTTCTTCATCACCGTCTCCGGATACGCGAAGTCCGGTACCGCGAATGTGTTTTTCATGGTCTTTCCCTGGTTATTCTTTTTCCCGGTCGTCTTAGTCGCTACGGGTCTTTTACTGACCGGCGCCCCATAAGCGTTCCCGCATACCGGCGTCGCCATTAAACAAAAAAAGGCGATCGTGGCGAACGCCTTTCTTATGATGCTGTATGTTTTCATACCGAATTACAATTAGACCGCACGGCGGTCAATTAATTCACTGGGTTATATACATTTGCACTTTCACCGGATAATCTCGATAATCCGGTTAATCTCGATAATCCGGTTAATCTCGATAATCCGGTTAATCTCGATAATCCGGTTAATCTCGATAATCGAGATAATCGGGATTAATCGGGATAATCGGGATAATCTCGAAGTAAATCTCGAGAATCCTGAAACAGATATGCTTCAGTTTATACGCTGTTTGGCGGCTTTTTGTTTTGTTGTGTGCATCTTCTGCCTGCGTTCCATGCGCATCTTCATCATGCGCTGGTTAAACGCATCCTCCGCCTCCTTCATCTTGTACAGCTGCTTGGCGCTCAGAAACTTCTTGAACTTCTCGTTGTAGTTCTTCTCTATTTCCGCGCCCTTTTCCTTAGCTTTATTCACGGCCTTTACGGCTGTTTCGTAATCTGCATCGGTGGCCGTTTTCTCATTCTTCAGCTTCTTTTCCAGCGCGCGAGTCTCTCTGAACAGCTGCCAGCGTTCGCGGTCCATCTGCTCGTACAGCGGGGCGAACTTTTCCTTCTGCTCCTCAGTCAGTTCCATCTCCTGCGCTATGTACTTGGTCTTGAACTCCACCATTTCCTTGTGCATTTCCGCACGGCTTTTCTTCGGCTTGTCCTGTGCATAGCCGGGCAGAACACACGCCAACAGCGTCATTATCAATATATAGACTATCTTCTTCATATCATTCCAGGTTCTGGTCTGCTGCGTCGGCCTCGTTGAAGGCCTCCACGAATTCGTTCATGTCCGTAAATTCTGAAAGCACGGCTTCTTCCGTCTCCATCGCGGACATCAGGCTTGTCGGTATGTACACGGCATCCTGCTCCACGGCTTTCTCCATCAGCTGCGCATACTGTTCGGGAGGATTGTCCAGGTTCAGCTCCCTGCTGGTCATCACGCGGCCGAACACATTCATCATCACCCATATTCCAATGAACATGGCGGCGAGATACACGTATGGTTTCAGCTTCTGCCAGCGCGTCATCTCCACATAGCGCTGCTCCTGAGGCTGTTCGGGCAACTTGCCTTCCACCTCCGTCATCATCTGCGCGAAATATCCTTCCGGCACCTTCCACGGGCCCTTGCGCCCGAACCGGTCCAGAAGCAACTGCTCTTCCTTATTTATTTCTTTCCCCATCGTTCGTATTCTTTATATCATAAAGACTTTTAAAGGCCTTTTTGGTTTAATCAACAATATTTTTTTACTATTCGTGAACTATTCCCCACGGCTGATGTTATAGAGGTATAAGAAATCGTTTCATGATGTTAGGTTAGTTCGAAAAAGTATTATGAAAAACACTTGAAAGCGGCTGGTTGTGAAACCGGCCGCTTTCGTTGTATACCTGCCTTAAAAGTTACCATCCATGCGCATTTATACTCTTTTTTGTTAAATTTTCTTAGAAACTGACGTCAGCTCGATTTTTTTTAATAATTTTACAAGCTGAACCGGGAATACATAACCCGACATAGAGACTTTTACCTATAACGGATTGTGGCATACAAAGCACCCATAGATGAAGCCAGACTGGTGAGTGACCTTAAGGAGCCGTCGACGGCCCAGCAGGCATTCCGCACGCTGATGGAGACATTCGGCGAGCAACTGTATTGGCTCATACGCAAGATGGTAGCGTCGCACGATGACGCCAACGACCTGGTGCAGCAATCGTTCATGAAGGTGTGGACCAACATCCACAATTTCCGCGGCGACGCCAAACTGTCGACGTGGCTTTACAAAATCGCGGTTAACGAAGCTATTAATTTTATAAATAAGGAAAAGCAGCGCAACAGCATCGTGGGCCCGGAGGATTCCTACCTGATGTCCACCCTGGAAAGCGACCCCTATTTCGACGGCGACGAACTGCAGCTCAAACTCCAGAAGGCCATCCTGGCCCTGCCGGAGAAGCAACGGCTCGTGTTCAACATGCGGTATTACGACGAAATGAAATACGAGGAGATTTCCGAAGTGCTCGGCACCTCGGTCGGCGCCCTCAAGGCTTCGTACCATCATGCCCTGAAGAAGGTGACAGCCGCCATCGAGGCCGAGGACATCTAAGCCGCCGCTGCAACTGATTGCAACCTGTTGTTTGTTTACTTAGCATCTGATTAATGAGCACACCTGACGTTCAGACTTCACAGTCTACCGTTTCAACCGCCGCGCCCCTGCGCCGTCTCGGCATCGGAGGCCTGTCGGCCATCGTTTTCAGCATGATGGTCGGCTCCGGCATTTTCAATATCCCGCAGAACATCGGCTCCGAAGCCGGTCTCGTCCCCTGCCTTGTGGCATGGGGCATAACCGCCATAGCCATGCTGTCGCTGCTGTACACGTTCCGACAGCTCTCCACCAAACGGCCCGGGCTTAACGCCGGCATCTATCAGTACGCACTGGCCGGATTCGGCAATTATGCCGGGTTCAACATGGCCTGGGGTTACTGGCTGTGCGTATGTTTCGCCAACATCGCCTACGCCGTGATGCTCAACGACAGTTTCGGCGCCTTCATTCCCGTTTTGCTTGACCACGGCCGGGGCCTCGCCATATTCGGATCGCTGCTGATATGGCTCATGTACTTCCTGGTGGTCAACGGCATGAAGACGGCCAAGCTGCTGAACAACATCATGACCGTGTTCAAACTGATTCCCATAGTGCTTATCATCGTGCTGCTGTTCATCTACTGCAACATGCCGGCTATCGAATCCAACCTGTCGGACACAGGCGACGGCACTCCCTTCTGGAGCCAGGTGCGTAACTCCATGATGGTGACTCTGTGGTGCTTCATCGGCATAGAGGGCGCCGTGATGATGTCGGCGCGCGCAAAGCGTCCCAAGGACGTGAGCCGTGCCGGCGTGCTCGGTTTCTTCTCGGCCTGGATTCTCTATGTGGGAGTCTCGGTACTGGCTTTCGGCATACTGTCGCGTGCTGGCCTCTCAGACCTTAAGGACCCTTCGGTGGCCTATCTGCTGCGAGGAGTGTCGGGCGACTGGGCCTATTGGTTCGTCATCGTCTCGGTCATAATCTCCGTACTTGGCTCATGGGTGTCATGGTCGCTTGTCTGCGCCCAGGTTCCAATGGAGGCGGCCCAGGTCGGAATCCTGCCGTCCGTATTCAAGAAACTGAACCGGCATGCCATGCCGGCGTTCGGACTCCGCGTGTCCAGCATAGCCATGAACATCTTCCTGTTCATAGTCATCATGTCCGACAACGTCTATATGGCGGCTCTAAACATCACCGGCATGATGATACTGCCCTGCTACCTGTTCAGCGCCCTGTATCTATTCAAATTAGGACTGCACAAGGCCAACGGTCTGCGCCACACCATTCCCGTGGCGTTGCTCTGCATCCTGTCGTGCCTCTGGATGCTCTATTCCTCAGGTCCCGGACTTATGGCCACCTCGATATTCTACGTGGCCGGCACATTCTATTACTTCAAATGCGGCCACGAGAAGAACCGCTACCTCGGCGTCCGGCTCCCCTGGTCGCAGTCGTGGCGCCACCACTTCACCATCCCCGAGCTCTGGGTGTTCGTCATCCTCAGCCTCATGGCCCTCGCCTCCATCATCCTCATCGCCACCGGAGTCCTGACATTCTAACCGAAATCCTGATTAACCCGATTCATCTCGATTAACCCGATTCATCTCGATTAACCCGATTCATCTCGATTATCCCGATTAATCTCGATTTATCCCGATTATCTCGATTTATCCCGATTATCTCGATTTATCTCGATTTATCCGGATTATCCCGATTTAAAAGCAGGACCCGCCAGACATCACTGACGGGTCCTGCTTTTATTCTCTTAGCTTTTATCTTAACTTTCTCAACTTTTTCAACTTTTTAAACTACTACTGCTCTCCTTCCTTCTCGCGCGAGAAGATGTGGCGCAACTTCGAGAAGATACGGTCGGAAGTCGATTTGGTGGGCACGATGTTCGGTGCGTCTTTCAGGCTTTCGATGGCTGCCTTCTCGGTGTCGGTCAGATTCTCGGGCACATAGACCATCACGTTGACCAGCAGGTCGCCCACATGGCTGGAGTTCATCTTCGGCAGTCCCTTGCCGCGGAGTCTCAGCACCTTGCCGGGCTGCGTGCCGGGGGCAATCTTAAGTCGTGCTCGTCCGTCGATGGTCGGCACTTCGGCCTGACCGCCCAACGCGGCTGTCGGGAAGTCCAGCATCAGGTTATAGATCAGGTCGCTTTCGTCGCGTATCAGCTCGGCATCCTTCTCCTCCTGAATCTTGATGAGCAGGTCGCCGTTCACGCCGCCGCCACGAGGTGCGTTGCCCTTGCCTCGCAACGTCAGCACCATGCCGTCCTCTACGCCGGCGGGGATGTGGAAGCTCACTATTTCCTCCTTCTTCTCCACGCCCGTGCCGTTGCAGTACTGGCACTTCTCGGTTATGATCTTCCCCTCGCCGTTACATTCGGGACATACGGCCTGGCTCTGCATCGCGCCCATGAAAGTCTGCTGTACGGTGGTGACATAACCCGAGCCGTTGCATCGTGGACATGTATGGAACGCCGTGCCGTCCTTGGCGCCGGTGCCTTTGCAGTGGGGACATGCCACCTGCATCGGAATCTTCAGTTTCTTGTCTACGCCTTCCTTGATGTCCTTCAGCGTCACCTTGACGGTGATGCGCAGGTCAGTGCCCTTGTTCACGTGACGACGCGGACGTGCGCCCGCGGCACCACCGAAGCCGCCGAAGTCAGCGCCGCCGAAATGTCCGCCGAAGATATCGCCGAAGTGGGCGAAAATATCCTCCATCGACATTCCGCCGCCGAAACCTCCATAGCCGGCTCCTCCGCCACCGAAGCCCTGCGGACCCATCGAGTGGCCGAACTTGTCGTACTTGGCGCGCTTCTCCGTATCGCTCAATACGTCGTAGGCCTCCGCAGCCTCCTTGAATTTCTCCTCGGCGGCCTTGTCGCCCGGATTGCGGTCAGGATGGTACTTGACCGCCATCTTGCGATACGCTTTCTTTATTTCTTCCGGGGTCGCGTCCTTGCTGACGCCAAGAACCTCGTAATAATCTCTTTTCTCGTCTGCCATAATTCCGGCTCCTTGTTATTTATCCGACTGTAGGAATCTCCAGCCGGGATTTTACTGGCCGACGGCTACTTTAGCGTGGCGCAGCACTTTATCGTTTATAGTATATCCCTTTTCCACGGTGTCAATCACCTTGCCCTTCTGATCCTCGGACTGGGCAGGCACCATGGCTATGGCCTCGGCCTTGTCGGCGTCGAACGGATTGCCGGTGGTTTCCATCTCCTTCACTCCGTTCTGCTCCATGTATTTCTTCAGCTTCTTGTATATCAGCTCCATCCCCTCGCGCAGTGTCTTGGGGTCGGTGGTGTCGTCGCTGTGAGCCAATGCGCGCTCCATGTCGTCCACCACGGGCAGCAGGCCCTTGAAGGCCGATTCGGCAGCGTTCTTGATCAGTTCGGATTTCTCCTTCAGCGTGCGCTTGCGGAAATTGTCGAACTCGGCACGAAGATACAACTCGTCGTTCTTGGCCTTGTCCAGTTTTCCCTTAAGTTCGTCCACTTCCTTCTGCAGTTTCGCTTCTTCGCTCAGTTCTTCGTCGGCGCCTTCGGCCACGACGTTCCCGGCTTCCTGTTCCTCGGCCGGTGTGCTGTTCACTTCGTCGACAACCACGTCGTTTTCAGGCGCTTCCTGTGCATTCTTATTTGTAGTGTTTTCTTCCATATTCCTTTGACCCGTTCCGGGATGTTGTGTGCCGTTATCGTGATGACGGCACTTCTTATTATATCTCATACCTTACAAATTTTATGCCAATAAATGTTAATCGCGCACCCTGCGCAACAATTTATCGGCTTTTTGCAACCCGGCTGTGAGATTTCTATCCCTTCTACTGGAATATGAACGGCTTCACAATCAGGTCCCTCACATTTTTAACAAGTATGAAGCCTCGATAGTTCCGTCATTCATAAATTCATGTCTTGCCGTCGCGGCAAGCTCGCGTTCGGTGAATATGCCGTATATCGACGAGCCGCTTCCGCTCATCGACGCATATTTCGCTCCCATATCATACAGTCTGCGCTTGATAGCCGGCAGTTCGGGATGTGCGGGAAACACACTCGCCTCGAAGTCGTTGACGGCCACCGATCTGTAATCCTCCAACGGCCTGCCCGCTAACTCTCGCAGGTCCGTTTCCGATGGTCTGCAATGTATTCCGGCAAACGCCTCCTTGGTCGATATGTAAATTCTCGGCTTTATTATCGTGATCCAGCATCCGCTCAGGTCAACGCCCGGCGCCGGCTCCAGCAGTTCGCCGATACCTTCGGCATACATCGGCCGGTTGTAAATGAAAAAGGGACAGTCGGCACCCAACTGCGGAGCCAACCGCGCCAACGTCTCGTCGTCGGCACGGATGTCGAGTTCCGATAGTCCCTTAAGAGTAAAAGCGGCGTCAGCACTGCCTCCGCCTAATCCGGCGCCGTCAGGCAGATGCTTCTCCAGCACTATCCGCGCGCCGAATCCTGGCGTGGCCAGTTCGTCGAAATATAGCTTGGCAGCCTTGTAAACAAGATTCTTTTCAAGCGGGCAGTCTATGGTTCTGCCACGCATTTCGACACTGAATCCCGGCGTGTCGACAGGAGTTATCTCCAATACATCGCCGAACGATTCGGGATTCTCCGCACTACCGGCATAAACGCCCACCGGATAGAACAGTGTCTCCAGATTGTGATAACCGTCCTGGCGCTTGCCGACCACACGGAGTCCTATATTGATCTTTGCGTTTACAAACAGGATCATTTCTCCTCAATCAGTTCGAATCCGAATTCCTGGCCCTTCCTGATCATGGGCACACCCTCCTTCATCCACTTGGGCATCGGGTCGTCCTTCAGATAATGGTCGAAGAACTGCTGTAGTCTCTTTGTGATGTCCTTGCGGTTCTTGCGCGCTTTGATGTTGTGGCTCTCGCCGTTGTATTGCAGCATCCACACGGGCTTCTGCAGTCGTCTAAGTGCCATGAACATCTCTATGCCCTGGTACCATGGCACCGCGCCGTCGTTGTCGTTGTGCATTATCAGCAGCGGAGTGTTGACGCGGTTTGCGTAGAACACCGGCGAGTTGGCTATGTACTGCTGTGTCTTGTCCCACAGATTGCCGCCGATACGGCTCTGACCCTGCTCGTACTGGGCCTGGCGTGAGTCGCCCGACTCCCAGCGGATGCCTCCGTAGGCCGACGTCATATTCGAGACCGGGGCGCCCGATCCTGCGCAGGCAAACATATTTGTACGTGTCACTAAGAACGCAGTCTGATAGCCGCCCCAGCTCTGGCCGTCGATGCCCACCTTGTCCTTATTGATCCATGGATAGCGGCGGCACATCTCCTCCACGCCGCTGCACACGTAATTGTAGGCGTCCTCGCCGGGGCGTCCGGAGGTGTAGTGAATGTCGGGCACGAATACCACATATCCACGGCTGACATAGAAGCCATAGTTCACCCAACTCCACGAGGGCTGCATGGTGTAATGGCTGTACAGGTCCTCGGTGCCGGTTTCATAGAACACGCACAGCATCGGATACTGCTTCGATGTGTCGAGGTCATCGGGCACGTAGAGCACTCCTTCGGTCGGCTTGCCGTCGTAGGCATGCCACTTCACCAGCTGCGCCGTGCCCCATCTTACGTCCTTCAGCTGGTCGCTGACCTGCGTCAGTTTCTGTGCTTTTTCAAAAGCTGTTCCCTTGCTCAGCCACACCTCGGGAATCTCGGAGAAGTTACCGCGCGTCCAGGTATAGACCGGTGCGTCCTTGGCCTTGCGCACATAGCCGTATTCGTGGCCGTCCAGCACCTCGAAGTGCGGCGTATCGTTCTTGCCGTAGCGCATCCAGCCCAGGCCGTAGTAATGGTCCTTGTAATCGTACAGCGACAGTGTCATCACGTCTCCGTCACTGAGATAACGGTGTTCCGGATCCAGTTCCTTGTAACGTATACGGACTCCGTCGGCCTCTCCCTTTCCTTTGGTCAGGTTCACGGGCTTGGCCTCCCCTTTCGGGTCGAGGCTCCAGATGTCGCACTTGCCGTAAACCAGGAATCGTCCGTCATCCTTGCTCCATCCGGCGCTGCCCCATGCCATCGAGGGCGACGGATGCTCGTCGAGCGTGTCCCACAGCGGCTCGGGCACATCCTTGCCGGCGTCCACGGTGCGGTTGTTCTTGATGTCATAAACGTTCCAGGTGCGGTTGTCGAACCATGCCACATAGTTGCCGCAGGGCGACAGCTGAGGCTGCTGGTCTAACATGAACTTGCCTACCTCGCGCTTCTCGCCGGTGTTCACGTTCAGCACGTACATCCTCGTGGGCGTGAAGTAGTTCCATTGCTCGCTCACAACGGATTCATTGCGGTCCACTACCAACACCCAGTCGCTGTCCCAGCGGTCGCCGGGTTCGACGGTCTCCAGAAAGTTGTCGGTCAGCAACGTCTGCTTGCCGTCGTCAAGGTCAACCACCACCGGATACGACACCTTTCTGATGTCATCGAGGTTATGTTTCTCCTGCGGTGGAGTCATGGGTGCATCCCAGCGCCAGATGTCGAGCTTACCGGTCTCGAAGTCATAGATGGTTGTGTCGTCGGGTGCTATTACGGGGGCGACACCTGCTATCAGCCGCTTGCCGTTGTGCGAGAACTTAGGTTCGGTGTATTCGTTAGGCCGAAGCACATTGCCCTGACGGTCTTTATAATTCAATATGATTTCGCTCGGGCTGCGCATCTCGTGACGAAGGTCACTCACGAATATCTTCACGTCCTTGGTGCCGCTTTTCACGGTATCGTCGCTGCAGGTATAGGCAAGTTTCTCGCCGGCATAGTCCAATACGGGCGTACCGTAAAACTTCTTGTCGCGGTCTATCAACACATAGCTTGTGTCCGGAAAGAAAACCATCCCGACGCTATTGGTGGCCAGAGTGTCCTTCTCCGGTTTCTCTATGCTCAGTGCCAATTTACCTCCGTCGCGCGAGAACACATAGTCCTTCACATATTTTATGGCGCGCTTCTGCCCCGTCTCCATGTCGTACATCACGATGGGACGGTTTATATCCTTGTCTTTAAGTTCCTTGGGCTTGATGTAGGCAGTATCGGCCGACACCCAGGCCACCCAGTCGCCGCCGTCGCGTCCCAACTTATAGCTCTTGACGTCGGCCACCTTCTCGACCTTCAGCGTCTCAAGGTCGACCATAGCCAGAGAGTCGGTCGGCATCTCGTGGTCTTTCTTCTTGGCTATCTTGGCTTTGCGGGTCTTGGCATACTGAGGTTTGATCAACGCCACGCCATATTTGCCGTCGGCGGTGAACTGAGGCTTGTAGCCGCGCGGTATCATCACGCTTTTACCGGTCTTAACGTTACGGAAGAACAGCTCGCCGTCACCCTCCTGCGGATTGACGGCATACGACGCCCATGCGCCGTCACGGCTCACGCTGTAGTTGGTCACTCCCTTCCAGTTATCGAAATCATCGTGGCCCAGTGCCCTCTTTTCGACACCGGCTCCGAAAGCCATAGCTGCCATTGCCGCCATCGCCGCTACTACTCCTGCTGTTATTGTCCGCCTCATATATTCCCCAATTTACACTATTCTCTTGATTTTCTTAATTTTCTTTAAGGTCCTTACACTTTGTTTAGCCGATGTCCCATCCTTTCCTTCTTCGTCCTCATGTAGAACCGGTTGTACTCGTTCGGCTCTATCTCTAACGGAATTATCTCCGTAATCTCCAGCCCGTAGCCGTCCAGTCCGATTCGCTTCATCGGGTTGTTGGTCATCAGCTTCATTTTTCGTATGCCCAACGAATGCAGTATGTTGGCTCCCACGCCGTAGTCGCGCTCGTCGGCCTTGTGTCCCAAGTGCAAGTTGGCGTCTACGGTGTCCATGCCGTTCTCCTGCAGCTTGTAGGCCTTGATCTTCTCCATCAGGCCGATACCGCGCCCCTCCTGGTTGAGGTATATCACCGCGCCGCGGCCCTCCTTGTCTATCGCCTGCATGGCCTTGTGCAGCTGCTCGCCGCATTCGCAGCGCATCGAGCCGAAGATGTCGCCGGTGGCGCAGCTGGAATGCACGCGCACCAATACCGGCTCGTCGCCCGTCACATCTCCTTTTATCAGGGCCACATGCTCCAGTCCATTGTCTTTCTGACGGAAGGGTATCAGGTGGAAATGTCCGTATGCAGTGGGAAGATCGACCTCCTCGCCGCGCTCCACCAATGAGTCGTTCTGCAGACGGTATGCTATCAGGTCGGCGATGCTGACCAACTTCAGCCCCCATTCGTCGGCGTGCTTGCGCAGCTCTGGGAGACGGGCCATGGTACCGTCCTCGTTCATTATCTCCATCAGCACGCCGGCAGGCTCGAGTCCGGCCAAACGGCACAAATCCACTGCGGCTTCGGTGTGTCCGGCGCGTTGCAGCACGCCGCGGTCCTGAGCATACAGGGGATTTATGTGACCGGGTCGTCCGAAAGTCTCGGGCACCGACGCGGGGTCGGCCAAGGCGCGCAGCGTGGCGCTACGGTCGGCGGCGCTCACACCGGTAGAGCAGCCTTCCAGCTTGTCGACGGTCACGGTAAACGGCGTGCCGAGCATCGAGGTGTTGTCCTCCACCTGCTTATCCAGTTTCAGCTCGCGGCAACGCTCCTGGGTAATCGGGGCGCACAGCACGCCGCGGGCGTTCTTCAGCATGAAGTTCACGTCCTCGGGCGTGATCTTCTCGGCGGCCATGATCAGGTCGCCTTCGTTCTCGCGGTCCTCGTCGTCAACCACTATCACCATCTTGCCGTTGCGGAAATCCTCAATGGCGTCCTCTATCCTGTCCAGTCTTATCTTATTGTCCATCTTGAGTCTTCTTTCTGATTATACCTTAATCTTCTGTCTTACTGTTCCTGCTGTTTCTTTCTGAAGAAACTGAAGTTTACGCTGCCGTATTCCCGTTTCTCGGTAAATTCGGGCATATCGCTGAAATCGAACTTCGAGGAATGCTCTACTATCACCAATGCTCCGGGCTTTGCGGCGGCCGAGTTGAGTATCAGCCCGGGAATCTCGCCGAATCGTGGATGATCGTACGGCGGGTCGGCAAACACCACGTCGTATTCGCCGCGTGGCCGCTCCAGATAACGGAACACGTCGCCGCGAAACAGTCGGAGCGTCTTGTCACCCAATTTCTCCTGCACCGACAGGATGAACCGCGCCTGCACCGGTGCCTCCTCCACAGCTGTAACCTCGCGCGCTCCTCGCGACACGAATTCCCACGATATCGCTCCGGTGCCGGCAAACAGATCCAGCACCGCCATATCCTCAATCTCGCCGCGGTTTTCCAGCACGTTGAACAGGTTCTCGCGCGCGAAATCCGTAGTCGGACGCGCCGTTATGTTCTTCGGCACGTCAAAACGTCTGCGGCCATATTTCCCTCTTATTATCCTCATCCCGTCTCTCTGATTCTATCTTATTACCTCGTCCCCGATCACTTCTGACTTCGGCACTCTGACTTCTGACTTACGCTTTCTCGCTCCTCATCAATAACGACGCCACCAACGACATGCCCGTCTTGGAGGCTATGCCGGGCACCAATGTCTTCATCACATACGCCACGTCGCCGCGCAACACCTGCATCAGCACGTTCTTCTCGTCGCGCATTCCTGACAGGCTGACATGCACACCCTTCGGATCGATGTCATATACGTCCAACAGATTAAACAAATGATAACGTATATCTTCCTGCGCGCGCCATTCATGACTCACGGCCATCAGCAGTTTCGTGCCATCGAACACCACGAAATCGGCCCATCCCTTGCGTATGTCAATGTACACACGCGGCATATCCACCACCCTGTCGCACAGGCGTTTCACCAGTACAGACTGATGACAGCGTATCCGTGCGCCGGGGAACGTGCGCTGCAGGAACGCCTGAAGACCCGGCACGAGGGTGTAGGCACACACCTTGCCGTCCACGTAGTCCTGCATTATGTCCTCCTCGGCACTCTCGTACACGGCGTTATATATCTTCTCCACGGTCGGCGTCTCGTCGTCGGAATCCGATTCCTCACCTTTTTCCGCTATTTTCTCGGGAATCCATAACGCCTTGGGTGTCTCTATCGCGATGTCGGCGGCAAAGTCGTCGAGCAACTGAGGATGGTCGTACACAGCACTCTCCACACGCTCCAGCAAGGTCGACGTGTCGCCGTCCCATTCCTCGCGGAACAGTGTCTCGACCTCGTCCATCGGATTCTCCACATTGCGCAGATATGTCTCGATGCCACCGGCACCAATCACCATCACCAGCCGCCAGTCCGACGGGTCTCCTATGCGTATCGCCCTGTAGCCGCTATTCGTTTCTTCCATTTCGTTTCGGGCCATTTTGCACCCGTTCTGCAAATTTACGAAATTTTCGCCATTTTTTTGCCATCCACGGCGTAAAAGGTTGCCAGCCATGCGCCGCGAAGCACCAAGTAGGCCTCAAAAGCCAGCCAGAGCATGGCGGTTCCGTTCTGTTTTAGTCCGCTCACGCCGGTTATGACATAAAACAGCGCCATGCCGGCAATGGCCGACCACATCATGACGCCGGTGCGCCCCAATCCGATGTATATGCCGTCGAATATGAAGGCCAAGACGGTCAGCGGAGGCAGCAACATAACGAACACTTTAAGACGTTCCACATGGTCAACCACTACCATCTTATCCGTAAGCAATCCTGTAATGTGCGGAGTGAACAGCGCATATATCGTGAAGAAAATCACGGCCATCCAAACTCCCCACTTAAGCAACGCGCGCACGCTGCACCGCATCATCAGCGCATCGCCTGCGCCATGGTATTTTCCTACCAGCCCTTCGCCGGCAAAAGCGAAACCGTCCATAAAATAGCTGAACAGCAGAAAGAACTGCATCATCACGGCGTTGGCGGCCAAAGAAACAGCTCCCATCCTGGCACTATACGCCGTCATGGACAGCGACACGGCCATGATACACGCCGACCTTACGAACAGATAGCCGTTCATCCCGAACAGTTCCGTCCATGCAATATGCCCGTCGCCATGCTCTGTCAGCTGCCGTAACACGCCGCTCCAGCCTCGCACCCACCTCAGACATACAGCCAAGCCTGCAACGCATCCAAGCCAGTTGGATATTGTCGTACCCATGGCCACGCCTCGCACTCCATAGCCCAACACGAGTCCCAACAGCACGTTTAGCGTCACATTCACCACGTTCACGCCAATGGCTATCCACATCGGCACTCGGGTATTCTGCAGTCCGATAAACCATCCAGTCAAGGTCATTATCACCAATTGCGGCGCCACGCCCCATACGCATATCCTGTAATATTGCCGCGTCAGTTCCTGCACGTCATCGTCAGGCTTCATCAACGCCATCAGCGCGTTCCATAGCGGCCCCTGCGCCACGATGACCACGATGCCACCTATGCCGGCAGCCCACAGCGTCTTGCGCAATATGTCCAGACAGCGTCCGCGGTTGCGCGCGCCGTATGCCTGCGCCACCAGCCCCGTGGTGCCCATGCGCAGAAAACCGAACAGCCAGCAAAACACATTGATCATCATGGAGCCGACGGATATGGCTCCGATTGCCGCCACTTCGGGCAGATGTCCCGCCACGGCCGTGTCGCACAGCCCCAACAGGGGTACGGTGATGTTGCTTATTATCGCAGGGAGGGCCAGGGCGAGTATCTGACGGTTCAGATCCGGCTCCCGCTTGGCAACGGTGTTTGTCATTTCCATCCCCTGAGATGTAGCGTTCCCCCTTACGCGTGCATCTCGCCCACAAGCGGTATCTCCATCAGCCGCTTCACTTCCTCACGGTCATAGCCCTGGCCGAACAGGAACATCAGCTTGGTTATCGCGGCCTCGCTCGTCAGGTCCTTGCCCGAAATCACTCCGGCGCGGCGCAGACCCTCCCCCGTCTCGTAACGATACGGATCCACCATGCCGTTGTGGCATTGCGTCACGTTCACTATCACAAGGCCACGGTCCACCGCCTCCTTAAGGGTATTGACAAACCAATCGTCGGTCGGAGCGTTACCGGCCCCGAAAGTCTTCAGCACCACCCCGCGCAGGTCCGGAGCCTCAAGCATATAACGCATTATCGATTCGTTCAGGCCGGGGAACAGGCTGAGGTAAATCACATGCGGATCGATGCCGTAATGCACTGTCAGCGGTTTGTTCTCCCTTGGACGCCACAGCACATCCCTGCGGAAACTGATGCCTAAGCCTATCTTGGCCAGACGCGGGAAATTGTTGCTCTTGAAGGCGTTGAAATTGTCGGCCGAATATTTGGTGCTACGGTTGCCGCGCCACAGATAGTTTTCAAACAGGATGCACACCTCCTGTATCATCGGCTCTCCCTCGGGCGTCCGCTCGGCGGCCACCTGCAGCGATGTAATCAGGTTTTCCTCCCCATCGGTACGGACCTCACCGATGGGGAGCTGGCTGCCTGTGATCACCACAGGCTTACGCAGATTTTCCAGCATAAAGCTCATCATCGATGCGGTATAGGCCATTGTATCGGTGCCGTGAAGCACCACATAGCCGTCATACTGGTCGTACGTGTCCTCGATTATGTGCGCCATCGTCACCCAATGGTTCGGATTGATGGCCGAAGAATCCACCGGAACGTCAAACTGATAATAGTCGATATTGAAATCCAGACGCCGCAGTTTGGGAACGTTTTCAATCAGATTCGCGAAATTGTAAGGCTCGAGACGGCCGGTCGCGGGATTCTCGGTCATGCCGATGGTTCCGCCCGTGTAGATTATGAGGATGCGCGGTTTCGTAATGCCATTGCTTTCCTCAACACGAGTCAAAGTCCCGATTGTTCCCGTCAAATCACTGCTTCGCTCCATATCCTGACGTTGATTATCCGTTTAAAATGCAAAGCTAATAAATTCCCGCCACAAATGCAAATCTAACTGGAGGGGCGGTGTCCCCACCGCCCGCATATTGACGACGTGGAGTTGTCTGTGCACTGGAGGGGCGGTGTCCTCACCGCCCACATATTGACGACGTGGACGTCGTCACTCCAGTCCGACCACTGGGATGGCGACGTCCACGTCGCCAATTATAAGAATCTTCACGTCGCCAATTATAAGAATCTCCCGCGTCGCCAAATAAAAAGAAGGGTACCTTTCGGCACCCTTCCTTTATATTATCTTGAAGTTATGTATCAGAGCATCACCTTCTGGCTCTTGCCGCCCTTAACAACGATGTACAGGCCCTTTACGGGATTCTCTACGCGAACGCCCTGCAGGTTGTAGTAAACAGCCTCGCCGTTGTTCTCGACTGCGATGTTGGCAACGCCGCTGCCCTCACCCTTGACATACAGCAGGGGGAGAGGCTTATTCTCAAAGCTGGTAGGACACATCTCATAATCACTGTTATATGCCTTACCGGCCAGATATACTTCAACGGGATCTTTACCTTCCTCTACATATTTTTCTGTATTTGCAATCTTTACTTTTCCGTCTACCATTGTAACGGTCCAGTAGCAGTTGCCCTCATCAGCGGTGGTGTATGCGTTGAACGACCAGTGCTGGCCATCCCAGCCCATGAAACGATTGTTGCAGTCCTTAATGGTATAGCCCTTGTCAGTGGAAGCAAGCGTGAAGATAGCCTCTTTCGACACCTTCATCTCATCGGCAGGCGTAGCAGCTACTGCCATCCAGTAACCAAAAGCCTTATCAGCGGCAAAGGTCTCTACATAACCCTCGTTGAATACGAAAGCGACTTCACCGGCTGCAACCTCTGTAGCTTTCTTCACCGTGATATCACCTGCAGGAGGATTAGGAGTCTCGCCAGCCTCTGTGCTGATTACGAACTTATCCCATTTAACAGTAGCCGTCGCCGTGAAAGTACATGTCGTGGCCTTCTCGCCGTTGTATACGACAGTTTCTGTAGTTCCCTGATAAGCTTTCACAGAAGCGAACTCTTTGCCGGCAGGTGCCGTTATCGTCATCGTATTATTGGCATACAGGCGGATTGTCCTTACATCTGGTTTGCCGGTCATAGAATAGTAATAAGCCGGAGCTGTATTCTTGTTTTCACCCTGTGTGAATGTGAACGAATAGTCGCCAAGTTTCAGCGACTCCAGGGGCTGGATGTGACGAGCCTGACCGTTGCTTGTGCCTTCAGCAGGCTTTTCGGGTACATCTGTTCCCTTGATGTCGGTAGCGTCCTTAACCTCAAGGGTGGTCTCGGCAGCATACGATGCGAAACCGCACATTGCCACCGTTGCGAGTGTGAGTAAAAGTTTCTTCATAATTTTGTATTTAGGTTTGTATTAGTATTTCCGTGGTTTCTATTATATCATAGTATTGTTCAGATTGTTGAATAATGCCTGACACTATAGACTCATTTCAGTCCACAAAATTAAGAAAAAAAAGCCTAAGCCCCAACTAAATTGTGTTAAAATAATGCTACCTCCCTGTTACTCTCCAATTACCCTCCGATGTAGTCGATTTATGAGACAATACTTCCTTCGTGGCGCGGGTACTCCGTGCCGAGTGAGTAATTTCTACAGGAGAACAGTAGAACTGGAGCCGCGCGACTGGGATGACGACGTCCACGTCGTCAATTTGTCACTGTATCGACGTGGCGGGCGGTGGGGACACCGCCCCTCCAGTTCCGACTGCTCCTGTTCTACTGTTCTCCTGTCCAAATTTCTGTTCTCCTGTCTAAATATATCACAAGGCTCTCTGAGCCTGCGTCACTAAACAAAAGACCGTGTCTTTAGACAAAAAAATCCGCTGACCCAAAAAAGGAATAAAAAGAAATAAAAAAGACGAAAAAAGGGACTCATTTCTGAGTCCCTTCGTTTCAAAGTGGCGATTACCTACTCTTCCGCTTTCGCAGTACCATCGGCGTGATAAGGTTTAACTTCTCT